>NZ_JBYSYT010000001.1:0-1565399 GCF_058783685.1 Allobosea sp. FW305-C-101 | reverse complement strand
CGGGCGGCATCCTTCGAGGCCTGGGCCGAGGCCTTGACCGAGGCCGCGAGCTCCTCGGTCGTGGCGGCGGTCTCCTCTAGCGAGGAGGCCTGCTCCTCGGTGCGCTTCGACAGATCGTCGGCGCCCATGTTGATCTCGCGCGCGGCGAGGCCAACGTCCGCCGAGGTCGTCTGGATCGTCGCCACCGTGTCCGAGAGCCGGTCCACCGTCTCGTTGATCGCGCCCTTCAGGTCGGCGAAGCGGCCGCGATAGGCCGTCTCGACCCGGTTGGTCAGGTCGCCGCCCGCGATCGCCGACAGGGCCTCCGCGAACTCCGTCGTCGCGCCGTCAACAACCGCGTTGATCTCGTTGATGCCCTCGACGAGTTCCTTCAACGGGCCTTCCATGCCGCCGACCTGCGCCTTGCCGGAGAAATTGCCCTCGCGCGCATCGGCGACGATGGTGGCGACTTCGCCCAGCAGCTTCTGGACATGCGCCGCCTGCTCGGCATCGGCGAGCATGGCGAGTTCGCGGTCGCGCCGGTTCTGTTCGAGGGCGAGCGCGTTCTCACGGTAGATTTCGAGCGCGCCGCTCAGCGCGCCGATCTCGTCCGGCGAGGGGGCGGCCGGGATGGCCTTGGCGAAATTGCCCTGCTGCATCTCGTCCAGCGCGGATTTCAGCGAGACCAGCGGCCGCGCGATCCGGCGCTGCACGCCGCGCAGGCTCATCACGCAGATCGCCAGCAGGGTGGCCAGCAGCGCCGCGACGATGCCGAGCTTGATCCAGGCGGCGTTGAGCTTCTTGTCGGTCCGCACGACCATGTCGTCGAGCGACTGGGTGACGGCCGAGACGATGGCGGTGAACGGCGCATTGCACTGCTTCGTCCACTCTTCCGCCGCGATGACGGGACCGGCTCCCTGGCCGAGCTTGCCGATCAGCTCGTCCATCTTGCGGTTCGAGGCCTCGACCTCGGCCGACATCACGCCGACCTTCCGGGCGAGCTCGCTGCCGACGCCGGGGCGGGAGGCGAGCTGCTTCAATGTTTCGCCGGAGGTGTTGGAGACGCCGCGCAATTCGCCGAGCCTGCGGATTTGCGCGGTTTCCAGCGCCTTGCCCGAGCCGAAGACCGGGCGGAGCACCGAGCATTGCGTGCCGTAATTCGAGCGCACGTCCCAGCCGGCCGATTTGAAGCCCTGCAGGTCGGCGAGGATCGGGTCGGCGAGGCGGGCGGCATTGGAGGTCTCGTCCGAGGCCTTGACGATGGCGGCCTCGATCGCGCCGATGCCGTTATACCAGGGCATGGTCGCAGCAAGGCTGCGCTGCGCCTTCGGCTTCGACGCCTCGGCATAGAGATCGGCCATCCGGGCGTCGGTGAGCTTCTGCTGTTGCAGGATGCCGGCGATCAGCTCCTGGCGGCCCGGCAGGCCGGTCTCGCCGAGCTGCGCGACCGCGTCAGCGATGCGGCTGCGATTGCTCTCCTCGATCTGCTTCAGCGTCGCGGCCGGATCGTCGGCGACCTGGATGCTGGTCTGGGCCTGGCCGCGCGCGGTGCGGATCGCGTTGCCGGCGAGCAGCAGGGCCTTGTCGGCCTCGACCAGCTCGGCCAGCTCCATGTTTGTGCGCACATCCGAGATGGACTGGTACGCCATGTAGCCCAGCGCCCCGATGCCGGGCACGCACAGGCACGCCATGGTGGCGACGAGATAGTTCTGGATCGACGAGGGGAAGAATTTCACGGCGGCACTCGGGCGTGACAGGCGGCGATAAGGCGGTGACGAAGGCCGGGGGGCAGGGCGCAGCTGACCTCGTTCCACCGTTTTATTGCCGATTTGATTAAGATTACGCTTAGCGTGTCCCGCGGCTTGCCTTCCGGTTGCGCGACGGGCACGAAAGGGCATGCACCGCCGTCTCGTCTTCGAGGAACCGGTTTCGCGCGCGGCCGTCTGGAGCCGGCGGCTGGCCTGGTTTTCCTGTGCGGTGCTGTTGCTGTCGCTGCTGCTCGTGCGATTGCGGGAACCAAGCATCGAGGGGCTTGCGCCGGTTGCCGGCGCCTATGTTCTCGTGCTCGCGGCGCTCGGCCTCGCCATCCTCGCCTTCATCCGCATCTGGCATTCCGGCCATCGCGGCGTCGGCAAGGCGGCCGGCGCGATGCTGCTGTCGCTCATCCTGCTCGCGCCTGCCGGCTATGTCGCGGTCCGGCTCGTGACCCGGCCGGCCCTCGCCGACGTCTCGACCGATATCGACGATCCGCCCGCCTTCAGCCGCTCGCAGGCTGCGCTGACCGCGCGCGCCGGGCGGGTTCCGCCCGATCTTCCCGCCGAGCGCCGGCGCCTCCAGAGGCAGGCCTATCCCAAGGCCGTGCCGATCCTGCTCGAACTGCCGGCAGACGCTGCCTTCGATCTCGCCAGAAGGGCGGCGCTGGGTCTCGGATGGCAGGTGCTGGAGACGGCGCGGCCGGGTGGGCGTAGCGGGGCCGGGCGGGTCGAGGCCGTCGCGCGCGGCCGCATCCTGCGCTTCTCCGAGGACATCACCATCCGCATTCGGCCGCGCGTCGATGGCAGCCGGATCGATATCCGCTCCGCCTCGCGCCTCGGCAGCCACGATCTCGGCGCGAACGCAGCCCGGATCGCGGCCTTCGCCGACGAGATCGAGCTTCTGACCGAGAGCCGCTGAGGGGGCGCGTCAGGCGAGCCTGTAGCGGCTGGCGAGAGCGGGAATGGCGTCGCTGGACAGGACGCTGCCGCGCAGGACGAGGTCCTCGAGCTGCGCCAGCACCGAGAGCGCGGCAGCCCCGTGCAGGGCCGGCGCCAGGCCCTGATAGATCACCGGCACCATCGCGGCGATCGTCTCGTCGCCTGCGCCGAGCCGGTTGAGGATCGCGGCCTCGCGTTGGCGCCGATGCTGGACGAGCCCGCGCAGGAAGCGCTGCGGCTCGGTGACCGGCCCGCCATGACCCGGCCAGTAGCGGGCATGCTCCAGTCCGCGCAGCTTCTCGATCGAGGCCATATAGGCGGCCATCGAACCGTCGGGGGGCGCGACCACCGAGGTCGACCAGGCCATGACATGGTCACCGGAGAACAGGGTCGCTTCCTCGGCCAGCGTGAAGGCGAGATGGTTGGCGGTGTGGCCCGGCGTCTCGACCGCGGCGAGGCTCCAGCCGGGACCGGAAACGGTGTCGCCGTCGCGCATTTCCTGGTCCGGCGCGAAATCGGTATCGGCGGCGGCGTCGAGCACGCGGCCCTCGCCGAGGCCGAGCTGCCGCGAGGGGCGATGCGGCCCGCATCCTACCACCATGGCGCCGGTCGCGGCCTTCAGTGCCGGCACGGCCGGGGAATGGTCGCGATGCGTGTGCGTGACGACGATATGGCTCACCGTCTCGCCGCGGACCGCCGCCAGCAGGCGCTCGACATGGCCGGCATCGTCAGGACCAGGATCGATGATCGCGACGGTGCCGCGGCCGACGATATAGGAGCAGGTGCCGGTGAAGGTCATCGGCCCGCTATTGCCGGCGATGATCCGGCGGACCAGCGGCGACAGGCTGGCGACCGTGCCGGCTTCCGTCGTCGCGCTGCGGTCGAACGTGATCTCGTCGCTCATCTCGGGCGATACGGCTTCAGCTGGTCGACTTGCCGCTGCAGCTCTTGGTGTCATAGGGGCCGAACAGCGGGCTGAAATTGCCGCATTTGTCGCAGCCGGACAGGAAAACGGCCAGTCCGAGGATGCCGGCAAGGAGGGAAATACGTTTCATGGCCCAACCATTCGATTCATTGCAGCCGTAGTCTAGATGCCGGTCGAGCCGGATGACAGGGGCAACTCGGGCGGGAAAATGCGCTCAAAGTCCGAGATCGGCAAGCCAGCCCAGGATGCAGATCGCGGAAATCGCGATCAGGGCGAGGGTGGCTTTGGCGTCGGTCGGGCAGTCGCGCAGCATGTCGGTCTCCGTTTCGGGGCCGACGCAATAGTCGTGCCGTTTGACGGATGGGTGACGGTCGGCCGAAGCGCCGAGGCCGCGCGCGCCTGCTGAGGCATGAATTGACCGTTCCTTAACGCTGCGCCTTAGCCGCGCATTAAGCGGGCAACTGGATCATCGTCGTCGGAACAGAAGTTCCGGGATTGCCTAGGATGGCACGATGCTGACCGCGATGACGATCATGCTTGGGTGCCTCGGCATCTTCCTCGAACTGGCCGATCGCGCCCCAACCCTCGAATGGCACGATTGAGCGCTGGCGAGGCTTACCCGAACAGCAGGTGCCAGGTGCCGTAGCCGAGCAGAGCGAGCCAGCTCGCCTGCCCGACGACGATGACGCCGGCCAGCAGCAGGGCCACGGCCTGCTCGGAAAGGACCTGAGGTCGGTGGCCTTGTGCCACCCCGAATTCGATCTGTGTCATTGTGGTTCGGTTCCCTTCCTCGTCTCGGGGATTTCGCACATTTCGTGCCAACCGCCGGGAGCCCTCGCCGGCGGCATCGCATCCTTCACAGGCAACCGTTGGCCGGGCATCACCGCCCTGGCGCCTCCACGAGCTCTGGCTGCACTGCAGCGACGATTGCTGCGAATGCGAATGCATTTTGATGTTATTGTCGGTCCAAACGAGAGACGTTCCGGCGTCCGGAGGGTGGAATGCTGACAATCGCGATGTGTTATGCGGCCTGCATCGCTATTTTCCTCGAGATGGCGGATCGGGCTCCGATCATCGAGTGAAACGCCGGGAGCGTGAGCCGACGCTCTGCCCAGGCGGTTTGAACGAGCGCGTCTCTATTGCGCCGACGAAGCGGTCGGCGAACAAGCCCTCTTGATCACCGGTGTTCGATCGCACGATGGACGTGCCGTTTCGTTCATGCCCTTGCCGAAGCCGGGCGATGGGCTCGGGGCGACGTCCGGTGCCTTGCAGGCTTCCCTGAGGTGCGACCCTTGTCCCTGGCGCGTGATTCCTGCTGAGGGGTCAGACGGTCCGGACGTCGATCGCGAGCATTCCGGCATTGCGCGCGGCCTCCAGGCCTTGCGGCGAATCCTCGAAGACGCAGCACTTCGTCGGCTCGATCCCAAGGCGGCGAGCGGCCTCGAGGAACAGGTCCGGCGCGGGTTTCGGCCTGGCAACGTCCTCGATGGTGACGACGGTCGCGAACAGCTTGGTCAGGCCGGTCGCTTCGAGGCAGGCTGAAACGATCTGGCGCGAGCCGCCGGAGGCGACCGCCATCGAAAGGCTGCCCTGGTGGGTCCGGGCAATGCCGGCAATTGCGGTGATCTCCTGCACCGCGGCGATATCCATGAGGAATTTCCGGCGCATCAGGTCGATGACGTGCTCCCGATCGACCGTGACGCCGTGGTCGGCGTCGAACTGGTCCATGAGCGCATGTTCGGAATAGCCGGCGCGTTTCAGATACCAGTCGCGCTCCATGGCCTGCCCGGACGGTTGGAAGCCATGGGCCCAGGCGCTGGCATAGATCGGCAAGGTGTCGACGAGCGTGCCGTCGCAATCGAAGATGAGCGCTTCAATGCTCGCCGGAATGTCGAATGTGCTTGCCATCGGGTGGCTATAGCGCTGACGGCGCGGAACGTTCAAGCCGCAGTCTGGCCTGCTGAAGCCGGTGGATCATCGTGGCCGGCTGGGCGTGAAGCCGCGGGCCGGAAGCACGCGGTGGAAGCACGGCGATGGGGACGCGTGAAACGCTCGGCATACCTGCCGGTCAAAGAAAAAGGCCCCGAAGGGCCGATTTTCTAGTATCTTGATAGATATCGGGAAATTTTGGTCGGAGTGGCAGGATTTGAACCTGCGACCCCCTCGTCCCGAACGAGGTGCTCTACCAGGCTGAGCCACACTCCGATCCGCTGGTGGCCGGCTTATAGCCAGCACGCGGCTTCGGCGCAACAGGCTCTTTGCAGGTTGTGGAGGAATTCTTGCTGCGCCTGCGGGAACAAGGCCGCTTGACGGTTGCGCGTTGCGGCGCCGCGTTCTAGAAGGCGCCGCACATTGGGGCGTCGCCAAGTGGTAAGGCAGCGGTTTTTGGTACCGCCATTCCCAGGTTCGAATCCTGGCGCCCCAGCCAAGCGCTTCTGATCTTTGTAGAAGCGCACCCTGCATAGCCCTTGTGGAAAAGTCGAAGGCGGCGCGTAAGGCTTCCGCCGGGAAACAACGATGCGCGCCGTGCCCTTGCCTCAATCGGGCATTCAAAGGGCCGCGCAGCAAACCACTCAGGCGAGGCGCCCGGCAATCGGGCGGCAATCCCCGCCTGATGAACGCCAGCCAACAATCCGGTTCATGAACCGTTGGCCTGTTGGCGCGTTTAATGTGGTCAGTTCAAGGAGACAGCTTATGCGTAAATTCCTCACCCTCGCCGCTCTGGGCATCGGCATGGCGCTCGCGGCCCCGGCGATGGCCTCGCAGGATCTGCCGGCATCGACTGCCCAGCGGCTGGACCAGCAGGACGCGGAATACACCTGGTCGGCGGCTGCCGAACGGCGCCACATGATCATGCGCGAGACCCAGCGCCAGCAGCGCTATGGTCGCGGCGGCTACGGGCCTGGCCCCCGTCATGGCTATTATGGCCGGGGCTACGGCTATGGTCCGCGCCCTGGATACGGGCCGCGCCCGGGATACTATCGCCGTCATCCTGGCTGGTAAGCGGTCCTCGCCGGCCAAGATTCCTGATGATCAGCGGCCCGGAAACGGGCCGCTTTTCTATTGGAGCTGCGGGGTCGGCAGCGGATTTGCGTCACCATCCCGCCGCCGCAGCATGGCGTGCTCCTCGCGAACGATCTCGCCAATCTCGATGAAATGCTGGGCAAGCGGATTCGTCCTGCGCCAGACCAGCCCGATGCTGCGTGCCGGCCGCGGCTCGGCCAGCCGCGCGATGCTGACCTCGACCGCTGAGGTTTCCGCAGCGATCGCCATTTCCGGGATCAGCGTCACGCCCATGCCGGCGCCGACCATGCGCACCAGCGTCGCCAGCGAACTGCCTTCCATGGGGTCCTGCGCCAACCCCGGTGCCATGTTGCAGAAGGCCAGCGCCTGGTCGCGGAAGCAGTGACCTTCCTCCAGCAGCAGCAGGCGCATCGCGCGCAGGCTTTCGACGCCCGGCGGCGGCCTGTTCTGGTCGGCGAGCGGCCTGACGAGGACGAATTCCTCGTCGAACAGCGGATGATGCTGCAAGGAAGGTTCCGAGGCCGGCAGGGCCATGACGGCGACATCGAGCCCGCCGGAGATCAGGTCTTCCGTCAGCTTGCCGGTAACCGCCTCGCGGGGGCGCAGGTCGACCGCCGGGAAGCGCTCGGTCAATCGCCGGATCACGGCCGGCAGGAGATAGGGCGCGACGGTCGGGATCATGCCAAGCCGCAGGCGGCCGCCCAAGGACGGGTTGGAAGCGCGCGCAAGATCCGCCAATTCGTCGACCGAGCGCAGGATCTGCCGGGCCCGCCCGGCAAAGGTCTCGCCGAGGCTGGTCAGGCGGATCTGGCGGCGATCACGCTCGACCAGTTGCGCGCCGAGCAGATCCTCCAGGTCCTTGATCTGGAGCGACAGCGCCGGCTGGCTGATCGCGCAGGCATCCGCTGCGCGGCCGAAATGCCGATGCTGGGCCAAAGCTGAGAAATAGCGGAGATGCTTGATCGAGATCATTTGAAAAACCTATCGTGATCATTTGAAAATTCAAGTTCTCATTATGATAGCTTTTCCCTAGAACCATTCGAATGGAACGGCGCGGCATCGGCTTCGGGCGGATGCGGGAGGCGCCGTCTTCCGGCGCGAGGCGTCAGGCGCCTTCCGGAAAGACCCGATTCAGCAGGCTCCGAAGGGGGATATCATGGACGGCAGCGACGTGAAGAAGGCCGGCAAGTGCCCGGTCATGCATGGCGGGATGACCCAGACCGGCGGTTCCGTCACCAGCTGGTGGCCGAACGCCCTGAACCTGGACATCCTTCACCAGCAGGACAGCAAGACCAATCCGCTCGGCAAGGACTTCAACTATCGCGAGGAGCTGAAGAAGCTCGACGTCGCCGCGCTGAAGAACGACCTGCGCGCGCTGATGACCGACAGCCAGGAGTGGTGGCCGGCCGACTGGGGCAGCTATGTCGGCACCATGGCCCGCATGACCTGGCATGCCGCCGGCACCTATCGCATCTCCGACGGCCGTGGTGGCGCCGGCACCGGCAACCAGCGCTTCGCGCCGCTGAACTCCTGGCCGGACAACGCCAATACCGACAAGCCGCGCCGCCTGCTCTGGCCGATCAAGAAGAAATACGGCAACCGCGTCAGCTGGGCCGACCTGATCGCGCTCGCCGGCACGATCGCCTATGAGGTCGCGGGCCTGAAGACCTTCGGCTTCGCCTTCGGCCGCGAGGACATCTGGCACCCCGAGAAGGACATCTACTGGGGCGAGGAGAAGGAGTGGCTGGCGCCGAGCGACAATCGCTATGGCGACGTCGCTGATGCCAAGACGCTGGCGAACCCGCTGGCCGCCGTCCAGATGGGCCTGATCTACGTCAACCCGGAAGGCGTGAACGGCAAGCCGGACCCGCTCAAGACCGCCGCGATGATGCGCGAGACCTTCGCCCGCATGGCGATGGACGACGAGGAAACCGTCGCTCTGACCGCCGGCGGCCACACCATCGGCAAGAGCCATGGCAATGGCGATGCGGCCAATCTCAGCCCGTCGCCCGAAGGCGGCTCGCTTGAGGACCAGGGCCTCGGCTGGATGAACCGGAAGGGCCGCGGCATCGGCCGCGATCAGGTCGTCAGCGGCATCGAGGGCGCCTGGACCACCCATCCGACGCGCTGGGACAACGGCTTCTTCGAGATGCTGTTCCGCCATGACTGGGAGCTGCGTAAGTCGCCGGCCGGTGCCTGGCAGTACGAGCCGGTCTCGATCGCCGACGCGGACAGGCCGGTCGACGTGGAGGACGCCGCGATCCGCCACAACCCGATGATGACCGATGCCGACATGGCCCTGAAGGTCGATCCCGCCTACCGGGCGATCTCGGAGCGTTTCCTCAACGATTTCGACGCGTTCTCGGATGCCTTCGCCCGCGCCTGGTTCAAGCTGACCCATCGCGATCTCGGTCCGAAATCGCGTTATTTCGGCCCGGACGTCCCGTCCGAGGAGCTGATCTGGCAGGACCCGGTCCCGGCCGGCCGCGTCGGCTACGATGTCGGCGCCGTCAAGGCGAAGATCGCTGAAAGCGGCCTGTCGACGGCCGATCTCGTCTCGACCGCCTGGGACAGCGCCCGCACCTTCCGCGGCTCGGACAAGCGCGGCGGCAGTAACGGCGCCCGCATCCGCCTCGCTCCCCAGAAGGACTGGGCCGGCAACGAGCCGGCGCGTCTGGCGCGGGTTCTCTCGGTTCTGGAGCCGATTGCAGCGGCGACCGGCGCGAGCGTCGCCGACGTCATCGTGCTCGCCGGCAATGTCGGCGTCGAAAAGGCGGCCAAGGCTGGCGGCTTCGACGTGACCGTGCCCTTCGTGCCCGGCCGTGGCGATGCCACCGCCGCGCAGACCGACGCGGATTCCTTCGCCCCGTTGGAGCCGCTCGCCGACGGTTTCCGCAACTGGCAGAAGGAAGCCTATGTCGTCACCGGCGAGGAAATGCTGCTCGACCGTGCCCAGCTGCTCGGCCTGACGGCAGCGGAGATGACGGTGCTGCTCGGCGGCATGCGCGTGCTCGGCGCCAACCATGGCGGCACGAAGCATGGCGTGTTCACCGACCGTGTCGGCGCGCTGACCAGCGACTTCTTCGCCAACCTCACCGACATGCACTACAGCTGGGTGCCGACCGCTGACGGCCTCTACGAGATCCGCGACCGCAGGACCGGCGCGGTGAAGTGGACCGCCAGCCGCGTCGACCTCGTCTTCGGCTCGAACTCGGTGCTGCGCGCCTATGCCGAGGTCTATGCCCAGGACGACAATGCCCGGAAATTCGTCGACGATTTCGTCGCTGCCTGGGCCAAGGTGATGAACGCCGACCGCGCCGACGCGGCCTGATCGGCATCTCGCCATAACGCTTTGTCATAAGCCCCGTCGGCCCAACCGGCGGGGCTTTTCGTTGGGGTGATGCATTTGGCGAGGCTTGGAGCCTCTCCATGGCTGCGCTAGACAGGCGCATCCGCTGCGGAGGGCTTCGTCCTTGCGTATCATCGTCGAGCGCGCGCTGCGCCAGAACTGGGAGCGCCTGTTCTCCTATGCTCTGCGCCTGAGCGGCAATCGCGACGGCGCGGCCGATCTCCTGCAATCCTGCGCGACCAAGGCGCTCGCTGCCGCACCGCCGGAAGAGGGGGAGCGCGTCCGGGCCTGGCTCTTCGCGATCCTCCGCAATATCTGGATCGACGAGCATCGCCGCGGCGAGACCGGCGCGCTGGCTGCCGAGGAGACGCTCGAAGACGAGCAATGGCGCCATGACGACCGGATGATCGCGGTCATCACCGTCAGGCAGGCGCTGGAGCGTCTCGAGCAGCCTTATCGCGAAGTCATCGAACTGGTCGATCTCGCCGGTTTCCGCTATGGCGAGGCGGCGGATATCCTGGGCGTGCCCGTGGGAACCGTGATGAGCCGCCTCAGCCGGGGGCGGCTTTTGCTTCTGAATGCGATCGAGGGCGGGGCCGTCCGCCCCTTCGCCGCGCGGCAGCGCAAACGAGCCAACGACACGTGACCGATAGCGAACGCCTCTCCTGGACCACGCTCAACGCCTATGTCGACGGCGAGCTGGAGCCCGATCAAGCCGCCAAGGTCGCGGCGGCGCTCGCTCATGACCGCGAGGCTGCGGCGCAGGTCGCGACACTGGCGAAGCTGCGCGCCACCGTCAAAGCTGCATCGCCCATGCCGGCGGCACCGCCTTTCGCGTTGCCGCAAGCCCGCCCGCGCGTCGCGCGCTGGTTGCCCTGGGCTGCCGCCGCCTGTCTCGTATTGCTCGTCGGCGCTGCCTCGCTCGGCATCGGCTACCGGCAATCGCCGGGCTCGTCGCTTTCCGCTGCCGTGGCGGCGCATCAGCTCTGGCTCGCCCAGGCCACGCCCGGCGAGACACCCCGTCTCGGCGTCGAACTCGCCGGTGCCGATGCCGGGGCCTTGCCGGACCTGTCGCTCGCTTCGCTGCGCCTTGTCCATCTCTCGCTCGACCCGGCGGGGCGTCGCGGCGGCGGCATGCTCGCCGGCTATGTCGGCCCCAACGGCTGCCGTGTCGGCCTCTGGATCGCCCCGGTCGAGGCGACGTTGCCGCTCCAGCCGGCGGTGCAGGACCGCGACGGCCTCGCCATCCGCGCCTGGCGCGGCGAGCGGGCGAGCTATGCCCTGCTCGGGCGCGGCATCGATCCGGCCCGCCTCGACGGCATCGCCGCGCTCGTCGCCCGGATCACGCGGGACGAGCCCGGCATCCCGCGCGAGCAGGTCGCGGCGTTGGCCGAGGCGCGCAGCGTTGGTCCTGCCTGCCTCGGCTGAGAATTTTTTTCTCTCGGCTTGGAATAAATCGAAGGCCTGAAGCGTCGTCTCCAGTGAGGAATATGTCCTCGGGAGAAACGCCATGCTCAACGAAGCAGACCTGCGCGAGGGCGCAGCCGATACCGATGCCGTGCCTGCTGCCGGCGCCACCGATACCCCCCGTACATCGCGACGCCTCATTCTCGGCGGCAGCCTCGCCGCCCTGAGCCTCGCTGCCGGCAGTCTCGCCCGCCCGTCTCCTGCCGCCGCGCAAGGCGCCCCGGCCGCCGCGCCGGCCAAGGGCCCGCAGCCATTCGACTATCCCGGCAAGGACAAGGGCCTGACCCTGCTCGGCGACCGCCCGCTCGTCGCCGAGACGCCCGAGAGCCTGCTCGACGACGACACCACGCCGATCTCGAAATTCTTCATCCGCAACAACGGTCAGGTGCCGGAGCCGATCAAGGATGCCGATGGCTGGCAGCTCAAGATCGAGGGCGAGGTCGACAAGCCGCTGACGCTGACGGTCAAGGAGCTGAAATCCCGCTTCAAGCCGCAGACCTTCCGCATGGTGCTGGAATGCGGCGGCAACGGCCGTTCCTTCTATCAGCCGGCCGCACGCGGCAACCAATGGACCAATGGCGGCGCCGGCTGCGCCGAATGGACCGGCGTGCGCCTCGCCGACGTGCTGAAGGCGGCGGGCCTCAAGGCATCCGCCAAGTTCACCGGCCATTACGGTGCCGATCCGCATCTCTCGGGCGACACCACCAAGGACGCGATCTCGCGCGGCATGCCGATCGAGAAGGCGCTGGAGCCGCATTGCCTGATCGTCTGGGCGATGAATGGCGAGCCGCTGCCGCATATCCATGGTGGCCCGCTGCGCCTCGTCGTGCCGGGCTGGCCGGCTTCGCTTTCGTCGAAATGGCTGAACCGCATCCTCGTCCGCGCGACGCCGCATGACGGGCAGGGCATGGGCGGCACCTCCTATCGCGTGCCCACCGTCCCGCTCGTTCCCGGCTCGAATGCCGACGGCAAGACCAATTTCGCCGACCTGACCTCGATGCCGGTGCGCTCGATCATCAGCGCGCCCGCCAACGGCACGCGCCTGCCGGCCACGACGCGCGAGGTCACGCTGCGCGGCGCGGCCTGGGCCGGCGACCACAATATCGCGAAGGTCGAGGTCTCCTTCGATGCCGGCCAGCGCTGGCACGCCATGACGCTCGCCAAGCCGAAGAACCGCTACGACTGGGTGCGCTGGACCGGGAAGCTCAAGCTGCCGAGCGAGGGCTATTTCGAGCTCTGGGCCCGCGCGACCGATTCCCGCAGCGTCGCCCAGCCGCATGTCGCGACGAACTGGAACCCGCAGGGTTACGGCTCCAACCCGCTCCATCGCATCGCCATCATGGTGGGTTGACGATGGTGCTCGCGCAATCGCTTCGGATGGCCGCTCTCGCGGCCACCCTCCTCGCCCCCTCCGCCGGCTTCGCGCAGGAGGAGACCGCCGAGACGCTGCCGGATTTCCCCGGCCGCGAGGAGACCTTCGGCTACTGCATCGCCTGCCATTCGATGAAGGTCGTCGGCCGGCAGGGCATGGATCGCGCTCGCTGGGACGAGACGCTGAACTGGATGACCGAGAAGCACAGCATGCCGGAGCCCGATCCGGAGATGCGCAAGACCCTGCTCGACTATCTCGCCCAGGCCTTCCCGCCGAAGGCGCCGGCGAAAAGCGGCGGCTGGGTCAGCCCCTTCGCTCCCAAGCAATAGGATCTCCGAGATGAAGTTCGCAATCCTCGCCGGCGCCGCCCTGCTCGCGGCCGCCACCCAGCCCGCTCGCGCCCAGGACGCCGCTGCCGGCGAGAAGGTCTATGCCCAGTGCCGCGCCTGCCATCAGGTGGGCGAGACCGCCAAGAACCTGGTCGGCCCGATCCTCAACGGTGTCGTCGGTCAGAAGGCCGGCACGCGCGACGGCTATAGCTACAGCGCCGCGATGAAGGATTCCGGCCTCACCTGGAACGAGGCGACCTTCGCCGAATACATCCAGAACCCGCGCGGCAAGGTGGCAGGCACCAAGATGATCTATGCCGGCCTCAAGGACGAGAAGCGCATCGCCGACCTGCTCGCCTATCTCAAGCAGTTCGACGCCGCCGGCAAGAAGGCTGAGTGAGGGCCATCGTCAGGCCATGACCAGCCCGCCATCGACATGGAGCACCTGTCCGGTGACGAAGCGGCTCCAGTCGCTGGCGAGGAACAGGACCGGCCCGGCGACATCCTCCGGCGTCGCGATGCGGCGCAAGGGCGTCTGCGCGATCAGCATCTCGCGGACTTCCTCCGGCGTCGTCGCGCTCGCCTGCGTCGGGTAGACCAGCCCCGGCGCGACGCAGTTCACGCGAATGCCGAGCGGGCCGAGCTCGGCCGCGAGATTGCGGCTGAAGCCGACCAGAGCGGCCTTGGCCGTCGTGTAGTCGTGATAGGGAATGCTCGGCCGCGTCACCAGATCGCTGGCGAGATTGACGATACTGGCGCCGCTGCGACGCTGGAGCAGCGGCAGCATCGCGCGGCTGACCGTATAGGCCGCCTTCACCGCGCCCTCGAATTGCTGCTCGTAAGACTCCCAAGGCGTCTCCCAGAAGCGGGTGCGGTTGTCCGGGTCGAAGCGATAGGGCGCGAAGGCGTTGTTCACGACGACGTCGAGCCGCCCGACCTCCTCGGCAATGTGCGTCGCCATTTCGGCGACGGCTTGGGGAGAGGTGACGTCGGCTGCGATGGCCAGCGCCTCGCCGCCGAGAGCGCGGCATTCCGCAGCGACGGCCTCGGCTGCCGCCTCGTTCGTCCGGTAGTTGACGATGACGATCCCGCCCTCGGCCGCGAAGGCCTTCGCGATCGCAGCCCCTATGCCGCGGCTCGCGCCGGTGACGAGGATGGCCTTGTCGCGGAACGTCACGGTGCGCCGTCCTTCGCGGGGATCAGGTCGCTCTTCACCACCGTCTTCATGTCGATCTGGCGGGTGATCAGGCCGAGGCTGCGGAACGTGTCGGCGCCTTTCTGCAAGGCATCGAGATCGAAGCGGCCAAGCCCTTCGCGCTCCGTCGTCGGCGAGACGCTCGATGCATTGCGCAGCTTGATGATATCGAGGTTCACGGCCTCGTCGCGGCCGTTGATCGCGCGGGTGACGGCGATGCGCGCGGCCTCTTCGGGCTTTGCGATCATCCAGGCGGCGGAATCGCGATAGGCGGCGAGGAAGCGCTTCAGCAGCGGCTTGTTCTGCTCGTAATAGGTCTCCTTCACGACGAAGATATCGCTCGGCAGGTTGAGCTGGTCGCGGACCTCGATGACATGGGCCTCGCCCAGGCCTTTGGCGCGGGCGACGAGCAGGCCAGTATCGGTCGCGGCGGTGGCATCGACCTGCCCCTGCATCAGCGGCGCGAAATTGAGCAGGCCGGTCGGTTGGACCTGCACGTCCTTCTCGCCCAGGCCCACCTGATGCAGCAGCACGAGCAGGTTCTGGTAGGTGCCGCTGGCGAGGCTGTAGACGCCGATGCGCTTGCCCTTGAGATCGGCGGCGGTGCGGATGCCGCTGCTCTTCAGCGCGACCACGTTGAAGACGTTCTGCGGATAGATGTTGTAGATCGCGACGAGCTTCTCGCCCTTGTCGAGCGCGAGATAGAGCGCGGCCGGATCGGTGAAGGCGATGTCGGCCTGCCCGGCGAGCATGTTCTGCAAGGCCGCGCCGCCGCCATTGCCGGGCACATAGTCGAGCGCGATGCCCTTGGCCTTGAAGAAGCCCTTGTCAGGCTCGGCCAGCAGATTGGTGATCTCGCTGATCGGCTGGCTCCAGCCGGCGACGGTGACCTTGTCGAGCGATTGCGCCGTAGCGGGCGTGGCGACGAGGCAGGAGAGAGCGAGCATGAGCAAAGCGCGCAGCGCGGACATGGGATCTAGCCTTTCGAGAAGCGGTGCAGGACGCGGCGCTCGATCAGGCGCACGGCCTCGTAGAGCAGCATTCCAAGGGCGGTGATGACGATGAACAGCGCGAAGATCAGGCTCGAATCCATCACGCTTTGCGCGGCGATGATCGAGGCGCCGAGCCCGATCCGCCCGCCGATGAACTCGCCGACGACGGCGCCGACCAGCGCCAGCACGACCGCCACGCGCAGGCCCGCCATGATGACGGGCAGCGCCGCCGGCAGCTTGAGCCGCAGCAGGGTCTGGAGCCGGCCGGCGCCGAGCATGCGGAAGAGCTCGCGGCGGGAGGCATCGACCTCGCTGATCCCGGTCAGCGTGTTCTCCATCAGCGGGAAGAAGCAGATCAGCGCGGTGATGACGACGGTTGGCGTCATGCCGAAGCCGAACCAGATGATGAAGAGCGGTCCGAGCGCGAGCTTCGGCACGAGCTGGCTTGCCAGCACATAGGGCCGCAGCAGCCGGCTCAGCGCCGGAAATTCCGCGAGCAGGATGCCGACGCCGAGCCCGACGACGGCGCCGATGCCGAGGCCTAGCGCCATCTCGGCGGCAGTCATCGCCAGATGCGGCCAGAGCCGCCCGGTCGCGATCTCGCTCCACAGCGTCGCGAGCACGGCGGAGAGCGGCGGCAGGACGAGCGGCGACAAGCCGCCGAACCGGCACCACGCTTCCCAGCCGGCAAGCAGGGCAACGAGCAGCAGGAGCGAGGGCAGGCGGGCCATCATGCCGCCGGCCTCCGATTGACGGTGGCGGCGCCATCCATGGCGTCGCGCAAGCCGCGGCAGGCGGCGATGAAGCCGGGCGCATAGCGCATGTCGCGATGGCGCGGGCGGACCAGCTCGATCCGGCGCACATGCGTCACGCGGCCGGCCGCCATCACCGCGACCGTGTCGGCGAGATAGACGGCCTCACCGATATCATGAGTGACGAAGAGCGCGGTCGTGCCGCGGAGCGCACAGAGGCGCAGCAGGTCGTCCTGCAACTCCTCGCGCGTCAATGCATCGAGCGCAGCGAAGGGCTCGTCGAGCAGCAGCAGGTCGGGGTTGCCGACCAGCGCGCGGGCAACCGCGACGCGGCTCTGTTGGCCGCCGGACAACTCGGCCGGGCGGCGCGTCGCGAAATCGGCGAGGCCGACGCGCTCCAGCAGGTCGAGCGCGGCGTCCTTGTCCGCGATGCTCGGCCGGCGCTTCAGCGAGACCGGCAGCAGGACGTTGTCGAGCGCGCTCAGCCAGCCGAGCAGCGTCGGCGCCTGGAAGACGAAGCCGGCGCGCGGGCTTGGGCCGGCCAGCGCCGCGCCGCCGATGTGGATCGCGCCCTCGCTTGGCATCAGCAGGCCGGCGGCGAGCTTAAGCAAGGTGGTCTTGCCGCAGCCGCTGCGGCCGAGCAGGCAATGAATCTCGCCGCGCGGGATCGACCAGTCGACCGCATCGACCACGGCCGGGCCGGCCGCTTCGTAGCGATAGCTGGCCCGCTCGATCGTGACGAAGCCGGGCTTGTGCGGTTCAGTCGACATAGGGCGCGAACCCCTCTGCGGCGGCTTCCGCTGATTGCTCGATCTCCGTGAAAGTGACGAGGTCGAGCAGGCTGAAGCGCCCGTCATGATGCCAGCCGGCCTCCGGCGCGGTCATGCGGCCAAGCGGCGCGATGCGGCTGACGCCGACCGAGCCGAGCTTCTCGGAAAGCCGGAACAGCCGCTCGGGCGATGCGGCGATGCCGGCCGTCTGCAGGAAACTGCGATAGGGCGCGACGAGCGCGGGGACATCGTCGAGGCTTTCGACCGAGACCAGCTTGAGCGTGCGGTTCAGCCCAGTCGGGCTCAGGGCTTCCGGCGCCTCGACATGGACGACGCTCCAGGGATCGGATGGCTCGCCGAGAAGCTCGGCGGCTCCATCCATCGCGCGCGTCTCCTGCGCACCGCGCCAAGCCGCGATCGAAGCGGCTTCGCCTTGCGAGAGAACTCGGCGCGGATGGCGGGAGGCGAGGGCGGCCAGTTCCTGCGCGACGTAACGGGCGAACTCGGCTGGTTCGACGCGACCGCCGCGCTCGACGAACAGCATCTGCGGCGAGTAGCAGCCCTGCTGCTCATAGCGCACGACATCAAGGGCCGCGAGCCGGGCCAGGGCAGGGGCCTTACGCGAATCGAGCGCTTCGCGCGCGATCACGCCGAAGCCGATCTTGTGGCCATGCGGCAGGAAGCGGGTGGTGATCGGCAGCTTGGCGCGCAGCGCCGTCAGCGTCTCGTTGCCGCCATAGGCCATGACGGTGTCGGCCGCATGCAGGAAGATCGGTTCGGCCGCCGCTTCGCCGCCCTTCCACCAGGTGATGGCGAGGCATTCGCCGATCTCGGGGTCGATCTCGGCGAGAAGGCTCGCGAACCAGCCCGCCGTCAGCGGCTCAACCGAGGCGAGCTTGCCGATATTGCCCGCCTTGACCAGCAGGCCGCAGATCAGGCTCCAGAGCGAGAGCGCCGGCACATTACCCGCCCAGACATGCAGCAGCAGCTCCGGGCCATGGGCGCGCAGATAACCGCCCTTGGGCGTCGGCTGGAAACCGTCGAGCAGGCCGGGATTGGCGAAGTCCTCGGCCAGGAAACGCAGGAGCTGCGGGCGCCGGAAGGTCTTGAGATAGCCGGTGAGGCCGAGCCGGACCGTCTCACGATCATAGCCGGTGACGATCGGCAGCAGGTGCTCGGCCTTGCGCCGCAGCGGGTGGCTGCGGTCGAGCAGGCGCGCGATGGCGGCATCGATCGCGGTGACGATGCGCGCCGTCTCCATCCGCTTCAGCTTGGCGCGGGCGTTGTCGCGCACATGCGTGCAGAGCGCTGCGGCCTGCGCCTCGTCGAGCTCCGGCAGCGCGATGGTGGCGCTCTCGCCCCAGGCGCTGTGACTGACCTCGCGCCAGCGCAACGCCTCGCGGTTCAGGCCCGGCAGATGGCCCGCATGCTCGATCACGGCGATCAGCCTCGCGCCGCTGCGAGGAATTCGGCGACCGCGACCGAACAGCCCTTCGAGGCCTCGCCATCGACCCGGCCGAGCAGCTTGAAACCACCCGGCACGATCTCGCCGGCATCCTCGGTCAGGATCGCCGCGACGCAGTTGAAATGGGCGAGGTCGTGATGGACGATCACGCCGCGCTGGCTATCGGGCAGGTCCGCGCCGATCAGCGGATCGACGACGCGGCTGCGGATCCAGTGCGGCCCGGATTTCACCGACGGGCAGACGGCATTGCCGTCGTCATAGAGCTGCGAGCTGAGCTCGGTCATCCCGTACATGTTGATGCAGGCCGAACGCGGCACGCCGAAGGCGGCGCTGAGCCCGTCATAGAACTCGTCCGGCCCCAGTTCGCGCGACTGGCCCTTGAAGCCGCCGGTATCGAGAATGCGGCTGCCTTCCGGCAGGGCGAAGCGCCGGTTGCTCGCTGCGAGCGCGTCCAGCACGGGCACGAAGGAATAGCTCGCGCCGAGCAGTGCATAGGGCTCGCCGCTGGCTTCGGCTTGCGCGAGCGTTGCCAGCAAGCGGCCGAGATCGAGACCGGCGGCATTGATGAAGGTCTCTGAATCCGCCGTGCCGCATTCGCGCTTGGCGAGCGAGAGATAGGTGGCGAGCGAGGAGTTCGGCAGCTCCGTCTCGTTCGGGAAGAGGATGCCCATGCGGATGCGCTCGCGCCCACGCATGAAGCGCGCCCGGAAATTCACCAGCATCGAGCGCTTCCAGACGTCGAGCGTCGGGTGGTAGCTGCGGCCGCGGATGCCTTGCGTCGTGCCGCTGGTCATGAAGACGCGTTCGGCTTGCTCCGGCGGGCTGCAGCTCAGCGTCAGGTCCTTGAAGGCGGTGATCGGCACGGCCGGGATGTCGCGCCAGCGCTTCACCGAGAGCGGCGTGCGGCCGCGCTGCAGGCAGAAGCGCTTATAGGGCTCGTTGTTGCGAAACTGATAGGCGAAGACCTTGAGTGCCATCGCCTCGAACGCGGCTTCCGACGCGTCGGGAAGCGCGATGAACGCCGATAGCGCCGCGATGATCTCGGCTTGCGTCACTTCAACCCACTCCGTTCGGACGCGCGGCCAAGCCGAAGCGTCGATCGCTGGAGGATCACGAGCGCAAGCTGGAATCAGGGCCTGTGACGGCCGCATGTCCCGCATCCCTACGCCGGTATGATCCGGATCAGGTTCGGAGGGTCACCGCGTTGCCGGGCTCGAAAGCCCAGCCGGCGGAATCTCAGCCTCCTAGCGAGGCCCCCCTGGGAACGGATGCAGATGACGAGCGGTGGGCCCTGCTGTCAAGCAGTATAGGAAAAGGCGCCGTGAACTGCGGCCACGGCAATCTCGGTGGCGGACTGTGGCGAAGCTGCTCGGCATGACTATGACAGTGCCGTCATTGGCTTCGAGACGGCTCAGACCGGTGCGCCACTGACAACGGCAGCGTTTGTGCGTCCGCAACATTCCCTGTTGCGCTGCATCTGACGAAGATAGCGGGTTCAGGCGTTTACCATTGATTCACCAACGCATATCGGCGTCATCAGCTTTCCGGTAATGCTGGGCGTGTGGTGGTCAATGTTCGATTGAAGCACATCTAGATCGACCTTAATTCAAGAGGATGCGCCAATGACCAGATGCGATAGCCATTCTCGTTCACATTGGGCGATGCGACCTCCTATCGACGATGGCCCGCCCAAATGGAGCTCGCCCTATATCAGCGTGCCGCTGGGCATAATCGGCGCCCTCGTGCTGACCTTGGCTGCAGTCGCCCTGGGCCTCGCCGATGTCGCCAATCGCGCCGCGAGGTCGATGAGAAGCTCCACGCGTTGACGATGGAGCCCTGACGTTGTCGAGGCCGGGAACTGCTATGCTCCCGAGAGTATTGCAGCCCTGTGTCGACGCATCCGGCGTGAGCTATCCGCCGAGATCGCCCGCGATGCGCAGCAGGTATTGTCCGTAGTCGCTCTTCGCGAGCCTCTCGCCCAGCAGCGTCAACTGCGCAGCCGAAATCCAGCCTCGCCGCGTGGCGATTTCCTCGGGACAGGCGATGCGCAGCCCCTGGCGGCTTTCCAGCGTGCGGACGAACTCGCCCGCTTCCAGAAGGCTGTCGGGCGTGCCGGTATCGAGCCAGGCGAAGCCGCGTCCCATGCACTCGACCGAGAGCGCGCCCCGCTCCAGATAGGTCCGGTTGACATCGGTGATCTCGAGCTCGCCGCGCGGCGACGGCTTGAGGCTTCGGGCGATCTCGACCACTTCGGCGTCGTAGAAATAGAGGCCCGTCACGGCCCAGCTCGATTTCGGCGCCTTCGGCTTCTCTTCGATCGAGATCGCCTTGCCGGCTTTGTCGAACTGGACCACGCCGTAACGCTCGGGGTCGCGGACATGATAGGCGAAGACGGTCGCGCCGCTCGCGCGGGCCGTCGCGCGTGCCATCATCTCCGGCAGGCTGTGGCCGTAATAGAGATTGTCGCCGAGGATCAGGGCTGATGGTTCGCCGGCAACGAAATCGGCGCCGATCAGATAGGCCTGCGCCAGCCCGCCGGGATGGGGCTGCTCGGCATAGGTCAGGCTCATGCCCCAGTCGGAACCGTCGCCGAGCAGGCGCTTGAAGTTCGGCAGGTCATGCGGCGTCGAGATGATCAGCACCTCACGGATGCCGGCCAGCATCAGCGTCGAGAGCGGGTAGTAGATCATCGGCTTGTCGTAGACGGGCAGGAGCTGCTTCGACATCGCCAGCGTCATCGGATGCAGCCGCGTGCCGGAGCCGCCGGCCAGGATGATGCCCTTCATCGTTGCTGCTCCTTGCCTTGATCCCCAAGCAGCCGCGCGACGCAGGCACTGAGCGAGCCCTGCCAATCCGGCAGCCTCACGCCATGAGCCTGTGAAAGCTTGCTGCAATCGAGCCTGGAATTCGCGGGCCGCCGGGCCGGCGTCGGGTAATCGGCTGTGGCGATGCGCTTGACCCGGATTGGCTTGCCGCCCTGCCGCTCGCGCTCGGCGAAGATCGCCTCGGCCACATCGGCCCAGACGGCCTCTCCCGCCGCGCTCATGTGGAACACGCCGCGCAAGCGAGTATCGTCCGTCCGTGCGGTCAGATTGCGCGCGACGGTGAAAATCGCATCGGCGATGTCGAGCGCGCTGGTTGGACACCCAGCCTGGTCGGCGACGACGCCGATCTCGTCGCGCGTCTCGGCGAGGTGCAGCATCGTCTTGACGAAGTTCCTGCCGAAGGGGCTGTAGATCCAGGCCGTGCGCAGGATGGCGTGGTTGTCGGTCGCCGCCGCGACCGCCTGCTCGCCGGCGAGCTTGCTCGCGCCATAGGCCGAGATCGGGCCGGTCGCATCGTCCTCGCGATAGGGCCGGTCGAGCGCGCCGTCGAAGACATAGTCGGTCGAGAGCTGGATCACGGGGATGCCGAGCGCGGCCGCGGCCCGCGCCGCCTCGCCGGCCGCCTCGCCGTTGACGCGCATGGCAAGCTCCGGCTCGCTCTCGGCCTGGTCCACGGCCGTATAGGCGGCGGTGTTGACGATCACGTCGGGCCGGGCCGATCGCAGGGCGGGCGCGACCGTCTTCGGGACGGCGAGATCGAGGTCGGGGCGGCGCAGCGCGATGACCTCAACGCCGACCGGAATACGTTCCAGCATGGCGCAGACGACTTGCCCGGTCCAACCGGTGACGGCGATACGGAGTGTCATCAGTCGAAATAGCGCAGCATCTCGGCGAGGCGAGGATGCTTGCGGTCCTTGTCGGAGAGGGTGAGGCCGGAGAGCGGCAGCCGCCAGTCGATGCCGAGCGCCGGGTCGTCGAAGGCGAGCCCGTGATCGTTCTCGGGCGCGTAAGGAGCCGTGACCTTGTAGAGCACCTCGGTATCCGGTTCGAGCGTGACGAAGCCATGGGCGAAGCCGACCGGAACCAGCAATTGCTTCCAGTTTTCGGCGGAAAGCTCGACCGCGACATGCTTGCCGAAGGTTGGCGAGGCGGCCCGGATATCGACGGCGACATCGAGGATGCGGCCGCGCGTGACCCGCACCAGCTTATCCTGCGCGAAGGGCGGCGACTGGAAATGCAGGCCGCGCAGCGTTCCGACCGGCGCCGACAACGACTGGTTGTCCTGGACGAAATCGAGATCGAGCCCGGCCTCGGCAAAGGCCTTGCGGCTCCAGGTTTCCGAGAAGAAGCCGCGATGGTCGCCGAATTTCTTCGGCGTGACGATCTTGACGGCCGGGATCGCCGTTGCCTCGACGCTCAGCATGTCTTCCCCCGCTCAGGCCGCGCCGAGGCGCTCGCCGCGATAGACGCCGGACCGGATATCGCCCCACCACGTGGGGTTGGCGAGATACCATTCGACCGTACGGCGCAGGCCCGTCTCGAAGGTCTCCTTCGGTGCCCAGCCGAGCTCGCGGCCGATCTTGCCGGCATCGATCGCATAGCGCGCGTCATGGCCCGGCCGGTCGGTGACATAGGTGATCAGGCGCGCGCGCGCTCCCTTCGGATCGGGCCGCAACTCGTCGAGGAGGGCGCAGATGGCCTTCACCACGTCGAGATTGGTCTTCTCGTTATGGCCGCCGATATTGTAGCTTTCGCCCAGCTTGCCGGTCGTCGCGACGATCAGCAGCGCGTCGGCGTGGTCGTCGACATAGAGCCAGTCGCGCACATTGAGCCCGTTGCCGTAGACCGGCAGCGGCTTGCCCTCCAGCGCATTGATGATCATCAGCGGGATCAGCTTCTCGGGGAAGTGATAGGGCCCGTAATTGTTCGAGCAATTGGTCATCACCACCGGCAGGCCATAGGTGTGGTGCCAGGCGCGCACGAGATGGTCCGACGCCGCCTTGGAGGCGGAGTAGGGCGAGTTCGGCTGATAGGCGGTATCCTCGCGGAAGAACCCATCGCTGCCCAGCGAGCCGAAGACCTCGTCTGTCGAGATATGGTGGAAGCGGAAGCGCGCCTTGCGCTCCTCCGGCAGCGCCCGGAAATAGCGCAGCGTCTCCTGCAGCAGCGTAAAGCTGCCGACGATATTGGTCTCGATGAAGGCCGCCGGCCCGTCGATCGAGCGGTCGACATGGCTCTCGGCGGCGAGATGCATGACGATGTCGGGCTGGAAATCGGCGAAGATCGCCTTCATCCGCTCCCCGTCGCCGATATCGGCCTGCTCGAAGCGGTAGCGGTTGCTGCCGGAGGCCGGCACCAGCGAGGCGAGGTTGCCGGCATAGGTCAGCTTGTCGACGACGCAGACCTCATGCTCCGTCTCGCCGATCAGCTTCCTCACCACGGCCGAGCCGATGAAGCCGGCACCGCCGGTCACGAGAAACCTCAGGGGCATGGGATGAAATCCTGGCGGCGGCAGCCGTAAAGGCGGAGAGATGAAACGGGCGAGGCGCACGCGCCCTGATCGCCGGTCCTGACCGTCGGCCTCAACTCATATCCCCCTTCACCGAACCGCAGGTATCACGAAGCGTTTTCGCGCGACAGCGAAACGCCCGAACCGCGGCGAAACCAAGGCCTCTCATGGCGGGCGCCGAATTCGCTGCGCGGGGAGAGGCTGCCGCGCAGGCGTTCACGCCCGCTCGAGCGCAACCGCGATGCCCTGGCCGACGCCGATGCACATCGTGGCGAGCGCCCGGCGCTTGCCGGTCAAGGAAAGCTCCAACGCGGCCGTACCGCTGATCCGGGCGCCGGACATGCCGAGCGGGTGGCCGAGCGCGATCGCGCCGCCATTCGGGTTCACATGCGCGCCGTCCTCGGCGATGCCGAGTTCGCGCAGAACGGCGATGCCCTGCGAAGCGAAGGCCTCGTTCAGCTCGACGATGTCGAAATCGGTGGGTTTGAGGCCGAGGCGTTCGCAAAGCTTGCGCGTCGCCGGGATCGGTCCGAGACCCATGACGCGCGGCGCGATGCCGCCGGTCGCGCCCCCCAGGATACGCGCGATCGGCGTCAGCCCGTATTTCGCAGCCGCCTTCTCCGAGGCGATGATCAGCGCCGCGGCGCCGTCATTCACGCCCGACGCATTGCCGGCGGTGACGGTGCCGCCTTCCTTGCGGAACGGCGTGCCGAGCTTGGCGAGCTTCTCCAGCGTGGTGTCGCCGCGCGGATGCTCGTCGATCTCGACGCGGATGGGATCGCCCTTGCGCTGCGGGATCAGGACCGGGACGATCTCCTTGGCCAGTCGGCCGTTCTGCTGGGCGGCGACCGCCTTGAGCTGCGAGCGCAGCGCGAAGGCATCCTGGTCGGCGCGGCTGATATGGCAGTCGGCGGCGACGTTCTCGCCGGTCTCCGGCATGGAATCGATGCCATACTGGGCCTTCATCAGCGGATTGACGAAGCGCCAGCCGATCGTGGTGTCGTGGATTTCGGCATGGCGCGAGAAGGCGCTGTCGGCCTTGGGCAGGACGAAAGGCGCGCGCGACATGCTCTCGACGCCGCCGGCGATCATCAGCTCGGCTTCGCCGGCCTTGATCGCGCGTGCCGCGGCGATGACGGCATCCATGCCCGAGCCGCAGAGCCGGTTGATCGTCGTGCCCGGCACTTCCTTGGGCAGGCCGGCCAGCAGCAGCGACATGCGCGCGACGTTGCGGTTGTCCTCGCCCGCTTGGTTGGCGCAGCCGAAGATCACGTCGTCGACCGCGCCGAAATCCACGCCTGGATTCTGCTCGACCAGCGCCTTCAGCGGCACGGCCCCGAGATCGTCCGCCCTGACCGAGGACAGCGAGCCGCCGAAGCGGCCGATCGGGGTGCGGACATAGGCGCAGATGAAGGCTTCGGTCATGTCACGGATCCTGCTGTCTCGAAGGCGGATGGCTTTTAGATGCGATAGAAGTCCCGATACCATGAGACGAAGCTGGCGAGGCCCGTCTCGATCGGCGTGGACGGCTGGAAGTCGACGCTGGCAGTCAGGTCCGCCACATCGGCATAGGTCGCAGGAACGTCGCCGGGTTGGGCGGGCAGATGCCGCTTGATCGCCTTGCGGCCGCAGGCATCCTCGATCGCCGCGATGAAACGGTCGAGCCGCACCGGCGTGTGGTTGCCGATATTGTAGATGCGCCAGGCCGCGGACGACGTTGCGGGGTCCGCGGCCCTGCCGTCGACCGACGGGTTGGCCTGCGGCGGCTTGCCGGCCAGCCTGACGATCGCCTCGCGGATGTCGTCGACATAGGTGAAGTCGCGGCTCATCGTCGCCTCGTCGTAGACGTCGATGGAGCGGCCTTCGAGGATCGCCTTGGTGAACTTGAAATAGGCCATGTCCGGCCGCCCCCAGGGTCCGTAGACCGTGAAGAAGCGCAGGCCCGTCGTCGGGATGGCGTAGAGATGGGAATAGGAATGCGCCATCAATTCGTTGGCGCGCTTGGTCGCTGCATAGAGCGAGACCGGATGGTCGGCCCCGTCATGCTCGCTGAACGGCACCTTGGCATTGGCGCCGTAGACCGAGCTCGACGAGGCATAGACCAGATGATCGACCGGGTTATGCCGGCAGGCCTCGAGGATCGAGAGAAAGCCGTCGAGATTGGAGGCCGCATAGGCACGCGGGTTTTCGAGCGAGTAGCGCACCCCGGCCTGGGCAGCGAGGTGGATCACCACCTGCGGGCGGAAAGCGGCGAAGGCGGCCTGCACGGCATCGTAATCGGAGATATCGATCTGCTCGAAGGAGAAGCCGTTGCGGGCCGTGAGACGGTCGAGGCGCGCCTGCTTCAGGGCCGGGTCGTAATAGGGGGTGAGGTTGTCGATGCCGAGAACCTGAACGCCCTTGTCGAGCAGGGCCTGCGTGACATGGAAGCCGACGAAGCCGGCCGCGCCGGTCAGGAGCACGCGTTCGAACGAAGGGGCTTGATCCACCTGAGCTTCCTGTAGAAACGGTCGCGGGCAGGCTGCGCCGCTTCCTGTGCGGGGTGTTTTCGCCGTGTATGGCGAGTTTGGATCGTCCTAGAGCATCGGCCCGAAAAGTGGAACGCGGTTTTCGGGCAAAGCCGATACAAGATCAAAGAGCTAGGGCATCGAACGGCATACGATGTTCCGTCTGATGCTCTAACGCGTTTGCGCCGCGGCGAAAGCGAGATACTCCGCAAGCAGCGCTTCGGCTGTTTCGAGCGTCGGCGCCTCGACATAGACGCGTAGCTCCGGCGCATTGCCCGAAGCCCGGAAATGCACCGTTGCGCCGTTGCCGAGCGTCAGGCGCAGCCCGTCCCGGCGATCGCGTGCGGCGACCCCGCCATGGCTGGCGAAGGCTGTGTCCCGGAAGCTCGCATCCTCGCCGTCGAGCCGGGCGATCAGGGCTGCGGTCTTCTCCTGCGCGACCTCCTGCAGGCGGTTCGACAGGGCGATGGCGAAGCGCGCTTCCGCCGCCACCGTGCTCAGCGGCTTGCCGGAACCGCGGGCCAGCGCGATCGTCGCCAGGATCGGCAGCAGGGCGTCGCGTGTCGGCAAGGCATCGAGGCGCCTCCCGTCCCGCGTGACGTCCGAGCCCAGCAGGACGCCGCCATTCGCTTCGAATCCTATGATGACATCGGCACCCTCGGTCTTGGCCTGCGCCATGCCGGCGATGACATAGGGCGAGCCAACGCGCGTACGGACGACTGTCTCGAACGACCCCGGGCGGTCGAGCGCCGAATTCGACGTGACCGGCGTGACGATCGCGTCGGCCCCGATGAAGCGCGCGGTGAGGGCACCGACGAGGTCGCCACGCAGGAAGCGACCGGTCTCGTCGGCGACCAGCGGACGATCCGCATCGCCATCGGTCGAGACGATCGCGTCGAGCTTGCGCTCGCCGGCCCAGCGGCGGGCGAGATCCTCGTCCTCCGGGCGCAGCGCCTCGGTATCGACGGGAATGAAGACATCGCTGCGGCCCAATGCGACCGGTGTGGCGCCCAGCGCGGTCAGTACCTTGCAGATGACGTCGCGGCCGACGGAGGAGTGCTGATAGACCCCGATGGTGAGGCCTTCCAGCGCCCGTGCGAAGAAATCGACATAGCGGGCGCGGTAGCTGGCAATCACGTCACGCGGTTGCGCCACGACCGAGACATTTGGCGCTGCCGCAAGGGCGAGCGCGGCATGCTGGGCAAGAATGCGTGTCTCGTCGGCTTTGTCGATCTCGCCTTGGGCGCGGTAGAATTTCAGCCCGTTCCGGTCGTCGGGGATATGGCTGCCCGTGACCATGATGGCGGGACTGCCGGCAGCCATGGCGGCCTGGGCGAGGGCCGGCGTCGGCACGGCACCGCAATCCACCGGCTTGAGCCCGGCATCGGCGACGGCCTGCGCGCATTGCGCGGCGATAAGCGGGCTCGACGAGCGCAGGTCCCGGCCGATCAGCACCTCGCTTTGCGGCCCGGCCGCCTGATCCTCCAGCAGCATGGCGCAGAAGGCGCGGACATGGGCATAGGTCGGCAGGCCGACCAGCTCCGTCACGAGGCCGCGCAGGCCGGAAGTACCGAATTTCAGGCTCGTCATATGCCGCCGGTCCGTCGTTTCTAATTGTCTGCGATACCTAGCGCAGCACAGCCTGTGGAGTCACTTCGTCGTCTCGGGTTTCCAAGCGCGCTCTGAGGTTATCGTGTGAGGCAACCGGCGGGAGATCGTCATCTCCTGCCGGCATTCCGGGGGGCTCTTCGCGACAGATCGCTCGACAGCATCGCGTGATCCCGCCTTGCGGCGCATGTTTCCGCAAGCCGCTTAGGAAGTGATCGCGGCCCAATCGGCCCTCGGCAATACGACGCCTGCCGGGCTCGCCCTCAAATCCGAGCTGGAAAGCAGGCCGCCTGAAACCATGCATGATGATCCGAGCCTGATTTGAGCCCTTGAAACGCCCAGAAGGCGTTCATCCTGAAGCAGGGCGCGGACGGGGTTCCGGTGGCGGACATTTGCCGGTGGCTGTGCGCGCCGTGTCTAAAATTATCGCAACAAGGGCCCTTGGCGGTGATGCGGAATCGCGGAGGAAAGCCACGATCATGCATGGATCTGGGTTATGGCGCTTCCGACAACGCACTGCACGAGAACGGAGATTTCGATTCCAGTTCATGCGCCCGGCCGGACGCGCGGCGCATCCGATTTCTGGCCCAGACTTTGCTTCAGGCAATCAAAAGTTTCATCTTCGTTAAAAAAACGACGCGATGCGCTCATAGTTGATAGTGCGGTTAAGAAAGCGTAGATATCCCGCTGCTGACCGATGATTGGGATTCTCATGGCGATCGATTTCGTTGCTGCAAACGAGTCAACCCGAGAAGGCGGTATACGGTTTCGCTATGACCTTTCGGGGCGTTTCGTTGCGTTAACCGATATTGCAGCGATTATTGGCTCGAGCCTGATTTGTGGTTTTGTCTACGACGTGGTGCGGGACGGGACCTCGTCCGTCCTGGTGGATTCCACCGCGCTGGGTGCGCTTTTTGCCGCCCTCTTCGTTCTTCTAATGCAGCAGCGTGGCTTTTACCGGCCTATCGAGCTGTTGCGGCCGCTCCGGCAGATTTCCAATGCCTTGGCCATTTGGCTCGTCATTACCGGGTTCCTGACGCTGATCGGCTTCGCGCTGAAGACGGGGCACCTCGTCTCGCGTGCGACGACCATCTCGTTCGTGGTCGTCGCTTTCGGCGTGGTCGCCATGTCGCGCCTGTACTGGCAAGGCTTCATCCGCCGCGCACTGGAGCATGGCAAATTCGCGACACGGCGGGTCGCGATCATTTCCGATCGTTCGGGCCGGGACCTGAGCCGGACGACGCAGCGGCTCGCGCCTTTCGGTTTGTCGGTGAACGCGAGCGTGCGCCTGCCTGTCGGTGACGCAACGTCCGAGGGGAACGTGGACACGATCCTCGACCAGGCCGTCGCGGCGATCCGGGGGTCGAACATCCAGGAAATCGTCGTGGCGCTCGATAGCAGCCGCCTCGACCTCGCGGAATTGGTCTTCGCGCGGCTGCGGATTCTGCCGCTGCCGATCAAGTTCATGTTGGACGGCAAGCTGGGCGATCTCGTCTTGCGTCCGGTCGAGCGCTTCGGTCCGAACTTGGTTGCGGTCGAGGTGCATCGCGCGCCGATGAGCGAGGGCGAGCGTGCCGCCAAGCGGTTCTTGGACATCGCTGTCGCCGGCTCGGGGCTGCTGCTGATCTCGCCCTTGCTGATCATGACGGCGATTGCCATTCGCTTCGACAGTCCGGGCCCGATCCTGTTCAAGCAGGCGCGCAACGGCTTCAACAACCGGCCGTTCAAGATCCTGAAATTCCGCAGCATGCGGGTTATGGAAGACGGGGAGGTGGTTCGGCAGGCCTCGCGCAAGGACGATCGCGTGACTGCGGTCGGCCGTTGGATCCGGAAGTTGAGCATCGACGAGCTGCCGCAGCTCTGGAATGTCCTGCGGGGAGAGATGTCCATCGTGGGGCCGCGGCCGCACGCCATGGCTCATGACGAATATTACGAGCAGCTGATCGGCGATTATCCCTATCGCCAGCACGTCAAGCCCGGACTGACGGGTTGGGCTCAGGTCAATGGCAGCCGTGGCGAAACGCCGACCACGGAAAGCATGGCTGAGCGCGTTAAGCTGGATCTCTGGTATGTCGAGAACGCCAGCATCTGGCTCGATATCCGGATCATTGCGCGAACCTTCGGGACGCTTTTCAACATAAAGCATACCTACTGATCGTTGTGGTTTTTGCGCGCGAGGTAGAGCAGCGTCTCTCCACGTCGATGGATCCTTTTCATGCCTGTTGAATCAACGTCAGCACCCAGCCGGTCCCCCGCTCTTCAGCCAGCCAACGGGGACGGAACAAGGGTCATCGTCACGCCGCTGATCATGGCTGGCGGCGCGGGAACTCGACTTTGGCCGGTGTCGCGGGACTCGATGCCCAAGCAGTTCATCAACCTGCTGGATGACGGGCTGTCGACGTTCCAGACGACGTTGCTCCGGGTTCAAGGCCCGCAATTCGGGCGGCCGGTCGTCATCACCAACCAGGAATTCCGCTTTGTCGTGGCCGAGCAGATGCATGTGCTCGGCATCGCCGGCGATATCATCCTTGAGCCTGAGCGCCGCGACTCGGCCGCCGCCGTGGCAGTTGGCGCGCTTTTCGCCCAGGCCGGCTCACCCGACGCCGTCGCGATGGCGCTGGCGGCGGATCATGTGGTGATGGATGCGGATGCTTTCCGGGCAGACTGCCTGGAGGCGGCTGCGCTCGCAGCCGACGGGCGGATCATGACGCTCGGCATTGTTCCGAACCAGCCTTCGACGGCCTATGGCTATATCGAGCCGGGCGAGACACTGGGTTCGGACAAGGCGCGGCGCCTGGCGCGCTTCGTGGAAAAGCCGGACGCGGCGACGGCACAAGGTTATCTCGATCGCGGCTTCCTCTGGAACAGCGGCAATTTCGTTTTCTCGACGGCGACCATGCTCGCCGAGCTCGAACGCTTTGCCCCGCAGGTGCTCGCAGGCGCTCGCGCCGCGCTGGACGCGGCGAAGACCGATCTCGATTTCATCCGGCTCGACCCGGCAGCGTTCGCCGAGATCACGAAGATTTCGATCGATTACGCGGTGATGGAAAAGACCGACAAGGCCGGGGTCCTGTCTGCGGATTTCGACTGGTCCGATGTCGGGGCATGGGACTCGATCCACGAGGTGATGGCGAAGGACGGCGCCGACAACGTCTTGCAGGGGCCGGTCGTCGCCCTCGATACCTCCGGCTCCTTGCTGCGCAGCGATGATATGCTGGTCACCGGTATCGGCCTGCGTGACATGATTGTCGTCGCCACGCGCGATGCTGTCCTCGTCGCGGCGAAATCGGAAGCTGCCAGGGTCAAGGCGCTGGTCGAGGAGCTCAAGCAGCGGGGGCGCCCGGAAGCGGTTGAGCACCTGCGGATGTATCGCCCCTGGGGCTGGTATCAGCGGATCGATATCGGCGCGCGGTTCCAGGTCAAGCGGATCAATGTCAAACCGGGTGGAAAGCTGAGCTTGCAGAAGCACTTTCACCGCTCGGAGCATTGGGTCGTGGTGAGGGGAACCGCCGAGGTCACGCTCGACGGTACGATACGTCTCGTCCACGAGAACGAGTCGATCTATCTGCCGATCGGCTGCACGCACAGGATGGCGAATCCCGGCAAGATCGACCTGGAGCTCATCGAGGTTCAGGTCGGCAGCTATACGGGAGAAGACGATATCGTGCGGATCGAGGACATTTACGCGCGCACCTGAGGCGCACGAGGGCGAGCCGCCCGCAGCCATGTAGGGCTTGCCGGCAGCAAGACGCGAAGGCGATGCCTCCGCGTCATTGGCGTTTCTAAGGAGCAAAAAATGAAGATCGTGATGGTTGGTTCCGGCTACGTAGGACTTGTGTCTGGGGCTTGCTTTGCCGATTTTGGACATGAGGTGGTCTGCGTCGACAAGGTCGAGGCGAAGGTCGCGGCTCTGAAGCGCGGCGAGATCCCGATCTTCGAGCCCGGTCTGTCCGACCTGGTGCGGACGAATGCGGCGGCGGGGCGGCTGTCCTTCACCACCGATCTCGCCGGCCCGGTCGCGCAGGCCGATGCGGTCTTCATCGCGGTTGGCACACCCTCCCGCCGCGGCGACGGCTTCGCCGACCTGTCCTATGTCTATGCCGCGACCCGCGAGATCGCCGGGGCGATCAAGGGCTATACGGTGATCGTGACCAAGTCGACGGTCCCGGTCGGCACCGGCGACGAGGTCGAGCGCATCATCCGGGAACTGCGGCCGGATGCCGATTACGCCGTGGTCTCCAATCCGGAATTCCTGCGCGAGGGCGCGGCGATCGAGGATTTCAAGCGGCCGGACCGCATCGTCGTCGGCACCGATGACGAGCGCGCCCGCACGGTGATGGCCGATATCTACCGGCCGCTCTATCTCAACAACGCGCCGATCCTGAACACCGGCCGGCGCACCGCCGAGCTGACGAAATACGCGGCCAACGCCTTCCTGGCGACCAAGATCACCTTCATCAACGAGATCGCCGATCTCTGCGAGCAGGTCGGCGCCAATGTTCAGGACGTGGCGCGCGGCATGGGCCTCGACAACCGCATCGGCGGCAAGTTCCTGCATGCCGGGCCGGGCTATGGCGGCTCCTGCTTCCCGAAGGATACGCTGGCCCTGATCAAGACGGCGCAGGATTACGGCACGCCCTCGCGCATCGTCGAGACGGTGGCGGCGGTGAACGACCAGCGCAAGCGCGCGATGGGGCGCAAGGTGATCGCGGCCTGCGGCGGCGCGGTCAGGGGCAAGACGGTCGCTGTGCTGGGCCTGACCTTCAAGCCGAACACCGACGACATGCGCGACGCACCCTCGATCGCGGTGGTCACGGCCCTGCTCGACGGCGGCGCAACGATCCGCGCCTATGATCCGGAGGGCATGGAGCAGGCCAAGGCGGTGCTGCCGGCGGGCGTGACCTATTGCGGCGACGCCTATGAATGCGTGGCGGGCGCGGACGCGGCGGTGATCGTGACCGAATGGAACATCTTCCGCGCGCTCGATCTCGATCGGGTCAAGGCGGCGATGGCGGCGCCGGTCCTGGTTGACCTGCGCAATGTCTACCGGGCCGAGCAGGTCCGGGCCAAGGGCTTCGCCTATGCCGATGTCGGCCGCGGCATCGCAGCCCCCGAAGGCAACGAAGCCGAAAGCGCGGCTTGAGCGGGCGCGGCGGAGCGGCGTGTCACTGACCCGTCGCGCGCTCCTTCCGCCGCTCTTTCCTGCATCAGCGCCCGCTCCCGGGCGTTCTGCATGAGCCCGAGAGGGCTTTCGAAGGCCTCGGCCGCCTCTCGATGACGGCCGAGTGTGGCGAGCAGGTCGCCGCACACGCCCGGCAGCAAGTGATAACGCTTCAGCGCAGGCTCGCCGGCCAGCGCCTCCACAAGCGCAAGCCTGTTTGATGGCAGCCCGGTCCGGCCTAGCACCCAATTATCTCGGCAACGAACATGGCCCGAGATTCGCTCGATCAAACGCTCTTCGAGATGTGGGGGCAGCCGCTGGCTAAAACGCTCGACATCCTCGAACAGATCAGCGTTCGCCCCTAGGATGTTGCAGGTTGGCCTTCTGGCCGAACCAGATCCCCTATTCGCGAGATCCGCGCGCAGGCTGCACGAGCATTTTCGAGCGAAGTGGATGCCGGTTCACCTGAAGAACCGAAGGCCCGTTTCAGCGAAGCCGCCATACAACAAAGACCTTGTGGGTCTGAGCGTCCCGTTCCGGCGTCCGTCAGGTGTCGAAGAGCCATGACGGGTGCAGCAGCGATAGCGGCTCGCTCAGGGACGGAATGCGCCGGGAGCTTGTCATCTCCCGGCGCGAACCATCAATTTCTCAGAGCTCTGATCGAGTTCCGCGTAACGAGCGCGTCGTTGGATACGCCCGAGACCGTCGACGAGATGTCGTTGACCAGATTGAGGAACTTGGTCAGCTCGACCTGATCGGCGTTCGAGACGTAGATGACGTCGCGGTCGCGCATTTCCATCCGCTGCGCCAGGAACAGGCCTTGGCCCTGGCGCATGTTGACGCGATAGATCGTCGGAATCTGCTTCTGGTCGGCCGGGAAATTCTCCAGGGAAACACCCTGCTGCTCAAGCATGCGGCGGCTCTCCATGCGGTACATGAAGACCTGGCCCGGATCGGCTCGATTATCCAGCAGGCCACCCGCCTTGCCGACGCCGTCGGCGAGATAAAGCTTCTCCGCGTCGAAATCGAAGCGGCCTTGCAACCCGGACGCGCCGAAGGCGGTGAAGAAGCGCTGCTCACGATAGACATAGACCGTGTCGCCAGGCGCGACGAAGATATTCTCGCGCGGCTCCTGGACGAGCCGGTTGAAATAGACCGTTGCCTTCCGGCCGCGGCGCTGCAGCGTGACGTAGCTCTCATGGCCGGCATAGCGCAGGCCGCCGGCGCGGGAGATCATGTCCAGCACGCGGTCGCCTTCGAAATTGACCTTGAGCTTTGCCGACGAATTGACGTCCCCGACGACGGCGACCTCGGACCCGCGGTCGGCGAACGTGACCAGGACCTGCGGCTCGATCGCGCGATTGGAAAGGCGGGAAACGATGTCTTCCTGAATCTCGTTCAGGCTCTTGCCGACGACAGGCACCCGCCCCGCATAAGGCACGGTGATCGCACCGCTGCGCTCCACGACCTGGGAGGGGAGCGTGACAAAGTTGCCGGGGCGAGTTCCCGAATCCTTCGGAATAAAGAGCCCGCCCGAGACGGCTTCGAAGATCGTGACCTGAAGCGTATCGCCGACCGCAACCCTGATATCGGGGGCCCCGCCCTTACCGCCGCCGAAAGACTGATGGATCGAGCCCGGAGCAGACGCAACGGATGCCTTGACGATCGTGTCGGAGAGATCGACCAGCGCATAGGCAAGGTCCGGCTGCCGGGCTTCCGGCGCCACTGAACCCGCAGCCTCGGTCGCGAGTTGACGGTGGTCGGGTCCCGAGCGAGGCAAGAACGTGCATGCCGAGACCGAAACCGCGAGCACTCCGGCTGCCGTGAACCGTATCAGACCAGTTAGCATATCGTCCCCATCCGGCCCTCTGCTAACACCGAGGGCATGGCGCGAGCAAGATGCGATGATGTTCCGTAGAACCTTTGAGGGTTCCCTGTGGCATAAATGCTATGTGTCAATTCTTACAATGTTGTTTCGCTGGCTCCCAAGGGCATTCTTGGTAAACGGTGCCGGTTTCCCGTGCTGGCTGGCGAGAAAAGCGCCCTGGTTCGATTCTGCCGTTGCCCGGGTCGACTCGCCGTCGTCGTCGTATGTGTGTTGAAGCGCGTTTGGCGGTGCATTTCTTGCTTTTGTTCGCTGGGTCAGGCAGTATTGTTCCACCGCTTTGTCGAGACAGTAGAACATGCCCATGAAGACCGAGAGCCTTTCGTGCCTGAGGGCATCGTTCGCGATCGTCGCCTGTCTCGTTGCGAGTGCTTCGGCGCAGGCCCAGGGAGCGCCCGGGACCGTCCAGCCAGCCGCTGCGCCCACGGCTTTGCCGACCCCTTCGGTTGTGCCTCCGTCTGGCACCGCCACTGAAGCTCAGTCTCAGCCTGCGGCGACGCCGGTGCCCGATGCCGGGCCGGATCCGATGACGCTGCTGACCGGCTCTCCTTCGTGCTTTTTGTCGCCGCTGGCGATCGATCCTTCCGCGGTCGTGGCTTTTCGTTCGACGCCTCAGAATTTGCTGACCCCCTATCCGGACGGCGGCGGTCGCATGGCGCAGGATGTCAGGGGACTTGCCGGAACCGACGTTCATACGGTCCCGATGCTGATCGATTTGGCCCGGAATGCCAGTCCAGGCCAAACGGCGGCTATCGGCGCCGGGCTGGCGCAAGCGGCCAGGGCCTGTGTGAGGCAGCGCCCTGATGTCGCCCAGATCATCCAGCAGTTGATCATCCGGGCCGGCTTGGCGCCGCTCACGACCGCCTTCGTGTCCAGTTCCGGTGATGTGGCCACAGCGGCGATCGGTGGCGCGGCAGCCGGTGGAGCTGCGGCTGCCGGCGGTATCGGCGGATCGCCGGGCGGTGGTGACACCTCCGGCGCCGGTGGTGGCGTGGCGAGCAGTGGAGGCGTGAGCCTTTCGCGTTTGCGCAATAATGCGACCGTCAGCACATTCGGTGCCGGCGGCAGTTCGGTGGTGATTAACATTACCCTGGGAGGTGGCTCGGTCAGCCCCGTCCGGTAGTTCAAGCCGCGCCCGACAAGCCGTCCAGCGAAGGACCATCGGATATCATGCTTCAGCAAATCCATCATCGCAGCGATGGCGCCGGTTCCGCTCGCGATGACGCCGAGGGCACGACGATCGACCTCGACGGGATTTTGGCGGGTGCGCGGCGCCAGGCTAAAGTCATCATCGGAGCCATCGTCATCTGCGTGTTGCTGGCGGCGATCTATCTGGCCACGGCTACGAAGCTCTATACCGGATCAGCCGATATTCTGATCGACGGCCGTAACTTCGGAGCGAACAAGCCGGAGGATACGCAGATCGTGCTCGCGAACAGCGCGATCGACAGTCAGGTGGAGGTTCTCAAGTCGCAACGCGTCATCGACGGCGTGATCGACAAGCTCAAGCTGTTGGAAGATCCAGAGTATGCGGATGTCTCGCTGTTCTCGAGCCTGTTCGGGTGGCTGTTGCCGCGCAGTAGCAGTGACATCGAGGCCGCGCAGGCCGAGCTGCGACGCAAGGTGTCCGACAAGATCTTGCAGCGACTCAATGTCCAGCGGCTGAACAAGACCTTTATTCTCTCAGTCGATTTTCTTTCGCGTGATCCCGCCAAGGCGGTGACGATCACCAATGCGATCGCCGATGGATATCTGATTGAGCAGCTCGATTCGAAATACGACGCGACCCGCCGTGCGAGCGCGTGGCTGCAGGACCGCATTGCCGAGTTGCGCGAAAAATCGCTTGAGAGCGATCGTGCGGTGCAGCAGTTCCGCGAGAAGAACAATCTGATTTTGGCCGGAGGCCGGCTGATCAACGATCAGGCGCTGTCCGAGCTTAACACGCAGCTCAGCCTCGCCCGCTCGCAACGTGCGCTCGCCGAGGCACGTTTCGCACAGATCCAGTCGATCATCGCAGGCCGGCAGATGAACGCTGCCGTGCCGGAGGCTCTGACGAGCCCCGTCATCAACGATCTGCGGACGCGTTACCTGACCGCGTCCAAACGCCTCTCGGAATTGGTCGATCGGCTCGGAACCAATCACATCCAGGTCATCTCTGCGCGCAAGGAGTTGCGTGACTACGAGGATCAGGTCTTTGCCGAACTCGGTCGCATCGCCGAAAGCGTCAAGAGCGAGCTGCAGACCAGCCGTGAGCGCGAGCAATCGCTTCAGGAGAGCCTCGACAAGCTGATCGGAGCCAATGCCGCGGACAACATGACGCTGGTCACGTTGCGCGAGAAGGAGCGCGAAGCCGAGAGCTATCGCGGACTCTATCAGACCTTCCTGCAGCGCAATCAGGAATTGATCCAGCAGCAGACCTATCCGGTAACCGAAGCCCGCGTGATCACGCGGGCGACCAAGCCGAGTTCGGCGAGCCAGCCTCGGACGATGCTTGTGCTCGCCTTCAGCCTCGTGGCCGGCCTTGCCAGTGGCATCGGTATCGGGATGATCCGGGAGTATCGCGACATCGCCTTCCGCACCGGCGATCAGGTTCGCTCGGAGCTCGGTGTCGAGTTCCTCGGCATCGTTCCGCTGATGTCGACGAGTTCGGCTCCCAAGCCAGATCAGAAGTCGCCTCTGGCGATGATCAGCCCTTACATGATTGCGTCGATTACGGAGCCGCTCTCGCGGCTTGCCGATACGATGCGGACGATCAAGGTCACGCTCGATTTCGAGCAGCCGGGCTCCGGCGCCAAGATCCTCGGCCTGGTGTCGTCCCATAGCGGCGAAGGCAAGACCACGATTTCTGTGAACCTCGCCATGCTCTTGGGCAGCACGGGCGCACGCACGTTGCTGATCGACGGAGATCTTCGCCGCTGCGGGCTTTCGCGTGAACTGGCCAAAGATGCGACAATCGGTTTGGCAGAGGTGGTCCAGGGCAAGGAGCCCCTCAGCTCAGCGCTGAAACAGCTTGGTGGGTTGAAGGTCTGGCTGCTTGCCTCGCCGCCCGATCTGCGCGTGGCGCATTCGAGCGAAATCCTGCGATCTGAGGGCATGAAACGATTGGTCGAGGCCGCTGCCTCGCAATTCGACTATATTATCATCGATCTGCCGCCGCTTGGCGCGTTGGTCGATGCGCGCGCCATCGAGCCGATCATTCCAAATTTCCTGCTTGTGGCGGAGTGGGGAGATACGCCGCGCGAGAGCGTACGCAATATGCTCGATCACAACCCAAGTGTTCATGCGAAATGCATCGGGGCAATCCTGAATAAGGCCGATCCGGACCGGATCGGGAATTACATCTCCGACAAGCGCAATTTCTATACCTACTCGTCCTATTGAGATCGGCTGATCGTTTGTGGGATCTCTTCTCGTCGGCAGAGCCTTCGCCTGCGTCGTTGCTGTCGCCGGGCTTGCGGCGACCGGCTATGGCTTAGTTGAATATGTCCGTGCTTGGCCGTTGATGCAGGATGCTCAGCGGCTCGAATCGGGCTCGCGTTTCAGTCGTATTCCCGGACGCGGGGCCATCGCCGATCCGCAACTGCCCCGCCCGGCAGGCCTGTGCAACCTCTCAGCCGCACGCGCACTCGCCACGATGCGACTGGCGACCGTTGATGCGGCGGTCGAAGCAGACCAGTTCGCGCGCTTCGACGATGCCTTGGACGATGCCGCGGTCGCGCTGCGCGATTTGCTGCGATGCTCACCCCTGGACGGCAATGGCTGGTTGCGGCTTGCTATGGTCGAGGTCCAGCGCAGCGGGCCGACTCCAGATGTGGTGCGGGCTTTGCAGGCCTCCTATCTGTCCGCCCCTGCCGATCTCTGGATCATGCGGGCGCGCATTCCCTTTGCGGCGCGCCTCTCGGCGTCCGGCGTCGAAGGCATTGCGACGCAGTTCGAGAACGAACTCGCGGTATTCATGAGCGAGGCCTTTCCGCAGGATATTGCGGCAGTCTATGCCTCTACTTCGCCCGATGGCAGGACGTTGCTGGAAGCCCGGCTGAAGGCGCTCTCGCCAGCTCGCTATGCGCAGGTCTATCGCGCCATCGTCGCGACCGGGACGAGGCCAGACGCCGAAAGCCTGCCGCCTCCGGCGCCGCCGCCGCGGCGTTACCCACGATAGCATCGCTTGGAGCACGCGGCGCGGCCGGCAGGCGGTTGCAAACGAGCCGCTCGGCCTCGCCGCTTCGGGTTTCCATGTATTTTGGGGCATCGCGCCGGGCGGATAGTTAGGTTAATAGTCGTTGAATCTGTCTGAAAGTATTCGACTACATTCCTCCACGTGATCTCAAATTCAGTCTCGTATGAATGGCTCCATGAGGAGCTTGAATATGAGCCTGATCTCGAAATTTGCGATCCCGTTGGCGGTTCTTTGCGCGTCTATGACAGCTGAGGCGAAGCCGGTTAAGGTATCTTCGTTGAACATCGATCGCGTGGTCGCCGCGTCACCGCTCGTTGAGCGAGGCTACACTCTGGCCCCGATGGGGTTTATTCGATTTTGTATGCAATATGCTTCCGATTGCTCGGCCTCGGCCGCCGAGCCGATGGCTCTGACAACTGAGCGTCAGGAGCAGATGCAATCGGTCAATCTTTCGGTCAACCGCCGGATATCGCCGAAGGCTGATGCTCCCGGACAGGATATCTGGTCACTGAATGTGTCGGCTGGGGATTGCGACGATTACGCCGTGCAGAAGCGGCATGAGTTGATTGCTCTGGGTTGGCCGCAGGGGGCGCTCCTTTTCGCCGCGGTTTGGACGCCGCGCGGCGAGGCGCATCTCGTCTTGGTCGTGAGGACCGATCGCGGGGATTTCATCCTCGACAATCTGCGCTCGCAGATCGTGCATACGGCGGAAAGCAACTACCGGTGGGAGAAAATGCAGTCTGCCCGGAGCCCGCTCTACTGGGTCGAGGTCGATCGTCCGCAGCTCATTGCCCAGGCGCCTCAGCCGAAGCCTGCTCTGCGCCTGGAGCAGCCACGGCCCGCGCTTCCCGCTCCCGTCATTTTGTCGGACCTGAAACTGCCTGATAGCAGCTATCAGGTTGCAGAAATCCGCGGGACGATCTTGGCCTATTGAGAGTGGAGGCAGCTCTCCGCGAGCCGGAGCGGAACATCGGACTGAATATCGTATTCAGTCCGATGTTCCAGATATGTGATCCTGCATCGGCTTTTTCCCGAAAACCGCAATCCACGTTTCGGGCCGAAACTATAGGCCGCGCGCGTTTGAGGCTCGGTGCTGAATGAAATCTGCTCAGTTCGCCGACGCTTCAGGCAGCGTTGGCGAGTTGAGCGACCAAACGGCCGATCGTGTCACGCGTGAAGGACTTATCCATCGTGAGGTCGATCACACGGTGCAGGCGCCGCTGAAACGCTTCGTTCGAGAAGCTCAGCGCCTTTTCATGGCAGTCTGCGGGATGGATGTCGGCGGCGCGGTCGACGAAATGGCGAATGGCTTCGACGATCGCATCGCTGTCCTGACGCTTGAACAACATTCCGGTCGGCTTCGGCTTCCCGAGCGGGGTCACGATATCCTCCGCGCCGCCACGGTGATAGGCGATCACGGGTGTGCCGGCGGCTTGTGCCTCTGCCATCACGATGCCGAAATCCTCATAGGCGGCGAAAATGAAGGCACGCGCCCGGCGGATGGTTTCGACCAGGTCGTTGCGCGGAACATGGCCCTTGAAGGTTACGTTGGGGCCCGCAATCGCGCGGAGCTTGCTCATCTCCGGTCCGTCGCCGACGACGATGAGGCGCTTGTCTGGCAACTGCTTGAAAGCATCGACGACAAGGTCGATCCGCTTGTAGGGAACGAGACGGGAGGCGACGACGAAATAATCGTCCTTGTCCTCGCAAATCGGGAACCGGCTGACATCCACGGGCGGGTGCACCACGATCGAGTCCCGGCCGTAAATCTGCTCGATGCGCCGCCTGACGACGGTCGAATTCGCCAGCAGCGTATCCGCGCCATGCGCGGTACGGGCGTCCCAGATCCGCAGGCGATGCAGGCTGCTGCGCAAGAGAATGCCGATCGGCGGCTTGGAGAGGGACGAGCGCGACAGATATTCGAACGTCTGGTCCCAGGCGTAGCGCGGCGGGGTATGGATATAGGCAACATGCCGCTGATGCGGATGGACGATCACCCCCTTCGCGAATGCTGCCGAAGAGGAGAGGATCAGGTCGTAATCCGACAGGTCAAAGCTCTCCATTGCCCCCGGACAGAGTGGGAAAGTGTGCCTGTAGATCTGTTTCTTGAAGGGCAGCCGATCAAGGTAGCTCGTGATGATCCGTGACGCTCCAAGCTTCTTCCGATCCGCTTCGGAAAGGAACTCGTAGAGCGTGTAGAGGTCCGAAGGTCCCACGACCTTCATCATCTGGGTCAGGACCTGTTCGGCACCGCTATAGACCGGAAGCCAGTCATGGGCGATCGCGGTTTTCACTCTTCAGCTCTCCTGTCGTCCGCTGGGGTCTTCATGCATCTGAGCGGCCAAAGCTAGCATCGTTCGGGTGCGGCGGAGTGCCGCAGTTAGGGCAGGGGCGTTGCGCCCGGGTGAGCGCGCCAGAAGCGCATCAGTTGCACGGCGCTCGCCAAGGCTTGGGCCAGCGCGCCCAGCAGGATGCCGGCGAAGCCGCCCGGTAGTCCCATGCGCGGCGCCAACAAGAGGGTGGCAGTGACGAGCACCGCGAAGCCGACGATCTGGGCGCCGAGAAGCGAACGCTTCATCTGGGCAGCGTGCAGGCCGTTTGTCAGGAGCGCCGCGCCATAGAACGGGCCGGCGACCGCCGCAGCCCAGACCAGCAGCATGCCATATCCGGCGAAGCGTTGGCCATAGACCAGGCCCAGTATCTGCGAGCCGAACATCCAGGCAAGTCCGACGCCCAGGGCAGCCAGAAGCTGCATCAGCAGGGCCGGAAAGAGCAGCTGCTTCCAGAAGCTGCGCTGGCGGCCCTCCTTGACGGCCTTCGACAGGCCGGGAAGCAGCGAATGGCCGAGGGAACCGACGACGACCGACCCCAATGCGAGAAAATGATAGGAGGCGGCGAAATGGCCGAGTTCCTCCGCGCCGAAGAGATGTTCGAGCAAAAAGCGCGGGGCATTGACCGTGAAGGACATCACCGCGAGCGAGACTGCGAGCGGAGCAAGATGCACGCTGATACGTGCAAGCTTCATCAGACGCTTCGGCGACATGTCGCCGAGCTCGCGAAGCCCGACCAAGGACCAGAGCCGCCGACGCTGCGCGACGAACAGCACGAGCCAGATCGCCGCGATAGCCGTCAGGGCGAGCGGCAGGTTGCGAGCCCAGAGGTAAATCGCGGCGAAGGCAGCGAAAGAGACCGCGCAGCGCGACAGCGACGTCATGGCGACGAGGCGCGTCTGGCCTGCCTGCTGAAGCCAGCCGTAGACGAGGTCGAAAAAGCCCTCGGCATACTTGATCGCGAAAACGCCGAAGCTGATCGCGAGGAGGCCGGCGGAGGCGTAATAGAAATCGATGAAGGACAGGATTGCCGCAAAGAGCAGCAGCGGGATGACGATTCGCAGGGCCATGAAATCGGCCGGCGACGCGCCGTCCTCGCGGGAAACCAGCAACTGTTGCCGCATTGCGAGCCACGCGAGATAGCCTGCCGGCGTCGCGAAGGCCTGTGCGAGGGTATAGTAGCCGAGGGCTGCTGGCCCATCGATCCGCGCGATCGCGGCCATGATCAGCCATTGCAGCAGGGCCATCGCAGCGGTGGAGATCACCACATAGAGGGCGTCGATTCCAACCCTGCGGACAGACACTGCAGCAGCGCTCCCGTGAGAGGGCTTCATGTCGGTGGAAAAAGCGCTCACGCCCGGCTACCCGCCACGAGCCCGTATATGCGGGACGTCTCCCGATGTAGCGTCGAAAGAGTAAACATTTCGAGACATCGTTCGCGCGCGTGGTCCCCGATGCGGCCGCGCAAGAGCGGATCGCCGGCGAGTTTGACCAGCGCATTCGCCAGCATCTCCGCGTCATCGACGATGAACCCGCTCTCGCCGTCGACGATCATCTCCGGAATGCCACCGGAACGCGTCGCCACAACCGGCAGGCCCCGCCCCATCGCTTCCATCACCGAGCGAGGCAGGGGGTCGGGCGTGGTCGACGGAACGCACATGATGTCGATGTCGCGATAGACCTGGGCAGGCTCGGAGACGAAGCCTTCGAAGGAAACCGCCTCGGCCTGGCCCCGGCTCGCGATCTGGTCGCGGATTTCGCCTTCGTAGCCAGGCGTTTCCTCAGCGAAAGTCCCGCGGACGATCACCCTTAGTTGCGGTTGTTGGCGCCGGGCGATAGCGAGCGCGTCGATGAGGATATGCAGGCCTTTGGCAGGATGGATGCGCCCGGCGAAGCCGATTGCGATGCTACCGTCCGTTCGGACCGGCGAGCGTTCGTCCGGCACATCGAAGCCATTATAGACGACATGCGTATTGGCCGGCAGTGCCTGGTGCGGCCAGCACGCGCGGGAAACCAGGATGGCTCGATCCGAAGCCATCTGGAAGGCTCGCCATGTCATCCTTTCGACCGCGGTGTTGGCGATGTCGCGGATGTGGATCACCGCCGGCTTGCCGCCAAGGCGGCGCGCCGCGATGGCGATGGCATGGGCTTTGAGGCCGTTGCTGTGCACGAGCGCCACGCCGCGATCGGCTGCAAGCTCCTTCAGGCGTCGCGCGGCGCGCCAGAAGTCGGCACCGGCCGCAAAGCCGTCCCGCAAACGGAAGGGGCGCCGGATCGTGCTGACTGAACCGAAATCGACGACGTCGAAAGGGATGCCCAATTCGGAAGCTTTGCGGCTGAGTGGCCCCTCTGCCGGCACCGCCAGATAAGGCCGGACGCTTGGATTGGCCATCAAATCCATGAGCGACCGCTCAGCTCCGCCTTTAAAATTGGGGACCGGTGCGAGAAATAGGACGGGCGTTGGGGGCATGATACGTTGCTGCAAGCGATTACAATCAAGTTCATCGGAATGATGCATTGCTGTTGCAGTGCAATAGTGGCATTAACGCGCCATTGCTACAATTTGGTTTAGGCCGTGATGAGCCCGCTTTTTGACGACCTCTGGGTAAACACCGGTCGCCGCACGTCGATTGGCTTCCTCATTGGTCTGATTTATAGTCCTGGCTTCTTCACTGTAGCTTTGCATCGAGCGGTCGTTCGGCTGCGGCGTTGGGGGCCTCTGGGGCGCCTTCTCGCGATGCTGCTCTGGCGCGTCTCGGTGCTACTGACAGGATGCTACATCTCGGCAGGTGTCAGGATCGGCGGCGGGCTCAAGCTGCCCCATCCGGTAGGCATCGTTCTGGGCGAAGGCGTACGAATCGGTAAAGGCGTTACAATCTATCAGAATGTGACGCTCGGTCTTTCGCGCGCGCCCGATTCATCCACCGTGCCGTCCGAGCTTTATCCGACCATCGAGGATGGGGTGGTCCTTTATGCGGGAGCCGTCGTCCTCGGGTCTGTGACGGTTGGTGCCAATGCGGTGGTGGCAGCCAACGCCGTCGTGACCCGTGATGTGCCTGCCGGCTCGGTGGTTGCCGGTGTTCCGGCGCGTGTTCTGAAATCGCGATCTTAGGTGCCTTGAACGCAGGGAGAAGGCACGCCTCTCTTTGCGTAAAATCCAGCTGGACGGTACAGGGCATCGGTCCGATCGATTATAGCTGCGGAAGTTTTCGATGCGCCTGAAGATTCTCGGTAGCATGTTGCTGTTCGTGTTGCCCTGGAGCGTCAGGCGCCGGCTGCTGAATCGACTGTTCGGCTATCGCATCGCGCCGACGGCGCGAATCGGCTTTTCGTTGGTGCTGCTCGACGAACTCGTTCTGGAGGAGGGGGCGCGGATCGGGCATCTCAACCTCATCAAGTCGTTCGACCGGCTGGAAATGCTGGCTATGTCGAAGATCGGCAACCGCAACCACATCAGCGGCATCGGCAGCCGGAACGCGAAGCATTTCGGCGACGAGACCGGTCGCAGCCCGGAAATCATTCTGGGCGAGCATGCGTCCATCACCGGCCATCACATGATCGACTGCTGCAACCGGATCGAGATCGGCCGTTTCACGACGATCGCGGGAGCCGGAACGCATATCCTGACCCACGCGATCAGTATCAAGCGGAACCGGCAGGTGTCCGCTCCGGTGCGCATCGGGCAGTATTGCTTCGTCGGCGCCGCTTCGGTGGTGCTGAAGGGCGCGATCTTGCCGGATTTCAGCGTGCTTGCCGCCAATTCGACATTGCACCGGGCGTTCGAGGAGACGCACGGCATCTATTCCGGGGTCCCCGCAGAGCGGGTGCGGGCACTGGACGCGGATTGCGCCTATTTCGAGCGCAAGACAGGTTACGTGCCCTGACAATATCAGGGCTCGTGCCCGGCGTTATCTCTTTTCGGTTCTCTTTCTGACGGATCGTCTCCATCCGTGCTATGCTCGATGGGTTGCGTGGAACATGGTGGAGGCGATGGCGCGGGATATCGTTGTGAAAGAGGCGAACCCGCCCGAGCTGCCTGTCTCGTCGCGCGAGGCCATGGCTTCGATCCGCGGCTATCTGCGCGGCGGCGTCGCCATCGTGCTGGCACTGGTGTTCGGGCTCGGCGGGCTTGCCTACGGCACGCAGATTTCCGGAGCGGTCATCGGCGGTGGCCAGGTCGTCATCGAATCCGAGGTGAAGAAGATCCAGCACCAGAGCGGCGGCACGGTCGGTGAGCTTCTGGTCAAGGAGGGTGCGCGGGTTGAAGCGGGCGATCTTCTTCTGCGTCTCGACGACGTCGTGCTGCGCTCGAATCTCGGCGTCATCCAAAGTAATCTCGATGAGATGATGGCCCGCCAGGCGCGTCTGGAGGCTGAGCGCGACGGTCGTGCGACGATATCGTTCCCGGCGGAGCTGCGCGAGCAGGCCAAGGCGGAGCCGCGGGTCGACAAGCTCATCACCAGCGAACAGCGCGTCTTCGACCTGAGGGACGAGGCACGCAAAGGCCAGCGCGCCCAGCTGAGAGAGCGCATATCCCAGCTCCACAAGGAGATGGAGGGGTTGAACGCCCAGATCGCCGCCAACAAGCAGGAGGTGGTTTTGATGGGCAAGGAGATCGAGAGCGTTCGCGAACTCTGGCGCAAGAATTTGGTGCCGATTTCGCGTGTGACGGCCATCGAGCGCGATTCTGTCCGCACCAGCGGTGAAGGCGGGCGCCTCGTTTCGGCTCTGGCCGCCGCCGGCGGCAGGGTCAGCGAAACCGAGCTCCAGATTTTGCAGATCGATCAGGATCTCCGCAGCGAGGTCGCCAAAGAGCTGCGCGAGATTCAGGCGAGAAGCTCCGAATTGCGCGAAAGGCGGATCGCGGCTGACGATCAGCTGCGCAAGACCGATCTTCGCGCTCCCCAGAGCGGTATCGTCCATCAGCTGCAGGTGCATGTGAAGGGAGAGGTCCTCCCTCCCAACGAGCCGGTGATGATGATCGTCCCGAACCAGGATGCGTTGGCGGTGGATGTCCGGGTCTCGCCCACCGATATCGATCAGGTGCATGTCGGGCAGGCCAGCACACTGCGATTCCCGTCCTTCAGCGCACGCACGACGCCCGAGATCGATGCCGTGGTCCACCGTGTCTCGGCGGATGCGGAGACCGATAAGCGGACCGGGGCGAGCTTCTTCAGCGTACGGATCGCGCTCGAGCAAAAGGAAATCGATAAGCTCGGAACGGCCAAGCTCGTTCCCGGCATGCCGGTCGAGGCCTTCATCCAGACGCAGCAGCGCAGCATGTTATCGTATTTGCTCAAGCCGGTCAGTGACCAGATGGCCCGTGCCTTTCGAGAGAAATGACGTCGAGCCCGTTCGCGGTAACAGGCTGTGGATGAGTGGAGCGAATAGCCTCTCTAGTTCCTGGAAATGCGCTTTTGCGGATATTGCCATCAAGGCAGATTTGACGGTCTTTCCTGAAAGACTTCACGCGCGCCAAGGCGCTGGACAAGGATTTAATCCTGTCGGCACAGTGATCGCGGCGGCAGAGGTGATTCGGGGCAATCCATGGCGTGGAGAGCAGGGCGCGTAGCCTACAGGCTTGCGCGGCATGCAGCATATGTCGCGGCGACAATTCCGCGTCTCATGGGCATGCATCCGCGGCACTGCAATGTGTGCGGCTACCACGGCCGTTTCATGGCCTTTGGCCAGCCGCCGCGGTTCGATGCGCATTGTCCATCTTGCGGCAGCCTGGAACGTCACCGTTTGCTGAAGCTCTGGATCGACGAGAATGCCGGCCTGGTTGCTCAGTCGGACCTGCTGCATTTCGCGCCGGAGCCCGAACTTGGGCATCAGCTGAGCCAGATGGCGCGCTCCTACGATAGCGCCGACCTCTCCGAGCGAAGGGCGCGCAGGGTTCTGAACATCGAGGCGATCGACCTCGCTCCAGCATCTCATGATATCGTGGTTTGCTCGCATGTCCTCGAGCATGTCGACGACCGCAAGGCTATGCGGGAGATCCATCGCATCCTGCGGCCGGGAGGCGTGGCACTTCTGATGACGCCGGTTGTCGAAGGCTGGGACGATACCTACGAGGACGAGGCGGCTACCTCTGCTGCCAAGCGAAGCCTTTATTTTGGCCAGTCGGATCACGTTCGCTTCTATGGTTCCGATATTCGCCTCCGGCTCGCCGATGCGGGCTTCCTGGTGGAGGAATTCACGGCGCGCGAACCTTACGTATCCCGGCATGGGCTTGTTCGCGGCGACAAGATCTTCGTCTGTTACAAGGAGCAGGTCTCCGAAGCCGTCTTGCCGATGAGTTCTCAGCTAGGCGCGAGGGTTGAGCTAAGCCTCGTCGCGTCGCGGCGCTCGGCTTCGTCTGCCGTGAGTGCCGCCCGTCACCGTCGCTTCCGATGAGGCTTGGCCTGCGTGTGACGATTTTGAGGAGATCGTGACCCTCCGGACACTTTGCGATGACGATACGGTAGGGTATTCCTCGTGGGGAATGGAATCCGGCACAAGGTTATCGGAATGGTTGCGTACTGTGTTGGCCGGGTTCTCGCCGCTCCGAGCGGCATCTGTTTCGAGATGCTCGACCCTGCCGAAGCTGAGCCGCTGGTGGTCTTCGTGACGGCGGAAGCGCTTAGCGGCGACGTCCTTGAGCCTCTGCGTGATCCCGACGAGATGATATCGGCCTTCGAGGCCTCGCGGCCTTGGATCGAAATGGTAGCCAAGAACCTGCACGACGGGCGCGGCGTTTCACCGGTTCTGATCCGCGACATCCCAATGGTGATATGAGCGGAAACGCCGCCGCCTTTCGTGTGTTTTCGGATCCTGGCGGTGGCGCGCTGTCAATAATTTCTTCCTCCGCCGGCACGGTCAGAGATTCGACATGAGAGCGTGCTGACTTCCTGCGCATAGGCTGAGCCTTTGTGCTTTCGAAAATCAGGTTGGACGAAATCACTCGGACTCGGGGCGGCAACCAAGCCGTAGCAGGTAGAGAGGGGACGGCGTGCTGACAAAGATTCTTGCAAGGCGCACGACGCGCGCGAGCGACCGCAGCAGCCGGCCTTTGTCGTATTGGCGCACGGCCTGCCTCATCGGCGCGATGAGCGGGCTGTATGGTTCGCTCCCACAGCCGGCTTCCGCACAGGATCTAATCGCGGTGACCGGGCATTTTCTCCATCACAGCCGCTTCTATCCTCAATATGGGCCCTATTGGCGGATTGATCTCACGCTCCCGCTGGTGAAGGAGCTCGGGGTCAAGACCGTTCACGAGGCGATCTATTCGCTTGAGGCTTCACCGAGGGCGCTCATAACCGGCGGGAAGACCGACCCCGCGACTGTCAGGATGGTCGAGGAAAACCGTCGCCTCGTCGGCCAGTGGCTCGCGGCCTATGACGCTTCTGGCGTAAAGGTCGTGTTGGCCGTTCTCGGGCAGCCGCCCAAGACACCACGCGAAGTCGAAAAAAACACGGAAATGTTTGCGTGGGTCGCGGAACTCGTCGCGGCTCACCCCTCCGTGATTGCGGTGCAACTGCACAATGAGGCTAACCTGACCCATTTCTGGAAGGGCACGCCGGAGCAATATGTGGATGTCTACCGGCCGCTTGCCCAGGCGATCAAAGCGAAGCGGCCGGACGTCCGGATCGTCGGCGGTGCGATTTCAAGCCTATGGTGGGGCCCCGGCATCGGCTGGCTGAAGCGTGCCGTGGATCACGGTCTGCTCGATTTCTGCGACAGCATCGCCGTCCACCCCTATAATGTCGACTCGCCGCCCGAGGCCGATCCGCATTGGCGGGGTGCTCCGGCCACCGATCCCGATCAGCGCGAAAAGGCATTGCATGCCTTTTGGAAGCAGATCGAAAACTGGAACAAGTCAGGCAAGAAACTCGACCTGTTCTTCACGGAATTCGGCTGGAATACAGCAACCGCGGGGCGAGCCCATGTGGACGAAGCGACCCAGGCCGACTATCTCGCCCGCAGCTTCATGATCTTCCAGGACGTGCGTTTGCGTGGGGTTCCGCTGCGTTCGGCCCACTGGTACGACCTCAAGGACGACGGCGAGAAGGATGACAAGGGCGAGCATCGCTATGGTCTTGTCGGTTTCGACCTGACGCGCCGCAAGCCGGCCTTCCAGGCGATGAAGGCTCTCAATGCCTATTTCGGCCAGACCGATGCTTTCGAGGCTTCGAAGCGCCAGATCGACGTCAGCGCGCCGGGTGCGCCCATCAAGACGAAATCCTGGAGGCGCAAGAGCGACGGCGCCGAGGTCATCGTCTTTTGGTCCACCGGGCTCGACGGCGTCCAGGGCGGACGCGCGAGCGCCAGCCTGCGCATCGAGGGAGTTAAGAGCGCGACTGGCCGGCTCTTTTTCGCCGACGAGCGGAAGCCGCAAGGCATGACGTTGAAAGCTGACGGCAGTGCGAGCGTCGTCTCGGTCGAGGCAACGTCTCGTCCGCAATGGATCGAGATCCCCATGCGCTGACCGAGGTTCGCGGCAGGCTGATGAGTTAGAAGAGGTTATCGTCTTCCCGTGAGATGCTCTACATCACGCCAGCGATAATCGCGTCGGACCGCCATCGCCTCATCCGGAGCCCGCCAAAGCCCATGACGCCAATCTCGACCATGGCTCCGAAGCCTTTCCCGGCCACCCGTGGCCGGACGCTACGTATCCCGCATATTCCGCTGTTCGAACGGCTGGTCTATTATCTGCTCTTGCCGGATTTGTTCTGTCGCGTGGTGCTGGAACTCGGCGCGGGCATGTACTGGTATTTTTTGACCCAGCCGAAGCAGTGGGTCTTCTACGGCGTGATGCTGATCGAGTATCTGCTTCAGCTGCGGTCATTCGCGCGCGTGCGTTATGTCAAAAGCGGCAACCACATGGCCGCCTTTCTCTTCCTCATTATGTTCCTGCATGGATTGCTGGGAGGAGTGGCCTGGGGGAACGCACCGGCGAAGATCATCACCGACAGCATTCCTGTCATCGTCGTCGTGCTCAACGTCATTCTTCTGTCGCGGGTGGACGCTTTCGACGGGTTCAGCTTGAAGCGACTGACGATCGTGGTCCGCGGCTACAGCCTCATCATGGTGCTCGCAGGCACGCTGGCCGTAGCGATGGGTAAGCCCTCGGTCGTCAGCCTCGGCGGGTCGGCAGGGACCCCGATCTGCCTTGCGGTTCTGCTGGTGACGATGATGATCAAGCGCCGCATTGCCGCGCTCGACGTCATCATCCTCGGCATGATCCTGGTGCCGATTGCGCCCAATCTGACGCGAACGACGCTTCTCGCCTTCGTGCTCGCCTTTGGCATCTTCGTCGCTCCGAAGGTCTTTCGCAGCGGCATCGCCATCTACACGTCGATCATGGTCGTGATGCTGACGGCCGTGAGCTTTCCGATGATCGTGCCGGAGGACAGCCCGCTCATGGTCCGTATTCGCGGCACGCTGGAAATGGCGGAGAGCTCGTCCACCAGCGCCGCCGGCGAGGGCTCTTTGGGCGAGCGAGCGGCCGAGGTTGCCGCTATAGCGGAGGAAATGGATCGCCGCGGATTCAATGCCCATATGTTCGGGCTGGGAGCCGGAGGCATCTATCAAGTCGAGTTCTCGGGCGGTCGCATGCCGGAAAACTACAGCCACGCCCATTTCGGTTGGGCGTTGTTCAAGCTGCGATACGGTTACATCGGCTATTTCTATCTCACATGCTTCGCGTTTTTGTTGATAGCCAATATCTGGCGGACGTTACGCTCGCCGTTGCCGGAAAACCGGATGATAGGCATGTTCGGGCTCTGGGGCTTCCTCTTCATCTTCACTTACATGTTCTACAATCAGCTCGTGGCCGGCCTGCAATTCGCGATGCATCAGCCGGCGGCCAGGGCGCTGTCGGCGTCCGGGCGCAGGAAACGAAACGTCGACGCCTCCAGCACGATGCAGGTGAGCAGGCCGGTCGCATAGGCTCCGGTATCGAGGTTGATCCGGTCAGGCCCGACTTCTGGTGCCGAAACTGGGCTGTGGCCATGCACGACCACGCGCCCGAAGCCGCTGGGCGTCGTCAGAAACGGCTCGCGGATGGTCGTGAGGGTATTCGCATCGTGTTCGACAATCGGCTTGCCGGGCTCGACCCCGGCATGGACAAAGACATAGTCGCCAAGGCTGACGCTCGTACCCAGATTAGCGAGAAAGCGCAGATGGCTGGGTGGCATGGTGTCGCGCAGTGTCTGCGACGTCTCCGCAAGCGTATGACGAGAAGCATGCAGGGGCGGCGTGATGCCGTAGGAGGATAATGTCTGCCGCCCACCGATGCCGAGCCAGCGGGGGCCGAAGCTCGCATCCCGAAGAAAGCGCAACAGATAGAGCTCGTGATTGCCCGCGAGGCAGATCATCGCCATGAACCGCCCGGCCCGCAGCAAGAGTTCGATGACCTCTGCCGAAGCGGGGCCACGGTCGACATAGTCGCCGAGGCAGACCAAGAGCGGCGTGGCGATGGGATGGTCCCTGATATCAGCGCCGATCGCGAGCAGTTGCGCCTTGAGCAGGTCGGCTCGCCCGTGGATGTCGCCCATCGCGTAGACGCGGACGCCTGAAGGCAACGACGCGCCGGATGGGCTGGGGCCCGTTACGAGAGGAAGGGAAGTTTGCATATGCGTAGACTTGCTCATTCTTCGTTAAGACGACATTAGATCGTCAGGCGCCTGCCGGGTACCGAACGGACATAAGGCTTTGTCGAAGCGTCGGACGGGATGAAGACGGTAACGGGAGAGGCGCAAGCGCAGGGCCGGAGGAGCAGACGCCGCAGGCGGACCTTGCCGTCGGCCGAACTCGTCTTGCGATCGGCGCTCTATCTCGTTCTCGGGCTCGCGGTGATCGGGCTCGGCGCGGTCGACCGCCTATTGTTCGCCTTCATTGGTTTTGCGGTTTTCGCGATCTGGCTTGGCGCGAATCTGCTGATCCCGGTCCCGGACTGGCTGGCGCGCTGCCATGCCACGATCAACTGGGCAATTCTCGCCGTGCTTGGTTTCGCCGCAGTTCAGATCCTTCCTTGGCCGCCAGCTGGGCTGCTCCACCCAATGTTCTCCGAGCCGCTGCTTGGCGATGGGCATCTTCGCGCGATCTCGGCAAATCCTTCTGCCACGATCTCAACCTGTCTGGCGATCATCGTGCCGCTGGCGGCGATGTCCGCCAGCATGCTCCTGCATCAGAGCGAGGTCGCCGCAGCGCGGTTCATGCGGCGTGGCGTGCTGGTGGGAGGGTTAATCGTGGGGCTGGCGCTCGTCCAGTTCATGATCATGCCGGACACGTTGCTGTTTTTCCGGAAGCTCGCCTATCGCGACAGTTTCACGGTGACCTTCGTCAATCGCAATACGGCGGCCACCTTCTGTGGCATCGTGCTGCTTCTCGCAACCGTTCTGTCGCTGAATGAGATGGCTCTGCGACGGGCCGGCCATTCTCACCGCTGGTTTCAGGTCACGAGTTCCTCATGGTCGGAATGGGGCTTGCGGCTGGTCATTCCAATCGCAGCGATCGGCCTCGCCCTCACGCGGTCTCGCGCGGGAGTCGTGTCCACTTTGCTGCCGCTGCTCGCGGTGGCATCGCTCCACGGCTATCTCTTCTTGCGTGAACGGCGATTGACGCTGGTGTTGGCCGGGCGAACGGCATTTGTCATCGCCGCATTGTTCGCCGTGGCGATCATGGTCCTTGATCAGGTGATCGACCGCTTCGAGGCCCAAGGGGCCAATAGCGGGCGCTGGTGCGTCTATCAAACGATGGCTCGGGCCGCATTGGAGAGGCCGTGGCTCGGCATCGGGCTTGGCGGTTTCGAGGCATTCTATCCGACACGGCGAGATCCTGCTTGCGGGATTTATGGCGAGTGGGAATACCTGCACAGCGTTTATCTGGAGATGATACTCAGCGGCGGGGTCGTCTTGACCGGCATCGTGCTGATCTTCATCGCATGGATTGGAAGAGTATTCTTTGCCGGTTATCGGCGGCGTCGCAGTTTCAGGGTCATCCCGCTGATCGGCGGCATGGTCCTGATGCTAGTCGCATGTCATTCGATCTTCGATTTTTCCATCCAGATTCCCGGAATCGGGCTGCTTGTGGCCGTAATCCTGGGCGCGGCGATGCCGATCGCCTTGGTGATTCCCCGAAGAAGAGCGGCAAATTTGTCTGTTAATAATGGGTTAAAATACTAGCTTGACCAAACGTAAAATTTTAGGATACTGCCAACTACGGCTGATGCGGCTACATGCGTTTTTCTGCTTTCTGAAGGGGTTGGGTTATGAACGACGTCGGCACGATCGATAATGGTTTCAATGGGATGACGGGTAAGGAGTTCAACAGCTCCACGGGCAGCATCGCGGCTACGTCGAAGGACGACCTGATCTTCGTTCAGGCTGCTGCCGGTGGCGTCGCAGTGAACACCACCGTGAATGCGGGCGCCGGTGACGACGTCGTTTTCGGCGGCGACGGCAATGACAAGATCGACGCCGGAGAAGGCAATGACGTCGTCTATGGCGGCGCCGGCAATGACGTGCTCGGCGGTGGCGCCGGCAGCGATATCCTGATCGGCGGCGAAGGCAACGATCAGCTCGATGGCGGCATCGGCGACGATATTCTCAGCGGCGGCTCGGGTTCCGACACCTTCAATTTCAAGACCGGTTTCGGTAACGACATCATTACCGACTTCACCTTCGGCGGCCCTGATGGCGACAAGCTGAACATCTATGCTGGCGCTATCGGCAACGCCAAGAACATCACGATCACCTCGACGGCCGACCTTGATGCGCTGGTTGCCAACAACCTCGCAACGAAGACGGTTGACGGTCATGGCGCCGCGACCTTCACGTTTGGCTCGAATGGTTCGATCACTTTCCAGAACTATGAGGCGACCACGGGCAGCCCGAATGCGGCCGGCACGCCCCGCGACGACGTGCTTCATACCGGCACTTCGAATGGTCAGATCACCGGCCAAGGTGGCGACGATATCGCGCTCGCCGGTTCGGGCAATGCCAACATCAATGGTGGCGAGGGCAACGACGTGCTCGTCGGTGGCGCCGGTAACGACCTGATCGGCGGCGGTGCGGGCGACGACATCCTCTTCGGTGGCGGCGGCAACGATGTGCTTGCCGGTGGCGCCGGTGCTGATCTCCTGACGGGTGGTGAAGGCGCCGATACCTTCCTGTTCAAGGATGATTTTGGGCACGACATCGTCACTGATTTTGATTTCGGGGATGGGGATGCGCTGTCCTTCAACTCCGGCGCTACGGGGCTCGTGAAGATCACTTCGGAGGCCCAGCTTGTGGCTTTCGCGGCGGCTCACACCACTACAGTTGTGGATGGCGGCGCCAACCTGCTGATCACGATCGATGCCGACCACAGCGTCAAGCTGATCGGCCACGGCGCTGGTTTCGTGGTCGTCTGACGCTCATTCGTCAATAGTTCGGAAAAGGCCTGCGGAGTTCGCTCCGCAGGCCTTTTTTGTTGCATTCGTAGCCCTCTCATCAAATCGGTTCTGTAAGTTGTCGGGCTTCTCGACGGCATGCCATTCCCAAGATACTCGGCGGCTGTTCGATGGTGATCTTCGTGACCCATATCATCATCGCGTCGGGGCTGCGGATCATCCTGCTGCGCTTCACGCCGATTCAGGATCCGGCCCTGCATCTGTTGATTGGACTTTGTGCGGGGCTGCTGCTGCCCGTCGTCGCCTATCGTGTGGCGGCCTGGCTGGGGATCGAACTATGGCTGGGCTGGCCGGCTCGCCCGGCCAAGGCGGCCCGAGCCGTTTAATGGGCCCGGACCTGCTGCGAGCTCAGGACGATGGAAGCTGACGTTCAGGCCTCGAAGCCGGTGATTCTTCGATGCTTGCGGCCGGGGCGTTCGAGACTCGACTCAGCACGGAATTGAGGACGCGATCCTTGTCGCCGAAAGCCTGCATCTGGCCTGCGTTCATCACCAGCACGTAGTCGCAGGCTGCCAAGGCACTGGGACGATGGGCGATCACGACGGCGATGCCCCCGCGCTCGCGGACCCTTGAAATCGAGCGCGTCAGGGCGGCTTCGCCTTCCGCGTCGAGATTCGAGTTGGGCTCGTCCAGCACGACGAGGAACGGATCGCAGAACAAGGCGCGCGCCAGGGCGATGCGTTGACGTTGCCCCGCCGAGAGAGAGGAACCGTGCTCGCCGATCTGCGTGTCATACCCTTGAGGCAGCATGAGGATCATCTCATGCACCTCCGCCGCAATCGATGCGGCAATCACGTCATTGGGGTCGAATTTCGGGTTGAAGCGGGCGATGTTCTCGGCCACCGTTCCGGCGAACAATTCGACATCTTGCGGCACATAGCCGATATGTTGTCCCAGCCTTTCCGGCGGCCATTGCGTTAGCGCCGCGCCGTCGAGGCGGACATTTCCCCGGGCGGTTGGCCAAATTCCGACCAGCGCCCGGGCGAGCGACGACTTGCCCGACGCGCTGCGCCCGATAATGCCCAGCGCCGATCCTGCCTCTATCTTGAACGAGACCTCGCGGGCAGTCAGGCTGCTGCCTCCCGGAGGCACAACGCTGATGTGGTCGGCCGAAAGCGACCGATATGGGGCCGGAAGCGCCATCACCTCGTTCCGCGGCAGGTTATCGAACAGCAGGTTGAGCCGGGTCCAGCTGTCTCGCGCTGCCCGGAAGGACTTCCATTGAGCGATGACCATCTCGACCGGCGCCAGTGCGCGGGCGATGAGGATCGAGGAAGCGATCATAACCCCCGGAGTGGCGATCTGCTGGATGACGAGATAGGCGCCGGCCGCCAGCGTCGCCGATTGGATCGCCAGGCGCGCGACCTTGGAAATACTGCCCAGACCCAGCGATACGTCGGCCGCCTTGTTGTTGGCATCGGCGAAAGCGCTGTTCGCCGCCTCCCAGCGCCGCGAGATGTTTCCGCGCATGCCCAGCGCGCGGATGGCTTCGGCATTCCGCCGGCCAGCTTCCGCCAGCGCAGCGCGTTGCGTTCCGTACCGAGTGGCCTCCTTCGCGGCATCTCGCGTGCCAACCTCGGTAAACCGCGTCAGCGCAATCAGGATCAGCGCGCCGATAACGGCCATTCCACCCAGAACCGGGTGGAAGAGGTAGCAGATCAGAATGTAGACCGGCATCCAGGGCAGGTCGAAAAAAGCGCTGGGGCCCCCTCCGACGAGAAAAGACTTGATGCTGTCGAAATCTCGGTTGGGCTGACTGGCGTCGAGCTTCAGCCCCTTGTTGATGGAGAGAAAGGTCATCGCCTCGAACAGGCGCGGCGAGATCGCGAGGTCAAGCGACCGCGCGATGCGCACCATGATGCGCGAACGAATGATGTCGATCGATCCTTGAAAGACATAAAGCACTGCGAGGATGATGCTGAGGCCGACAAGCGTCGGAACGCTCCGGCTCGGGATCACGCGGTCATAGACCTCCAGCATGAAGAACGAGCCGCTCAGATACAGCACATTGACGATGCAGCTCATCGCTGCCACGCCCATGAATGCCGAGCGATAGGGAGCGAGAGCCGCCCGAAGTTCCGTGTTACCCTGGGTCAACCGTCACGCCCGCCGATGATCGCGATGCTCAAATGCAAATCCCCGGCCCACAAGCTCCAGGTTATCTGTCGTCAGGCCACTTTGCTCTGACGAGTTTCCGATACCAGAACCGTCGGATCAATACTATGCCCTGACTTTGCTTCTTCGCCGGGCACCTCCCGGCGAGTGCGGTGCGACATGTTTCCGCTGCCCGGCACAAGTGTCATCAGCGTTTCCCGAAGCGCGGTCCAGGAGCCCACCATAGTGTCTCGCGCGGGCGATGCCTGCGCAAGTATGCGCAGATAATCCTTTGTGAGCTCGTCCGGCAGCCGGCTGCGGGAGAGGCCGGAGCGGCTTCTCATGCGAGGCCAGCCTTGCTGGATCGCGTAGATGCGGGCATCTGCGGCGCCTAAGCCTGTGAAATCAGCGAGTTCTTCGTCGTCCAGCCAAATCTGCGGCATGGCGTCCTCCTGGATACGCCCCTCCTATCGGAACCACCTTCCCTAATGGTTGATGGTTATGGTGAGTGTGCGTTCAGCATAACGGAGTGTAAAACTCGCGCCGAACCGGGTGCCTGTGCGGCACCCGGGCCCGGGCCCGTCGAGCCGATGCCCCGCTACGATGCGATGCCGTATTTTGTCATGAGCCAGGCGTTGACCGGAGCAAGATCGGAAGCGGAAATCTCTCCTGTCGAGGCGCCGAGGGTCAGGTCGTAGAGCAGGCCTTCGAAGGCGACGTGCCGCTGCGGCGAGTTCATCAGCGTCAGGCCGCTATCCGCTGCGCTTGTCACGGCATTGGTCGATCCTTTGGCGCCATTGCTCGACTCGTAATCCGCCACCAGGGTGCCATTCCAGTAGTGCCGGCAACGGATGAAGCTGGACGCCGGGTCATCATAGTCGATGACCGTGGTCAGCAGGCCCTTCTGACCGAGGGGCGGACCCCAGCGGTTCGGCGGCAAGGTCGTCGCACCGCGCTCGATAGCGGCATTGAAGGGCCGGGATCCCGCCTGCTCGATCCGGCAGAAGCCGGAGCCTGCCGCGGAGAACTTGATGCAGGCGGAGGAGCTGGCAGCAAGCGCTGCCGAAGCATCGCTTTGGCAGGTCGCCTGGTTCTCGTAGAGCAGGACGGCGACGCTCGACCCGGGCCGGCGCCTGATCCAGTATTCGCCGCTGGCGAGAGGTTGCCCGTTATCCGCGCGGGTCGGTGCCGGCGAGGCGCTGGGAAACCAGAGGCGCATCCTGGCGATATCGGCATTGCTTGGAACCAGTCCGGAACTCGATCGCCCCGTTCCGCCCAGGCTGCCGTTGTTCGAACCGCTGACCGTGAAGTCGGCCGCGACGTCGTTGGTGATGTCGCCGTACTGGTTGGCGTTGGAGCGGACCGTGCAGACATTGCCGCCGGTCTGTTGCTCGCGCCATTCGGCCACGAAGCGCATGCGCTCGCTGTCGGCAGGCCGCTCCGGAGCGTAGATCAGGAAACCGACGGAGCCCTGATCGGACGGTATCACGGGATTGGTACCGGCGGAGGCATCGGCCTGTGAGACGTGGAGCGTCATGGTATTGGCCGTGACCGCGCGGACCCAATAATTCGTGGTTCCTCCCGAAAATCCTGCCGGTAGCGCGCCGCCATTGGCATGGGCGAGCAGCCTGACGCGCCAGCCGGTGGTCATCTGGTGGGTCGTGAAGCTGATGACGCCTGTCGAGGCACTGACGCCGGTCGGAACGATCGGAACCTTGGCGAGGCCGCGCGTGTCGGTCTCGTCCCAGCGCAGCACCGCGAACTGGACGATCGACCGCTTGGATCTCGTTTCCGTCTGGAACGCGATGCGCTGATCGGTCGCGCTCATGTCGAGACCGAACCCGTACAGATTGTACGAGCTGTTGCTGGCCGGATCACGCACCAGCAGGCGCCCTTGCAGAGCCTTGTCGCCTCGGCTGTCGGCGACGATCTCGAAGCGGTGGTGGCGGTTGGTCGAGGCGATGCCGATCTTGTAGGCTGGCTTGCCGGCGATCAGGTTCGGCAGCTCTTTCGCGAGCGGCAAGGTGGTCAGGCGATGTGTGCCCGTGCCTTGATCGGCGAAGACGACCCTGTTGACGCCTTGCGCGAAATTTTGCGCCGGCATCGGCGTGTCCTCGGAGAGCATGGTGGGCGTTGTCGCCCAATGAGCCTGCGTCGCCTCGGGATAAACGTCGTAGCCGCCGCCTGAACGGGGCGACAGGAAGTAAGCTGCGTCCGCCTGCAAGGGTGTCGGCAGGCTGCCGGTCGACGAGAAATAGACCCTGACCGCGGCCGCCGACGCGAATGTCGAGAATGCCGCGAAACCAAGGTCCGGCAGGACGATTTTCCCGGCGCCCAGATCGACATCCGCAGGTGTGAAATGCTGGTCGAGTTGCTCGACGGTGTTGCCGGAATCTCCCCCTGCAACGCGGAAGAATGCCGGCGTAAAGCTGGGGAACGCGGTCGAGGCGCTGTTGACGCTCAATGAGACGGCCGTGTCGCGCGGCGAGTTCGTCGCGCCGGCCAGCGTCTCCCGTAACGTCACGCCGAAACTGCCCGCAACGCTGGGCGTCGGGCCGACGACGAGATTGGTTCCCGAGATCGCGACGCGCGCATCTGCCGGCACGATCGACACGGTCGAGCCGGCGGTCAGACCGGAAATTGCCCCGATCAGGGTGCCGGACGCGGCCTCTGCCGTGAAGGACGATGAGGACAGGCTGAGGGCCGACAACGTCACGTCGTCACCCGGCACGACAATGGACGGGCTGTTCCCGCTCGTGACGACCCGCGATTGAGATGCCGAAAGCTGGGAGCCCGCCGCCGGCGCTTCTGAAAAGGTGAATGACCATCCGCCAGTTCCATTCGCCGTGGTGGTTCCGGCGACGATGCCATCGCGGCGAACCGTGATCGATACGCCTGGTTCGGACGTGCCGGAGAGGATATGTGTCGTCTTGGAATAAGCGAGACTCGCGGGCGGCGAAACCGCCGCAGCCGTCGCAGCTGCGCTGCGTTTGCCGGAGAAGACGCTTCCCGTCAGAAATGCTGTCATGGCTGGCCCTTCTTATTCGTAGAACTCGATGGAGCCGGCGCAAGCGGCCGGGGCGCGCAGAAGGACATGCGTCGGGGTCGTGATCCCGTCGGGGAGCTTGCCGGGAATGCGGCGCGCGCCGGGATTGAGCACCGAGCCGGAGCCGTCATTCGTGGTAGCAGTGGGCAGAGAGAAGCTCGAGGTCGACGTGCCGATCGCGACACGAACATCGCTGTTGAAACTGAACACGGCGAAGCGTCGACCCGCAGGGATCGCCACATGATGGAGCGTATCCGCCGCCAGCACGATGTTCTCGACCCAATCGGTAAAAGGGGGAGCCAACGCGGCGCGGTTGGACATCAAAGGGTATTCTTCATGAAAGGCGGTCATGGTTGGGTTCTCTGCTCCGGTGGGAAAACCGGAGACTACGGGGATGCAGGCTGGCGGGGATAAGTTCGTCGTGGCGGTGCCGGGCGCCTGGCGAAGCGAGAGCGAATGAGAACTCCCATCCTCATATTCCGCGCGCGCCGCTGGCTGCGTCGCCATAACCTCACATTGGCGATCCCGGCATGCCTGGCCGCCATCGCGGCCGCCGGCCTTTTTGTCCTGGCGGGGCAGGACCTTCCGCCGGAGCCGCTCGAGAACACCACGCCGTTATCGGACGGGAAGCCGCAAACGTCGAGGGCCGCCAAGATCGAATCGCGCATGGAGGCAGCCGCCGCGGCGGAAGCGCGCGCGGCGGCGGGGGGCGACATGTCGGCTTGGCCTGCATTCGCCGTGCCTCCGCCGATGTACTCGGTTGACGGGACGAGTTTCCGCCGCGGCGAAGAGATCGTGCGCCTTTGGGGCGTCGAGGGTCCGAAGCAGGAGGATGTCTGCCTCGATGGTGACGGACGACGCTGGTCCTGCGGCCTGCAGGCGCGTGCGGCATTGCACAACACCGTTACGGGTCGCGGGCTGCAATGCCAGCCGCGCAAGGCGCTGCCGGCAGGAGCATTGGCTGCTTCCTGCAAGATATCGGATGGGGAAGGGCGCCAGGGCGGCGATCTGGCGGCGCTCATGGTTGCGCAGGGATGGGCCCGCCCCGATGCCGATGGGCAGGCGCTCTATGCCACCGAGGCCGACAATGCCAGGCAGAGGCAGGCAGGGCTGTGGCGCGGTGGGTGGAAGATCGCTCCACAGGCGCAATAGAAGCGGTCCGACGCCCGCCATCTGGAGTTCAGCCCTGCCGATGCTTTCAATCGTCAGGGGCCCTCGATTTGGATTAGCACTATAAAGTTTTCATAAAAATAGAATCGAATACATTATTCTATCCACATGGCAGGTTTGAGTGGTGTCGTTTTTCAATATAGGATCGATTTCTGTCGAATAAAACTGTCATAAAAGATGATAATTGCATTTGCTCTATTCATATTCGCATTCGCGATCGGATTATTATCGAATTTCATATTGGCGATCGGGTTGCCGATCGTGGCAACTGTCCTCGTTGTCGTCACTTGGCTGGCGCGGCAGAAATTCGAGTTTTTCGAGTTTCTCGTCCTCGTGGGTCATCTCCTCGCTTTTCACTCAGGCTATCTGATCGGCGCTTATCTGGCGGGCCTGCGGCGGCGTCGGCAAATGCAAGCTGATGCTCAGGAAGCTGGCGATGCGGAACCGGAGGTGAAAACGCGGCGCTTCGGGACCGACAGGCTGCAATAAGGCCGGGGCTTCCATCCCGGCGCCCGGTGCATCTGTCCTGTCCTTCATCGGACAAGCGGTTGCGATGACGTTTTGACGCGCTGCACCATTGGGCGCATGATCGCCCATATGTCTCCGACGAACATGCACGCAGGGCTGGGACCCAAGGCCGTCCTGCTCCTCTCCATGGGGCTGGGCGGATGCTTGGCCATGGAAAGCGATCGCGGTCAGCGCACGCTCGCTCCGCTCGATTTCGTGCGCTTCTGCATGGATTACCGCTCCGAATGCAGGGCGGATCGTCCGAATGCCGTGATCGCGTTGACGACCCAATCAGAGGGAGTGATCGCGGACGTCAACAAGGCGATCAACCGCCGAATCGAGCCGGTGACCTGGACCGCGCCTTGGCGAATCCATCCGACGACAGGCAATTGCAACGACTATGTCGTCACCAAACGCCATGAACTGATCAAGCGCGGCTTTCCGGCCTCGGCGCTGCTCATCGCGACCGCGCGCACGCCGGGAGGCGAAGGACATCTACTGCTGGTCGTTCGTACCGATCGCGGCGAGCGCGTGCTCGATAATCTCACCGACGACATCCTGCCCCCCCACCGAACCGCTTTCACCTGGCTCACACGGCAATCCGGCTCCGATCCGAATATCTGGGAAGATATCTCGGGTGCCTGAGCCCGTGCGGATCGAGGCCGGCCTCGGACATCGCGGCATTGACGCCTTCAGGCCAGCAAGGTCCCGTGATCCAGGAAGTGAAAGTCGTCGATCGTCAGCGCGCCTGGCGCCACGCCCTTGAGCAGGATGCTGTCCCCGCCGCCGAGATCGATCAGCGTGTCACGGCCTGAGGCGCTCAGATGCGATTGCATGTCCGCGAAATCACGGACCTGCGCGGCATCGAAGACCAGTACGTCGTGATTCGAGCCGGAGCCGGAGCGGAAACCCGATACGACATCGTGCCCGAAACCCTCCGCGAAAACGAAGGTATCGTTGCCCTGGCTCCGGAACATGTCAGCGACGCCTGCCGTCGAGATGAGCGTCACACCACCTTGCCAGGCAGTCTGGGTATGGGAGCCGTCGAGATTCGCCTGGTCGGTAAAGAGCACCTTTCCAGCAGCGTCATAGGCCGTGTGCTTCGCGACATAGCCTGAGGCGCTCGCGTCAGCCGGCGTGGTGTAGATATCCTTCGTGCCGTCGGCGTGCACCTGCGAATCGCTTGTCATCACGGCTACGCCTGCGATGGCGGCGAACAGCTTCGTTTCGCTGATCTCCGTGCCGCCCGGCGCGAACTTGATGACCTCGCTGGCGAGCACGCCGTTCTTGTAGGTCAGGGTGTCGGAGGCGCCATTCGTCCGAACCTGGGTGTGGAGCAGCTGCTGGCCGCTCGCATCGTAAGTGTCCGTCGTCTTGGTCCCGTCGCTGGCGAGATCGAACGTTTGAAGTTCATGGCCTGCGAAGGTACGCGTCTGGTGGATGAGCGTGCCATTGGCGTCATAGCTGTCGTGCTGGGCGCTGTAGGCACTTCCCGAGATGTTGAGGGAGGTCACGTCTTTCGAGCCATCGGCGTGAACGAGCGTGTCTCGGGTCAGGACGGCCTTTCCGCCGACATTGGCGTAGACCTTCGTTTCGCTCTGTTCGGTCCCGCCGGCGGCGAATTTCACGACGTCTCGCGAGACCACGCCGTCCTTGAACGTGATGGTGTCGGTATAGCCGTCGGTCCTCAATTCGACATGGGATTTCTGGAGACCGGCAGCGTCATAGGTGTCCGTGATCTTGGTGCCGTCTGCGGTCAGCCGGTAATGATAGTCCAGGCTGGCATCGGCATGGGTGCGGGTAGCTTCGATCAGGGTCCCCGCCGCGTTGTAGACGTCGTGCTCGGCGACGTAGCTCTTGCCGACGATGGCGGAGAGATAGACGTCCTTGCTGCGGTCGGCATGAAGCTGGGTCTCGCTCGTGAGGAGCCCGATCGCATTGAATGTCTTGGTGACGGAGATTTCCGATACGTTCGGTGCGTAGGTCGCGACTTCTTTGGTGACGAGGCCGTTCGTGCGCGTCTGGACGACCGAATGGACGATCGGGCCGAGCGTCACCTCGATGATGACGGGATGGTCCGAGACTTCGATCACGGAACTGGCGCGCGGGTCGCCGAAAACGCGCAGGGGAGCTGTACCGACGAGCGGATCGTAGAGCGTCGCGGTCGTGGCGCCCGCGAAGGACAGGTCGACGGCGATCTTGGGCGCCTGGATGGCCGTCTGCTTGTTCGGATCCCAGATGTTCGGCTCGGCCCAGAGCACGAGATCGTAGGTGCCGGCGCTTTTCTGGATCAGCAGCGTGTGGACGCCCTTGTCCAGGGGCTTGTTGAAGGTGACGTCGAGTTGTCCGGGCTCCACCTTCGCATCGGAGCCCGCCTGGAGGATCGTCATCAGGTTATGGACCGCATCGGCCGCCGGCTTGGGCGTGCCGTCGGCCCGGAACAGCCCGTAGTGCTCCTGGATGGGTGAGGAGGGATTGGGCACATTCCTGTCCAGCAGCTCGTAGAGATACGTCATCGAGACGTTGTTCTCGGCCGCATTCATCAAGGTGTTCAGGATATACTTGGCTTGCGTCGCCTCATCGACGCCCCACTGGGCATTGCTGGGAAGCGTGCTGTACCCGGTCTCGGTCACGTTCATCTTGTGGTCTGGCGTCGCCGCCTGTGCGACCGAAAGCCATGTTCCGAAGCTGGCGGGCGAGCGGCCATAGGTACCGTAGATATGGACATTGCCCTCGTCCGAGATCGAGGACAGATCGCCGTATCCATCGAGGTAGTGCGTCGTCGCATAGGCCAGCGTGAAATCCATGACCTTGACGTTCTTCAGCAACGGATCGCTGTGCACGAAGTCGAACAGCGATTTCTGGAACGCCTTGACTCCGTCTACACCCCAGGAGTTGGCCTCGTTCGGGCCCTCTACCGATTCCAGCGCGCCGGGAAAGCGCGACGCGAAGGTTTGCAGCGCCTTGATCTCGTACGGGGCCAGCGTGCTGATGGGAAAGTCGAACTTGTAGCCGCGTTCGGCGAGATAGGTTTCCGTCGTCGTGGTGTAGTCGTAACCCGATTTGCCGAAACCGGCGCCGATGCCGTCGCGAATATGGGTGATGTGCAGGTACTTCAGCGAATTCTCGACCAGCACCGCATCCCGGTAGGCATAGGGGAGCGTGAGTGATGCCATGCCGCTATGCATGTTGATGCCGACGGAGTCGATGAAGGAGGCGGCGGTTTCGGTCGAATTCAGATGCAACACCGTCTTGGATGTCGTCTCGAAAGAAGCGGTGGAAGCTGAACTCATCGCGGCACTCGATCGTGATTGTGCGATGATCTATTCTCGAAATTTATTCCGATTCCGCGATGCAAAGACGTAAAAATCTAGACAAATATCATTCTCTCAAATTGCGCGTTTCTTGTTGATCTGGCGTAGAGCAATCGTTCCCGCGATGATCATCTTTTTCGGCTGGATTCGAGAGCGCGGTCAGCCGACCCGAGGCAGAGCGGGTCGCGAAGCCGTCAGCTCGTTGCGTTGACGAGCGTTCAGCCGAATGGCTTATTTGCGATATGACATTCGTTGATCGCCACCTGCGGCTCATCCTGGCCGTCTACGCCATAGCGATCGCATTCACCGCAATCTTTGGCGCGCGTGCTTGAGCCGCGCCGCCGTTCGATGGCGTTGAGGCGTGGCCTGCCATTTCGCGGCAGGCCCGAATGGGGCCGATGCTTCAGATCCTCCTGATCAGTACGCCATCGATGCGGATCTTCGCGCCGGTCACCTTCCTCGCCCGTTCGCTGGCGAGGAAGGTGACGACATCGGCGAATTCCTGCGGCTTGCCGTAGCGGCCAGCCGGAATCGCCGCCATCGAGGCCTCCGCGACGGCTTCGCGCGTGCCACCGTTCCGGGTCGCCGCGGCATCGTCGAGCTGGTCGACGCGCTCGGTATGGATGCGACCGGGCAGCATGGCATTGACTGTGACGCCGCTGCTCGCGACCTCCGAGGCCAGCGTCTTCGACCAGCCGATCACCGTGGCACGGATGCCGGCATCGATTGCCAATGCTATTCAGTCTTATTAGCGATAGCGGACGTCAGGATCCGCCGAGGGGACGCCCGCCCCAGCCAAGCCTGACACGCCCGAGCGCCATCGTCACCGCCGCTTGCGTCGGCTCGACGATGGGCAGGCCCAGTTCCTGCTCCAGCGCTTCGCGGAAGCGCGCCATGCCGGCGCAGCCCATCACCAGCACGTCGGCATGATGCGCGTCGCGCAGGGTTTTGCCGACGGCGATCATGCGACCGATCGTGAGGTCGTCATCGGCCATTTCGGCGATGGTGAGGTTGACCGGCAGGTCGCCGGCGAAGCGGCTCATCATGCCCATCGCGCCGAGATAGCGCAGATGGCGCGGGATCGAATTCTTGAGCATGGCGACGATGCCGAAGCGCTGGCCGAGCGTCAGCGCCGTCAGCACGCCGCTTTCGGCAATGCCCAGCACCGGCTTCGCGCTCTGCTCGCGCAGGGCGTGCATGCCGGGATCGGAGAAGCAGGCGACGACGAAGGCGGCCGCCTCGTTCTCAAGGTCCGCCGCCCGCTTGAGCAACGCGGGGATCAGCCCGTCGACATCGCGCTGCGACTGGATTCCGGGTGGCCCGTCCGCCAGCGTCAGGCATTCGATGGCAGGGCCGCCCGCCATGCGCAGCGGCGCGACGGCGACGTCGATCTCGCGGGTCACGCGCTCGGTCGAGTTCGGGTTGATGACGTAGATCGTGCCGCTCACGACATCTCTCCTTCAAGAATGGCGGTCCGTGTCCGCTCGCGCCAGCCGTCCAGTGTCTGGCGCGGCTCCTGGAAACGGTCGCCCAGGCCGACATACCAGTCGGCGCCGTGCAGGCGGCCGACGAGATCAAGCTTGTCGATATCGACATGCAGCCGCTCGTCGACGATGCCGTCGCGGATATGGAGATGGACGATCTCCCCGATGACGAGATTGCGATGCCTGGTGCCGAACGAGAGCGACACCGTCTCGCGGCATTCGAGCTGGACCGGCGAGGTAGCGAGCCGCGGCGCCGCGACCTTGGCGCTCGCCACGGTATCGAGCCCGGCTGCCGCGATCTCATCGATCTCGGAAGGGAAGTCGATGGCGCAGACCTGCATCGCCGCCACCATCGCCCGGTCGACGAGATTGACGACGAAGCCGCCGGTCTCGCGAATATTGCGCATCGTGTCTTTCAGCGGTTCGGTGCCGCTGCGTCCCTCGATGCCGAGCACGACCAGGGGCGGGGCATGGCTGAACACGTTGAAGAAGCTGAAGGGCGCGGCATTGGCGCGGCCCTTCCCGTCGACCGTGGTGACGAGCGCGATCGGCCGGGGCAGCACCGTGTTGACGAGGAGCTTGTAGAGATCGCGCTCCCCGAGGTCGCTCGCGGCCCAGTCCATCGCCTCAGCCCAGTTGCGCGTCGAGCAGGCGCACCGTCTCGGCCAGCACGCGGGCGCCGTCGCCGGCCTGGTCGGGCGTGATCGATTCCTCCGGCGCATGGCTGCGCCCTTCGAGGCAGGGCACGAAGACCATGCCGACGGGGCCGATAAAAGCGATGTGGACGCCGTCATGCCCGGCCCCGCTCGGCAGATCGCGTGTGGCGAGCCCGAGCGCGGCCGAGGCATTGGCGATGGCCGCGCGCACCTCCGGCGCGCAGGCCGTCGGCGCGACATGGCTGATCGGCTCGACCGCGATCGTGAGACGCAATTCTTCGAGGGTAGGGCGCAGGTCGTGTACCAGCGCCTCGCCGAAGGCCTTCACCGCCGCCTCGTTCCCCGAGCGGACCTCCAGCGTCAGCAAGGCCTCGCCTGGCACGGCATTTGCCGCGTTGGGGCTGACCTCGATGCGCCCGAAAGTGGCGACGAGCGGCTGGTTGTCCCGCGCGGTCCCAAGCGCGCGCTTGTAGGCGGCCTCGACGAGTTTCGCGGCGCCGACCAAGGCATCGGCCCTAAGCGGCATCGGCGTCGCGCCGGCATGGTCGGCCCGGCCGGTGACGATGATGCGCTCGCGGCGGATGCCGACGATATCGGTGACGATGCCGATCGGGATGCGCTCGTTCTCCAGCACGCGGCCCTGCTCGATATGGACTTCGACATAGGCAGCGATGCCGTCGGCCGCCCGCTTGACCGAGGCCAGCTCCGCCGGTCGCCCGCCGACGAAAGCGATGCCATCGCGCAAGGTCATGCCGTCAGGGCGGGTCAGCGCCAGATGCTCATCGGTCAAGGTGCCGGCGAGCGCGCGACTGCCGATGCAGGAGAGGCCGAACTCGCTCGGCTCCTCCGCGAGGAAGTCCACCACCTCCAGCGTATGGCGCAGGCGGTCGCCGCGCTCGCTGAAGCTCTGCGCGACCTCCAGCGCGGCGAGCACGCCCAGAATACCGTCATAGCGCCCGCCGGAGGGCACCGTGTCGGAATGCGAGCCGACCAGGATCGGCTTCAGGCTCGGATCGGCGCCCGCAAGCCGACCGATCAGGTTGCCGGAGGCATCGAGCTCAGTCTCCAGCCCGGCCTCGCGGAATTCCGCTGCCAGCCAGTCGCGCCCTTCGAGGAAGCGCGGGGTGAAGGAGCGGCGCGTCCACGGACGCTCCGGGTCGGTGATCCCGGAGAGGGTCTCGATGCGGCGCCAGAGCCGGTCCTGATCGATCGACATGGGGCTCAGGCCGCCGGGCGCAGGAAGCGGCCGTCGCCGGCCTTGTTGCGGATCGCCTTGCCGTCCCAGGCGAGCTGGCCGCGCACATAGGTGGCGGCGACGCGGACGCGGAATTCGCGGCCCTCCATCGAGCTCCATTTCACGGCCGACAGGCTCTTGCTGGGATCATGGATGAAGCGGCCGGGTTCGAGCACGGTGATGTCGGCATCGGCGCCGGCTTCGAGCCGGCCCTTGTCGGCGAGCAGGAAGGCCTTGGCAGGCCCCTCGCAGAGCTGCTTCACCACGATGGTCGGCGACAGGCCGTGCTCCTCGCAGCCGGTCCAGAGCGCCGGCAGCAGGGTCTCGATGCCCGGCCCGCCCGAGGTGTTCTTGAAGATCATCGGGTCGCCCTTCTTCTCCAGCCCCCAGGAGACATGGTCCGACGAGATGAAGTCGCAATGGCCGGCGGCGAGATGGCTCCAGAGCAGGTCGCTCTCGGCCTTCGGGCGGATCGGCGGGTAATGCTTGATCTTGGCGCCGAAGCGCGGGCCGTGCTCCTCGGCATTGAGCATGAAGTACTGCACGCAGCTCTCGGCCGTCGCCTTGTAGCCGGCGCGCTTGTACATGTTGCAGATCTCGAAGCCGCGCGCGGTCGAGACGTGGACGGCATGAGCGCGAGCGCCCGTCTCGGCGCCGATCTCGTAGATGCGGGCGGTGGCGAGGTTCTCGACCAGCGGAGGATGGGCGCGCAGGAAGGCGTCCGCGCCGGTGTCGCCGGCCTCGATCAGCCGGGCGATATTGCGCCGGGTCATCTCCTGGTCCTGGTTATGGACGCCGCAGAGCAGGCCGGTGGGCTCGATCAGCTTGAAGGCCTCGTAGAGCGTGTCGTCGCCGATGCGGGGGAAGCGCGTCGGGTTGGCTTCGAAGGTCGAGAACTTGAAGGCGCAGGCGCCGGCCTGGACGAGGCCCGGAATGGCATGCAGGCCGTTCTCGACGGTGATCGTGGCGTAGAGCGCGACATCGACATGGGCGTCGCGCTCGACCACCGCGACCTTCTCGTTGAAGAGCTTGGCACTGGTGACGGGCTCCGGCTCGTCATAGGGCATGTCGACCATCACGGTGACGCCGCCGGCCGCAGCGGCCCGCGAGCACATGCCGATGCCCTCGTGATTGGCCTGGCTGCCGGAATGGACCTGCCCGTCGATCACGCCGGGAATGATCCACTGGCCGCGGAAATCCTGCGTCTCGCGGGCCGCGGGCGGCGTACCCTGACCGACCTTGCCGACCTTGCCGCCGCTCACGGCGACATAGCCGTCCTCGATGATCCGGTCGGCCAGCACGATATTGCCGCGAAGGACGAGATCGAAATCGCTCATGGTGGGGTATCCGGTTGATCCTGCGGGGTAGGTGGGGAATGCGCTCAGCCTTCGCGGCGGAGCGCATAGTCGGTGAAGTTCATGCCGAGCGCCTTCTCGACGATCGGATAGACGCTGGGGTCGGTCACGCTCGAGCTCAGCGGAATCTTGCTCTTGGGCACGCGCAGCACCGAGAGTGCCATGCCCTCGCGGACATGGCCGGAGCTGACCGGCTGGCCGTCAGTGTCGAGCGTGGTGATCACGTCCGGGAAGCAGGCATGTCGCGCGCCGTCGAGATCGGTCACCGCCATGTACTCGTTCATGACATGGATGACGCGGGCGGCGGCCCCGGTGCCGATCTGGATCGTGCCGATGTCGAAGGCCTCGTTGGTGTAGCGCACGTCCTTCTTGGCGACGGTGCCGCGCGCGATGATCGAGCCGCCGGTCTCGTCGCAGATCGCGTCGATGACCGCGCTGCCGCCCTTCGGCTTGGCGGCGAGAATGCGCTCGCCCAGCGCCAGAGCCATGGAGATGCCGCCGAGCGCGGCGTTCTTGCGGACATAGGCGGCGGACACCGGGTTGCGGCAGGAGGCGATGAAGCCGCCCGACATGTCGGAGGCGGTGCGCAGGATCGGCGAGACCTTGGCGGTCGCGCCGCGCGTCACCAGCTCGATATACTGGTTCTTGGAGCGGTTGCCGCCGACCGCGACCTGGATCGTCGCTTCCGGGCTGTTGGCGAGGCCGATCGAGCCCATGTCGCCGGTGGGATGGGCGCGGATATCGCCAACGGCGTCGACCACCTTCACGCCGAGAATCGCGCTCGGCAGCCAGGCGTTCAGCGTGCTCGACATGCCGTTCTGGCCGATGATCAGGCCGTAGATCGGCTTGCCCAACGCTTCCTGCAGCAACTGCACCGCCTTGACGTAGTCGATGCCCCACATCTCCCACTCGGTCGTGCCGCCGGGGGCGCCGATCGCGGCGGCGGTGGCGATGATCGCGTCGTCGGGAATCTCGTCCATCGTGACGAGCTCGGGCTTGCCGGTATTGACCGCGGCGGTGCCGAGCATGCGGCCATGGTCGGCCCAGCCGCCTCCGCCCGCCGCGAAGACAGACCCGCCGGCGACGGCGGCCTCGACATCCCCAATCGTCAGGAAGCGTCTCATCGGCCGGCCTCGTCCCATGTCAGCCGGTCGGTTCCGGCGAAGCCGAGCTTAGAGCGCTAGGCGTGAAATGGATCATGCTTATTATGCAGCCGACCATAATCGGATGTTATCCCCATGCGGCTCAATCTCCGGCAGATCGAAGTGTTCCGGGCGATCATGATCACAGGCTCGATCAGCGGCGCGGCGCGCCTGCTCTCGGTCTCGCAGCCCGCCATCAGCCGCCTGCTCGCCTATACCGAGGACCGGTTGGCGCTGCGCCTGTTCGAGCGCGTGCGCGGCCGCGTGCAGCCGACGCCGGAAGCGCGCCGCCTGTTCCAGGAAGTCGATCAGGTCCATCAGGGCGTCGTGCGGGTGAACGAACTCGCCGATGAACTGCGCGAGCGCGGCACGGGCTCGGTGCGGATCGTCGCGAGCCCGAGCGTCGGCCAGGCGCTGGTGCCGGACGCCATCGCCCGGTTGCGCGCGCGCTTTCCTGACCTTCGCGTCGAATTCGAGGTTCTCACCCTGCTGGAGGTCGTCGCCAAGGTCGTGGCTGGCCGTGCCGATCTCGGTGTCTCGATCATTCCCGTCGACGAGCCGACGCTCGACACGGAGGTGCTCGCCGAAGGGCGGCTCATGGTCATCATGCCGCGCGACCATCCGCTGGCGCGGCTGCGCGTGGTCCGCCCGGCCGATCTCGCGCCTTATCCGCTGATCGGTTTCGGGCCGCAAACGCCCTATGGCGACGTTGTCGGGCGCGCGCTGGCGCTGAAATCGGCGCCGCTCAAGATCAGCACGGTCGTGCGCTTCACCCCGGTCGCCTGCGCCATGGTGCGGGCGGGGGCGGGCGTCGCCGTCGTCGACGAGTTCGTTCTGCGCGGGCGGACCTGGCCGGAGCTGGTCTCGCGCCCGCTCGCGCCGAAGACGCGGGTGCGCGCTCATCTGCTGACGCCGCGCTTCGAACCCCTCTCGCGCACGGCGAACGCCTTTGTCGAGATCCTGCGGGGGCTGGTGCCGTCTCCGCCGGCCGGGCAAGCCGGGGAACGCGACGACAGCGCTTAACATCAGGTTATGGGCACCCGACAACAAATGATTGGCTGGGCATGATTCCGCCCTGTTAGGCTCCCCTTGGGCATGGCCGGATTGTTGCATGAGAGGGGTGCGGCATCGCGGCGTAACCACCACGACAACGGGAGCGGGAATCATGAAGATCGACTCGATCAAGCTGACGCGTGCCATTGCCGCAGGCGCCGTTCTCGCGGCGCTGATCGCCATGCCGGCCATGGCGCAGGATGCCGACCATCCGCAGGGCGAGAACCTGAAGGTTGCCTGCGATCTCGGCTTCGCGCCGTTCTGCTTCAAGACACCGGCCGGCGAGACCACCGGTTTCACCTATGACATGTCGGTCGCGCTGGCGAAGCAGCTCGGCCGCCCCGGCGTCGAGGTCACGGATTCCAACTTCTCGGCGATCTTCGCCGGCCTGTTCTCCAAGCGCTACGAGATGATCCCGGCGCCGACCAACATCACGACCGAGCGCGCTGCGCAGATGCTGTTCAGCGAGCCCTATATGCCGACGGGCCTCGGCTTCCTCGTCAAGAAGGGCGCCAAGATCGCCAATCTGGAGGAGCTGAAGGGCAAGGCTATCGCCGTCAATAACGGCTCGATCTCCGACAAGTGGCTGACCGACAACGAGGCCAAATACGGCTACACGATCCAGCGCTACAACAAGAATGCCGACGCCGTGCAGGCGGTGATGATCGGGCGCGCCTTCGCCAATGTCGCCGACACGCCGGTCACGCGCTATGTCTCGACGCAGACCCCGATGGCAGAAGTCGCCTTTGTCCTCGATGGCGGCCGCAATTTCGGCCTCGCCTTCCGCAAGGAGGATGCGGCCTTCCGGGCCAAAGTCGAGGCGGCGCTGGAATGCATCAAGACCGACGGCACGCTGGCGACGATCCACGAGAAATGGTTCGGCGTGAAGCCGGCGGCCGACTCCTCCAGCAGCAAGGTCTATCCCGGCATCGGCGCGCCGGACTTCGAGGGCTATGACGCGACGCCGCACAAGGCCGCCTGCAAGTGAGCTTGGCGCCCGCGATGGCGGCCGCGTCACCTGAGACGATCGTGTCGATCGAGGGGCTGCGCAAGAGCTTCGGCCAGGTCGAGGTTCTCAGCGGCATCGATCTCAAGGTCGGCAAGGGCGAGGCCGTCGTCATCGTCGGCTCCTCCGGCTCGGGCAAGAGCACATGCCTGCGCTGCATCAACCGGTTGGAGGAACCGACGGCGGGCACGATCCGTGTGGGTGGGCAAGTGGTCACCGGCCCCAAGGTCGATCTCGACCGCCTGCGCCGCGGCATCGGCATGGTCTTCCAGGGCATCCATCTCTACCCGCATAAGACCGCGCTGGGGAATGTCTCGCTGGCGTTGCGCAAGGTCGTCGGCCTGAGCAAGGAGGAGGCGGAGCAGAAGGCCCGCCGCCATCTCGAGGTCGTCGGCCTCGCGCACAAGGCCGATGCCTATCCGGCGGAATTGTCCGGCGGCCAACAGCAACGCGTCGGCATTGCGCGGGCCATGGCGCTGGAGCCGCAGGTCATGCTCTTCGACGAACCGACCTCGGCGCTCGATCCCGAGCTCGTCGGCGAGGTGCTCAACGTCATGGTCCGCACCAAGGAGATGGGCATGACCATGATCGTGGTGACCCATGAGATGAAGTTCGCCCGCGACGTCGCCGACCGCGTCGTCTTCATGGACCATGGCGCGATCCTCGCCGAGGGCACGCCGCAGGAAATCCTGGTCAACCCGCAGCACCAGCGCATCCGCGACTTCGTGATGCGCTCGCACGGCTGACGGCGCCGATGGACCAGATCGTCCGGTACTTCTTCGATTTCTCGCTGATGGCGGCCTTCTGGCCGGACATCCTGCGCGGCTTCCTGATCACCGTGCAGATGTCGATCCTGACGATCCTGATCGGCATACCGCTCGGCCTCGCGCTGGCGATCCTCAGGCTCTACGGCATCCGGCCGCTGAACTGGCTGATCATTTTCTATATCGACTTCTTCCGCGCGATCCCGCAGCTCGTCCTGATCGTGCTGGCCTTCTTCGCGCTGCCCTATTTCGGGCTGGTGCTGGAGCCGATCACCGCGACGGTGCTGGCGCTGGCGATCGTGCTCTCGGCCTTTGCCGAGGAGATTTTCTGGGCCGGCATCAACGCCGTGCCGAAGGGGCAATGGGAGGCCGGCCGCTCGACGGGCCTCTCCTTCACGAAGACGTTGGCCTACATCATCCTGCCGCAGGTCGTACGCATCTCGATTCCGCCTCTGACCAACCGCGCCATCGGCATCAGCAAGGGCACGACGTTGGGCTCGGTCGTCGCGGTACCCGAATTGCTCAACGTCACCTCCAGCATCCAGTCCAATGTCGCGAACCCCACAGCGCTGACGGTCGGCGCGCTGCTCTTCCTTCTGCTGTTCCTGCCCTTCGTGCGCTTCACGCGCTGGCTCGAACGCGCCTATGCGCATCCGAGGTCATGATGGACGATCTCGTCACGACCTTCTTCAACCTCGACGTTCTCAAGCAGGTCTGGCCGCTGCTGCTGCAAGGCTTCTGGATGACGCTCGCGCTGGCCGCGGTCGCCGTGCCGCTCGCGGTGCTGTCAGGCGTGGCTATTGCCATGGCGCAGGACGTGCCGAACCGGCTGCTGCGCTTTCTGCTGATCGCCTATGTCGATGTGATGCGCGCCATCCCGCCGCTCGTGCTGCTGATCTTCATCTTCTTCGGCCTGCCTTTCCTCGGCTTGAAGCTCAACGAGTTCACCGCCGCCGTGCTGGCGCTGACGCTGAACGGCTCCAGCTATTTCGCCGAGATCTTCCGCGCCGGTATCGAATCCGTGCCGAGGGGCCAGCGCGAGGCGGCCCGCTCGACGGGCCTGAGCTGGTACCAGAGCATGGTCCATGTCGTGGTGCCGCAAGGCACGCGCAACGTGCTGCCGGACCTGATCAGCAACACGGTCGAGCTGGTGAAGCAGACCTCGATCGCCTCGGCCGTCGCGCTGCAGGAACTGCTGCGTTCGGCCCAGCTCGCCCAGGGTCTGCTCTATAATCCGACACCCTTGATCGCGGTGGCGATCGTCTATTTCCTGATGTTCTGGCCCTTCGTGCGGCTTGTCTCACGCCTGCAGAACCGCCCGGCCATGTCCGCGGCTTGAGGACGCTTTGCCAGCGCGCTCAGGCACTCTCCGGCTTGCCGAGCGGCGCGCCGGCGCCGGTGCGTTCGGTGATCAGGCCGTAATGCTCGACGCGGCGATGCCTGGCGAAGTCGAAGATCGTCGCCTTGCCGAAGCGGGTCTCGTCGAGATCGCAGGGATGGACCAGCACGTCGTCCTCTTCATGGGTGAGCTCGCCGACGATCTTGCCATCGGGCGCCGCGATCAGCGTGCCGCCGAAGAGGTGGTGCCCGTCCTCCGTGCCGGCCTTGGCGACAGCCACGACCCAGGTCGAGTTCTGGTAGGCGCCGGCCTGTACCGAGAGGCGATGGTGGAAGAGGCGATCGGCCGCCGTCTCGTTCGGCGATTGCGAGTTGGCTGACGGCGTGTTGTAGCCGAGCACGACCATCTCGACGCCCTGCAAGCCCATGACGCGATAGGTCTCGGGCCAGCGCCGGTCGTTGCAGATCGCCATGCCGAAGAGCCCGCCCTCGAATTCCCAGACCGGGAAGCCGAGATCGCCCGGCTCGAAATAGCGTTTCTCAAGATGCTGGTGCGTCCGCTCGCTGTCGAACTCGACATGGCCGGGCAGATGGATCTTGCGGTACTTGGCGACGATCCGGCCGCTGCGATCGACCAGGATCGAGCTGTTGAAATGCCGGCCCTCGGGCGTCAGCTCGGCATAACCGAAGCTCATGGCGAGGCCGAGCTCGCGCGCCTTGTCGAAGAGCGCCTGCGTTTCCGGCCCGGGCATGCTGCGCTCGAACCACTGGTCCGCCTCGGCGCGATCCTCATGGTACCAGCGCGGGAAGAAGGTGGTGAGCGCGAGCTCGGGAAACACCACGAATGTCGCGCCCTGCGCCTTCGCCTTCTCCAGCAGAGCGATCATCCGCGCGACGACCTGCTTGCGGCTGTCGGCTCGCTGGATCGGGCCCAGTTGTGCGGCGGCGACGGTGATGAGGCGAGGCATCGGCAATGTCCTGATCTGGCCTGTGATCTGGTTCTCTCTGGAAACGGCAGCGGAGCCTGTTCCACCGACAAGCTCTAGAGGCCCTGCCTCCATTGTTCTCATGCTTTATTCGGGATCAGGCATAACCTGATGTTATCCGGATCGGCGTCAGAGCGACGGGCGCCGCCGGAGATACCAGAGCGCGAAGGCGCCGGACACCGCAAGCTGGCAGGCGACCATCAAGAAGGGCCAGTCGAAGGAGCCCGTCCGATTTGCGATCACCGCGAAGGCCAATGGCCCGCAGATCGAGCCGACGAAGCCGAACAGGCTCGCACCCGAGGTCACGTCGCCGATCAGGGCTGGTGGCGACACGCGTGCCAGCTCCGCCATATGGACGCCGTTCCAGCCCATCGAGGTCGCCCCGACCAGGGCCATGCAGAGATAGATCAGCCAGGGGCTCGTCCCGGCCGTGCCGATCAGCAGGGCGATGGCGGAGCCCGCTGCCACCGCCAGCAGGCAAAGCAGGTGCAGGCCGCCGCCCATGCGGTCCGCCAGCCAGCCGAAGAAGATGCGCGCGAGCGTGCTGGCCACCAGCAGCGTCGCGACAAGATGGCCGGCTTCCGCCAGCGTCCGGCCGTGCCGCGTGACCATATAGGTCGCGGTGAAGGCGGTGATGCAGGCCTGCGTGATCGAGAAGGAGACGCCAAGCGCCGTCAGCATCGGCAAAGAGGCATGCGAGCTCAGCACCCGCGCCGAGCGCGACAGCGAGGATGGCGACAGGAACATCCGCGCCCAGGCGCGGTTCTGCGTGCCCTTTTCCGCATCGAGACTTTTCCGGAACGGTTGCACGGCCAGCGCACTGATCAGCACGACCGCGATCACGGCCCAGATCGCGCCGGTGAAGCCGAAACCCAGAACCATCGGCGCCACGGCAAAGCCTGCGATGGCGCCTCCCAGAGGCACGCCGGCCTGCTTGATCGAGAAGACAAGCGTCCGATGATCGGCCGGCGCCGTGCGCATCAAGATCTGGCTGCCGGCAGGCGTGTTGGGCGCGAGCCCCAGCCCGACGAGCAGCGCACCGGCAAGGCCGATCACCGCGAAAGGCTGCGACAGCAGCAGAAGCCCGGCCGCGACGAAGGTGAGGCCGATCTGCAACGCCCGCACCGGCCCGTGATGATCCAGCATCGGATTGCCGCAGGCCAGGAACCAGCAGATGCCGACCGAAACCACCGCCGAGACATAGCCGATGCTTTCGGGCGCAAGGCCCCAGCGCAGCGTCAGGAGCGGGCCGAGGAGCGGGATGGCGGCGCCGGCAAACGAACTCACGACCTGGACGAGGAGAGTGGCGCTGAGTGCGCTTCCCCACAAAGGCAGCTTCAAGGCGGTTCCCCCGATCCCGTCGCCGCACCTGCCTTGCTTCTCGGGCCGAGCAGGTGAGAACGGCGGCGTCGGAAACGTTCATCCGGCAAGGGCCGCGTGGGGTCGAGATGGATTGATGGGCTGGCGGGGCTGCGTCGGGAGCATGCGGGCTCCCGGCGCAGCCTTGTTGCCGGGCAGGTCGGTCGGCCGTCCCTATTTCGTGACCCAGACGCCCCAGGCGCGCGTCTTGCCGGAATTGGTCAGTTCGACGCCGGCGACGCGGTCGGTCGAGGCCTCGACGAGCGGGGTATTGTAGAGGCTGATGATCGGCGCCTGCTCGATCATGCGCTGGTGCATCTCGTCGAACATCGCTTGCCTTTTGGCCGGATCGAGTTCGGTCGCCGAGGCCAGCAGCAACTCGATGGCCCGCTTGTCCTCCCATTGGACGTCGGCATCGTCGTCCTTGGAACCGACGAAGGTCTTGTAGTTCAGCGAGGGCTCGAACCGCGCGGTGAAGCGGAAGGACTGAAGCTGGAAATTGCCCTTGCTGTAGCGGTCGAGCTGCGTCGCCCATTCCAGCATGTCGAGCTCGACGTTGAAGCCGACCTGCTTGAGCATCGCCTGCAGGATGATGGCGGTGTCGTAGAGATGGACCAGCTTCTGCGAGGTCTGCAGCTTGATCGGCCGCCCGTCATAGCCGGCCTCCTTCAGCAGCTTGCGGGCGAGATCGGGGTCATATTTGTAGCCCTGGTCGTGCACGGCCGTATGGCTGCCGCTGGTCGTCGGGATGGCGGAGGGATTGGGCTTGCCCAAGCCGTCCGTCCGGTTCTCGACCAGCGTCTTCAGGTCGATCGCATGGGCCAGCGCCTTGCGGATACGGGGATCGGCGAGAAGGGGATCGCGGTTCTGGATCAGCAGGACGTTCCAGCTCAGCCCTTGCGCCGTCGCGACCTTGATGCCCTTCGCCGCGCGCAGTTCGGCGATATCCGCGACATCGGTGATGATCCAGTCGATCTGCCGTGCCTGCAATCCGGCGCGCCGGGTCGCATCGTCAGGCACCACCATCCAGCGGACCTGATCGACATAGACTTTCCGCGCTCCGGCATAGCCGCTCGTCGGTTCGCTGCGGGATTTGTAGCTGGCGAATTTATTCAGCAGGATGAAGCTGTTTTTGCGCCATTCCGTGAAGGCGAAGGGGCCGGTTCCGACCGGCTTTACCCATTCGCCTGCGGCGTTGACGGAGTCGCGATGCAGGATCGCGGTCATGCACTGGATATTGGCGACATAGTGCAGGAACAGCGCCGAGGGGGCCGCCAGCCGGAACACCACGGTCTTCGGATCGGGCGTCTCGATTGCCTCGATCTTCATGTCCTGCGTGCCGTCATACCAGCCGCGGCACTGCCAGCGCGTCGCCGGGGCGAGCATGCGCTCCCAGCTCCACTTCACGTCGGCCGAGGTCATTGGCGCGCCGTTATGGAAGGTGATGCCGTCGCGCAGTTTGAAGGTGTAGCTGCGTCCGTCCGGTGCCATCTCGTAGGATTCCGCCAGCATCGGCGCGATGCTGAGGTCCTCGCGATAGGCGACCAGTGCCTCGACGACATGGTGCAGCACAGTGTCGGCATCGCCGCTGCGGCGTACGCCGGGCTCGCTGCTGGTGATGTCCCCGGAGATCGCGACCCGCAATTCGCCGCCGGGTTTCGGCTCTTGCGCTGCGGCCGGCGTGAGGCAAGCGAATGCGGCGACAGCCGCAAGCCATCCAAGCTTCATGATCCTGCTCCTCCCAAAGGGCGGGCCCGGCTTTCCGGTGTCACCGCAGAAATCGTCGGTCTCGCCGCCCTATTCCCGCCTGCGGCGCAGCACGTCAGCGAAGAAATCCTTCACCAGCGGATGAACGAGGTATCCGATATGCTCGACGCCAGGCACGACATCGAAGCGCACGGCGATGCCGCGCTTCTCGAAAGCGGCCTCGAGCGAGCGCAGACGCTCGACCCGCGTCGCACCGGTGTCGTTGATCCCTTCCATCCAGTTCGCGGATTTCGGCGAGACGGTCACGTCCCAGGTCTCGATATCGTCACCGCCGACGACCATCTGCACCGCGACCTCGCGCATCGCCGCAAGGTCGGGTTCGCGCCCGAAGATCGCTTTCATGTCGCCGGTGCCGCGCCACCACGGCTTGTCCGGATCGGGCAGCGTGACCACGCCGGGCGCACCGATCGACACCGCGGAAAGCCGTTCCGGGTAGAGATAGAAGAAGCGGTGCACGAACTGGCCGCCGCCGGAGAAGCCGTGCATCAAAAGCTTGTCGGTCTCCAGCCGGTAGAGGCCGGCGACCTCGTCGATCATCGAGAGCAGGATCTCGTCGTAGCGGATGCCGCGGTAGAGAATGCGCTTGTAGTTATGGGTGTCGCCGGGTTCCTCGATCCCGCAGGGGAAGAGCGGCGCCAGCAGCACGCATTGGTTCGCCTCGGCGAAATCGATGAACTGGTCGCGCAGATTCGTCGCATCGCGCAGGCTGCCATGGACGAGAACGGCGAGCGGATAGCGCCGCGTGCCGGTCTCTTCGTAGCTTTCGGGCAGGTAGCAGCAATAGGAGAAGCGCTGGTCGGCCCGGCAGGCGGAAATCGCCGTGCGGCCCATCAGGTAGTAGGAGATGGTCTCGCCGTGCCCCTTGCGCATTCCGCCCTCTCTTCAATGAGCTGCTGGCCGGCCTGATGGCTCAGGCGATGGTGTCGAGCGCCTTTCGGATGCTGGCGAAGATCCGGTCGATCTCGTCGGGCTCGATCGTCAGCGGCGGCGACAGTACGATGAGATCGGCGCCGGCCCGGACGAGCACGCCGTCCTGGTAGCAGGCCTCGGCGCATTCGGCGCTGCGCTGGCCGGCGCCGCCGGGGCGCGGCGCGAACTCGATCGCGGCGACCAGGCCGATATTGCGGATGTCGATAACATGCGGCGCGCCCTTCAGCGCATGCGCCGCCTGCTCCCAATGATCCGCGATCTTGCGGGTGCGCTCGAACAGCCCTTCCTCCTCATATACCTGCAAGGTCGCGAGGCCGGCGGCGCAGGCCAGCGGATGGCCGGAATAGGTGAAGCCGTGGAACAATTCGATCGCGGATTCCGGCCCGGTCATGAAGGCATCGTAGATGTGCTTGCCGACGACGGTCGCGCCCATCGGTACGGCACCGTTGGTCAGGCCCTTGGCGCAGGTGATCATGTCCGGCGTGACGCCGAAGGCTTCCGACGCGCAGGAGGCGCCGAGCCGCCCGAAGCCCGAGATCACCTCGTCGAAGATCAGCAGGATGCCGTGCTTGTCGCAGATTTCGCGCAGGCGCTTGAGATAGCCCTTCGGCGGCGGCAGCACGCCGGTCGAGCCGGCGACGGGCTCGACGATCACGGCGGCGATGGTCGAGGCGTCATGGATCTGGACGAGCCGCTCCAGATCGTCGGCAAGTTCGACGCCATGCTCCGGCTCGCCCCGCGAGAAAGCGTTGCGCGCGAGGTCGAGCGTATGCGGCAGGTGCGCGGCGCCGGGCAGCAGTGGTCCGAAATCGCGGCGATGGCGGCTGATGCCGGCGACCGACAGGCCGCCGAAGCCCATGCCGTGATAGCCGCGCGCCCGCCCGATCAGGCGGTAGCGACCGCCTTCGCCACGCTGGCGATGATAGGCGAGCGCGACCTTCAGTGCGGTATCGACGGCTTCCGAGCCGGAATTCGAGAACAGGACGTGGTCGAGGCCGTCAGGCAGCATGCCGACCATGCGGTTCGCCAGCGTGAAGGCTTCCGGATGCCCCATCTGGAAGCAGGAGACATAGTCGAGCCCGTCAGCCTGCGCCTTGATCGCCTCGCGGATGCGCGGGTGGCCATGGCCGGCATTGACGCACCAGAGGCCTGCCATGCCGTCGAGGATCCGGCGCCCGTCCGACGAGAGATAGTAATTGCCTTCCGCCCCGACGAAGAGCCGCGGCGCGCTTTTGAAGCGGCGGTTCGCGGTGAAGGGCATCCAATGCGCATCGAGATCATTGGGGCGGGCGGCGGTGGCGGGCACGGTCGGTCTCGCTGCTGGGTGATGATGAAATGAATTATTTGCATAAAAAATACAATGTCAAGCGAGCGTGCGGAAGCCGAGGGAAGGGCGCCGCGGCTACGGGCATTATTCCGCGGGAGAGGCCGCTTCGCGCGCGGGCCGGGTCAGGTGCTGGCGCATCAGGATGACCGCCCAGTTGATGTCGCCCTGTTCGAGCGCATCCAGAATGGCGAGGTGCTCGCGGCAGGATTTGAGCAGGGCATCGGCATCAAGCTCGCCGTAATCGGCATATTCCGTCAGCCGCCGCAGCGCGTTCTGCGCTTCCATGGCCTGAAGCAGGAAGCGGTTGCCGGAGCAGGCCGCGAGCATGGCATGGAAGCCTGCATTGATCGCGAAGAAGCGCTCGACCGAGGGCGAACGGTAGAGGTCTTCGATGAAGGCTTCATGCGCCGCACGGCTACGGGCGAATTGATGTTTGTCGACGCGGAAGCCGGGTTCCTGCAAGCCCATGCATTCGATGATCAGGCGAAAGCGGTAGCTCTCCTCGCGCGCCTGGTTCGAGGCGAGCGAGGGCACGAAGCTCCAGCCATGGCCGCGCCTGCGCTTGACCAACCCGTCTTCGGCGAGCCGGAGCAGGACCTTGCGCAGGCCGCTGCGGCCGATGCCATAGGTTTCGAGCAGGTCGGTCTCGATCAATTGCTCGGGAAGCCGGCCGGCCTCGCGGTCGCGCAGGATCGCCTGGAGCACGTTCTCCTCCAGAGCCGCCGGCAGCGAGCGCTCCGCGGTTTCGAGTTCGGCGCCGTCGCGCGACAGGAAGAAGCCCTGGTTGGTGCGGTTCTCGACGAGGCCCTGGCCGGCAAGGACGCCGAGCGCGGCGCGCACCGGCGTGCGCGAGACCTCGAATTCTCGCGCGATCTCCATCTCGCGCAGATGGAAGCCGGCGGGCCAACGCCGCTCGGCGGCGAGTGCCGCGATGCGCCGCGCCAGCGACAGATGCAGCCCGCTGGGCTTGGCGCCAGCCCTTTCGGAACGGGAGGCGTCCGTCATCTCGGCAACAGGCTCACGGCAGATGGTCCTAAGGGGCGAAAAAAGACACCTTTCTTACCATGCCGCGAGCCGAGGGCAATTCCGCCGGCTGTCAGGCGGAGGGCGGTTCGATGAGCACGAGCCTCTTGCCGGCCTGCACCGTCTCGCCGGGCTGGCAAGCGATGTCGGCCACCACGCCGTCGATGCCGGCCGCAAGCGAGGTGAAGAGCTTCATCGATTCCAGCACGACGACGACCTGCCCGGCCTCGACCCTGTCGCCCGGCGCAACGCGGACTTCGGCGACCACGCCCGGCATCGGAGCAAGTATTGCTCCCGAACCTGCTCCACCGCCACCGGCTGCCGCCGCGGGTCGTGCCTCGCTGCCGATCCTGATAGCGAAGCTCTCGCCATCGAGCATCAGCCGAACGAGCCCGTCCGTCGTGGCGTGGCTACCGCGCAGGAGTCTGTCCTCGAACGTGAGCTCGAAGCTGTCGGCACCGATGTGCACAGCCAGTTCGATCTCGCCGTCCGAGTCGAGAACGATACGCCGGCCATCCGGCAGCAATCGAACCTCCAGCTTCGTCGTCCCGTCCTCTTCCTCGGCGATCAGGCGGCTCGTCGCCGCGCCGCCGGCCGGCGCCAGCAGGCGGAATCCTGCGAGGCTGCTCCACGCATCGACGTTCGGGCGCGCCGCTTTCTGCTTCTCCAGCCAGAGCAGGGCGGCGGCGGCGCGCGCCAGCCGTTGCCGCGGCCGCTTGGCGGTCCAGCCATCGGGGAAGGCGTCCTCGATGAAGCGCGTCGTCGCCTTGCCCGCGGCGAAGATCGGATGCTCGACCGCGTCGATCAGGAAGGGCAGGGTGGTGGCGGGGCCGAGAATGGCGAAGTCGCGCAAGCCAGCCGCTAGCCGCGCGCAGGCCGTGGCGCGATCCGGCCCGGCCGCGATCGCCTTGGCGAGCAGCGAATCGTAGAACAGCGTGACCTCGGAGCCTGCCCGCACGCCGCTGTCGACGCGGATCGAGGCTGGCTCGGCATAGCCCTCGATCCGTCCGGTGTCCGGCCGAAAGCCTTGGTCGGCGCGTTCGGCGGTGATGCGTGCCTCGACCGCGTGCCCGCTTTCGCGAATCTCGGGCTGCAAGGCCGGAAGTCGCTCACCGGCGGCGATCCGGATCTGCCACTCGACGAGGTCGTAGCCGGTGATCGCCTCGGTGACGGGATGCTCGACCTGCAGGCGCGTGTTCATTTCGAGGAACCAGGGCTCGTCGAAGCCATCTTCCAGGATGAACTCGACGGTGCCGAGATTGTCGTAGCCGATGGCCTTTGCCAGCGCGACGCCGCGCTCCAGCAGCTTGGTTCGGATCGCTGGCGTGAGATTGGGGGCGGGCGCTTCTTCCAGAACCTTCTGGTTGTTGCGCTGGACCGAGCAGTCGCGCTCGAACAGATGCACGACATTGCCGTGCTTGTCGCCGGCCACCTGCACCTCAAGATGGCGCGGCCGCATCACCAGCTTCTCGATCAGCAAAGCGGGATCGCCGAAGGCGGCCTGCGCCTCGGCACGCGCCATCTCCAGCGCCGGCACCAGCTCCTCGGCGGCGAAGACGCGGCGCATGCCCTTGCCGCCGCCGCCGGCCGAGGCCTTGATCATCACGGGATAGCCGATCCGCGCCGCGGCATCGGCCAGCGCGGCATTGGACTGGTCCTCGCCGGCATAGCCTGGCACGCTCAGTACGCCGGCCTTCTCGGCGATCAGCTTCGAGCCGATCTTCGGGCCCATCGCGGTGATGCATTCGGCGGAGGGGCCGACGAAGATGCGCCCCGCCTGCCGGCAGAGCAGCGGCAGGTCCGGCTTCTCGGAAAGGAAGCCGTAGCCCGGATGGATGGCCTCCGCGCCGCTGCGCGCGGCAGCTTCCATGATCGCCTCCGCCCGCAGATAGCTGTCGCGCGCGGCGGCGGGGCCGATGCGGACGGCCTCGTCGGCGAAGGCGACATGCTGTGCATCGCGGTCGGCATCGGAGAAGACGGCGACGGTGCGGATGCCGAGGCGCCGGCAGGTCCGCATGATCCGCACGGCGATTTCGCCGCGATTGGCGATGAGAAGAGAGCCGATCATCGGGATTACATCCGGTAGACGGGGCGATGCCCGGGCAGGTCGATCTCGCGGGCGGCGAGCGAGAGGCACAGGCCCAGCACGTCGCGGGTCTGGGCCGGCTCGATGATGCCGTCATCCCAGAGCCGGGCGGTGGCGTAATAGGGCGTGCTCTGCTCCTCGAACTGACGGCGCGTTTGGCGGTCGAGTTTTTCGATGTCGGCCTCGTTGGCGCTGCTGCGCGTCAGGCTCGACCGCCGGAGTTCGGTCACCACCGTCGCTGCGACATCGGGCGACATCGTCGCGATCCGCGCATTCGGCCAGGCGAAGAGGAAGCGCGGCTGGAAACCCCGGCCACACATGCCGTAATTGCCGGCGCCATACGAGCCGCCGATGATGACGGTGTAGCGCGGCACGCGCGCGTTGGAGACGGCGTAGACGAGCTTGGCCGAGTGCTTGGCGATGCCGCCGCGCTCCGCATCTGTCCCGACCATGAAGCCGGTGATGTTCTGCAGGAACAGCAGCGGGATGCGGCGCTGGTCGCAAAGCTCGATGAAATGCGCGCCCTTGAGAGCGCTGTCGGAGAACAGCACGCCGTTATTGGCGATGATGCCGACAGGCTGGCCGTGGATATGGGCGAAACCGGTGACCAGCGTCGCGCCGAAATCCGGCTTGAAGGCATCGAAGACGCTGCCATCGACCATGCGGGCAATGACCTCGCGCACATCGAAAGGCTGCTTCAGGTCGGTGCCGACGATGCTCTCGATCTCGGCGGGATCGTAGAGCGGCGGCGTGACAGCACGTGCTGGAAAGCGCGGCGATGCCGGCCAGTTCAACGCCCCGACGATGTCGCGGAGCTTGGCGATCGCCTCGAACTCGTCTTCGGCGAGATAGTCGCTGACGCCCGAGACCTGCGTATGCATCTCGGCGCCGCCCAGCGTCTCGCCATCGACGATCTCGTTGATCGCGGCCTTGACGATCGGCGGCCCGCCGAGATGGATGCGGCCGGTGCCGCGCACCATCACGACCTCGTCGGCGAGCGCCGGGATATAGGCCCCGCCCGCCGTGCAGCCGCCGAACACCGCCGATATCTGCGGCAGGCCGGCCGCCGACATGCGACATTGCTGCAGGAAGGCGCCACCGAAATGGTCGCGGTCGGGAAAGACGCGGTCCTGCTCCGGCAGGAAGGCGCCGCCGCAATCGACGAGATAGACGCAAGGCAAGCGGTTCTCGAAGGCGATCTCCTGCGCCCGCAGGTGCTTCTTGACCGTCTCATGGAAGAAGGAGCCGCCCTTCACCGTCGCGTCATTGGCGATGATCATGCAGGGCGTGCCCGCGACGACACCTATGCCGGTGACGATGCCGGCGCCCGGCACCTCGTTGCCATAGAGCTCCCAGGCCGCGAGCGGGGAGAGTTCGAGGAAGGGCGATAGCGGGTCGACCAGGAGATCGATGCGCTCGCGCACCGGAATCTTGCCGCGCTCGCGATGGCGCGCCCTGAGCTTCTCGCCGCCGCCGGCCAGCACGCGCGCATGGCGCTCACGCAAGGTCTGGATCAGTGCCCCGTAGGCGGCCCGCTTCTGCTGCTGTTCGGCCCCGGAGCCGACCCTGCTTTCGATGACCGGCATGCGTGCTGCGCCTCCTCGGCCTCCCGGCGGCTGGCCCGCCGGTAGAATGATGTTATTTACCTACCTGCCGGTAGGCAGTTAGGCAAGAGGCGTTGATGGCAGCGGCGCGATGGGCGTGGCGGCAGGCAGGATTCAGATGAGGGTGCACGGAGGCAGGGAACGTTCGGCGGTGGCCGGCATTCGTCATCCTGACACAGGCGTGTCGATATATTGATATCAAGCCATTCGAGGGGCGCCGAAGCTCCCGTCACAATGGAGACGACCATGAAGATCGTGACCAGCCTGAGTTTCCGGGGTGAATGCCGGGCCGCATTCGAGTTCTACGCCAAGGTCCTCGGCGGCAAGATCACCGCGGCCATGCCTTATGGTGACGCGCCGCCCGACATGCCGATCACCGACGAGAAGTACAAGACCTGGCTGATGCATTGCTGGCTGGAGATTGGCGACCAGGCCCTGATGGGCGCCGACATGGACACGGCCTGGGCTCCGAATGTCGACAAGCCCAAGAACGGTTTCGACGTCACCTTGCATACCAATGACAAGGCGCAGGGCCAGCGCTGGTACGATCAGCTCTCCGAGGGCGGGCGGGCCGGCATGCCGTTCGGCGAGACCTTCTGGTCGCCCGGCTTCGGCTCGCTCACCGACAAGTTCGGCATTCCCTGGATGATCAACACCATCCCCGTGGCGGATTGGAAGCCGTCGCAGGGCTGATCAGGCTGTCAGGCGCGCCCCGCGGAACCCGCGGGGCGGCACACTCACACGAGATGGAAGGACTGTTGCAGCACGTCGCGGGAATCGAGGCCGAGCTGCACGTCGAATTGGCCGCTTTCGAGCACCTCCTTGAGGTCCCCGTTGATGAACTTCAGCTGGTCCGGGCCGATCTCGAAGCGCACCACGCGGCTCTCGCCGGGCTTCAGCGTCACCTTCTGGAAGCCCTTCAGCTCCTTGATCGGCCGCGCGATCGAGGCGTAGGGGTCGGCGATGTAGAGCTGCACGACGTTGGCGCCCGCGAAGCTGCCGGTATTGGTCAGTGTCGCCTCGGCGGTCAGCTTCTCGCCGCGCTTGATGCGGGCTGCCGAGAGCTTGAGGTCGGTCAGGGTGAAGCTGCTGAAGCTCAGGCCGAAACCGAACGGATAGAGCGCGCCCTGCTCCTCCTCGAAATATTGCGAGGTGTAGTTGCCGGGCTTGCCCGGGGTGAAGGGGCGCCCGATCCGCAGCGCGTTGTAATAGGTCGGAATCTGGCCGGCCGAGCGCGGGAAGCTGATCGGCAGCTTGGCGGCGGGGTTGTGGTCGCCGAACAGGATGTCGGCAATGGCGTTGCCGCCCTCGGTGCCGGCATACCAGGTCTCCAGCAGCGCGTCGGCATTGTCCTTTTCCCAGCCGATCGCGAGCGGGCGGCCGTTCATCAGCACGACGACGAGCGGCTTGCCGGTCGCCTTCAGCGCCTGCAGCAGCTTGCGCTGCGAGCCCGGCATCTCGATCGTGACGCGGCTCGACGATTCATGCGACATGCCGCGCACCTCGCCGACGACGGCGATCACCACATCGGCCTGGTTGGCGGCGGCGACGGCCTCCTCGATCATCGCGTCGAGCGGGCGCGGGTCCTGGATGACCTCGGGCTTGTCCCAGTTGAGGTAGTTCAGGTAGTCGACGATCTTCTGGTCATCGAGCACATTGGCGCCGCGCGCGATCAAGAGCTTGGCCTTGTCGCCGATCGCCTTCTCGATGCCGGCCTTGACCGTGACGGCCTGTTCGGCGACGCCTTGCGCCGACCAGCTGCCGAGAATGTCGAGCCCGGAATCGGCCAGCGGTCCGACCAGCGCGATCGTGCCTTGCTTCTTCAGCGGCAGGGTCTGGTTGCGGTTCTCCAGCAGCACGATGGACTCGCGCGCGATCTCGCGGGCCGGCTCGCGATGCAGGCGGTCGTTCGAGCGGACATCGACCGGATCGTCCTCCTGCTTGCCCATCCGCAGGAACGGGTTGGCGAAGAGGCCCATGTCGTATTTGGCGCCGAGCACCTCGCGCACGCAGGCGTCGAGCTCGGCCATCTTGATCTCGCCGGAGGCGATCAGGCCGGGCACTTCCGCGAGATAGACCTGGTCGGCCATGCTGAGGTCGATGCCAGCGCGGATGGCCAGCTTGGCAGCCTCGCGGTTGTCGCGGGCAACGCCGTGGCGCGTCAGTTCCGTGATCGCGCCATGGTCGCTGACGGTGACGCCCTTGAAGCCCCATTGCTTGCGCAGCAGGTCCTGCAGCAGCCAGATATTGGAGGTCGCCGGCACGCCGTTGATCGAGTTGAGCGCGACCATGACGCCGCCGGCCCCCGCCTCGATCGCGGCGCGATAGGGCGGCAGATAGACCTGGTGCATGCGCAGCAGGCTCATGTCGACCGTGTTGTAGTCGCGCCCGCCCTCGACCGCCCCGTAGAGCGCGAAATGCTTGACCGCGGCCATGATGGTGTCCGGCTGGTCAGGCGAGGTGCCCTGGAAGCCGCGGACGCTCGCTCGCGCGCATTCGCTGACGAGGAACGGGTCCTCGCCGAAGCCCTCGGAGGTGCGGCCCCAGCGCGGATCGTGGCTGATGTCGACCATCGGCGCGAAGGTCATGTCGACGCCGTCATTGCAGGCCTCGACGGCCGAGACGCGGGCCATGCGTTCGATCACGGCCATGTCGAAGCTCGACGCCAGGCCGAGCGGGATCGGGAAGGTGGTGCGGTGGCCGTGGACCACGTCATAGGCGAAGAAGAGCGGGATCTTAAGGCGCGAGCGCTTGACGGCGGCCTCCTGGAGCGGCCGATTGTCGCGCCGGACCACGGTGTTGAACGAGCCGGCGATGCGCCCGGCCGCGACCTCGTCCATGAGCTGCGCATGCGGCATCTCGGGGCCGATGCTGATCAGGCGCAACTGGCCGACCTTCTCGTCCACCGTCATCTGCGCGATCAGCTTGTCGACGAAGGCCTTCTTCTTGGCAGCCGGATCGGCGGCGCGGGCCTGTTTCGGCTTGGCCGCGGCGGGAAGCGCCGCCATTCCGGCCACGAAGGCGGCCGAGGCCATGGCACCGAGCGCCTGCCGGCGGGAGAGGCCGGCAGCGGCCTCCTCAGGGGACACCGTCTCCAGTCCTTCGACGACCGGCGCAGCCTTCTGATGATCCATGCTGATTTCGTTCACTCAGGTTGTCGGGGGTGACGGGGAGCGCGGGAGCGGTTCGGGAAGAACGGCGCTCATTCCTTGACCCTCGTCGCGATGATGGGCATTTGTGCTTGGGTCGCGCCGCCGTCAACAGAGGACGAGCGCTCCGTCCCGCCGACGCCCACCTTTAAGGAGCTAGTGTGAACTTGTCGACCCGTTCCGCCGACGGGGCCCCGCTCATGGCCCGGTCTTCCTCTTCAGCCCGACCCATGCTGATGCGGCTGCTGAACCGGTGCGGACAGGCCCGGAGCGGGTCCGGTCTCGCGCGTCTCGGTCTGGCGCTCGGCATGCTCGCCGCTGCGGCAGTCGCCGGCCCGTCGGCCTTCGCGCAGCAGCGCCCGACATTCGGGCTCGACGACGTGGTCGCCAAGGCCAGGGCGCTGGCGGAGGCGCCCTATGTCGCGCCGGTCAGCAACCTGCCCGACGTCTTCAGCAAGATGCAGTTCGCCGACTACCAGAAGATGCAGCCGAAGCGCGATCGCTTCGCCTGGATGGAGCACAAGACCCCGTTCAAGCTCGCCTTCTATCACCAGGGCATGCAGTTCAACACGCCGGTGAAGATCAGCGAGATCGTCGACGGTGCCGCTCACGAAATCCCCTACGATTCCGGGCGCTTCGACTTCGCCGACCTGCATTTCGACCGCGACGCCACGAGCAAGCTCGGCTGGGCCGGCTTCCGGGTGGTCTATCCGATCAACAAGGCCGGGAAGCTCGACGAGATCATGAGCGTGCTCGGCGCGAGCTATTTCCGCGTCATCGGCAAGAACCAGATCTATGGCCTGTCCGGGCGCGGGCTGGCGATCGATACCGGGCTGCCGATCGCCGAGGAGTTTCCCGCCTTCCGCGAGTTCTGGCTGCGCCGCCCCAAGCCGAAGGACAAGCACCTGACCTTCTACGCGCTGATGGATTCGGTGCGCGCCTCCGGCGCCTACGAGTTCACGCTGACGCCGGGTGCCGACGCCGTTCTCAGCGTCAAGTCGCGGATCTTCCTGCGGCGGGACGCTTCGCCGACGACGATCGGTATCGCGCCGCTGACCAGCATGTTCCTCTTCGGTCCGCAGCAGCCCTCGCCGACGCCGAATTTCCGCCCCGCGATCCACGATTCCAACGGGCTTGCCGTTCGGCGTGGCGATGGCGAATGGATCTGGCGCCCGCTGGTCAACCCGTCCATGGTCACGATCAGCGACATCGCGGCGGAAAACCCGAAGGGCTTCGGCCTGCTCCAGCGCGGGCGTGACTTCTCGCGCTACGAGGACCTGAAGGACCGCTACGACCTGCGCCCGAGCGCCTGGATCGAGCCGACCAACGACTGGGGCAAGGGCAATGTCCGCCTCGTCGAGATTCCGACCGCCGACGAGACCAACGACAACATCGTCACGCTCTGGGTGCCGGACGTGAGGCCACCCTTCGGCGAGCCGATGCGCTTCGACTACCGCATGCACTGGACGATGGACGAGCCGGCCCTGATGAAGGGCGACATCTCGCATGTCTGGCAGACGATGCGTTCGAGCGGTGAGTTCTACCAGTCCAACCTGATCCGCGCCGGGGACGGCACGCTTGCCTTCCTGATCGATTTCAAGGGACCTTCGCTGCGCAAGCTCCCGAAGGATGCCCGGCCGACAGCCGTGGTCGGCGCCAACGAGAATGTCGAGATCGTCGGCACCGAGTTGCAGCCCAACCCCGCCATTCAGGGCTGGCGCCTGAGCTACCGGATCAAGATCAAGAACCCTGCGGTTTCGTCCGATCTCACGGCGGTGCTGAAGCTCGGCGACCGCACGCTGACCGAGACCTGGAAGTTCAGGCTGCCGGCCTCGCAGGCGGCGACGAACAAGGAAACCTATCTCAACCGCTTCAAGGCGATGGAGTAGGTGGCGGGGCCTTCGCGCCCCGCCGATAGCGCGCGCCCGAGCCTGATCAGCGGGCGCTCGACAACTCGATAGACGAGCCAGGACAACGCTAGGGTCAGCCCGACGCAGATCAGCATCGTGCCGATATCGCCGATCCCGCCGCTCAGAGGCAGGACGCGATAGACGGCGGCGTTCACGATCCCGTGGAACAGGTACAGCGAATAGCTGATCAGCCCGATACGGGCGAGCAGGCCGGAGCGCGGCCGCTCCAGCCGGAGGGCGGCGAGGAAGACCGCGAGGGCCGCGATGTAGGCGCCGAGGACGGGCGTGAGCCCCTCCATGACGAAATTGTCGCCGCGCGCCAGCGAGAACGACGCCACCGCCAGCAGAGCCGCCAGCTGCGCAAGGCCGAGAGCGAGCGTCGCAAGGCCTGCGCCGGGCCTGCGTTCGACCAGCCAGAGCCGCAGGAGAAGCCCGAGGAACAGGAAGGATAGGTGCATGCCGAGATACTGGACTGGCAGCTCGGCGACGTCCTGCACGCGCAGCTGAACGGGCAGGGCGGTGGCGGCGATCAGGCCTAGGCTGAGAGCAAGCAGGGCGCCGACATGGCGCAGGAGCCCCGTCGCGGACAGCAAGGCGACGAGGGCGTAGAAGGCGAGTTCGACGAACAAAGTCCAGTAGATCGGTGATAGCCAGGGTTGGCCGAAGAGCGTCGGAGCCATGGTCATGTTGGCCAGAACGGTTGCCGTGGGGGGCAATCCACCAGCCAGCATCAGCAAGGCGAGCGCCAGCCAAAACGCGGGATAGAGCCGGAACAGCCGCGAGATCGCGAAATGCCGGAGCGGTGTCTCGCCGGAGATGCTGAAAGGCACGACGAAACCGCTGATCAGGAAGAACAACGCCACGCCGAACCGGCCGAGGCTCAGATTCTCGGAGACCGATCGAGCGACAACACTCATCGGTCCCGTCGCGGTGGGCGCTTGCCGAAGCAGGTCACCGAACAGGTGCTCGACGATCACGCCGAGTGCCGCGATCGCCCGCAATCCGTCGAGATGGGCATAGCGCTGGGGCGTCATGCCGGCCTCATCGCAAGCCGAGCGCGCGGAGCGTCGTCCCGTCGAAGCCCGGCCCGGTCTCGTTCTCGGCAAGCGCGAAGCCGCCGGTTCCCGCATAGGTCCAGGCGGCCCAGGCGAAGCCATGGGCCTCGGCGATCTGGCGCATGTCGCGCAGCCAGGTTTCGCGAGAGGCGTTTCCCTCTGGCGTCCTCAGATAGGGCGTCCTGTGCACGCCGAATTCCCCGAGCAGGACGGCGTGAGCCGGCAGGCGCTGAGCGCTGCGCCAGGCACTCACCTCCCGGAAGGTCCGTTCGAGGGCCGAGCGATCGAACCCGGCGTAGCGCGCGAGGGTTCGCTTCGCTTTCCGGGCCTCGGCCAGCGCAGCGCCTTCCAAGCCGAGCTTGGCGATGCGTCGTCGGGTTGCCGCTGTCATCGCGTCGGCCGAGGGCGGTGCCGGGTAGGGGATCGCATCCAGCGCATGGGCCGGGCTGCCGCGCACGCCCTGATGCGTGAACTGCCAGGGCGCGTAGTCGTGATAGGTATAGATCAGGCGATGATCGCCCGCGAAAGGTCGCGTATCGATCGCCGTCAGCGCTGCCGCCGCATTCATCGACCCGCCACCCAGAACGAGCGGCAGCCTGGCCGAGCCCATGCGGGCGGCCCTGTAGCTGGCTTCGAGCATGGGCTGCCAGACCGGCTGGGGCACTTCCGGCTCGTTCATCAGTTCGAAGGCGAGCCTCGGCAGGCCGGTGGACGCCCTGTCCTCGGCCAGTCGCCCGAGCAGACCGGCCAGCCGTTGCTGCAAGCCGAGCACGGCCCGGAAGTGGGGCGCGGCCACGCCCGCAGTCAGGGCAGCCGGCCGGTAGGCCGGATGCATCGCACTCGGATGCAGGTCGACGATCACGCCGAGATCGGCATCGAGCAGGTCGCGCACCGTGCTCATGAGAAGCGCATCGAGCCGGTCGCGGGCCGCGCCCTGGAACGCGAGGAAAGGCCCGGCATCGACCGCCAAGCGCACGAAATCGAAGCCCGCGGCGCGGATCGCCTGCCGCTGCGCCGCGTCGAAGCGGAAGCGCGGGGCCGAGAAGGGCGCCTCGCCATAGGAGCCGTCGGCGGCGACCTCGGCCCAGCCCAGTGCATGCGAGACGCCGATGCCGCGGCGGAATTGCGGGATATCGCTGTCGGAATGGCTTGCTGCTCGCCCTCTCCCGGCAGCAGCGGATGCCGTGAGGCCGACCATGCCGGTGAGAAGTGATCGGCGGGTCGTCATGATGCCGGCTCCGTGACGACCGCCCCGCCGCGATAACGTGCCGTCAGGGCGCCATCGAGGATCGTCATGCCGTCCAGCCCCGCGAACGGAGCGGCCAGGCCGCTGAGCGAAGCTTCGCGAAGCGCGGGCTCGATCGTCCGCGACGGCACGAAGCAAACGTCACTCCAGCCTGAGCTTTCGAACTCACTGATATAGCTCGCGGGGCGCTGGCGGTTCGGCTGCCCCGGAAAGGCGAAGAGCCGGTAGAGCGCTTCGGGATAGCGATAGATGTTGTTGGGGTCCTGCTCGCGAATCCAGCGCGAATGGGTCTGCAGGTCGATGATGTGGACCGCTTCGCAGCCCGGCCGTGCGACCTCGGTCATCGCCGCGATGGCGCTCGCGGGATGATCGTAATGCTCGAAGGCCGCGCAACTGACGATCAGGTCGAACAATCGCCCCTCGGCCAGGCGCGGAATGTCGAAATCGCGCCCGACAGCATAGCCGAAATCGCGGGAGCCCGGCGCGCAAGCGAGCGATAGCGCGCGTTCCCGGTCCGCCGGCAAACCGTCCGGAAAGCGCGTGAGCAGCCGCTCGTAGAAGGTGGGATCTTCCCCGGCAGCAAGATCGAACACGTCGATCGCGTGATAGGATCGGGCACCGAGCGCGAGGAAGAGCACGCCATTGCCGCGCGATGCCCCGGGGCTGAGCTCCAGCACGTCCCGCCCGCGCAGATCGAAATCCGGCGGCATGAAGCGGCGCAGCGAGGCGAAGATATCGAGCAGATAGGCGATCTGGCCGTCCGCGTCCGACTTCGCCACGTCGTTCGGCGTGGTGTAGCCGTTGAGCTTGCTCTTGCCCCAGGCGAGGCCGAGGAAGCCGAGGCCGAGCACGGTCATTTCGAGGTTTCGTAGCGCCAGCCTCATCGTCAGCCCCCGAACTCGACGCGTTTCCTGAAGCCGGCGCCGCCATGACGGACGTTGCCCGGCCGCCAGTCGTGAAGCGCGTTTTCGTAGACATCCATGGTGCGATCGACGATCGCCCCCCAGCCGAAGGAGTCGAGGATGCGGGCCGCGCGCTCTGCGCCATCGGCGGTGTCGGGCGTGTCGAGCTTCCGGCGCATCGCCTCCGCGAGACGGTCCGCGGCGCCCAGCGGGAAATAGCTGCCTTCTCCGAGACCAAGCGCCAGATTGGCGTCGATGTCGCTGGCCAGGCAGGGCACGCCGTAGCTCAGCGCCTCAAGCAGCACCATCGGCATGCCTTCATGGCTCGATGGCAGGACGAACAGGGCGGCGTGCCGGTAGAGCTGGAACAGCGCCTCGCCGCGCTGGAAACCCGCCATCACGACGCCGGGCGTCGCCGCGGCCGCAGCCGCGACGGCCCGCTGGTAGCTTCCGGCATGATCGGCCGCGCCGGCGATGACGAGCTTGAGATCGGGAGCGGAAAGGCGCGCGAAGGCCTCGATCAGGTCGAGATGCCGCTTCTCCTCGACGATCCTGCCGACGCAGAGGATGTAGCGCCGCGGCCTGACCTGGATGCGGTCGAGATAGGCGGTCCCCAGTTCCGCGAGCGGCTTTTCGACACCGTTCGGGATGAAGGTCGCGCTCACGCTGAACTTGCGGTGGACGGCATCGACGATCGCCTTGGACACGCCGATATTCGCATGTGAGAACAGCATGCCCATGGCCTCGCCGGTCCGCAGGATCGACCGGGCGACGGGGCCCCATTTCTGCCGCTCGTAGTCGAAGCCGTGATGCGTCACCACGACATGGAGGCCGAGCAGGCGCGCGAGCGGGGTCAGCAGGGCCGGCCCGATCGCGTGGACATGCACGAGATCGGCATTGTCACGGGCCGCGACGAACAGCCCCAGCATCGTATGCAGCAGCGCCTCGAAGCTGCGCGAGCGCGGGGACCAGACCGGCGTGACGGTGACGCCTTTCCAGACATAGGGACGTCGCGATCGAAGGTAGGGTGCGCGTCCGAGCACCTCGACGCGCCAGCCGCGCTCCGCCAGCCGCGTCGAGATCGCCGCGACATGGGTTTCGACCCCGCCCTGGATGTCGGGGACGCCGCGCAGGCCGACGAAGACGACCTTTCTCTCGGGCAGGGTGGCGGGAAGGGGCGGGACCAGGGTGTACATCAGCAGATCGCCTCGTACAGGTTGAGGGTGCGTTCGCGGTATCGGCCGGGTGAGAACTCGCGCAGGACCCAGTCGCGCCCGGCCGCGCCCATCGCAGCACGTGCGGAGGGGAGCATGCCCGCGAGGGCGGTGAGGGCGTCGGCGAGGCTGGCGGCATTGCCGGGCTCGACCAGCAGGCCGGTCTCGCCATCGACGACCAGCTCGGGAATGCCGCCGATCCGCGTGCCGATGACCGGGCGCCCGAGCGCATAGGCCTCGAGAATGCTGACCGGGGCGTTCTCGTACCATTCGGAAGACAGGACGAGCGCAATCGCCTCGCCGATCAGGCGCTGGAGCGCCGGCTTGTCGAGATGGCCGGCGAAGCTCACATCGGCGCCGATATCCTGGGCCAGCCGGCGCAGGCGTTCCTCTTCCGGGCCGCTGCCGGCCAGCACCAGTCGCTGGCGCGAGAGCGCGGCGGCGCGCAGGAGCGTGGCCAGTCCCTTCTCGGGCGCGAGCCGCCCGGCATAGACGAAATAGCCGCCCTCAGCGGGCGCGGGCCTGTACTCGCTGGCATCGATGCAGTTCGGGATATGGACGATGCGGTCTGCGTCCCAGCCCCAGGCGATCAGCTTCTCGCGGTAGAAGCGGCTCGGCGCGATCACGCGGTCGAGCGTGTCGCGATAGAGGCCGAGGCTGCGATGGAGCAGCGTCTCCATCAGCACAAGCCCGCTGACCGCGACGGAATCCTTCACGCAGCGATGGAGCAGGACGTTGTGGATGCGCCCGCCCCGGCAGCGCTCGCAGATGCGGCCGCCGCTGAGCATCTTGTAGGCTGGGCAGGCGATCTTCAGGTCATGCGCGGTCATCACCAGCGGCACGCCCTCGGCCTTCAGCGCACCGAAGATCGAGGGCGAGATGTGGTGGTAGACATTATGGGCATGCGCAACGGTCGGCCGCGCCTGCCCGATCAGGTTGCGGATATTGCGGCGGGCCTCCTGCGAGAAGATCACCTTGGCGGCCTGCCGGGCCTTGGTGAGCGGTCCGCCGGCTGCGCCATATTCGATCTCGGAGACGAAATAGCCGGACCATGGGCTCGGCAGGTTGGCGGGATGCTGCATCGCGAAGGGAACGACATCCCATCCGGCTGCCGTGAACAGGTCGATATGGTCGAGGAAGACGCTTTCGGCGCCGCCGCGGCGGTAGAAGTAGTTGTTGATGGCCAGGAGCCGGCGCGCGCGTGTCATCGCTCGGCCTCCCGCAGGCCCATGTGGTCGAGCGCGGCATCGACGGTCAGAACCCGGCAGCCCCGTGCGAGCGCGTAGCCGACCAGCAGGTGGAAGCTGGGGGCCGTGCAGCCATGGGGCGTGGGCTGCGGCGAGACATCATGCGTGAAGAAGATCAGCCAGCCGGGATCGACGACCAGCGCGTCGATCCAGCGCGGCAGCCCCAACACATGCTGTTGCGGCTGCCGGATCTCGACTGCGCGCAGGAAAGCCGGGTCCGTCGGGCCGCGATTGATCCCCTCGCCGCCGGCCCGGCAGCTGCGGAAGAGGCGGCCGAGCAGGGCGCGCTTCCTGAGGGAGCCGCTATTGTAGGGATAGGCGAAGTTCCGGCGGGTGGTTCGCGGATCGACGGCGTCGAGATAGGCCGCGTTGCGGGCAAGATCGGCGGACAAGGCGTCGCCGGCGACATGGCGCAGGTCGTGATGGGAAAAGCTGTGGCAGCCGAGCTCGTGGCCGCGTGCCGCGAGGTCCCGGCAGCCGGCGCGGTCGATCAGCGTGCGGCCGGGTTCGACCTGCTCCTCCAGCCCTCCCGAGATGTAGAAGGTGCCACGGACGCCGTTGGCTTCGAGGATCGCCGCTCCGGCGTCGAGGGCGGAAGCCGGCACGTCGTCGAAGGTGAAGGACACGATCGGCTCTCGCGCCGGGACCTGCATGACCTGCCGCGGGACGGCGCGGATCAGCCGGTTCTCCAGGCGGGCGGCATAGTGGTCGAGCAGCGCCGGCAGGCGCGCCGCGTGGCCGGAGGCAGCCGTCATCGTCGCGTCGGGATCACGCATGGGCCGGCTCCAGGCTGCGGGGATGGTTCGCCGGTTCGCGGATCTCGTGTGCGCTGGCCTGGAGGTGCAGGCCGAAGATCGCGACGACCAGCATGAACCAGATCAGGCTGCCCGACTGGAAGAACAGGCTCTCGACGCAGGCCGCGAGGATTCCGTAGAGCCAGATCCGCACGAAGAGGCGGGTCAGCGCCGGGTCGTTGGCTGTCGCCTCCGACCGGCTGATGTCGCGCAGCGGCAGCCAGACGAGAAGGACGAGCGTCAGGGCGAGGCCGGGAAGACCCGTGGTGATCGCCATGTCGAGATAGGCGTTGTGGCCGTTGAAGGCCGCGTACGCCCAGCCGGCTGCCGCGCCGCCCTTGTGGACCATCGCGTCGGTCTGCCAGAGCAGCTGGAAACCGTGGCCGGTGAGCGGCTTATCCAGAACGGCAGTGGCGCCGATCTTCCAGATGTCGATGCGGTTCGTGAAGGTCGGGTCGATCCCGATCTGGGCGACGAGGCTGCGTAGGACCGGGGACATCGCGCAGCCGATCGTCAGGATGTTGATGGCGGCGATCCCGAGCAGGACCATCGGGATACGCAGGGCGCGCCAGCGCTCGAAGGCCCAGGCGATGGCGAGGATGCCCGGTAGGGCCGCGATCGCCGATTTCCCGCCGGTCCGGGCAAGGAATGCCGCGGCCAGCAGCACCATGACGACGCCGAGGATGCGACGGCCGGTGCCAAAGAGATAAAGCCCCACGAAGCTGATCATCACCATCGCCGCGGCGGCGACGTTCTTATGGGCGAAATGGCCGCGCCAGAAACCGGCATTCATCGGCTCGCGGATTTCGCCGGGCTGATGGATGGCGAGATGCGGCATCAGCGTGACGCCGAGATAGGCCAGCGCCAGCGCGCCGAGGCAGCAAAGCGTCAGCATGCCCGCGAACTGGCGCTCGGAGCGCGGCAGCAGGAGGAGGATGCTGCCGTTCACGATCGTCAGCACCGCCAGGAAGACGCGCTTGAGCGCGAGGTCGGGTTGCGCCGAGACGGCCGAGACGAGCGCGAACCAGATCAGCATCACGATCAGGATGCCGCGCGGGCGCGCGACGAGGTGGCGGGCGCTCGACCGGAGCACGGTGAACCACAGCGCCGCCGTCAGGCCGAGATAGACGACCTGGTTGAGCGTGTTCGACTTGGCCGCCGCGGCATCGCCCGTGCCGGCCGCCGAGAGGTCAATGAACGGCGTCAGCGTGACCAGGTAGAACAGCAGCGTCGCCGTGAAGAGCATCGGCGCTGCGAGGCCGGTGGCGCGCGGTTGCGTGTGGTCCATCATGGCGTGGCGCTCCTGCGGATGGCGCGGAGGTATCCGAGCCCCGTGAGCAGGCTCCCCGCGAGCAGCAGGCCGAACATCAGGCCGGCCGCTGCCGCGACGATGGGGCGGGGCGGCCAGTTCGGCCGCGCGGGCGCCGTGGCCGGGGTGATCACGCGCACATCCGTGGCGTCGATCTGCTGGCGCTGCGCGGTCTCGCCGGCCCGCGTCAGGAAGGTCTGGTAGAGCGCGGTCCGGGCGCTGGCCTCGCGCTCGAGCTCGCGCAGTTTGACCAGTGCCTGGTCGTCGACAGAGACGCTGCCGCGCAGCGCCTTCGTCTCGCCGTTCAGCGTGTCGAGCGCGCGTCTTGCCTGATCGAGCTCGATACGGGCCGCGCGCCGCAGACGCTCGGTCTCGGACTTGATCGCCTTGGCCAGCGCATCGGCCTCCGCCAGCACGTTCGTCAGGGAGGGGTGGCGCGGCCCGAGCGTCTTGGAGAGCACGGCGACCTGCCGGCGCAGGCCCACCTCGTCGGCGAGCAGGCCGGTCAGCGTAGGCGACTGCACGCCGCCGCCCTGCGCCCCTTGCGCCGAGACCGAGCGCGAGACCTCGCTGTTACGCGCCTCCGCCTCGGCCAGCCGCGCCTTGGCGTCGGTCAGCTTGGCGCTCATCCGTTCCAGCGCCTCCGAGCTCAGTGGCTGCTTCGAGAGCCCTTGCTGCAGGCCGTGCGCCCTGCGGAAGGCTTCGACCCGGTCTTCGGCTTCCGTCGCGGCGGCCTTGATCTCGCCGAGCCGGGAGGAAAGGCCCTGAGCCGCCCGGCCGACGCGCTCGGCATCGGCCCGCACGATCTCGGCGCGGAAGGTTTCGGCGATGGCATTGGCGAGCCGGGCCGAGAGGTCCGCGCTGCTCGCCCAGGCCGAGACGGAGACGACATAGGATCGCTCCTGTCGGGCGACCGTGATGCGCCGGGCGATGGTGCGGGCGAGCTCGGCCGTATCGGTGGGCTGTTCGGCGGACCGCAGAAAGCTCGGCAGCCACGGGCTGGGCGCGAATTCAGGATCGTTCCGGAGGTCCAAATCCTCGACGACACGTCGCAGAACATTGCCGGACGAGATCATCCGCATCTTGCTCTCGACATCCAGGATCTGGCTGTCGCTCTGGATATTGGTCGCGTAGAGATCGTTGGGCGCGATCAGCAGGTTGGAGGGCGCGATCGTCAGCTCTGTCGTCGCGGTGAAGCGCGGCGTCACGAGCTGGCCGGCACCAAGGGTCGCGACAGCACCGCCGAGAGCCGCCACGACCAGCCACGGCCAGCCGCCCATGAGCCATCCCAGCACCCGCGTGGGGCTGATCGCATGGGCCGGCGGGAGAGCCTTGCCGACGGCATGTCGGTAGGGGACATCGTTCCCGCCCGGCATCGGGCTGGTTTCGGTCGTGACGTACATGGCGATCTGCGTCAGTGAGCGTGGGGGGCGGCTTCGTGCCGTGCCGGCGTCGGCCCGGGCAGCGCGTCGGAGGCTGGATGAAGGCTGGCGGCGGCAATCTTGAGCATCTGTCACCCGGACTGGCGTTACTCGCGAAATATCGTCTTCAGATTGAAGTAATCCTTCTATGGTAGAAAAATACAACCTTAGATAGTGTTTTCAATTAAACGTTAACCTTAACTTGTGGGTGGCGCAGAGGATGCCGGGATCGACTGGAGGCGGGAGGTTGCGGCGCGTTCTTCCGGGTCTCGTCCGCTATCTCATGTCGAGCGGCTCGCTGGCCTCGGCGGCGCTTTCGCAGCTCGTGACCTTCGCCATTCTGGCGCGTGCGCTCGGGCCGAGCGAGTTCGGCCTGTTCGTGCAGGTCTCGGCCGTCACCGCCATCGCGGTGCAGCTTTGCGGCCTCGGTGCCTCCGATAGCCTGCTGCGCGGGGTTTCGCGTGAGCCGGGGCGTTATGCGGGTCTGCTCGGCCACAACCTCCTGCTGATCGCCTTCACCGGGATTGCCCTCGTCAGCGTTGGCGTTGCCGGGCTATCGGCGTGGCTGCGGATCGGCTCGGGTCCCTCCGTCGACACCGCCACGCTGGCGCTGCTGTTGTTCGGCAATGTCGTCGTGGTCAGGGTGATCCTGCTCGTCGAGACCGTCTTCCTCGGCCTCGGCCGGTTTCACGACGCCAACCGTGCCGTTATCGGTTTCGCCTTGGCGCGTATGGCCACGGCGGCGTTGGCCTGCCTGGTCTTCGGGGTCTCGAGCCTGTCCGAATGGGCGCTCTGGCAATGTGCGGGGAATTTGCTCTACGCGCTCGCCGGTGCGGCCTGGCTCCGGCCTCTGGGCCGGCCGCGCTTCGCGATCCTGCGCGAGGAGCTGAAGCCCGGCATCCTGTTCAGCTCGCAATTCGTGATGCGGGCGGTCCGCTCGAATGTCGACCTGCTGGTCATCGGCCTGTTCGCCCCGCTCGCGACGGTCGGCAGCTATGGCGTCGCCCGCCGGGTCGTGGATTCCGGCTACCTCGCGATCGACGCGCTGAACCGGCTGCTCTATCCGCGCCTGGCACGCGAGAGCCGCGACGGCCTGCATCGCGCATTGCCCTTGGCGAGGCGGGCGCTCGTCGCGGCACTGGCGCTCGGCGCCGTCACCGGCCTCGCGCTCTTCCTGCTGGCGCCGGCGCTTCCCGCCCTGTTCGGACGGCAATATCAGGAGCTGTCGTTTTTCGTGCGCTGCCTCGCGGGTACCATCGGTCTCGTCGGTGCCTGGGCCGCCGCGGTCGACCTTCTCGGCGCGTCCGGGCGCCAGGATGCGCGGGCCTGGATACTGAACGGCGCGAACCTTCTGGGCAGCGTCCTCATCGCCGTCGCGACCTGGCTTGCCGCCCCGGCCGGCACCTTCATCGCGCTCTATCTGATCGAGGGCGCGATCGTCGTGATCGCCTGGTGGGTGCTGCTGCGGCTCGCGCGGCGCAGCCTTTCGCAACAGGACGCGGCAGCTTGAACGCTACGGAGTGTCCTTGACGATCCGGCTCTCGATCCAGGCGTCCGGAGCCTTGCGCGCCTGAAGGAAACCCAGCGGCAGGGCGGCGGCGTGGAAGAACCAGGCGACGACCGCGTAAAACCCGAGCGACAGGCTGCGCTGGCGCAGGCTCATCGCGCCGACGACACCAGTGAGGAGCGCGGCATCGACGGCAAGGCCAGCCAGGGGGCTCGGCATCGCGAAGGGCAGCACGATCATCACGGCGAGCAGGGCATAGACGCCGGCCCAGAGCCTGAGCTCCGGCAGCTCCCGAAGGAGCTGGCGCCAGCGCGGCTGGCCGAGCGCCCCGCGCAGCAATTCCCCGATCCCGCGCAGATAGCCGGATTTCCAGCGCCGCACGAGCAGCGCGTAGGCATTGAGCGCGTGGCCGAAATGGCGGACGAAGCGGCGGTCGAGCCGGTGCAGCGTCCAGCCATGGCTCCGCAAGCGCACGCCGAGGTCGAATTCCTCGTAGCCGTGCAGGTTGCGGTCGGAGAGATAACCGGCTTGCTCGATCGCCGCCCGCCGGTAGAGGCCGCCGCCATTCATGCGGTCGATCGCGCCCGTGCGGTTCTCCGGCGAGGCGCGGCGTCCGCGCCGGACATATTCGAGGCTCGTGTCGTTCATCTCCTCGACATGGCCGGTCACGCCGGCCGCACGCGGATGGGCGGCGAGGAAGGCGAGCGCCTCGGGCAGGAAATCGGGATCGAGCAGCATGTCGCCATCCATCAGGCAGATGAAGGGCGCGCGGCTGTACTGGAAGCCGAGCTGGGGGCCGATGCCACAGCTCGGAGCCGTCGTCGCTGCGAGCTGGACGACCCGGATCGAATAGCTTGCGGCTATGGCAAGCGTACGATCCCGCGAGCCGCCATCGGCGACGATGACCTCGCCGCCGATCCCCTCGAGCGCAGCCTGGACGCTTTCGATCGCAGCGCCGATCCGCGCCTCCTCGTTCAGCGCCTTGAGGATGACCGAGACCGTCATAGCACCCGCCTCAATCGAAATCGGTGAGGAGCCGGCTCCAGTCCTCGCCGGCGAGGCCACCGACATAGACATCGCCGCGCGCCAGCGCTTCGTTGATCTCGGGGATGCGCGTCAGCGCGACGGTGAAGGCCCGGTGCCGGAAGACGACCCAGCGCTGCAGCGACAACCCGGCCATCAGCGCAGGTTGCGCCCGCCCGCGCGCCTCGACATGGCCGGTCTCGTCGAGATGGCGGAACATCGCGTCGAGCACGGCGATCTCCTGTCCCGGCAGCGCCAGGACGTTGAGCACATGCGCGGTCCGCCCGGGCGCCGCGTAATAGACGAAGCAGCCGATGATCATGTGGTTGCGGTCGAGGACGGAGCGGATCGTGAAGGCGCCGAGCTTCGTGTTTTGCGCGGCCAGCGACACCAGCCAGGACAGCTCCTCCTCCGTCCAGAGCGGCCGCACTGCGTAATGGGCGATCAGTCGCGGCGCCTGGACGAGGAACGTTGCAACCGGCATCTCGGCGACGCGCGTCGTCCCTGGCCCCTGCGCATCTGGCTGCGGCAGCAGCCGGCGCAGCAGGCTGTCGAGCGGGTGGGCGAGAACCGGCAGGCTGGGAAACCTGCCCCGTAGGAAGCGCGCGTCGAAGCGCCCGGCGAGGGCGCCGAACGGACGGAAGCTGCGGGCCCATTCGAGATTCTGCAAGGTGATCGGCTTGCCGCCGATGGCGAGGAGATGGTTGCAGCTCGTCGGCGAGGCGCTGTCGCAGAAGGCGAAATCGGCCCGTCTCGGCCGCAGGGCGAGAATGAGCTGCGCCGCGCCCGCCGCCTCCCGGTCGGCATCGGTCATGAAGACGCCGAGCAGCCGCCCGGGCACGATGTTGCCGCAGGCGACGAAACGCATCGGCACGGCCAGAAGCGCGCTGCGGATGCGCCCGTCCCGCTGCTCGTAGACCTGGGTGCCCAGGCTCTCGTGATAGGACGGGGAGGCGAGCAGCAGCGTGCGCAGGTAGTTCTGCAGGTCTGCGCCGGCAGGCTTGTCGGCATCCCTGAAGATCTTCAGGAACAGCCGGGCGACCGCCGGGATGTCGGATGGCCTGGCGGGCCTCACCGCTCCACGTTGCGCAGGCCGTGCCTCGGCGAGCGTCTCTTCCTGCATCTGCAGCATCGGGGCGCATCCTCGCTGGGCGGATCGCGGGGGCGGATTCGAGGCACCGGTCACGGGCTGGGCATGGTCATCCACGTCGTCACGGCCGGCATCCGCTCCCGAGGTCGCTGCAACCGGCGCCGGCGACGCGAGTTATCACGTTGATACAACTTATACGTTCAAATTGTATGGAATGAGTAAAGAAAAGATAGGCTCTATGGTGAATCGCGGATCGTCCGGCCGCCAAGAGCCGGTGCCGCGGGCTTCCCTACGTTCAATGGAGCTATGCCAACGAAACAGGCGCCAATGCGCCCGGGGATGCCTATGATCGCTCGCAGCTGAGCGCGACTCTGAAAGCCGGGGGCGCGCCCGCGAAAGGCCGAGGCATTCCCGCCGCTCCGCTCGGGATCACCGCTCCGGCCTTCACTCGACTGTGGTGCCTTGCGATGAACATGCATGTTTCCAAGCCAGATCGCCTCGCAGGACGCGCCGGCATCGGCCAGTCGCTTCCCCGCAAGGAGGACGCGACCCTCGTACGCGGCGAGGGACGCTACACCGACGATCTGTCGCTGGACGGCCAGCTCTATGCCGCCTTCGTTCGCAGCCCGCATGCGCATGGCATCATCCGTGGCATCGATACCGCCGACGCGAAGGTGATGAAGGGCGTCGTGGCGATCTACACGGCCGGGGACCTCGAAGGGCAGGGCTATGGCGCGCTGAAATGCGTGGTGGATCTGCCGAACCGCGATGGAACCGCGATGAGGAAGCCGGTCCGGCACGCGCTGACGGCGGACAAGGTGCGCTTCGTCGGTGACCCCGTCGCCATGGTCGTCGCCCGGACAGTGCAGCAGGCGCGCGATGCCGCCGAGGCGGTGTCGCTCGATATCGACATCCTGCCCGCGGTCACCTCCGCCGAGGCGGCGCTCGCCCCCGATGCGCCCCAGCTCTTCGAGGACGTGCCCGGCAATCTCATCCTCGACTATCATTTCGGGGATGCCGGCAAGGTCGCGGCGGCTTTTGCCGGGGCGGCCCATGTCGCGAAGGTGCGGATCGTCAACAACCGCATCATCGTGAACCCGATCGAGCCGCGCGCGGCGATCGGAACCTATGACCGCAAGACGAAGCGCTACACGCTCCATGCGCCGAGCCAGGGCGCCTTCGGCATGCGCAACAATCTCGCGGCGGCGATGGGCGTGCCGCAGGAGAAGATGCACCTCATCACCGGCCATGTCGGCGGCTCCTTCGGCATGAAGTCGGCCGTGTTCCCGGAATATGTCGTGCTGCTCCATGCCGCGCGCCTCCTGAAGAAGCCGGTGAAATGGGCCGACCAGCGCTCCGAGAGCTTCGTCTCCGACCATCACGGCCGCGACATGGTGTTCGAGGCGGAGCTCGCCCTCGATGCGCGCGGCCGTTTCCTCGCGACGCGTTTCACCGGCTTCGGCAATATGGGTGGTTATCTCTCGCCGCCGGGCCCGCTGATGGCGACGCTCAACATCGGCAAGAACAGCGTCGGCATGTACCGCACGCCGCTGGTCGAGGTGCAGACGCGCTGCGCCGTCACCAACACCGTGCCGATCGCGGCCTATCGCGGGGCCGGGCGCCCCGAGGGCAATTATTTCATGGAGCGGCTGATCGACACCGCCGCCCGCGAGATGGGGATCGACCGGGCCGTCATCCGGCAACGCAACCTGATCGGGCCTGCGCAACTGCCGTGGCAGACCCCGATCGGGACGGTCTATGACAGCGGCGATTTCCCGGCGCTCTTCGCCCGCGCTCTGGAGGCGGCCGACTGGAAGGGCTACCGGGCGCGCGAGCGCGCCAGCCGCAAGGCCGGCAAGCTGCGCGGCCGCGGCATCGGCTGCTATCTCGAGGTCACCGCCCCGCCCAGCAACGAGATGGGCGGCATCCATTTCGAAGCGGATGGAACGGTCACCATCGTCACCGGCACGCTCGATTACGGGCAGGGCCACTGGACGCCCTTCGCCCAGGTCCTGACCAGCCAGCTCGGCGTGCCCTTCGACAAGATCAGGCTCGTGCAGGGCGACAGCGACCGCCTGATCGCGGGCGGCGGCACCGGCGGCTCGAAATCGATCATGGCGAGCGGCTCGGCGATCATCGAGGCGAGCGAGCGCGTCATCGAGAAGGGCAAGCTGCTCAGCGCCCATTTCCTCGAGGCCGCCGCTGCCGATATCGAGTTCACCGACGGACGCTTCGCCATCGCCGGAACCGACCGCTCGATCGGCATCATGGAACTCGCCCGCAAGCTGCAGGCGGGTGCGTCGCTGCCCGATGACCTGCCGCGGACGCTCGATGTCGATCACGTCTTCAAGGCCGCTCCTTCAGCTTATCCCAATGGCTGCCACATCGCCGAGGTCGAGATCGATCCCGATACCGGCCATGTCGAGATCGCGAGCTATGTCATGGTCAATGATTTCGGCGTGCTGGTGAACCCGATGATCGTCGAGGGGCAGCTCCATGGCGGCGTCGTGCAGGGCATCGGTCAGGCGCTCTGCGAGATGACCTCCTATGACGAGAACGGCCAGCTCCTGACCGGCTCCTATATGGACTATGCGATGCCGCGTGCCGCGGATGTGCCCTTCTTCACCTTCATCAGCGAGGGTGTGCCGACCCGCACCAACCCGGTCGGCGCCAAGGGCTGCGGCGAGGCTGGCTGCGCCGGCTCGCTGCCCTCGGTCATGAACGCGATCGTCGATGCCCTCTCGCCCCATGGCGTGCGCCATATCGACATGCCGGCGACGCCATTGGCGATCTGGAAGGCCATTCACGCGAAGGCCTGACATGGTCGCCGGGTTTGGATCGCAGGCGCGGCGTCACCGTCGCGCCTGCTGTGCTTCATTCGTCAGTGCGCGGCCGCGCGGATTTCCCGTGCCGCCTCGACCATGTTGACGAGTGCGGGGCGGACCTCTTCCCACTTCCGGGTCTTCAGGCCGCAATCCGGATTGATCCAGAGCTGGTCGTCCTTCAGCCGCTGGCGTGCGAGCTTCAGGAGTTCGGTCATCTCGGCGACATCCGGCACGCGCGGCGAGTGGATGTCGTAAACGCCCGGACCGATCTCGTTCGGATACTTGTAGCCGACGAAGGCGTCGAGCAGCTCCATCTTCGAGCGCGAGGTCTCGATCGAGATCACGTCGGCATCCATCGCCGCGATGGCGTCGATGATCTGGTTGAACTCCGAATAGCACATGTGGGTATGGACCTGCGTCTCGTCGGCGACGCCCGACGCGCAGATGCGGAAGCTCTCCACCGCCCAGTCGAGGTAGTGCTTCCAGTCGCTCTTCCGGAGTGGCAGACCCTCGCGCAACGCGGCCTCGTCGATCTGGATCATCGCCGCACCGGCCTTCTCCAGGTCGAGCACCTCGTCGCGGATCGCCAGCGCGATCTGCTTCGATGCCTCGCTGCGCGGCAGGTCGTCGCGCACGAAGGACCAGTTCAGGATCGTGACCGGCCCGGTCAGCATCGCCTTCATCGGCCGCCGCGTCAGCGACTGGGCATAGCGCCACCACTCGACCGTCATCGGCTTCGGCCGCGAGACGTCGCCGAACAGGATCGGCGGACGCACGCAGCGCGAGCCGTAGCTCTGCACCCAGCCGCCGCGCGTGAAGGCGAAGCCGGCGAGCTGCTCGCCGAAATACTGCACCATGTCGTTGCGCTCGAACTCGCCATGGACGAGCACGTCGAGGCCGATCTCCTCCTGCCAGCGCACGGCGCGAGCGGTCTCCTCGCGCAGGAACTGCTCGTATTCGGCATGGCCGAGCTGACCCTTGTCATGGGCGGCGCGGGCCTTGCGGACCTCCGGCGTCTGCGGGAAGGAACCGATCGTGGTGGTCGGGAAAGCGGGCAGGTTGAAGCGGGCGCGCTGGAGCTTCGCACGCTCCGCGAAGCCGGTCTTGCGGCGGGCGAAGGCCTCCGTGACCGCAGCCATGCGCGCTGCGACGGCCTTGTCGTTGACCTTCGGCGAGGCCCTGCGTGCGGCCGCTGCCGTGGTCGAGGCGGCCAGCCTGTCCTTGACGGTGCCGCGCCCGCCGCCAAGCGCGCGGCCGAGCGTGGAGAGTTCGCCCATCTTCTGCACCGCGAAGGCAAGCCAGTTCTTCACCTCCGGATCGAGACTGGTTTCGAGTTCCAGATCGATCGGGCTGTGCAGCATGGAGCAGGACGGTGCGACCTGGACATGGTCGGTGCCGCGCCTGGCCGCGACCGGCTCGATCTTTGCGAGGACCGCCTCCAGATCGGTCTTCCAGATGTTGCGACCGTCGACCACGCCGAGCGAGAGCACCAGGCCTTGCGGCGCTTTAGCCAGAACGGCATCGAGCTGCTCGGGCGCGCGGACGAGATCGAGATGCAGGCCTGCGACCGGCAGGGATACCGCCGTGTCGAGATTGTCGCCCAGTGCTCCGAAATAGGTGGTGAGCATCACCTTGAGCTGCGGCAGGGCATGCGCGATCGTCGCATAGGTTCGATGCAGCGCGGTGCGGGCGGCCTCATCGAGATCGAGTACGAGGCAGGGCTCGTCGATCTGCACCCATTCAGCGCCATTCGCCGAGAGACGGCGCAGCACATCGACATAGACCGGCAGCAATTCGCCCAGCAGCGACAGCGGATCGAAGGACGGGTCCTTGGACTTGCCGAGCTTCAGGAACGTCACCGGGCCGAGCAGGACAGGGCGCGTCTCGTAGCCGAGCGCCTTTGCCTCGCGATACTCCTCCACCGGCTTCAGCGAGGCGAGCTCGAAGCTCTGCCCCTGTGCGAACTCCGGCACCATGTAGTGGTAGTTGGTGTCGAACCACTTGGTCATTTCCTGCGCCGGGACGCCATGGGCATGATCGTGGTCGTGATGGGCATGGCCGCAGGATGTATGCGGCTCGGCTTCGCCCTGCGAGCCGCGAGCCATGGCGAAATAGGTGCCAAGCGGCACCGGCCCGCCCTTCCAGCCATAGATGTCCGGGATCGCGCCGACCATGACACTGGTGTCGAGCACCTGGTCGTAGAAGGAGAAGTCGTTCGACGGGATCACGCTGATCCCTTGCGCCTTCTGGCGCGCCCAGTTGGCCGCGCGCAGGCCCTCAGCGGCCTCGACGAGCGATCTTTCGTCGGATTTTCCGGCCCAGAAGCTTTCGAGCGCGGTCTTGAGTTCGCGGCGCGGACCGATGCGCGGCGTGCCGAGTGCAGCGACAGGTACTGATTGAGACATAGGCTTAACCCCGACTAGTTGGGGGCAAAGGCCAAAGCGGACGCGGGACGAGGACCGTCCGGACGCAAGAATCCGGGCGGCGCCGCCAAGCGCACCACCGGGACACCCCGCCCGAGGACGTTCATGTTGTCGGGGCAGGTCTCCTGGCTCGCGGGTCGTCGCTCTTGCCCGTCTTCCCAAGGCCTTGCGGCCTCAGTGACATGGGTGGGCAGAAAGCTCGCCGCTGACAGTTGCGGGGGCAGCGCCGGTCTCTCACCGGCTTCCCTCTTAGCTCCGATGCGGCAAGCCGCACCGAAGAACCTCGACGCCGCATCATGGGCCATCATTTCCGGGCCGTCAACAAGAGATATAAAGACATATTTATGTCTTCATGTGACGAGCAGCGCTCGGGGAGCTGCCGCCGAGATGTCCTCGCTTTCCGCATGCGATCGAGGAAGAGCATACGACCGATTGACATCGGAGCGGAGAGTGACGCTAGATGTAGTTGTCGATGGTCTCTCGAATCGCAAGATCGAGAGCTAAGAGGGAAGCCGGTGAGAGACCGGCGCTGCCCCCGCAACTGTCAGCGGTAAGTTCTTAGTCCAGCGTTGTCACTGAGGCTGCAAGGCCTTGGGAAGACGGACGAGAGCGGTGACCCGCGAGCCAGGAGACCTGCCGCGACCCTTGTTTACGTCCTCGGGCGGGGTGTCCCGGTGGTGCGCTTGGCAGGTCGCGGCATCGTATCGTCGCGCGCCTTCTCGACGCGACCGCTCGGCCTTTGCCCCCAACATCTTGGGGTTGATGCCGATGTCTCTTTCTCTCGAAGCCGAACGGCCTTCACTGGCCCCGCTGGGTGCCGAACCTGCTGCATCGCCGCGCGCCGCAGCGGCGGAGCCCGGCTACCAGCTCATCCGCCGCAATGGCGCGGTAACGCCCTTCGACCCCTCGAAGATCGCGGTCGCCCTGACCAAGGCTTTCCTGGCGGTCGAGGGCGCGAGCGCCGCCGCGTCCCGTCGCATCCATGATGTCGTCGCCGACCTGACCGAACAGGTCGTCTCCGGCCTGACGCGCCGCGCCGCGACCGGCCGCACCTTCCATATCGAGGACGTGCAGGATCAGGTCGAGCTCGCGCTGATGCGCGGCGCACACCACAAGGTTGCCCGTGCCTATGTTCTCTATCGGGCAGAGCGGGCGCAGGAGCGGGCGAGGGCGCAGGCCGGGTCCGCGCCGGTCGCTGTCGCGCCGTCGCTGCAGATGAAGCTCACTGACGGCACGCTCGTTCCGCTCGACGCCGCCCGCCTCGACAAGGTCGTGCGCGAGGCTTGTGCCGGGCTCGACGGCGTCGCGGCCGAGCCGATCCTGATGGAGACCCGCCGCAACCTCTATGACGGCATTTCGCTCGACGAATTGGCACTGGCGCCGATCCTCGCTGCGCGGACGCTGATCGAGAGCGAGCCGAACTACGCCAAGGTCTCGGCCCGCCTCCTGCTCGACAAGCTGCGGCGCGAGGCGCTGAGCTTCGTCCATGGCCATGCCGAACAGGCGACGCAGGAAGAGATGGCCGCCGGCTACGGCGACTACTTCACCGCCTATCTCAAGACCGGTATCGCCAATGAATTGATCGACCCCGAGCTCGGCCGCTTCGACATTGCCCGCATCGCGGCGGCGCTGAAGCCCGAGCGCGATCTCCAGTTCGACTATCTCGGCTTCCAGACGCTTTACGACCGCTATTTCCTGCATGTCCGGGGCAACCGCTTCGAGCTGCCGCAGGCCTTCTTCATGCGCGTCGCGATGGGCCTCGCCATCCGCGAGATCGATCGCGAGGGCAGGGCGATCGCGTTCTACGACCTGCTCTCCTCCTTCGATTTCATGGCCTCGACCCCGACCCTGTTCAACTCCGGCACGCTGCGCCCGCAGCTCTCCTCCTGCTTCCTGACCACCGTCGCCGACGATCTCGACGGCATCTTCAAGGCGGTGAAGGACAACGCCCTGCTCGCCAAATACTCGGGGGGCCTCGGCAATGACTGGACGCCGGTGCGGGGCTTGGGCGCGCATATCAAGGGGACGAATGGCGAGAGCCAGGGCGTGGTGCCGTTCCTCAAGGTCGCCAACGACACGGCCATCGCCGTCAACCAGGGCGGCAAGCGCAAGGGCGCGGTCTGCGCCTATCTCGAGACTTGGCATGTCGATATCGAGGAGTTCCTCGATCTCCGCAAGAACACCGGCGACGACCGCCGCCGCACCCATGACATGAACACGGCGAACTGGATTCCCGACCTGTTCATGCAGCGCGTCGAGGCCGGCGGCGACTGGACGCTGTTTTCGCCGGACGAGGTTCCTGACCTGCACGACCTCTATGGCAAGCCGTTCAAGACGGCCTACGAGGCCTACGAGGCAAAGGCGGCCAGCGGCGGCATCAAGGTCTTCAAGCGCATCAAGGCGGTCGATCTCTGGCGGCGCATGCTGACCATGCTGTTCGAGACCGGCCATCCCTGGATCACCTTCAAGGATGCATGCAACCTGCGCTCGCCGCAGCAGCATGCCGGCGTGGTGCATTCGTCGAACCTCTGCACCGAGATCACGCTGAACACCTCGGCCGACGAGGTCGCGGTCTGCAATCTCGGCTCGGTCAACCTTGCGGCGCATGTCACGGCCGAGGGGCTCGATCAGGCGCGGCTGGCGCGGACCGTGAAGACCGCGATGCGGATGCTCGACAATGTCGTCGACATCAATTTCTATACGATCCCCGAGGCGCGACGTTCGAACCTGCGCCACCGCCCGGTCGGACTGGGGCTGATGGGCTTCCAGGACGCGCTTCAGACCTTGCGCCTGCCGGCTGCCTCGGAGCAGGCGGTAGCTTTCGCTGATACGTCCATGGAGGTGATCAGCTTCCATGCGATCTCGGCCTCGGTCGATCTCGCCGCCGAGCGCGGGCGCTATCCAAGCTTCGAGGGCTCGCTCTGGTCGAAGGGTATCCTGCCGATCGACTCGCTCGACATCCTCTCGGAAGCCCGCGACGGCGATGTCGAGCTCGACCGCTCGGCGACGCTGGATTGGGAAGGCTTGCGCGAGCGGATGAAGACCACCGGCATGCGCAACTCCAACACGATGGCGATCGCGCCGACCGCGACGATCTCCAACATCGTCGGGGTCTCGCAATCGATCGAGCCGAGCTACAGCCAGCTCTACGTCAAGGCGAATATGTCGGGCGACTTCACCGTCGTGAATGCCGGACTCGTCCACGACCTGAAGGCGAGGGGGCTCTGGGACGAGGTGATGGTCTCGGACCTCAAGTACTATGACGGCAAGGTCAGTGGGATCGATCGCGTCCCGGCCGATCTCAAGGCGCTTTACGCCACCTCCTTCGAGATCCCGACCGAATGGCTGATCAGGGCAGCGGCGCGCCGTCAGAAATGGATCGACCAGGGCCAGTCGCTCAATCTCTACATGGCGCAGCCTTCGGGCCGGAAGCTCGACGAGGCCTATCGTCTGGCGTGGCGATTGGGCCTGAAGACGACCTATTACCTGCGCGCGCTGTCGGCGACCCATGTCGAGAAGTCGACGCTGAAGGGTACGGACGGCAAGCTCAACGCGGTTTCGGCTACCGTGCCGGTCGTGGCCAAGGCCGCCGCGCCGATCATCGTCGACATTCTGCTGGAGAACGGCATGGCCGTGCCCAACGCTTGCTCGCTCGACGATCCGACCTGCGAAGCCTGCCAGTAGGACCGTCATCCGCCGTCATTCTCGGGCGAAGCGCAGCGCAGACCCGAGAATCTCCGACCAGAGGACTCGCAGGAGCCTCCCTCGGCGAGAGATGCTCGGGTCAAGCCCGAGCATGACGCCCTTCACGTTTCAAGAACGGAACACCCCATGCTCGACTGGTCCGACACCAAGCCGGCGCCCGCCGCCAATCCCGCCATCCTGACCAACCCAGCCCCCGCAGCCGATGCCACCGGCCTCGGCGAGATCGACCGCAATGGCGGGCGCGTCACGGTCGACGAGAAGCGCATGATCAATGCGCGTGCCGACGTGAACCAGCTCCTGCCGCTCAAGTACAAATGGGCCTGGGAGAAATACCTTTCCGGCTGCAACAACCACTGGATGCCGACCGAGGTCTCGATGCAGGCCGACATCGCGCTGTGGAAGTCGAAGGACGGCCTGAGCGAGGACGAGCGGCGCATGCTCAAGCGCAATCTCGGCTTCTTCGCGGCCTCCGAGAGCCTTGTCGCCAACAACATCGTGCTGGCGATCTATCGCCACCTCACCAACCCGGAATGCCGGCAGTACCTGCTGCGCCAGGCCTTCGAGGAGGCGATCCACACCCACACCTTCCAGTATATCGTCGAGAGCCTGGGCCTCGACGAGGGCGAGCTCTTCAACATGTACCGCGAGGTGCCCTCGATCACCGACAAGGCCGCCTGGGCGCTGAAGCACACGCAGAGCATCGAGGACCCCGCGTTCAGCACGGGCACGCCCGAGAACGACCAGGCGCTGCTGCGCGACCTGATCACCTTCTACGTGATCTTCGAGGGCATGTGGTTCTACACCGGCTTCGCGCAGATCCTCTCGCTCGGCCGGCGCAACAAGATGGTGGGGATCGCCGAGCAGTACCAGTACATCCTGCGCGACGAGTCGATCCATCTGAACTTCGGCATCGACGTTATCAACCAGATCAAGATCGAGAATCCGCATCTCTGGACCAAGGCCTTCCAGGACGAGGTGCGCGGCATGCTGCGGGAAGCGGCCGAGCTGGAAGCGGCCTATGGCCGCGACACGATGCCGAGGGGCTTCCTCGGCCTGAATGCGGCGCTTTGCGAGCAATACATGCACTTCATCGCCAACCGCCGCTGCGCCCAGCTCGGCCTTCCGCCGGTTTTCGCGGAAACCGAGAACCCGTTCCCCTGGATGTCCGAGGCGATGGACCTCAAGAAGGAGAAGAACTTCTTCGAGACCCGCGTCATCGAATACCAGAACGGCGGCGCGCTGAGCTGGGAGTGAGGCGGCGGGCGCCGCGCCGCCTGCCTTGTGACTTTCTGTCGCTTTCCGCGGCCCCGCTTCGCAGGCTATGCATGGCGCGGGGGAGTTCTCGTGCAGCACCGCGCATCATCCCGTGGCAGGTCCTGGGTCGCGATCCTCGCGGCCTATCTGCTCGTGGTCCAGGCGCTGTTCGCCGGCTTTGCTGCGGGCAGCTATGCCAACGCGCTCTCGCTCGACCGCACCCTCGCGCTGACGCATTGCGCGCCGAGCGGGGACTCAAGCCCCGGCGGCGATCACGACAAGGCGCAGAACCATGCCGGCATGAGCTGCTGCACGGCCGGCTGCCCGATGCTCGCCGGGGCTGACCCGGCCCAGTCCGATTTCCAGGTCCTGTCGCAGCGGCCGGCCGATTTCGTCGCCTTTGCCCGCCGTCTCGACCGGCCCGTCGGCTTTATCTCCGACCACTCCCCCGGCAACCCGCGCGCACCGCCCGCTTTCGCCTGAGCCGCCGTCCGGCGCCACGGCGTCCGCGACGGCTGTCTTCAGCCTGCCGCCGGTCGTCGTGAGGGCTTTCTGTCCCGATCCGATGCCGTGACGGCGCGGAATCCGGTGCCATGCCACTCCATCTCCAGGCTCGCCTCGCGGGCGGCGCATGCGCCGTCGGCGACGCGCTGATCGGCCCGTTCAAGCCGCTCCCGATGCCCTTACGGGCTGTTGCGGCGCCGTCTCGCTGAATCGCGACGGCCAGGCCCGGCCGCGCGCAAACCCATCGAAACCCAAGGGAACGACGCGATGAATCGCAGAGACATGACGTTGGGCCTGAGCGCCGCCGGCTTGCTGCTGGCCGCTGCCGAGCAGGCCCGCGCTCAGGCCGAGCCCGCGCGGCCGGCGCCGAGCTTCGCCATGCTGGTCTATCCGAAGATGGTCCTGATCGACCTCGTCGGGCCGCAGAGCGTCTTCAATCTCACCGGCGGAAAAATCCATCTCGTCGGGAAGGACCGCACGCCGGTGCCGACGGAGCTGGGCATATCCGTCACGCCGACGACGAGCTTCGCGGACTGTCCGCGCGATGTCGACGTGCTCTTCGTGCCGGGCGGTCTCGACGGCACCGTCGCCTTGCTCGACGACGCGGAAACGCTGGCCTTCCTCCGAGAGGTCGGTGGCAAGGCCCGCTATTTCACCGGGGTCTGCACCGGCACGTTGCTGCTCGGGGCGGCGGGCCTCCTGCAAGGCCGCAAGGCGACCGGCCATTGGTACATCCGTGATCTGCTCCCGCTCTTCGGCGCGATCCGCTCCGACGGGCGGGTCGTCACCGACGGCAATCTCGTCACGGGCGGAGGCGCCACGGCAGGGCTCGATTTCGGCCTCGCGCTCGGCGCGCAGCTGCTCGGCGAGGAATGGGCGCGGCGCGCGCAGCTCGTCCTCGAATATGATCCGCAGCCGCCGTTCGACAGTGGCTCTCCCGCCAGGGCCGGGCAGGCGCTGACCGACGACGTCCTGCGTCGCCGGGCGCGGGCGCTTGCCGCTGCGCGCGATGCCGCCGGTCGCGCCGCCAACCGGCTCAAGGGCTGACGCGATGGCACGTCGCCTTCGCCTGCTTTCGCCTTCCTCGCTTCCCCATTCGGCCGGCAGCCCGCCGGCCGCATCCCCGCCGCGCGAGCGGCTTTCGTCACCAAGGACAATTGCCATGAAATATCTTCTCGCCCTCGCGGGCCTCGTCGCGGCCGGCCCGGCGCTGGCCCATGTCACCCTTGAAAACCAGTCGGCTCCCGTGGGCGCGACCTATAAGGCGGTGCTGCGCGTGCCGCATGGCTGCAAGGGCGCCGCGACCACGAAGGTCCGCGTCCAGATTCCGGAGGGCGTCATCGCTGTGAAGCCGATGCCGAAGTCCGGCTGGACCCTCGAAACCGTCAAGGGAAAGTACGAGAAATCCTATGACTATTACGGCACGCCGACCACCGAGGGCGTCAAGGAAGTGGTCTGGAGCGGCGGCAAGCTGCTCGACGAGCATTACGACGAGTTCGTGCTGCGCGGCTATCTCACCAAGGATTTGAAGGCCGACGCCACGCTTTACGTTCCGGTCGTGCAGGAATGCGAGGGCGGCGGCGTGGAGCGCTGGATCGAGATTCCCGCCGCCGGCAGGTCTGCCGATGACTACAAGTTCCCGGCCCCGGGTGTGAAGCTCACGCCCGCCAAGTGACCCCGTCAGTGGCGGAGCGCCCGAGCGCTCCGCCACGAGGATGCGCCATGCCTGTCCGATTGAATCGTTGCCTGTTGTTCGTTCTCGTCCTGCTGGCATGCGCCGGAATGCCTCGCCTCGGCTGGAGCCACGCCGCGCTGAACAGCGCGACGCCGGCCGATGGCAGCGTGCTCGCCGCCGCGCCGCAACAGGTCGAACTCGTCTTCAGCGAGCCGGTTTCGCCCCTGGCGCTGCGGCTCGTCGGACCCGGTGGCGGGGCACAGGCGCTCGGCCGCTTCGCCCTGAAGGACCGCACCGTCGCGATCGAGCTTCCCGCCGCGCTGGCGAACGGTACCTATGCGTTGAGCTGGCGTGTGGTCTCCGAGGACGGCCACCCTGTCGGTGGCGCGCTGGTCTTCTCGGTCGGGACGCCGGGCGGCACGGCGCCCGATCTTGGAGAGCAGGCCGACAATCCGGTCCGTCTTCTGGTCTGGCTCAGTCGCCTCGGGCTCTATCTCGGCCTGTTCCTGGGATGCGGTGCGGCCGCGAGCCAGGCATGGGTCGGCCCGCTCGGTCGTGGGGCCAGACGCTTCGCGACGGCCATGGCGGGCCTTGGCCTGCTCTGCCTGCCGGTCGCCCTCGGCGCGCAAGGGCTCGATGCGCTCGGGGCTTCGCTCAGTGCTTTCTTCCAGCCAACCGTCTGGAAAGCCGCTGCGGCGACCAGCTATCTCTGGACGATCATTCTCGCAGCCATCGCCCTGACCTTGGCCTTCGTCGGCATCCGCTGGCAGGCAAGGGGGGCTAGCATCGTCGGCCTCTTCTCGGCGATGGTTGCTGGCCTCGCCCTCGCGAGCAGTGGCCATGCCAGCGCCGCTTCTCCGCAATGGCTGATGCGTCCCGCCGTATTCCTGCATGCGAGCGCGATCGCCGCCTGGGTGGGTGCACTGCTCCCGCTCGCGCTGGCTTTGCGGAGTGAGGCTGGCAAGGATGCGCTGCGGCGCTTCTCCTCTGGCATCGTGCTCGTCGTCGCCGTGCTGTTGCTCAGCGGCGTGGTCCTGGCCTGGGTGCAGGTCGAAACGTTGGGAGCCTTGCTCACGACGGCCTATGGTCGCGTGCTTCTCGCCAAGCTCGCGCTCGTCGCTTTCGTCTTCCTGCTGGCGGGCTTGAACCGCTGGCGCCTGACACGACGGGTCGAGGCCGGCGACCTACCCGCCGCGCGCGCCATGACGCGCGTCATCGTCGTCGAGCTGGCGGCGCTGGTCGTGATCCTCGGCACGGCGGCGCTCTGGCGTTTCACGCCGCCGCCGCGGGCGATCCTGGCGGCGCAGGCGCAGCCGGCTTCCGTCCATATTCACACCTTGCAGGCCATGGCGGATGTCACGGTCACGCCCGGCCGGGCAGGGCCTGTCGCGGTCGAGATCGTTCTGATGAACGGTGAATTCGGCCCCCTGCCGGCCAAGGAGCTCAATCTTGGCTTCAGCAATGCTGCGGCCGGCATCGAGCCGATCGAGCGCCGGGCGCAGCTGGGGCAGGACGGCATCTGGCGGATCGATGCCCTGACCCTGCCGGTGGCCGGCCGCTGGGAGGTCGAGCTTGAGATCCTGATCTCGGATTTCGAGATGCGACGGATCAAGGATGTCGTCGTGATCCGCCCTTGAGGTGAAGAGCAGGCGAGGCGGTCCCGCCTGCTCTTCACCGGGCCGGGTCGCTCAGCGGAAGGGCGGCGAGTATTGCAGCCCGCCTTCGGTCCAGAGCGCGTTGGGGCCGCGCTGGAGCTTCATCGGCGAGCTCATGCCGAGATTGCGCTCGAAGCTCTCGCCATAATTGCCAACCGCGGCGATGATCCGCACCGCCCAGTCATTGGTGACACCGAGCGCTTCGCCGTATTTTCCGTCCTTGCCGAGGAAGCGGCGGATCTCCGGATTGGTCGAATTCTCCGTCAGTTCCCGGACATTGGCCTTGGTCACGCCGAGCTCCTCGGCATTGATCAGGGCGAATAGCGTCCAGCGCACGAGGTTGAACCAGGTGTCGTCGCCGCTGCGGACCCAGGGGCCGAGCGGCTCCTTCGAGATCACCTCGGGTAGCACCAGGTGCTCGCCCGGATCGCGAAACTTCAGCAGATTGGCAGAGAGAGCCGACACGTCGGTCGTATAGGCATCGCAGCGCCCGGACTCATAGGCCTTCAGGGCATCCTCCGACGTGCCGAAGGCGGCGACCTCGTATTTCATCTTCGTGCGGCGGAAATAATCGGCGAGGTTGAGCTCGCTCGTCGTTCCCTGCGCGACGCAGATCGAGGCGCCGTCGAGCTTGCTCGCGCTGGCGACGCCGAGCTTCTTCGGGACCATGAAGCCCTGGCCGTCATAGTAGTTCACGCCGGTGAAGGTGACGCCCTGGCCGGAATTGCGCGCCAGCGTCCAGGTCGTCGTGCGCGGCAGCACGTCGACCTCGCCGGCTTGCAGCGCGATCAGGCGATCCTTTGAGGTCAGCGGCACGAAGGAGGCCTTCTCCGTGTCGTTGAAGATCACCACCGCGAGTGCGCGGCAGATATCGATGTCGAAGCCCTGCCAGCGACCGTTTGCATCCTGGGTCGAGAAGCCGGCGACGCCGGTGCTCGTGCCGCAGATGATCTTGCCGCGGTCGCGGATCGTCTTGAGCGTATCGGCGGCCGCGGGCTGCGCCGCGAGGCAGGCCGCCGCAAATGCTGTGGCCAGCCCGGTGAAGAGCGTCTTCATGGTAGTTCCCCTTCGTTTTTGTGGTTCGGAGGCCGTCTTCGGGCAAAATCCTCCCGTCACGGCGCGAGTCCCGCGCCGTGTCCTTGTCGTCGCAGTCTTGGCCCTGCGTCCGGTCAGGCCGCTTGGCTCGCGGTGGCTTGCCCGAGCACCGAGAGCAGCCGGCTCAGATCGGCCCAGAGCTCGCCCGGTTCCTCGAGGCCGATGCTGATGCGCAGCAGCGGGCCTTTCGCGGTCCAGGCTGTCGCGGTGCGGTCCGGCGTGATCGCCTGCGGCGCGACGAGGCTGCGCGTGCCGCCCCAGGAGGCGCCGATCGCGAAGACGCGCAGCGCGCTCAATGCCGCACTCATTGTGTCGTCGTCGACGGGCTTCAGCACGAGGCTGAACAGGCCGGAGGAGCGGCCCATGTCGCGCTTCCAGATCGCGTGGCCGGGGCAGGAGGGCAGGGCGGGATGCAGCACGCGCTCGACCATGGGATGGTCGACGAGCCGGCGCGCGAAATCCTCGGAAACCCTGCCCATATGGGCGACGCGCAGACCCATGGTCTCGATGCCGCGCAAAGCGAGCTGGCATTCGTCCGGTGAGACGCCGACGCCGAAGCCGCGCAGAATCTCCTTCATCTTCTGGCGCAGCGCCATGTCCCTGACCGTCACCGAGCCCAGCAGCAGGTCGGAATGGCCGCCGACATATTTGGTCAGCGCCTCGCAGGCGAAATCGGTGCCATGCTCCAGCGGCTTGAAGATCAGCGGCGTTGCCCAGGTGTTGTCGCAGCCGACGAGCACGCCTTTCGCCTTGGCGGCGGCAGCGATGGCCGGCACGTCCTGCACCTCCATCGTGTTCGAGCCGGGCGACTCGACCCAGACCAGCTTGACGGTCTCGTCGATGAGATCGGTGATGCCGGCCCCGATCAGCGGGTCATAGACGCCATAGGCGATGCCGCGCGGTTCGAGATATTCGGCACAGAAGCTGCGCACCGGCGGATAGACATGGTCGGGGATCAGCACCTTGTCGCCGGGCATCAGCACCGACAGCATGACGATGGTCACCGCCGCCTGTCCGGAGGGCACGAGCACGGTGCGGGCGCCGTCGTGCAGGACCGTCAGTTGCGCTTCGAGCGTGCGGGTCGTCGGCGTCCCGTGCAGCCCGTAGGTATAGCCGTCGAAGCCGCGATATTTGCGGGCCATGAAGCTCGCGCCATCGGGATAGACGATGGTCGAGGCGCGGTGCGTCGGCACGGCGAGCGAGGCATAGCCGTCCTCGTTGACGGCCGGGTGGTGAACGCAAAGTGTCAGGTCATGCATGGTGGGTTTCCCTCGCTCGGGAAATCCTCAGGCACCCGGGACAAGCGGGCAATCAGCCAAAAGGCATGGCTCGATGCCGGATTGTTATGGTTTCAACGCGCGGCCATCAGGCAGTCGATGAAGTCGCGCACGAGCTGCGACTTCGGCCGGTCCGGCGGCAGGATCAGGTAGCTCCGGCTCTGCACCGGCGGCTCGAACGGGCGCAGCACGATCCGGCTCTGGTCGTGGCCGGCGATCGCATAGGGGCTAACGAGCCCGACGCCGACGCCTTGCGCCACCAAGGCGCAAACCGTCGCGGCATAGATCGTCTCGACCACCACGCGGGGCGGCGGCGCCCCGGCCTCGGACATGATCATGTCGAAGCGCTGGCGGGCGCGATCCTCCGGCACATAGGCGACGAAATCGACGCCCGACAGGTCACGCGGACCGATGCTCTCGCGCTCGGCGAGCGGGTGGCCGAGCGGCATGGCGCAGAGCGCGCGCGGCTGCACGAAGGGCTGGTGCACGACCCCGGTTACATCGATCTCATCGGCGGCAAGCCCGATATCGTAGATGCCGGAGGCGACACCGTCCCGCACGTCGCGGGACGGTAGGACCATCAGGGTCACGGTCGCATCGGGGCGCAGGCTGCGGAAGCGCAGTACGGCGTTGGGGACGATCGACGAACTCAGCGCCGACAGCGTCGCGACCCGCAGCTGCCCGGCGCCATAGTCGCGGATGCGGGCGGCACCGGCACGCAGCCGATCCATGCCGCGGAAATTGGCCTCGACCTCGGCGAAGAAGGTCCGCCCCTCGGGCGTCGGCACGATGCGGTTGCGCACCCGGTCGAACAGGGCAAAGCCGAGCGACCGCTCAAGCTCGGCGATCAGCCGGCTGACGCCCGGCTGGGTGACGCCCAGGATCTCGGCCGCACGGGACACGGTCCCGGCCTTCATCACGGCGGCGAAGACTTCGATCTGGCGGCTGTTCAAGGTTCGCGCGTCCGGTCCCTGCAATCGGCGTGATGCTAGCGCATCCCACGGGAAAGCGGACCATCGGATAGGCCAGGGCGAACAGGCAAAGGCGTTGGGATCGGCTGCCCGATGCGAGGGCCGGCTCAGACCCAGGTCCAATGGCAACGGCGGACGCGCCGGCCGAAGCGGTCCCGAAACGTGCGGCAAACCCGCACCTGGCGGCGTGCATGCCGGCGGCGATGGTGCGGCGGGCCATGACGATGCCGGCCGCGATGAGCTTGCGACCAATCCGCCTGGGTCCCGTCAGGCAGCGCCGCGACGACGTCGTCCGTGCAGGAGGGCGATGCCGCCGTGCAAACCGCGGGGGCTGCGGAGGCATCTTCAACCACCAATGTCCCGGCAAGCCCCGAGCTGGCAGCAAGTATCCCAAGCAGGAATGATCGCCTGTTCATTGATAAGTGCCCTCAGATGTATCGATGTAGCGCAAGAATGATGTTTTGAATCTGGATACTGCTGTTTAAGCCTGTCATTCTGGCAGGTGAATTTGATTGACTGAGGCAATCACGGGTTCGTTTGCTTCATGTGTCAAGTCGATCAGTTTCGAAAACGATGGGGGTGCCGTATTTGGGATTACGAGTACATATTTTGGGATTCTCGGAGGATGCATTTCCGGTTCCGCAGCCTAGGCTCGGCTGGATTCAGGTGCTCGAATGCGACGATAGCGTCTCGTTGTCGATTGCATGTCCGGCATGCCTGAAGGCTGTTGAATTCAAGAGGAATGTCTCAGATGCGGTTGAAATTTGCCGTCCTCGCCATCGGTCTGGCCCTTGCAGGGTGCAACACCAATTCAGCCGACCAGCGGACGCTCGGCGGAGCCGCGATCGGCGCCGGCACGGGGGCTATCGTCGGCGGCATTGCCGGTGGCGGCCGCGGCGCGGCGATCGGTGCTGCCGTCGGCGGCGTCGCCGGGGCCGTGATCGGCCGGGCGACCACGCCCAATAACTGCCTCTACCGCGATCGCCAGGGCCGCGTCTTCGAGGCGCGCTGCCCCTGAGGCTGCATATCGGCTTCGGCCGCCGGGCGGTGTTGCGCAGCGACGCCGCCCGACGGCATGATCCGTGATGCGCCGGAGCGGGAAGGGCATGGCATGACGAGCAGGCGATCGGTGCTGGCGGGGTTTCTCGGGTTGGCCGGGGCGGCTTTGCTACCCAATCCTCCCACCCGTGCGGCGCCCTTGGGTCCAGAGGCCCTGGCGCCGGAAACGGCCAGCGCGCTCGATCGGGCCGAGGTCGAATTCAGCCAGCGGCCGCAACTCTACTACAATCGTCAGCGGCAGCTCCGCCGGCAGTCCCATACCCGGCCGGAACGCCCTCCGCGCGTGAATTTGCGCCGGACACGGGGTCGTCGGCGGCCGGTGCCGGCATCGCCCTGATGGCTTGCGGCAGTACCTGCCCGACATCGTTGCAGGCATGCAGGGCCATGGACATGGCGACCTTGCGGCCTGCGCAGCCGATTTCAGATCATGATGCGATCGGTCCGCTGATCCTGCCGGGCGCGAATGGGCCTTGAGATTTGCGGGTTTCAGCCGCCTCCGGGGCAGCAGCCCTCACCGAGGGCGCGGCATGGTCCCGGCCGGCGGGCTTGATCGGGGCTGGATTTGCGGCTCTCATGCCCGGCGTTCCGCTTGGCTCCGGTGAGCGGCGACAAGACGGCGCGGCGGCCGGCGAGCTTTCGGGCGGACCGGGCGACCGATCATTCGGGAAAAGGCGGCGGCAACCGGTCCGGCCTCGACGCTGACCAGGCCGCAAGGAGGGACGATGACAAGCAAGCCCGCGTATTCTCGCAGCGCCCGGTGGCCGTCCGTCAGTGCGGTGGCCTGCAGCGTGGCGCTGCCGCTTCTTCTCGCGGGCTGCGGCGGAGGCGAGAGCCTGCCGCCCGTCGCGAGCGGCAGCGCGACGGGTGCATCTGCGCCGGCCCCGGCCAATATTTCGCGCGATGCCCTGGTCGGGCGTTGGGGTGTCGCGTCCTTCCATACCGAGAAGGACCGCAAGCGCACCGAAGCCGAGGCACGGGGCCAGTGCAAGCAGCCCTATGTGATCGCCAAGGGTCCCGGCGACGGGGTGATGATGCATGTCGCGGATGACCCCAAGCTCTATGAGCTCAGGCTGAAGGCCGGTCCCGGCGGTAAGAACTATCTCGGCTTCGAGGCCCCGGCAGGCGATCCGCAGGATCGCGAATTGCTGTCGGTGAAGCCGAAGGAGATCGTGTCGCGCTTCGTCGATCCCGATGCCAATGCCCGCTACGGCACTTTCATCTACAGCCGCTGCGGCTGACCGGAGGCGATGAGATGAACCACGGCATCCGCACCGCTCTGCTCGCTACCAGCCTCGGCTTGGTGCCGCTTCTCGCCGTGCCGGCGGTGGCGCAGCCGCGCCCGCCCGCCGCGATTCAGGAGACCATGGATATCGGCGACGAGCCGGGCCGTGTCTCGACTGAGGAAGCCACCATCACCGATGGGCCCTATGCCCGCCAGATGGTGCTGTTCCGCTCGAACGAGGCGCCGGGCACGGTGGTGATCCATTCGGCCGAGCGCTTCCTCTATATCGTGCAGGGCAACGGACGGGCCCTGCGTTACGGCATTGGCGTCGGCCGCGAGGGTTTCACCTGGTCCGGCCAGGTCCAGGTCAGCCGCAAGGCGGAATGGCCGGACTGGCGCCCGCCGCCGGAGATGCTGCAGCGCCAGCCCTATCTGCCGCGCTTCATGGCCGGCGGCCCGGGCAACCCGATGGGGGCTCGTGCGCTCTATCTCGGCTCGACGGTCTTCCGCATCCACGGCACCAACCAGCCCGAGACGATCGGCCAGGCGATCTCGTCTGGCTGCTTCCGTCTCGCCAATGGCGACATCGCCGATCTCTATGACCGCGTGCCCGTCGGGACCAAGGTCGTCATCCGCCACAAGGCGACGCTGTAACCGCTACCGCTGAATCGCAGAAGGAACGGACAGACATGTCGAAGGTTTCCTGGTTTCGTCGCGGCGGTCTTGGTCTCGCGACCCTCCTCGGCCTCGCCCTTCCCGCCGGCGCCGGCACGCTCGACACCGTGAAGCAGCGCGGCACGCTGCAATGCGGCGTCAGCGAAGGCGTGATCGGCTTCTCCGAGAAGGATGCGCAGGGCAACTGGCGCGGCTTCGATGTCGATTTCTGCCGCGCCGTGGCGGCGGTCGTGCTGGGCGATCCCGGCAAGGTCGCCTTCACCTCGCTCTCGGCGAGCCAGCGCTTCGATGCGCTGAAGGGCGGCAAGGTCGACCTTCTCGCGCGCAACTCGACCTGGACGCTGGGCCGCGAGGCTGAGCTGGGCCTCGCCTTCGCCGGCATCACCTATCACGATGGCCAGGGTTTCCTGGCGAAGCGCGCGCTCAAGGTCGACACGGCGCTGTCGCTCGACAAGGCGAAGATCTGCGTCGAGGCCGGCACCACGACACAGCTCAATCTCGCCGATTTCTTCAAGGCCAACTCGATGACCTATGAGGAGAAGGTCTATCCGAGTGCGGCCGAGGCGCTCTCCGCCTTCCAGTCCGGGCAATGCGACGTGCTGACCCGCGACCAGTCGGCCCTGCATGGCGAGCGGCTGAGGCTTGCGACGCCGGCCGAGGCGATCGTGCTGCCGGACGTGATCTCGAAGGAGCCGCTCGGGCCGGTCGTGCGCAGCGACGATTTCCCCTGGTTCACGCTGGTGAAATGGGTGAATTTCGCGCTGGTCAACGCCGAGGAGCTCGGGATTTCCGCGGCCAATCTCGATGAGGCCCTCAAATCCCAGAAGCCCGATGCGCGCCGCTTCACCGGCGCGGAAGGTGGTTTCGGCAAGGCGCTCGGCCTCGAGGCCGACTGGGCGGTCCGCGCCGTCAAGGCGGGCGGCAACTATGCCGAGATCTATGAGCGCAATCTCGGCACCGGCTCGAAGCTGGGCATTCCGCGCGGGCTCAACCAGCTCTGGAGCATGGGCGGCGTTCTCTACGCGCCGCCGCTGCGGTAAGGCCTGGATCCGGCGGGGTGCCGCGCGTTCTGAAGGCGCGGCACCACGCCATCCCTGTCCTCAGCGTCCGCGACGCCATGGCGGCGGTGGCAATGGCCGGCGATTGCGCTGGCGATAGCGATGCCAGTTCTTCCGCCGCGGCCGGGTATCGCGGGGACCGGCCGGAAGCGTTGCCGCGCCGGGCGCCCGCGGCTGCGGTGGTCCTTGCGTGAATTCTGCATCCAGCGTGTCGAGCGCGCTTGCCGCCGCGGCGGTCCGCTCATCGCGCGGTGAGGCTTCGGCCGTCGCGGCGGACAGCACACCGCCGAAAAGCGCAATCAGAAATGCCCTGCGTTCCATTTGCAACCTTAAGTATAGTTTTTGCTCTCGGTGCCGCATCGGGGCGGTGCGATACGTTGGTCGCGTTTGTCATTGTCATGCAAGCGCCGATTGGTCTCCGGTGGAGCACTGAATTCATGCCGGATTGTATTCTTGTATGAATTCCAGTCCTTGCGGTGCGGCGACGAGAGGCTTGTCGCGGACGGAATATTGGCAGAGAATCTCAATTCTTGATCTCCTGTCCCAAAATCCGATCCGGCATCGCGGTGCAGCAAACCTGAGCTTGTCGGCACCGGAGCGGTTACCTACGGTCCGTCCCGCATGAGATTCTTGACGTCGATAAGCAGCCGTCTCGGCGCGGCGTGGCCCCGCTCCCGGGTGCTCCTGCCGGCCGTGTTCGCGGCCGGGCTGGCGGCTTGCGCCTCGACGCCGCAAGGGCTGCTGCTTCCGGTGGCTCCTGCTCCCGGCACGGACAGCGTCAATATGCTGGCTGCGACGACGCGCGCGCCATCCGACAATCCCGGAATCCTCTTCACCGGCGAGCGGGGCGAGCAGGTTTCGTTCAGGAACATCGTCGTCTCGATTCCGCCGGGCCGCGAGCCCGGCACCATCCAGCTGCCGCGATCGGTTCCGGGCGATCCGGCCAGGGATTTCGTGGTGACGGCCTCGACGCCGGTGTCGAAAGCCGGGCTCGCCAACTGGTTCAGGTCGACCAGCGGGCGCGGGAAGCGCGTCTTCGTCTTCGTGCATGGCTTCAACACGCCGTTCGACCGCGCCGTCTTCCGCTTCGCGCAATTGGCGCATGACGCCGACGCCGACGCTGCCCCGGTCCTCTTCTCCTGGCCCTCGCGCGGCTATCTGCTCGATTACAGCCGGGACTTCGACAACGCCTCCTATTCGCGGTCGGATCTTGCGGACCTGCTCGAAGTGGCCGTTGCCGGCCCCGAGGTCCGCGAGGTGGTGATCCTCGCTCACTCGATGGGGAGCTGGCCCGCCGTCGAGGCGGTCAGGCAGATCGCGCTGCGGAAAGGCGGCGTCCCGCGCAAGATCAGCAATCTCATCCTGGCGTCGCCCGACCTCGATGTCGGTGTCTTCCGCCGGCAGATCGAGGATATGGGGCCGAAGCGCCCGCAGATCACGCTGTTCACGGCGCAGCACGACCGGGCCCTGCAGGTCTCAAGGTTCATCGCGCGCGGGGCGACGCGGCTCGGCGGCATCGATCCCACGCAGGAGGAGTACCGCCGCCAGTTCGCCGGTCAGGCCGGGATCACGGTGATCGATCTGTCGGCGGTCAATGCCGGCGATCGCTTGAACCACGACCTTTTCGCCGCAAGCCCCGATGCCGTGCGCCTGATCGGCGGGCGCCTGCTGCAGGGCCAGGTCATCACCGATTCCGACGTTCCCGCCCCTGTCGCGGCAGCAGGTGTGATCGGTTCGGCCGCGACGATGCTGGTCACCGCACCGATCCGGGTCTTCGATGCCGCGGCCGTGCCATAGGGTTGACGTTGATGATGGTGGGGGGTGATACTTGATGACGATAAGTATGATTTTACGATTATTTGCATGATCCGATCGGTTTGACCGGGATCAATTTTGTTCGAAATCATTGAGTGTTAGAGTTCGCTGTCTGCATTGCTCTTTTGGCGCTGCATGCAGCGTGACGGGATCTGATACCGGCTTTCTCTCGGGGCGGCGTGAGAAGGGACATCGACATGTTTGCGGTGCCGCATTTGCGCACGGCGGGGCTACGGGCACAGGATCAGTTCGACGCCTGGCGTTCCCTGCACAAGGATACGATCGAGCTCCTTCCGATCGGGGAGGCGTCCGCAGGATTCGGCGCCGAGTTTTCCTCCTGGAACCTGGGAGAGCTCGTCTTGACGCATGTCGTCTATGCGGGCGCTCCCGGCCGCCAATGGCGACATCGTCCCAAATCCTATCTGGATCACTGGTGCGTGGTGCTGGCGCGAACGACGGCGGCCGACGGCGCGCCATACGAGGATCTGAGCTTCCGTTCGCTGGCGCTTCCCTTCGAGGGGCAGGCCCAGGACAGCGAGGTCATCACCCTCTACCTTCCGCGTGACCGGCACCCCCAGGATGAGCAGCGCCTCGACGATGCCCATGGTCTCACCGTGAGCGAGGAGTTCGCGCCCTTGCTGGCCGGCTACATGGATGGCCTTGTCCGGCGGCTGCCTCTCGTCACCCCCGAGCATGCCGCAAGTCTGGAGATGCCGACCAAGGCGCTCGTCGCAGCCTGCATCGCGCCCCGGCCGGTCAGCTCCGAGCTGGCGCGGCATCTGCCGGGCTCGGTCCTGATCGACAGGGCACGCGCCGTCGTGCGCCAGAACATGGCCGCCCCCGATTTCGGGCCCGAGCGGCTGGCCCGGCTTCTGGCCATGTCCCGCTCGAAGCTCTACCGGCTGTTCGAGAGCAGCGGCGGCGTGGCTCATTTCATCAACCGGGAGCGCCTGCGCGAGGCCCATTACCGGCTGAGCTCCCATCGGTTCGCGCGTTCCATTCACGCGATCGGAAACGAAGTCGGCTTTGCCGATCACTCGACCTTCAGCCGGGCCTTTCGCCGCGAGTTCGGCTACAGCCCGACGGAAGCGCGCGAGCGTGGCCTGATCCGCTATTTCGCCGATGAGCCCGAAGCCCCCGTGCCGGGCTGAGCGGTGCCGATCCTCTCGTTCCTGCGCAAGAAGACCGGGATACTGGCCGGCAGCGAACCGGCTGTACCTATGACAGGGCAGGCCGGGATTGCGCCGCAGGTGCCCGTCGGCCGGCTGGCGCTGCTCTATGCATGCCTGTTCTTCGAGCTCGGGGTGAACCTTCCCTTCTTCCCGCTCTGGCTCAAGGCGCAATCCCTCGACAGTGACGCGATCGGAATTGTCCTGGCCGCTCCGCTGCTGACCCGCATCATCGCCAATCCCACCGTTGGCGCGCTGGCTGATCGGAGCGGGCGTATCGCCGTGGTGCTGACGCTCTGCGCCGCGCTGGTCGCGGCGGGGACAGGCCTTCTGACCGTTGCGAACGGCTTCTGGCCGATCCTTCTTGTCGTCATCGCCATTGCGCTGGCGCAGGGCCCCCTGATCGCCTTGGCCGATACCATGACGCTGGAGCGCCTTGCCCGGACGGTCAGGCCGGAGCTGACCTATGGCCGTGTCCGCCTGTGGGGTGCGCTGGGCTTTGCTGCCGCCAACATCATTGCCGGCTGGGCCCTCGAATGGTTTTCGGCCGCATCGATCATCGTTCTGCTGCTGACTTCGGCGATCGCGACGGCGGTGGCGGCCGCAGGCTGCATGAAGGGGACGGCGAGCCATTCCGCCGGCCGCGCGCAGGGCGATGGCTGGCCGGCCCATCCGCTGTTCCTCGTTTGCGCGATTGCCGGTGCGGCGCTGGTGCAGGCAAGCCACGCGGCGTTCTACGGGTTCGGCGCGCTGCACTGGCAGGCCAACGGCATCTCCGGCCCGATGATGGGGGGATTGTGGTCGCTCGGGGTTCTATCCGAGGTCGTCCTGTTCGCTTGTCTGGGCTATCGGATGAGCGGCGCCGGCAGTGCCGCCGGCCTGTTGCTTGCGGCGGCCGCGGCCACGATCCTGCGCTGGGCAGCGATGGCGCAGGATCCCGGTTTGCCGGCTCTGGCAGGGCTTCAGCTCACGCATGGCGTGACGTTCGGGGTCACGCATCTCGGCAGCATCTTCCTGCTGTCGCGGCTGGCGCCCGGCCGGATGCAGGCGAGCGCCCAGGCTTGGCTCGCGGGAGGCTGGGCCGGTCTGATGGCGGTTCTGACGACCCTGTCCGGCTGGCTGTACGAGGGCTGGGGGGAGGGAATCTATCTCGTCATGGCAGCGGTTGCCGGGGCGGGGCTGCTGCTGCTGCTGCCGGTCGCTTACGGCTTGCGGCGCGCCGTCGCCGGGGAGCTGCCGCAGCAACAAATGAGATGAGCAGCCCAGAGTTGGGATTCTGAGCTGATCCGTGTTCCCGCCCGTATTGCTAGCGTTCGCGGGATTTCGCGGGTGCAAAAAAGCCCGTGCGCAGATGAAGCCGTGGCCGTCAGGGGATGTAGTTCGATGCAGAGGCAAGGCTTGCGGCACCCTGGCGCGCAGCTCGCGGCAGCAATGGCCGGAGGCTTGGCATGAGGCGCGGTGACGCTTCCCCCGGCACGGGCAGCCTGCTTGCCATGGTGGCCGTCGCGATGGCCGTCGCATCCTGCAACAGCGAGGAGAAGGCGCCGCCCCCGCCGGTCCGGCTCGTGCGCACCGTGACGGTCGAGCCGCCGCGCCCGGCGCCCGATCTCACCTTCACCGGTCATGTCGAGGCTCAGGACCAGGCCGCGCTGGCCTTCCGCATCGGAGGCCGTTTGGCGGAGCGCCTCGTCGGCGTCGGCGCGAATGTCCGCGAGGGCGAGGTCGTCGCGCGGCTCGATCCCGAAAACGAGCTCAATGATCTCCGCTCGGCCCAGGCGGCGCTGGCTGCCGCCGAAGGTGACCTGCGCAAGGCGGAGAACCAGTTCCAGCGGCAGAGCCATCTGCTTGAGCGGCACATCACCACGCAGGCGGATTTCGATGCCGCCCGGCAGGGGCTGACCGCGGCACGTGCTCAGGTCGAGGCCGCGCAGGCGCGCGTCCGTTCGGCTGAGGACCTCGTCGGCTTCACGACGCTGAAGGCCGACGCGCCGGGCATCGTCACTCGCGTCGGTGCCGAGCCGGCCGAGGTCGTCGCCGCCGGTCGGATGATCGTCCAGCTGGCGCGGCGCGACGGCCGCGACGCGGTATTCGAGATCCCCGCCGACCTGGTGCGCCGCCTCGCGCCGGGCATGCCGGTGCGGGTCGCGTTGAGTGGGGAGGCCGGCGCGGAGGCCAAGGGCCGGGTGCGCGAGATCGCGCCGCAGGCCGATCCCGTGACCAGGACCTTCAGGATCAGGGTCGGCCTCACCGATCCGGCGCCGAGCTTCCGGCTGGGTGCGGCCGTCTCGGGTGCGATCCGCGCCGAGGGTGCCGGCGGCATCGCCATTCCCGCGACGGCGCTGACCCGGCGCGACCAGAAGGTCGGTGCCTGGGTGGTCGACCCGAAGACATCGACCGTTTCGCTGCGACAGCTGGAAGTGGCCAATGCCGATCCCGCCGCCGCCAGCATTTCCAAGGGATTGCAGGTCGGCGACATCGTCGTGACCGCCGGTGCCGGGCTTCTCCGTGAAGGCCAGCAGGTGCGCCTGACCGGAGCCGAGACGCGATGAGCTTCAACCTGTCGGAATGGGCGCTGAAGAGCCGCTCGGTCGTCATTTATCTCATGGTGGTGGCGGTCGTCGCCGGCGTCTTCGCCTTCATCAGGCTCGGTCGCAACGAGGACCCGGCCTTCGTCATCAAGACCATGGTGGTCTCCGCCGTCTGGCCTGGTGCCAGCATGGAAGACACCTTGAGCCAGGTCACGGAACGGCTCGAACGGCAGATCGAGGAGACGCCCGGCCTCGACAGCGTGCGCAGCTTCACCCGGCCCGGCGTTACCACGATCTTCGTCAACCTCAAGGGCGACGTGCCCGGCCGCCAGGTGCAGGACACCTGGTACCGTGTGCGCAACCTGATCGCTGACATGCGGCACACACTGCCCGCCGGCACACTCGGGCCGTTCTTCAACGACCGCTTCGGCGACACCTTCGGCATCATCTACGGCTTCACCTCGGACGGCTTCACCAGCCGCGAATTGCGCGACCATGTCGAGTCCATCCGGTCGCGGCTGCTGCTCGTGCCGGACGTCTCGAAGATCGAGATCATCGGCGCGCAGGACGAGCGCATCTTCATCGAGTTCTCGGTCCGGGAACTCGCCAATCTCGGGCTCGATCGCGGTGGCCTGCTCGCGGCCCTCCAGGCCCAGAACGTGGTTCGGCCCGCAGGCGAGATCCAGACGCAGGACGAGAAGTTCTTCGTGCGCGTCTCCGGCGCCTTCCAGTCGGAAGCGGACCTGCTGAACATCAACTTCCCGGTCGGCGACCGGATGGTGCGGCTGGCCGATATCGCGACCGTCAGGCGCGGCCAGGCCGATCCGCCGACGCCGATGTTCCGCGTCAATGGCCGCGAGTCGATCGGGCTCGGCATCGCCATGCGCGAGGGCGGCGACATCCTCGCGCTCGGCCGCAACATCAAGAAGGCGATGGACGCGGTCACTGCCGGCCTGCCGCTCGGCATCGAGCCCAACCTCGTGGCCGACCAGGCCGTGACGGTTTCGCATGCGATCGACGACTTCATGATGTCGCTCTGGCAGGCCGTCGGCATCATCATGGTCGTCAGCTTCATCAGCCTCGGCGTGCGGCCGGGGCTCGTCGTCGCACTCGCGATCCCGCTGACGCTCGCCATCGTCTTCGCCTGCATGCTGGTCGCCGGCATCGACATGCAGCGCATCTCGCTCGGCGCGCTCATCATCGCGCTGGCCCTGCTCGTCGACGACGCGATGACGACGACCGACGCCATGGTCACGCGGCTCGCCGCGGGCGAGGAGAAACTCAAGGCGGCGACTTTCGCCTTCGATAAATACGCGACTGCGATGCTGGCCGGCACGCTGGTGACGATCGCCGGCTTCGTGCCGATCGGCTTCGCGGCGAGCTCGGCCGGCGAATACACCTTCTCGCTCTTCGCGGTGGTGACGATCGCGCTCGTCGTCTCCTGGTTCGTCGCCGTCCTCTTCGCGCCCGTGCTCGGCGTCGCCATGCTGAAGGCGCCCAAGGCTTCGGCGCAGAGCAAGGAGCCGGGCCGGGTCGAGCGCGGTTTCCGCTCGCTGCTCTCGAGGGCGATCAAGCTGCGCTGGATCACCATCGCAGTCACGCTCGGCCTGTTCGCGGCCTCGATCCTGGCGTTGCCGCTGGTGCCGCGGCAGTTCTTCCCGGCCTCCGACCGGCCTGAGCTGCTGGTCGATCTCACGTTGCCGCAAAACGCCTCGATCTATGCGAGCGAGGACCTCGTCAACCGCTTCGAGGCCTCCCTGAAGGGCGATCCCGATATCGAGCGCTGGAGCACCTATATCGGCCGCGGCGCGATCCGCTTCTACCTGCCGCTGAATGCGCAACTGCCGAACGACTTCTTCAGCCAGGCCGTGATCGTTGCCAAGGACGTGGCGGCGCGTGAGCGGGTGCGGACGAAGCTTGAGACCTTGCTCGCCAAGGAGCTTCCGAACGTGGTCGCCCGCGTCTCGCCGCTCGAACTCGGCCCACCGGTGGGCTCGCCGGTGCAGTATCGCGTCAGCGGTCCGGACACGGCCGAGGTGCGCTCCATCGCCTTGCGGCTTGGGCAGGTCATGGCGGCCAATCCCAATGCGCGCCACATCAATTTCGACTGGATCGAACCCTCGCGGGAATTGCGGCTGCGCGTCGATCAGGATGAGGCGCGCCGGCTTGGCTTGAGCTCTGCGGCGGTGGCAGCGATCGTGAACACGGTCGTCTCCGGCACCGTCGTGACGCAGGTGCGCGACTCCATCTATCTGGTCGATGTCGTCGTCCGGGCGCAGGACACCGACCGCGTCTCGCTCGACACGTTGCGCAGCATGCAGGTCGCACTGCCGAGCGGCCGCTCGGTGCCGGTCTCGCAATTCGTCAGCTTCAGCTACGGGCTCGAGACGCCGCTGATCTGGCGCCGCGACCGTGTGCCGAACCTGACGGTGGCGGCCGATGTGGCGCCGGGCGTCCTGCCGGATGCCGTCGTCAACGCGCTGCAGCCTTCGATCGACGCGCTGCGCAAGAGCCTGCCCGCCGGCTACGATATCGCCGTTGGTGGCGCGGTCGAGGAAAGCGCGAAGTCGCAGGCCTCGGTCATCGCCGTGATCCCGGTCATGCTGCTGATCATGTTCACGGTGCTGATGGCGCAGCTCAGGAGCTTCAGGCTGTTCGCGATCGTGCTGAGCATCGCGCCGCTCGGCCTGATCGGCGTTGTCGGGGCGCTCTTGCTCTCGGGCAAGCCGCTCGGCTTCGTCGCGCTGCTCGGCATCCTCGCCCTGATCGGCATCATCACCAAGAATGCGGTGATCCTGGTCGGCCAGATCGAGGATGAGCGTGCCGCCGGCAAGGGCGTCGTCGAGGCTGCCATCGACGCGGCCGGCACGCGCTTCCGGCCGATCATGCTGACGGCGGTCTCGACCGTGCTCGGCATGATCCCGATCGCGCCGACCGTGTTCTGGGGGCCGATGGCCTTCGCGATCATGGGCGGCCTGCTGGTCGCGACGGTGCTGACCCTGGTTCTCCTGCCGGTGCTCTATGTCGCCGTCTTCGGCGCTGCGACAGGGCCGAGCGGGGCGAAGCGACCGGCCAGCGCAGGAGGAACCCTGTCATGAGCCCGATCGTGACGAAGCGTATTCCGCTGAAGGCGCTCCGCCGAATGGGAAGCCTCACGCTGCTCGCAGCGGCGCTCGCTTCCTGCCGCAACGAGCAGGCGTCGCCGGCGGAGGCCCGCCCGGTCGGCGTCGTCACCGTCGCCGCCGGGCAGTTCTCCGACGATGTCCAGCTTAGCGGCGAGGTTCAGGCCAAGAAGGATGTCGGGCTCGCCTTCCGCATCGGCGGACGCGTGCTGGAACGCCCGGTCAATGTCGGCGACCGGGTCAAGGCCGGGCAGGTCATCGCCCGCCTGGAGCCGGCCCTGGAGCAGAACGCGCTGACGGCTGCCAAGGCTGCGCTGGAGGCAGCGCGCGGCGAGGTCAGCACGGCCCGCAATACCTATGAACGTCAGGAGCGCCTGATGGCGCAGGGCTTCACCACGCGGCCGCGCTACGATCAGGCGCGGCGCGCGCAGGAGACAGCGCAGGCTGCCCTTGAGAATGCGGAAGCGCAGGTCGAGCTCGCGCGGGACCGGCTCGGCTTCACCGAACTCCGTGCGGATGTCGCCGGCGTCGTGACGGCCCGCCAGGTCGAGCCCGGCGAAGTGGTCCAGCCCGGTCAGGTTCTCGTCCAGATCGCCCGCGACGATAGCCGCGATGCCGTCTTCAACGTGCCGGCCGCACTGCTCGATCCGCGCTTCGCCGATGCGAAGATCCGCGTTTCGCTGGCCGATGCGCCCAGTGTCACGGCCTATGGCTCGGTGCGCGAGGTTGCGCCGCAGGCCGATCCGGTGACGCGGACCTTCGCCGTTCGGGTCGGATTGCAGGACCCGCCGGAGGCGATGCGGCTCGGCTCCACCGTCGTCGGCACGATCGAGGTCTCGACCGCGGCGATTGTCGCCATTCCCGCGAGCGCGCTGACCCAGCAGGGCCGTTCGCCCGCCGTCTGGGTCGTCGACCCCGCCAAGTCGACGGTATCGCTGCGCGACATCGACGTGCTGCGCTTCGATCCCAGCAAGATCATCCTCTCGCAGGGGCTGGCGCCCGGCGAGATGATCGTCTCGGCCGGCGTGCAGGCCCTGCATCCCGGCCAGCGCATCAGGCCGCTGCCGGGGCCGCAATCGGCCGCGGCTTCGCCGCAGCGACCGTGAGGAAGGCTCGCGCCTGCCTTTCTCACACTGCAAGCCTTCCGGCCTGACCGGCCGGTTGCCGGTTCTTTCTCACCCCACGAGTACGGAGTCATCGACATGAGCGATCTCGTCTTCATCGCCTTCCCGACGGAACAGAAGGCTGAGGAGGTCCGCCAGAAGGTCCTTTCCCTGCAGCGCGAATATCTGATCGAGCTGGGTGACGCCGTCGTGGTGGTCAAGGACGAGAAGGGCCATGTAAAGCTCAACCAGATGATCAACCTCACCACCACGGGCGCGGCTTCCGGTGCGCTCTGGGGCACGCTGATCGGCTTCATCTTCCTGAACCCGCTGATCGGCACGGCGCTTGGTGCCGCATCCGGCGCGCTCGGCGGCAAGTTCAGCGATATCGGCATCAACGACCAGTTCATGAAGGATGCGGCCGAGGCCCTGCAGCCGAACACGGCGGGCCTGTTCCTGCTCATCCGCAAGATGACGACCGACAAGGTGCTTGCTGATCTCAAGGGCGTCGGCGGCACGCTGATGCAGACCTCCTTCGACGAGACCAAGGAGGCGCAGCTGCGTGCGGCGCTCTCGGCCGTGGCGGAGACCGAGGCCCCGAAGGCGTAAGCTGCGACCGAAGTCCGCCGTCATGAGATGGCGGGCTTTGCCGACCAGAGAGGTATTCCGGTGAGCAAGACGCCTTCCGCCTCCAGCCGCGGCAGCGACGCGCGCGCTCCGCTGAACATCGACCTTGCCCTGCAGGGCGGCGGTGCGCATGGCGCGTATACCTGGGGTGTGCTGAGCCGGATCCTCGAGGAGGACTGGCTGACGATCGAGGCGATCTCGGGCACCTCGGCCGGCGCGATGAATGCCGCCGTGCTGGCCTCCGGCTATGCGCTCGGCGGGCGTGAAGGCGCTCGCGAGGCATTGGATCGCTACTGGCGGAAGGTGTCCGAGGCGGCCCGCTTCAGCCCGTTCCAGCGCTCGCCGCTCGACGTGCTGCTCGGCCGCTGGACGCTCGACACCTCGCCGCTCTTCGTGGCGATGGACATGATGTCCCGCGTCGTATCGCCCTACACCCTCAACCCGTCGGGTACGAACCCGCTGACGGACATCCTCGCCGAGGCGATCGATTACGACGCTATCGCAAGGGGCCCGATCAAGCTCTTCATCTCCGCGACGAATGTCCGGACGGGCCGCAACCGCATCTTTCGGAACGGCGAGATCACGCCGGACGTGCTGCTCGCCTCGGCCTGCCTGCCGACGCTGTTTCAGGCGGTCGAGATCGACGGCGAGAGCTATTGGGACGGCGGCTATTCCGGCAACCCGACGATGACCCCGCTGATCGAGGAGAGCACGGCCAGCGACACCATTCTCATCCAGATCAACCCGGTCGAGCGGCCGGGCACGCCGCGCAATGCTCGGGACATCCTGAACCGCCTCAACGAGGTCTCCTTCAACGCGGTGCTACTGAAGGAGCTGCGGATGATGGCGCTGCTGCAGCGCGAGGCGCTCTCCGGCACGGGCGAGGGCGCGCGCTGGGCGCGCATGCGCCTCCACCGCATCACCAGCGACGCCATGATCGAACTCGGCTATTCCTCGAAGCTCAATGCCGAGTGGGAGTTCTTCACGATGCTCCATGACGAGGGCAGGCGCTCCGCCGAAGCGTTCTACCGGGCGCATCGCGACGAGATCGGCAAGCATTCGACGCTCGATCTCGACGAGTTCACCAAGGGGGTCTGACGAGTGCCTGTGCTGAAGAAATCCGCCGCTGCGACGCGGTTTCACGCCCGGAGCCGGACCGGCCTATGACGAGCGCCAAGACCTCCCAGGCCGCGCAGGTCATCATCGCCGTAATCCTGTTCGTGGTCGCGCTGTCGATCGCGAGCTCCGTCTTCGCGCCGGTCGCCTTCGCGCTGTTCATCATCGCGCTGGTCTGGCCCTTGCAGAAGGCCTTGCAGGGCGCGCTGCCGCGGCTGCTGGCGCTGGCGCTGAGCCTGTTCGTCATGGTCGTCGCCTTCTTCGCCTTCGGCTCGCTGATCGTCTGGGCCTTCGGCCGGGTCGGCCGCTGGATCGTCAGCGATGCCGCGCGCTTCCAGGCCTTCTACGAGCAGATCACGCTCTGGCTCGAAGGGCATGGCATCGCGGTTGCGGCGCTGTGGTCGGAGAATTTCAGCTCGGCCTGGGTGCTGCGCGCCGTCCAGACCGTGAGCGGCCGGCTGAACAGCACGATGAGCTTCTGGCTGGTGGTGCTGGTCTACGTGCTGCTCGGCCTGCTCGAGGTCGAGGATTTCGGCCGCAGGCTCAAGGTGATGCGCAACCGCGAGATGGCGGAATTGATCCTGCGCGGCAGCATCGCGACGGCCGCCAAGATCCGCCGCTACATGCTGGTCCGGACGGCGATGAGCGTCATCACCGGCCTGCTGGTCTGGGTCTTCGCCCGCACCGTCGGCCTGCCGCTGGCCGAGGAATGGGGCTTCATCGCCTTCCTGTTGAACTATGTCCCCTTCATGGGCCCGCTCGTCGCCACGGTCTTCCCGACCCTGTTCGCGATGACGCAGTTCGGCTCCTGGCAGGCGGTCATCGCGGTCTTCGCCTGCCTGAACCTGATCCAGTTCATCGTCGGCAGCTATATCGAGCCGCGGGTCGCCGGCAGTGCGCTCTCGATCTCGCCGCCGATCGTCCTGTTCTCGGTCTTCTTCTGGAGCTATCTCTGGGGCGTCTTCGGCGCCTTTATCGGCGTCCCTATCACGATCGCCCTGATCACCTTCTGCGCCCTGCACCCGTCGAGCCGCTGGCTGGCGGAGATGATCGGCGCGGTGCCGAAGGAGGCGGGCGCCGCGGGCGGTTCCGGCACTGCGGCCTGACCCGCGGCCTCCGGGGAGAATGGGACGTGGCGCACAGCGGTGAGACGCCCGGCTGATGCTGCCCGTCCGGGCGATGGCTACCCTGCATCGCAGCGTTGGCAGGCAGCGACCGGAGGCGGGCGGAAGCGATGGATGGGGCGGCCGTGGCCGATGACAGGCGGTTTTCGGCGCTCCTCGTCCGGGGGCTGTGCCTGCTGGCGCTATGGGTGATCCTGATGGGGTCTGCGCTTAAGGATTTGCCGGTCGGCATCGCCGCAAGCGCCGCCGGAGCTTGGGCCAGTACCGTGCTGTGGCCGGTCGGCGCTGGGCTTTCTCTTCGCGGCCTGATCCGTTTCCTGATCCGTTTCCTGCCGCAATCCGTTGTCGCGGGCGTCGATGTGGCGCGACGGGCCTTTGCCCGTGATCCCGATCTGCTGCCGGGTTTCGCGACCTGCCGCTCGATCGTTCCAGGTGGCATGGCACGTGATTCTGCGTGCGCCGTGATGAGCCTGCAGCCCGGCAAGCTACCCGTTTCCGTCGCGGCCGACGGGATGCTGCTGATCCATTGCCTCGATCTGCGCGAGCCCATCGCTGAGCAGGTCGCCGCTGACGAGATCGCTTTCTGCCGTGTCCTACGGGCGGAGGGGCGCGATGGCTGACATGCTCGCAGCGGCAGCATTCCTCATCCTGGCGATCACGCTCCTTGCGCTGCTGCGCGTGCTCCGCTCCCGCGTCCTCGCCGAGCGCATGATGGCGTTGCAACTGCTCGGGACCGGCGGCACGGGGGTGCTTCTGCTGCTGGGAGCCGCTTCCGGCTCTGCCGCCGTGATCGATGTCGCGTTGCTGCTCGCCCTGTTCGCGGCGTTTGCCTGCATGGCCTTTGCGCTCGGCATGGCCGAGCCGGCCGCCGAACCTGATCCGGCGAAGGAGCAGCCATGAGCGGCCTCGCCGACATCGCCACCATCGTTCTGGTGAGCGCGGGCGCGCTGCTGTTCCTCGCCGGCGCGCTCGGCCTTCTGCGCTTTCCCGATACGCTGAGCCGGCTGCATGCGATCAGCAAGGCCGACAATCTCGGACTCGGATTGATCGTGCTCGGCCTCCTGCCGCAGATGGCCAGCATCGCGGGCGGCCTGAAGCTGCTCTGCATCTGGCTGCTGGCGCAGCTTTCGGCGGCGACGGCGAGCCAATTGCTCGCGCGCGCCGTCCATCGCGACAGAGCCGATCGATGATGCTGCTCTTCGATGGTGCGCTCGTCGCCGGCCTGCTGGCGCTCGCGATCCATGTCGTCAGGGAGCCGGACGAGCGCAGCGCGATCATCGCCTTCCTCGCCTTCGGGCTGCTGCTCGGGCTGGTCTGGGTCCGGCTCGCGGCGCCCGACGTCGCCCTGACCGAGATCGCTATCGGCGGCGGCGGGACCGGAATCCTGCTGCTGCGGGCTGAGGCCGCTATCCGCGGCCGCGGCAAGCATGAGGAGGCGGTGACGCGCAAAGGCAAGCTCGCGATCGCCGCAGGCTGTGCCGCCATTTCCGCCGGGCTCGGCCTCGCCGTGCTGAGCTTCGCCTCGCCGGCCCCGACGCTCGCGCCGGCCGCGGCGGAGGCGCTTCCCGCGACCGGGTTGGGCAATCCCGTCACGGCCGTGCTGCTGGCCTATCGTGCGCTCGACACGCTGCTGGAGAAGGTCGTGGTGCTGCTCGCCCTGATCGGCGTCTGGTCGCTGGCATCCGATGAGACCTGGGGCGGGGCGCCTGCAATCAAGCCCGCCAATGTTCCGGAGCCGCTCGCCTATCTCGCTCGCATCCTGCCGCCTTTCGGCGTGGTGATCGGCGTCTACATGTTCTGGGTCGGCGCCGATGCGCCGGGCGGCACCTTCCAGGCCGGCACCGTGCTGGCGGCGATGTGGCTGCTGGTGATGCTGGCGGGCTTGCGCGCCCCGCCGGAGACGGCAGGCCTGCCGCTGCGGCTCGCGCTTGCGGGCGGGCCGATCCTGTTCGTGGTGATCGCCTTTCTCGGCTTCGCCTTCGCCGATGCTTTCCTCGCCTATCCGAAGGCGCTGGCGAAACCGCTGATCCTGGCGATCGAGGCAGCCCTGACGCTGTCCGTCGCGGCGGCGCTGGCCATGCTGGTCGCCGGCTCCGCCCGGAAGGCGCCGGCGCGATGACGGCGCTACTGCAACCCGGTGTGCTGTTCGGCCTGTGCGGCGCGGCGCTCGTCGGCATCGGCCTCTTCGCTGTCGTCACCTCTCCCGGCCTGCTCAGGCGCATCGTCGGCTGCAACATCCTCGGCGCCGGCATCTTCCTCGTCTTCGGAGCCGTTGCGCGGCGCGGCGGCGGTGCTGGCTTCGAGGCCGATCCGGTGCCGCAGGCGCTGGTGATCACCGGCATCGTCGTCGCCTTCTCGGCGAGCGCGCTGGCGGTCGCCCTGCTGAAGCGGCTCGCCGAGCCGCGGAGCGACGACGCGTGACCGCGGGCCTCCACGCCACCACGCCGGGCGGCTTCCTGCTGGTCTTGGCCGTGATCCTGCCGGTCTGCGCCGTGCTGGCGATCCTGGCTTGCGGTCCGCGCAGCACGGTTCGGATTGCGCTGGCGACGCTCGCGGCCGGGCTCGCCGTTGCCATGGCGATCGCCGTCGAGCTGGTGTCGAGCGGCGCGGCCCTGACCTATGTCGTCGGCGCTTGGCGCCCGCCGCTCGGGATCGCCTTGCGGGCTGACGGGCTCTCGGGCGCGATGCTGGTCATGACGGCGCTGGTCGTGGTCGCGGTCGGGCTGTTCGCGCATGTCCAGTACGGGCTGCGCGAGGATACGGGCAACGAACGGGAGCGGACGACCTTCTGGCTGATGCTGCTCGCGCTCTGGAGCGCGCTGAACATCGTCTTCGTCGGCGAGGACCTGTTCAATCTCTATGTCGCGCTGGAGCTCCTGACCTTCGCCGCGGTGCCGCTGGTCTGTCTCGACGGCCGGACCGAAACCGTCAACGCGGCGCTGCGCTACCTGCTGTTCGCGCTCCTCGGCTCGCTGCTCTACCTGCTCGGCGTCGGGCTGATTTATGGCCAGTACGGCACGCTCGACCTGCTGGCGCTGTCGCGCCTGAGCCGGACCGATCCCGCTTTGTCGGTGGCCTTGGCGCTGATGATCGTCGGGCTATTGGCCAAGGCTGCGCTCTTCCCTCTGCATCTCTGGCTCCCGCCCGCCCATGCCGGCGCGCCGGCGCAGGCCAGCGCGGTGCTCTCGGCGCTGGTGATCAAGGCCCCGATCTTCCTGATCCTGCGGCTGGTGCTCGACGTCGCCCCGGGGCAGGTGGCGCTGCTCGCCGGTCAGCTGCTCGCCGTGCTCGGCGCGGCCTCGATCCTGTTCTGCAGCGTCATGGCGCTCCGTCAGGCACGGTTGAAGCTGATGATCGCCTATTCGACTGTCGCGCAGATCGGCTATCTCTTCATCATCTTCCCGCTCGCGGCCGGCGGCGCCGGTACTCCGCCCTGGGAGACGATCGCCTGGACCGGCGGCGCGCTTCAATTGATCTCGCATGCGCTCGCCAAATCCGCGATGTTCCTGGCGGCCGGCATCGTCATCAAGACCTATGGTCATGACCGCATTGCCGATCTCGGCGGCTTCGGCCGGGTGCTGCCGATCAGCGCGGTCGCCTTTGGACTGGCCGGGCTGTCGCTGATGGGCGTTCCGCCGAGCGGCGGCTTCGTCGCGAAATGCCTCCTCCTGACCGCGGCCGTCATCGAGGGCTACCCCTGGCTGGCGGTGACGATCCTGCTCGGCGGGCTTCTTGCCGGCGGCTATGTCTTCCGCGTCATCGACAAGGCGCTCGCGGTTGCGGCAGGGCCGCTTCCGTCGCGCCAAGCCGTGCCGCGGCGGCTCGAGTTGACGGCGCTTGCTCTGGCGGTCGCGGCCGTGCTGCTCGGCTTCGTGCCATTGCGCCCCTTCGGCTTCCTGCAGATCGGCCGCAGCGGCCTTGCGATGGCGGGGCTGTGATGAGCGCTCCCACCTTCCTCCTAGCCGCCGTACCGCTGGTGCCGCTCGGGCTGGCGCTCTGCTGCCTGTCGCCCTGGTTCCGGGCACGAGCCCTTGCCGTGCTGGTCCTCGCTCCCCTGCCGGCGCTTGCGGCCGCGATCCTCGTGCCGAAGGGCGGCTTCGCGATCTTCCCGCCGCCCTTCCGGCTGACGCTGGTGCTCGACGAGCCCGGCGCGATCCTGCTCGCGGGCGCGGCTTTGCTGTGGAGCGCGGCCGGCGCCTATGCTGCCTCGCTCATGGCCCGCGATGCCGGCAGGCAACGCTTCACTGTGTGGTGGCTCCTGACATTGACGGGCAGCCTCGGCCTCTTCGTCGTCGGCGACGTCGTCAATTTCTACCTGCTCTTCACGCTGGCGAGCCTCGCCGCCTACGGGTTGATCATCCATGAGCTGAGTCCGCCGGCCTATCGCGCCGGCGTGATCTATGTCGCGCTCGCGCTCGCCGCCGAGGCGCTCCTGCTGATCGCGCTCGTCATGCTGGCGGCAGGCCATCCCGATGCCAATCCGCCGATCCGCAGCGTCGTCGCGGAGCTCTCCGCCTCGCCGATGCGCGACGGCATCGTCGCGCTGTTCATCCTCGGCTTCGCGCTGAAGATGGGGCTGGTGCCGCTGCATGTCTGGCTGCCGCTGGCGCATCCGGCCGCGCCGACGCCGGCTTCTGCGGTGCTCAGCGGCGTCGTGGTCAAGGCCGGCGTGATCGGACTGATCCGCTTCCTGCCCTTCGAGGCCGGAGCGCCGTTCTGGGGCGTCGTCCTGATCGGTGCGGGTGTCATCACGGCCTATTACGGCGTCCTCGTCGGCATCACCCAGAAGCGCGCGAAGACGGTCCTCGCCTATTCGACCGTGAGCCAGATGGGGCTGTTGGCGGTGCTGCTCGGCGTCGGCCTCGCCAATGCCGATCCCGAAGCCACGCATCTGACGGCCTATTATGCCGTCCACCACACGCTGGTGAAGGGCGCGCTCTTCCTCGGCGTCGGCATCCTCGCCGTGACCGGCGGGCGCCGCTTCCGGCTGGTGTTCCTGCTGATGGCCGTGCTCGCGCTGAGCCTCGGCGGCATGCCCCTGACCAGCGGTGCGCTGGCCAAGCTCGCGACCAAGCCACTGCTCGGCTATGGCTGGCTTGCCGGCGCGATGACCTTGGCCGGGGCCGGCAGCACCATGCTGATGGTCCATCTCCTGCTGCTCCTGCGCGATTACACGGCCGAGGATGCCGCCGCCTCGCCGCCGCTCGGTCAACTCGTGCCCTGGCTGGTCGTGGTGGCCGCTTCGCTCGTCATTCCCTGGTCGCTCTATCCAGCTGTCGCCGGGGAGACCGTAGCCTCGTTGGTCGCGCCCGACGCGCTCTGGAAGGTGACCTGGCCAATGCTGCTCGGTGCGGGAGCGATGCTGCTGGTCCGGCGCTGGCCCCAGCGTCTCGGCCTGATTCCGGAAGGGGATATCGTCGTGCTGGCGCAGGCGGGGCAGCCGCTCATGCGCGGCCTCTCCGACAGGATCGGGGAGATCGACGTCCATCTCAGGCGCTGGCCGGCAGCAGGGCTCGGGCTGATCGCCCTTGCCATTCTGCTCGGCGGGGCTTTGATGCTCCGGGCCTGACGAAGCCGGAGGCCCCGCCATGACGCCGATCGCAAGTACCGCCCTCGTCATCGTCATCACGATTGCCCTGTTCTGCTGGAACAGGCTGCCGGTCGTCGTGGTCGCGATGGGAGCGGCGCTCGCGCTCTGGGCGACCGGTGTGGTCACGCTCGACCAGGCCTTCGCCGGCTTCGGCGATCGCGCGACGCTCTTCGTCGCCAGCCTCTTCATCGTCAGCGCTGCGTTGGAACGGACCGGCATCACCGCCTGGGCCGGCCAGTACCTGATCGCCAGGGCCGGCAGCAACGGGCTGACGCGCCTGCTCGTCATCATGACGGCGGCGGCCGGTGCGCTCAGCGCGCTCATCACCGGCAGCGGCGCGATCGCGGCCTTGATGCCGGTCGCGGTGATGGCGGCGGTGCGGCTGCGCCAGTCGCCCTCGCAGCTCCTGATGCCGCTCGCCTTCGCCTCCCATGCCGGCTCCAACCTGTTGCTGACCGGCGCGCCGAAGAACATCCTCGTCTCCGAGGCACTGGAGGATGCCGGCCTGAAGGGCTTTGCCTTCGCCGAGTTCGCCCTTGTCGGCCTGCCGCTGCTGGTGGGAACGATCCTGCTGATACTGCTGCTGGGCAAGCGGCTCCTGCCGGAGCAGAGCAGCGCGCGGCTGCCGGCCGATTTCAGCCAGCACGCCCAGACGCTGGTCGAGCACTATGGCTTGCGCGACGGCATCTTCAGGCTGCGCGTGCGCCCGAGCTGCAGCTATATCGGCGTCGCGCCCGCTGCCGTCGATCTCGGGATGGAAGGGCGGCTCAGCCTCGTCGTGGTGCAGGCCGGGGAAACCGGGACGCCACTGCGCGCGCCCGCGATCTCCGAGGGCGATTACCTGCTGGTGCGCGGCGATGCCGAAGCCGTCGCCCGGTTCGCGGCTGAGAAGCACCTCGCCCTGCGCGGCGAGGGCGAGCAGGAGGGGCTCCTGAGCAAGCGCTCGGGGCTCGCCGAGGTGGTTATCCCCCCGCGCTCGGCGCTGATCGGACGCGCCCTGTTTCCCGGCATGGTGACCGATAGCGGCGATCTCGTCGTCTTGGCCGTGCAGCGGGCCGGCGCCGATATCGAGCCGGGAGAGACCCTGCGCGCGGGCGACACCCTGCTGCTCGAAGGCAGTTGGGAGGCGCTCGATCTGCATCTCGACGATCCCGACGTGCTCGTCGTCAATTCGCCGGATCTCGTCCGGCGCCAGGCCGTTCCGATGGGGGCTGGCGCGGGCGTCACGCTGGCCGTGCTGGGCTGCCTCGTCGCGATGCTGGCGACGGGCATCGTGCCGCCGGCCGTCGCGGGGCTGCTCAGCGCCGGTGCGCTCATCCTCGCCCGCATCATGACGCCGGAGCAGGCCTATCGCGCGATCAACTGGACGACGGTGATCCTGATCGCGGCCATGATGCCGCTCTCGACCGCGATGGTGCAGTCCGGCGCGGCCAAGATCGTGGCCGGCCATCTCGTGACTCTGACGGGTGAGGCGGGGCCGCTCGTCTTCCTTGCCGGCCTCTTCGTTCTCACCGCCGCCCTCGGCCAGGTGATGAGCAACACCGCGACGACGATGCTGGTCATCCCCATCGCCATGGCTGCGGCCGAGGGACTGGGCGTCTCGCCGCGCCCGGTGCTGATGAGCCTTTGCGTCGCGGGCGCGGCCGCGTTCCTGACACCGATCGCGACCGCCACCAACATGATGGTGATGGGTCCGGGCGGATACAGCTTCAACAGCTACTGGAAGCTCGGGCTGCCGCTGATGCTCTGGTTCTTCGTCATGTCTGTTTTCTACGTTCCGATGGTCTGGAGCTTCTGAATGTCGCCTCGTGCTTGCCGGGCCCTCGCCCGAACCCGCTTCACCGGCCGAAGCTGTCGGACGCAGCCCGCGATCGATGGATATGGCAGCCCGATCGTCCGCCGTGACGGACAGCAGGTGCGATGATGAGCTTCGGCACGAGAGCCCTCCTGCTTCCGCTGCGCTGGAGCCGTGGCCTGTCCGGCATCGGCCTGGCGCTGGGCACCTTCCTGTTCGCAGCTTCGCTCACCCCCACGCTCGTGCCGCGCACGGCCGTGATCCAGGGCGTTCTGGGCGGTGTCTGTTTTGCCGCGGGTTACGGCTTCGGCACGGCCTGGCGCTGGCTCTGGACCTATCTGGAGATGCCGGCGCCCAACGAGCGGCTGCGCCGCATCGTCAATATCGTCGTCGCCGGCATCTGCTTGCTGGTCGCCGGCATCTTCCTGGCGAATGCGGCGGAATGGCAGAATTCCATCCGCCGCGTGATGTCGATGGAGCCGATCGAGAGCGCCCATCCGTTCAAGGTCAGCCTGATCGCGCTCGTCACCTTCGCGGTGCTGCTGACCTTGGCGCGTCTGTTCCGGCTGATGGCCCTCTTCCTGGCGCGCCGGCCGCTGGGCTTCATGCCGCGGCGGGTCGCGCTCGTGGCTGGCCTCGCGATCACGACGGTTCTGGTCTGGTCGCTCGCCAACGGCTTCCTGGTGCGCGTCGGCTTTCGCGTGCTGGATTCCTCCTTCCGCGAACGCGACGCCCTGATCGAGCCGGCCAGCCCGCAGCCGACGGACCCGCTTCAATCCGGCAGTCAGGCCTCGCTGGTGAAATGGCGGGAGCTGGGGCGGGCGGGCCGCGAGTTCGTGGCCTCGCGCCCGAGTGCTGCCGAGATCACCGCCCTGTCGGGCCGGCCGGCGATGCAGCCGATCCGCACCTATGTCGGGCTGCGTGCCGCCGGGACGGCGGAGGCGCGCGCGCGGCTGGCGCTGGAGGAACTGAAGCGTTCGGGCGCCTTCGACCGGAAGATCCTGGTCGTGATCACGCCGACCGGCACCGGCTGGGTCGATCCCTCCGCGATCAGCCCGATCGAGCATCTCGGCGACGGCGACGTCGCCAGCGTCGCCCTGCAATATTCCTATCTGTCGAGCCCACTCTCGCTGCTGGCCCAGCCGGAATACGGTTCCGAGGCGGCGCGAGCGCTGTTCAGCGAGGTCTATGGCCACTGGACGCGCCTGCCCAAGGAGAGCCGGCCGCGGCTCTACCTGCACGGCTTGAGCCTGGGTTCGATGAACTCGGAACGGTCGATCGAACTGCTCGAATTGATCGGAGATCCGATCGACGGTGCCGTCTGGAGCGGCCCGCCCTTCGGCAACCGCTTCTGGCGCGACATCACCGACCGGCGCAATGAAGGCTCGCCGGCCTGGCTGCCGGAATACCGGGAGGGCCGCGCCGTCCGCTTCATGAACCAGAACGGACCGACCGTTCCGCCTGCGACGCCCTGGGGCGTGATGCGGATCGTCTATCTCCAGTATGCCAGCGACGCGGTGACCTTCTTCGACCGCCGCAGCTTCTTCCGAAAGCCTGCCTGGCTTGAGCCGACGCGCGGCCCCGACGTCTCGCCGCAGTTCCGCTGGTATCCGGTGGTGACCGGCCTGCAGCTTCTCGTCGACATGGCCTTCGCGACGAGGACGCCGATGGGCTACGGGCATGTCTATGCGCCCCAGCACTATGTCGAAGCCTGGGTCGCGGTGGCCGGAGCGGGGAGCTGGTCGCCGGAGGCGCAGGCCGCGTTGAAGCGTCATCTCTGGGATCACGCCCAGCGCGGCAGCGATGATCGCGATGGCGAAGAGGGCGCTTACGACAATCGCGGGGGCTGAGGATGAGGCGTCTTCAGGAGCGGGCGACCCGCTCCTGAAGATAGGTCGCGACATCCCGGGTGAGCTCGGACAGTGTCAGGCCGTGATTGAAACGCCCGGTGCGGATGAAGGTTATGACCTGCGCGACGACCAGAGGGTTGTTCATCATGAAGGTGTGCGTCACGGGCAGGGTGACATGGTCCGCCATGCCTTCCAGCTTCGTGCTCTCGACCGAGACCTTGCCGTCGTTCGGCCCCGAGAAGAACGGCGACAGGATCGGGTTGAGCGAGAGGCTGCCGGCGATGATGCCGAGCTCGTAATCGGCGTTCGGCAGGGAGTTGGGCAAGCTGTCCGGCGCGGTGCCGAGCTGCAGGCCGGCGGGTCCGTTGATGAACTCGAACCCGGGCAGGCGGCCGAGACCATCGACCAGCTCGGAGCCGTGATTGGGCGGCGCCAGCATCACCACGCGCCCGAGATTGGCCGGCCGGTGCCGCTTGAGCCAGGCTCGCAACAGGATGCCGCCCATCGAATGCGTGACGAAATGGATGGGCGCGTCGCCGCAGCCGCCGACCGCGTTCCCGACATGGTCGAGCAGGTCTTCGACCACGCATGTCGTCGAATCGTAGGTCTCGTTGACGACGTCGTAGCCGAGGGTCGCGAGGGTCTTCTCGATCAGCAGGAGCGATGCCTTGCTGCGCGCCAGGCCGTGAAGAATGACGACGGTTTCGGCTTGGCTCATGATCGGGTTTCGGAGGCGGGCGTCCCCTGACTGTAGGCCGTAGGCATCTCCCGAATCCAGCGGCTGCGGGCGATCATGAGGGCGAATAGCGTGATCGCGAACAGGTAGATGCCCGGCATGATGGCGAGCCAGGGCGCCCGCGAGAAATAGGGCCGGGCCTCCGCGATCATCGCGCCCCATTCGGGGGCAGGCGGCTGGACCCCGATGCCGAGGAAGCCAAGCGCGGCGATGTTCAGGATGTTGTGCCCGAATTGGAGGGCGATCAGCCCGGAGAAGATCGGCAGCAGATGCGGCAGCACATGGCGCCGCAGGACATAGAGCCGGCCGCCGCCAGCCACGCGCGCGGCGGTCACGAACTCGCGCTCCCGCAACGAGAAGGCGGTGGCGCGGGCAATGCGCGCATATTTGACCCATCCGGTCAGCGACAGGGCGAGGATCAGCGACAGCGAGCCGCCACCGAGATGGGCGGCGAGGATGAGTGCGATGACGATCTGGGGCAGGGAGGTCAGCACGTCCATGATGAAGGTCAGCGCCCGGTCGGCCGGACCGGCAAGCTCGGCGGCCAGCATGCCCACGCTGATGCCGACGGCGAAGGACAGGGCGACGATCGTCAGCGACAGGCCGAAATCGAGCAGGAAGCCATGGGCGATCCGGGCCAGCACGTCGCGCCCAAGATGATCGGTGCCGAACAGGAAATCGACCCTGGGAGCGCGCAGGCTGTAGCGGAGCGAGGTCTCGACCGGGTCGAGCATCAGCCCGTATGCGATCGAGAGGGCGAACAGGACTGCGATCACGAGAAGGAGCCAGTCGCCCCGGCGCAGAGCCGTCATGGCGCGGCCCGCTTCAGCCGGATGCGCGGATCGACGCGGGTGAGAACGAGATCGGCCATGAGATTCGCGACCGCAACCGCCAAGGCGATCACGCCGATCGCGCCGAGAAAGGCCGGGCCGTCATGGCTGTCGAGCGCGTCGGTGAGATAGGCGCCAAGGCCCGGGATCGAGAACAGCCTTTCCACGATCACGACGCCACCGATGAGGAAGGCGAACTGAAGCGCGAGATAGGGGATCAGCGGGATCAGCGCATTCGGCAGGGCGTGGGTGAAGAGGATCGCGCGGTCGCCGAGCCCTTTCGCGCGCGCCGTCGTGATGTGCTGTGCGCCAAGGGCCTCGTTCAGCGTGTCGTCGAGCAGGATGGCGTTGAAGCCGAACTGGCCGAGCGCCAGCACCGCGACCGGCAGCACGACATGCGCCCAGCTTTCGAAGCCGCTGACCGGCAGCCAGTCGAGCCGGAGCGAGAACAGGATGATCAGGACGACGCCGAGAAAGAACGACGGCAGCGCGATCGAGCCGACGGCGAGGAGCTCGAAGCCGCGTGCGGCTGCGGGCGTCGGAAAGGAGCGCTTGAGCGTGACCGTGGCGAAGGTCAGGGCGAGGGAGGTAAGCGTCGCCAGCAGGGCGATGAGCCCGGTTGCCGACAGCCGCCAGCCGAGTTCGAGCGTGACCGGCCGCCCGGTCCGGATCGAAATGCCGAGATCGCCCGTCAGTGCGCCGGCAAGCCAGCGGCCATATTGCACGATCAAGGGCGCATTCAGCCCGAAACGGTCGGCGATGGCCGCGACATCCTGCTGCGAGACGGTCGCCGTTTGGTCCTGCAGGAAGACGCGGGTCAGGATCACTTGCGCCGGCTCGCCGGGAACGAGCCGCAGGAGCACATAGGTCAGGAAGGTCGCGGCGAGCACCGTCGCGATGGCGAGCGCGAGCCTTTGCAGGACGTAAGCCCCCATCGCGGCGTCTCAGCGCGCGAGCGTCATCTGCGGATCGAGCATGTAGTCATGGGCGATCGGATTAAAGCTGTAATTGGTGATGCCTGGCCGCATCGCGACGTTGACGCCGTAATGGGCGATGGTCAGGCAGGGCTCCTCCTCGGCGGCGATGCGCTGGACGAGGTCATAGGCCGCCTTGCGCTCGGCTTCGTCGCGCGTGGTGATCGCGGCGGCGAGCGCCGCGTCGACCTTCGGGTTCGCATAGCCCCATGTGTTGGTGGCGCCGGCCGAGTGATAGGTCTGGCGCAGGTAGAAATCCGGATGCGGATACATCGCCGAAGCCAGGGCTGCGAGCCGGGCGTCGCCGGGCTTCATCTCCTTCGCGATGGCGGAGAAGGTCGTCACCTTGATCTCGACGGGCACGCCGAGCTTGCGCAGCTGGGCCTGGAGCGCGCCGGCGATCGGCACCAGGCCCGGCCGCTGCGCATAGGTATAGAGGGTGAAGCCGAGCGGCTTGCCGTCCTTGGTCATGACGCCGCCGGGGCCCGGCGCATAGCCGGCTTCGGTCAGGAGCTTGCGGGCCGCGGCGATGTCGGTCTTCGGCGGCGCGATCGAGGTGTCCGCGAAAGCCATGGTGCCGGGGAAAGCGCCGATGCCGGCGCGGCCCATGCCGAACAGCACATATTGCGCGATCTCGTCGCGGTCGATGGCGAGCGACAGGGCCTTGCGGACGCGGATATCGGCGAAGGGCGTATCCTTCAGGCTGCCGAAATTCAGCACGTAGTTGCGCGCCGTCACGTTGCGCGAGACGGTGAAGCCCTTGTCGACCAGCGTGTCGAGGTCGCCATAGGGGACTTCGGAGGTGAAATCGACGCTGCCCTTCTGCAGTTCGAGCGAGCGCGTCGTCGGGTCGGGGATGCCTCGGAAGGTGATGGCGGGGATCGAGGGCTTCTCGCCCCAGTAGCCGTCGAAGCGTTCGACCGTGAAGCTCTGTGCCGCCGGCTGCCAGGCGGTGACCTTGAACGGTCCCGTTCCGATCGGCCGCTCGATCGTCCCGTCCGCCATCTTCGGCGAGGCCGGGGAGACGATCGCCGTGCTGGCATAGACGAGCGCGGCCGGCAGCGCCGGGAAGGGCTCGGTGGTGGTGATCTCCAGCGTCTGCTCGGCGCGCGCGGCGAGGCTGGCGATCTTGGTGTAGCTGCGGGCCGTGCCGCTGCGCTGGAGCGCGTTGGTCAGGCTTGCGGCGGCGGCCTGCGCGGTCAGCGGCGAGCCGTCATGGAACGTGACGCCGGGACGCAGGGCGAAGGTCCAGACCGTGTCGCTGTCGCGTTTCCAGGAGGTGGCGAGCCCCGGTGCCAGGGTGAAGTCGGGGCGGCCGGTCACCAGCGTCTCGGTGACCATGGCCTTTTCCTTCATCAGCGTGCCGTCCTGGGTCGGATCCAGCGTGGAGATCTCCCAGATCTCGGCGACGCGCAGGGCAGGCTGCTGCTCCCGCGAAGTGGCGTGGCCCGGCGTGGTCAGGCCAAGGGCCAAAGCGAGCGACGCGATGAGGAGCCGTGCCATGGATACTCGCAGTATGATATTTTGATAAAAACATCATACTGCCGTAACGGCGGGATAGCAAATGCGGAGCTGCGCCGGAATCGGCACAAGTCACCGCGCTTCAGTGCTCATGCGGATGAGAATGCGCGTGGCCCGGCTCATGGGAATGCTCGGGTGCACCCGGCAAGAGGTGAAGCTGTCCGTGGCGGACGCCGCGCTGGCTGATGACCCCGTCTGCGAAGGCGCGCACATCCCCGCTCGCGCCGCGCAGCACCGCGACCTCCAGGCATTCGTGCCGGTCGAGATGGACATGCAGCGTCGCGATCGAGAGATCGTGGTGGTCGTGCTGCTGGTTGGTCAGCCGGCGCGCGAGATCGCGCGTCTCGTGGTCGTAGACATAGGCCAGCGTCGCGAAGCAAGGGGCGGCCGGATTGGCTTCTAGCTCGGTATGGGCCGCCTTGCGCAGGATGTCCCGGATCGCTTCCGAGCGGCTGCCATAGCCTTTCGCCGTGCTCAGCGCGTCGACGAATGCCAGAAGTTCGGCATCGATGGTGATCGTGACTCGTTCCACCCTGGTTCCTGCTCCCGGCGCGTCCTGTCCGTCGCAGGATAGGTCGGCTCGGCGGGAATTGCGAGGCTGGGCGCGGCTCACGACTGGAATAGGCGGCTATATTGCGTCTCGTGCCAGGCACTCGCCATGGCCAGCGCAGGCGCGAGGTTGCCGACCTCGTCATCGCCAAGCGATCGGGCGCGCGCGGCGGCCTCCTCGATGGCCGTGGCGGCCTCGATCAGCAGGCGCTGGCCCGCCGTATGCCCGAGCGGGACGAGTTTGATCGCGGCGGTCACCTGCCCCTCGACATAGACCCAGAGGAAGCCGTTTAGCGCGGCTTCCGGCGCGATGCGCCAGTGATGGCCGGCAAGCGCGAAGGCCGCGGCATAGGTCAGGGCCTGCCCCTGTTCTTCGCGTGCGGCGGGAACGTCGAGATCGGCGAGGAGCCGCAATAGCGCCTCGCCCTGCCTCCTGTCCTCGCGCTGGAACTCACGGCTTTCGCGCCCGGCCAAGAGCCAGGCGTTTACGGCGTGGAAGCGCTCGCGATCGTCCGCCTCCAGCGCCGTCGCCATGCGCCAGAACAGGGCGCCGTCGAGCTGCGCGACATTGGCGCGCAGCGTGCCGAGGATCCAGTCGCGCGCCGTCGCCTCATTGGTGACCCAGCCGGCATGGATGGCGGCTTCGAGCCCGCGCGAATAGGAGAAGCCTCCCACCGGCAGGCCCTGACTCACCAGGCGCAGCAGATGCAGCGGGATCGAAGCCTGGCCGCTATCGGCCACTGGATCGTTCGCCATGCGTCAGGCCTCGGCCGGGCTCGCCTCTTGGCGCTGGTTGGCCTGCAACCCGCCATGCTCGACGATGAAGTCGACGACGGCGTCGAGGCCCTTGCCGCGCGAGAGATCGGTGAAGCCGAAGGGGCGCTTTCCGCGCATGCGCGCCGCGTCGGACTGCATCACCTCGATATCGACGTTCACATAGGGGGCGAGGTCGCTCTTGTTGATGATCAGGAAGTCCGAGCGGGTGATGCCGGGGCCGCCCTTGCGGGGGATTTCCTCGCCCTGGCAGACGGAGATGACGTAGAGCGTCAGATCGGCAAGGTCGGGCGAGAAGGTCGCCGCCAGATTGTCGCCGCCGGACTCGATGAAGACGATGTCGAGATCGGGGATCTTGCGGTTGATCTCGGCGATGGCCTGCAGGTTGATCGAGGCGTCCTCGCGGATCGCGGTATGCGGGCAGCCGCCGGTCTCGACGCCGACGATGCGGTCCTCGGACAGCGCCTGCAGGCGCACGAGGATCATCGCGTCTTCCTTGGTGTAGATGTCGTTGGTGATGACGGCGATGGAGTAGTCGTCGCGCATCGCTTTGCAGAGTTTCTCCGTGAGCGTCGTCTTGCCGGAGCCGACGGGGCCGCCGATGCCGACGCGGAGAGGGCCGTTCTTCGAGATCATGAGCGCAAAGACCTTGCAAGGTTGAGGCCGCCGGCGGCGTAAGGTACCGCAGCGCCGGGGTCAGTCATGATGATGGTGGTGCTTCCCATGGGCGTGGGAATGCGTGTGATGACCGTGATCGTGATGATGGTCGTGGCCATGATCATGGTCGTGATGATGACCGTGATCGTGGTGATGATCATGGCCGTGATGATGGTCGGCGTCCTCGTGCGCATGGCTGTGGCCATGGCCGGAATAGGCGCCGCGCACCGGGTTGAAGGCGGCCACGATCTCCTCGACTTCGGCATCGAGCCCGTGGAGCATGGCCTTGATGACATGGTCGCGCAGGATCAGGATGCGGTCCGCCGCGATGGCCGCGGCCAGATGGCGGTTGCCGATATGCCAGGCGAGCTCGGTGAGATGGAGCGGGTCCCGCCCGCGGATGGCATAGAGCGGCTCCTCGGCGGCCGCGATCTCGATGGTGCCGCCGCCCTCGATCGCGAGCGCGTCGCCGGCAGCCAGCACGACCGTCTCAGGGAGATCGACCAGGACCTTCCGGCCGTCATTCGTTTCGATCATGCGCCGCCGCAGATGGCGCTCGTCATGCTGGAGGACGGCGCGGCCGAGGACGGGCTCGGAAGATGGGGAGGCGTCGGTTGCCCGCCTGACGGCTATCGCTTTCAACATGCTTCACTCCGTTTCGGGCAAGGCCGGTTCGTCGATCCGCGGTGAGCCCGGAGGGCACGCCGTGTCAAGCTCTCACAATGAAGTAAGTCCAGGTGTTCGTGCAATTGGCTTCGTCGTTCCAGTATACGCGCCGTCGTTGTTCCTGAAGTCGAACGAAGTGTCTGTGTTTTAATTTGAGATAAATTGCATGGTGCCTGGGACGCACGGTACAGGAATGGCTTTTCCGCTTCCTTTATATGGCTTTCTGTTTGCTGGCCTCTCTGGTGCATGCTAGGAATTTGCCCTCATTCTGGGCTGGATTGGCGTGGATTTGAAGTGGCTTGACTGAAGAGCGGTCTATGAACGCAATCGTGCCCATTCCGCCTTCGGAGGCCGTTCAGTCGACCGCTCTGGCGCGCGCCCATTACGCGGCGCCGCAGAGTTCCTGGCTGGCCGAACTGGAACTGTGGTTTGCACTGAGTGCTGGCAAGACCCGGCTCGTTCGCCGGCGTCATCTCGGCCCGCTCGTCGTCCAGCGCCCGTTCCATCCGGAGAAGGACGGAACCTGCCATATCTACCTGCTGCACCCGCCGGGCGGGGTCGCGGGGGGCGACCGGCTCGACCTGCGCTTCCATGTCGATGCGGGTGCCCGCGCCTTGCTGACGACCCCCGGCGCGACGAAATTCTATCGCAGCGAGTACAGCGCCGGCACGCAATCGACCCATGTCGAGGTCGGGGCGGGTGCGGTCTGCGAATACCTGCCTCAGGAAACCATCGTCTTCGACGGCGGCGACGCGCGGATGGAGACCCGCGTGTCGCTCGCGCCCGATGCCACCTATGTCGGCTGGGATTTCCTGTGCCTCGGCCGTCCGGCGGCCGGGGAGCGTTTCGAGACGGGTCGGCTCAGCCAGCGCATCGAGATCCGGCGCGGCGACAGGCCGATCTGGTTCGAGCGCCTGGAGCTGGAAGGCGGTTCCCCCCTGATGGAAGCGGCCTACTCGCTGGCCGGCCAGCCGACCTGGGGCACGATGATCTATGCCGGCGCGGTCAGTGAGGATGCTGCCGAGCAGGTGCGGGCCGCGATCGATGAAAGCACGGTCTTTTCCGTCAGCCAGCTCGATGAGGTCGTGGTCTGCCGCTATCTCGGGCCGCGCATCGGAGACGGCAAGGCGTTGTTCGTGCGGGCATGGAACGTGCTTCGGACGCTGGGGCAGGGCAAGCCGGCCGATACGCCCCGCATCTGGGCAACCTGAGACGATCGATAGGGAAGGAGGGGGAAGGCGATGGAGCTGCTTCCGCGTGAGAAAGACAAGCTTCTGCTCTTTACCGCCGCGCTGCTGGCGGAACGGCGGAAAGCCCGGGGGGTCAAGCTGAACTACCCCGAGGCCGTCGCCTATATCTCGGCGGCGATCCTGGAGGGCGCGCGCGACGGGCGCACCGTGGCGGACCTGATGTCCTATGGCGCGACCCTGCTGACGCGCGCCGACGTCATGGACGGTGTCCCGGAGATGATCCACGACGTGCAGGTCGAAGCCACCTTCCCGGACGGGACCAAGCTGGTCACCGTCCACAGCCCGATCCCGTGAGGTGCTGACATGATCCCGGGTGAATTCTTCATCGAGGACGGCGAGATCGAGCTCAACGCCGGGCGTGAGCTCCAGACGATCGACGTCGCCAATTCCGGCGATCGGCCGATCCAGGTCGGCTCGCATTATCATTTCTACGAGACCAACACGGCCCTGCATTTCGATCGCGAGAAGGCGCGCGGCTTCCGGCTCGACATCCCCGCCGGCACGGCGGTGCGCTTCGAGCCCGGCCAGTCGCGGACCGTCCGGCTCGTCGCTCTCGCGGGCGACCGGGTCGTCTACGGTTTCAATGCCAAGATCATGGGAAAGCTGGAGAGCTGAGATGGCGCGCATCACCCGTGAAAACTACGCCTCCCTCTATGGGCCGACCAAGGGCGACCGCATCCGTCTCGCCGATACCGAGCTGGTGATCGAGATCGAGGAGGACCGCACCGTCTATGGCGAGGAGGTCAGCTTCGGCGGCGGCAAGGTCATCCGCGACGGCATGGGGCAGGGCCAGCGCAACGCCGCCGAGGTCGCGGACCTCGTCTTCACCAATGTGGTCATCCTCGACCACTGGGGCATCGTGAAGGCGGATGTCGGCGTCAAGGACGGGCGGATCAGCGCGATCGGCAAAGCCGGCAATCCCGACATCCAGCCGGGTGTCGACATCGTCATCGGCCCCGGTACCGACGTCATCGCCGGCGAAGGCAAGATCCTGACCGCTGGCGGCATCGACACCCATATCCATTTCATCGCGCCGCAGCAGGCCGAGGAAGCGCTCACCAGCGGCACAACCACGCTGGTCGGCGGCGGCACCGGCCCCTCGGTCGGCACGCTCGCCACCACCGTCACGCCCGGCCCCTGGTACATCCACCGCATGCTCGAGGCGGTCGAGGACCTGCCGATCAATGTCGGCCTGCTCGGCAAGGGCAATGCGAGCTTGCCCGAGCCGCTGCGCGAGCAGGTCCGGGCCGGCGTCATCGGCCTCAAGCTGCATGAGGACTGGGGCACGACCCCGGCCGCGATCGACAACTGCCTCTCCGTCGCCGACGAGATGGATATCCAGGTCGCGCTGCATTCCGACACGCTGAACGAGAGCGGATTCGTCGCCGACACCTTCGCGGCGATGAAGGGCCGCGCCATCCACTCCTTCCATACGGAAGGCGCGGGCGGCGGCCACGCCCCGGACATCATCACCGCGGCGGGGCAGGAGAACATCCTGCCGTCTTCGACCAATCCGACGCGGCCCTACACGATCAACACGATCGACGAGCATCTCGACATGCTGATGGTGTGCCACCATCTCAGCCCGCAGATTCCGGAGGACGTCGCCTTCGCCGAGTCGCGCATCCGCAAGGAGACGATCGCGGCGGAGGACATCCTCCACGATCTCGGCGCCTTCTCGATGATGTCGTCGGATTCGCAGGCGATGGGGCGCATCGGCGAGACGACGCTGCGCTGCTGGCAGACCGCGCACAAGATGAAGGTGCAGCGCGGCCCGCTGCCGGAGGACAGCGAGCGCAACGACAATTTCCGCTGCAAGCGCTATGTCGCCAAATACACGATCAATCCGGCGATCACCCACGGCTTCGCCCATGAGATCGGGTCGGTCGAGGTCGGCAAGCGCGCGGATCTCGTGCTCTGGAAATCGGCCTTCTTCGGCGTCAAGCCGTCGCTGGTGCTGCTCGGCGGCATGATCGCGACCGCCCCGATGGGCGATCCCAATGCCTCGATCTCCACGCCGCAGCCGGTGCATTACCGGCCGATGTATGCGGTCCTCGGCCGGGCGCGGGGCAAGACCGGCGTGACCTTCGTCTCGCAGGCGGCGCTCGACGACAAGATCGGCGACAAGCTGCAATTGCAGAAGCAGCTCGTGGCGGTGAAGGGCACGCGCGGCGTCCGCAAGAAGGACATGATCCACAATTCGCTGACGCCGAAGATCGAGGTCGATCCCCAGAACTACCGTGTGCGGGTCGATGGCGAGCTGATCACCTGCGAGCCCGCGACCTCGCTGCCGATGGCGCAGCGCTACTTCCTGTTCTGAGGAAGAGGCGGCCGGCCGCCTGTGCCGTGCCGCCGCCACGATCGGCCCTGGAACGCCTGCTCCAGGGCCAGCCACGACCGCCGGGCCGATGCAGGTTGAACGGCCCGGCATGCGGCCGGGCTTGCCGTCGGAGGGGACGCTTGCATGGATACGAGACAGTTTGAGGGGAATGCCGTCGCAGCCTTCGCGATCCATGTCCTGCGCGGCATCGGGCAGGTGGTGTTCCAGAACAACCCCGTGTCCGGGGCGATCATTCTCGGCGCGCTCTTCTTCAATTCCTGGATCTATGGTGCGATCTGCCTGCTGGGCGCGGTCGTCTCGACCCTGACCGCGCGGCTGCTCGATGCCGATAAGGGTTTGATCGCGGACGGCCTCTTCGGCTTCAACGGCGCCCTCGTCGGCCTCGCGCTCGTCGCCTTCACCAGCGCGAATTTCCGCACCGGCGCGGTGCCGTCCTTCCCGATGTTCGTCTACATCCTGTTCGCCGCGGCCATGACCAGCGTCGTCTTCTCCGCCATCGGCGCCTTGCTCCAGCCCCACAAGGTCGCGGCGCTGACGGCGCCCTTCGTCCTTGTCGGCTGGCTCTTCCTCTTCGCCGTGCTGAAATTCGCGAATATCGAGGCCGGCCCGCTGGCGAAGCCGGTCTCGCCGGACCAGTACGCCCAGGCGGCGGCCTATATCCTGCCGACCTGGTATATGGGGATCGGCAACGCGATCGGGCAGATCTTCTTCCAGGACAACTGGATCGCCGGCTACCTGATCGTCCTCGGCATCGCCGTGAACTCGCGCATCAGCGCTGCGATGGCGCTCATCGGGGCGGGACTGGCCGCTGCGACCGCCGCAATCTTCGGTGGGCCTGAAGGGGCGATCCGCGACGGCCTGTTCGGCTACAACGCCGCGCTGACGGCGATGGCGCTCGGTGGCTTCTTCCTCGTCCTGACCTGGCGCAGCTTCCTCTACACGCTGTTCGGCATCGTCGTGACGACCTGGCTCTGGGCTTCCGTCGCGATCTTCCTGAAGCCGATCGGAATGCCCGTGCTGACCTCGACCTTCGTGCTCGTGACCTGGCTGATGCTGATCGGAGCGCAAGGCTTCAAGGCGCTGATCCCTGTCCTGCCGCCCGACGCGACCACGCCCGAGGACAATCGGCGCCGTCATCTCGCCGGCCGGGCAGCGACCGCCGGGCCGGCGCATTGATCATCGGGATTTCAGTCGCGCCGCACCGCCGGCGCGAAACGTGTTTTTGAGAAGGAGTTTCGGCTGTGGGACTGATTGGCATCCTTGTCGCCCTGGCGCTGCTGATGTGGCTCGCCTATCGCGGGTGGAGCATCCTGATGGTCGCTCCGATCGCCGGCCTTGCCGCGGCGATCCTGGCCGGCGAGCCCGCCCTCGCGCACTGGACGCAGACCTTCATGCCGGGCGCGGCCCGCTTCGTGGCGCAATGGTTCCCGATCTTCCTGCTCGGCGGCCTGTTCGGGAAGCTGATGGATGATAGCGGCTCGATCGCCTCGATCGCCAAATACCTGACGGAGCGCCTGGGCACGAAGCGGACCATCCTCTCCGTGGTGCTCGCCTCGGCCATCGTCACCTATGGCGGCGTCAGCGTGTTCGTTGCCTTCTTCGTGCTCGTCCCGATGGCGCAGCAGATGTTCAAGGCGGCCGACATTCCCCGCCGCCTGATGCCGGCCACCATCGGCCTCGGCGCCTTCACCTTCACGATGACGGCCCTGCCGGGCACGCCCTCGGTCAACAACGCGATCCCGATGCCGTATTTCGGCACGACCACCTTCGCCGCTCCCGGCATCGGCATCGTCGCCTCGCTGATCACGCTGGCCTTCGGCCTGTGGTGGCTCGCTCGCGCGGAAGCGAAGGCCCGTGCCGCTGGAGAGGGCTTCGGGGCGGTCTCCGAGGAGCCGGCCGTCATCGACGAGAAGCTGCGCGAGAAGGCCACGGTCGCCGGCGAATTCGACCCCGCCGAGCTCGACCATGGCAAGCGCGCGGAAGACCATCCGCCCTTCGTGCTGGCGGCGCTTCCGCTCGTCGTCGTCATCATCGTGAATTTCCTGATGGCGCTCGTGGTGCTGCCGCGGATGAATTTCGCCTTCCTGGCCGAGCCCTCCTGGGGCGGCACGTCGATCAACACGATCGGCGGCGTCTGGTCGGTGATGCTGGCGCTGGCGGCCGCGAACCTGACGGTCATCGCGGTGAATTTCCGCCGTATGCCCAATATCCGCGAGAGCCTCGACGCGGGCGCGAATTCCGCGGCGCTGCCGATGCTGACGATCGCGAGCCTGGTCGGCTTCGGCGCGATCATCGCGTCCCTCCCGGCGTTCAATCTCGTCCGGGACGCTGTCATCGGCCTCCCCGGCGGCCCGCTGATCTCGCTGACGGTCGCGATGAACACGCTTGCCGCGCTGACCGGCACGGCCTCGGGCGGCTCGGCGATCGCGCTTGCCGCGCTCGGCGATCACTTCCTCAAGCTTGCCGCGACCTATGGCGTCGATCCCGCGCTGATGCACCGCATCACCGTGATCAGCGCCGGCACGCTGGATGCCCTGCCGCATAACGGCACGGTGCTGATGCTGCTGCAGATCAGCAAGCTGACCCATGCCGAGAGCTACAAGGACATGGTCATGACCGTGATCGTCGGCGTGGTCATCTCGCTGATGGCCGTGCTGTTTCTTGGCTCGGTCGTCGGCTCGTTCTAGGCGTATAGTCCGCCTGCTGATGAGCGGTTCGGGGCGGGCATCGAGCGAAACGACGATCCGATCGCTGCGATGCCGTTCCGGGCCCACCGCGGCTGCTGGCGAGGGCTTGGCGGCAAGGTCGTCTGGCCAGCCTGAGGGAGAGAAGCGATGCTGAGACTCGGTGAGAAATACGGGCATCTGGCTCATCGCGCCGGGTGCGGTTGCCATAATCCTGAACTGCACGCCGCTTCCCGCCGCCTCGAAACCCTGTCGCGGCGCGGCCTTCTCGGTGGGGCGGCGGCCGCTGCCCTGTCCGGCATGCTGCCCGGGCAATCCTCGGCGCAGACTGCCGCGCCGCCGACCAAGACCCTGTTCCGCGAAGCGCGGTTGTTCGACAGTGTCACGGGCAAGGTGCGGGAGGGCGCGCAGGTCCTGGTCGAGGGCAGCAGGATCGCCTCCGTCGATTTCAGCAATGCTCCCGCACCAGCCGGCGCGACCGTCATCGCCTGCCGCAACGGCGTTCTCATCCCCGGCCTGATCGACGCGCATTGGCACACGATCTTCGCCGCGGTGCCGCTCCCCATCCTGCTGAACGGCGATCCCGGCATCATCTATGCATCCTCGACCGCCGAGGCCAACCGCACGCTCATGCGCGGGTTCACGACGGTTCGCGATCTCGGTGGTCCCGTCTTTTCCTTCAAGCAGGCGATCGATGCCGGCCTGATCCCCGGCCCGCGCATCTATCCGTCGGGCGCCATGATCACCACTTCCGGCGGCCACGGCGACCTCAGGTTGCAGACCGAGTTTCCGCGCGATGGCGGCCGCTTGAGCAAGGGCGAGCTGTTCGGAGGGGCTGCGATCGTCGACAGCGTCGGCGACCTGCAGATGCGCATCCGCGAGCAATTGCTGCAGGGCGCGTCGCAGATCAAGCTGATGGGCGGTGGCGGCGTCTCGTCGCCGCGCAGCCCGCTCGACATCCTCACCTTCAGCGAGGACGAGCTGCGCGCCGCGGTTGCCGTGGTGCAGGACTGGAACACCTATGCGACGGTGCATGCCTATACGACGCGCGCCGTCCGCCGCGCCGTGGCCGCCGGCGTGACGTCGATCGAGCATGCCCATCTCATCGACGAGGCCACGGCCCGGATGATCGCCGAGAAGGGCGTCTGGCTCAGCACGCAGCCCTTCCTGACCATGGCGGATGCGGCCTCGCAGACCGGGCCGGGCACCGAGCGCGCCGAGCAGATCTTCGTCGGCACGCCGCAGCTCTATGGCTTTGCCCGCAAGTTCGGGATCAAGACCGCCTGGGGCTCGGATGTCCTGTTCTCGCCCGAGCTGACACCCCGCCAGAACATCATGCTCACCCATCTCAGCAACTGGTACAGCAACGCCGAGACCCTGCAGATGGCGACGGCGGGGAATGCCGAGCTGCTCGGCCTCTCCAACATGCGCAATCCCTATCCGGGCAAGCTCGGCGTGCTCGCGGAGGGCGCTTTTGCCGACCTGCTCGTGGTCGCGGGCAACCCGCTCGACGACATCAAGCTGCTCGAGGACCCGCACAGGAATTTCGCGGTGATCATGAAGGATGGCCGCGTCCACAAGAACACGTTGTGAACCACAGGCTTCGTCACCAACGGGGTGGCTCGCTCGTCGCGTGTCGCCCGCGCCATCCCAGGACGGGCAGGCAACCCCGGTCCTGATCGCCGAGTTCGATGTCCTCGATCACGCGAATGCCGAGTCCGAGATTGGCTCAGGCCCGGCCGCTTGCCGAAGAGATTGACGCAAGCCGGGGGATCGTGCGCGAACTCTCGCCAGTCCGGCCCCGGACGCGATTCAAGGCGAGGCGATGACCGCACAAACCGAGCGCTCGCCGCTGGCGTCGCCGCCCACTCCACGCCAGAACCTTCTGGCAGGCGGCCTGATCGCGCTGCTGATCGGCGTGCTGGCCGTGACCATCCCCTATGCGCGCCAACCCACGATCGGCACCGAGCCTTTCGTAGCCGCCTACGCCGCGGCGATCCTCATCGTCGAGTTGACCGCAGCCGCCCTGCTCTTCGCCCAGTTCGCCATTCAGCGCTCGCGCGCGATCCTGCTTCTGGCGGCTGGCTTCCTGTTCTCGGCCCTGCTTGCGATTCCCTGGGCCCTGACTTTTCCCGGCGTCTTCACGACGCTTGCTCCGGAGCCGGATCTGCAGGCGACAGCCACGATCGCGGCCCTGCGCCGCCTGAGCTTCCCGCTTTTCGTCCTCGCCTATGCGCTGCTCAGCCGGCGCCCCTGGCCTGGGTCCACGGAGCGCGTCCTCGCCGGCACCATCCTCGCAACCGTGATCGCGGCCCTGGCCTGCAGCCTGGTGATCGTCACCAATGCCGCGAAGCTGCCGCCCTTCATGGCGGATGCCCGCAGCGTCGCACGGCTCTGGAGCTATGTGCCCGCCGCTGCCGTCGTCCTCTATGTCGCTGGCTTGGCAGCGCTCGCCGCGCGCAAGCGCTCGATGCTCGATCTCTGGCTGATGGTCCTGCTCGTCACGCTGTTGAGCGAGATCATCCTCATTTCCTATTTCAGCGCAGCGGTCCGGCTGAGCGTCGGCTGGTGGGCGGGGCGCATCTATGGCCTGATCTCGGCCGGTGTCGTGCTGCTGGTGCTGCTTTCCGAGGCGACGACGGTCCATGCCCGGCTGGCCCGCGCCGAGATCGCCGAGCGCCGGGCTCGACAGAACCGCCTGACCGCAACGGAGGCCCTCTCGGCCTCCATCGCCCACGAGGTCAACCAGCCGCTGGCCAGCATGGTGACCAATGCCTCGGCCGGATTGCGCTGGCTCGACCGTGAGCAGCCCCAGATCGACGAGATTCGGGCCGCTCTGGAGCGGATCGTCGCGGATGGCCACCGTGCCAACCGCATCGTCGCCGGCATCCGCGCCATGTTCGTCAAGCCGACGCAGGAGCGCGCGCCGCTGGACCTCAACCGGATGATCGCCGCGACCCTCAGGCAGCTAGCGGGCGATGTCCGCCTTGCCCGTGTCGAGGTAAGGACGGCGTTCGACGGCGACCTGCCGCTCGTCATCGGCAACGCCCTCCAGCTCGAACAGGTACTCTGCAACCTGATCGACAACGCCGTCGATGCGATGTGCGCGACGCCGGGCCAGCGCCTGCTCGTGTTGAGTTCGCGGCGCCAGCCTCATGGCGAGGTTCTCGTCGCCATCGCCGACAATGGCAGCGGTTTGGCAGAGGCCGGGCGCGACCGTATATTCGAGCCGTTCTTCACGACGAAACCGAACGGCATGGGAATGGGCCTGATGTTCTGCCGCACCGTGATCGAGGCCCATGGCGGACGGCTCTGGGCTTCCGACAACCAGCCGCGCGGTGCGGTCTTCCAGTTCACCTTGCCTGCCGCGGCCGGTCTCTCTCCCAGCGAGAGCGCCTCGCCATGACGGAAAGCGGCTCCCTCATTTACGTGGTCGATGACGATCCGGCGATGCGCGCTTCGCTGGAAAGCCTGCTGCGTTCGGTTGGCCATGACGTGCTCTGCTTCGAGACCGCACAGGCCTTCGCGGCGTCTACCCGCCCCGACCGGCCGGGTTGCCTCGTGCTCGATGTCCGCCTGCCGGGCCTGAGCGGGCTGGAATTCCAGCGCGAGCTTGGCCGCTCGGCCAATCCGCTGCCGATCGTGTTCATCACCGGCCATGGCGATGTCCCGATGTCGGTGGCAGCGATGAAGGCCGGCGCGGTCGAGTTCCTGACCAAGCCCTTCCGCGACCAGGACCTGCTGGACGGCGTCCATCGCGCCATCGCGCAGAATCGGCAGGATCGCGCCAAAGCCGCTGCTCTCGCCGAATTGCAGGGCCGTGTCGCGACCATGACCCCGCGTGAACGAGAAATCCTGCCGCTTGTCGCCGCCGGCCAGATGAACAAGCAGATCGCGCAGGCGCTCGGGCTGAGCGAGGTCACGATCAAGGTCCACCGGGCGCAGGTGATGCACAAGCTGCGGGCGACCTCGCTCGCCGATCTCGTGCGGATCGCCGATCGGCTGGCGCTCGCTGGCTCCGGGCATAGGCCGGGCGATACCCCGGTATAATTGCCGTCCCTGCGCATCGAAAGCAGGATGGCCGGATCACGCGCCCCAAGGGGTCGGTTCGGATGGCCGGGCTTCCGCTGATTGCCATTGTCGATGACGACGCCTCGGCCCGCGCCGCCATGGCGGCACTGGTCGAAGCGATGGGTTTCGAGGCCTGCGTCTTCGCTGCTGCTGCCGATCTCCTGACATCGAGCGTGTTCCCGGCCGTTGTCGCCGTCATCGCCGATCATCGCATGCCCGTCATGAGCGGGCTCGAACTCTGTCTCGAAGTGAAGGAGCGCGCGGCCTCCACGCGTGCGATTCTGATCACAGCTTATCCCGACGCGACCACGGAACGGCATGCCCGCCGCAGCGGCCTCGACGGCTATCTGGCCAAGCCCTGCGATCCCGAGGCGCTGCTGGCTTGCCTCGGGACGAAGCCGGCCGAACCTCCCCCGGACGGCTCCCGTGGACGCCACCCTATCCCTGGGCAGGGGGTTACCGACACCTCCGGATAATTGCCCCGACGGGAGGGCGTTGCGTACCACTGCGCGTCATCGGGGCTTCGGATCGAAACGCCATGCTTCACGGGTCCGGCGATCGGCCCCGCCGAGCCCTTTCCGGACCATTCGCAAAAGGGGGACACGACATGCCGACCGCCAAAGCCGCTCCAGGCAAGCTCCTGCTGACGCCGCAGGATCACACGCTGATCATGATCGACTTCCAATCGCAAATGGCCTTCGCGACCAAGTCGATCGACGCCGTCCAGCTGCGCAACAATGCGGCCCTCGTCGCGCATGCCGCGGCCGGCTTCGGCGCCTCGACCATCCTGACCACGGTCGCCGAGAAGAGCTTCTCCGGCCCGATGTTTGAGGAGATCGGTCGCGCCTTCCCCGGCCAGAAGATGCTCGACCGCACCTCGATGAACACCTGGGAGGATGCCGGCGTCATCGCCCGCGTCAACGAGATCGGCAAGGGCCGTATCGTGCTCGCGGGCCTGTGGACCAGCGTCTGCATCGTCGGCCCGGCGCTCTCGGCGATCGACCAGGGCTTCGAGGTCTATGTCATCGCCGATGCCTGCGGCGACGTCTCCGACGAGGCGCATGAACGCGCGATCGAGCGCATGGTCCAGGCAGGTGCGCGGCCGATGACTTCGCTGCAATATCTGCTCGAGCTCCAGCGCGACTGGGCTCGTACCGCAACCTACGACCTGACCACGGGAATCGCGAAGTCATTCGGCGGCGCCTACGGGCTCGGCATCATCTACGCGAAGACCATGTTCGGCGCTCAGGAAGGACATTGACCATGCCATTCGTCACGACGAAGGACGGCGTCGAGATCTTCTACAAGGACTGGGGGCCGAAGGACGCCCAGCCGATCATGTTCCATCATGGCTGGCCGCTGAGCAGCGACGACTGGGACGCCCAGATGCTGTTCTTCCTGCACAAGGGCTATCGCGTCGTCGCCAGCGACCGGCGCGGCCATGGCCGCTCCGCCCAGGTTTGGGACGGCCATGACATGGACCACTACGCCGCCGACGCTTCCGCAGTCGTCGAGCACCTCGATCTCAGAAACTCCGTCCATATCGGCCATTCGACCGGCGGCGGCCAGGTCGCGCGGTATGTCGCGAAGCATGGCGAGCCGCAGGGCCGCGTCGCCAAGGCGGTGCTGGTCTCGGCCGTGCCGCCCCTCATGGTCAAGACGGCCGGCAATCCCGGCGGCCTGCCGATCGAGGTCTTCGACGGCTTCCGCAAGGCGCTCGCCGACAACCGGGCGCAGTTCTTCCTGGATGTCCCGACCGGGCCGTTCTACGGCTACAACCGGCCAGGCGCGAAGGTCGACGAGGGCGTGATCAGGAACTGGTGGCGCCAGGGCATGATGGGCAGCGCCAAGGCCCATTACGACGGCATCAAGGCCTTCTCCGAGACCGACCAGACCGGCGACCTCAAGGCGATCGGCGTGCCGACGCTCGTGGCCCATGGCGACGACGACCAGATCGTGCCGATCGGCGCCTCCGCGCATGAATCGATCAAGCATCTGAAGAACGGCACGCTCAAGGTCTATCCGGGCTATCCGCACGGCATGCTGACCACCCATGCCGAGGTGCTGAACGCCGACCTGCTCGCCTTCGTGAAGGGCTGAGCCCGGCCGATATCCGCTCCGGGGCGGCCATGCCGCCCCGGTCGCAGCCGTGGGGGATGCGATGAAGCTCTATCTGTTGTCGCTCGGCGCCGGCCTGCTCGTCGGCGTCCTCTACAGCCTCATGAACGTGCGCTCGCCGGCGCCGCCCGTGATCGCGCTGATCGGCCTGCTCGGCATCCTCGCCGGCGAGCAGATCGTGCCGATCGCCAAGCGGTTGGTCTCGGGCCAGGGGCTCAGCCTCGGCTGGCTGCAGCGCGAATGCGGCGAGCATGTCTTCGGCGCGCTCCCGGCACGCCAGCCCATCGACGACAAGGACAAGGGACAGGCCTGATGAGCCCGACGCGCCGCCAAACCACCTTCGGCGCTGCCGCCGGCGCCCTGACTGGCCTGCTCGGCAGCGCCAACGCCCAAACGCCCGGCCCGCAATCTACAGGCCCTGGAGCCCGCCCGATGACCGCCGATCTCATTCTCCGCAATGGCCGCTTCACAACGCTGGACCGCGGCAACCCGACCGCGAGCGCGGTCGCGATCAAGGACGGCCTCTTCCTCGCGGTCGGCAGCGAGGCCGAAGTGATGGCCCATGCCGGGCCGGACACCAGAACCATTGATCTCAAGGGCCGCAGCGCGCTGCCGGGCCTGATCGACAACCATCTCCACATCATCCGCGGCGGCCTGAACTTTAACATGGAGCTGCGCTGGGACGGCGTGCGCTCGCTGGCCGACGCGATGAACATGCTGAAGCGGCAGGTCGCGGTGACGCCGCCGCCGCAATGGGTGCGCGTCGTCGGCGGCTTCACCGAGCACCAGTTCGCCGAGAAGCGCCTGCCGACGATTGACGAACTCAACGCCGTCGCGCCCGACACGCCGGTCTTCATCCTGCATCTCTACGACCGGGCGCTGCTGAACGGCGCCGCGCTGCGCGCCGTCGGCTACACCAAGGACACGCCGCAGCCGCCCGGCGGCGAGATCACCCGCGACGCCAGCGGCAATCCGACCGGCCTGCTGCTTGCGCGGCCGAACGCCAATATCCTTTATGCGACGCTGGCCAAGGGGCCCAAGCTTCCCTTCGACTATCAGGTCAATTCGACCCGCCATTTCATGCGCGAGCTCAACCGGCTCGGGGTCACCGGCGCGATCGATGCCGGCGGCGGCTTCCAGAACTATCCCGACGACTATGCCGTCATCCAGAAGCTCTCCGACGACAACCAGCTCACCATCCGCCTCGCCTACAACCTGTTCACGCAGAAGCCGAAGCAGGAGAAGGACGACTTCCTCAACTGGACGAAGACCTCGAAATACAAGCAGGGCAGCGACTATTTCCGGCACAATGGCGCCGGCGAGATGCTGGTCTTCTCCGCCGCCGATTTCGAGGATTTCCGCGAGCCGCGCCCGGACATGCCGCCCGAGATGGAGGGCGATCTCGAGGGCGTCGTGCGCATCCTCGCCGAGAACCGCTGGCCCTGGCGTTTGCACGCGACCTATGACGAGACGATCTCGCGCGCTCTCGACGTCTTCGAGAAGGTCGACAAGGACATTCCGCTCAAGGGCCTGAATTGGTTCTTCGACCATGCCGAGACGATCTCGGAGCGCTCGATCGACCGCATCGCCGCGCTTGGTGGCGGCGTCGCGGTGCAGCATCGCATGGCCTATCAGGGCGAGTATTTCGTCGAGCGCTATGGCGCGGCCGCCGCCGAGGCGACGCCGCCGGTTGCACGCCTGCTGGAGAAGGGCGTCAGGACCTCCGCCGGCACCGACGCCACCCGCGTTGCCTCCTACAACCCCTGGGTTGCGCTTGCCTGGATGGTGACCGGCAAGACCGTCGGTGGCCTGCGCATGACGCCGCAGCGCAACTGCCTCGACCGCGAGACGGCGCTGCGGATGATGACCGAGAAGGTCACCTGGTTCTCCAACGAGGAAGGCAAGAAGGGCCAGATCGCGGTCGGCCAGTTCGCCGACCTGATCGTGCCCGACCGCGATTACTTCGCCTGCCCGGAGGACGAGATCTCGTTCATCAGCGCCGATCTCACCATCGTCGGCGGCAAGGTCGTCTATGGCATCAGGGACTTCGCCAGCGCCGACCAGAGCGCCCCGCCGCCGGCCATGCCGGACTGGTCACCTGTCCGCACCTTCAAGGGCTACGGCGCCTGGGGCGAACCGGACGGCGCCGGCAAGAACTCGCTGCGCCGCGCCGCGCTGAGCAATTGCGGTTGCGCCAGTTCCTGCGGCGTCCATGGCCATGACCATGCCGGCGCCTGGTCGAGCAAGCTGCCGGTCGGCGATCTCAGGAGTTTCTGGGGCGCGCTCGGCTGCGCCTGCTGGGCGGTATGAGCATGGCGGGCGACGGCCATCTCTCCGCGCCGAAGACCGGTGCTTTGCGCTGGTTCGCGCTTCTCTTACTCTGCGCCGCCTATATCCAGGGGCCGATCACCAAGATCCTCGATTTTCCCGGTGCCATCGCCGAGATGACCCATTTCGGCCTGACCCCGGCGCCACTCTTCGCGGTCGGCGTGATCGTCCTCGAACTCACCGCCACCGCGATGATCCTGATCGGCCACTGGCGATGGCTCGCCGCGCTGGCGCTCGCCGGCTTCACGCTCGTCGCGACCTTCATCGCCATCCGCTTCTGGGAACTGCCGGCAGGCCAGGGGCGGATGATGGCGACGAACAGCTTCTTCGAGCATCTCGGCCTGATCGGCGGCTTCATCATCGTCGCGCTGGACGATCTCGGGCGCCGGAAGAGCGCGGCACGATGAGTGCCGAAACCGCCTCGGGCTTCGCGCCGCTGCGCCAGAAGGTCTTCGCCGTGCTCTGGGCGGCGACGATCATCGGCAATATCGGCTCCTTCATGCGCGACGTCGCCAGCGCCTGGCTGGTGACCGACCTCTCCGGTGCGCCGGCCGCGGTCGCGCTGGTCCAGGCTGCGGCGACGCTGCCGATCTTCCTGCTGGCGATCCCGGCCGGCGTGCTCTCGGACATCCTCGACCGCCGCAAGTTCCTGATCGCGATCCAGCTCCTGCTCGGCTGCGTCAGCCTCTCGCTGATGGCATTGGCGAGCCTGGGCCAGCTCAGCGTGCCGGCGCTGGTTGGCCTGACCTTCCTCGGCGGTGTCGGCGCGGCGCTGATGGCGCCGACCTGGCAAGCGATCGTGCCGGAACTCGTCGGCAAGGCCGATCTCAAGAGCGCCGTCGCCCTGAACTCGCTCGGCATCAACATCTCGCGCGCCATCGGCCCGGCGCTGGGCGGGCTGATCCTCGCGGCCTTCGGCGCCGGCATGACCTATGGCGCCGACGTCGCGAGCTACGTCATCGTCATCGCTGCTCTGCTCTGGTGGCGGCGCCCGCAAGGCGCCGACGATGCGCTGAGCGAGCGCTTCACCGGAGCCTTCCGGGCAGGCCTCCGCTACGCCCGGGCGAGCCGCGAATTGCATGTCGTCCTGCTGCGCGCGGCGATCTTCTTTGCTTGCGCCAGCGCCGTCTGGGCGCTGTTGCCGCTGGTCGCGCGCAATCTGCTCGGCGGCGGTGCCGGTTTCTACGGCGTCCTGCTCGGCGCGGTCGGTGCCGGTGCGATCGGCGGCGCCGTGCTGCTGCCGCGCCTGCGCGCCCGGCTCGATGCCGACGGATTGCTGCTGCTATCGGCGATCGTCACCGCCGCCGTGATGGCGGCGCTGACGCTCGGCCCGCCGCAATGGCTCGCGATCGCCGTCCTGCTTCTGCTCGGCGCGGCCTGGATCGTCGCGCTGACCACGCTCAACGGCGTGGCGCAGGCGATCCTGCCGAACTGGGTGCGTGGCCGGGCGCTGGCGGTCTATCTCACCGTGTTCAACGGCGCGATGACGGCGGGCAGCCTGGGCTGGGGCGCGGTAGCGGAGGCCGTGGGCATTCGCGCAACGCTACTGATCGGCGCCGCGGCACTGCTGGTCGCCGGGCTCGTCATGCACCGGATCAAGCTGCCGGCCGGCGAGGCCGATCTCGCGCCCTCCAACCATTGGCCGGAGCCGCTGGTCGCGGCCGAGATCGCCCATGACCGTGGCCCCGTCCTGATCCTGATCGAGTACCGCGTGCCGCAGGCCGATCGGGAGCCTTTCCTGCGCGCGATCAACGCGCTCTCGGTCGAGCGACGGCGCGACGGAGCCTATGGCTGGGGCGTCACCGAGGACACGGCCGATCCCGACAAGCTGGTCGAATGGTTCATGGTCACGTCCTGGGCCGAGCATCTGCGCCAGCATCGCCGCGTCTCGAAGGCCGACGCCGACTTGCAGGGCGAGGTCAGGCGTTTCCATGTTGGGGAGGACGGACCCGTCGTGCGCCACTTCCTCCACCTCGATCCGCCGCCGAAAGAGGAGAGGGTGGGAGAGGGGGCGAAAGTATGACACGGCCGAAGCGTCTCCCGCCCGCCTCGTCCCGGAATCAGGCGATCTCCTGCCGGGTAGCCGGCGTCGCGGCGATCCAGCTTTCCAGGGCGCCCGCGTAGCTGGTGGCCGCTGCCGCCAGAGCCTCGGGCGTGAGCTTGTCCGCTTCGTAGACGATAAAGGGATCGGACCAGCAGAGGCCGCAGCGATGAGCGGTCGCGCACAGCGGTGCCATGAGCTCGATCATCGGGAACATGTTGCGCCCGCCCGGCGTGTAGGCTTCCGGCACGTTGCCGGCCGTGGCTGCGATCATCAGCGGGGTGCCTTCCAGCCGCCGGCCTTCCTGCTCGTAGGTGAGATAGAACATGCGGGTCAGGACCGCGTCCTGCCAGTATTTGAGCAGGGCCGGGGTCGAGTACCACTGGATAGGAAACTGCAGCACGATGCGGTCGGCGCACAGGAGCCGGGCAGCCTCGCGCTCGCCGTCCCGGAACAGCTCGATCCCATCGGGGTAGAGCGCCTGCATGTCGACGATCTCGACGCCGCGTACCTGGGCAGCCGCCGCGGCCAGAGCCGCATTGGCCTTCGAGCCCTTCAGGTCACGGTGAAACAGCAGGATGAGGGTCTTGGTCATGGTCGCCTCCTTTGCGATGGGGCGACTCTGTGACTGCAGCAAAAATTACTCCAATCGATTATAAATCTATCATATTATCTGCTTCATGAATTTAAGAGCAGTCGACCTCAACCTGCTTGTCGTCCTCGATGCACTCCTGGACGAGGCCCATGTGAGCCGCGCCGCGGACCGGCTGGGACTGTCTCAGCCGGCGGCCTCCGCGGCCTTGCAGCGCTGCCGGAACCTGTTCAGGGACGACCTTCTCGATCGCGGTCGCGGGACCATGCACCTGACGCCGAAGGCCGAGGCGCTGCGGGCCCCGCTCAAATCCTTGCTGGCAGGCGTGGCCGAACTGGTCGATCCTCCGGTGGTGCCGCTCTCGGAGATGCGCCAGACCATCCGGCTCACCACGGCGGATTACCCGGCGCTGTTCATCATCCCGCCGCTGCAGCAGGAATTGCAGCGCTCCGCGCCCGGGATCGACCTCGTGATCCAGCCCTGGCACGGTGCCGATGCGGCTCGCGCGGCCTTGATCGATGGCGCCAGCGACATCGCGATCTCGCTGTTCCCGCCGGCCGAGGATGACCTGCATCGCCAGGAACTCTTCGTCGAACACTATCGGGTCGTCATGCGCGCCGGGCATCCGGGAGCGGAGAGCTTCGATCTCGAAACCTGGCTGGCCTATCCGCACATCCTCGTTTCCGGCCGCGGCGACACACGCACGCCCGTCGATGCGGAACTCGCCGGGCGCGGCCTGTCGCGCCGTGTCGGGCTCGTCGTGCCGAATTTCCAGATGGTGCCCGGCCTGCTTCTGGGTTCGGACATGATCGCGCTGCTTCCGTCGCGGATCCTGAGCGACTTCGCCGGACTCGTCTCGTTCTCGCCCCCCGTTCCTGTCGCCGGCTTCCCCTTGCACCTGGCCTGGCATCACCGCCGCGCGAAGGATGCCGCGCTTCAACATGTCGCCGGCATTCTCAGCGGGTTGTTGCGCTGAAGACAACGGGGCCGGTCGATCTGCTGGCCCAGCTGGAGAGGGCCGCGATAGGAGGCCTGATAGCGGATATGTTTCCCTTGCCGGCCGCGTTCGCCTGCACGTGCGTCGCTTGGCCCGGCGCCTGGAATGGTGGCTGGGCGCTTCAAGAAATCGGGGCAAGGACGCACCCCGCCGTGCATCATCGCAGGCAGGTCGCGCATCGACCTCCGGCGAGGGCCCAAAAGGGCCTTGCTATCGTCATCTTGGGAGAGTCGGTCCCCACTTGGTAGCGAGGGGACGAGGCATTGCAGGGGCCTGGAGGTGATGCCGCGATATTAAAGCGGATACCACCTAACCTCTTGTCAATGCGGAACTCTTTCTCCTGCTGAGAAGAAAGAGTGGTGCCCAGGAGAGGACTCGAACCTCCACGCCCTTGCAGGCGCCAGCACCTGAAGCTGGTGCGTCTACCAATTCCGCCACCTGGGCAACGGCGGTTCGTTTACGGGGGCCGAGTCGTCCTGTCAACGGCCCTGTCGCGGCGAAATGAATTTGTTTTCGCCGCCCTGTGGAAACCGCCTTCGCGGATCATGCGGATTGCGGGCTGTTTTCCTCCGGAAGCCGGTGGACCCGCGTCAAACAGGGGCAGGGCCGCGTCGCGGATAGGGCGGAACGCCGCAGGGGCGGGATAGGGGAGGTGCTGACCGCAAAAGGCATTTCCACTTTGGCGGAACATGATCTAGGAGGGCAGAAGCATTCTAAACGGAGCTTTCGCGATGGCTTCCCAGGCCCCGGCCCAGCAACTCGTCACGGTCTTCGGCGGCTCCGGTTTCGTCGGCCGCCATGTCGTGCGTGCGCTCGTCAAGCGCGGCTATCGGGTGCGGGTTGCCGTCCGCCGGCCGGATCTCGCCAATTTCCTCCAGCCGATCGGCAGCGTCGGCCAGATCCATGCCGTTCAGGCCAATCTGCGCTATCCCGCTTCCGTCGCTGCCGCCGTGAAGGGGGCTGATGCCGTCGTCAATCTCGTCGGCATCATGCAGGAGCAGGGCCGCCAGAGCTTCCCGGCCGTGCAGGCGAATGGCGCGCGCGCCATCGCGCAGGCCTGCGCCGCTGCCGGCATCGCCCGTCTGGTCCATGTCTCGGCGATTGGCGCCTCCGCCGAATCGGCGTCGATCTATGCCCGCACCAAGGCCGAGGGCGAGGCGGCGATGTTCGCCTCCGTGCCGGGCGCGGTCGTGCTGCGTCCGTCGGTGATGTTCGGCCCCGAGGATACGTTCTTCAACCGGTTCGCCTCTCTCGTCCGCATGCTGCCGATGGTGCCGCTGGTCGGCGACGGCGCGACGAAATTCCAGCCGGCCTTCGTCGGCGACGTCGCCGAGATCGTCGCGCGCGCCGTCGATGGTGTCGTGGCGGGCGGCCGCGTCTACGAACTTGGCGGGCCGGAGGTGCAGAGCCTGCGCCAGATCTTCGAGGAGGTCTGCAAGGTGACCGGCCGCAAGCGCCTGCTCGCGCCGCTGCCGTTCCCGCTGGCGCGGATCATGGGCAGCGTCCTGCAGGTCGCCGACGGCCTGACGCTCGGCCTGATTCCGGACGAGCTGGTCATGACGCGCGATCAGGTTACGCTGCTCGAGAGCGACAATGTCGTCTCGGCTGAAGCCAAGGCGGAAGGCCGCGACTTCGCCGGGCTCGGGCTGGCGCCGACCTCGTCCGAGGCGGTGATCTCCTCCTATCTCTGGCGCTTCCGCAAGACCGGCCAGTTCGACGCGCTCCAGGCCCGCTGAACGGCCGGCGGAGCAGCCCCGTGTCGTTCGATCTCGTCATCTACGATTGCGACGGCACGCTGATCGATACCGAGACGCTCTATGGCGAGGTCAGCCTCGCCATGTGCCATGAAGTCGGGCTCGGCCACTGGACGCTCGACCATTATGTCGATCAGCTCGTCGGCATCCCCTGGGCCGACGGCATGAAGATCATCGAGGCAGCGCTCGGGCGGCCTCTGCCGAGTGATTTCGAGACGCGCATCGAGGATGCGGTCGCTCTCCGCCTAGAGGCCGAACTGCGCGCACTTCCCGGGGTACGCGAGGCGCTGACCGAGATGGCGGGGCGCCGCTGCGTCGCTTCCTCGACTGTGCTGGAGCCGCTGCGTCGCAATCTCGGACTCGCCGGCCTGATCGACTTGTTCGGTCCGCATGTCTTCTCGGCGTCACAGGTCGCGCGTGGCAAGCCGGCCCCGGATGTCTTCCTGTTCGCGGCGTCGCAGATGAGCGCCGAGGCCGGGCGCTGCCTCGTGCTGGAGGATTCGGTGCCGGGCGTGCTGGCGGCGAAGGCGGCGGGCATGCAGGTCGCGGGCTTCACCGGCGTCGCCCATGATAAGGCGCGCATGCGCGAGCGCCTGCTGGCGGCCGGCGCGGCGGGCGTCATCGACGATTTCAGGGAATGGCCGGCGGAAGCGGCGCGCCTTGCGGGGCTGCGCGCCGCTTAGGACCTGCTCTCAGAGCATGCTGGGCAGCACGCGATCCGGCGGCTTGTGGCCGTCCATGAAGGTCTTGATGTTGACGATGACCTTCTCGCCCATGTCGGCGCGGCCCTCATGCGTCGCCGAGCCCATATGCGGGAGCACCACGACCTTGTGCTGGCGCGCGAGCTTGAGCAGGCGCGGATTGACCGCCGGCTCGCTCTCGAACACGTCGAGGCCGGCACCGGCGAGCTCGCCAGCTTCCAGCATGCGGGCGAGCGCCGTCTCGTCGACGACCTCGCCGCGGGCCGTGTTCACCAGGATGGCGTCAGGCTTCATCAGCTTGAGGCGGCGCGCCGAGAGCAGGTGATAGGTCGCCGGCGTATGCGGGCAGTTGACCGAGACGATATCCATCCGCGCCAGCATCTGGTCGAGCGAATCCCAGTAGGTCGCGTCGAGCTTCTCCTCGATGCGCGGATCGACCCGGCGGCGGTTATGGTAGTGGATCGACAGGCCGAAGGCTGCGGCCCGCTTCGCCAGCGCCTGGCCGATGCGGCCCATGCCGACGATGCCGAGGCGCTTGCCGGTGATGCGCCGGCCGAGCATCCAGGTCGGCGACCAGCCGGCCCAGTCGTCGTCAGGGATGACGCGGGCGCCCTCGGCGATCCGGCGGGCGACGGCGAGAATCAGCGCGATCGTCATGTCGGCGGTGTCGTCGGTCAGCACGCCGGGCGTATTGGTGACGGTGATGCCGCGCTGCACCGCGCTGGCGACGTCGATATTGTCGACGCCGTTGCCGAAATTGGCGATCAGGCGCAATTGGTCGCCGGCCTGCGCGATGATGGCGGCATCGATCTTGTCGGTGACGGTCGGAACGAGCACGTCGGCGGTCTTCACCGCTTCGACCAGCGCGGCCTGCGACATCGGCTTGTCGTCGATATTGAGCTGGGCGTCGAACAATTCGCGCATCCGGGTTTCCACCACGGCTGGCAGCTTGCGCGTCACCACCACCACAGGCTTCTTCTTCGTCATGGCGGCACCCCTCCGTCATCGGCCGTATCGGCGGCATTTCCTCAACCCGCCATTAACCCTGGTGGCCCAGGAATGGGAGTTGCTGCGCGGCAGCATGTTTTGTCTAGGCGGCGGCGCGGCGGATGACAACTTGCCCCTTCGCCGGGGGCAAGCGGGATGCGAAGGAGAGTGGCGGCATGAAGGTCTCGTCGATGCGCTGCCTGGCCCTGGCGGCGCTGGCCCTCATCGGCCTGCCTGCGATCGCGTCCGCGCAGGATATGCAGGCGGGATCGGTCACCGGCTTGCCCGTGCCGCGTTATGTCAGCCTGAAGACGGACCGCGTGAACCTGCGCGAAGGTCCCTCGAAGGAGCACCGAACCCGCTGGGTCTATCAGCGCGCCGGACTGCCGGTGGAGGTCACCGCCGAATTCGAAACCTGGCGCCGCGTCCGCGATGCCGACGGCACCGAAGGCTGGGTGCTGCATAGCCTGCTCTCCGGCCGCCGGACGGCGCTCGTCGCGCCCTGGTCGAAGAAGAAGGACGAGAACTTCCCGATGCGCAGCGCGGCGAACGAAGAGTCTGCCGTCGTCGCCAGGCTGCAGTCCGGCGTCGTCGCCAGCGTCGCCTCCTGCACCAACACCTGGTGCCGCGTCAGCGTCGGCAATATCAACGGCTTCATCCGCCAGGAGCGCCTCTGGGGCGTCTATCCCAACGAAAAGGTCGACTAACGGCTGCCCCCGGCGCTACTGCGCCGCAAGCGTCATCAGCGGCCGGCCACCGCGATCGAGCAGGACGAGCCGGCCCGTTCGGCGCTCGAAGCTCCAGCGATGCACGCGCTCCAGCGTTTTGAGGAAACGCTGCTCCTGCGCCATCTTGTCGGGCTCGCAGGCCATCATCGTCGAGACCATGCGCGAGAACCGGATCACCCGGCCCTGAATGGTCGCGGTGCCGCCGAAGCCGTTGCAGCCGCCGCGGCCCGACACCTTGCCGTCCGCTGCGATGACGAGTGTGGTCGCGATCACGGCCGGGGTCTCGGCGCCGCCGAGGCTGGCGAGGCGCCAGTTCCCGACCGGCGAGTTGGTGGGCGCGGGAGGCTGCTCCTGTCCGGCCACGCGCTGGACCCAGATATCGGTATTGTCCGGGCCGCCCGTGAAGACGCTGTGCCGCTCCGTGGTGATGAAGAGCAACTGCCCGCGATGGGTGATCCGGGCCTGCAGCGCGTAGCTGTGCCGGGGATCGATCCGTCGGGAATCGAAGCGCAGCGTCCAGGGGGCGGGGATTCGCCGGCCCGAGACGCGGGTTTCGGCGATCGTGCGCGCCGGTGCATCGGCCAGTGAGACGTCGAGCAGCTTCACCTCGACGACGGCGCCGGGCGGCAGGGCGATGCGCTCGCGAAAGGAGACGGTACCGCGCAAGCTGCGCGGCGCGGACAGAGCGGGCGTAGCGGGGAGGGTGGCTGCGAGCAGAAGCCCTGCCAGCGCGCGGCGCGAGATCGGCGAATCGGTGAAAGCCATGCTCATCGTCTCCGGAACGGGCGGAGCTTATGTCAGCTGTCGATCTTGCGCAGCCGCACCACGACATCGACCCGCGCGATCTCGTAGCCTGCGGGCGGAACCGGCAGGCTGGCGACATCGATCTCGTCGGCTGGGATGTCGATCACCCGGTTCTCGCCATCGACGACGAAATGATGATGGTCGTGATCGGCCGTGTCGAAATAGGCCTTGGCGCCGTCGAGCGTGAGCTCGCGCAGGAGACCGGCCTCGGTGAACTGGCGCAGCGTGTTGTAGATCGTCGCGAGCGAGACCGGGATGCGCTCCTTCATCGCCTCTTCGAACAGCATCTCGGCGCTGACATGGCGCTGCCCCTTGGCGAAGAGCACCCAGCCGAGCGAGACGCGCTGGCGGGTCGGCCGCAACCCGACGCGCCGGAGCTTCTGGCGAATGTCGTTGAAGGGGCAGCCCTGCCGCACCGGCGTTCCGTAACCCTGGTCCTGGGAGGTCAGGTCGCTCATGCCTCGTTCTTAACCCCTTATGCGCAACGAACGTCCGGACGCTCCGCCTGTAGAGTGGATTCTTATTCGACAAATGTAAGGTCTTGGTTCCCGGGTCGCAAGCGTAGAGCCCGGCCCGGGCTCCTGACGGTTCTTGTCCGTCCTGGCTCCGATAAGGCCGGTCCTGTCGCAGGCGAGGGCCAGTCATGATCGAGGCGGCGCATCTCTGGATATTCTTCCTGTTCGTCTTCGGGATCGTGATCGTTCCCGGAATGGATATGACCGTGGTGCTCGCCAATGCGCTTGGCGGCGGCCGGCGCGATGGCCTGCTGGCGACATGCGGTGTCATCGCTGGCGGAGCTTGCCATGTCGTCGTCGGCGCGCTGGGCGTCGGCGTCGTGCTGCAGCTCTGGCCGGCGGCGTTCCGGCTGATGCTGCTGGCCGGAGCGATCTATGTCGCATGGCTCGGCTTCGGTCTGTTGCGCGGCGGCGCTGCGATGCAGGCGATCCGTGAGCGGCTCAGCGTGAGCGCCTGGGCCGCCTTTCGCAGCGGCGCTCTCACCAACCTGCTCAACCCCAAGGCCTACCTGTTCATGCTCGCGGTCTTTCCCCAGTTTTTGCGGCCCGAGCTTGGCTGGATCGGGGCTCAGGCGGTTGCGCTCGGGCTGGTCATCGCTGCCACGCAGTTGCTGGTCTATGGCGGGCTGGCGCTGGCCATTGCGCAGGCGCGCAGCACCTGGACGGGGCGGGATATTGCGGTCGACCGCATCGGGCGCGGCGTCGGCGCCCTCCTGATCGTGGTCGCGGCCTGGACGCTGTGGCAGGGATGGCGTGGATTTTGAGGGGTCCCCCGGGCTGAAGATCGCCTGCGCCCTTTCGTTTCCGGCTGACGCTGTGTTAGCACGGCAGGCGAGACACCGGCCGAATCCGGCTTGTGCGAGGGAGCCTCACGGGAATGCAGCGTCAGTCGTCTTTCAGCTACGAGGAGATCCTCGCCTGCGGTCGTGGGGAACTGTTCGGGCCGGGCAATGCGCAGCTGCCGCTGCCGCCGATGCTGATGTTCGACCGGATCGTCGAGATCGCCGAAGAGGGCGGCGAGCACGGCAAGGGCCTCGTCCGCGCCGAATTCGATATCAAGCCCGACCTCTGGTTCTTCGACTGCCATTTCAAGGGTGATCCGGTGATGCCGGGCTGCCTCGGGCTCGATGCGCTCTGGCAGCTCACCGGCTTCTTCCTCGGCTGGCTCGGCCTGCCGGGCCGCGGCCGCGCGCTCGGCGTCGGCGAGGTCAAGTTCGCCGACCAGGTCCTGCCTTCGGTCAAGAAGGTCGTCTACGGCGTCGATTTCAAGCGCGTCTTCAAGTCGAAGCTCGTCCTCGGCATCGCCGATGGTTGGCTGGAGGCCGATGGCAAGCGCATCTACACGGTCAGCGACATGCGCGTGGGCCTGTTCAAGCCGGAAGCGGCCTGAGGAAAAACGTAGCCCGACCTTGCGTGCAGCTGCCGCTCGGTCCATTTGCGCGGTATGTATGCAGGGCGGCCGGGCTTGTCCCGCCGCGCGCTGACAGCTGGAGTAAGCGAGCATGAGACGCGTCGTCGTCACCGGGATGGGCATCGTCTCGTCCATCGGCAACAACACGCAGGAGGTCCTGGCCTCGCTGCATTCGGCGAAATCGGGCATCTCCCATGTCACCGAATTCGCCGAGCACGGCTTCCGCAGCCAGGTCGCGGGCGTGCCGACGCTCGATCCCGCGACCGTGCTCGACCGGCGCGCCATGCGCTTCCACGGCGGTGGCTCGGCCTGGAACCAGGTCGCGATGGAGCAGGCGATCGTCGATGCCGGGCTTGAGCCCGCCGAGATCAGCAACGAGCGCACCGGCATCATCATGGGCTCGGGCGGTCCCTCGACCCGCGCCCTGATCGATGCCTATGACAAGGCCCGCGAGAGCGGCTCCTCGAAGAAGGTCGGCCCCTTCGCCGTGCCCAAGGGCATGTCCTCGACCGCTTCGGCGACGCTGGCGACCTGGTTCAAGATCAAGGGCGTCAACTATTCGATCTCCTCGGCCTGCGCGACCTCCAACCACTGCATCGGCAACGCCTATGAATTGATCCAGTGGGGCAAGCAGGACGTCATCTTCGCCGGCGGCTGCGAGGAGCTGGACTGGACGCTCTCCGTCCTCTTCGACGCGATGGGCGCGATGTCCTCGGACTTCAACGGCACGCCGGCCCGCGCCTCGCGCGCCTATGACGTCGCCCGCGACGGCTTCGTCATCGCCGGCGGTGCCGGTGTCGTCGTGCTGGAGGAGCTCGAGCATGCCAAGGCCCGCGGCGCCAAGATCTATGGCGAGATCGTCGGCTATGGCGCGACCTCTGATGGCTACGACATGGTCGCTCCGTCGGGCGAAGGTGCGGTGCGCTGCATGCGCATGGCGCTCGAAGGCGTGAAGAGCAAGGTCGACTACATCAATCCGCACGGCACCTCGACCCCGGTCGGCGACGGCAAGGAGATCGAGGCGATCCGCGAGGTCTTCGGCGCCGGCGACAAGGCGCCGCCGATCTCGGCGACGAAGTCGCTGACCGGCCATTCGCTCGGCGCCACCGGCGTGCAGGAGGCGATCTACTCGCTGCTGATGCTCAACAATGACTTCATCTGCGAGAGCGCCCATATCGACGAGCTCGACCCGGCCTTCGCCGATATGCCGATCGTGCGCAAGCGCATCGACAATGCCGGCCTGGGCACCGTGCTCTCGAACTCCTTCGGTTTCGGCGGCACCAACGCCACCATCGTGATGAAGCGGCTGGAGGTCTGAGAGCGCCATGCTCTTCATGGTGATCGAGCATTTCGATCAGGCCCGCGTGAAGGATGTCTACGCCCGCTTCCAGCATAGCGGGCGGATGGCACCGGCCGGCGTGCGCTATGTCGAAAGCTGGGTCTCGGCCGATCTCGGCCGCTGCTTCCAGATCATGGAATGCGACGATATCGCCCTGCTGCAGGAATGGGTCCTGCAATGGAACGACCTCGTGCGTTTCGAGATCGTGCCGGTCTCCACCTCGAAGGCCGCCGCTGCCGCGATCACCAAGATCGACTAGCCCAAGACCTGCCAATGCCGGGGCCGGCAATGGCCCGGCAATGCTGATACGCCGTTCAGAGTTCGACCGACCAGACCCGCCGACTTTCCTCCGTTCTCCCGCTTCGGGCCAGCCCTGAAGACCCTTCCGAGTTTGCCATGCTCCCGCTGATGCACAACAAGCGCGGCCTCATCATGGGCGTCGCCAATCAGAATTCGATTGCCTGGGGCATTGCCCGCACCCTTCACGCCCATGGCGCCGAGATCGCCTTCACCTATCAGGGCGATGCGCTCGGCAAGCGCGTCCGGCCGCTGGCTGAGAGCATCGGCTCGAAGCTGGTCGTGCCCTGCGATGTCGAGGACACCGCGTCCGTCGATGCCGCCTTCGCGACGCTCGACGAGGCCTGGGGTGGCGATCCCGAGCGCAACACGCTCGATTTCATCGTCCATGCCATCGGCTTCTCCGACAAGAACGAGCTCAAGGGGCTCTATGCCGACACCAGCCGCGAGAACTTCTCCCGGACGATGGTGATCTCCTGCTTCTCCTTCACCGAGATCGCCAAGCGTGCGGCCGAGCGGATGCCGAAGGGCGGCAGCATGATCACGCTGACCTATGGCGGCTCGACCCGGATCATGCCGAACTACAACGTCATGGGCGTCGCCAAGGCGGCGCTGGAGGCGAGCGTGCGCTATCTCGCCGGCGATTACGGCCCGCGCGGCATCCGCGTGAACGCACTCTCGCCCGGGCCGGTGCGGACGCTGGCCGGCGCCGGCATCTCCGATGCGCGCGCCATGCTGTCCTGGCAGCGCGCGAATTCGCCGCTGCGCAAGTCGGTTTCGCTTGAAGAGATCGGCGGCTCGGCGCTCTATTACCTCTCGGATCTCTCCGGAGGTGTCACCGGCGACGTCCATCATGTCGATGCCGGCTATCACATCACCTCGATGCCGGCGCTGGATTCGCTGCGCGCGGCCGATAGCGGCAACGGCGATTAGCCGGAACCCCAGGGCCGGGGCGCGGTTTTCCTTTGATCGAAAGGAGGGTGCGCGATGGTCATGGTCAAATACGAGGTGGTCGAGCACGACGGTGGCTGGGCCTACAGGGCAGGCGGAGCCTTGTCGGAAACCTTTCCGACGCATGACGCGGCGCTGAAGGCGGCGACCCGCGCCGCTGCCCGCCAGACGGTGGCGGGAACCACCGACGGCATCGTCTACCAGGACCAGAACGGCCGCTGGCACGAGGAGCTGGCGGATGGCCATGACCGGCCCGCGACCCGGGTCGTCGACGGCGGCTGAGGGCGGTTCATCAGATGACGGCACGAGGGCCGCGGTGCGGCCCTTTCGCTTTCGCCTGCGGTGGGCTCAACGCGCAGTGAAGAAGGTCAGCAGCACCTTGTTCTTCTCGCCGAGCAGGCAGAGGAAGCGGCGCGGCTTGTCCGAGCGGTCTGTCCGTAGATAGGCCTCGCCCATGACGATCCGCGTGATCGGGATGTCCTCGATCTTCGATTCCGACACGGCGACCGTGGCGCTGTCCTCGTCGATATAGATGTCCTTGATTTCCGGCTCTTTGGCATGGAGCGTCTGCAGCGCGGCGGCCTTGCAGGTCGCGACCTCCGGCGTCGCCGGCTTCTCGCTCTTCGGTGGGACTTCTTGTGCGATGGCGGGCGCGGAGAGGGCGGCGGAGATCAGGGCAGGGACGAGGAAGCGCAGCATGCGATGAGCACTCAGGTTGATCGGTGAGTGCTGAACGCTTCAGAGCGGCGCTGGTTCAAAGAGCGGTGTCATCCCGTGCGCGCTGCGGCACGAAGTGCTGCTGCGCAGACACGGGACCGTGCGCCGGACTAAGCTCCATTTCTCAGGACCGGATCCGCGATGACCGCCCGCATCTACGCCGTCTACATCCTCGCGACGCGCAAGGACGGCCCGCTCTATATCGGCATCACCAGTGATCTCGAACGCCGGATCGCCGAGCACAAGGCCCACGCGATCAAAGGACACGCGGCGAAGTACAACATCGACCGGCTCGTCTATGTCGAAACCTTCGACGACCCGAACCAGGCGATCGAGCGTGAGAAGGTTCTGAAGAAGTGGCGCCGCGCTTGGAAGATTGCGCTGATCGAAAAGGAAAACCCGGCGTGGACTGACCGCGCCGGGTGATTGGAGCCTTTATCGTCTTGCGGTCCCGTGTCTGCGCAGCGGCATTGCATGCCGCAGCGCGCACGGGATGACGCGCTTCAGAAACGGGGCTTTTAGAGCCCCAGCTTCTTCTTCCGCTGGCCGAGCGTGCGCAGGCGCAGCGCGTTGAGCTTGATGAAGCCGGCCGCATCGCGATGGTCGTAGGCCACCGCGCCTTCCTCGAAGGTGACGAGATCCTGATCGTAGAGCGAGTAGTCGCTCGACCGGCCGATGACATGGACGCCGCCCTTGTAGAGCTTGAGGCGCACGTCGCCGGTGACGAACTCCTGGCTCTTGTCGATCAGGGCCTGCAGCATCTCGCGCTCCGGCGAGAACCAGAAGCCGTTATAGATCAGCTCGGCATATTGCGGCATGATCTGGTCCTTGAGATGCGCCGCGCCGCGGTCGAGCGTGATCGACTCGATGGCGCGATGCGCCGCGTGCAGGATCGTGCCGCCGGGCGTCTCGTACATGCCGCGCGACTTCATGCCGACGAAGCGGTTCTCGACGAGGTCGAGCCGGCCGATGCCGTTGTCGCGGCCGAGATCGTTGAGCTTGGCGAGCAGCGTCGCGGGCGAGAGCTTCTCGCCGTCGATCGCGACCGCATCGCCCTTCTCGAACGAGACCGTGACGATGGTCGGCTTGTCCGGCGCGTCTTCCGGCGAGATCGTGCGCGAGTAGACGTAATCCGGCACCTCGACCGCCGGGTCCTCCAGCACGCGGCCTTCCGACGAGGCGTGCAGCAGGTTGGCGTCGACGGAGAACGGCGCTTCGCCGCGCTTGTTCTTGGCGATCGGGATCTGGTGCTGCTCGGCGAAGGCGATCAGCTGTTCGCGCGAACGCAGGTCCCACTCGCGCCAGGGCGCGATCACGACGACGTCGGGCTTCAGCGCATAGGCGGTCAGCTCGAAGCGGACCTGGTCGTTGCCCTTGCCGGTCGCGCCATGGGAGACGGCGTCGGCGCCGGTCTTCTCGGCGATCTCGATCAGCTTCTTGGCGATCAGCGGCCGCGCGATCGAGGTGCCGAGCAGATAGACGCCCTCATAGGCGGCGTTGGCGCGGAACATCGGGAAGACGTAGTCGCGCACGAATTCCTCGCGCAGGTCCTCGATATAGATGTTCTCTGGCTTGATGCCGAGCAGCAGCGCCTTGTCGCGCGCCGGTCCGAGCTCCTCGCCCTGGCCGAGATCGGCGGTGAAGGTCACGACCTCGCATCGATAGGTGGTCTGCAGCCATTTGAGGATGATCGAGGTGTCGAGACCGCCGGAATAGGCGAGGACGACCTTTTTCACGCTGCTGTCAGCCATCTGTTCAATTTCCTTCTGGCAGCCCCCATGGGCCGCGTTTCGGACGCAATGGCGCACTATCGCAGCGTTCGGGGCGAAGCAATCGGAACCTTCTGATCGATCCCGCGTCGTCCGGTGATGGATGGGCGCGGGGCGGATGCGTCGTCCCTCCATTCCACAGGCGCCATTCGCGGCGCTTGCGGTCGCGTTGCGAAGAGCGCAGGCTCGATCGGGCGCGACACGACATGACGACCTGTTCGGAGGCTGAATGCCGAATCGTCCCGTTCTGGACTTCTGGTATGAGTTCGCGTCGCCCTATTCCTGCTTGAGTGCCCTCAGAATCGAAGAGTTGGCTGAGAAAGCCGGTGTCACCTTGCGCTGGCGCCCCTTCCTGCTCGGGCCGATCTTCGCGGCGCAGGGCTGGAACACCTCGCCTTTCGCGCTCTATCCCAGCAAGGGCCGCTACATGTGGCGCGACACGGCGCGGCGTGGGCGGCGGCAGGGCGTCACGATCGTCAAGCCCGAGAATTTTCCCCAGAATTCGCTGACGGCCGCGCGGCTGGCGCTCGCCGGCCGTGACGGCGGCTGGACGCCGACATTCTCGAAGGCGCTGTTCCGCGCGCATTTCTGCGAGGGCCGCAACATCGCCGAGGAGGCCGTGCTGAGCGCCGCGCTGAAGCAGGCGGGCAGCGATCCCAATGTCGCCATGCCGCTCTCGCGTAGCGAGGAGATCAAGGGCCGCCTCAAGGCCGAGATCGAATATGCCAAGTCGATCGGCATCTTCGGCGCGCCGTTCTTCGTCGCTGGCGACGGCGAACTCTTCTGGGGCGACGACCGCCTCGAGGAAGCGCTGGAATGGGCGACGGACGGGCGGTGATCCCACAACCGCCGTCATCCTCGCGCTATCCCGCTCCCGGTGGCATCGAGAATCTCGGCCTCGCCCCGGACGATAAGCTCTGGGCGGTCGGCGAAGCCGGCACGCAGCGCTGGAATCGCTGGAGCACCTTCTATCCGCTGGTCTTCGAGATCGACCCGGCGAAGCTCGCCGCCTGAGCCAGGCCGTTCGCCGCTGTCAGGTCTGGTTGTTCGTCTTCAAGCAAGTCGGGCTGGAGGCCGATCTCCAGATGCCGTTGATCTTGCATCCGCTATAGGGAGTCGAGCAGAGGCGCGCCACGCAGGCGCTGGGATTGTTGCCCGTCTTGCACTTCTGCTCGCAGGAGGCGTTCATCTGCGAGCATGAACTTCGCACGGCCTGACATGCTTCCTGCGCGCCAGCGCTCTGATAGCTTGCCAGCAGGGCATAAAGGCCGAGCGTGATCGCGAACACCGCTTTCATCGCCATCCTCCGTGTTGACCTAGCGTAAGATAGGCCGACGGTGCAGCGATCGTCCACGGATTGCGCGATGCAGATGGGCTACCCGGCCGGAGGCCTCTGCCAGGGGCCACGCGCTGCGGTTTCCTCGACCATCGTCGGCAGGTCCTGCCGTTCGCCGATCTTCGGCGGGTGCGGGGGCATCGCCGGCATCCGCCCGCCGGCGGTCTCGACCAGCGCCTGCACGCGCTTGGTGACGGACGGGTGGGTCGAGAACAGGTCGGCGAAATCGTCCGGGTCGTTCTCGAAGCACATATCCATCACGCCGGACGGCACGCCCTCGATATCGGCCCGGCCGGAGATCTTGAGCAGGGCGGAGATCATCGCATCCGGGTTCTTCGTCAGTTCGACCGCCCCGGCATCGGCGAGATATTCGCGCGAGCGTGACAGCGACAATCGGATCAGGATCGCCAGGAACCAGGAGATCGCGATCACGGCGATGCCGACGATGATGGCAAGCCCGTTGCCCTTCTTGCCGTCGTCGGAGGACATCCTGATCCGGCTGCGTCCGAAGCCGCGGAAGACGAGCTCCCCGATGAAGGAGACGACGCCGGCGATCACCACGGCGATCACCATCAGGCGGACGTCGCCATTGCGGATATGGGTGAGTTCATGCGCCAGCACGGCCTCGACCTCGGCGTCGTTGAGCTGGGCGAGAAGCCCGGTCGTCACGCTGACCGTGAACTGGCTGTCGTTGACGCCGCTGGCGAAGGCGTTGAGCGCATCGCTCTCGATGATGGCGAGCTTCGGCATCGTCAGCCCGCGCGAGATGCAGAGATTCTCCAGCATCCGGTAGAGCTTGGGGTTGTCCTCGCGCGCCAGCCCCTTCGACCCGGTGACCGCGTTGATCATCGCGACATTCATGCGGAAGCCGATGAAGACCCAGAGCATCGCGCCCGCGGTGATGAGGGGGAACCACGAGCGGAAGACGCGGCCGGCCTCGCCGAAGGCGGTGCGTCCGCGCGGCACGCCGCCATAGCCGAAGGCGACGAGCAGCAGGCCCCAGGCGGTGAGATAGACGAGCAGGAAGAGCCCCGCGATCAGGAGGTTCGACCTGATCCGGTTATTGCGCTGGTGGGTGTAGAGCCCGAAGGCCTCGGCCATCGCAGCAGCTCCGCCTGCTGGAAATGTTATTCTGCGGTCAGAATTTCACGCTGGGCGCGACTTCGATCTGGGCGCGCGTCTGCTCGCCGACATCGAAGAACTCGCGCTGGGTGAAGCCCATCTGCGGCGCGAACAGCACGGCCGGGAAGGCCTGGATCGCGGCGTTGAACTCGCCGACCGCATTGTTGAAGAAGCGCCGTGCCGCCGCGAGCTTGTCCTCGACATTGCCGAGGTCGACCTGGAGCTGCTGGAAATTGGCGCTGGCCTTGAGGTCGGGATAGGCCTCGCCCAGCGCGAGAAGCCGGCCAACCGCGCCGGAAAGCTGCTGCTCGGCGGCGGCCTTGTCATGGACACCGGTCGCGCCCTGCGCTGCGTTACGCGCGGCGATCACGGCATCGAGCGTCGATTTCTCGTGGGTCGCATAGCCTTTCACCGTCTCGACGAGGTTCGGGATCAGGTCGTGGCGCTGCTTGAGCTGGACGTCGATATCGGCAAAGGCCTGGTTCACGCGCTGCCGCATCGCGACGAGCCCGTTATAGGTCATGATCAGATAGACGACGAGGACGACGATCAGCCCCAGAATGGCCCAGCCCATGGCACCCCTCCCAAATCGTGGACGAAATCCGTCCGCAGCCTCGCACGAAGCGTCAGGCCGGGGAAGCTATGCGATATCGATAGGCGCCGGCTCCCTCGAATAGGGGATAGCCCTGAGGAAACGTCGTCCTTGGGGCGGAAAAATGAGACGGAACCGGCGCCTCGGGCGGGGCTTCGGCCTTGCCCTGAGGGCCCGCTTGCATTACATCGCCCCTGTCCGAAGGGCCGTGATCGATCATGCGCCGGGGGCGGTCTTCAAGGCCTGCTCCCGTTTCGTGTTTGAAACAGGTCGTCCGGATACGGATCGAGCCGCTGGTCCTGGCGCCTTCGCCGGCCCCGTCTGACGGGGAGGCGGATACCTCCGAGAGGAGGTGCCGACGGCCGCGATCCGGAACGCAGCACCAACCACGGCGCCTATAGCCGGACACCCGCGGGATACGCGGCCGGCTCCCAGGAGATTACATGTCTGCAGTTGAAAGCTACAGCGCGGGTCGCGAGGATTTCGCCGCCCTGCTCGAAGAGTCCTTCACCCGTAACGAGGCTCTCGAAGGTTCCGTCATCAAGGGCAAGGTCGTTGCCATTGAGAAGGACATGGCGATCATCGACGTCGGTCTGAAGACCGAAGGCCGTGTCGCCCTCAAGGAATTCACCGGCCCCGGCCGTGACCAGGAACTGAACGTCGGCGACGAGGTCGAGGTCTATCTGGACCGGATCGAGAACGCGCTCGGCGAAGCCGTCATCTCGCGCGACAAGGCTCGCCGCGAAGAGAGCTGGGTCAAGCTCGAGAAGGCCTTCGAAGCCCGCGAGAAGGTCACCGGCATGATCTTCAACACCGTCAAGGGCGGCTACACCGTCGATCTCGACGGCGCCGTCGCCTTCCTGCCGCGCTCGCAGGTCGACATCCGCCCGATCCGCGACGTCGGCCCGCTGATGGGCCAGCCGCAGCCCTTCGAGATCCTCAAGATGGATCGCCGCCGCGGCAACATCGTCGTGTCGCGCCGCACCGTCCTCGAAGAGACCCGCGCCGAGGCTCGTTCCGAGCTCGTCGCCTCGCTCGAAGAGGGCCAGGTCATCGACGGCGTCGTCAAGAACATCACCGAATACGGTGCGTTCGTTGACCTCGGCGGCATCGACGGCCTGCTGCACGTCACCGACATGGCGTGGCGCCGCGTGAACCACCCGTCGGAGGTCGTGACCATCGGCCAGACGGTCAAGGTCAAGATCATCAAGATCAACCAGGACACGCACCGCATCTCGCTCGGCATCAAGCAGCTGCTGGCCGATCCGTGGGATGGCATCGCCGAGCGTTACCCGGTCGGCACCCGTCTCAAGGGCCGCGTGACCAACATCACGGACTACGGCGCGTTCGTCGAAGTGGAGCCGGGCATCGAAGGCCTGATCCACGTCTCCGAGATGTCCTGGACCAAGAAGAACGTCCACCCCGGCAAGATCGTCTCGACCTCGCAGGAAGTCGACGTCGCGATCCTCGAGGTCGATCCGGTCAAGCGCCGCATCTCGCTCGGCCTCAAGCAGACCCTGCGCAACCCGTGGGAGCTCTTCGCGGAGCAGCATCCGTCCGGTTCGACGGTCGAGGGCGAGGTCAAGAACAAGACCGAGTTCGGCCTGTTCCTGGGTCTCGAAGGCGATATCGACGGCATGATCCATCTCTCGGATCTCGACTGGAACCGTCCGGGCGAGCAGGTCATCGAGGAATACAAGAAGGGCGACGTCCTGCAGGCCGTCGTTCTCGATGTGGACGTCGAGAAGGAGCGTATCTCGCTCGGCCTGAAGCAGCTCGGCGGCGATCCCTTCGTGGATGCCGGCGAGTTCAAGAAGGGCCAGATCGTCACCTGTGAGGTGGTCGAGGTGAAGGAGTCGGGTCTCGACGTGAAGATCGCCGACACCGACATGATGACCTTCATCAAGCGCGCCGAGCTGGCTCGCGATCGCTCCGAGCAGCGCCCTGAGCGCTTCGCGGCCGGCGAGCGCATCGACGCCCGCGTCGTGCTCTTCGACAAGAAGGCCCGCAAGATCCAGGTCTCGGTCAAGGCCCTGGAGATGGCTGAGGAGAAGGAGGCGATGGCCCAGTACGGCTCCGCCGATTCCGGTGCCTCGCTCGGCGACATCCTGGGCGCTGCGCTCAAGAAGGCCACCGACAAGAAGTGAGGTTTCGGCTGCGAAAGCAGCCGGACATCCAAGTCAGCCCGCGCGGAGCGATCCGCGCGGGCTTTTGTTTCGGCTTCGCTCGTCATTCTCGGGCGGAGCGAAGCTCAGACCCGAGAATCTTGTGACCAGAGCCCTCTGGTTTCCGGGATGGTCGGGTCAAGCCCGACCATGACGCCATAAAAGGAGCTCGCCATGACCCCCGCCGCCATCGGCATCGACTTCGGCACCACCAACAGCGTCGTCGCGCTGGCGGGGCCGGACGGATCGGTCATGACGCGCTCTTTCGCGACCAAGCAGGGCGCGGTCGATGCCTATCGCTCGGCGCTGATGTTCTGGCGCGAGGGGCGCCCCCCTGAGACCCGCATCACCCATGTCAGCGGCCCCGATGCGCTCGACATGGCCCTGGGGATGACGACCGAGCATCGCTTCCTGCAATCGCTCAAGACCCATCTCTCCAGTCGCGCCTTCCAGGAGACCCGGCTCTTCGGCAAGCTCTTCCAGCTGGAGGATCTGATCGGCGTCTTCCTGTCCGACCTCACGGCGGACCTGCCTGGCCATGACGCCCTGCCGCTGGTCTCCGGCCGCCCGATCGTCTTCGCCGGCGAGCGCCCCGACGAGGAGCTGGCGGTCGGCCGCCTGAAGGGCTCTTACGGCAAGGCCGGCATGAAGCAGGTCGATTTCGCCTATGAGCCGCTCGGCGCGGCCTACTGGTATGCCCGCGACCTGAAGACACCGCAGACCATGCTGGTCGCCGATTTCGGCGGCGGCACCAGCGACTTCTCGGTGATGCGCTTCGAGCCCGGCCGCAATGGCGGCCTGGAGGCGATCCCGCTCTCCCATGCCGGTGTCGGCGTCGCCGGCGATACTTTCGACTATCGCATCATCGAGCATGCCGTGTCCCCGGCACTCGGCAAGGGCACGGATTACCGCTCCTTCGGCAAGCTCCTGCCGGTGCCCGCCCATTATCACGCCGCTTTCGCGCAATGGCACAAGCTCTCGCTGATGAAGAGCCGCGAGACCATGGCTGAGCTCAACGCCCTGATCCGCGAAGCCGTCGAGCCCGGCAAGCTCGAGGACCTGCTAACGGTGATCGAATACGATCTCGGCTACGAGCTCTACCGCGCGGTCTCCGCAACCAAGGTTGCGTTGTCCGACCGGGAGGAGACGACGCTGAGCTTCAATCAAATGGACGTCACCATCGAGAAGCCGATCCGCCGTGCGGAATTCGAGCGCTGGATCGCCGATGATGTCGGGGCGATCGAGAGTGCGCTCGATCGCGCTCTCGCCGAGGCCGGGCTCGGTGGCGATCGCATCGAGGCGGTCTTCATGACCGGCGGCACCTCCTACGTTCCGGCCGTGCGCAGCCTGTTCGACCGTCGCTTCGGCGTCGGCAAGGTGCATATCGGCGATGCGTTCCGTTCGGTCGCCAGTGGCCTCGCGCTGCTCGCGCTAGACCGGGCGCGCGCCTCGGTCGCGGCCTGAGGCGTCCCTCCTGCCTTGCCCGGTTGGGCTTGCAGGTCTACATCACGGACCCAGCCTCAGGAGCCTCCCGATGTCGTCCGATGCCGATCTGCTCGCAGACCGCCGCAGCCTGCGCCGCAAGCTGACGCTCTGGCGTGTGCTCGCCGTGCTCGGCGTGATCGTCGCGGCGGTGATCGGCGGCCTCGCCTGGAAGGGCGACAGCACGGGCAGCCTGTCGAGCGCCCATATCGCCCGCATCACCGTTTCCGGCTTCATCTCCGGTGATCGCCGCACGCTCGACCTGATCAAATCGGTCGAGGACAGCAAGGCCGTCTCCGCCGTCGTGCTCCGCATCGATAGCCCCGGAGGCACGACCTCCGGCTCCGAGGCATTGCATACGGCCTTGCGCCAGCTCGCCGCGAAGAAGCCGATGGTCGCGGTCGTCGATGGCGTCGCAGCGTCGGGCGGCTATATCGCCGCGATGGGCGCGGACCGCATCGTCGCCCGCCAGACCTCGCTCGTCGGCTCGATCGGCGTGCTCTTCCAGTTCCCGAACGTTTCGAACCTGCTCGACACCGTCGGCGTCAAGGTCGAGTCGATCAAGTCGAGCCCGCTCAAGGCGGCGCCGAGCGGTTTCGAGCCGACCTCGCCCGAGGCTCGCGACGCGCTGCAGCGCGTCGTCAACGACAACTACACCTGGTTCAAGGACATGGTGCGCGACCGCCGCCATCTCGCCGAGGGCGAGGTCGCAACAGTCTCGGACGGGCGCGTCCATTCCGGCCGGCAGGCCGTCAATCTGAAGCTCGTCGACCAGATCGGCGGGGAACCCGAGGCGATTGCCTGGATGGAGCGCGAGAAGAGCGTCGCCAAGGACCTGAAGGTCCGCGACTGGCGTCGCCGCAGCGAATCCTCGTCGCTTGGCCTGTGGAGCCTGGCCGAGGCGATGGCGCGTGGCGCCGGCCTTGACGCGCTCGCGGCGACGATCGCGCGCGCGGCAGATCAGCCGGTCGGCTTGCGGCTTGACGCGCCCTTGGCGCTCTGGCAGCCTGCCGCTGAAAAGTGATGTTGATACAAATGGTTATACTCCCGCGATGATTAAATCCGAACTCGTTCAGCGGATCGCCGACCGCAACACCCACCTCTATCAGCGTGACATCGAGAACATCGTCTCGGCTATCCTGGACGAGATCGTGAAGGCGCTGGCGCGGGGCGACCGGGTGGAGCTGCGCGGCTTCGGCGCCTTCTCGCGCAAGGGCCGCTCGGCCCGCATCGGCCGCAACCCCCGCACGGGCGATGCGGTCGAGGTCGAGGAGAAGTTCGTCCCCGTCTTCAAGACGGGCAAGGAGCTGCGGCTGCGCCTCAACGGCAAGGATTGAGCGCAGGCGCAGGCCCCGCAGCCGCACGGAGATTGTAATGAAGGCCTTCTTCAAGGCGCTGGTTCTGGTTCCCGTCGCACTGGTGATCGTGTTGTTCTCGGTCGCCAATCGCGGCGCGGTGCGCGTTTCGCTCGATCCCTTCAGCCGTGACTTGCCCGTGCTCTCCTATGAGCTGCCGCTTTTCGCGGTGGTGCTGGCCGCCATCGCCGTCGGCGTGCTCGTCGGCGGCCTGGCCTCCTGGGTCGCGCAGGGCAAACACCGCAAGGCGGCGCGCCGCAACCGCCGTGAGGCGGAGGCGCTGCGCTCCGAAACCCAGGCGTTGCGCTCGGCCGTGCCCGACTCCGCGCTGCCGGCACTGACCAACGGACGGAATTGATGCGACTTTTCGATGCGGCCGAGATCGATGCGGCCCTGAATTATCCCGGCCTGATCGATATTCTCGACGACGCCTTCCGCAGCGAGGTCATCGCGCCCAAGCGCGGCCAGTACGCGATCCAGCGTCCGGACGAGACCGACGCCATCCTGCTGACCATGCCGGCCTGGAGCGGGCCGGACGTCGCCAATCCCTATATCGGCACCAAGATCGTCTCGGTCTTCTTCGGCAACGGCAAGCGCAACCTGCCGGGCGTGATGGGCGCTTATCTGCTGATGGACGGCACGACCGGCGAGCCGCTCGCCGTGATGGACGGCAACCGTTTGACGACCTGGCGCACGGCGGCGGCGTCCGCGCTGGCCTCGCGTTACATGTCCAACCCCGAATCCAGCCGCATGCTGATGGTCGGAGCCGGCGCGCTCGCGCCCTTCATCATCAAGGCGCACCGCTCCGTCCGCCCGTTGACCGAGATCGCGGTCTGGGCGCGGCGGCCCGAAGCCGCCGAGGCCACCGTCGCGGAGCTGGCAAAGGACGGCATCGAGGCCCGCGCCACCACCGATCTCGAAGGCGAGGCCCGCACCGCCGACATCATCTCCTGCGCGACCAATGCGACCGAGCCCTTGATCCACGGTCATTGGCTGAAGCGCGAGGCGCATCTCGACCTGATCGGCGGTTTCACGATGCAGATGCGCGAGGCCGATGCCGACGCGCTGCATCGTGCGCGGGTCGTCGTCGATTCCAGCAAGGCGATCGACGAGGGCGGTGATGTCGCCGTCGCCATCGCCGAAGGCAGCTACAGCGCCGACAAGATCGCGGGCACGCTCGCCGATCTCTGCCATGGCCGGATCGCCGGGCCTGTCGAGGGCGGCGGGATCACGCTGTTCAAGTCGGTCGGCGTGGCGCTCGAGGATCTGGCGGCCGCCGTCGCGGTCTGGGAGCGTCGCGCGTAAGCAGAACTCTGCTTCAGTCCGGGGAGGGATAGCCGGTGGCGATCGATCTGACGGACGAGGAGCGCAGCTATGTCGCACAGGCGGCCGTAGCGGATGCCGGCTTCCTGCCGGCATTTCTATCGTCCCTGCCTTATCTCGCGCCGGTCGTGCTGTTCGGCACCTACGGCGCCTGGATCGGCGATGTGACGGCCGTCGCGCTCGCTCTGGCCTGCCTGGTCGCGCTCAACCTGTGGTGGATTTACAGCCAGTGCCGGTCGGCGGCGCTGTTCAAGTCGGTCTGTGCCAAGGTCGCGGCCGAGCCGGCCGCAACCGATCGGCCTGACGTGGCCTGACCGGTTGCGGCCGTCTCGGGTCAGGCGATCCGCGCGCCGCCGATGGCACCGAGCAGCCACAGGATCAGCACGATCGTGAGGACAAGGCCGAGCACGCCGCCGAGCCCTGCGGTTCCGTAGCTGCGATGGCCGTAATAGCCGCCGCCGCCCAGAAGCAGGACGAGCAGCACGATGATGAGGACGGTGGACATGGCGAACTCCCGTTTCGCGGCGCCCGTTCCGGGCGCGGTCTAGCGGGAAACGCCGGCTGCGGACGCTCGGTTCCGCTGGGTTAGTGTCCGATCATTCCACCTTGAGCCCGACTTCCTTGATCAGGTCGCCCCAGCGCTTCATCTCAGCCTGCAGGAAAGCGCCGAGCTCTTCGGGACTGTTGCCGACAGGCTCCGCCGCCAGCGCATCCATCTTGGCGCGCACGGCCGGGTCGGCGATCCCCGCCTTGGTGTCGGCATGGATCTTGGCGATGACGGTGGGCGGCGTCTTGGCCGGCGCGAACAGCGCGAACCAGGAGGAGACGTCGAAGCCCGGCACGGTATCGGCGATCGGCGCGAAGTCCGGCGCCGTCGGCGAGCGCTTCGCCGTGGTGATGCCGAAGCCGCGGATCGAGCCGGCGCGGACATGCGGTAGCGCCTGCGGGATATTGTCGAAGATCAGGTCGATGCGCCCGCCGATCAGGTCCTGCGTCGCCTGGGCCGTGCCGCGATAGGGCACATGCACCATCTTGGTGCCGGTCAGCTTCTGGAACAGCTCGCCGCAGAGATGTACGGAGGTGCCGACGCCGGACGAGCCGTAAGTCAGCTTGCCGGGATTGGCTTTCGCATAGGCAATCAGTTCAGCGACATTGTTCACCGGCAGGGTCTTGCTGGCGACGAGCAGGTTGGGGACCATCGCGACCATGGTGATCGGCGCGAGGTCCTTGGCCGGGTCATAGGTCAGCTTCTGGTAGAGATACTGGTTGGTCGCCATGCCGACGGAGACGATCAGGAAGGTGTCGCCGGTCGGCTCGGTCTTGGCGACGGCGTCGGTGCCGATATTGCCGCCGGCGCCCGGCCGGTTCTCGACCACGATATTGGTGCCCCAGGTCTGGCCGAGCTTGTCGGCGACGAGCCGCGCCAGCACGTCGGTCGCGCCCGCCGGCGGGAACGGCACGACGAGCTTGAGCAGCCGGCCCTGCGGCCAGGGCTGCTGACTGAGGCCGGCAGAGGGAGCCGCAAGAAGAGCGCCTGCGCCAGCGAGAATCGCGCGGCGGTCGATCGTGATGGTCATCGATAGTCTCCCTGAAGGGCGCGTCTCGCGTCGCCTTTTCTCAAAGCTGCAATTCGCCGCGCCGCTTGTCCAGCCATCGCGCTTGACCGCGAGGGAGGGGTGCGACGATTCTCAGGCCATGCGCAGCATCTCCCGAATCGCGGCCCTTCTGGTGCCGTTCGCCCTCCTGCCGGCCATGGGCCACGCCCAGTCGACCGCGGATCAGGAGGCGAAGACCCGCGCCGCCAACATCGCGGCCTGGCCCGATGCCGCCCGCTCGCTCTTCGGCCAGAAGACCGAGCCGGCCAGCATGCAGGCCCGTGCCATCGGTTCCTATGCACGGGGCTGCCTGGCCGGCGCCGAGGCGTTGCCGGTCGACGGGCCGAGCTGGCAGGTCATGCGGCTCAACCGCAACCGCAACTGGGGCCACCCCGCCCTGATCGACTATCTGGAAAAGCTCGCCCGCGACGTGCCGCGCATCACCGGCTGGGCGGGGCTCCTCGTCGGCGACATGTCGCAGCCGCGCGGCGGCCCGATGCTGACCGGCCATGCCTCCCATCAGATCGGGCTCGATGCCGATGTCTGGCTGACGCCGATGCCGCGCGGCCGGCTCGACCGGGAGCAGCGCGAAAACATGTCGGCGGTCAACATGGCCCGTTCCGACTGGCGCGATATAGATCCCCGCCACTGGACGCCGGCCCATACCCGCCTGATCCGCACCGTCGCGGCCGAGCCGAAGGTCGAGCGCATCTTCGTCAACCCAGCACTCAAGGTCGCGCTCTGCCGCGAGGCCGGGGCCGACAAGAGCTGGCTGGAGAAGGTGCGGCCGATCTGGGGCCACAACTATCATTTCCATATCCGGCTGGCCTGCCCCGCCGGCATGGCGAGCTGCCATGGGCAGGAGCCGCCCAATTTCGGCGATGGCTGCGGGGCGGAGCTCAGCGGCTGGGTCGAGCGTCAGCACGACGCCATCTTCAACCCGCCGAAGCCCAAGCCCGGACCGAAGCCCAAGCCGAAGCCGCCGATGTCGCTCGACGCCCTGCCGCCGGAATGCCGGCAGGTTCTGGTCTCGCGCTGAGATGCGACACCGCCTGCCGTCATGCTCGGGCTTGACCCGAGCATCTCGTGCCAAAGGAGGCTCCGGCGCTGGTTCGTCGGGAGATTCTCGGGTCTGCGCTTCGCTCCGCCCGAGAATGATGAGCCACTGCTTCAGCGCCGGGGCGGCACGCGCCCGGAGCTATAGGCGAAGGGGTCGTTCCGGGGATTGATCGGCAAGGCCTCCTCGGAATCCTGCTGGTCCATGACGCCGGAGCCGCCGCCATCGCCAAAGGCGGCCTCTTCCTCCGAGGGCTCGACGGCGCCCGGCAGGGCAAGCGGTCCGCGGTTCTCGCTCGGCAAGGGCTGCGGCTGGTAGCGCCCCTGCCGCTGGCGCGCGTCGTATTGCTCCAGGAAGCGCTGCTGCGCGTCGAGCCCCTGAGGCTGGCCGCGGCCGTAGCTTGCGACCGGATAGCCGCCCTGCACGGCGCCGGGCGGACGCAGGCCTTCGCTCGGCTGCCGCATCAGCCCGCCGCCAGCGACCATGGTGCCGGCCGGCGCCACGCCGCGCGGCAGCGTCTGGGCCGACGAATAGGACCGTGCCGGGTCCGGCGGCTGCAGGTTGTAGTTCGGCGTATACTTGATCACCGGCTTGCAGATGTGCCGGCCCTTCGAATGCCGGGCCAGGTCGATATGGAAATGGTCGTAATGCATCGGGTCGGCGCCCGGGCCGAGCACCGTCGAAAAATGCTCGCAGGCGCCGACGAAGACCTCGCGCAGGAAGTTCTGCTCTTCGGGCGAGCCGCGCCAGCCGTCCTTCACCGTGATCACGCGGTTGTCGTTGAGCCGGAAGGAGAAGACGTCGACGGCATTGCCGAAGGCATGCTCCGACGTGCGTGACGTGCCCGTGCCGTTGTTCATCGCGCGGCAGGAATAGGAGCCGGCCCGCATCTCGATGACCTGGGCTCCCAGCACGTTCATGGCGGCCGGCTGCACCACTTCGGCCAGCCACTTGTCGGTGGTCGCGACGACCGGGCAGGAGAGGGTGGCCGAACTTGTCAGCCCGATGCCGCCGTTGGAGAAGGCCGAGACCTTCAGCGGTTGCTGCATGCCGCAGGTGCCGGGCCCGTCGATCGGCTTGCCGCGCAGGCTGACATAGGACGAGATCTGCACCTGGCGCGCGGCCATGCAGGCGGCCTCCGCCTGGTCACGCCAGGCGGCGCGTTGCGGCTTCTGGAACTTGCCGCAGCCCGCAAGGCCGGCTGCGCCGACGATGCCGAGTGCGATGAGGGCGAGATGAGCGCGTCGCATGACCATTCAAATGCGAACCGCTTGGTGAACGGTTTCTCAACCGAGTGCGCCCTGGCCGCCACAGGCGGATTAACTTTGGTACCGTGGTGAACCGAGCCTTAATGCGCCGTTTCCGGCCTTAACCGGTGCCGTTTCGGCAGCACGGAGGGGCTTTCAGGATGTCGCGAAGACGAGCTCTCGGGGCTCGCAGGTCGAACCATGGCGAAGGCGTGGCAGTGCCTTGGAGAGTGCTCGCGGCGAAATCGCGCAGCCAGAAATATCCCCAAATCTATTCAATGATTTAACCGATGATTAAGGGTGATCTAGCCTCCGCCCGGGGCGCGCCACGATGCCGCCCCCTTGCGGCCTTCGTCAGTTCTGTTAGCCTCCACGACAGGTCAATGACACAGGAGGGTGTGATGAGTGTCACGCTACGTCTCGACCGATTGATCATGGGTGCGGCCTTCGTTTTCATGATGGCGATCGTTCTGGGAGCGTTCTGACAACGGGTCAGTCTCGAAGTCGCTAGGACCACAAGAGCTATGAAAAACAGCGCCGCCGGGACCAATCCCGGCGGCGCTTTTGTTTGTGCTGGCAGTTTCGGGGTGGCGCGGGATCAACTTTCCGGGCAGGCGGTTTCCGTCACCTCCCAGGACATCATGTTGACGACGCGTCCGCAGGTCGCGAGCCGTCGTCCCTGCGTGGTCCTGATGCAGGACTTCGCGCCCTCCGCGATCTTGCGGCCGTCGTTCCAGCAGAAGCAGAGCGGCTCCGGCGCCTGCGCGAGGCGGGGCCTGTCCAGCGCGAGAGCTGGTTCCCCTGCGGCCGCCGCTTCGCTGATAAGGAACAAGACCGCGAGCGCGAGCATCCAGCTCAGCATGCGGTGTCGGTGAGGCCTCGGTCCGGATCCGGTCATGGCTCTCTCCCCGCGTCTCGTCGGGCGAAGCTGTTCGTCAGCCTATCATATCGGTCCGATTGCAACGAATAATTATGTGTCGATTTGAAATAGTAAGGCATTTCAGACTGTTAGCCGGGAGGGGCCTTGCGTCGGATGCGGGCTCTCTCCATATTGTCGGACGGTGGGCCCGTGGTGGGCTCCGGGAGGAACAATGTCTCTGATTTCGCTCGCCCGTCGTGGACGTGCCGTCGCCCTGGTCGCCGGGGCCCTGTTGCTCGTGCCGCTCGTTGCCGAAGCCCGTCCGGGCGGTGGCCGCAGCTCGGGCAGCCGTGGGTCGTTCACCAATAGCGCGCCGCCGTCGACCAATACGACGCCGGGTGGCGCCCAGACTTTCCAGCGCTCGGCTCCGGCCTCGCCGGCTTCGCCGTCCATGGCTGGCCCCGCTGCCGCCGGTGCGGCGGCGCAGGCCGCTCGCCCGTCCTTCGCGCGCAACATGATGATGGGCATCGGCGCTGGCCTGCTTGGCGCGGGCCTGTTCGGCCTGCTCTCGGGCTCCGGCTTCTTCAGCGGCCTGGCCTCGCTCGCCGGTATGCTCGGCTTCCTGCTGCAGATCGGTCTGATCGCCGGCATCATCATGCTCGCCATCCGCTTCTTCCGCCGCCGTTCCGAGCCGCAGCTCGCCGGCGCGGGCGCGCCCTATGCCCGTCAGGGCTATGATGCGCCCCAGCCGCAGCCTGCCGCCGCCCGCATGGGCGGTTTCGGTGGCGGTGCGGCCGCTGCCGCCGTGCAGCCGCAGCCGATCGAGTTGTCGGGTGATGATTTTAACGCGTTCGAGCGCCTGCTCGGCGAGATCAACACCGCCTATTCGAACGAGGACGAGGCCGGCCTGCGCCAGCGGACGACGCCCGAGATGTTCGGCTATTTCGACGAGGATCTGAGCGACAACGCCCGCCGCGGCGTCGCCGACCGCGTCTCCGACGTCAAGCTGCTGCAGGGCGACCTGTCGCAGGCCTGGCACGAGGGCGATGTCGATTACGCCACAGTCGCGATGCGCTTCAGCCTGATCAACGCGGCCTATGACCGCAAGACCGGCAAGATCGTCGATGGCAATGCCACGCAGGCTCAGGAGGTCAGCGAGTACTGGACCTTCGTGCGCGAGCGCGCCGGCGCCTGGAAGCTCTCGGGCATCCAGCAGGCGGCCTGAGCGCCGACAGCGTGAGAGAATGAGAAACGGCCGGGGCAACCCGGCCGTTTTGCTTTGTCCGGCTTTCGGGTGGGCCGCTGGCGGAGCGAAGCCTATTGCGCTACTGGCGAAGACATCTGCCTTCGCCGCAGAACCAGCCCGGAGCCCGCCTTCCATGAGTGATATGCGTCTCGTCGTCGTCGGTGCCGCCGGGCGGATGGGCCGGATGCTGATCCGCGCCATCGATCAGGCTGAAGGCTGCACGCTCGTCGCCGCGATCGAGCGCCCTGGCTCCGCCGCGCTCGGTGAGGACGCCGGCATCCTCGCCGGCCTGCCGGCCTCCGGCGTCAAGGTGACGAGCGATGCCGCCGCGGCCTTCGCGGCGGCCGACGGCGTTCTCGATTTCACCGCGCCGGACGCGACGGTCGCTTTCGCCAAGCTCGCCGACGAGGCCGGCATCCTCCATGTCGTCGGCACGACCGGGCTGGAGCCCGCGCATCTCGCTGAACTGGCCGAGGCGGCGAAGCGCACCCCGATCATCCGCTCCGGCAACATGAGCCTCGGCGTCAACCTGCTGGCGGCGCTGGTGCGCAAGGTCGCGGCGACGCTCGGTACGGACTGGGACATCGAGATCGTCGAGATGCATCACCGCATGAAGGTCGATGCGCCCTCCGGCACCGCCGTCCTGCTCGGCGAGGCGGCGGCTGAGGGCCGTGCCGTCGATCTCGCAAAGGCGCGCGTTGCCGGCCGCGACGGCATCACCGGCGCGCGCGAGCCCGGCACGATCGGCTTCGCGGCCCTGCGTGGCGGCACCGTCATCGGCGATCACAAGGTGATCTTCGCAGGTAGCGGCGAGCGGCTCGAACTCGCGCATGTCGCGGAGGACCGCAGCCTGTTCGCGCAAGGCGCGGTCAAGGCCGCGCTCTGGGGCAGGGGGCGTGAAGCGCGGCTTTACTCCATGGCCGACGTGCTCGGCCTCGACGCACTCTGACCATGACCCGCGTCACTGTCGCGCCGGGCGTCGTCCACTGGCCGGATAAGCTGGCGCCGGAGGAGCAGGCTGCGCTGGTGGCGGAACTGCGCGCGGTCGCGCGCAAGGCGCCGTTCTTCCAGCCGCGCATGCCGAAGAGCGGCACGCCCTTTTCGGTCCGCATGACCAATTGCGGTTCGCTCGGCTGGGTCTCTGACGAGCGGGGCTACCGCTACCAGCCCGAACACCCCGAAACCGGCGAGCCCTGGCCGATCATGCCGGCGCCGCTGCTCGACCTCTGGCGGGAATTGGCCGGCTATCCGCACCCGCCCGAGGCCTGCCTCGTCAATTTCTATGCGGCCGGCGCCAAGATGGGCCTGCATCAGGATCGCGACGAGCAGGATTTCGACGCGCCGGTCCTGTCGGTCTCGCTCGGTGATGCCGCGCTCTTCCGCATCGGCGGCACGACGCGCGGCGGCAAGACGACCTCGCTCAAGCTCGCCTCGGGCGATGTGCTGCTCTTCGGTGGCGAGGCGCGGCTCGCCTATCACGGCATCGACCGCATCCTGACCGGGTCCTCGACGCTGTTGCCGGAGGGCGGGCGGATCAACCTGACGATGCGGCGGGTGATGAAGCCGAAATAAACTTCGCCTTCGCGAGGCACGCCCCTTGTCATTCCGGGGCGCGCCGCAGGCGCGAACCCGGAACCCACGACTGGGTGGATCGCTCGTAATCCGGCACCGAATGTCTCACCCGGTCGTGGGTTCCGGGTTCTTCGCTCCGCGAAGCCCCGGAATGACAAGGGTGGATCGTACCGCCTAATCCTGCGCCTTGCCGGGCAGGTTCGGGAACGACCAGCCGAACAGCAGCGATCCGGCCCGCAGGCCGAAACAGGCTGCAATGCCCCCGAGCATCACGGTTGGACCGGAGAGGCCGAGGCCGGTGAGCAGCGCCGTCATCGCGGCGCCCGCGGTCGCGGCTGTGACGTAGAAATCGCGGCTCCACAGCACCATCGGCCGGTCGCCGGCAAGGATGTCGCGCAGGATGCCGCCGAAGGTCGCGGTCATCGCGCCGAGCGCGACGGCCGAAAGCACGGGCGCGGCCGCATCGAGGCCCTTGAGCGTGCCGACCACGGCGAAGAGCGAGAGGCCGGCGGCGTCGGCCCAGAGCAGCAGCTTGCGTCCGGCCCAGCCTTCGAGCACGCCGGGCCGGATATAGGCCAGCCCCCAGGCACAGAGCGCGACCGTGGTGCAGACGATGACGTCGCTGGGGTCGCGCACCCAGAAGATGCCGCGCCCGAGCAGGACGTCGCGCAACGTGCCGCCGCCGACGCCGGTGACGGTCGCCAGCAGGATGAAGCCGAACGGGTCCATGCCCTTGCGGGCGGCGACGAGGGCGCCGGTCAGCGCGAAGATGGCGACGCCGGCGGCCTCGAACACGGCGTCAGTGCTGGGTCGGTTCGCCGGCCGGCGCGTCCGGGGCCTTCGGGGCTCCGGCCGAGACGCCGACCAGGGCCGGACGCAGCACGCGCTCGCCGATCTTGTAACCGATCTGCACGACCTTCGAGACCAGCCCCTTGGCGATCGTGGCGTCGGGCGCTTCGAACATCGCCTGGTGCAGGTTGGGGTCGAATTTCTCGCCCTGCGGATCGATCCGGCGCACGCCGTGGCGCTCCAGCGTCTTGAGCAGTTCGCGCTCGGTCAATTCGACGCCTTCATGCAGCGCCTTCACCGCGGCGTCGACCGTCTTCATCGCGTCGGCCGGCAGGCTTTCCAGCGCCCGGCGCAGATTGTCGGAGGAGCCGAGCATGTCGCGGGCGAAGCTGGTCACGGCATAGGCCTTGGCATCGGCGATCTCGCGCTCGGTGCGGCGGCGCAGGTTCTCCATCTCGGCGAGCGTGCGCAGCAGCTTGTCCTTGAGGTCGTCGCGTTCTGCCTGGAGCTTGGCGAGCTGCGCCGCGAGGCCTGCCTCGGCGGTGGCCGCCTGCTCGGGCGCGTCCGCGCCGGCTTCGAGGTTGGGGTCTTCCGTCGCAGGGTTCTGCGTCATTTTATCGTCACGTCCCTTTACTGGCTGGCTGCGCCGCCCCTTGCGGGGCCAGGCCGGTCATGCCGGGTTGCAGCCGCGTTCGTGCCGGATATCGGCCTTATGGTCGTTTAAATCAAGCGCGGGCCGGCACTTTCGCCTTGGCCGCCGCCGGCTTCTCGGCCTCGAACTTGAAGACGTCGATGAGCGCCTTGCGGATCGTCAGTTGCCGGCCGGTCGAGACGATCTTCGCATGGGTCAGGTCGGTGACGTAGAACACGTCGACCGCCTTCTCGCCGAAGGTCGCGATATGGGCCGAGGCGATGTTGAGGTTGAGCTTACCGATCGCCGTGGTGAGATCGTAGAGCAGGCCCGGCCGGTCGAGGCCGGAGACCTCCAGCACCGTGTGGCGGGCCGAGAGCACATTGTCGATCACCACCTCCGGCTCCACCTGGAAGGTCTGGCCGCGCGGCGGCGGAGCCCGGCGCTGCGCCACGAGATCGGCGATCTTGATCTCGCCCTTCAATGCCCGCTCGATCGCCGCCGCGATCCGCTCGGCCCGGCGCAACTCGTCATCGTCGCGGTCGAAGGCGCGCGAGACCGAGATCGTGTCGAGCACGAGCCCGTCGCTCGTGGTGAAGATCTGAGCATCGACGATGTTGCCGCCGGCCGCGGCGCAGGCGCCGGTGACGATGGCGAGCAGGCGCGGATGGTCGGGCGCGAGCACGGTGAGTTCGGTCACGCCGCGGAACTTGTCGGTCTCGACGATGGTCGCCGTGGTGCGCCCGGCCTGTTCGGCCTCGCGCAGGAAGCGTGCGTGCTTCTCTTGCTCGTCCGGATCGACCTTGATCCAGTAGGCGGGGTAGTGCCGCGCGACATAGGCGTCGCGCTCCTCGGGGCTCCAGTCGGCGAGGCGACGGCGCAACTCGTCCTGCTTCATCGCCACGCGCGCCTTGCGCTCGACCGCCGAATGGCCGCCGGTGAGAACAAGCTCGGTCTCGTAATAGAGCGTACGCAGCAACTGGCCCTTCCAGCCGTTCCAGACGCCGGGCCCGACCGCCTTGATGTCGGCGACGGTGAGGACGAGCAGCAGCTTCAGCCGTTCCAGCGTCTGGACGGTGGCGGCGAAGCTCTCGATCGTCTTGGGGTCGCCGAGATCGCGGCTCTGCGCCACAGTCGACATGTCCAGATGATGCTCGACCAGCCAGGCCACGGTTTCCGTCTGCGCCGGTGTCAGGCCGAAGCGCGGGCCGAGCTTGCGGGCGATCCTGGCTCCCGCGATCGAATGGTCCTCCGGCCGGCCCTTGGCGATGTCGTGCAGGAAGAGCGCGACATAGAGCGCCCGCCGGTTGGCGATGGTCGGCATGATCTCGTTGGCGAGCGGATGCTCGGCTTCCAGCACGCCGGCATCGATCTCGGCCAGCACGCCCATGGCGCGGATCAGGTGCTCGTCCACCGTGTAGTGGTGGTACATGTTGAACTGCATCATCGCGACGATGCGGCCGAAATCCGGGACGAAGCGGCCGAGCAGCCCGGATTCGTTCATGCGCCTGAGCACGACCTCGGGGGAGCGCCGGCCGGTCAGGATCTCCAGGAAGATGCGGTTGGCTTCCGGCTCGTTGCGCAGGCCGGGCGTGATAAGACGGAGGGACTGCGTCACGAGGCGGCTGGCATCCGGGTGGATGGCGAGGTCCTCGCGGCTGGCGATGGCATAGAGCCGGAGCAGGTTGACCGGATCGCGCTCGAAGGCACTGTCGTCGACGACATCGAGGCGCTGGCTCGTCAGCTTGAAATCGGGATGGCCGAGCGAGCGTTCGCGCTTGCGCTTGGCGAGCGTGTCGAACAGCCGTGAGAGGGTGGCGCGCGGCTTCTGCTGGCGCGCCTCCAGCGCGGCGCAGACGATGGCGGTGAGGTCGCCGACATCCTTGGCGATCAGGAAGTAGGCCTTCATGAAGCGCTCGACCGGCGCCTGCCCGCTGCGTCCGGCATAGCCGATCTCGGCTGCGACTTGCCTTTGCAGATCGAAGGACAACCGCTCCTCGGCCCGGCCGGTGATGAAATGCAGCCAGCAGCGCACGCGCCAGAGGAATTCCTCCGAGCGCTGGAACATCTGCAGCTCCTGCTGGTCGAACAGTCCGGCCTCGACGAGCTCGCGCACGTCCTGGACGCGGTAGGAGTATTTCGCGATCCAGAACAGCGTGTTGAGGTCGCGCAAGCCCCCCTTGCCATCCTTGACGTTCGGCTCGACCAGATAGCGCGAGGCGCCGGCCCGCTGCACCCTGAGTTCGCGCTCGGCAAGCTTGGCCTCGGTGAAGGCCTGGGCCGTGCCCTCGACGACCTCCGCATCGAAGCGGCTGACCATCTCGTCGAACAGCGAACGGTCCCCCACCAGGAAGCGCGCTTCCAGCAGGGCGGTGCGGATCGTCATGTCGGCGCGGGCCTCGCGCACGCAATCGTCGATCGAGCGCACGGAATGGCCGGTCTTCAGCTTCAGGTCCCAGAGGGGGTAAAGCATCGATTCGATGACGCTCTCGCCCCAGGCCGTCTGCTTGTGCGGGAACAGGAAGAGCAGATCGACATCCGAGCCCGGCGCCAGCGTGCCGCGCCCATAGCCGCCGACGGCGACGACTGCGATCCGCTCGGACTGCGAGGGGTTGTCGGCCGGATAGAAATAGGCGGTCGCCGCGCTGTGCAGCCCGAGCACCACGGCATCCATCACCGCCGAGAGCCGATGCGCGCAGGCCAGGCCGGCGCGCGGCCCCGCCAGGATCGCCCGCGCGGAGGCGTGGCCTTCGTCGAGAACCTGCCTGAGCCCGGTGACCAGGGCTTGCCGCATCTGCGCCTTGTCCCGCCGGCTGATGGTCTCGAACAGCCGCGCGATCCCGGCCTCGGGGCTATGCAGCATCTCGGCGAGCGACAGGGCGGGCTTGGCGGGAGGCGTGGTCACGAAGGCTCCGGTCCGGCGAGCATCGCCTTTCGTAACATGGGCGAGGGGGCAGGGAGAGGATAAAATTAAACATCAATTGATGTGAAATTAAGATAAAAACACCACCGCACGTGTTGTTTGACAAACAGAACGATCGGACCTATAGGTCGGATACGCGCCGATTTGAGCCACCAGCTTGCGGGCGCGAAACAAGTGCAGCTAAAGCGTGGGGCCCAGGACGCCACCCGTCCCGATCCCTCGCACCATCGACAGAGGGATAGGCCCCATGACCAGCATCACCCGCCGCCTTGCGCTCGCTTTTGTTGCCGCCGCCGGCCTCGCCGCGCCGGCTTTCGCGCAGGCGCCCAAGGAAATCCGGATCGACTACGCGACCTACAATCCCGTCAGTCTCGTGCTGAAGGAGCGCGGCATCCTCGAGAAGGCGCTCGAGGCCGACGGCATCAAGGTGCGCTGGGTCCTGTCCGCCGGATCGAACAAGGCCCTCGAATTCCTCAATGCCGGCTCGATCGATTTCGGCTCGACGGCTGGCGCCGCCGCGCTGATCGGCAAGATCAACGGCAACCCGATCAAGTCGATCTATGTCTATTCGCGGCCGGAATGGACGGCGCTGGTCACAGGCGCCAAGAGCGAGATCACCAAGGTCGCCGATCTCAAGGGCAAGCGGGTCGCCGTCACCCGCGGCACCGATCCGCATATCTTCCTCGTCCGGGCGCTCGCCGATGCCAAGCTGACCGAAAAGGACGTCAAGCTCGTCCTGCTCCAGCATGCCGATGGCCGCCTTGCGCTGGAGCGCGGCGACGTCGATGCCTGGGCCGGGCTCGACCCGCTGATGGCCGCCGCCGAGGTCGAGAGCGGCGCCAGGCTGTTCTATCGCAAGGCGGAGGACAACACCTGGGGCATCCTCAATGTCCGCGAGGCCTTCGCCAATGAGAACCCGGCGCTGGTGAAGAAGGTGCTGGCCGCCTACGAGGAGGCCCGCGCCTATGCGCGCGCCAACCCGGCCGAACTCAAGAAGGTCCTGATCGAGTACACCAAGCTTTCCGAACCGGTGATCGAGCGCCAGCTCACCCGCACCGAACTGACTCATTCGGCGATCGGCCAGGCGCAGGTCGATACCATCACCGCCGCCGGGCTCGCGCTGAAGGAGGCCGGTGTCCTGCCGGCCACGACCGATGTGAAGGCGGCCGTCGACAGCCTGATCGACCGGCGCTTCGCCGCCACCAACTGACGGGCAAGCGCGCGGCGATGAGCGTCCTGGAGATCGCAACCGTCGTGGACGAGCCGGAGCGGCGCCCAGCCGCCCCGCGCCGCTCCTATCGGCTGGCGATCGCCGGTTTCGTCCTGCCGGTCGTGCTGGCCATGCTCTGGGAAGGGCTCGTCGCGGCCGGCATCGCCAATGGCCGCCTGATGCCGCCGCCCAGCGTCGTCGGCCGCACGCTCTGGGGCCTCGCCGCCTCGGGCGAGCTTCTGACCCATGCGGGTGCGACGTTCTGGCGGGTCGCCGCTGGCTTCGGCCTCGGTGCGCTCGCCGGCACGGTGCTCGGCGCGCTCACGGGAGCTCTGCCCGTCGCTCGCAGCCTGCTCGATCCGACCTTGCAGGCGCTGCGGGCGATCCCCTCGATCGCCTGGGTGCCGCTCTTCATCCTCTGGCTCGGCATCTTCGAGGCCTCGAAGGTCGCGCTGATCGCCGTCGGCGTCTTCTTCCCGGTCTATCTCGGCGTTGCCGCGGCGATCCAGGGCATCGATCGCAAGATCGTCGAGGTCGGCCGCGTCTTCCGCCTCTCGCGCCTCGCCATGGTCCGCCGCGTCCTGCTGCCGGCAATCCTGCCGGCCTGGGTCACGGCTTTGCGCTCCGGCCTTGGCCTCGGCTTCATGTTCGTGGTCGCGGCCGAGATCATGGGGGCGAGCGAGGGGCTGGGCTATCTGCTCGTGGACGGCCAGCAGCTCGGCCGCCCCGACACCATCATCGCGGCCATCATCAGCTTCGCTGTGCTCGGCAAGCTGGCGGACGGCCTGCTCGTCGCCATCACGCGGCCCTTCCTGACCTGGCAGGATACGGCGCGCGACAAGCTTTGAGGGGCGTCCCGGTGCTGAGTTTCGACCGGCTCTCCAAGACCTATGCCGATGGCACGCGCGCGCTTTCGGCGATCACGCTCGATGTCGGGCGCGGCGAGATCGTCGCCCTGCTCGGCGGTTCAGGCTGCGGCAAGACCACCTTGCTGCGGCTTGTCGCCGGGCTCGACCGCCCCAGCGATGGCGCGATCCGCCTCGATGGCGAGGCAATCGCCGAGCCGCGCGCCGATGTCGGCGTCATCTTCCAGGAGCCGCGGCTCTTCCCCTGGCTCAACGTGGCCGAGAATGCCGGCTTCGGTCTCTCGCATCTCTCGGCCTTCGAGCGCGAGGGGCTGGTGACCAATGCGCTGGCCCGCGTCGGGCTCGCCGGCCACGAGAAACGCTGGCCGCGCGAACTCTCCGGTGGCCAGCAGCAGCGCGTCGCCATCGCACGCGCCCTCGTCACCCGGCCGAAGCTCCTGCTGATGGATGAGCCCTTCTCGGCGCTCGACGCCACGACGCGAGCGAGCCTGCACGGGCATCTGCTGGCGCTCTGGCAGGAGAGCCGCCCGACGGTCGTCATGGTCACGCACGATGTCGAGGAGGCCGTGACGCTGGCCGACCGCATCGTGGTGATGCAGCCCAAGCCCGGCCGCATATTCGACGAGCTCGACAATCCGCTCGCCCGCCCGCGCGACCGGCTCTCGCCGGCCTTCGAGGCGACCAAGCGCGAGGCGCTGCGTGCGCTCGATCGCTCGCTGCGCGACGAGGCTCCGCATCAGGAGAAGGCGGCCGAGACCGCCGGCATGTGGTGGTGAGTGTCGTTTGACAAAACGGACGCTTAGACCTTAGAAGAGGACACGCGCCGATTTGAGCCTCAGCTTGCGGGCGCGAAACAAATGCAGCTAAAGCGCGGGACGACGGGACGGCTGATGCCGTCGGCGCTCCTTCCGCTTTGTCATGGGTGGAGCCAGCGATGTCGGCAGTTCTTCACGATTTCTCCCGCACTCTCGAACATACCCTGCCGCGCCCCCGCGCCGGTGAGATCGTCGCCGTGCTCGGTTCGCCCGAGGCGCGGAAGGCGGCGTTGCGCGCCTTCGCCGGCCTGCAAGCGGACGAGGGGGTGGTGCCGACGGCCGAGATCGGCCTGCTCTGCGCCCGGCCACGTTTCTTTGCCTGGCTCGATCTCACCGAGAATCTCGCTTTCGCCCTGCCGAATGCGACGCCGTTCGAGCGCGAGGGCCTGATCGCCAATGTGCTGGTCCGCCTCGGCCTCGCCGGGCAGGCAAAGCAGCGTCCGGCTGAACTCTCGCCGGAGGGGTTGCTGCGGCTCGCCATTGCCCGGCTCCTGCTGGTCAGGCCGCGCCTGCTGCTGGTCGACGAGCCCTTTTCGGCCCTCGATGCCGAGGCGCGAGCGCGGCTCGCTGCCTTCCTGCCGGAACTCTGTACGCAGGCGCGCCCTGCCGTCGTCATCGCCACCGGCTCCGTCGAGGAGGCTCTGCGCCTGGCCGATCGCATCCACGTCCTGCCGCGGCAGCCGGGGCCGGTCGCCTTCAGCCTCGACAACCTGCTGGCGCGCCCGCGTGACGAGGGCTCCGTCGGCTTCGTCACCCTGCGCCGCGAGTTGCGCCGGGCGCTCGAAAAGGAAAGCCGGCATGCCGCACCGGAGGTGGAGGCGGCTGCCTGAAGGGGCTACAAGCCGGCGAGCCGCCTTAGGAGAAATACGATCATGGACGTCACCGCGCTGCGCGCCTTGCAGGCTCCGCTCAAGGACGAATACCGCACCAATCCCGAGGCGGCGGTCATCACGCTGAAGGCCCGTGGCGAGCTCGACGACCAGCACATCGCCTGCAAGGTCGAGACCGGCCGCGCCATCGCGCTCGCCGGCCTGCATCCCGCCACCGGCGGCTCGGGCGCCGAGCTCTGCTCCGGCGACATGCTGCTGGAGGCGCTGGTCGCTTGCGCCGGCGTGACGCTGAAGGCTGTGGCGACGGCGCTGGAGATCGACCTGAAGAAGGGCGCGGTCCGTGCCGAGGGCGATCTCGATTTCCGCGGCACGCTCGGCGTGGCCAAGGATGCGGCGGTCGGTTTCAAGGCGATCCGCCTGTTCTTCGACGTCGAGACCGATGCGCCGCAGGAGAAGCTCGACACGCTGCTCAAGCTCACCGAGCGCTATTGCGTGGTCTTCCAGACCCTGAATGTGAAGCCGGAGCTGTCGGCGACCCTGCAAGGCAACGCCTCCTGACAGGGGTCAGGAGGCGTCTGGGAGCGGGGTTGGATGGAGGAGGGCCTAGAACTCTTCCCAGCCGGTGCTGCCGTTGCGGGCATTGACCGCGCGCTTGGCGGGGGCGGGCCTGGCTTCCGCCGCGGCGGGGCGCCGCGATTGCTGGAAGGCCGCCTCGGCGAGCTGGCGCAAACGGTCCGGTTCGGATGCAGCCGAGCTGATCGAGGCGGGTGCACGCGACACGGCAGCGCCGCCCTGATTGGTCCGGAACGTCGCGACCAGCGCGTTGAGCTGTTCGATCCGGCCGGACAGCGAGTTGGCCGAGGCCGCGCTCTGCTCGGAGAGCGCCGCGTTCTGCTGGGTCATCTCGTCGAGATGCGCGACGGCCTGGCTCATCTCGTCGATGCCGTTGGCCTGTTCGCCCGAGGCCGCCGAGATGTCGGCGATGGTGGCCGCGACCTTCTGCGAGGCCGCCAGAATCTGCGTCAGGGATTCGCCGGCCTTGCGCACCAGCTTCACGCCCTCGCCGACCTCGACATTGGACGAGGAGATCAGCTCGGAGATGTCCTTGGCCGCTTCGCTGGAACGCTGCGCCAGGGTCCGGACCTCCGAGGCGACGACGGCGAAGCCCTTGCCGGCATCGCCCGCACGGGCCGCTTCGACCGCCGCGTTGAGCGCCAGCAGGTTGGTCTGGAAGGCGATATCGTCGATCACGCGGATGATGTCGGAGATCTTCTGCGAGGCGGTCTCGATCCGGGCCATGGCATCGACCGCCTGGCCGGCGATGGTGCCGCCCGAACGTGCGGCGCTCGCCGCCTCATCGGCCGCGGTTGCCGCCGAACGGGAAGCCTGGGCCGAGGCCTTGACCGAGGCTGCGAGCTCCTCGGTCGTGGCGGCGGTCTGCTCCAGCGAGGAGGCCTGTTCCTCGGTGCGCTTCGACAGGTCGTCGGCGCCCATGCTGATCTCGCGGGCTGCGAGCCCGACATCGGCCGAGGTGGTCTGGATCGTCGCGACCGTCGCCGAAAGGCGATCCACCGTCTCGTTGATCGCACCCTTGAGATCGGCGAAGCGGCCGCGATAGCCGGTTCCGATCTGGCGCGTCAGGTCACCGCCCGCGATCGCCTGGAGAATGTCTGCGAATTCGGTCGTGGCGCCGTCAACGACCCGGTTGATCTCGTTGATGCCGGCGACCAGTCGCTGCATCTGCTCGTCGCCGTCGTCGATCTGGAGCCGTGCCGAGAAATCGCCGGCCGCGGCCGCTGCAACGACCTCGGAGACATCCGAAACGACCGCTTCCATCGATTGTGCACGGGCAAGGCGCGCGGCCGCAGCGGCGCGCTCCTGTTCCTCGAGCGCCCGCACACGCGCCGCATTATCCTGGAAGATCTGCAGCGCCCCGGCCATGTCGCCGATCTCGTCACGCCGTCCGATGCTGGGCACCGTGACATCCTGCTCACCGCCGGCGAGGCGCTTCATCGCGTCAGTCATGCCGGCAAGCGGGCGCACGATGCCACCGATGACGAAGGCCAGCGCCAGGGCTGCGACCAGCAAGGCGCCGCCCGCGGCGACCAGCAGCAGGACGCTCGCGGAACCGGCGGTGGATTGGGCTTCCTGGCCCTGGCTGCGCGCCTGTGAGAGCTGCAGTGAGGTCAGCTCCCCGAGCTTGGCCGAGATCGGATCGATCGCCTTGTAGAGTTCGTCTGTGGCGAACATGCGCAGCGCGCTCTCGTCACGCTCCTTCAGGATACCGATCAGCTTGGCGACGGCGGCATCGCCGGTCTTCATCAGCACCGTCGCCTGCTCGGCAAGCTGCCTCTCGTCGGCGGCCGTGATGCTGGGCAGATAGGCCTTCCAGCCCTTGTCGATGTTCCCCACCGCGTCCTGAACGCTCTTCAGCGCGCTCGTCCAGGTGATCTGGTTGCTCTGTGCCTTCCAGATCGTGTCGACGATGTTGACCGCATACATATCGCTGACGGTCCGCAACTGCTCCATCGGGATGACGTTGTTCTGGACCACTTCATCGATGCGCTGCGTGACGGATCGAAGGGCCATGAAACCACAGGCGCCGACGACGAGGACGCAGAGAGTCAGAGCGACGAGCGCGCCCGCCAGCTTGGTCTTGATGCTCAGGGCCATGATGAACTTTCCGGGAAGAGGCCGCGATGATGAGGAGAGTGGTGAGGGTCTATTCAGGCATGCCTATTTTTCAGGCAATCGTCGGGCTCGTCCGGTTCGAATCATGACAGGCGACTGTATTTGGGCTGCGATTTCTCCTGAAATTTTCAGAGAATTCTTAAGGTTGCTCTAACGGAAAGCGGGGGGCTGGCACGCATGAGTTGCGCTGCCGCAACCGGAGGTCTGAATTATGCTTAGGGTTGTATATTATTGCTGATGGCAATCTATGATTGCTGTTCTCGGAAGGGGAGCGTGAGGCCGCTATTCGGCGGCGCGCTTCAGCTCCAGACCCTTGGCGAAGGGTAGTTTCGGCTCGCTCTTCTCGTCGTCGAAATCGAGCGCGCCGATCTTCTCGGCACGGCTCGTCACCTTGCCGGCCGAGGTCTTGATCTGGCCGACATCGTCCTGCGCCTGCCGGAAATGATTGTCGAGCTTGTCGACGCGCTCGCCGAGACGGCGCACATCGTCGAGCAGCTTGCCGACCTCGGTCTGGATGACCTGCGCCTCTTCGCGCATCCGCGCATCGCGCACCAGCGACTGCATCAGCTGGATCGCCAACGCCAGCAGCGAGGGCGAGACGATCATGATGCGCGCCCGGTGCGCCCGCTGCACGACATCGTCGAAATGCTCGTGCAGATCGGCATAGATCGATTCCGACGGCACGAAGAGCAGCGCCAGGTCCTGCGTCTCGCCCGGCAGGAAGTAGCGCTCGGCGATATCCTTCACATGCACGCCGACATCGCTGCGCACGCGCTGGCCGGCGGCCTTCCTAGCCTCGTCGCCGCGTGCCTCGCGCAGCAGCGTGAAGCTCTCCAGCGGGAACTTGGCATCGATGACGAGGCCGCGCCCATCGCCAGGGAGGGTAACGAGACAGTCCGGCCGCTTGCCGTTCGAGAGCTGGGGTTGGAAAGCGAAGAAGGCGGCGGGCAGGCCGTCGCGGATGATCGCCTCCATCCGGCCCTGGCCATAGGCGCCGCGCGCCTGCTTGTTGGCGAGCACATCGCGGAGCGTCACGACCTCCGAGGTGAGGTCCGTCAGGTTCTTCTGGGCTGAGTCGATCACCGCCAGCCGCTCCTGCAGCTTGCCGAGGCTCTCGGTGGTCTGCTGGACGTTCCGTTCCAGTCCTTGCCCGACCTTGTGGCTCAACCCGTCCATGCGGTCGGCGACGAGTCGCGCGAGGTCGCCCTGCCTTGTCGAGAGTATCTCGGCCATCGACTGCATCCGGCCGGCGAGCTCTGCCTGCTGCCGGTTCATCTCCGCGACCTTGTCGTCCATCTCGCGGGCGCGCTCGGCCGCCATCGCAGCCTCGATCGCGCGGCTCTTGCCGCCACGCCAGCCGGCGATGACAGCCAGCATCAGCAGCACAAGGCTCAGGGCCCCGAAGCCGATGATGACCTCGGCCCAGGTTATCGGGCGCTCCAGCAAGGTGAAGGCGATCTCGTTCATGCGCGGGAGCCTAGCCGATTCGATGGGGAATAGCGAACGAAAGCGGAACAGTTTGACCGCTCTCCCACAAATGCTTATGTCCCGGGTTCAACAGATCTTTTCCCTTGGAATCCCATGGCCATTCGCCCGCTCGTCATCCTGCCCGACGCCCAGCTTCGCCTCGTCTCGAAGCCGGTCGAGGCGATCACGCCCGAGATCAAGGCCTTGGTCGCGGACATGTTCGAGACGATGTACGACGCGCCCGGCATCGGGCTCGCGGCGATCCAGATCGGCGTGCCGCTGCGCGTGGTGACGATCGACCTGTCGAAGCCCGAGGCCAAGGAGGGCGAGGAGCCCGAGCCCAGGAAGCCGCAGGTCTTCATCAACCCGGAGGTCACCTGGTCTTCGGAGGAGTTCAGCGCCTATGAGGAAGGCTGCCTCTCGATCCCCGAATATTACGAGGAGGTCGAGCGCCCCGCCGAGGTGAAGGTCCGCTATATGGATCTCGACGGCAAGACGCAGGAGATCGCTGCCGACGGCCTGCTCGCGACCTGCCTGCAACACGAGATCGACCATCTCAACGGCGTGCTCTTCATCGACCATCTCTCGCGTTTGAAGCGCGAGCGCGTCACCAAGAAATTCGCCAAGTCGGCCAAGCGCGAGCGGGCTGCGTAAGCTTCGAGACTTGGCACTGGTCTTTCCGGGTCTCACTTCGGTCGCCCGGGATGACGTTCGTTTTTAGGTAAGGTCGAGCGTATGAGTTTGCGCGTCATCTTCATGGGCACGCCGGATTTCGCCGTGCCGGTCCTGACCGAGATCGTCGGGCAGGGCCACGAGGTCGTCTCCTGCTACACCCGCGCTCCGGCCCAGGCTGGCCGCGGCCTCGAATTGAAGCCGTCGCCGGTGCATCGCGCGGCAGAACGCTTCGGCATCCCGGTCTTCACGCCGAAAACACTGAAGACGCCGGACCAGGCCGAGATCATCGCCTCGCATCAGGCCGATGTCGCGGTCGTCGTCGCCTACGGCATGATCCTGCCTCAGGCGATCCTCGATCTGCCCGAGCTGGGCTGCCTCAACCTCCATGCCTCGCTGCTGCCGCGCTGGCGCGGCGCCGCCCCGATCCAGCGCGCGATCATGGCAGGCGATGCCGAGAGCGGCGTCTGCGTGATGAAGATGGAAGCTGGCCTCGATACCGGCCCTGTCGCCATGGTCGAGAACCTGACCATCGGCCCGGACATGACAGCCGGTGAGCTTCATGACCAGTTGAGCCTCCTCGGCGCCGACCTGATGGTGCGCGCGCTCGCGGCGCTCGGCCGCGGCGGCCTGCAGTTCACGCCGCAGCCTGAGGAAGGCGTGACCTATGCCAGCAAGATCACCAATACCGAGGCGAAGCTGAGCTGGGCACTGCCGGCGCAGCAGGTTCATGACCTCGTGCGCGGTCTCTCGCCCTTCCCGGGCGCGTTCGCCGAGATCGATCTCGGCAAGGGGCCGGAGCGTCTGAAGATTCTGCGCACGGCCCGCGCCGGCGGCGCCGCGGAGCCGGGCACGCTGCTCGACGACGAGGGCACCGTCGCCTGCGCCGTCGGGGCGGTGAAGCTGCTGCAGGTCCAGCGCGCCGGCAAGGCTCCGATGAGCGGGGCCGAGTTCCTGCGCGGCGCCCGGCTCGGAGCCGGTGCCAAGCTCTGATGCCGCGCTACAAGCTCGTCATCGAATACGACGGTACGCCGTTCTCGGGCTGGCAGCGCCAGCTCAACGGTCCATCCGTGCAGCAGAGCGTCGAGGAGGCGGTCGAGGCCTTCTGCGGCCATCCGGTCAGGCTGCATTGCGCGGGCCGGACCGATGCCGGCGTGCACGCCACCCATCAGGTCGCCCATGTCGATATCGACAAGGAGTGGCGCACCGATGTCGTGCGCGACGCGACCAATGCCCGGCTGAAGCGGCTTCCGGTCGCTGTCCTCAGCGCCGAATTGGTGCCCGATGATTTCGATGCCCGCATTTCGGCGCGGCGCCGCTACTATGTCTACCGCATCCTCGATCGCCGGGCCCAGCCGGCGCTGGATCGCGACCGGGTCTGGCATGTGCCGGTCAAGCTCGATCACGAGGCGATGGACCGCGCGGCCAAGGCGCTGCTCGGCCAGCACGATTTCACCACCTTCCGCGCCGCCGAATGCCAGGCCAACAGCCCGATCCGCACGCTCGACCGCTGCGATGTCCGCCGCGAGGGCTCCGAGATCGTGGTGTATGTCCACGCCCGTTCCTTCCTGCACCATCAGGTCCGTTCGATCGTCGGCTGCCTGAAGATGGTCGGGATGGGCCGCTGGCCGGAGAACAAGGTCGGCAAGGTGTTGGCGGCGCGCGACCGCTCGCAATGCGCGGCTTTGGCGCCGTCCTGCGGGCTCTATCTCGCTGGCGTCGACTACTGAGCGCGTGACGCCGTCATTCCGGGGCGCCGCGAAGCGGCGAGCCCGGAACCCATGAACACGACGGCAATTGGGAAGCTCGGCGCGATGGGTGCCTTCTTGATGGGCCGTCGCGTTCATGGATTCCGGGCCCATGCCTGCGGCATGTCCCGGAATGACGGTGGGATCCCGATCCGCCTCAGAACAGCCCGAACAGCCGGGTGACGCCGTAGTCGAGCATCACGCTGGCGACGACCAGCATCATGGCAATGCCGCGGCTCTCCGGCCCGAAGACGGCGCGCGCCACGCAATAGCGCAGCCGCAGCACGATCGCGGCGAAGAAGAGCGACTGCATGATCGCCAGCGCGGGCGGAGCCCAGCCGATGGCGAAGATCGTCGCCGGGATGGCCATCAGGCTGGCCGAGACGATGCCTGCCCAGTTCCAGGCGATGACGAAGCTGGTGAAGCGCGGCGTCTGCGCGAGCTCCGGGCGGAGCGCGATCAGCAGGGCCGGCACTGCCAGGACCGTCAGCGCGAGAGCCGCGATGACCGACAGCGCCAGCGTCGGTGCGGCGAAGAGCCCGGCGCTGTTCGGCAGTCCCGCAGTCAGACGCGCCGCTGCAAGGATGGCGATCGTCGCCGGCAGCATCAGCGCGAAGGCGAGGAAGGAGCGCCAGAACCCGTCCCTGGTCAGGTCGAGCTCCGGCAGGGCCTCGGCCCCGCGGGTCATCAGGTGCCAGGAGCCGCGCAGCGAACGCGCGACGTCATCGGCTGCCAGCCTCATCACGGTCTCCATTATCTGCGGTGTTAGACTTTCGTCTAACGGAGATAATGGACCCTTGTTCCGAGCCGTCAAGCCGGATGCTGCGTCGCAAAATAGCTGGCGAGTAAACGATGCGTGATCCGCTGGAGCGAGACGAGGTCGGCAACGGCAACGCATTCGTCGATCTGGTGCATCGTCTTGCCGACGACGCCGTACTCGACGACGGGGCAGTAGTTCTTGATGAAGCGCGCGTCGGAGGTGCCGCCCGTGGTCGACAGGGCCGGGCGCTTGCCGGTCTCGGCCTCGACGGCCTCAGTGACGAGCGCGACGAAGGGGCCGGGCTCGGTCAGGAAGGCGACGGCATTGGTCGGCTGGACGTCGAGCGTGTAGCGCACCTGGTTGCCGGCGGCCTCGCGCAGGCGCCGTTCCAGCTCGGCAGTGAGCGTCTCCGGCGTCCAGGTATCGTTGAAGCGGATATTGAAGGCTGCCTTCGCCTGCGCCGGTATGACGTTGGTCGCGGGATTGCCGACATCGAGCGTCGTCACTTCGAGGTTGCTCGGGTCGAAATGCTGCGTGCCGCCATCGAGCGGTGTGGCGTCGAGGGCGGCGAGCAGGCGCACCATGCCGCGGATCGGATTGTCTGCGAGATGGGGATAGCCGACATGGCCCTGCGTGCCCTGCACGGTCAGCCTGCCGGTCAGCGAGCCTCGCCGGCCGATCTTGACCATATCGCTCATCGTGGCTGGATTGGTCGGCTCGCCGAGGATGCAATGGTCGAAGCGCTCGCCGCGCTCATGCGCCCAGGCCAGAAGCTTCACCGTGCCGTTGACCGAAGGGCCTTCCTCGTCGCCGGTAACCAGGAAGGCGATTGAGCCGGGCGCATCCGGGTTGTCGCGCCGGTAGCGGATCGCGGCCGAAACCATGGCGGCGAGCCCGCCCTTCATGTCGCAGGCGCCGCGGCCGTAGAGCGTGCCGTTCTCGATGGTCGCGCCGAAGGGCTCGCGCGTCCAGGCGGCTGCGTCGCCGACGGGAACCACATCGGTATGGCCGGCGATCACGAAGACGGGAGCCGTATCGCCGATGCGCGCGTAAAGGTTCTCGACATCAGGCGTGCCCGGCTCGCTGAAGACCGGGCGCTCGACCACGTAGCCCTCGGCCGACAGCACGGCGGCGAGCAGGGCGAGCGCTCCGCCTTCCTCGGGCGTGACCGAGGGGCAGCGGACCAGGGCCTGCGTCAGGGCGACGGGGTCGGTGGGGTCGAAGCGGAGGGCAGGGGCGGGGGATGTCGGTGTGGCGCTCATTCCGCCGCTTTAGCACCGACCGGCTGAGCCGCAACCCCATCTTGTTCCGCTGCCGACGGCAGCAACCCGAGATCGATGATGGCGACGATCCAGGCCATGGTCGAGATCGCCTCGAGCGACGGGCGCCAGCCGATCGACAGGAAGGGCCGGAGCTGCTCCGGCAGCACGATGGCACAGATCAGCAGGATACCGAAAAGCGGTGTGCTGCCACGGTCGTTCGCGCGTTTGGCGGCCAGTGCCGCCCATGGAAACAGGGCGAAGGCGTTGGCGAAGGCGATGACAGTCAATGTGTCCTGGCGATCCGCCAGGAGCGGCACGATGCGCTGGATGGCGAACAGCGTCAGCGCGACCGCGAGGCTGCCGATCCAGAACGCCCGCAATCCGATGCGGCCGTCGAAATCGCTGAAAAGGCGGGTGATGGACATCCGGCGAACTCCGATGGTCGGTTGTCGCACAGCCGGCTGCTGGGTTGAAGCCTATGGTGAATAAAGGGTTAATGAGGCGCATAAGAGTTTATTCCGGCTCAGAAAGGGCTTGAACGGGACGGGGCTGGCCGTTAGCTGCGGGACGCGCGTCGCTGTCGGCACGCGGCCTGTCGTTTCCCGTTTCGTGAAGTGCAGTCGAAGGGCGCGTTCGCGCGGCCCCAGTGAGGTTTCGAGCATGACCATCCGCTTTCATCGCGGCGACCTGCCGGACGGCTATGAGGCCGGGGCGAGCGTCGCGATCGATACCGAGACGCTCGGCCTCAATCCGCATCGGGACCGGCTCTGCGTCGTCCAGCTGTCGCGTGGAGACGGCACCGCGGACGTCGTGCAGATCCCGAAGGGCGGCGAGCGGCCGAAGAACCTGATCCGCCTGCTCGAGGATCCGGCGGTGCTGAAGCTCTTCCACTTCGCCCGTTTCGATGTCGCCGTGCTCAAGCATGCCTTCGGCGTGGTCACCGCGCCGGTCTATTGCACCAAGATCGCTTCGAAGCTCACCCGCACCTATACCGACCGGCACGGGCTCAAGGATCTCGTGCGCGAGCTGCTCGGCGTCGAATTGTCGAAGCAGCAGCAGTCGTCCGACTGGGGTGCCGACACGCTGAGCGAGGCGCAGCTCGCCTATGCCGCCTCTGACGTGCTGCACCTTCATGGCCTGCACGAGAAGCTGGAGACGATGCTTGCGCGCGAGGGGCGCCGGCATCTTGCACAGGCCTGTTTCCAGTTCCTGCCCTACCGCGCGGAGCTCGATCTCGCGGGCTGGGACGAGACGGATATCTTCGCCCACACTTGACAATTTCTAAGGCTTCTTGCGTCAGTCTGCGCGCGGGTGAGGCGCGCGGTGGTGCGCCTGCCCCTCTGGACGAGCCGCGCGAGGGCGCGATGCGGCCCGTCCCGTGACACGAAAATGCCGTGAGCGGCTGCCATTGCGCGGGGCATGACTTTGGCAATGACCTTCAACGACCCGGCGGCGGGGCTGTCCGCGCAGGCGCTGCGTCGGCGCGCGGCCTTTGGCGCGGCGCGTCGCCATACGCGGTTGGTGCATCTCCTGCGCCGCCTGATTCCCGTCGCTTCAGTGGTCCTGGTGCTGGCGTTGGTCGTGGTGCCCTTCCTCTCGCCGCTCGGCGGCAAGCTGGCCAATGTCTCGGTCAGTTCCGTCGGCATCACCGGCGGCAAGGTCAAGATGGAGACGCCGAAGCTCTCCGGCTATCGCAAGGACAACCGGCCCTATCAGGTCACGGCCGTGAACGCCTTCCAGGAGATCAAGAACCCGACTCAGGTCGAGCTGCAGACCCTGACGGCGCGCATCCAGATGGAGCGCGAGGGCTGGGTGACGGTGAATGCGAAGACGGGCTTGTTCGACACGCAGAAGGAAAAGCTGCGCCTCGTCGACGACGTCAAGATCCGCACCGAGAACGGCCACGACATGCAGATGAAGACCGCAGATGTCGACTTCAAGGCCGGCACCGTGGTCTCGAAGGAACCCGTCAAGGTCAGCCTCGGCGAGACCACCGTCGATGCCGACACACTTGACGTGAAGAACAATGGCGAGTTGATCGCTTTCGAAGGGCGGGTGCGGGTCTTCATCCGGAACGCGCCAGCAGGTACGCTCGCCGGCCCCGAACGCGAGGGCAGCACTCCGATGCCGGAACTGCTGAACGCGAATCGGGTTCCCCCTGCGGATGGGGTGCCGGCAGGCGACGCCGGGAATGGGAAGAGACAGTGACATGACCAAGGTTGGCCAGATGCTCCGTTTCGCGCATGCCCGTGACGCCGCGCTGCTCCTTGTGGCGGGTTTCGCGCTCATCGGTGCGCCCCAGGCGGCTTTCGCGCAGGCGGCGCCCGCCAAGGCGCGCGGCGCCTCCTCGGCGCTGGGCGGGCTCGGCGGCGACAGCAAGGAACCGATCAAGATCGACGCCGACAAGCTCGACGTGCTCGACAAGGAGAACAAGGCGGTCTTCTCCGGCAATGTCGTGGCCGTGCAGGGCGAGACGACGGTTCGCTGCACGATCATGACCGTGCTCTACGAAGGTCGTGGTGGCCCGGGCGGAACTGCCGGCCGCCCGGCGACCCCGGCCCCGGCCCCGGCTCCCGCGGCGACGGGCGCGGCAGGGCAGGGCAATGACAGCTCGATCAAGCGCATCCTGTGCAAGGGGCCGGTCACCGTGGTCTCGAAGACGCAGGCTGCGACCTCCGACAATGCCGAGTTCGACCGGGCCAACAACGTCGTCATCATGACCGGCAACGTGGCCCTCAATGACGGGCCGAACATCACCCGCGGCGAGAAGCTGATCTACAACACCACCACCGGCGTCGCGAATGTCGAGAACCGGGGTGGGCGCGTGCAGGGCTTCTTCGTGCCGAATGCGGGCGACGCCAATAAGCCGGACGCCGCCAAGCCCGGCGCCAAGCCGGCTCAGCCGGCCCCGAAGCCCACCAACTGATCGTGCTGCAGTGACCGTTTCCGAAGCGCCTCGTCCCTCGGCCACGCCGGTGCGGCCGGCTCCGCGCCCGCAGCAGCCGGGCGCCTTCGGCCGTCTGCGCGGGTTGTTCGGCAAAAGCGATCAGGGCAGCGCAAGGCAGGCGCCTGCCGGCGTCGCCGCCATCGGCGGGGCAGGGGTCCTTGCCGTCGCTGGCCTGCGCAAGAGCTATGGTGGCCGCGCGGTCGTTTCCGATGCCAGTCTTCACCTGCGCCAGGGCGAGGCGGTCGGCCTGCTCGGCCCCAACGGCGCCGGCAAGACCACGATCTTCTACATGATCACCGGCCTCGTCGCGGCCGATGCCGGCGTCATCTCGCTCGAAGGCAACGACATCACCGCGCTGCCGATGTACCAGCGCGCCCGCCTCGGAATCGGCTACCTCCCGCAGGAAGCCTCGATCTTCCGCGGCCTGTCGGTCGAGGACAATATCCGCTCGGTGCTGGAAGTGGTCGAGCCCGACCGCAAGGCGCGCGAGCGCCAGCTCGACCAGCTGCTCGAAGAGTTCACCATCGCCCGCCTGCGCAAGGCGCCCTCGATCGCGCTGTCGGGCGGCGAGCGCCGCCGCTGCGAGATTGCCCGTGCGCTCGCCGGCAAGCCCTCCTTCATCCTGCTCGACGAGCCTTTCGCCGGCATCGACCCGATCGCGGTCGGCGACATCCAGGCGCTGGTGCGCCAGCTCACCGATCGCGGCATCGGCGTGCTGATCACCGACCACAACGTCCGCGAAACGCTCGGTCTGGTCGATCGCGCCTATATCATCCATTCCGGGCGCGTTCTGACCGAAGGCTCCCCGGCCGAGATCATCGCCAATCCGGACGTCCGGCGCGTCTATCTCGGTGAGGATTTCCGCCTCTGAGGCGCTGCGGCTGGCTTGCGAAGGCGCTTTTGTTGCGGCGCATCAATTTTCCGGCCGCAGACATGGCTGAGCCTTTGACGCGGCGGTGAGCCGGCGCTAGTGTCCCTTCCGCAAGCAAGAAGCGTGCCGATGGTGCGCGAGCGGGAAGGGCCTTTCGCGTATGGCGATGATGCCGCGCATGGAGCTGCGCCAGGGCCAGTCCCTGGTGATGACGCCGCAGCTGCTGCAGGCGATCAAGCTCCTGCAGCTCTCGCATCTCGAACTCCAGAATTTCGTCGAGGGCGAGCTGGAGCGCAATCCCTTGCTGGAACGCGATGAGGGGGCGGAGCAGCCGGCCCGCTCCGATGACGGCGATAGCCCTCACGCCGCCGATGCCGAAAGCTTCGCCAAGGCCGAGAGCCTGCATACGCAGGAGGGCATGGAAGGCCGGCTTGGTACCGGTCTCGACAACGTCTTCCAGAACGAGCAGCCGACAGTCGCCCGCAGCGAGGCGAACGGTGCCGACAGCCTGCCGATCGTCGGTGGCGCCTATGGCGCGACGGGTGGCTCCTTCGACGGCGATCCAGAGGGTTTCGAGAGCAGCCTGACGGCGGATGCCTCGTTGCACGATCATCTCGTCGCCCAGCTCGACCTTGCCGTCGTGACGCCGGCCGACCGCATCATCGGCCGCCATATCATTGATGCGGTCGATGACAGCGGCTATCTTGGCGAGCCCCTCGTGGAGATCGCCGAGCGCCTCGGCGTGGCCATCGACAGGGTCGAGACGGTCCTGCGCGTCGTCCAGGGCTTCGATCCCTCCGGCATCGCCGCCCGCGACGTCGCCGAGTGCCTCGCCATCCAGCTGCGCGATCGCAACCGCTTCGACCCGGCCATGCAGGTCTTGGTCGCGAACCTGCATCTCGTCGCCAAGCGCGATTTCGCCGCGTTGAAGCGCCTCTGCGGCGTCGATGACGAGGACATCGCCGACATGGTCGGGGAGATCCGCCGTCTCGACCCCAAGCCCGGCCGTGCCTTCGGTGGCTCGGCCGCCGAGACCGTGGTGCCGGATGTGTTCATCCGCGCCGCGCCGGACGGCTCCTGGCTGATCGACCTCAACCCCGATACCCTGCCGCGCCTGCTCGTCAACCAGACCTATCACGCGCGCGTCTCTCGGGCGGCCCGCAACGATGCGGACAAGGCCTTCATTGCCGAATGCCTGCAGACGGCGAACTGGCTGACCCGCTCGCTGGAGCAGCGTGCCCGGACGATCCTGAAGGTCGCGAGCGAGATCGTGCGCCAGCAGGACGGCTTCTTCGCCCATGGCGTCGAGCATCTGCGCCCGCTCAACCTCAAGACCGTGGCCGACGCCATCGGCATGCACGAATCGACCGTCTCGCGCGTGACCTCGAACAAATACCTGACCTGCTCGCGCGGGGTCTTCGAAATGAAATATTTCTTCTCGGCCGCGATCGCCGCGACCGGCTATGGCGAGGCGCATTCGGCGGAGGCCGTGCGCTTCCGGATCAAGCAGATGATCGACGACGAGAGCCCTTCGGCGGTTCTCTCGGATGATGCCATTGTGACCCGTTTGAAGGGCGGTGGCATCGATATCGCCCGGCGTACTGTGGCGAAATACCGCGAATCTCTGAGAATCCCGTCCTCGATGGAGCGGCGGCGCGAGAAGGTCGCGATGGCCGCGGCAGAACGCTGAGCGAATTTGTTCCAAAGGGCCCGCGCATGCGCGCCATGACTGCGCCGGCTCATTGACAACCCCGACTCCCGGTTCTTAGCTCCTAGGGATGGCCGAACTGGGCCATGGCTAAACCAAGGGGAAGCACTCCATGAGCTTGCGAATCTCCGGCAAGAATCTCGACGTCGGTGAGGCCCTGCGCGGTCAGGCCGAGGAGCGGGTCGCTGCGGCGGTCAGCAAATATTACGAGGGTGGCTATCAGGGCCATGTCACGGTCGACAAGGACGGCTCCGCCTTCCGGACCGACGGTGTCCTGCACCTCTCCTCCGGGATCACGCTGGAAGCCTCCGCCACCGCCCACGATCCCTATGCCAGCCTCGACAAGATGGCTGAGCGCATCGAGAAGCGGCTGCGACGCTACAAGCGACGGTTGAAGGACCGTTCGAGTGCCAATGGCCGCGATGTCGGAATCGAAATCCCCAGCTATGTGATCGCGGCCCCCGATGACGATGTTGAGGATTTCGACGGGGTTTCGGCTGGCGACAACCCGGTGATCGTCGCGGAATCGACCAAATCCCTGCATGTCAGGACGGTTAGCGACGCAGTGGCCGAGCTCGACCTGACCGGCGCGCCGGTCGTCGTCTTCCGCCACGCTGGCAATGGCCGCATGAACATCGTATATCGCCGCGGCGACGGTAATATCGGCTGGATCGACCCGCCGGCATCGCTGTCCTGAAGGCCGGCGGGCGATCCGCTCCGGCCGTCGAACCTGACCCGTGCCGACGCATTTCGGCCGGCACGGGACATGCATGGACGGGCGAATGACGCTGACCGATCTTCTGAGCCCCGCCGCGGTGATCTCGCCGCTGCGGGCCAACGGCAAGAAGCAGGCTCTGCAGGAGCTTGCCCAGCATGCCGCCACGCTGACGGGCCTGCCGGACCGGGAGCTGTTCGAAGCGCTGCTCCAGCGTGAGCGCCTCGGCTCGACCGGCATCGGCGAGGGTATCGCCATCCCGCACGGCCGGATGCCCGGCATCGACCGCCTCGTCGGGCTCTTCGCCCGCACCGAGAAGCCGATCGATTTCGACGCGCTCGATGGCCAGCCCGTCGACATCATCTTCGTCCTGATTGCGCCCGAGGGCGCTGGCGCCGACCATCTCAAGGCGCTCGCCCGTGTCGCGCGCGTGTTGCGCAACCAGTCCGTTCTGGAACAGGTCCGCAAGGTCCGCGATCCCTCGGCGATCTATGCGATCCTCGCCGAATCGGCGGCACAGGCAGCCTAGGCCCTGTTCTCGGCTTAAACGCATTAAAGACTGCTTGGACGATCCCGGCCGACGGGCTATGACCCCGGCTAGATCGGCGCCGCGTCTCTCATGCCCTGAACGCGGCGCGCCCTGTTTCGGAGCCGCTGGTCATGGCCTATACGCATGTCGATCTCTTCCCGCTCGGCGAGGATACGACGCCTTATCGCAAGCTCGGCAGCGAGGGTGTCAGCGTCGAGAAGATCGGCGACCGCGAGGTCCTGAGCGTTTCGCGCGAGGCGATCCGCCAGCTCTCCGAACAAGCCTTCATCGATATCAACCACCTGCTGCGTCCCGGCCATCTCGCCCAGCTCGGCAAGATCCTCGATGATCCCGAGGCGACCTCGAACGACAAGTTCGTCGCCTATGATCTCCTGAAGAACGCCAACATCGCGGCCGGCGGCGTGCTGCCGATGTGCCAGGACACCGGCACCGCGATCATCATGGGCAAGAAGGGCCGCAAGGTCTGGACCGATGGCGAGGACGAGGCGGCGCTCGGCGAGGGTGTGGCGGACGCCTATTTCAAGCGCAACCTGCGTTATTCGCAGCTCGCGCCGCTCTCGATGTTCGAGGAGAAGAACACCGCGACCAACCTGCCGGCGCAGATCGACATCTACGCCGAGGGTGAGGATGCCTACAAATTTCTCTTCGTCTGCAAGGGCGGTGGCTCGGCCAACAAGACCTTCCTCTACCAGGCGACGCCCTCGCTTCTCACCAAGGACCGCATGATGGCGTTCCTGAAGGAGAAAATCCTGACGCTGGGCACCGCCGCCTGCCCGCCCTACCATCTCGCCATCGTCATCGGCGGCACGTCGGCCGAGCAGAACCTGAAGACGGTGAAGCTCGCCTCGACCAAATATCTCGATGCGCTGCCGACCAAGGGCTCACCCAGCGGCCATGCCTTCCGCGACATCGAGATGGAGGAAGAGGTCCACAAGATGACGCAGGCGCTCGGCGTCGGCGCGCAGTTCGGCGGGAAGTATTTCTGCCACGATGTCCGCGTCATCCGCCTTCCGCGCCATGGCGCCTCATTGCCGATCGGGCTCGGCGTCTCCTGCTCGGCCGACCGTCAGGCCAAGGGCAAGATCACCAAGGACGGCATTTTCCTCGAGGCGCTGGAGACCGATCCGTCCAAGTACCTCCCGGATGTCGACGAGGCGAAGCTCGGCGGCGCGGTCGTCAAGATCGATCTCAACCAGCCGATGAGCGAAATCCTCGCCACGCTGTCGCGGCATCCGGTCAAGACGCGCCTGTCGCTGACCGGCACGATCGTCGTCGCGCGCGACCTCGCCCATGCCAAGATCCGCGAGCGGCTGGAGCGCGGCGAGGGCATGCCGGACTATTTCAAGAACCACCCGGTCTATTACGCCGGCCCGGCCAAGACGCCGGAGGGCTTCGCGTCCGGCTCCTTCGGCCCGACCACGGCCGGCCGCATGGATTCCTTCGTCGACCAGTTCCAGTCCTTCGGCGGCTCGATGGTGATGCTGGCCAAGGGCAACCGCTCGGCGGCGGTGCGCGAGGCCTGCAAGGCCCATGGCGGCTTCTATCTCGGCTCGATCGGCGGCCCGGCCGCGCGGCTTACGCAGGACTGCATCCGCAAGGTCGAGGTGCTCGAATATGCGGAGCTCGGCATGGAGGCGGTCTGGCGGATCGAGGTCGAGGATTTCCCGGCCTTCATCGTCATCGACGACAAGGGCAACGACTTCTTCAAGGAGCTGAACCTCGGATGAGGCTCGCGCTGACCTTGGCGGCGCTTCTGCTGGCCGCCCCGGCGCTGGCCCAGCAGCCGCGCCCGGCGACCTGCTCGCGCGATCTCTTCCAGAACGAAGCCGGCTTCCGCCAGCAGCAAACGCGGCTCGCCGGCGTGGCGAGCGCCGACCAGGCCACGCAGTGCCGGATCTTTCGCGAGCATGTCGCCTATCTCCAGAAGGCCCGCTCGGTCTTCGCCACCTGTCAGGATGGGCCGGAGCGCGCGCGCAACGTCGCGGAGATGGATTCCGAGCTGGTGAATTACCGCGCCCTGATCGCCAATCGCTGCGGCGGGCGGTGAGTTTGCGCCCAGCGACTGCCGCCGTCATGCTCGGGCTTGACCCGAGCATCTCCTGAAAGAGATTCTCGGGTCTGCGCTTCGCTCCGCCCGAGAATGACGGCCTCACCGCGCCACCGGCATTTCAAGCCCCGAAAGATTCTCCCATGACCGACCAGCAGCCACCGCTCCAGATCGCCGTCGTGCCGGTGACGCCGTTCCAGCAGAACTGCGCGATCGTCTGGGAGCCGAAATCCAACGAGGCGGCGATCGTCGATCCCGGCGGCGACGTCCCGCGCCTGCAGGCCGCGATCAAGGAACTCGGCGTCACGCCGGTCGCGATCTGGCTGACCCATGGCCATCTCGACCATGCCGGCGGCGCAACCGAACTGGCGCAGGCGCTGTCGATCCCGATCATCGGGCCGCATGAAGGCGACAAGCCCTTGCTCGACGCCTTGCCGGAGCAGGGCCTGCGCTTCGATATCCATGGCATGAAAGCCGTCGTGCCGACACGCTGGCTGAACGAGGGCGATACGGTTTCGCTTGGGGACCTGACCTTCGCGGTTGCGCATGTGCCCGGCCATTCGCCGGGCCATGTCACCTTTTTCCAGAAGGACCTGCGCTTCCTGCTGGCGGGCGACACCGTCTTCGCCGGCTCGATCGGCCGTACCGATTTTCCCTATGGCGACCATGAGGCGCTGATCTCCGGGATCAAGACCAAGCTGCTGCCACTCGGCGACGACGTCCAGTTCCTGCCCGGCCATGGACCAGCGAGCACGCTGGGCGAGGAGCGGCAGAACAACCCGTTCCTGCAAGGCTGAGAGAAAGCCGAAGCGTCATGCTCGCCCTTGTGGCGAACACGACATCGAACACATCGTCCGACGAAAGAAGTCGCGGGCGGCCGGCATCGGCTTGGCTGAGACGGAAACGAAAAGACCCGCAGCGGATGTCCGCTACGGGCCTCGGAATGAACCAACGGCCATGTCCTGAACGGGTGCGCGTACATCCGGCGTCAAACGTTCGGCTCATGGCCGTCTTCAACGGCGCTGGAGAGCTGTGGAACGCTCTCGACATCGCCGTGAGCCTGAGATGGGGAGGGCACGTCCCGATTACAAGCCCTCGCCTGAAAAAGATCGGCGCCACTCGTAGAGCACGTCCGGCTCGCCCTCTTCGTTGCGCTCGCCGTCGTTGAGATCGATCAGTCGGAAGCCGTGGCGCTCGTAGAAGGCGCGCGCAGCCGCGTTCCGCTGGAAGGTGAACAGGTGGAGCCGCTGCGGGCTCAGCTCTTTCGCCTTTGCGAGCAGCAATGAGCCGATGCCGCGCCGGAACTGGCCCGGCAGCAAATAGAGCTGGTCGAGGTCCTCGCCGTCGAGGCTGAGGAAGCCGAGGATGCGCCCGGCCTCCCGCGCGACCCAGGTCTCGCCGGTGGCGAGCCTGACATGCGCGATCCAACCCCGGACCTCGTCGTCGCTATGGACGCGACGCAGATAGGGAAGGGCCTCCGCGCGCGACGCCAGATAGAGCGATGCGATCTCCCCGGCATCGCCGGGAGAGGCGCGTTCGATCGTGATGGCCGGCGTCGCGCTCATGGTTTCAGAACTCAGGCGTCGAAGACGCCGAGCAGGAAGTCCTGCTTGCCGATCTGGAAGCCGTTCTGGCGCAGGATGTCGTAGGCCGTCGTGGCGTGGAAATAGAAGTTCGGGATGGCGAAGCGGGTGAGATAGGCCTCGCCGGTCATCGTCACGGTCGCCGACGGGCCGCGCGGGAAGGTGACCTCGCGACCAAGCCCGGCATCGAGCGTGGCGCTGTCAGCTGCGGCGATGAAGGCCAGCGTCTTGGCGATGCGCTCCTTCAGTTCCGGGAAGCTCTTTTCCTCATCGGGGAAGCGCGGGTTCTCGCCGCCCGACAGACGCGCGACCGCGTTCTTGGCGAAGTCGCAGCAGAGCTGGATCTGGCGGGTGAAGGCCAGCATGTCCGGCGCGAGCCGGGCGGAGAGCAGCACTTCCGGCTGGATCTTGCGGGTCTCGGCCTGGTCCACGGCCTTGTCGAGAATGGCGTCGAGCGCCTTGAGCGTCTGCACGAAGCCGGAAAGGGCGGCGGCCTTGACTGAGAGCGTCATGAATGTCCTCGGAAACGACAACGGGCCCGGAAAGGGCCCGCTGCGTGAAAGCTATAGAGGAGATTTTTCCGCGGCGCTCTGCGCCAGCAGATCAATCCTTCGCGCGCTCGACATAGGAGCCGTCGGCCGTCATCACGACGACGCGGGTGCCGACGCCGACATGCGGCGGCACGGCGCTGCGCACGCCGTTCGACAGGATCGCCGGCTTGTAGGAGGAGGAGGCCGTCTGGCCCTTCGTCACCGGCTCGGTCTCGACGACCTCGAGCGTGACGCGCTGCGGCAGTTCGATCGCGACGGCCTTGTCCTCGAACACCGAGAGCGAGACCTTCATGTTCTCCTGGAGATAGGGAGCGGCGTCGCCGATCACGTCCTTGTCGACCGGGATCTGGTCGTAGGTCTCCGGGTTCATGAAGACGTACTGCTCGCCGTCCTGATAGAGATAGGTGAAGTCGCGGTCCTCGACATAGGCGCGCTCGACCTGCTCGGTCGTCTTGTAGCGCTGGGTCATCTTGGTACCGTCGGAGATGCGGCGCATGTCGATCTGCGTCGTCGGGGTGCCCTTGCCGGGGAAGAAGCTCTCGGCCGAGATGACGGTGCAGAGATGTCCGTCCAGATCCAGGACGTTGCCCTTGCGGACGGAAGAGGCGATGACCTTGACCACGTGAATGTCCTTCTGGTGCGCAGCGTTGTCGCGCGCTATGCGAATTCCTGTCGCCGCGCAACTACCGCATTCGCGCGCGAAACGAAAGCTTTCCGACGCATTCCATGCGAGTTTCGATGAGTTCGTCCCCGACGCCGTTCTGGCGGCCCGATGTTCATGCCGACCGCCGCCCGGCCCTGCTGGCGCGCGGGCGGATCAAGACGGCGCTGTGGCGCTGGTTCGAGGCTCGCGACTTCACCGAGGTCGAGGCGGCGATCCTTCAACTCTCGCCCGGGAACGAGACGCACCTGCACGGCTTCGGCACGACGCTGATCGACAATGCCGCCGAGCCGCATCCCTATTACCTGCACACCTCGCCGGAATTCGCGGCCAAGAAGCTGCTCGCGGCCGGAGAGACGCGCATCTTCGATTTCGCCCGCGTCTTCCGCAACCGCGAGCGCACGGCCCTGCACCATCCCGAATTCACGATGCTGGAATGGTATCGCGCCGGCGAGGACTATGAGGCGCTGATGCAGGATTGCGCGGCGCTGCTGGCTGAAGCCGCGCATGCCGCCGGCACCACCATGCTGCGCTGGCGCGGCATCGAGGCCGACCCCTTCGCCGAGCCCGAGCGCCTGACCTTGCAGGAAGCCTTCAGGCGCCATGCCGGCATCGACCTGCTGCGCACGGTGACCGCGGATCACGACGTAGATCGCGGCGGGCTCGCCGCCGATGCGGTCGAGGCCGGCATCCGTGTCGCCGCCGACGATACCTGGTCCGACATCTTCAGCCGCATCCTCTCCGAACGCATCGAACCGCATCTCGGTCGCGGCCGTGCCACGATCCTTTGCGAATACCCGATCAGCGAGGCCGCGCTGGCCCGGCCGAAGCCGGGCGATCCGCGCGTGGCCGAGCGCTTCGAGCTCTATGCCTGCGGCGTCGAGCTCGCCAATGCCTTCGGCGAGCTCACCGATCCGGCCGAGCAGCGCCGCCGTTTCGAGGCCGATATGGACGAGAAGGAGCGCATCTATGGCGAGCGCTATCCTGTCGACGAGGATTTCCTGGCGGCACTGGCGCTGATGCCGGCCGCTTCCGGCATTGCGCTCGGCTTCGACCGGCTCGTCATGCTCTGCGTGGGCGCGCGCCGGATCGAGGATGTGCTCTGGACGCCGGTCGCGGAACCGGGCAGGGGAAGGGCATGACCGTTCACCAGCCTCCCGGTGGCCAGCCTTTGCGCAGCATCGACGCGCTCGTCGAGGCCGGTCTTGCTGCGCCCGCGCGCCGCGAGGCACTGCAAAAGGTGGCGGAGCGCTATGCCGTCTCGGTGACGCCGGCCGTCGCGGATTTGATCGATCCCACCGACCCCACTGATCCGATCGCGCGCCAGTTCATCCCTGATGCCGCCGAGCTTGTGACCCTGCCGCAGGAGCTGGCCGACCCGATCGGCGACGATGCCCATTCCCCCGTCGAGGGCGTGGTCCATCGCTATCCGGATCGCGCTTTGCTCAAGCTCGTCCATGCCTGCCCGGTCTATTGCCGCTTCTGCTTCCGGCGCGAGATGGTCGGCCCCGGCGGCGATGCCTTGACCGGCGCGAAGCTCGATGCCGCGCTTGCCTATCTCGCTTCCCGGCCGGAGATCTGGGAGGTGATCATGACCGGTGGCGATCCCTTCATCCTCTCCGCCCGCCGCGTCCGCGAGGTGGCGAAGCGCCTGGCCAGCATCCCGCATATCAAGGTCGCGCGTTGGCACACTCGCGTGCCCGTCGTCGATCCCGGCCGGATCACGCCCGATTATGCGAAGGCGCTGCGCATTCCCGGCAAGGCGAGCTATATCGCCATCCACGCCAACCATCCGCGCGAGTTCACCGACGAGGCCCGCGCCGCCATCGCGACGCTCGCCGATGCCGGCCATGTCCTGCTGAGCCAGTCCGTGCTGCTCAAGGGCGTCAATGCCGATGTCGAGACGCTGGGCGCCCTGATGCGCGCCTTCGTCGAGAACCGCATCAAGCCCTATTACCTGCACCACCCCGATCTCGCGCCCGGCACCTCGCATTTCCGTTTGACGCTGGAAGAGGGGCAGGCGCTGGTCAAAAGCCTGCGCGGCAACCTTTCCGGGTTGTGCCAGCCGACCTATATCCTCGACATTCCCGGCGGCGCCGGCAAGATTCCGGTCGGCCCCGCCTTCCTCTCCGGCTGCGAGACGCCGGGCGTGGAGGCGGTCGCCGAAGACCGTCACGGCGGGCAGCATCGCTACCCGCCCGCCTGAGACCTGAGGATATCGACATGCAGGACAAGCTGCCGCTCGCCATCGTCTCCGACATTGCCTGCCCCTGGTGCTTCATCGGTCGCGCGCGGCTGGAGACGGCGCTGGAGCGCTATGGCCTGACCGAGCGCTTCGTCATCACCTGGCTGCCCTACGAGCTGAATCCGGAAATGCCCGCCGAGGGCATGGACCGCAACCAGTATCTGGAGGGCAAGTTCGGTCCCGGCAAGCGCAAGGAGATCGAGGTCCGGCTGTCGGAAGCGGCGCTGGAGAGCGGTGTCACCTTCAACTGGGCAAAGGTCACGAAGAGCGTCAACACCCGCATGGCGCATATGCTGGTCGCGGCCGCCTCGACCGTGCAGCGCGGCGGCGACATGACGGCCGCCCTGTTCAAGGCCTATTGGCAGGACGGGCGCGATATCGGCGATCTCGAGACGCTGGTCCAGATCGCGGTCGAGCAGGGCTTCGACGAGCAGGCCGCCCGCGACGAACTCGCCAATGACGAGTTGCGCGAGACGGTGATCGGGCTGGAGGATCACGCCCGCAAGGTCGGCGTCACCGGCGTGCCCTTCTTCATCATCGACAGCAAGCTCGCGGTTTCCGGCGCGCAGCCGCCGGATGTCTGGGGGCAGGTCTTCCAGGAGGTTTTCGCCGCGCGGGCCCCGCAGGAACCGCAGTTCTGAGGCGACGGGGCCTCAGAGCGCGCCTTTCAGCATGTGAGCGACGGCCGGCGCGCCGAGCGAGACGCCAGACAGGAACAGCAGCATGAACACGATCTGCCGCATCACCGCCTGCGTGAGCGGCGGCGGGTAGCGCCGCGCCAGATGCGTGCCCAGCATCACCGCCGGAATGGCGAAGAGCCCCGAGAGCGTCGATGGCGCGGGAATCTGGTCGGTGGCGATGACCAGCCCCGTGCGGAACAGCGCGTTCAGCGCGAAGATCGTGACCAGCGTTTCCCGGACGACCACCAGAGGCATCGGCTGGCGGTAGAAATGGTAGACGAGCGGCGGGCCGCCAGTGGAGAACATGCCGCTCATCAATCCCGCGATGCTCCCGAAGAACAGGTAGCTCGGCGCTCCGGATGGCTGCTTGAGCGGTTCCGGTTTCCGCGCCAGTTGCAGACTGGAGACGATGATCACGAAACCCAGCGCCAGCCGCAGTAGATCGGCGCGGCTGGCGGCGAGCCATTCGAGCAGATGGAAGCCGATGAAGACGAAGGGCCAGCTCGCGACCATCACCAGCCCGAACTTGCGCCAGTCGACATCGCGCCAGCCCTTGAGCAGCATCTGAATCGCATTGACCAGCGTGAGCGCACTGATGAGCATCGCCGCATCCGGCAGCGAGAGCAGGCCGGTCAGCCCGACGCCGCCCATCGCGATCAGCCCGAAGGCGAAGCCGGTCAGCGTCTGGACATAGGCCGCCATGCCGGTCAGCAGTAGAAACCCGACGAGGGCAGCCAGGGACATTGCGGTCTGTTTCCGGGAGAGCGTGGAGCGAGGCCTAGAGCATTGCCGCGCAGGCTGAAATCCATTTTCCGGCAAAGCTGATGTGCGCTGGAGGATCGCAGGTCGCATCGTCACGGCATTGTCATGCTGCTGTTGCCTTCGGGCCATGGTGGTGGCCGTTCTGCCCGCTGCGAATGCGGCCGAAGGTTGACTTGGTCGGGGCAGCGCGGGCACGATCCGCCCGCTCGCGATCAATCCACAGCAGGAGCGGCGAAGATGCTGTCGATCCCGAACCGCGCAGCCGTGTGCTTTTTCGGCTTTGCGTTGACCGGCTGCATGCAGTCGATGCCGACCGCGGAGACGATCACGCGGCCGACCATGGAAGCCTTCACGCGGCTGGGCTCGTGGACGCCCTGGCGCTCGTCTCCCGAGCAGCCCCAGCCTGTCGTTGTGGCCGTTCAGAGTGCTCCTCCGTTAGCCGAACCCGTCAAGGAACAGTCTGTGCCGCTGGTTGTGCAGCCTCAGGCCAGGGCCAGGCCGGTGGCCCGCCCGGTGCCTCAGCTGGCCTCGTCGCGGGCACGGCCCGTGCTTCCGATACCGGCCGCCGTGACGCCTGCTGCTGCGGCCGTCCCGGCGCCTGCTGCTGCTGCACCGTCATCGGCGCTGCCAGCCAACGTCGTCTGCCAGACCGCGAGCCAGCCCGGCGAGCGTGTGCGGATGGAGTGCACGCCGGTCGAGTGACCGCCTGATCGACCGGCCTTCCAGCCGCCGGGCTCGTGAAGAGCGCGGCTTGCGCGCCCTTGCATCATCATTCGAATCATGCGCCTTCCCTCGAAACTCAGGGAATTACGCGATGCAAAAGATCAACGATGTCCGCGACCGCCTGATCGTCGCCCTCGACGTGCCGACCGTTTGGGATGCCTATCGCCTCGTCTCGACGCTGGGCGACGGTGTCTCGTTCTACAAGATCGGCTATCGCCTCGCCTTCGCCGGTGGGCTCGATCTCGCGCGACAGCTCGTTGCCGAGGGCAAGAAGGTCTTCCTCGACCTCAAGCTGCACGACATCGGCAACACGGTGACCGAGGGCGTGGACTCGCTGACCAAGCTCGGCGTCACCTTCCTCACGGTCCACGCCTATCCGCAGACCATGCGCGGCGCGGTCGAAGGGCGCGGCGATGCGGCCTTGAAGCTGCTCGCGGTCACCGCGCTGACCTCCTATGACGACGGCGATCTGCGCGATGCCGGCTACGGCCTCGCCGTGCGCGATCTCGTGCGCCTGCGCGCCGAGAAGGCCCGCACCGCCGGGATCGACGGCATCGTCTGCTCGGCCGCCGAGGCCGAGATCGTGCGCGAGGTCATCGGCAAGGATATGGTCATCGTCACGCCCGGCATTCGCCCCTCCGGCAGCGCCGCGGGCGACCAGAAGCGCACGCTGACCCCGGCCGAGGCGATCCGCATCGGCGCCGACCATCTTGTCGTTGGGCGTCCCATCATCCGCGCGGCAGACCCGCGTGCGGCGGCGGGCGCGGTCATGGACGAGATCGTCGCGGCTTCGTAAGCTCCCGCCCGGACTCGATTCAAGCAACGGATAGCACCATGCCCAAGGGATATGTCATCGGCCGCGCCAAGGTCACCGACGCGACCAAATGGGCGAGCTATGCCGCCAAGGCCTCCGAAGTGATCAAGCAATATGGCGGCACGCCGGTCGTGCGCGGCGGCCAGATGACGGTCGGCGAGGGCGAAGGCCGCGCCCGCAACGTCGTGCTCGAGTTCAAGGATTTCGAGACGGCCCGCGCCTATCTCTTCTCCCCGGAATATGCCGAGGCCCGCAAGCTGCGCGAGGGCGCCGGCGAGATCGATCTCGTCGCTGTCGAAGGGATCTGACCGTGGCCAAGGGCTACTGGATCGCGCGCGTCGACGTCGAGAACGCCGAGGCCTACGCCAAGTATCGTTCGCTCAATGCCGTGGCCTTCGCCAAATACGGGGCGAAGTTCCTGGTCCGCGGCGGCGAATACAAGCTCGCTCGCGGTGAGGGCCGCAAGCACAACGTCGTCCTCGAGTTCAAGGACGAGGAGACGGCCCGCGCCTGCTATGCCTCGCCTGAATATCAGGAGGCGGTGAAGCATCTCAGCGCCGCCGGCCAGTCCGATCTCGTGATCATCGGCGGCTATGACGGCTCGCAGCCGGGCGAATAGGCCTTAGGACGAGGGCCTTCTCCGTCATTTGGATGACGAAAGGCGCGGTGGAGCGCCCGTAATCTCCCCTTCGTAGCCTGACGGAGGGGATATCGGGCGCGTGAGCCGGGCGAGGCTCGAATGCGTCCCGACCCAGCCCCGATGTCGATGTCTCAGCGTGGGCGCAGGGGGAGCGCCGCGCTGCGTAGCAGTGAAACGAGCTGACTTTGCTGGCGCGTGTTCGTCTTCTGGAAGATGCGCGCCAGGTGCGTGCGTGCGGTCGAGATCCGGACGCCCTGGGCTTCGGCCGCTTCCGTCAGGGATGATCCGCTCGCGAGCGCGGAGGCGAACTTCGCTTCCGCATCGGTGAGATCGAAAAGCTGGCGCGCGCACGCCACAAGATTGGTCGCCGTTTCCAGCCGCCGCAGCGCGATCAGCACCTTGCCGGCCGCATGAGCCTGCGGGGAGGGGGGCGCTGGCATGGCGCAGGCTGAAAGCGAATGAGATCCGTCCTCGCCATGCAGGATCATGCTGGCCTGTGTCGGGGCAAGGGGATCCTGCGCACTGCGCAGCGCGCCCTCGACCAGCTGCCGAAGCTGGCGCTGGTCGGCCGGCTGGCGCGCGAAGAGCCGCCCCTGCCGCAGCCCGACCGCGCTGTCGGGGTCCGACAATATCTCGTCGGCGCCCTCGTTGGCGTAGGCGATCCGCATATCCTGGTCGAGGATCGCGATACCCATCGCGACCCGGTCGAGCGCACCGCGCGCCTCGTCCCGCTGGATCGTCACCCGGCCGATATGGCGGCGCAGTTCGACGACGCGCCTGAGCACCGGATAGAGCTTTTCGAGCAGGGCGACGTCCTCGGCGTCGAAGGCTTCCTGCTGTCGGCCGCGCTGGATGTCGAAGAACCAGAAGGCCTCGCCGTTCTTGGCGAGGCGGCAGGCCATGCCGCCATACATGTCCTGCGGGCGCATCCATTCCTGCCAGACGCGCGTGCTGCGCAGGGCTTCCTCGCCGAACACCTCGTTGTCGCGGTAGATCACGCCGAGGGGGATATCGCGCAATGCGTCGCCCATCTCGATGAAGTCGGAGGCGAGGTCGCCGAAGCAGCGTTCCTGCAGCGCGGCATCGGGATTGGTTGCATAGGACGCCCAGTCCTCCGGGCTCGGCCCGAAGCCGGCGAAGCAGGCTTTCGAGCCGTTGAACAGCAGCCGCATCGCTTCGGCGGCGGCTTGCATCTGCTCTTCATCCATCGCGCCCGCCAGCAACTGGTCGATCGCGGACGTGACGGTATCGACATCGAGGCGCGGCATGAGACATCCCGGCTGGCCACGGAAGACGCACGCGTGGCGCGCCTCTCGGAAGCTAGCAGCATGGAGCGCTCGGGAAAAGTCCAAAAACAATCCAAAGTTTTTTATCGATCCGGGCTGACCTCACCTGCCGGCCATGGCGTCGATGGCGGCATGCGTCGGGAGAGCGTCGAAGACGCCGTGTCGGGTCGTCGTCAGGGCTCCGGCGATCGCTGCATCGCGCAGGGCGTCGGGCAGAGAACGTCCCGTCGCCAGCCGGACTCCAAGCGTTGCGGCAAAGGCGTCGCCAGCGCCGAGCGAATCGATGGTCTCGACGGAAAAGCCCTTCTGTTCGATGATCTGACCATCCGCCGTAGCAGCGATCGCCCCGGCCGCGCCCCGCGTCACGACGACGAGCTCTGGCCCGCGTTTCATCAACTCCCGCACCAACTCCGCCGCGAAATGCCGCGGCTGCGTCATCCCGTCTGGCTCCACGCCCAGCGAGAGCGCGAGGCTGCCGGCCTCGCTCTCGTTGACGATCAGGATCGAGGTCCGCGCCAGCATCGCTTCAGGAATGTCCCGGAAGGGCGAGGGATTGAGCAGGGTCGGAACGCTGGCCTGTCTGGCCAGGGCGAAAGCCGCCTCGATCGGCGCGTCGCCGATCTCGAACTGGGCCGTCACCAACGCCGCTCCGGCAATGGCCCTCGCTCGCTGCCGCACATGCTCGGCCGAGAGGGCGAGATTGGCGCCGGATGCGATGGCGACGCAGGTTTCTCCACTGGCATCGGTGAAGCCGATGCCGCTTCCGGTGCTGCCCGTGAGCCGGACCAACATGGATGGCGGCAGGCCGGCCCGTTCGAGCGCCGGCAAGGCGAAGGCGGCGGCGAGGTCGTCGCCCACTGCGAGCAGGCCCTCCACATCCATGCCGAGGCGTCGCGCCATGATCGCCTGGTTCAGCCCCTTGCCGCCGGGCTCGATCGTCACGGTCTCGGCGGCGAGTGCTTCCCCGGGGCGCGGGAAGCGGGCGACCTTCGCCGAGCAGGCGACGACGAAGCTTCCGAGCACAAAGACGGGTTTGCCGGTCACGGCAGTCTCCGGGAATTTGATTTTGCCATTCACGAACTGCTACGCGGGTTGTGACACGCTCATGCAAACCAAGACAGTGCCTAAGACGCCTCTCGCCAAGCCGCCCTTCCAGGACCTGCTGGAACTGCGCACCGACACCGCCAAGCCGCTCTACCAGCAGCTTGAAGACCAGCTGTCTCAACTGATCAGCGACGGCACCCTGCCGGCGGGCACGACACTTCCGGCCGAGCGCCAGCTCGCCGAACGCCTCAATATCAGCCGAGCCACCGTTCAGCGGTCCTACAACGCCTTGCGCGAGCGAAAGTTGCTGAGCGCGCAGGGGCGCCTCGGCTCGATCGTGCAAGGCTCGGGGCCGCGCCTGCATTCCGGCATGGATCGGCTCAAGGGCTTTACCGAGGAAATGCAGGAACTCGGCCGCGTGCCGTCCTCCCGCATCGTCGAGCGCGCTGTGGTCACCGACCGCTTGATCGCCTCGATCTTCGGTCACTCATCGCATGCGCGCTTCCTCAAGCTGGTCCGCATCCGTTCGGGTGACGGCATCCCGATGTCCCGCGAGGTCGCCTGGTACAATCTGGAGCGTGCGCCCGACCTGGCCGAGAGCGATCTCTCGGGCTCGGTCTATGCCCGCCTCGCCGCGCTCGGCCTGCCGCTGACGCGTTGCGACCAGACCATCGAGGCCGCGGCGCCCACCGTCGAGGAATGCGCGATCTTCGGCTTCGCGGTTCCCGTGCCTTGCCTGCTGATCAAGCGGCGCAGCTATGGTGCAGACGGCGACATGCTCGAATATGTCGAGGGCCTGTTCCGCGGCGATACCTATACCTACAAGCTGACGCTGACCGCCTGACATCCTGCGGTAGAGGCCGTCGCTTCAGGTCTCCAGTTTAGATATCCAATAGCAGTCCAAAAACAGGGAAGGTTGAACCTCTCCGCGATCTGCCGCGACCAAGAGGAACGGAGCCGCATCCGGCAAGTCTCGGGTGTCCCGGGGCGAGGTGGCGCGGCGGTCCGTGGATTGCAGAATGGATATTGCAATGTCGCTTCATGTCTCGATTGCCTGCAGGACGAGCTACACCCCGTTTCCGCCGCGCCATGACATCGCTTCCGATGCCTTCGGGAAGGCTTCCAGGCCGGTTTTCGTCATCGATGCCGACCTGAACCAGCGTTTCGGCAACCGTGGTGCGGCGGCGCTCGCCCATGACGGGCTGGGCGGCCTCGACCGCTTCACCGCCTGCGACAAGGATTTCATGGCGCGATTGCAGGTCTGGCTGAAGCGCTGCCGCAATGGCAGCACGGCTGGCGAGACGAGGCTGCCGCTGGTGCTGCGCAACGGCCGGCAGGTCGCGGTCGATGCCGTGCATCTGGCGAGCATCGAACTGTTCGTCCTGACGGTGGATGATCCGGAAAGTGCGATCGACCGCAACATCGCCCGGGTCAGCGAGGCCTGCGGCCTGACGCCGACCGAGGAGCGCATGCTCGTCCTGATGGTCGAAGGGCTCGACACGATCATCGCCGCCAAGCGGCTGGGCATCGCGCCGACCACGGCCCGCACCCACCTCCAGCGTCTCTTCGCCAAGACCGGCACGGCCCGGCAGAGCGAGCTCGTCCGCTTCGTCGCGACCTATGTCGAGGAACTCCGCTGAAGAGAAGGTGCTGAGGCTGCGTATCGCCGCCGGAGATGTTGACAGGGCCCGCGATCGCACGCCCATCTGGACCGGTATGCGCAAGCACCGCATCCGTCCGGAACGATCGCCACCATGCCCGAGACGTTGGCAGCCTTCACCTTCTGCGCGCTGCTGAGCGGCAGCGCCATCTTCGGCATCAAGCTGCGCGGCTGGTTGTCGGAAGAGCATCTCTCCGAGCGCACCCTGGAGGCGATCCGGCTGGTGACGAGCCTGCTCGTCACCTTCGCCGCCCTGGTGCTCAGCCTGCAGCTCTCCAACGTCAAGGGCACGTTCGACCAGGCCTATCGCGACCGCAACGCCGATGCGGCCGCGCTCGCGCAGCTCGATGAATGCCTGCGCAGCTATGGTGCCGAGGCCGATCCGATCCGGCTCGATCTGCGCAGTTACACGGCCGGCGTCGTCGCCAGCACCTGGCCGCAGGAGCCGAAACCTGAAGGCGTCTCCTACCCCGATACGACAGGCATGGCCCGCGAAGGCGCCGACCCCTCGCTCGGCGCCCTGATCGCGCGCATCGGCCGGGCGATCAACGGTCTGGCGCCGACCGACGCGCTCCATGCCAATCTCGCGACGGAGTGCCGGGCGACCTATCAGCGGGTGCAGCAGCGGCGCTGGGCCGTGATCGAGGATGTGCACGGCCCCGTCTCGCCGCTGTTCACGAATATCCTGACCTTCTGGCTGATGCTGGTCTTCCTGAGCTTCGGCCTGCAGATCCCGCGGCGACGTCTCGCCGCGATCGTGCTCGCGATCGGCATCGTCTCGATCTCGACCGTGATGTTCGTGATCACCGATCTCGAGACGCATTATGGCGGCCTGTTCGGTATTTCCAGCGCCTCGATGCGGGGCGCTCTGGCGAGCATGGCCCGCTGATCCATCCGGGCAGTTGGCGCGGTGCTTGCCAAGAGACGCGGGATCGGGTGCGATGGCGCCGGTCCGGTCCTACGAGGCCCGATTCAAACGATATGATCTCGGTACGAGGCAGGGGAACAGGCAGATGGTGCGTGGGATGACGGGATTGCGGGTGAGTCTGGCGCTGGCGGCGTCGGTTTTCGTTCTGGGCGGCGTGGCGGCCCAGGAGCCGAAGAAGGGCGGGACGGTCCATGTCGTCGTCCAGCCCGAGCCGCCGATGCTGATGCAGGGCCTCAACCAGAACGGCCCGACCAACATGGTCGCCGGCAACATCTACGAATCGCTGCTGCGCTATAACGAGAAGCTCGAACCGCAGCCCTCGCTCGCCAAGAGCTGGGAGATCTCGCCGGACGCCAAGACCTACACCTTCAAGCTGCAGGAAGGCGTGAAATGGCATGACGGCAAGCCGTTCACCGCCGACGATGTCGTCTTCACCCTCGACAAGTTCCTGCGCGACGTCCATCCCCGCTGGCGCCCGATCGTCAACGCCCAGGTCGAGAAGATCGAGAAGATCGACGATCTCACCGTCAAGATCACGCTGAAGCAGCCCTTCGGCCCGATGATCATGACGCAGGAGGTCGCTTCCGCGCCGATGATCCCGAAGCATATCTATGACGGCACGGATTACCGCGCGAACCCCGCCAACAATACGCCGATCGGCACCGGCCCCTTCAAGCTCAAGGAGTGGAAGAAGGGCTCCTATATCCACCTCGTCAAGAACGAGGACTACTGGCTGAAGGGCAAGCCGAACCTCGACGAGATCTACTGGCAGATCATTCCCGATGCAGCCGCCCGCGCCGTTGCCTACGAGACGGGCAAGGTCGATGTACTGACCGGTGGCTCGGTCGATGTCTACGACGTCGCGCGGCTGTCGAAGCTGCCTAATACCTGCATGACGACCAAGGGCTGGGAGATGTTCGCGCCCCACGCCTGGCTCACCCCGAACGTGCGCAACGGCATCCTTGGCAACAAGCAGTTCCGCCAGGGCCTGATGTACGCGATCGATCGCGAATTCGGGAAGGATGTGGTCTGGGGCGGCCTCGGCAAGCTGCCGACCGGGCCGATCTCGTCCAAGACCAAGTTCTATTCGGGTGACGTGCCGAAATACACCTTTGACCCCGCCAAGGCGAAGGAGCTGATCAAGGCGTCCGGCTACAAGGGCGAGACGATCAAGCTCCTGAACCTGCCCTATGGCGAGACCTGGAGCCGCTGGTCCGAGGCGATCAAACAGAACCTGGAGGATGTCGGCGTCAAGGTGCAGATCGAGAACACCGACGTGCCCGGCTGGACGCAGAAGGCGTCGAACTGGGATTTCGACCTGAACTTCAACTTCCTCTACCAGCTCGGCGACCCCGCCATGGGCGTGGCGCGCTCCTACATCTCCTCCAACATCGCCAAGGGCAATCCCTTCGCCAATGTCGGCGGCTACTCCAATCCGGAGGTCGACAAGCTCTTCGCCGATGCCGCGATCGCGCCGACCGACAAGGAACGCCAGGACCTCTACACCAAGGTGCAGAAGGTCCTGGCCGACGAACTGCCGGTGCTCTGGCTGCTGGAGATGGACTTCCCGACCATCTACCGCTGCAACGTCAAGAACCTCGTCACCACCGGCGTCGGCGTGAACGACGGCTTCCGCGACGCCTGGAAAGAGTGAGGCAGCTCGCGGAGAGGCGTCATCCCGGACGCCGCGAAGCGGCGATCCGGGATCGTATCGGGGTTGGCTCCAGGGCCGCCCCATTCTGACGACGGTCCCGCGTCTGCGCAGCGGCACTTCGCGCCGCGGCGCGCGCGGGATGACCCGGCTTCACGAAAGTCCTGAATGAACCTCGCGCAATTCCTCGCCGGCCGGCTCGTGAAGGGCGTCATCGTCCTGTTCGCGATCGCCGTTCTGAACTTCCTGCTGATCCGGGCGGCGCCCGGCGATCCCGCGCAGGTGCTGGCCGGCGAGGCCGGCGCCGCCGATGCGCAGTTGCTTGAACAGCTGCGCGCGCGCTTCGGCCTCGATCAGCCCTTCCTGACCCAGCTCTGGATCTACCTGAAGGGCTACCTCACCTTCGATCTCGGCTTCAGCTATCGCCAGCAGCAGCCGGTGCTCAGCCTGATCATGGAGCGCCTGCCGGCGACGCTGCTGCTGACCGGTGCGGCCTTCATCGTCTCGCTCGTCGTCGGCACGGCGATGGGTGCGCTCGCGGCGCGGCGCGCCGGCAAATGGTCGGACAGCCTGATCACCACGCTGGCGCTGGCCTTCTACGCGACGCCCCTGTTCTGGATCGCGCTGATGAGCCAGATCGTCTTCGCGCTGAAGCTCGGGCTCGTGCCCAATGTCGGCTACGAGACCATCGGCGCGAACTATACCGGTCTCGCCCGCGCGCTCGATATCGGCCAGCACCTCATCCTGCCTTCGCTGACGCTCGGCCTGTTCTTCACCGCGCTCTATGCCCGGATGATGCGCGCCTCGATGCTGGAGGTGGCGGGCGCGGATTTCGTCAAGACGGCGCGCGCCAAGGGCGTCTCGCAGTCCAGAGTCTGGCGGCGGCATGTCGCGCGCAACGCCATCCTGCCGGTGGTGACGCTGGCCGGTTTGCAGGCGGGCCAGCTCGTCGGCGGTGCCGTGCTGACCGAGACCGTCTTCGCCTGGCCCGGCATCGGGCGCCTGATGTTCGATGCGCTGGTCCAGCGCGACTATTCCGTCCTGCTCGGCGTCTTCTTCGTCTCCTCGGCGATGGTCGTCTGCTTCAACATCGCGACCGATCTGGTCTACCGGATCGTCGATCCGCGCATCGAGGCGCACGCATGAACTTCCTCAAGCGCTTCGTCCGCAATCGCGGCGCCGTCATCGGCATCGTCATCCTGCTTGCCGTCGTTGCCTTCGCGATCCTGGCGCCGACGCTCTATCCGCAATCGCCCTGGCGCCCGGTCGCGCGGCCCTTCCTCGCGCCCTTCGTCAACGAGCGCTTCCCGCTCGGCACCGATACACTCGGCCGCAACCTTGCCGCCGGGCTCGTCCATGGCGCGCGCGTCTCGCTGATGATCGGCGTGGTCTCGACCTTGGTCGCGTTGGTGATCGGCGTGCCGCTTGGCGCCGTCGCCGGCTATGCCGGCGGCTTCGTCGATGACGCGCTGATGCGCTTCACCGAGTTCTTCCAGACCATTCCCTCCTTCGCGCTTGCCATCGTGCTGGTTGCGATCCTGCAGCCGCAGCTCGGCTCGATCGTGCTCGCGATCGGCGTGGTCAGTTGGCCCCCCGTGGCGCGATTGGTGCGAGGCGAAGTGCTCTCGCTGCGAAGTCGCGAATACGTTCAGGCGGCCGTCACGATCGGCCAGTCGACGCCGCGGATCATCTTCAGCCAGGTCCTGCCCAACACCATCGCGCCGATCATCGTCATGGGCTCGCTGATGATCGGCTCGGCGATCCTGTTGGAATCCTCGCTCTCCTTCCTCGGTCTGGGCGATCCCAACCTGATGAGCTGGGGCTATATGGTCGGGGCCGGTCGCACGCGCCTGCTCGACGCCTGGTGGATTTCGTTCTTCCCGGGCTTCGCGATCTTCCTGACGGTGCTCGCGCTCAATCTCGCCGGCGAGGGGCTGAACGACGCCCTGAACCCGCGTCTGGCCAGGGGGCGGGAATGACTGCTCCCGCGCTCTCCATCGAAGGCCTGACGCTGGCCCTGCCGGCAATGGCCGACCGCGCCAACGCGGTCGAAAAGGTTACGCTGACTATCCAGCCGGGCGAGACGCTCTGCGTCGTCGGCGAATCCGGCTCCGGCAAGTCGATGATCGCCCATGCCGTGATGGGCCTCTTGCCCAAGGCGGTGAAGCCGGTCGCCGGTTCCATCAAGCTCGCGGGGCGGGATCTCCTCGCCCTCGACGAACAGGCGATGCAGGACGTGCGCGGCCGCGAGGTCGGCATGATCTTCCAGGAGCCGATGACCTCGCTCAACCCGGTCATGCGCATCTCCGACCAGATCGTCGAGACCTTCGAGGCCCATAGCCTGCACGACAAGGCGACGCGCCGGGCCCGCGCCATCGACCTCCTGACCGAGGTCGGCCTGCCCGATCCGCCGCGCCTCGCAAAAGCCTATCCGCACGAGCTGTCCGGCGGCCAGCGCCAGCGCGTCATGATCGCGATGGCGCTCGCGCTCGAACCCAAGCTCCTGATCGCCGACGAGCCGACGACCGCGCTCGACGTCACCACCCAGGCGCAGATCCTCAAGCTGATCGACAACCTGCGCCATCGCCACGGCACGGCCGTGCTCTTCATCACCCATGACATGGGCGTCGTCGCCGAGATCGCCGACCGCATCGCCGTGCTGGAGAAGGGCGTACTGGTCGAGGAGGGCACGGCCGATCAGGTGCTCGGCTCTCCCAGCCACCCCTATACGCAGAAGCTGCTCGCCGCCGTGCCCTCGCTGACGCCGGCCGTGCTGCCGCCGCTGCCGGACACCGCGCCGGTGATCAGCGTCGAGGGCCTCGGCAAGACCTATCGCAAGCGCTCGCTGTTCGGTGTTGCGCGCGAGGTCAAGGCGGCCGACGACATCTCCTTCACGCTCGTCCGTGGCGAGACGCTCGGCCTCGTCGGCGAGTCCGGCTCGGGCAAGTCGACGGTCGGGCGTTGCTGCCTGCGCCTGATCGAGCCGGATCGCGGCCGCATCGCGCTTGGCGATCTCGTCCTCTCCGAATTGAAGCCCGCCGAATTGCGCCGCCAGCGCAAGCGCATCCAGATGGTCTTCCAGGACCCCTTCGCCTCGCTCAATCCGCGCCAGACCGTCGGCCGCATCATCTCGGACGGCCCCATCGCCCATGGCACGCCGCGCAAGGAGGCCTTAACGCGGACAAAGGAACTGCTGGAGCTCGTCGGCCTCTCCGCCAACGCCATCGACCGCTACCCGCATGAATTCTCGGGTGGTCAGCGCCAGCGCGTCGGCATCGCCCGGGCGCTTGCGCTCGAACCGGACGTGCTCGTCGCCGACGAAGCCGTCTCGGCGCTCGACGTCTCCGTGCAGGCCCAGATCCTCAAGCTCATCAAGGACATCCAGGCGCGGCTCGGCCTCGCCATCCTCTTCGTCACCCATGATCTGCGCGTCGCGGCGCAGATCTGCGACCGCATCGCCGTGATGCAGCGCGGGCGCATCGTCGAGAGCGGGCCGACCGCGGCGATCTTCGCCGACCCGCAGCACGCGTATACGCGGCAGCTGCTGGCGGCGGTGCCGGGCGGCGGGCGCTTCGGGCACTAAGGGGGAAGCGCTCCGCGTCATGGTCGGGCTTGTCCCGACCATCCACGTCTTTCCCTTCACCCATGTCGCAAGGCGTGGATGCTCGGCACAAGGCCGACCATGACAGATTTGGCCTAAAGGAGACCTGCCCATGCCTCTCGATCCCGCCTTGCGTGACAAGATCCTCGCCGCCGTCGAGGCGGGCTTCGACGAGCAGGTCGCCTATACCCAGGAGCTGGTCCGCTTCGCCTCGACCCGCGGGCAGGAGCACACGGTCCAAGACTTCATCTTCCGGGCCATGAAGCAGCGCGGCTTCACCATGGATCGCTTCGCCATGGACAAGGAACTGATCGCCGCCCATCCCGGCGGCGCGCCCTTCTCCGACACGCATTCCGAAGCTCCGATCGTCGTCGGCATTCATCGCCCCCGCGAGGAGAAGGGCCGTTCGCTGATCCTGCAGGCGCATGTCGACGTCGTCCCGGCCGGCCCCGTCGACCAATGGAAGCATGCGCCCTTCGACCCTGTCATCGAAGGCGACTGGATGTATGGCCGCGGCAGCGCCGACATGAAGGCCGGCTCCGCCGCCAATCTCTTCTGCCTCGATGCGCTGCGCCGCATAGGCATGCAGCCGGCGGCGACGGTCTATGTCGAATCCGTCGTCGAGGAGGAATCGACCGGCAACGGCGCGCTGATGACGCATCTGCGCGGCTATCGCGCCGAGGCTGCGCTGATCCCCGAACCGGAATACGAGATGCTGGCGCGCGCCAATGCCGGCGTGCTCTGGTTCCAGTTCGAGGTGCGCGGCATCCCTGCCCATGTCCGCGAGATGGGCACCGGCGCCAACGCGATCGACGCCGCCTATCGGGTCATCGCGGCTCTGCGGAAGCTCGAGGAGCAATTCAACGTCGAGAAGGCTGGCCGCGAGCATTTCGAGAATGACCCGCACCCGATCAACCTGAATATCGGCAAGATCGAGGGCGGCGACTGGGCCTCCTCCGTGCCGTGCTGGTGCCGCGTCGACTGCCGCGTCGGGCTCTATCCCGGCGTCACCGCCAAGGAGACGGCGCAGCGCATCGAGGATTGCATCCGCGAGGCGGCACGCGGCGATTCCTTCCTGGCCAACAATCCGCCGAAGGTGACGTTCAACGGCTTCTGGGCCGAGGGCTATGTGCTGGAGCCCGGCAGCGAGGCGGAGGCCGTGCTCGCCCGCGCCCATGAGGCAGCGCTCGGCAAGCCGCTCAAGAGCTTCATGACGGCAGCCTACCTCGATACCCGCGTCCACGCGCTCTACGACAAGATCCCGGCGCTTTGCTACGGCCCGATGGGCGAGAACATCCACGCCTTTGACGAACGCGTCAGCCTCGCCTCGGTGAAGCGCATCACCGGCGCCATGGCGCTCTTCGTCGCCGAATGGTGCGGCCTCGAAAGCATCGAGGGGTGAGCGGGCAGGCGCCGGGCAGGGCGCTGCTGCTCGTTCCCCTGCTCGGGCTGCTCTGGGGCTTCAATTGGCCGGCGGTGCGGATCTCGCTGGCCGAGATCGCTCCCTGGACCTTGCGCGCCGCCGGCATGAGCTTCGCCGGACTGGTGCTCGTCGCCATCGCACTGGCGCGGGGCGTCCCGCTCGCCGTGCCGCGGGGCCAGTGGCCGCGACTGGTCGTCGCCGGCTTTCTTTCGATCGCCGCCTTCAACGTGCTGCTGGCCTTCGCGCAACTCGCGGCGCCGACCTCGCGCGCGGCGATCCTGACCTTCACCATGCCGATCTGGGCGACGCTGCTCGCCCGTTTCGTGCTGGGCGAAGCTTTCGACGGCCGGCGCCTTGCGGGGCTCGCGCTCGGCATCTCCGGCCTCGTCTGCCTCGGTCTGCCATTGATCCTCGCCGGGCAGCTCTCCTTCGGCCTGACGCTGGCGCTGCTTGCAGCGGTGAGCTGGGCGCTCGGCACGATCGTGACCAAGCGCTGGCCGGTCTCGGCCCCGGCGCTGACGATCGCCGCCTGGCAATTGCTGATCGGCGGCGTGGTCGCCGGCATCGGCATGCTCGTCTTCGAAGGCCTGCCTGTGCCGAAGCTCCTGTCGCCCCGCGTGCTGACGGCGCTGAGCTTCCACATCATCGGCGCGCAGGCGCTGGCGTATTTCCTCTGGTTCACGGTGGTGGCGCGCCTGCCGGCGGGCATTGCGAGCTTGGGCACGCTGATGGTGCCGGCGGTCGGCGTGCTCGGCTCGGTGCTGCTGCTCGGCGAGCGGCCGACGCTGACGGATTGGCTCGGCCTCTGTCTCGTGATTGCCGCTTCCGGCGCGATCATGATCCCCGCCCGCCGGGGGTGATCGCACTCAGCTCTGGCCGGGAATGCTGTAGCGCTGGGCCAGCACGGCGCTCATCGCGGCGACAAGCTCGGCGATGAGCCCGCCCTTCTCCCAGGAATAGATCGAGACGACCATCGCCGGCTCCATGCCGAAGGCCGCGTAGGGTCTGACCCGGCGGCCGATCGTGGTGCCGACCGGCAGGAGGGAGAGCCCGAGCCCGGCCTCGACCGCCACGATGACGTTGTAGAGATTGCTGCTCGACAGGGCGATGTACCAGCGGTGCCGCTCGCGCTCGATCCGCTCGAACATCGCATCGCGATAGAGCCCACCGGGCGGGAAGGTGACCAGCGGCAGCGGCTCGGGCCAGCTCTCCGGCGCCTCGGTGCTCTCGAACCAGGCCATCGCCTCCGGATAGCTGGCGCGGTGGTCGGAACTCGCGGATGGCTCCTTGACGATGACGACGTCGAACTCGCCGGCCCGGTAGCGCCGCGTCAATTCGCGGCTCAAGCCCGCGACCACGTCGAGCCGGACTTCACGATGCTGCCTGATGAAGCCGGCGAAAACCTGCGCCATGTTGCCAGTGACGATGTCGTCGGGCACGCCGATGCGGATCGAGGCGGTGCCGGCGGAATCGCCGAGCATGGTCTCCGCCTCCTGCTGCAGCGTCAGGATGCGCCGGGCATAGCCGAGCAGGCGCTCGCCCGAGGCCGTAGCGCGGACCGGGCGGGCGACGCGGTCGATCAATCCGCGCCCCACCGCCTCCTCCAGCCGTGCGAGCTGCTGGCTGATCGTCGATTGCGTCATGTTGAGCCGCTCGGCCGCCTGGGTGAAGCTGCCGGTATCGGCGATGGCGACGAAGGAACGGAGCAGACGGGGATCGAGCATCGGTGCCGCGTGTCGGAAGCCGGGATGCCGGCTACATTCGCAAGACCACTGATCAATATCCAGATATTTAATTTTCAGATGGACCTACGCGCCGTTATTCAGGGATCAAGGCAAGCTTGCCTTGCCTGATCGACGGGGTGCGGCAGCGCCGGCCGATGCCGCCTGCGCCCATCAAGGAGACGGAATTGACCCGATTTTCGCCGATCCTTGCCTTCGTTCTTCTCCTGCTGGCCCTCGGTCCGCAGACAGCCTTCGGACAAGCCATGACCGAGACCAGATTGCACGCCGCCGCTGCCAGGGATGACGTCGCCACGATCAAGCGGCTTCTCGCCGAGGGGGCCGCGATCAATGCACGCGATGAGCGTGGCCGGACCGCCTTGCTCGCCGCGACCCATGAGAACCGCGTCAATGCCGCCCGCGCCCTGATCGAGGCCGGTGCCGACGTCAATGCCAAGGATGCGATGAACGACAGCCCCTATCTCTATGCCGGCGCGCGGGGCCACCTCGCCATCCTCAAGCTGACACTCGAACATGGCGCCGACCTGAAGAGCACCAATCGCTATGGCGGCACCGCTCTGATCCCGGCCTGTGAGCGCGGTCATGTCGAGACGGTCCGCACCCTGATCGCGGCCGGCGTCAAGGTCGACCATATCAACAATCTCGGCTGGACCGGCCTGCTGGAGGCGATCATCCTCAGCGATGGCGGCGAGAAGCATCAGCAGATCGTCAAGGACCTGCTTGCGGCTGGCGCCGATGTGAACCTCGCCGATCGCGATGGCGTCACCCCGTTGCAGCATGCCCGCAGCCGCGGCCAGGCGAAGATGCAGCAGATCCTGCTCGCCGCCGGCGGTCGCTGAGCGGAGGGCGATCATGAGCCAGGCACAGCGTTTTCTCTGCGAGGCGATCGAGCTTGCGCAGGCCAATATGGAACAGGGCGGCCGGCCGTTCGGCGCGGTCGTCGTCAGGGACGGCGAGGTCGTCGCGACCGGTGTCAACGAGACCGTCGCGACCCATGACCCCACTGCCCATGCCGAGATGACGGCTCTGCGGGCGGCGAGCCGAAAGCTCGGAACACCGAGCCTCGCCGGCTGCGCGGTCTATGCCAGCGGTCATCCCTGCCCGATGTGCATGGCGGCGATGCGGCTCTCCGGCGTCAGCGAGGTCTGCTACGCCTATTCCAACGATGACGGCGCGCCTTTCGGTCTGTCGACGGCGGCGATCTATGCCGATCTGGCAAAGCCCTTCGCCGAGCAGTCGATGAAGATCGCCTATATGCCGGTCCGCCTCGAAACCGGACCCGATCTCTATGCCGAGTGGAAGCGGCGCCAGCCTAAGCCGGCCTGAAGCCATGACGCCTACAACATCCGGCGCGTCCCGCGCGCTGCTGCTCGCGGCCGTGGTTCTGGTCGGCCTGAACCTGCGCCCGTTCCTGACCGGCATCGGCCCGCTCGCGGCGGAAATCCAGGCTGCGACGGGCTTGGGTTTTGGTAGCCTCTCGCTGTTCACGCTGGTGCCGATGCTATTGATGGGCGTCTGTGCCTTCGCCGGCCCCTGGCTCCAGCGCGTGCTTGGGGCGCGGGTGGCGGTGGTCGGCGCGCTCTGCATCCTCTGCGCGGCGGCGGCGTTGCGTCTGGTCACGACGAGCGGCGAGGCGCTGATCGCGACGGCGGCTTTCTGCGGGCTTGGCGTCGCGGTGGTGCAGTCGGTCTTCCCCGGTATCGTCAAGGCCGAGTTCCCCGGTCGCGTCGCGCTGGTGATGGGGCTTTATTCGGCGATGCTGATGGGTGGCGGTGCGCTCGGCGCCCAACTCTCGCCATTGATCGCCGCACGCTCCGGAAGCTGGCATCTCGGCCTCGGTTGGATCGCCCTGCCAGCCGCGCTGGCGGCGTTGGTCTCGGCGGTGGCGCTGCCGTCCGGCCGATCAGGGCAGGGCGGTGGTTTGCCGGCGCTTGTCCTGCTGCGGCGTCCGCGCACATGGCTGCTGATGATCTGCTTCGGACTGGTGAACGGCGGCTATGCCTCAGTGGTCGCCTGGCTTGCGCCGGCCTATCAGGCGATGGGCTGGTCGGGCGCTCAGAGCGGTGGCCTGCTGGCTGTCATGGCTGCGAGCCAGGCCGTGGCGGCGCTCGGCATTCCCGCGCTGGCGGCCCGCAATCCCGATCGCCGCTTCTGGATCTGGCTCGCGCTGGGCTGTCAGGTCGTCGGCTTTGCCGGCCTCGCCTGGTGGCCACTGGCGGCGCCGACAGTCTGGGCGGTGGCGATCGGTGTCGGGCTGGGCGCCGGCTTCGCGCTCTTCCTGATCGTGGCGCTCGACCATCTCGACAACCCCGCCAATGCCGGGGCGCTCTCGGCCTTGATGCAGGGCGGCGGCTTCCTGATCTCCGCCATCCCGCCCTGGATCGTCGCATTAATGCGCGATGCTGCCGGCAGCTTCACCGCCGGCTGGCTGATGCATCTGACATGTGCGGTGCTGGCAGGTCTGATGGCGCTGCGCTTCGCACCGCGCGGTTATGCCCGCGCGATGCGGCTGGGAACAGAGGCCGGTCAGGCCTTGTCGCCGAGATAGGCGGTGGCGTCGATCTCGACGATGCAGTTCGGCGAGCCCAGCCCGTTGACGATGCAGGAGACGCGATGCGGCGTCGCCTCGGCGAAATTGGCGAAATAGATCTCGTTCATCGGCTCCCAATAGGCGCGGTCGGTGACGTAGACCGTGCATTTCACGACATCGTCGAGGCTGCCGCCGGCTTCTTCGAGCAGCGCCTTGATGTTGTCGATGCATTGCTGGGTCTGCGCCCGGGGATCGCCGATCGCGAGCTTGCCGTCCTTGTCCGTGCCGACGCAGCAGACGAACATGAAGCCGCCGGCGACGGTCGCCTGGGCGAAGGGCAGGCGGCCCTTGTGGATGCGGTCCGAGGTGATGATGCGCTTGGGCATGGCAGGCTCCGTCTAGGGATGCCCACCCTAGCGGCCGTGCATGCACGAAGGAATGCGGCCTAGCTCCGCGTCCCCGGTGATGTCTCGCTGGCGATGATGTGGTCCGCGAGGTGGATGGCCTGCTCCGATCCGGAGGCGAGGCGGCGCATCACGCCGCTCAGCGCCTCGAAGGTCTCGCGGTCGAGCGGTGCGAACAGCGCGTCGTTGACCGGGCGCTGCAGCGAGGCCAGCTGCTCCAGCTTCTGGAAGCCGGTCGCCGTGACGGTGAGGGTGACCCGGCGCCCGTCGCTCGGATGAGGGCGTTTCTCGACGAGGCCGCTCTTCACCAGCTTGTTCAGCTCGATGGTCACGAAGGCGCCGCTGAGATGCAGCCGCTCGGCCACCTGCGCGACGCCGAGCTCGTTGTCGGGCGCGCCGCGGCCGACCGCGATCAGGATCAGGTATTGCGGCGGCGTCAGGCCGATATAGCCGGCGAAGCGCGCGCGGGCCTCCTCCAGCCGGCTGCCGAAGGCGAAGAAGTCATAGAGCATGTCGCGGAAACGCGCGTCGCTCCCGCCCTCCAGCAAATCGGGTTTCGCCACGGTCAGGCGCCGGTTCTCGATCGACATGATTCGTCCGTCATTCGGGTTGTTGACTTTGCTATATAGCTTTATTACAAAGCTATATAGCAAATGAGTGTTGCGGATGGCAACCGGAGGGAACGATGGACGGCAGGGCCTTCAGACAATCCCTGGGCGAGTTCGCGACGGGGGTCGCGGTCATCACCGCGCAAGGCAGCGGCGAAGATCTCATCGGCATGACCATGAGTTCGTTCAACTCCGTTTCGATCGATCCGCCGCTCGTCCTGTTCAGCGTCGACAGGCGGGCGAACAGCCTGCCGGCCATGCTCGAAGCCAAGGGCTTCGCGGTCAATGTGCTGGCACGCGAGCAGGAGCAGATTTCCAACCGTTTTGCACGGGCGCTGAGCGACAAATGGGCCGAGGTCAAGCGCACCGTCGGCCATGCGCAGGCGCCTTTGATCACCGGCGCGCTCGCCCATTTCGAATGCGAGCCCTACGCCAATTATGACGGCGGCGACCATGTGATCTTCGTCGTGCGGGTGCTGCGCCATGCGGTGCGCGCCGGCAATCCGGCGCCGCTCGTGTTCTTCCGCGGCCGTTACCGCGACCTCGTCGACGAGACCGAGCGCGAGCCGTCCTGGCCGCTGCCCATCCACTACTGAACCACCACGACAACCGGAGAGGGGATACCCATGACCAAGACGGGACAGGAACATCTCGCCAGCCTGCGCGACGGCCGCACGATCTTCATCGACGGCGCGCGCGTCGAGGACGTCACCACGCATCGCGCCTTCCGCAACGTGGCGCGCTCGGTCGGCGGTCTGTTCGACTTCGCCAACGATGCCTCTCGCCGCGAGCTGATGACCTTCGAGACCGAGACCGGCGGCCGGGCCAATCGCATCTGGCAATTGCCGACCTCCTATGCCGACCTCGTCGAGCGCCGCCGTGCGCTCGAGGCCTGGACCGCGATCCATGGCGGCTTCCTCGGCCGCGCGCCGGATCATGTCGCCTCCTGCATCTCCGGCATGCGCATGGGCCTGCCGGTCTTCGAGGGCTATGATCCCGCCCGCGCCGCGGCTCTGGAAAACTACTACCGCTACGCCCGCGACAACGACCTCTACCTGACCTATGTCATCATCAACCCGCAGGCCGACCGCTCCAAGAACGCGGCCGAGCAGGCCGATCCCTTCCTGACGGCCGGCGTGGTCGATCGCGATGCCGAGGGCATCACCATCCGCGGCGCCAAGATGCTGGCGACCGGCGGCGTCGTCGCCAACGAGGTCTTCGTCACCACGATCCAGCCGATGCAGCCCGGCGAGGAGCGCTATGCCGTCTCCTTCGCCATCCCGATGAACAGCAAGGGCCTGAAGATGCTCTCGCGCAAGTCGTATGAGGCGCAGGCCGGCTCGATCTTCGATAACCCGCTGGCGAGCCGCTACGACGAGAACGACGCCGTGCTGTTCTTCGATGACGTGAAGGTGCCGTGGGACCGCGTCTTCATCGATGGCAGCGTCGAGATGTGCCAGAAGCAGTTCCATGCGACGCCGGCGCATGTCTACCAGAACTACCAGGCGATGATCCGCCTCAAGGTCAAGCTGCAGTTCCTGATGGGCATCGCCCATCGCACGACGCAGACCAACGGCATCACCCAGTTCCCGCAGGTCCGCGAAATCCTCGGCCAGCTCGCGGCGGAGGCCGCGATGGTCGATGCCTTCGTCAACGCGATGGAAGCCAAGGGCACGCAGGTCGGCCCCTACTACGTGCCCGACCGGCACATGCTCTATTCGGCGCAGGTGCTGACCCAGCAGATGTATCCGAAGATCCTGAACTCGCTGCGCGAGCTCGCCGGCGGCGGCATGATCATGCTGCCGTCCTCGATCGCGGATTTCGCCAATCCCGAGATCGCCGCGATGATCGAGAAGACCCAGCAGTCGCCGGCCGCGAATTCGCATGACCGGGTGAAGTTCTACAAGCTCGCCTGGGACGCGGTGGGCTCCGAGTTCGGCTCGCGCCATCACCAGTACGAGATGTTCTATGCCGGGGCGACCTTCGTGACGAAGGGCCACTCCTTCCGCACCTATGACTGGGGCAAGGCCGGCGGCATCGTGCAGTCGATGCTGGATTCCTACGATCTCGACAGCAAGCCCGCCGCCTGAGCGCGAAAGGAAAAGCCATGCCCGTCAACAAGACGCACGACGAGTTCTACACGCTCGACATGACCAGCGGCTGGGAAGTCCCGGCCGGCTATCCCGCCGGCATCCAGCAGAAGATCCTCTCGGGGGCGCTGGACGAGGTCAACAACCGTGGCACGCGCACGCGCCTGCTGCGCTTCCAGCCCGGCGTCTACACCACCGCGCCGTTCTCCCATGACTACTGGGAGGAGGTCTATCTGGTCGAGGGCGACCTGACCGTCGGCAACGATGCCAGCGGCAATGGCGGGACGGCTTTCCCGCCGCACACCTATGCGGTTCGTCCGCCGCATGCCAAACATGGGCCGTTCAAGTCCGAGGGCGGCTGCCTGCTCCTCGAAATCCATTACTTCGACCCGGTCTGATACGCCCATGGCTCGCACCCTTTCCGCCCTTGCCGACGATCTCGCCTCCGGCCGGACGAGCGCGCTCGCCCTCGTGCGTGAGGCTCTCGCCCGGATCGACGCCCCGGACGGGGAGGGGAAGCTGGCCTTCATCAAGGTCCATCGCGAGGCGGCGCTCGCCGCCGCCGAGGCGATGGACAAGCTGCGGAGCGCCGGGCTCGCCCCGTCGCGCTTCGCCGGCATCCCGATCTCGGTGAAGGACCTGTTCGACCTTGCCGGCGAACCGACCACGGCCGGCTCGACGGTGCTGGCGGATGCCGCCCCTGCCGAGCGCGACGCTCCGGCGATCGCTAGGCTGCGCAGCGCCGGCTTCATCGTGATGGGCCGCACCAACATGACCGAGTTCGCCTTCTCCGGCCTCGGCCTCAACCCGCATTACGGCACGCCGGCTTCTCCTTACGAGCGCGCCACGACCCGCCGGATTCCGGGCGGCTCGTCGTCGGGTGCCGCGGTTTCGGTGGCGGACGGCATGGCCTTCGCCGGCATCGGCTCCGACACCGGCGGTTCCTGCCGCATCCCCGCCGCCTTCTGCGGCATCACCGGCTACAAGCCGACTGCGTCGAGCGTGCCGCGCGAAGGCGCCTTCCCGCTGTCGCGGACGCTCGACTCGATCGGGCCGCTCGCCAACAGCGTCGCATGCTGCCGCATCCTGCACGAGATCATGAGCGGCGTGACGCTTACGTCGGAAGGGCCGTCGAGCCTCAAGGGCCTGCGCATCGCCGTGCCGCAGACCGTCGCGCTCGACGGGCTCGACGCGCATGTCGCCGCAAGCTTCGACCGCGCGCTGGACCTGCTCGCCAAGGCCGGCGCGACCATCATCGACGTGCCCTTCGCCCGCTTCGCCGAGGTCGCCCGCCTCAACGCCAAGGGGGGCTTTGCCCCCTCCGAGGCCTATGCCCATCACCGCGACCTCATCGAGGCCAAGGGCGACGGCTACGACCAGCGGGTGCGCACGCGCGTGCTGCGCGGCCGCAACCAGGATGCCGCCGATTACATCCAGCTCGTCCAGGCGCGGGCGGCCTTCGTCGCGGCGATGCGCGCGGAGGTCTCTGCCTTCGACGTGCTGGCGATGCCGACCGTGCCGACGATCGCGCCGACGATCGCCGAGCTCGCCGAGGACGACGAGGCCTTCGCCCGCATCAACCTCCTGATGCTGCGCAACCCGGGCCTGATCAACGTCATGGACGGCTGCGCGATCTCGCTGCCGATGCACCGTGCCGGCGAGGCCCCGGCCGGGCTGATGCTGGCCCGGGCCGGCGGCGAGGACGCGGCGCTGTTCGGGATCGCGGCCGCTGCGGAAGCGGCGCTGGCCAGCCGCTAAGCTAAGGTGGGGACCGTTCAGGCCTGCCGCGTGATGTTCGCGCGGAAGGACTGGATATGCTCCCGCATCGCCCGCTCGGCGAGGTCGGGGTCCTGCCGGGCGATGCCGTCGACGATCGCGGCATGCTCGTCGCAGATGCGCAGGTGCTGCTCGTTGGCGCTGAGCGAGATGAACCACATCCGTGCCGAGCGCTCGTGCAGGTTCCGCAACAGGTCGCTCATCACCGGGTTGCGCACCGAGCCGGCGATCAGCGCATGGAACTGCTGGTCGAGCCCGGCGATCGTCTCGATCTCGCGCTGGTGTGCGGCCGCCAGCATGGCGTCGAGATTGCGCTTGAGCTGTACCGCGACATCCGGCCCCGCCTGCGCCGCGGCGACGCGCACGCAGAAGGTCTCGTTCACGACGCGCACATCGATGATGTTGAAGATCTCGTCGAGGCTGACCGGCTTCACGATCGTGCCCTTGCGCGGCATCACCTCGACCAGTCCGTCATTGAGCAACCGGTCGATGGCCTGGCGGATCGGCGTGCGGCCGATATCGAGCTGGCTACTGAGCGCCGGCTCGCTCAGGATTTCGCCCGGCCTGAGCTCGCAGGTGATGATCAGGCGCTTGATCGCGCTGTAGGCCTGTTCGCGCAGCGAGACATGCCGCTGCGCGCCCTTGTGCATATCCAGAAGCGTCACGTGTCTCTGCACCGAGTCGGAGAGGTCGTCAGCATCGTTCTTCCGGATGGGGACGGGATCAACCCCGGATGGGGAGAATCTTCAGATCATAGCCGAAACGCAGGCTGCGCTTCAGCACCGGGTCCTCCAGTTCGCCCTCGAAGCGGCTGGCCATGCGGATGCCGCCGATCGCCGGCATGGTGCCGCCGAACAGCGCCGTGCCTTCGGGCAGTTCGCCGCTCTCGCTGAAACCGCGGATCAGGTCGGCCGGGGCGAGCAGGCCGGAGATCGGCCCTTCCTGATATTTGCGGCGCTCGCCGTCGATCACCGCGAAGCTGCGCAGGATCAGCTCATCCCAATGGCCGGCGACCTCTTCATAGGGCCAGACGGTGTCCGCGACCGGCTTGTCGCAGACCTGCTTGGAGACGCTGATGCCATAGGTCTCGACCTGGCGGTCGGTATGGTCCGAGCCGACGCCGACATAGGTGCGTCCGCCGCAGGCGAAGAGCACGGCCTCGACCTCGCCGCTGCTGTTGGCGCCGACATCTTCGATCACCGGATCGGTCGTCAGGCGGGCGGCCGCGACGCGATAGAAGACCGGCGTCGAGGCCGGGCGCTTCACGCCCAGTGCCTCCAGCTCGACCATGTGGTGCTCCATCGCGGCCTTGTCGCGTCCGGCCCAGCCGCCGATCACCAATTCATCGATCGCAGCCGAGAGGGGCGCGGAGCCGCTGCGGCTTTCCACGGTCAGGTCCAGGGTCTTCATCACATCACCTTCCAGGAATGAGCCGCCTGTTCCGTAGGCAGCCGGCCGCAAAAAAGTTCTCGGCTGCATCATAAAAATCCTTGTGAGGTTTCACAAGGATTTTTATGATGCCTTCAAGCGTCGGGAATGGCGCGGGGATGTCGCAAGCCGGCGACGCAAGGCTGCGGAGCCCGAAACCGGGCAGCCGGCAAACGGAGAGGAGCAGTGATGATCAAGTCAGGTTGGATGGCCGCCTTGGCGGTTTCGCTCGGGGCGCTCGCCGCGCCGGCTTTCGCGCAGGACAAGCCGGCCGCGCTCGGCATCGGCGTGCTCACCTTCACCTCAGGCCCGGCCGCCGCCTATGGCATGCCCGGCAAGAACGCAGCCGAGCTGATGATCGACGAGATCAACGCCAAGGGCGGCATCGGCGGCGTGCCGCTGAAGGCGACCTATGTCGACGAGGCGCAGGGCACGCAGGGCGTCATCGCCGAGTACCGCCGCCTCGCCGACGACAAGACCAATCAGGTGATGATCGCGGCGCTGTCGAGCGCCAACTGCCTCGCGCTGGCGCCGCTGGCCGAGCAGCTGCAGGCCCCGACGATCGGCTGGAACTGCGACACGCACCAGCTCCTGCTCGACGGCAAGAGCCGCTATTATTTCCGCCCGAACGGCAACACGATCCCCGAATTCGTCGCCTATGCGCTCTACCTGCTGCAGCAGAAGCCGGACGTGAAGCGCATCGCCATCGTCAATCCCGACTATGCTTTCGGCCATGACGCGGCTTTGATCTTCAAGACCGCGATGAAGGCGCTGAAGCCCGATGTCGAGGTCGTCGCGGAGCTCTTCCCGAAGCTCGGCTCGGCCAATTTCCAGACCGAGATCTCGAAGCTCTCGGCCTCGCGCCCGGATGTGGTCTTCTCCAATCTCTGGGGCGCCGATCTCGAGAACTTCGTGCGTCAGGCCCAGCCGCGCGGGCTGTTCTCGTCGAGCCAGGTCGTGCTGGCGCTGGGCGAGACCGTGCTCCAGCGCGTCGCGCTGCCGGAAGGCGTGATCGTCGGCGTGCTCGGCGACGGCTGGTGGATGTCGCCGGACGCCAAGGCCAATCCCGACACGAAGAGCTTCGTCGAGGCCTATCAGAAGCGCTACGGCGAATACCCGGTCTTCCCATCGGTGAAGATGGCCAATGCCATCGTCTACATGAAGGCGGGCTACGAGGCCGCGATGAAGAAGAACGGCGGCAAATGGCCGAGCCGCGACGAGCTTGCCGAGGCCATGCGCGGCAGTACGGTCAAGACGCTGACCGGTACCACCGTGACCCGCAAGGACAATGACGGGCTCGTCGACCAGATCGTCGGCGTCACCACGAAATCGGCCGATTACAAGTTCCCGGTCATCGGCGGGATGGTTCGCTACAAGGGCGATGCGCTGATGCCGCCGCAGGGCGAGGACGCGATCAAGTGGGTGGGCACGCTGGCGCCGGCCTTCCTCGCCGCGCAGCCGAAGCCCGGCAGCTACAAGTAAGCGCGCCACAGACACGGGGAGGGCGGCTTCAAGCCCTCCCGCTCATTCCCTCATCATCATCATTTCCAAGGTGCCGCCCATGCTCGACACCCTGATTCCGCTCGCCGTCGACGGCCTTGCCAGCGCGGCGCTGATCTTCTTCGTCGCGGTCGGGCTGACGCTCGTCTTCAGCGTGCTCCGCGTGCTCAACGTGGCACATGGCAGCTTCTACTCGATCGGCGCCTATGTCGCCGCCTCGATTGGCCTCTGGATCGCCGGCGCGGGGCTCAATCCCTGGCTCTCCTTCCCGGCGCTGATCCTCAGCGCGGCCATCGTCGCGGCTCTTTTCGGCCCGCTGGTCGAAAGCTGCCTGATGCGCTGGACCTACGGCAAGTCCGAAGCCATCCAGATCCTCGTCACCTTCGGCCTGTTCCTGATCCTCGAGGACCTGCAACGCATCGTCTTCGGTGTTTCCTCGCTCGCCGAGGACACGCCGATGCAATTGCTGGGCTCGACCCAGATCGGCGGCGTCGTCTATCTCAACTACCAGCTCCTGCTGATCGCGCTCGCGGCCCTGGTCGTCATCGGCCTGCGCGTACTGTTGACGAAGACCCGGACCGGACGCCTCGTCACCGCCGTCGTCGCCGATCGCGAGATGGCGCAGAGTATCGGCATCAACACCAACCGCGTCTTCATCCTGTCCTTCTCGCTCGGCGTCTTCCTCGCGGCCTTGGGCGGGGCGCTGGCGACGCCGACGGCGGGCGCCGCGCCCGGCCTCGGCGCCGAGACCATGGTGCTCGCCTTCGCGGTCGCCGCCATCGGCGGGCTCGGCCAGATCGAGGGCGCCGCGCTGGCAGCGATCATCGTCGGCCTCGCCCGCGTGCTGGCGATCTATTTCGCGCCTTCGCTCGATGCCGTGGCCCCCTACATCGTCATGATGGTCGTGCTGCTGATCCGCCCCTACGGGCTGTTCGGCCAGGCCGCGACCCGGAGGATCTGACCGCCATGCGCGTTGCCCTCTTCCTCATCGCGCTGGCTGCGCTGGCGCTCGCGCCCGTCGCCGCGCCCTGGCTGCAATTCGTGCTGACGCTGGCCATCGCCAAGGGCTTCGCCGCGCTCGGCGTCGCCGTGCTGCTGCGCGGCGGGCTGATCTCGATCGGCCATGCCATGTTCTACGCCGTCAGCGCTTATGCCATCGCCTTCCTGGCGCGGGCCGGAGTGAACGAGTTCGTCCTGCTGCTGCTGCTCGGGACGCTGGCCTCGGCCATCGCCGGCCTCGTCGTCGGCGCCTTCCTGGTGCGCTACCGCGCGATCTTCTTCGCGATGCTCAACCTTGCCATGTCGATGGTGCTCTATGCGCTGATCTCGAAGCTCTACGGTATCACCGGCGGCACGGACGGCATGCGCGTCGCGGTGCCCAGCTTCTTCGGCATCACGCTCGACAAGCCGCGCTTCGATACCGCGCTCTACTATGCCGGCATCATGCTGATGGTCGGCGTCGGCTACGGCGTGCAGCGCTACTTGGCGAGCCCGCTCGGCCATGCGCTATCGGCCGTGCATACCAACGAGCTTCGGCTTGAATATCTCGGCGTGCCCGTCCGGGTCGTGCTGCTGATCGCCTATACGGTTTCGGCCGCGCTCGCCGGCATCGGCGGTGCGATCGCGGCGCTGGCGATCGGCCATATCCTGCCGGAATTCGCCTTCTGGACGGCCTCCGGCCATCTCGTGCTGGTCGCGGTGCTCGGCGGCATCGGCGGCGTCGCCGGCCCCTTCATCGGCTCGCTCTTCCTTGAAGTGCTGCACACGGTCGCGGTCGGCGTCACCGATGCCTGGAACCTCATCATCGGCGTCGCGCTGATCGGCGTCATCTTCTTCCTGCCGAGCGGGCTCTACGGCCTGCTGCGGCGCCGCAGCGGAGAACCGGCATGACCACGCCTCTCCTCCAGGCCAAGGACCTGCGCATCGCCTTCTACGGCGTGAAGGCCGCCGACGGCGTCAATCTCGAAATCCGCGAGGGCGAGTTCCTCGCGATCATCGGGCCCAACGGCTCCGGCAAGACGACCTTCCTCAATCTCTGCACCGGCTATCTCCGGCCGAGTTCGGGCGAGGTCTATCTCGACGGCAAGCCGATCACCGCGATGGCGCCGCGCACCATCGCCCGCCGCGGCATCGCCCGCGCCTTCCAGATCCCGCAGCTCTTCCTCGACCAGACGGTGCTCGACAACCTGATGATCGCGGTCGCGGCCAAGCGCGGCATCTGGGTGCCCTTCAAGGCGCTTGGCGCCGAGGGGCGGCGCCAGGAGGCGGAGGAATTGCTGGCCTTGGTCGGACTCGACCGTGAGGCCGCGCAGCTCGCCGGCACGCTGCCGGAAGGACGGCGCAAGCTGCTCGACATCGTCATCGCGCTCGCCCTGAAGCCGCGCCTCGTCCTGCTCGACGAGCCGACCAGCGGCGTCAGCACGATCGAGCGCTTCACCCTGATGGAGACGCTGATGGGTGCCTTGCGCCAGGCCAAGGTCACGGCGCTCTTCGTCGAGCACGACATGGACGTGGTCCAGCGCTACGCCGACCGCGTCGTCGTCTGGGATTCCGGCAGCGTCATGGCCGAGGGACCACCCTCTGTCGTGTTCAAGGACGAGCGGGTGCTGCGCAACGTCGTGGGGGTGGCGTGATGCTTCGGATCGAAGGGGTAAGCGCCGCGATCGCCGGCGTGCAGGTTCTGCGCTCGGTCTCGCTCGGGCTGACATCGGGCAGGACGACGATCCTGATCGGCCGCAACGGCGCCGGCAAGACCACGACGCTGCGCGCGATCATGGGCTTGCTGCCCGTACAGGGCGGCTCGGTCCGGCTCGACGGCGAGGAGATCGGCACGACGCCGGCCTATCGCCGTGCGGCGCAAGGTATCGGCTACGCGCCGGAGGATCGCAGGCTGGTCCCCGAATTCACCGTCGAGGACAATATCGTGCTGCCGGCGCTGGCGCTCAACCTGCCCGCAGTCGAGCGGACGCGGCGGCTCGACGAGGTCTATGCGCTGCTGCCGCAGCTCAAGACCATGCGCAAGCGGCCGGGCGGCGGCGTTTCGGGCGGCCAGGGCAAGATGGTGGCGCTCGGCCGCGCCCTGATGGTCGCCCGCACGGCGCTGCTGCTAGACGAGCCTTTCCAGGGGCTCGCCCCCGCGCTGGCCCTGGATTATGCGCGCACCCTCGGAGATCTCAAGCGCAGCCGTCCGGACCTCGCCATCCTCGTCACGGAATCGACGCCGGCGCTGCTCGATGCCATCGCCGACGAGACGCTCCAGATCGAGCGCGGCGAGATCAACTGAGCCAGTCCGGCCAGTCGCGGCCCTTCAAGAATATGTCGGCCCGCCCGCGCTTGATTGCGCGCGGCGGGCCGATTGCTGATGGCGTCTCGGTGAACGCCAACATCAGCGCTCACAAAGCGTAGCGCGCCGTCGAAATTTGCAGATCTGTCAGAGGATGCTGGTGCTGCGAGAGAGGATTGAACTCTCGACCTCTCCATTACCAATGGAGTGCTCTACCACTGAGCTACCGCAGCAGGTCCGGCGGCCGGGGCGTTCGCGGTTGCTCTGAGGCGGTTGCGGGCGCTGGCGTCGTTCCGAAGCGGCGCCCTGATGCCACAACCTTGTGACGGACGCAACCCGCTCGATCAATCCGGCAACAATAACCGTGGATCGATCCGGAAGAGCCGGCCGTCGCCAAGCAGATGCGCGCTCAATCCTTCGCGGAACAACGGCCGGAAAGCCGCGTCGCGCAGGTTGAGGCCGCCGGCATAGGCGCCCATCGCCGGCATCACGCAGCGCCGCGCCGACAGAGCGAAACAGCGCCGTCGGATCGCCCGCCCGCGCATCCTGACCTTCGCCGCCGGATGCAGATGCCCGGCGATCTCGTATCCACTCTCGGAAGCGGTCGGCTCATGGCACAAGGTCACGCCGGCAAGCACGACCTCGGCTGCGCTCTCGCCGCCCATGGCGCGGCTGATCGCGGGGTCGTGGTTGCCAGTGATCCAGAGCCAGTCGCGGCCCTGCTGCAGCGCGACAAGCGCGGCCCGCGTTTCCGGCGCGAGACGGTTTTCGGCATCGCGATCATGGAAGCTATCGCCGAGCGCAATGACGCGGGCCGGCTGATGGCGCCGGATCGCATGGCCCAGCGCCACGAGCGTCGCGGTCGAATCATAGGGCGGCAGCATCACGCCGCGGGCCGCATAGGCCGAGCCCTTCTCCAGATGCAAGTCGGCGACGACGAGCGTACGCTCCTCCGGCAGCCAAAGCGCACCGGAGAGATCGGGCACGAGCGCGAGCCGGCCCAGCATGAAGGCCTCGCTCGTCTTCGCTAAGGCTGCCGCAGCTGCCGTCACGCCATCGCCTCTTCCGTCAGCATCGCCTCTGCTTCCGCCAGGATTTCGTCCGCCGCCTCGCCATAGACAGCCTCGCGCCCGATCTCGAGCATTACGGAGACGCCGAGCGGCGAGACATGGTCGAGCGGCTGATGCACGATTCGGCCGCTGATCCGTGTCAGCATCTCACCAAGCCGGCGAATGTCGAGCAGGCCCGTCGCCGCATCCGCCCGCGCCGCCTTGAGCAGGATATGGTCGGGCTCGTGCCGGCGCAGCACGTCGTAGACCAGGTCGGTCGAGATCGTCACTTGCCGGCCGCTCTTCTCCTGGCCGGGGAAGCGGCGCTCGATCAGCCCGCCGATGATGGCGCAGGAGCGGAAGGTGCGCTTCATCAGCGCCGATTCCGCCATCCAGTCCTCGAGGTCGTCGCCCAGCATGTCCTGCGCGAAGAGCTCGTCGAGATCGAGCGCCCCGCGCGCGATCGCCGCGGTCATGTCGCCGAGCGTCCAGCAGGCCATGCCGTAATCGTTGCAGACGAAGCCGAGCGGTCGCATCCGGGCGCGCTCCAGCCGGCGCGTCAGCAGCATGCCGAGCGTCTGGTGGGCGAGACGGCCCTCGAACGGATAGGCGGCGAGATAGAAGCGCCCGCCGCGCGGGAAGGTCTCGACCAGCAATTCGCCGGGCTGCGGCAGGCGCGATATCCGCTTCTGTGCGTGCAGCCAGGCCGAGACCTCCTCCGGCAGGGTATTCCAGAGGCTGGGCGAGGCCAGGATGGCGCGCACGCGGGCGGCGAGGAAGGTCGAGAGCGGGAACTTGCCGCCGTCATAGGACGGGATCTTCGGATCGGTTCCGGCCGCGGCGCGCGAGCAGACCGCCTCGTTTTCGACGATGCCCTCGAAGCGCAGTACCTCGCCGGCGAAGACGAAGGTGTCGCCCGGGACCATCGTCTCGGCGAAATACTCCTCGATCTCGCCGAGCACGCGCCCGCCACGCGTGATCATGCCGGGCTGGCCGGGTTTTCCGGCACGCGCCCGGCCGAGCCGGACCTTCAGCATCGTCGCCTCGACGATCGTGCCGACATTCATGCGGTATTGCTGGATCACGCGGGCATGGCTGGCGCGCCAGAGACCGGCCTTGTCCTGCCTGAGCTTGGCGAAGCGCTCATAGCTCTTCAGCGCATAGCCGCCCGTCGCGACGAAATTGACCACGGCGTCGAAGTCTTCGCGGGAGAGATCGGCGTAAGGAGCGGCGGTGCGAACCTCCTCATAGAGCGCGTCGGCCTGAAAGCCGTCCGAGCAGGCGACGCCGAGCACATGCTGGGCGAGCACGTCGAGCGCGCCGATGCGCGGCGGCGGCGTGTCCTGCGCGGCCTCGTGCACGGCTTCGAGCGCCGCGCGGCACTCCAGCAGCTCGAAGCGGTTGGAGGGCACCAGCAGCGCCTCCGAGGGCTCGTCCATGCGGTGGTTGGAGCGGCCGATGCGCTGGATCAATCGGCTCGCGCCCTTCGGCGCGCCGAGATTGACGACGAGGTCGACATCGCCCCAGTCGATGCCGAGATCGAGCGTCGCGGTGCAGACCACGGCCTTGAGGCGTCCGTCCGCCATCGCCGCCTCGACCTTGCGGCGCTGCTGGGCATCGAGCGAGCCGTGATGCAGCGCGATCGGCAGGTTGTCGTCGTTGAGGTTCCACAAAGCCTGGAAGGCGAATTCCGCCTGCATGCGCGTGTTGACGAAGACCAGCGTCAGCTTGTGCGTGCGGATGGCCTGATAGACCTCGGCCATCGCATGCAGCGTCGTGTGGCCGGCGATCGGCAGGCGCCGCTCCGTGTCGAGGATGCCGATGCGCGGCTTCGCGCCGCCCGCGACCGTGACAAGTCCGGCCGGCGTCCCGGTGCCGCCGAGATAGCGCTGGAGATCGGCAGGCTCACGCACCGTCGCCGAGAGACCGACGCCCGAGACCTGGGGCGCCAGCGTCTTCAGTCGCGCGAGGTCGAGCGCCAGCAGGTCGCCACGCTTGGAGGTGACCAGCGCATGCAATTCGTCGAGCACGATGCGGCGTAAGTTTGCGAAGAACGGCGCGGCATCGCGATGGGAGACCAAAAGCGCGAGCTGCTCCGGCGTCGTCAGCAGGATATCGGGCGGGCGCTGAATCTGGCGTACGCGCTTGGCGGCGGAGGTATCGCCAGTACGGGTCTCGATCGTGATCGGAAGCTCCATCTCGCGGACAGGCGCTTCGAGATTGCGGGCGATGTCGACGGCAAGCGCCTTCAGCGGCGAAATATAGAGCGTGTGCAGGCCGTCATGCTTGCCCTCGCGCTCGGCCAGTTCGACCAGCGAGGGCAGGAAGCCAGCGAGCGTCTTGCCGGCCCCGGTCGGCGCGACCAATAGCGTCGAGCGCCCGGCGCGGGCCTCCTCCAGCAAGGCGAGCTGATGCGGCCGCACGCTCCAGCCGCGCCCAGTGAACCAGGCCTCGAAAGCGGGAGGGAGCGGGGAGGAGGCGGCCATGCTGGCCGAAGATAGGGGGTGATGAGGGAGAACGAAAGGGGAATGAAGCCATCGCTTCAATCGATTGGCTCAAAGAGCCAAGCGTCGCTTCCGCCGTGCATCCAAAGCCGCTGTCGGAATGTACACCCAGTGAGGTGTGGCCCCGCCTCAAAGCCGCATCTTGGGGCTGGCCCGGTCGCGAACCCCCCTTTGCGGCCGGGTCTCTTATATGGCGATCGAGGTGGATGGCTTTCAGCGCCGCTCCGCCACCACCAGCAATCCCGGCACGGGCGCGCCGCGATCCTGCCGCGTGCTGGCGGGCTCGACGAGTATCGGTGTGAGCCCGGCTTCCAGGAGCCGTTCCTTCAGCCAGCCCTCCGCATGCGCGAACCGCCTGTCATCGCCCACCACGACGCCTTCGCCGTCATGGCTCTGCACCGTGAAGGCGAGCAGCCCGTCCTGCTCCAGCACGCGCGCGCTCTGGGCGAAGCAGGGGGCGAGCTCGCCGAGATAGACGAAGACATCGGCCGCGACGACGAGATCGGCGGAGGCGTCCGGCCGGCTGGCGAGGAAGGCGGTGAGCCCCGCGACGGCGAGCTTGTCGTAGAGCGGCGTGCCGTCCGGCGCGAGCTTGGTCCGCGCCCGTTCGATCATGCGCGGCGAGAGATCGCAGCCGGCGATGAAGCCGCTCTGCTCGTGGATCGCCTCGCCCATCAATCCGGTGCCGCAGCCGAGATCATAGACGATGTCGAACCGGAAGGGCCGGCCGGCGTTGCTGCAGCAGCGGACGAGCGCCGCCTTGAGCAGGTCGGGCGCGTTGTATTGCAGGGTTTGCGTGAGATGGCTGTCGAACCGGTCGGCATAGGCGTCGAACAGCGCACCGGAGAAATTCTCCGATGTCGCCTGCTCGGCCGGCAGCGCGCCGATGCGGGCGAGATCGAGCCGCGCCCCGAAATGGTCGTTGGGGTCGAGGTCGAGGCATTGTCGCCAGGCCGTGGCCGCGTCTTCCTTGTGGCCAAGGGCCTCCTGCGCCAGCCCATAGAGATGCCAGGCGGCGGTGAAGTGGTAAGCCTGCGACAGGGTCTGGTCGAGGATCTCGACGGCCGCTTGCGCGTCCCCGTCCTTCAGCGCAGCCTCGGCCCAGCCATAGCGGCGGTCGAGCACGGGGTCGCCGGACGAGGCGAAATGCGTGGTCGAGCCTGTATCGGTCATACCGACCGATGTAGCCGAGGAGTGTGACGCTGGCCAGACAAAGCGCCCGCTGGCGCCCTTCCGAATTGCTGGTGCCGACGCCGGCCGGGCTCTATTGCCCGCCGGCCGACATCCATATCGACCCGGTTCGCCCGGTGGCGCGGGCGCTGATCACCCATGGCCATTCCGACCATGCCCGCGCCGGCCATGGCGCCGTGCTGGCGACGCGCGAAACGCTGGCCATCATGGCTCTGCGCTATGGCGAGGGTTTTACCGGTTCGCAGCAGGTTGCCGTGCCCGGCGAGGTCATTCGGATCGGCGAGGTCGATTTCACTTTCGTGCCGGCCGGTCATGTCCTTGGCTCCGCCCAGATCGCGGTCGAGAGCCGGGGCCTGCGGATCGTTGCCTCCGGCGACTACAAGCGCGAGCGCGACCCGACCTGTGCCGGCTTCGAGTCTTTGCCCTGCGACATCTTCATCACCGAGGCGACCTTCGGCCTGCCGGTCTTCCGCCATCCGCCTGCCGCGGGGGAGGTGGCCAAGCTGCTTGAATCGGTCCGGCTCTTCCCGGAGCGGACGCATATCGTCGGCGCCTATTCGCTAGGCAAGGCGCAGCGCGTTATGGCCCTGATCCGCGAGGCCGGCTACGAGCGCCCGATCTATATCCATGGCGCGGTCGAGAAGATCACCACCTTCTACGAAGCCGAGGGCATTCCGCTCGGCGAGGTCAGGCTGGTTTCCGAGACCGATCGCAAGACGCTGGGCGGCGAGATCGTCATCTGCCCGCCGAGCGCGACGCAGGACCTGTGGGCACGCCGCTTTCCCGACCCGGTCACAGCTTTCGCCTCGGGTTGGATGCGGATCAGGGCGCGGGCCCGCCAGAAGGGCGTCGAATTGCCGCTCGTCATCTCGGACCATGCCGATTGGGACGATCTGCTCGCGACGATCCGCGAGGTCCAGGCCGGCGAAATCTGGGTCACGCATGGCGAGGCCGATGCGCTCGTCCACTGGTGCGGCACGGCGGGGCTGAAAGCCAAGCCGCTGCATCTCGTCGGCTATGGCGACGAGGGCGAGGCCGATCCGGTCGAGGAGGCTGCCGATGCGGCTTCTGTCTAGCGTCCGATCAGCGCGAGGCGGCGACGATCGGGCGCGCGGGCGCGGCCATGCCGAGCATCGCATTCGCCATGTCGCGGGCGAGGCAGTCATAGCCCGCATCGCTCATATGGAAGCCGTCGGTCCAGAGCGCGGCCTTGAACGCCTCGGCATCGCTGCGGTGCCATTCGCGCATCGCGTCATAGCGGCCGAAGACCGGCACGGCCTCGCGCCGGGCGACCTCGCCGACGGCCTCGACATATTGGCCATAGCGCTGCGGATCGCGCACGGACGGGAAATATTGCGGGTCGAGGATGGCGAGCGCCGGGCCGGCCTCGCGGACGAGCGCGATTCCTTCGCCGATCATCGTCTTGAAGGCGTTGAGATCGCCGCCCCTGACGGCGTCATTGGTACCGACCTGCCAGATCACGAGGTCGTAGGGACGCGCGGCCATCGCAGCCTTCATGCGCGCGAGCGTCTGCGGTGCGGTCTCGCCGCCGATGCCGGCATTGACGATCTCGACCTGCGACTTCGGCCAGGACTTGGCGAGCAGCGCCTGCAGGCGGGCGGGATAGGTCTTGTCTTTGGCGCTGGCGCCGACGCCCTCGGTCGAGGACGAGCCGATGGCGAGGATCGTCAGGGCCTTGCCCTGCGAGACTTTGGCGGAGAGTGGCGCAAGCGCGGCGTTCGAGCGCACGATCGGCGTCTCGCGGCAGGAGAAGCTCGCCGCCTGCGCGGGGGCTCCGACCGAAAACGTGGCAGCGATGGCAGGCAAGGCAAAGGCAAGAAACCGCATCGCTGCGCGCATCGGCATGGCTCTCCTAGCTACCCTGCTGCCGTTAAGGTTTGCTTCATGAACGGTATCTGAACGATGCGCTGCAACATGAATGAAGCGGCGCGGTGTGGCGCTGGGGCGACAGCATGAACCGCTTCGCCTGGCTGCTCGATCGCCTCGCCTATGAGCCGCGCCGCAACGCCAAGATCGCGCTGATCGCCGATTACTTGCGCACGACGCCCGATCCCGATCGCGGCTATGCGCTGGCGGCGATGACGGGCGGGCTGGTCTTCCGCAATGCCAAGGCCGGGCTGATCCGCGCGCTCATCGCCGAGCGTACCGATCCGGTGCTGTTCGCGCTGTCCTATGACTATGTCGGCGATCTCTCGGAGACGGTGGCGCTGATGTGGCCGGCTCGGCATGGCGCCAATGCGGTGCCGCATCTGCCGGAGGTGGTCGAGAGCCTGCGTGAGGCCGGCAAGACCGACCTGCCGCGCCTCGTCGCCGGCTGGCTCGATGCGCTCGACGAGACCGGGCGCTGGGCCCTGCTCAAGCTCATCACCGGGGCCTTGCGCATCGGCGTCTCGGCCCGCCTCGCCAAGACGGCGGCCGCCAGCCTCGGCGGCGTGCCGCCCGACGAGGTCGAACAGGTCTGGCACGGGCTGGAGCCGCCCTATGCCGAGCTCTTCGCCTGGTTGGAGGGCAGGGGACCGCGTCCCGAGGCGCGCGATCCCGCGCCGTTTCGGCCTGTCATGCTCTCGCATCCGATCGAGGACGGCGATTTCGACAAGCTCGCCCCGGCAGAGTTCTCGGCCGAATGGAAATGGGACGGCATCCGTGTCCAGGCCGTCAGCGGTCGCAAGGCCGACGGCACGCGGGTGACGCGGCTTTATTCGCGCACCGGCGAGGACATCGCCGCCGCCTTCCCCGATCTCGTAGAGGAACTCACGCTGGACGGCGCGCTCGACGGCGAATTGCTGGTGATGCGCGACAGCACGGTCCAGAGCTTCAACACCCTCCAGCAGCGGCTGAACCGCAAGACCGTCACCGCCAGGATGCTGGGCGAATTCCCCGCCCATATCCGCGTCTACGACCTGCTCGTCGATGGCGAGGAGGATATCCGGCATCTGCCGCTGGAAGAGCGGCGCCAGCGGCTTGAAGGCTTCCTGTCGCGCCTTTCCAGCATCCGCTTCGATCTCTCGCCGGTGATTCCCTTCGCCTCCTGGGAGGAGCTGACGGCCGCTCGCGCCGATCCGGCCGGGGCGGGGGCCGGAGCCGATGCGGAAGCGGTCGAGGGCTGCATGATCAAGCGCCGCGATTCGCCCTATCTGCCCGGTCGACCCAAGGGCTATTGGTGGAAATGGAAGCGCGATGCCCGGCTCGTCGACTGCGTGCTGATGTATGCCAAGCGCGGCCACGGCAAGCGCTCCTCCTTCTATTCGGACTACACCTTCGGCGTCTGGCGCGTGGGCGAGGATGGCGGGGAGGAGCTGGTCCCGGTCGGCAAGGCTTATTTCGGCTTCACCGACGAGGAGCTGATCGAGATCGACAAATATGTCCGCAAGAACACGCTGAACCGCTTCGGCCCGGTGCGCGAGGTCACGCATGACGCGCAATCGGGCCTCGTCTTCGAGGTCGCCTTCGAGGGCTTGCAGCGCTCGACCCGGCATAAATCCGGCCTCGCCATGCGTTTTCCCCGGATCAACCGCATCCGCTGGGACAAGCCGCCTGTTGAGGCCGACCATATCGAGGTGCTGGAAGCGCTGTTGCCGACCAATGGTTGAGCCGTGACGGGTTGCAGCCTTGCGTTTGCAGTGCTTGTGGTGCACGCCCGGGCTGAGGCAAAATGTCCGGGTCGAACAAGGCATCGGCCCGTACCGGACGGAGCCGGGGCAGGCTTAAGGGAGTGGGGCCATGAGCAAGCAGCCTTCGACGCGGATCGTCATCGCGGATGACCATCCGTTGTTTCGCGGCGCGCTGCGTCAGGCGGTGTCGAGCGCCATCGGCGGGGCCGAGGTCAGCGAGGTCGGCTCGCTCGAAGCTCTGACCGAGGCGCTGGCGAGCGGCGGCGATGCCGATCTCGTCCTGCTCGATCTGACCATGCCGGGCGTGCAGGGCTTCTCCGGCCTGCTCTTCTTGCGCGCCGACCATCCCGAGATTCCGGTCATCGTCGTCTCCGCCAATGACGACCCGGCGGTGATTCGCCGCTGCATCGAGTTCGGCGCGCTCGGCTTCCTGCCCAAGACGGCGGATGTCGCGCAGATGGGCGAGGCGATCCGCGCCGTGCTCGACGGCGGCGTCTGGACCCCGCCCGGCGTCGATTTGTCCGCGCCCGTGGATGCCGAGGTCGCCGACATGGTCCGCCGCCTCTCGACGCTGACGCCGCAGCAGGTGCGCGTGCTGATGATGCTGTCGGAAGGACTTCTCAACAAGCAGATCGCCTATGAGCTCGGCGTCTCCGAGGCGACCGTGAAGGCGCATGTCTCGGCGATCCTGACCAAGCTCGATGTCGACAGCCGCACGCAGGCCGTGATCGCCGCCTCGAAGATTGCCGGTACCGCCTGGGCGACGGCTGGGGCGGCGGCGACCGCCTGACGCGCTCCGTTCAGTCCCCGTTCAAGCGCAACGGGTTTCAGGTTAAGACAGCGCGGAAGCGCCCCGGATCGGCTTGGGGCGCAACAGGATGGCCATTGCTTCCATGGAACGGTTTCTCGGCGGCTCGCCCCTCAGCGTCCTCGTCCGCCTGATCTTCATCTCGCTTCTGGTCGGCGCGGCCATGGCCTTTCTCGGCCTCTCCCCGCAGAGCCTCTACGACGCAGCCGCGCGCTTCCTGCGCTCGATCACCGGGCTCGGCTTCGGCGCGGTGCGCGAGGTCGGCCAATGGGTCATTGCCGGCGCGCTGATCGTCGTGCCGCTCTGGCTGCTGATGCGGCTCTTCGCGGCGCGGAAATAGGCGTTACAGCCTTTCGCCCCGCGCGATCGCCGCCGCGTCGCGCCCGATGAGGGCGGTCAGGCGCGTCAGCCCGGCGCGGCGCGCCCGCGTGGCGAGGCCGGTCTTGATCTCCTTCGCCAGTCCCGGCCCCTTGAACACCATCGCCGAATAGAACTGCACCAACGTGGCTCCGGCGCGGATCTTGGCGAAGGCGGCTTCGGCCGAATCGACGCCGCCGACGCCGACCAGCGGGAATTGCCCTTCGACGCGCAGGAAGGCCTCGGCCAGCATGCGGGTCGAGGCGGTGAAGAGCGGCTTGCCGGAAAGCCCGCCGGTCTCGGCCTTGCTGGCGCTGCGCAGGCTGTCCGGGCGTGCGATCGTGGTGTTCGAGACGATCAGCCCGTCGATATTCCGCTTGCGGGCGACCGCGATCATGCCGTCGAGCTCGGGCATCGTCAGGTCCGGCGCGATCTTGATCAGGATCGGTGTGCGCTGGCCAACGGTAGCCACCTCGTCCCGCGCCGCAAGCGTCCGCGCCACGAGGTCGTCGAGCGCGCTTTCCGCCTGCAGGTCGCGCAAGCCCGGCGTGTTCGGCGAGGAGACGTTGATCGTCAGGAAATCGGCGAGGGGAGCGAGCCGGCGCGCCAGTGTCGCATAATCGGCGGCGCGGTCGGCCGATTCCTTGTTGGCGCCGAGATTGACGCCGACGAGCCCGTTGCGGCGCAGGCGGCCCTCGAGCCGCTTCGCCACGGCTTCCATGCCCTCGCTGTTGAGGCCGTAGCGGTTGATGACGGCTTCGTCCTCCAGCAGCCGGAAGACGCGCGGACGCGGGTTGCCGGGCTGCGGCAGCGGCGTCACGCCGCCGACCTCGACGAAGCCGAAGCCGAGCCCCAGCGCACCATCGACGGCTTCCGCATTCTTGTCGAAACCGGCCGCGAGGCCGACCGGGTTGGAGAAGGACAGCCCGAACGCCTCTGTCGCGAGCACGGGGTCGTCCGCGCCTGGCTTGAGAGCGGGCGCCGTGGCCAGCGCCGTGACCGTCAGGCGATGCGCCGTCTCCGCATCCATGCGGTGGATCAGAGGCCGGGCGAGGTTGAACAGGCCGCCGATCATGCGAGCGTCTCCGGTAGAATGTGGCTGCCGTCGGTCTTCAGCGGCATGGGGGCGATCCAGCGGACGACCTTCGGATCGAGCGGGGCATAGAGATGCGGGAACAGCGCGCCGCCGCGCGAGGGCTCGTAGCGCAGGGCCGGGCCGAGGCGTTTGTCGTCGATGGCTATGAGCAGGAGCCCGTCCTGCCCGGCGAAATGCTTCGCCGCGGTTTCGGCGACCTGGGCGGCTGTGGAGAAATGGATATAGCCGTCGGCGAGATCGACCGGGGCGCCATCGAAGCGGCCCTTGGCCTCGGCTTCCGACCAGAGCGCGGCAGGGCATATCTTGTAGATCAGGGACACCGGAGGTCTCGCGCGCGATTGTCGGCACCGGCTTAAACGCTGGCAGGAGGATTCCGCAAGCGGTTGTCCGATTGTGGCGAGATTCGGATTGAAATCTTATGCGATAGGGGATATTTCCTATCTTCAATCCCCGCCGAACGGCAAGAGCGAAGCGAGGCCCTCAGCGATGCTGTCACATGACCAGATCTGGGGGGCGATCGACGCGCTCGCCCAGCGCTATGGCTTCACCGCCTCGGGGCTGGCGCGCAAGGCCGGGCTCGACGCCACCACCTTCAACCGCTCGAAGCGCGTCGCCCCCGACGGGCGCGAGCGCTGGCCCTCGACCGAATCGATCTCGAAGATCCTGGTTGCGACCGGCGCCTCCTTCGACGAGTTCATGAGCGTGGTGCTGCGGCGCGAGCCGGCGCCGGCCCGCACGATTCCCTTGATCGGCTTCGCCCAGGCGGGCTCGGGCGGCTTCTTCGACGATGGCGGCTTTCCCGTTGGCACCGGCTGGGAGGAGGTCGCCTTTCCCGGCGTCGCCGACGAGAAGGCCTATGCGCTCGAAATCTCCGGCGATTCGATGCTGCCGCTCTATCGTGACGGCGACACCATCATCGTCTCGCCGACCGCGACGGTCCGGCGCGGCGACCGCGTCGTGGTCAAGACGGTGGAGGGTGAGGTGCTGGCCAAACAGCTCAAGCGCCAGACGGCCAAGACGGTCGAGTTGGCCTCGCTCAACCCGGAGCATGCCGACCGCGTGCTGAACAATGCCGAGATCGCCTTCATGGCGCGGGTGATCTGGGCGAGCCAGTAGGCGCGTCGCCGATCAGTGCCCGTTGGCGCGCCGCGCCGGCAGCATCACCGCGAAGACCGCGCCCGTCGTCGAGGGCTCCAGCGCGATCGAGCCGCCATGGAGCCGGACGAGCTCGGCCGCGACGGCCAAGCCAAGCCCGGTGCCGCCCGGCGTCACCGAGCCGCGGAAGGCCTGGAACAGGTTGGCTCGCGCCCGCTCGGGCACGCCGGGGCCGTTATCGATGACGCGCAAGGCGAAGGAGCCGTTCTCAGGCCCGGCCGTCACCGTCAGCACGGGCAGGTCGCCGGCTTCGGCCCCCGCCCGCGTCAGCGCCTGGATCGCATTGCGCATCAGGTTGGTCAGCACGCGCGCCATCTGGTCGGGGTCGCAGGGAGCGGAGAGTTCGGGCGGCACCCGGTTCTCGAAGCGCGGCTGCTTGCCGTCGCCGAGGCCGAGCATCTCCGCCTGTTCGGCGACGAGCTGGCGCAGCGCGACGTCTCGGATCGCGGGCGTCGCCTCGGCGGCGCGGCCATAGGCGAGGGTCGCTTGGCAGAAATCGATGGCGCGCCCGAGCGTCGCGATCAGGCGCGGTGCGAAGCGGCGGATCTTGGCGTCGCGGGTCTCGATGAGTTGGTCGGACATGAGCTGCGCCGCTGCCAGCATGTTGCGCAGGTCGTGATTGATCTTGGACACGGCGAGGCCGAGCTCGGCGAGATGTTTCTTGGTGCGCAACTCGTCGGCGAGCGTCGCCTGCATGCGGGCGAGCGCGCGCTCCGCCTCGCCGATCTCGTCGGCGCGCAAAGAGGGCTCAATGATCCGTCGCGGGTTCTCGGGGTCGGCCTCGAACTCCATGACATTGGCCGCCAGATGCCGGATCGGCCCGATGATCAGCGCATTGAGCGCGATATAGACGGCGAGCGCGGTGAGGCCGGTGAGCAGCAGCGAGATCAGCAGCAGGCTCCAGGAGAATTTCAGCATCGCCCGGCGCAGCGGCGCCTCGTCAATGACGATCTCGACGAAATCAGCGCCGCCGACCGCCTCGCCGACCACGCGGATGGGCATGGTCGCGGGCGAGACCAGCACGGCCAGAGCCTCCTCGATCGCGCTCAGCCAGCCCAGGTTGCGCAAGTCGACCGAACGCGAGACTTCAGGCGGCGGCATCGAATCGAGGCTGAGCAGGCGCCGCGCCGCGCCGACGCGGGCCGCGATCGCGCGGGCGCCGACGCCCATCAGCAGACGGTTCTCGCTGCCTTCGGGCAGGCCGTCCTCCGGGGCGCCTTCCAGCACGAGTGCAGCAACCTGCGCGGCGGCGATCCGGTCATGCAGCCAGCTGCGCCGGAAATTCGCGATTGAGGGCAGATAGATCAGCACCTCCGCCAGCATGACGAAGAGCACGGTGACCAGCAGCAGCTTGGCCGAGAGGCCGAGGCGGGTGAGGCCGCGCGGCTGGCTGACCGACAAGGCTGACTTGGGTGCATGCATCGCCGGTGATCTTAGCCGAAACGACGCAGAAAGCCGATGAGGCGGCGCAGGCCCGGCCGCGTCGTCAAAGCCGCATGGAAGGAGAGGGCTGCGCGACGCGAGGCGTCCGAGCGGGCGCCGGCGGGCAGCGGCATGCCGGCGAGGTCGCCAACGCCGAGCCCGGCCCGCATCGCGATGCACCAGGGGGCGATCAACTCGCCCGCATCCTCGCCGACGATGGTGACGCCGAGGATACGGCCCTTGCGGTCGACGATCGCCTTGACGAAGCCTTCGGTCTCGCCGGCCGCCTGGGCTGCGGCATTCTCGGAGAACGGCCAGCGCAGCACCCGGATATTGCCGGCCGCTTTCCGAGCCTCCGTCTCCGAAAGCCCGATCGAGGCGACCTGCGGCCGGCTCCAGGCGACGCGCGGTTCGCTGATCGGGTCGATCTTCACCGGCTGGCGGAACAGGACGCTGCGCAGCACGAGCCCGACATGGTCGTCGCCCTCGCGGTCGGCACGGGCGGTCGCCGCACCGCCGGCACAGGCGCCCAACGCATGGGCGCGGCGATTGCTCGTCCGCAGGCTACGGTCGACGACGATGCCGGAGGCGTCGTGCCGGATGCCGCCGAGATCGAGGTCGAGGTCCTCGATCGCAGGCCGGCGCGGGCCGCAAAGGATGAGATGCGAGCCCTCGATCGTGGTTTCGCCGGAAGGCGAGGCCAGGATCAGGCGAAGCCCGGAGCGCGAGCGTTCCGCCCGCAGCAGCTCGCCGTCCTCGTGAAGCGCCAGCTCCTCGCGCAGCAGGCGGCGGCGCAGGATCGTCGCCGCTTCGGCGTCATGGCCCGCCAGCAAGCCTTCGGGCGCGACGAGGGTCGCGGCGCAGCCGAGTCGGCGCAGGGCTTGGGCCAGGGCAGCGCCCGCGCCGCCCAGCACGATCGGCCGTTCAGGCAACCGGGTCAGGCCGGCAAGATCGGCCTCGCGGAGAACCGGCACCGCATCGAGCCCCGCTATCGCGGGCGACGCGACGCGCGCGCCGGTGGCGATGACGAAGCGGCGTGCCTTGATCGGCTGTCCCTCGACGGTGACCGTGCTGCGGCTGGTGAAACGAGCCTCGCCCCGGATGACGCTGATGCCGAGCGTGGCCAGTCGTTCGGCCGTGTGATTGGCCCGGTCGGCTGCCAGTGCCCGCTGGATATGATCGTGGATCTGGGCCGGATTCGGCTGCGGCTCGGCTGCCGCGAAACCAAGCCGCCCGGCCTCGCGCAGCGCCTGCGCGCGGGCTCCGGCCTCGATCAATGCTCGGACAGCGAGCGGGCCCTTGTCGCCGCCGATGGCGTCCCGCTCGATCAGCACGACGGGGACGCCGAAGGCCGCCGCGGCGATCGCCAGCGCGCTGCCGTTACCGCCCGCGCCGATGACGCAGATATCGGGTGTCAACGCGGCTGGTTTCGCCGCCTTGGCCGTGCCGTCGCTCACCGGATGTCCCGTTTCGCTGTCGTCCCTGAACGCTGATGCGTTGCCGGGCCGGCGGAATCAAGGCCGTTGCACAATCGTTCCTGAATTAAAGGAACATGCAGGCCCGTTCAGGCGACGCTGCGATTGCCGCTGCCGTTGCGGTCCTTGATGCTGGCCAGCGCTTCCGGGCGGCCGAACAGGAAGCCCTGGGCACGGTGCGCGCCCAGCAGCTGGACGGCGATGCGCTGCTGCTCGGTCTCGATGCCTTCGACCACGACATTCATCTGGAGCCGGCGCGCCAATTGGCAGACGGCCTCGATGACGGCCTTGGAGGCCTCGTTGGTGTGGACTTCGCGGGCGAAGCTCTGGTCGATCTTCACCTGCGCGAACGGGTAGGTCGAGAGATAGGCCAGCGAGGAATAGCCGGTTCCGAAATCGTCCAGCGCGAAGGTCACGCCCAGCGCCCGCAATTCGTCCAGCACCGAAAGCGCCAGCTTGTCGTCCTCGATCAGCAGCGATTCGGTGACTTCGAGCATCAGGCGGCGCGATTCGAGCTGCGAGGCGAGGAGGGCCTCCTTGACCGTCTCGACGATCCGGCGCGGCTCGCGGAACTGCAGTGGCGAGACGTTGACGGAGACGCCGATGCCCGGCTCCCAGCTCGCGGCATCGCGGCAGGCCTGGCGGATCGCCCAGTCGCCCATGCCGGCGATCAGGCCGGATTGTTCGGCGATCGGGATGAAGACGCTCGGCGGCACCATGCCGCGGGTGGGGTGGCGCCAGCGCATCAGCGCCTCGCGCGACACGACCTTCTGGGTCTTCAGGTCGATGATCGGCTGGTAGTAGAGCTCAAGCGAACCGTCGACGCAGGCCTTGCGCAGATCGACCTCGATCTCGTGCCGCTCCATCATCTCCTCGGCCATGGCCGGGTTGAAGAACATCAGCATGTTCCGGCCGGCAGACTTGGCCTTGTAGAGCGCGGTATCGGCATGGCGCAGCAGGTCGGCCGGATTGGCGCCGTCGAGCGGCGCCATCGCGATGCCGATGCTCGCGGTCACGTAGACGGTCTTGCCGTCGACATCGAAGGCCTTCGACATCACGTCGATCATGCGCTGGGCGATGGCGGTGACGACGAGATGGTCGGCGGAGGGCAGGATCAGCAGGAATTCGTCGCCACCGAAGCGGGCGAGCATGTCGTTGCTGCGGATCGCGCCGCGCAGGCGGCTCGCGGTCTCCATCAGCACATGGTCGCCGATATCGTGGCCCAGGCTGTCATTGACCTGCTTGAAGCCGTCGAGGTCGAGATAGAGCAGCGCGAAGCCATCGCCCGTGCGCTCCAGCTTGGCGAAGGTCTCGTTGATCTGCGTGGTGTACTCGAAACGGTTCGCGAGCCCTGTCAGTTCGTCGAAGCGCGCCATCTGCTCGATGCGCGCCTCCGTCGCCTTGCGCTCGGTGGCGTCCTCCGTGAGCATCAGGATGCCCCCTTCGGCCGCAGGCGCCAGCGTCACGACCAGCACGAGCCCGCCCCGGGTGACCACTTCGCGGCTGGTGGCCTGCTGGGTCGTCTGCACCTCGGTCAGTGCCGTGCGGATGTCGCGCAATTGCTCCTGGCTGATCACCTGGCGTTCGACCAGGAAGCGTGCGATCGCCGTCAAGGGCGTGCCCGGCAGGGCGAGCGTCTCGGGCAGGCCGTAGAGCGTGCTGTGAGGCGCATTGCTGACCGCGAGCTTGAGGCTGCGGTCGAACATCGCCAGCCCGTCGATCATGGTGTTGAGCGCGGCATCGAGCGTCAGGTTCTGCGAATGAAGGGCTGAAGCCAGCGCCTTGGACTGCTTGTTGGCGTCGCTCAGGGCCAGCAGGTTCCGGTGCAGCGAATTGGTGATCGCGATATTGGCTGCCACGTAGAGGAAGGCGAAATAGCCGATATAGCGATAATATGGGTTATGCGCGCCGATCAGCCCGATCGCCATCGGGATGCAGAAGGTCAGGAGCTGAACCGCCACGAATTTCGGCCGGCCGGCATTGCGCGCGACATAGCCCGAGGCCAGTGCGATGGTCGAGGCGACCGAGGTGATATGCGCGGCCGGGTCGTCGGTCTGGACCAGCGCGACATAGCAGCTGTAGCCGAGCACGGCGCTGAACATCGTGGCGCCGAGAAAGTAGTCGCGATCCCAGCGGCGGGTCTGCGCATAGGTGTCATTGGCGTGGTTGCGCCGCCGGTAGGCGATCACCGTCACGATACGCAGGACAACGATGAGCGTCACCAGGATGGTGAGGCTCATGAAGATGTCCATGCCGGTGGATATCCAGCACAGGAAAGGCGTCAGGATGCCGGCGATGCCGCCAGGAATGATCGAGGCCGGCGAGGAAAACAGCGAACTGACCAGCAGCGTATAGCCGGTCAGGTCGATGTTCTCGCCCTGCTCGTGCTCACCAGCCGCCATCAGTCGCTTGAGAGCGCCTGCCATCTACTCCTGCCTTTGCCGCCCCGCGCGGTGCGATGTGCGGATTCCGCACGTCGCGCATCATGCGAGGTTTGTACGAGAGCAGAGGTAAATGCTTCGTTTGGTTTTCCGGAGGACAACGGCCTCCGGAATACTGCAGGCACCTTTGGGCCGGATTTTCTGCTGTGTTCAGACCGGTGCGAGGTGGCGTTGATAGACGCGGGCCAGCATCCGGTCCTGCGTCTGGGCGATACGCTGCAGCTTCGAGATCGCGCTTGGGCTGAGGCGCAGCATGCAGTCTGTCCAGATCTGGCCGAGATGGCCGAGCTCTTCGCGCAGGTCGCCGGAGCGGCGGTTGAAGGCCGAGAACAGGGCGGTCTTGGCCGCGTGGATCGGCAGGGAGTCGGCGCAGTACTTGCGGATCCAGTCCTCGCCCGTGCCGGTCGGGACCACCGCTTCGAGGCCGCCGGCCGCCATGAATTCCTGCGCGCTCATCTCCTCGCCGGAAAGCAGCATCTGCTCGGCCGCGCGCTGGCCCATGCGCCGCGACAGGATCGCCACCGCCGTGATCGGGAAATGGTTGAACTTGATCTCGGGGTAGACGAACGAGGCCTGTTCCTCGGCGATCATCACGTTGCATGAGCGCGGCGCGTCGATGCCGCCGCCGATCGCCTTGGCATGGATCGTCGAGAGCGTGACCACGAGGCCGTTGAGGCCGCCGGAATTCCAGATCGCGCCTTCCGCCGAGAGCCGGGCATATTCCGCCAGCGACGCGCGATCGTTCTTGGCCAGGCAGTCCAGATAGAAATCGAGATCGCCGCCGAGCGTGAAGAACGGCCCCGCGCCGCGGAAGGCGAGGAAGCGCACCGGAGCGCGGTGATACTGGTCCGGAGCCCCCCATAGCGTGACGATCGCGCTCTGGATCTTCACGAGGCTGTCGAGCAGCTGGAGCGTGAAGACGGGCTTCAGCTCCGGCCGGATCGTGACCCAGAGCGTCTTGATCTCAGGCTCATAGGCGATCTCCACCTCGGGCAGGAACCCTGCCTTGTAGCGGATCGCATCGATGACTTCGCAGCTCTCCAACAGGGTCGGCGCGAGGCTTCCTGTTCCCAACTTCAAGGACTGCAACATGACGCTACCCCACAAATTCCTTGATGTCGGGCAGCGTAAACGTTCTTAACGAAGTGTAAACGAAATCTCCCCGAAATGGTTAATAGCATTAAGGATTTTTGCTTTACCAAGCGTCAGGTGGAGCCTTCGGAACCGCCACGGACCGAGGCAGAGCAAGGGCCGCGCCGCCGTCGCTGGAACGAAAATTTCGTGAAGGGCCGGGAGCGCGAAGCAAATGGATCGCCTGGCCGGCTGCTGGAGAATGATTGTGCCCGGTGCGAAAAGCGGAGGTCGAAACTGGCTTCATCCGGCACGATGCTGGCCCGCTATGGGGCAGGGGGCGTCAGTCAGCGTCGGCGCTTGTCCGGCCGCGTCTCAGGGTCTAACGATACCGCCGCGAATTCGCCGCGTTCCCGCGTTCAAACACCCCAGACCGAGCTGACGCCGTGACCCGCCAGACAGCCGAGGACGAGAAGCAGGCGCGCCTTGCCGCCGCGCTCCGCGAGAACCTGAAGCGCCGCAAGGCCCAGGCTCGCGCTCGCCGCTCGGACGAGGCGCAAGCGCGTGAGCCGGAGCCACCCTCTCAGGCCGATACCTCCCGGACCTGAACTTCCTATTCTCCCATGCGCCGCCGGCCTTGTGCCCGGTCGGCCGAGCAGGACCCGACGATGGACAAGATCCGCATCACCGGCGGCCAGCGCCTCAATGGCGCTATTCCGATTTCAGGCGCGAAGAACGCCGCCTTGCCGTTGATGATCGCGAGCCTGCTGACGGACGAGACGCTGACGCTGACCAATGTGCCGCGGCTCTCGGACGTGACCGCGCTCTCGCGCATCCTGTCGAACCAGGGCGTCGATCGCACCGTCGCCGGCAAGCGCATCGGCCAGTCGGCCGAGACCGGCCAGACCATCGCGCTGACCGCGCGCCAGATCGTCGATACCTGCGCGCCCTATGAACTGGTCTCGACCATGCGGGCGAGCTTCTGGGTGATCGCGCCGATCCTGGCCCGCATGGGCGAGGCCAAGGTCTCGCTACCGGGCGGCTGCGCCATCGGCACGCGCCCGGTCGATCTGCTGCTGATGGCGCTGGAGAAGCTCGGCGCCGAGATCGTGATCGAGAACGGCTATGCATTGGCGCGGGCGCCCAAGGGCCTCAAGGGCGCCGAGATCGTCTTCCCGAAGGTGACGGTCGGCGGCACCCATACCGCGCTGATGGCCGCCGTGCTCGCCCAGGGCACGACCGTGATCGAGAACGCGGCCTGCGAACCGGAGGTCACCGACCTCGCCGCCTGCCTGATCAAGATGGGCGCCAAGATCGAGGGCGCGGGCACCCCACGCATCGTGGTGACGGGCGTGGCCCGCCTCGGCGGCGCGCATCACGCCGTGCTGCCCGACCGTATCGAGGCCGGTACCTACGCGATGGCCGTGGCGATGACCGGCGGTGACGTGATGCTGGAAGGCGCGCGGCCGGAACTGCTGCAGTCGGCGCTCGACGTGCTCACCAAAGCCGGCGTCGATATCGACTCGACCAATGAGGGCATCCGCGTGCGCCGCAATGGCCACGGCCTGACCGCGGTCGATATCGACACCGATCCCTTCCCCGGCTTCCCGACCGATCTCCAGGCTCAGTTCATGGCGCTGATGACCCGGGCGAAGGGCACGTCGCGCATCCGCGAGACCATCTTCGAGAACCGCTTCATGCATGTGCAGGAGCTCGCCCGGCTCGGCGCGAAGATCCGGCTGGACGGCGATGTCGCGCATGTCGAAGGCGTCGAGAAGTTGACCGGCGCGCCGGTGATGGCGACCGACCTGCGGGCCTCGGTCTCGCTGGTCATCGGTGGACTCGCCGCCGAAGGCGACACCACGATCAACCGCGTCTACCATCTCGATCGCGGCTTCGAGGCGCTGGAAGCGAAGCTCAGCCGCTGCGGCGCTCTGGTGGAACGCATCAGCAGTTGATTCTCGACTGTTGATTTTCTTGGGGCGGCTCGTCAGAACAAAACCATGTCAGACGATGCCGCCGACCCGCTCAAGCTCATCGCACTCGATGCCGATGATCTCGCGATTGTCTCAGCCCATCTCCAGGATGCGGTGCTGAAGGCTGCCGACCTCATCTACCTGCCGCGCGAGCAGCGCTTCGCGCTCGCGTTGCGTCGCTTCGACTGGGAAGGTGCCCAGCGCGGCCAGCGCCGTCGCCGCCTGACCGCGCTGCATTTCGACCGCGTCCAGTCCGTGCGCAGCGCCAAGCTCGACAAGAACGATCCCGACAAGGTCCTGAACCTGCTCGCCGTCACCTTCGACCTCGGCGAGGACCCGGCCGGCGAGGTGACCCTGCATTTCTCGGAAGGGGCGGCGATCCGCCTCTCGGTCGAGTGCATCGAGGCCCAGATGAAGGATCTCGGCCCGGTCTGGGAAGCCGTGGCGACGCCCGGCCATCCCGACGGCGCCTGAGCCTCCAGCCCATTCTCGACGATATCCAAGGACCCAAGCGATGCCGATCAGGCTCGACGACAGGGATGCCCGCTTCGCCGAGGGCTTCGCGGCTTTGCTCTCCGCCAAGCGCGAGGTCTCCGAGGAGGTCGATCGCATCGCCGCCGACATCATCGCCGATGTCCGCGAGAAGGGCGACGCGGCGCTGATCGATTACACCTCCCGCTTCGATGCGCTCGACCTGACGCCTGAGACTCTGCGTGTCAGCGAAGCCGAGATCGACGCGGCCGTCGCCGCCTGCTCGCCGGAACTGCTGGCTGCGCTGGAGACCGCGCGCGAGCGCATCGAGACTTATCACCGTCGCCAGAAGCCGGCCGATTCCTGGGTCGAGGACGCGGTTGGCGTCGGCACCGGCTGGCGCTGGTCCGCGATCGAGGCCGTCGGGCTGTATGTGCCCGGCGGCACCGCGAGCTACCCGTCCTCGGTGCTGATGAACGCGATCCCGGCCAAGGTCGCCGGCGTGCCGCGCATCGTCATGGTCGCGCCGACGCCGCGTGGCGAAACCAATCCGCTCGTCCTTGCAGCTGCTCGTCTCGCCGGCGTCCATGAGGTCTACCGCATCGGCGGCGCGCAGGCCGTCGCGGCCTTGGCTTATGGCACGGCTTCGATCGCCCCCGTGGCCAAGATCGTCGGCCCCGGCAATGCCTATGTCGCGGCAGCCAAGCGCCGCGTCTTCGGCCAGGTCGGCATCGACATGATTGCCGGCCCCTCCGAAGTGCTGGTCATCGCCGACCGCAGCGCCAATCCCGACTGGATCGCGGCCGACCTCCTGGCGCAGGCCGAGCATGACGTCTCCGCCCAGTCGATCCTGATGACCGATGATGCCGCATTGGCGGCCGAGGTCGAGAAGGCGGTCGCGGCGCAGCTCGCGACGCTGCCGCGCGCCGAGATCGCCGGCAGGAGCTGGCAGGACTTCGGAGCGATCCTGCTCGTCGCCGATCTCGAAGCCGCCGTGCCGCTGGTCGACCGGCTCGCGCCCGAGCATCTGGAGATCATGACGGCCGATCCGGACCGGCTCGCTGGTCTCATCCGCAATGCCGGTGCGATCTTCCTCGGCGGCCATACCCCGGAGGCGATCGGCGACTATGTCGGCGGCCCCAACCATGTCCTGCCGACGGCCCGCTCGGCCCGCTTCTCCTCCGGCCTCGGCGTCGGCGATTTCATGAAGCGGACCTCGCTCCTGAAATGCGGCCCCGAGGGCCTGCGCGCGCTTGCTTCCGCCGCCACGCAATTGGCTGAGGCAGAGGGCTTGCAGGCGCACGGCCGATCCGTGACGATCAGACTGAATCGCTAGAGCATTGCGCGAAAAAGTGGGAACCGGTTTTTCGCAAGAGCAATGCTCTAAAGCTTAGTGATTTCGGCTCCGTCCGACAGGCGGTGCCATGGCCGGAGGAGCGATGTCCGACGTCTCGACTGCCACCAACCAGCGTCTGGTCGGCCTGACCCTCGACGAGAATTCCCTCGGCCGCGGCACGCCCGATCAGGAGCATGAGCGCGCCGTCGCCATCTATGACCTGATCGAGCGCAACAGCTTCGTCGTTCCCGAGCATGATGGCGGCCCTTATCTCGCGCATCTCGCGATGGTCGAGCGGCGTCTCGTCTTCGAGATCAAGCAGGCCGATGGCGCGCCGGTGGTGACGCATCACCTGTCGCTCAGCCCGTTCCGGCGCATCATCAAGGACTACGAGCTGGTCTGCGACAGCTATTACGCGGCGATCCGGACCTCGACGCCGACGCAGATCGAGGCGATCGACATGGGCCGTCGCGGCCTGCATGACGAGGCTGCCGGCATCCTGGCCGAGCGGCTGGCGAACAAGGTCGAGGTCGATTTCGACACGGCACGCCGCCTCTTCACGCTGATCTACGCCCTGCACTGGAAGGGCTGACGCGCTTGGAGGCCCCGCGCAAGGTGCAGAGCGTGCTGTTCATGTGCGCGATGAACGCCGTGCGCTCGCCCATGGCCGAGGCTCTGGCCAAGCATTTCTTCGGCAAGTCGATCTATGTCCAGTCGGCCGGCGCTCGCAAAGGTGAGCCGGACGGCTTCGTGCACGCGATCCTCGACGAGATCGGCATCGATCTGAGCAAGCACAAGCCGAAATCGATCGAGGAGCTGGAGGAGTGGGAAGGGCTCAATTTCGACCTGATCATCACGCTCTCGCCCGAGGCCCATCACAAGGCGCTGGACCTGACGCGGACCCATGCCGCCGAGGTCGAGTACTGGCCGACTGTCGACCCCACCGTGTTCCAGGGGTCGCGCGAGCAGAAGCTCGACGCCTATCGCGATGTCCGGGACGGCCTGATCAAGCGGATCAAGCAGCGTCTCCAGAGCTGACGAAATTCACCGCACCAGCACCGCCCCGCCACAGCGCACGCCGGTGACCCAGCTGTCGGCCTGGCCGAGCCCGATGCCGAGCGTGCCGAGTACGCCGTTCAGGATCTGGTCGAGCGGCGTCGCCGCATTGGCGATCACGCCGCTGACGAGCCCGTCCAGGCCGGGCAGGCCGAGGCCGAGCCCCAGGGCCTCCACCCGTAGCTCCAGGTCGCCTACGAGCCGTCCCAGTAGGGTCGCGACGAAATTCTGGGTCGAGGTGGTCTTCTTGTCGCCGCGCTGGATCTCCGGATAGCTGAAGCTGACCGCGGCCTCCGAGAGATTGGTCATCGTCACATGCGCACGGCCCGAGACCTTGGCGAGCCCGGCGACGTTGAGAAGCGTCGCGGCGGGCGGGTTCGGCGCCGTGCTGAAATTGTTGAACTCCGCCATCGAGACCTGCCCGATCCAGGCGTCGACCAGGGCCGGCGTCACGCCGAGCGTGACCCGCGAGGTCGAGACGGCGCCCGGGTTGCACTGGATGCCGGTCAGGCGGGCGGTTGCCGAGGCGAGCTCAAGATAGAGCGGCAGCCGGACCAGAGAGGCGGCTCCCGAACCGACGAGATCGACGGTCAGCAGGAGGCGAGTCTGCGCCGTATGGACGCTCGCTCCGGCGCGGCCGACCCGCATCAGGCTGGTGCCGACCGGCCGCTCGCCGATGCCGAGCTTGAGCGAGACGGCGGCGACGCCGGGCAAGTTGAGGTTGAGCCCGACATCGATCTGGCGCCTGCCATTGGCGATCTGCGCAACGGCCGAGACGATGTCGAGCGCCGAGAGTGAGGCCGCCAGCGGCTTCGGCCCGGAGAGAGGCTTGTCGCCGGCGGGGCCGAAGGAGATCAGGGAGGACAGCTTGACCGGCAGGCCGCTCGCCGATGCCGCAGCGAGTCGGCCGAGCGCCGCCGTTGCGGTGCCGTTGCGGGTGTCGTGGTCGCGAGAAGCATCGACCACGGCGGCCAGCACGTCGCCGAGCTTGGCATCGGCCTTCAGGACGTCGTCATAGGTCGCTGCCGTGAGATTGAGGCGGGTCGCGAGGCGCTTCGAGAAGTCGAACAGGTCGACTCGCGCCTTGATCAGCGCATCATAGTCCATGACCGACAGCGACACGCCGCCGCCGAGCAAGCCGCCGAGAAGGCTGTTGAGCAGCCCGCCATCGAGCTTGAGCAAGCGCGAGCCGACGGCGAACGAGGCCTGCGCGTCCTGGAACGCGATCGCGCTGGAACCGATCGGCACATCGCCGTTGCTGAGGCTCGCGACGGTCGTGCTTTCCCCGGGACGCGGCGGGGAGCCCGGCATGGGGGTCGTCGTGGATGACGATGCCAGGACCCGGCCGAGCAGCAGCGGCGCGGTCGTCCGCATGTCGATCCTGACGGCGTTCGCCGTTGTGGCCGAGCTCGGGACGAAGCGTGCATCCGGCGCCTGCTTGGGGTCCGGCGTGTACACGCCGGTCTGCAGTACCTGGATCGCGCTCCCGGGGAAGCCGTTCTGGGTCGCGCTGGACTGGGCGGCGGCCTGCGCACGCGGCAGGTCGCTGGCGGCGGCGAGGGCGGCGAGGTCGTTGGCGGTCTGCAGCTTGCGCTTCTCGTAGAAGAAATTGCCGACATCGACGGCCATCGCACCGAAGCCGATCATCACCGTCGCGGAGACCGCGAAGAGGATGGCGGCGCCGCCCTTCTGATTGCGGGCGAAGTTCTTGAGCCTGAGCATGGATGCCCCCCTGGCTTCGAGCCACGAAAATGCGTTCAGTATCCGCCACGCTGGACGATGGCCCGGCGCTCAATCATGGGTTGAGGAAGAGAAACCATTCGGCTGAGGCTGTCATAGACCGAGCCGCTCATGTCGTAGGCGACCGCGACCTCGAAGCTCTGCATCTGTGGGCCGGTCTGGCCGGTCCGGACTCTCAGCTTTGTCGGGTCGATGAAGGCATAGGAGCCGGCATGGGCCGTGATGAAGTCGCGGGCGATCCTGGAACGTTCGGTGTCGTCCAGGCCTGATACGGACGAGCGCGCCGCCTCGGCCGCGATCTGCTGGATGCTGTGGTAGATGCCGAAGACATAGCCGTATCCCATGATGCCGACGAGCAGCAGCAGCAGGATCGGCGCGACGAAGGCGAACTCGATGGCGGTGGTCGCGCGCTGGTTTCGGGAGAAGCGGGACAGGGCAGGCAGCATGGCCGTTCCTCGATAAGTAGATACAACTAAAGGTTGTAAATCTCGCCTCTTGATGAAAGGTAAATGCCGCCTGGGAGGAGCAATCGCGGTTCAGCCCGGGTGAACGGCTTAAGTAAAATTTTACACGGCTGGGATTGCTTCGCAGATACGCCGCAGCAGCCCCGAGTGATTCCCAGCCAATGCCATCGATATCTCCTGCGGAACCCGGTGCGGCTCGCGCGGAGCGGTTGTCACCTGCCGGCGGATTCCTCGTCGGGCTGGTCTGCTTGCTGGTCAGCCTCGGGGCGTTTGCGAGCCTGCCGCGTGCGACGGACGGGACCGTCCCTGTCGCCATCGTCTTCCCACCTTGGACCAACGGCGCGGAGGCGATCGCGCAAAGCTTCGCCGCCGGTCACCGCGTCCTGCGCAGCGGCCGCTTCACTGCGATCGTCGTCGTGGCGCCGACGCTGAGCGGGCAGGCCCCGGCGTTGCCGCAAGGCGCGTGGTTCTCCCTTGTCCTCGCGGGCCTTGCCGGGTGTCTCGATAGTTCCGGCCAAACGGAAGCCTCGTCATGATCTGGACCCTGTCAGCCGTACGCCACAGGGTGACGCAGGCCCTGCTCGTCCTTGGGCTGCTGCATGTGCCGCTGCTCGCCCTCGGCTTCTGGGTGAATGGCGCATCCGGGGTGATCCCGGTCGCGATGGCGGCGCTGGTCGTCCTCGTGGCCATGGCGAGCTATCGCCTGGCCGGTCCCGCCATCGTGACGCAGCTCGTCATTGCCGCCATGCTGATCGGGCAGGTCTCGATCCTGGTGTTCAGCTTTGCCGGCCATCCCTGGCAGCCTGACATCCACATGTACTATTTCGCGGTTCTGGCGCTGCTCGCCGGCTTCTGCGACTGGCGGCCGATCCTGATGGGCGCCGCGCTGACGGCCGTGCACCATCTCGTGCTGCAATATGCCCTGCCGGCAGCCGTGTTCTATCAGGGCGGCAGCCTGCTGCGCGTGTTGCTCCATGCCGTGATCGTCATCATCGAGACGGCGTTCCTCGCCGTCTTCGCCGTGGTGCTGCAGCGCATGTTCGCCGTGAACGAGCAAAATCTGGCGCGGGCGCAGGAAGTCGCTGAGCGCGAACGCATCGCCGGTGAGAAGGAGCGCAACCTCGCCGAAGAGCTCGGCCGGCGTGCCGAGATGCTGCGCGATGTCGTCGCCGGCTTCCGGTCGCAGATGGAGCAGGCGATGGCCGTGCTCGATCACTCCGCTGCCGCGATGAACACGGAGGCCGGAGCCCTGACCGAAACCTCCGACCATGTCCGGCGCCAGACCGCGATGGTCTCCGATTCCGCAGCCGGCACGATGGACAGCATCGATCATCTTTCGGCCGCGAGCACGGAGCTCGTCGCCTCCATCGGCGAGATCGGTCGCAATGCCGGGCAGTCGGCCGATGGTTCGAAGGTGGCCGCGGACCTTGCCCGGCACGCCAGCGCCGAGATCGAGCATCTCGCCCAGAGCAGCGAAAATGTCGGCGCGGTTGTCGAGATCATCCGCGGCATTGCCGCCCAGACCAGCATGCTCGCGCTCAATGCCACGATCGAGGCGGCCCGCGCCGGCGAGATGGGGCGCGGCTTCGCGGTCGTCGCCAGCGAGGTCAAGACGCTCTCGGCCCAGACCGCCAAGGCGACGGACGAGGTCTCGCACCAGATCGGCACGATGCAGCAGGCCTCGCAGCGTTCGCTCAAGGCGATCCGCGACATCGTCGAGGCGATCGGCGATGTCGAGAGTGTCGCCAATGCGATCGCGCTCTCCGTCGACGAGCAGAGCCGCGCCACCGCCGAGATCGCCCATCAGGTCCGTTTGTCCTTCGAAGGAGCGCAGCGCAGCGCCGATGTCGCCGGCGGCTTCGAGGTCATGACCCGCCAGACCCACGGTGCTGCCCAGCAATTGCAGAGCGCCGCCAGCGCGCTTGCCCAGCAGGCGCAGGACATCCGTCAGGACGTCGCCAACTTCTGCGGCAGGGTTGCTGCGGCCTGATCTTTACCAGGAATGGCCGGGACCGACCGGCCCGATGCCGAGGAAGCTGCCGAGGCTGGCGGCGATATCGGCGAAGCTGCCGCGGCGCTCGAGCGGCTTGGCGCCGATGCCGGGGCCAACGGCGATGATCGGCACATGCTCGCGGGTATGGTCGGTGCCGGGCCAGCTCGGATCGTTGCCATGGTCGGCCGTGACCACGGCGATATCGCCCGGCCTCAGCGCCGCTTCGATATGTGGCAGGCGACGGTCGAAGGCTTCCAGCGCCGCGGCATAGCCGGGAATGTCGCGCCGGTGGCCGAACTCCGTGTCGAAATCCACGAGATTGACGAAGCAGAACCCGCCATCCGGCAGGCCGTCCCAGGCCTCCAGCGCGGCATCGAGCATCGCCGCATTGCCGAACGGCTTGATCTCGGTGCCGGTGGCGCGATGGGCGAAGATGTCGCCGATCTTGCCGACGGTGACGACCGTACGTCCCTGCGCCGCCAGCCGGTCGAGGATCGTCTCGCCTGGCGGCGGAATGGCGAAGTCCTTGCGGTTGCCGGTGCGGGTGAAGCCCTCCTCCGGCGAACCCACGAAGGGGCGCGCGATGACGCGGCCGATGCGCAGGGGATCTACGAGGCCGCGCACCGTCTTGCAGAGGGCATAGAGCCGATCGAGCCCGAAATGCTGCTCATGCGCCGCGATCTGCAGCACGGAATCGACCGAGGTGTAGCAGATCGGCTTGCCCGTCCGGATATGCTCCGGCCCGAACTCGTCGATGATCGCGGTGCCCGAGGCGTGCTTGTTGCCGAGGATGCCGGGGAGGGCGCCTTCCTTGACGATGCCCGCGACGAGCTCGGGCGGGAAGGAGTTCTCGAGAGCGGTGAAGTAGCCCCACTCGAACGGCACTGGGCAGCCGGCGATTTCCCAATGGCCGGATGGCGTGTCCTTGCCCTGGCTGATCTCGACGCCATAGCCCCAGCGCCCTTCTGGCCTGGCCGGCTTCGTGACGCCGGCGAGTGGCCGGCCGGTCGAGGCCTCGCAGGCATGGGCGAGGCCGAGGCGGACGAGATTGGGCAGCTTGAGCGGCCCGCTGCGCAGGCCCTCGCGGTCGCCGCGCCCATCGGCACAGGCTTCCGCGATATGGCCGAGCGTATCGGAGCCGGCATCGCCATAGGCGGCTGCATCGGCCGCGCCGCCGCAGCCGACCGAATCCAGCACGATCAGGAGCGCGCGCGTCATGCTCAATCCCTCACTGCGGCGGAGCTGGCGGTATCGAGATTGAGTGCCGCTGCCAGCAGCGCCTGAGTGTAAGCCTCGCGCGGCGATGCGAAGATCGCCTCGGCCGGGCCTTCCTCCACCACCTTGCCGTTCTGCATCACCACCACCCGATGCGACAGCGCCCGGACGACCTTGAGGTCATGGCTGATGAAGAGATAGCCGAGCTTGCGCTTTGCCTGCAGGCCGCGCAGCAACTCGACGATCTGCGCCTGCACGGACATGTCGAGCGCCGAGGTCGGCTCGTCCAGCACGACGAATTTCGGGTTGAGCGCCATGGCCCGCGCGATCGCGATGCGCTGGCGCTGGCCGCCCGAGAATTCGTGCGGATAGCGGTCCATCGCCGCCGGGTCGAGGCCGACATCGGCGAGCGCCTGCGCCACGATCTCGCGCTGGCGCTGGTAGCTGAGATCAGGCTGCTGGATGGCGAGGCCCTCGGCCACGATCTCGGCCACCGACATGCGCGGCGAGAGCGAGCCATAGGGGTCCTGGAAGACGACCTGCAAATCCTTCCGCTTCGGCCGGACCTGCTTGCTGGAAAGCCCGTCTATCCGGTCGCCAAGGAAGACGATCGGCCCTTCTGATGCGATCAGCCTGAGGATGGCGAGGCCGAGCGTGGTCTTGCCCGAGCCGGACTCGCCGACGACGCCAAGCGTCTCGCCCTCGCGCACCTTGACCGAGATGCCGTCCACCGCCTTCACATGGCCGCTGACGCGGCGCATCAGGCCGGACTTGATCGGGAACCAGACCTTGACCGGCCCGGCCTCCAGCAGCGTCGCGGCATCCGCCGGGACGGGGGCAGGGCGCCCCTTCGGCTCGGCGGCGAGCAGGCGCTTGGTATAGTCGTGCTGCGGGTTGGCGAAGATCTCGGCCACGGGGCCGTGCTCGACGATTTTGCCCTTCAGCATCACGCAGACCCGGTCGGCGATGCGCCGGACGATGCCGAGGTCATGGGTGATGAACAGCATGGCCATGCCGAGCCGGCCCTGCAGCTCCTTGAGCAGCTTCAGGATCTGCGCCTGCACGGTGACGTCGAGCGCGGTGGTCGGCTCGTCGGCGACGAGCAGTTCGGGCTCGTTGGCGAGCGCCATCGCGATCATCACGCGCTGACGCTGTCCGCCGGACAACTGGTGCGGATAGGCGTCGAGCCGGCTCGCGGCGTCGCGGATGCCGACGAGGTCGAGCAGCTCCAGCGTGCGGGCGCGCGCCTTCTCGCCGCGCAGGCCCTTGTGCAGTTCGAGGATCTCGCCGATCTGCCGCTCGATCGTATGGAGCGGGTTGAGCGAGGTCATCGGCTCCTGGAACACCATGGTGATGTCGTTGCCGCGCACCTTGCGCATCGCGTCCTCGTCGGCCGCGATCAGGTCCTGCCCGTTGAATAGGACCTTGCCCGAAGGGTGATGGGCTGCCGGATAGTTCAGGAGCTTGAGGATCGAGAGCGCCGAGACCGATTTGCCCGAACCGGACTCGCCGACCAGCGCCAGGGTCTCGCCCTTGGCGATCGAGAAGGAGACATGGTCGACCGCGAGCGTCTCCCGCCCGCCCTGGCGGAAGGCGACGGAGAGGTCTTCGACGGAAAGCAGCGGCGCGCTCATGCGAAGGTCTTCCGCGGGTCGAAGGCGTCGCGCACCGCTTCGCCGATGAAGATCAGCAGCGACAGCATCAGCGCGATCACGATGAAGCCGGAGAGGCCGAGCCAGGGCGCCTGCAGGTTCGACTTGCCCTGAGCCAGCAATTCGCCGAGCGAGGGCGAGCCCGGCGGCAGGCCGAAGCCGAGGAAGTCGAGCGAGGTCAGCGTGGTGATCGAGCCGTTCAGGATGAAGGGGAGGAAGGTCAGCGTCGCCACCATCGCGTTCGGGAGCAAGTGGCGGATCATGATCGTGCGGTTGGAGAGGCCGAGTGCGCGAGCCGCCCGGACATACTCGAAATTGCGGGCCCGCAGGAACTCGGCGCGGACGACGCCGACCAGCGCCACCCAGGAGAACAGCAGGAGGATGCCGAGCAGCACGAAGAAGCCGGGCGTGATGATGGCCGCCACGATGATCAAGAGGTAGAGCGCGGGAATGGAGGTCCAGATCTCGATCAGGCGCTGGAAGATCAGGTCGGTCCAGCCGCCGAAATAGCCCTGGATGGCGCCGGCCGTGATGCCGATTACCGAGGAGAAGGCGCAGAGGATCAGCCCGAACAGCACGGAGATGCGGAAGCCGTAGATCAACCGCGCGACCACGTCGCGGCCCTGGTCATCGGTGCCGAGCAAGTTCCATTCGAGGTCGCGGCAGGTCGATCCGCCTGTGCGTTCGGCGATCGTCTTGCACTGCTCGTCCTTGAGCAGCCAGGTCGGCGGGGCAGGGGCCGGCACCGGCAAGTCGAGATTATGCGTGCGATAGCTGTAGCGGATCGGCGGCCAGATCGCGAAGCCGTTGGCCGCGATCTCCTTGGCGATGACGGGATCGCGGTAATCGGTCGTGGCGAGGAAGCCGCCGAATTTCTCTTCCGGGTAGTTCACCGCGACCGGGAACAGCCACTCGTCCTTGTAGCGCACGACGAGCGGCCGGTCGTTGGCGATGAACTCGGCGAAGAGCGTCAGCACGAACAGGGCGAGGAAGAGCCAGAGCGACCACCAGCCGCGCTTGTTGGCCTTGAAGTTGTTGAGCCGGCGCCGGTTAATCGGCGAGAGCTTGAGCCAGCCCTGCTTGGCCTCGGCCGGCGCGAGGGGCACGTCGCTGCGCAGGGCGGGCGGCGGGGCGTCGATCAGCGTGTCCATGCTCACGCCTCCCGGCTCTCGAAATCGATGCGCGGATCGACCCAGCTATAAGTCAGGTCGGTGACGAGGTGCACGACGAGGCCGATCAGCGAGAAGATGTAGAGATTGGCGAAAACCACGGGATAGTCGCGGTTGACGATCGCCTCGAAGGACAGGAGCCCGAGCCCGTCGAGCGAGAAGATCGTCTCGATCAGCAGCGAGCCCGCGAAGAGCGCATGCACGAAGGCGCCGGGGAAGCCGGCGATGACGATCAGCATCGCGTTGCGGAAGACATGGCCGTAGAGCACGCCGCTCTCGCTCAGGCCCTTCATCCGCGCGGTCAGCACGTACTGCTTCCGGATTTCGTCGAGGAAGGAGTTCTTGGTCAAGAGCGTCGAGGTCGCGAAGGCGCCGAGCGCCATCGCCAGAACCGGCAGGGTGATGTGCCAGAGATAGTCCTTGGCCTTGCCGAACAGGCTGAGCTCGGCCCAGTTGTCGGAGGTCAGGCCTCTTAAGGGGAAGATCTGCCAGAACGAGCCGCCGGCGAAGAGCACGATCAGCAGGATCGCGAACAGGAAGCTCGGGATGGCGTAGCCGACGATGACGACCGCGCTCGTCCAGGTGTCGAAGCGCGAGCCCTCCTTCACCGCCTTGCGGATGCCGAGCGGGATCGAGATCGCATAGGAGATCAGCGTCATCCACAGGCCGAGCGTGATCGAGACCGGCAGCTTCTCCTTGATCAGCTGCAGCACCGGAGCATCACGGAAATAGGAGCGGCCGAAATCGAAGCGGGCATAGTCGCCGAGCATCTTCAGGAAGCGCTCATGCGCCGGCTTGTCGAAGCCGAACTGCTTTTCCAGCTCCTTGATGAAGGCGGGGTCGAGACCTTGGGCACCACGATAGGCCGATCCGTCGCTCTGCGCCCCGGCATCGCCCATCTGGCCGCCGCCGACGCGGTCGGCCGCGCCGCCGCTGTTCGGGTTCTGGAGCTGCGAGATCACGCGCTCGACCGGCCCGCCCGGCGCGAACTGCACGATGACGAAGGAGACCAGCAGGATGCCGAACAGGGTCGGCACCATCAGCGCGAGGCGCCGGGCGATATAGCTCAGCATGCCCCGCTCACGCCTTTCCGATCCGCTTGGCCTTCTCGGCGTCGAACCACCAGGTCGCGGGTGCGCCGGAGGCGAATTTCGGCTTGGTCGCCGGCCGGTCGTACATGTCCCAATAGGCCAGCCATTCCTCGTCGTTCCACCACATCGGGATCCAGTAGCGCCCGGCGCGCAGCAGGCGGTCGAGGCATTTCGCGGCGACGATGCAGTCGGCATAGGTCTTGGCCTGGCCGATCGCCTCGATCATCGCGTCGATGGCGGGGTGGCTGATGCCGCCGACATTGCGCGAGCCCTTGGTCTTCGCCGCTTCCGAGCCATAGACGATGCGCATCGTGTCGCTCGGGATCGCGCCGCCCGAGAGCGCCCGGCTGATGATGTCGAAATCGAACTCGTCGAGGCGGCGCTGGTACTGCGCGGGGTCGACGAGGCGGGAGGTGGCGTTGATGCCGAGCCGCTTGAGATTGGCCTGGAAGGGCTGCGTATGCGGCTGCAGGGCCGGATTGGAATCGAGGAACTCGATCTCGAAGGGCTGCCCGTTCGGCAGCTTCAGCACATTGCCGTCGCGCTTGCAGCCGGCGGCGCGCAGCATCTCATCGGCCTTGCGCAGGAGGTTGCGGTCGCTGCCCGAGCCGTCCGAGACCGGCGGCAGGAAGGGTTCGCCGAAGACCTCGTCCGGCACCTTGCCGCGCCAGGGTTCGAGCAGCTTGAGTTCTTCGGCGGAGGGCTTGCCGACGGCCTTGGAATCCGAGTTCTCGAAATAGGAGGTCATCCGCTCGAAGAAGCCGAACATGATGTTCTTGCGCGTCCACTCGAAATCGAAGGCGAGCCCGAGCGCTTCGCGGATGCGCGGATCGGCGAACTTCTCGCGCCTCGTGTTGTAGACCCAGCCCTGCGAGCCGACCGGCTCGGTCTTCGGCAGGGTTTCCTTCTTGACCTTGCCCTCGTGCACGGCCGGGAAATCATAGCCCGTCGCCCAGATGCGCGAGGTGAACTCTTCCTGGAAGGTGATGGCGCCGCCCTTGAAGGCCTCGAACGCGACCTGCCGGTCGCGGAAATATTCCCAGCGCACGCGGTCGAAATTATTGGTGCCGATATTCACGGCTAAGTCTTTCGCCCAGTAGTCCGGCACGCGCTCGAACTCGATGAAGCGCCCCTGCTCGAAGCGCCCGACCTTGTAGGCGCCGGAACCGAGCGGCGGCTCCAGTGTCGACGCCGCGAAATCCCGCGTCGACCAGTATTTCTCGGAGAAGACCGGCAGGCCGGCGACGACCAGATGCAGGTCGCGCCCGCGCTTCGGCGAGAGCTTCACCACGAGGATGTCGTCGCCCTCGGCTTCCGACGAGACAAGCTCGTTGAGCAGGAGCCGGTAGGAGGGGTGCCCCTTCGCCTTCAGAATGTTCATCGAGAAGGCGGCGTCGCGCGCCGTCACCCGCGAGCCATCATGGAACTTCGCTTCGGGCCGCAGGCGGAAGCGATAGGTCAGCTTGTCGGCGGAGACGGCGACGCTCTTGGCCAGCAAGCCGTAGAGCGAGCCCGGTTCGTCGCCCGAGCCGGTCATCAGGCTGTCGAAGCAGGCATCCATGCCGGCCGCGCCGTCGCCCTGGAGGACGAAGGTGTTCAGCGTGTTGAAGGTGTCGAAGCTCTGGTTGCCGCCGGCCCGCTTGATCTGGATCGTCAGCGAGCCGCCCTTGGGCGCCTTGGGATTCACATAGGCGAAATGCGGGAAATCCGCGGGCAGCGCGAGTTCGCCGAAGGTCGAGAGCCCGTGCGATTCGACGTCCTGCGCCAGCGCCGCTTGAGGAAGCTGGGGCAAGGCACCCGCGACGGTTGCGGCACCCGTGGCCTCCAGCAATCTGCGGCGTGTGATGCGCATCGCCATCGTTTCGCGTCTCCGTCTGATTCGCCGTTGTCCTGTGTCGCCTGCGCGCAAGGTTACGGCAATGGCTGGCAGGAGGCGGATTGTGCGGGCAGGCGCGGGGTGGGAGCAAGGCACGGAAATGAAAAAGCCGGGCAAAGCCCGGCTTCGTGATCGCTGATGAGCCGTTGGTCGTGCCGTCTCAGGGCTTCGGCAGCGGCACCGGCGAATCCGCCAGCGAGTTCAGATAGGCGACGACATCGGCGCGGGTCTCGGGCTTGGCGATGCCGGCGAAGGCCATGATCGTGCCGGGCACGTAAGCCTTCGGGTTCTTCAGGAAATGGTCGAGCGCGTCGGCGTCCCAGGTCTTCTCGGTGCGGCCCTTCATCGCGGCCGAATAGCCGAAGCCGGCGACCGAGCCCTCGTTGCGGCCGAAGACGCCGAAGAGATGCGGGCCGACCTTGTTGGCGCCGCCCTTGTCGAAGGTGTGGCAGGCCTTGCAGGCGGCGGTGGCCTTCTCGCCCTTGGCGATGTCGGCCTTGGCGAGGCGCACCGCGATCGGCTCTTCCGCCACGGCGGCGGCCGCTCCGCCTGCTGCAGCAGGCTCCTCGCTCGGCAGCTCGAAGCCCGACACGGCAGGCTTGCGCGGCGCGAAAACGATGCCGGCCGTCATGTTGAGGCCCATCACGACGAGCAGCGTGGAAAGAACCGCGCCGGCAATCTTGTTGGCTTCGATGTTCATCGTGTCCGAACCCTGGGAGCCTTCCGCGGCCGAGGCGCGGGAGACGAGATAGCGCTTGGCCGGAGTCTTGAAAGGCTCCAGCTTCCGCCGTTGCTTAACCGCTTTGCGCGCTTCATTGCAACTCGTATAAGCACGCACTCTTTGAGACTTTTTGCCGCCACCGGTTTTCACCGGCGGTAGCCCAGCCGAGCACGCTTCAGAAAATGGCCCATCCGCTGATCCTGATCCCGGCCCGCATGCAGGCGACGCGCCTGCCCGGCAAGCCGCTTGCCGATATCCATGGCGAGCCGATGATCGTCCATGTCTGGCGCCGTGCCGTCGAATCCGGGGCCGGGGACGTCGCGGTGGCGACCGATGCGCCGGACATCGCCGCCGCGATCGAGGCGGCCGGCGGCAAGGCGGTGATGACCAGCGCGGATCACCAGACCGGCTCGGACCGGATCAAGGAGGCAGCCGACATCCTCGATCCGCAGCGTCATTACGACATCATCGTCAATGTGCAGGGCGATTTCCCGACGCTGGCGCCCTCAGCCATCGCCGCGGCGGTGAAGCCGCTCGCCGATCCGGCTGTGGATATCGCGACGCTGGCCGGCGTGATCGATGACGAGGAGGAAAAGACGGCGCCGAGCGTCGTGAAGCTCATCGGCAGCGAGATCGCGCCGGGCCATATGCGCGCGCTCTATTTCACGCGGGCGACTGCACCTTATGGCGAGGGACCGCTCTATCACCATGTCGGCCTCTACGCTTATCGCCGCGCCGCGCTCGACCGTTTCGTCAGCCTGCCGCAATCGCCGCTGGAGCTGCGCGAGAAGCTGGAGCAATTGCGCGCGCTGGAAGACGGCATGCGCATCGACGTCATGGTCATCGACCACGTGCCGCGTGGCGTCGATACGCCCCCCGATCTCGATCGCGCCCGCGCGATCCTGAAAGCGCGCTGAAGCCGGATCGGCCAAACCGCGTCATAACAAGAAGCCGAGGAGCCTGAAGTCGTCCCATGTCCTTCGTCGTGTCTTATCAGGGTGAGCCCGGAGCGTTCTCTTCGCAGGCAGCCCTCCAGGTGTTTCCGGACTGCGAGCTTCTGCCCTGCGCCACCTTCGAGGACGCGCTCTCTGCCGTCAGCGACGGCAAGGCCCGCTACGGCATGATCCCGATCGATAACTCGATCGCCGGCCGCGTCGCCGATATCCATCATCTGCTGCCGCGCTCGGGCCTGCACATCATCGGCGAGCATTTCCTGCCGATCCGCTTCCACCTGATGGCGGCGAAGGGCGCGACGCTGGCGACGATCCAGACCGTGCAGAGCCACATCCATGCGCTCGGCCAGTGCCGGAAGATCATCCGCAAGCTCGGCCTCAAGGCCGAGGTCGCCGCCGACACCGCCGGCTCCGCCCGTCAAGTCGCCGAGGCCAATGACATGACGCGCGCGGCCATCGCCCCGCGCATCGCGGCGGAGGTCTATGGCCTCGACATCCTGATGGAGGATATCGAGGACGAGAAGCACAACACCACGCGTTTCGTCGTGCTCTCCAAATACCCGGAATATGCCCGGCAGGGCGTGGGCAAGACCGTGACGACGCTGATGTTCCGCGTCCGCAACATCCCGGCCGCGCTCTACAAGGCGATGGGCGGCTTCGCGACCAACGGCATCAACATGACCAAGCTGGAAAGCTACATGGTCGATGGCCATTTCTCGGCGACGATGTTCTATGCCGATGTCGAGGGGCACCCCGACGACCCGGCGCTCCGGCGCGCGCTCGACGAACTCTCCTATTTCTCCAAGGAGATGAAGATCATGGGCGTCTACCCCGCCAATGATTTCCGCTCGACGATCGAGGAAGCCGGCGAGTAACGCGCGCTTGGCGGCCTATCGGGGAAGGCGTCAGTCGCTGACGCCTTCCTGCCCCTCGATGGCCATCAGCGTCGCGGTCAGCAGCGCGACGAGTTTCTCTTGTCCGCCGGTCTGAGCGAACACCTTGGCTTGGGCGAGGGTCAGCGTCCGGCCGCTCTTCACGACCTCGCCGCGCGCGATGATGCGCTCGCCCATGGCTGGCGCGACGAGATTTATCTTGAACTCCGTCGTCAACACGCCGCGTCCGGGCGGCATCAGGCTCAAGCCGGCATAGCCTGCGGCCGAATCGGCGATGGCGCTGACGGCGCCGGCATGGACGAAGCCGTGCTGCTGCGAGACGGCCGGGCCCGGTATCAGGACGATCTCGACAAAGCCCGGCGCGACGCTGCCGAGGCTGGCCCCCAGCGTCGTCATCAGGCCCTGCCTGGCGAAGCTCGACCGGATGCGCTCCTCGACGTCACGCAGCTCAGAGGACATGTCCGGCTCTCCAGGATGGGCGGACTAGATGCGCTCGCCTTCGAGCGCCCAGGCTCGCACCAGCGTGTTGGCGATGGCGATATGCTGCGGGCAGGCGAGGCCGTCGGGATGCTTGCCCTCCAGCATCTGCAGCACCTCTTCGCGCGGGAACCAGCGGCCTTCTTCCAGCTCGGTCAAGTCGAGCGTGATCTCGTCGCCCAGCGCCTCGGCGATGCAGCCCATCATGATCGAGGAGGGGAAGGGCCAGGGCTGCGAGGCGAGGTAGCGCACGGCACCGACCCTGAGGCCCGCCTCTTCCCAGCTCTCGCGCCTGACCGCGTCCTCCAGCGTCTCGCCCGGTTCGACGAAGCCGGCGATGCAGGAATACATGCCCGGCGCGAACCGGGCCTGACGCGCCAGCAGGCAGGCATCGCCGCGCGTCACCAGCATGATCACGACCGGGTCGGTGCGCGGGAAATGCATCGCGCCGCAGGATGTGCATTCGCGCCGCCAACCCGAGGCGCCGGCGACCGTCTGTCCGCCGCATTGCGCACAGAAGCGGTGGCGGGCGTGCCAGTCGAGCACGGCCTTGGCCTCACCGAGGGGGCCGACCTCGTCCTCCGGCACGATGCGCTTCAGCGCGACCGAGCGCAGGTCCGTGACGAACAGCTCGGCCCGCTCCTTCAGCGGCTCGGCCAGCGCCTTGTCGAGCAGGCGTCCGAAGCGGGGCGTGCCGTCCTCGGCCAGCCCCATGAAGATTTCCTCAGTGGCCGGGCCGAGGATTTCGGCCTCGCCATGGCTGAACCAGACCGAGAAAGCATCGCCGTCGAGGCGCTTCAGGATCGGCGTCTCGCCGGCGACGACCGCGATCCGCGTGTCCGAGCGGTGGCGCAAGGCCGTCACCGCATTGGGCTGGTTGCGCAGGTCTTCGCGCCGGTCGAGCCGGTTGATCGCGAAGCCTGTGAGGGAGGAGCGTTCGCGGCGAGGCAGGGCGTCGTTCATGATACGGGTCTAGACCCGCTCCGCCTCGCCGCGCAAGCGCGTCTCACGCCTCCCCGCGTCCGCGCAGGAGGTGGATGATGCCGGAGAAATCCGTGCCGCCTTCGCCCCAGGCATTGTGCAGGCCGAAGAGCTGCGCGGCGGCCGCGCCGAGCGGGGTCGAGGCGCCTGCCGCCTGCGCCGCTTCCTGCGCCAGCTTCAGATCCTTCAGCATCAGCGCCGAGGCGAAGCCCGGCTTGTACTCGTTATTGGCCGGCGAGGTCGGCACCGGGCCGGGCACCGGGCAATAGGTGGTCAGGGACCAGCACTGGCCGGACGAGGTCGAGGCGACGTCGAACAGCGCCTGATGCGACAGGCCGAGCTTCTCGCCGAGCACGAAGGCCTCGGAGACGCCGATCATCGAGATGCCCAGGATCATGTTGTTGCAGATCTTGGCCGCCTGGCCGTTGCCGGCGCCGCCGCAATGCACGATCTTGCGGCCCATCTTGGCGAGGATCGGCTCGCCCTTGGCGAAGGCATCCTCGCTGCCGCCGACCATGAAGGTCAGCGTCGCGCCCTTGGCGCCGCCGGTGCCGCCCGAGACCGGGGCATCGAGCGAGAGGCAGCCGCGCTCGGTCGCCAGCGCATGGGCCTTGCGGGCGCTCTCGACATCGATGGTCGAGGAATCGATCAGCAGCGTGCCGGGCTTCACCGCCGGCAGGATGTCGCCCCAGACGGCGAGCACATGCTTGCCGGCCGGCAGCATCGTCACGACGACCTCCGCCTCGGCCACCGCCTCCTTGGCCGAGCCCGCGATGCCGACGCCCATCTCGGCCGCGGCATCCTTCGAGGCCTGCGCGAGATCGAAGGCTTTGACGCTGTGCCCGGCCTTGACGAGATTCCCGGCCATCGGGCCGCCCATATTGCCGAGGCCGATGAAGGCGATGTTGGTCATGCTGCGCTTCTCCCGATGTTGTCTTGGTGTCATCCCGGACGCCGCAGGCGATCCGGGATCGTCGTCAGAAAAAGGTGCCTATTCGTCATGCGATCCCGGATCGCCTTTCGGCGTCCGGGATGACCGCCTTTGGCGGTCAATTCCCCTTCGATCGACCAACCAGCCCGCGCGCGACGATCATGCGCATCACCTCGTTGGTCCCCTCAAGGATCTGGTGGACGCGCAGGTCCCGAACGATCTTCTCGATGCCGTAATCGGCGAGATAGCCGTAGCCGCCATGGATCTGCAGGGCGTGGTTGGCGACCTCGAAGCCTGTATCGGTGGCGATGCGCTTGGCCATGGCGCAGAGCTTGGTCGCGTCCGGCGTCTTGGCGTCGAGGGCAGCAGCCGCGCGCCAGAGCAGGCTGCGGGCCGCTTCCAGCTCGGTCGCCATGTCGGCGAGCTTGAACTGCAGCGCCTGGAAATCAGCGATCGCCGAGCCGAAGGCCTTGCGCTCCCTGGCATAGGCGAGAGAGCGGTCGAGCGCGCCCTGGGCGCCGCCGAGCGAGCAGGCACCGATATTGAGCCGCCCGCCATCGAGGCCTGCCATGGCGATCTTGAAGCCGATGCCTTCCGGGCCGAGACGGTTGGCCACCGGCACGCGGCAGTTCTCGAAGATCACGGCCCGCGTCGGCTGGGCGTTCCAGCCCATTTTCTTCTCGTTGACGCCGAAGGAGAGGCCGGGCGTGTCCTTCTCGACGACGATGGTCGAGATGCCTCCGGGGCCGGCCTCGCCGGTGCGCGCCATCACGACATAGACGTCCGAGACGCCGGCGCCCGAGATGAACTGCTTCTGCCCGTCGAGGACATAGTGGTTGCCGTCCAGCACGGCCTTGGTCTTCAGAGCTGCAGCGTCCGAGCCGGCGCCGGGTTCGGTCAGACAGTAGCTCGCCAGATGCTCCATCGTGCAGAGCCTAGGCAGGAAACGCTGCCGCTGCTCGTCCGAACCGTAGCGGTCGATCATCCAGGCGCACATGTTGTGGATCGAGATATAGGCCGCGACCGTCGGGCAGCCGGTCGAGAGCGCCTCGAAGATCAGCGCGGCGTCGAGCCGCGTCAGGCCGGAGCCGCCGACATCGTCGCGGATATAGATGCCGCCCATGCCGAGCGCCGCGGCGGCGCGCATCTCCTCGATCGGGAAATGCTTCTCCTCGTCCCAGCGTGCGGCATGGGGTGCCAGTGTCTCGGCGGCGAAGTCCTGCGCCATGTCGCGGATGGCGATCTGGTCCTCGGTCAGGGAAAACGGGCTCAAGGCTTGCGCTCCTGCTGGATGGGGGCGGCGGGCCGCGGCGTCGCGGCCTGAGATTACGGCTGCGGGTAAGCCCCGCCATAGGCCTTGGCGCGGCCACGATGCGGCGACCGGGCCGAGTCGAGGGCAACGAAATCCTCGGCCGTCGCGGCTTCCCCGGGCTTGCCTATGAAGACGCGCGGTCCCTTGTCGGTCACCACTACGTCGCCATAGGCGAGATCGCCGCGGAGGAACGTATCGACCGTCACGGGCGGGGGAGGGGGCGATGGCAGGCTCGCCTCGAACTCCCGTCGCAACCGGCCTTCCTCGATCATCCGTTCGAGATAGTCCTGGCTTCGGGCCCTCGCCGCATCGACCCGCTGGCGCCAGAGCTGGCGGCAACGGGTCAGTTGCGTTTCGTGCAGGGTGAGGGTGCCGTTGGCGGCCGCGTCGCAGAGCAACTCCTCGGCCGAAGGAGCGGCGTCGGGCGCGGGGCTTTCCGACCGGGCCTGCAGCGGTCCGCAGAGAAGCAGGAGCGACGATGCGATGATCCGCAGTGGTCGCTCCATGGGCTCCTCCGTCGGTGGCGCCTCAGTTCATCGTCGGGATGACGAAGCTCGCACCGTCCTTGATACCGCTCGGCCAGCGCGCCGTCACCGTCTTGGTCTTGGTGTAGAAGCGGATCGAGTCCGGCCCGTGCTGGTTGAGGTCGCCGAAGGAGGAGCGCTTCCAGCCGCCGAAGGTGTAATAGGCCAGCGGAACCGGGATCGGCAGGTTGATGCCGACCATGCCGACCTGAACCTTCGAGGCGAAGTCGCGCGCCGCATCGCCGTCGCGGGTGAAGATCGCCGTGCCGTTGCCGTATTCGTGGTCGTTGGTGAGCTTCAGCGCCTCTTCATAGGTGTCGGCGCGCAGCACCGAGAGCACCGGCCCGAAGATCTCTTCCTTGTAGATGCGCATGTCCTTGGTGACGTTGTCGAACAGGCAGCCGCCAACATAGAAGCCGTTCTCGTAGCCCTGCATCTTGAAATCGCGGCCGTCGACCAGCAGCTTGGCGCCTTCCTGGACGCCGACATCGACATAGGACTTGATCTTCTCCATCGCCGCCTTGGTCACGACCGGGCCGTAATCGGCGTTGACGTCGGTCGAGGGGCCGATCTTCAGGCTCTCGACGCGCGGGATCAGGCGCTTCACCAGCTCGTCGGCGGTGCCCTTGCCGACCGGGACGGCGACCGAGATCGCCATGCAGCGCTCGCCGGCGGAGCCGAAGCCGGCGCCGATCAGGGCGTCGACCGTCTGGTCCATGTCGGCGTCGGGCATGATGATCATGTGGTTCTTGGCGCCGCCGAAGCACTGCACGCGCTTACCGTTGGCACAGCCGCGGCTGTAGATGTATTCCGCGATCGGGGTCGAGCCGACGAAGCCGACCGCCTTGATCTCGGGATTGTCGAGGATCGCGTCGACCGATTCCTTGTCGCCGTTAACGACGTTGAGGATGCCGGGAGGGCCGCCCGCCTCGATGAAGAGTTCGGCGAAGCGCATCGGCACGCCCGGGTCGCGCTCGGACGGCTTCAGGATGAAGGCATTGCCGCAGGCGATCGCGGGGCCGAGCTTCCAGAGCGGGATCATAGCCGGGAAGTTGAACGGCGTGATGCCGGCGCAGACGCCGAGCGGCTGGCGCATCGAGTAGATGTCGATGCCGGGGCCGGCGCCGTCGGTGTACTCGCCCTTCATCAGGCCGGGCACGCCGAGCGAATACTCGATCACCTCGACGCCGCGCTGGATGTCGCCCTTGGCGTCGGGAATGGTCTTGCCGTGCTCGCGGGCGAGCAGCTCGGCGAGCTCGTCATTGTTCTGCGCGATCAGGTCGAGGAACTTCATCAGCACGCGGGCGCGGCGCTGCGGATTGGTCGCGGCCCATTTCGGCTGCGCCTCGGCGGCGTTCTGCACGGCGGCGTCGAGCTCGGCGGCCGAGGCGAGGGCGACCTTGCCGATGATCGTGCCGTCCATCGGCTGGTAGATGTCGGCCGTGCGGCCTGAAGTCCCCGCGACATGCTTGCCGCCGATGAAATGCCCAACCTGACGCATCGCGTCCTCCCTACGAATTGGTGGTGTGTTGATCTTGCTATCTCCCCTACCATTCTCGTTTGCGCACGGCTATAGCGAGTGTGAAACGCTGGTCGTGCGTAAACACAAATATGGGAGAGAGCCTTGGAGCGCTTCGACTGGGACGACCTCCGCTTCTTTCTGGCCGTGGCACGCTCGGGGAGGCTTACGGCTGCTGCGCGCCGGCTTGGCGCCGACCATGCCACCGTCTCGCGCCGCATCACCTCGCTGGAGGAGGCGCTCAAGGCCAAGCTCTTCGAACGCCGCCCTCAAGGCTACACGTTGACCGCCCATGGCGAGCGCCTGCTCGCCAAGGCCGAGAGTATGGAGACCGAGGCGCTGGCGATCCAGAGCGATATCGGCGGCGCCGACATGGCGCTGTCCGGCACGGTCAGGATCGGCGCGCCCGACGGCTTCGGCACCTCCTTCCTGGCGCCGCGGCTGGCGCTGTTCGCCAAGTCCTATCCGGGGCTGGAGATCCAGCTCATCGCCATGCCGCGCCTGCTCTCGCTGTCGAAGCGCGAGGCCGATGTCGCGATCACGCTCGCTCCGCCCAAGGAAGGCAAGGTCGTCGCACGCAAGCTTTCGGACTATCGCCTCGGCCTCTACGCCTCGCCGGAATACCTGGCCTCGATGCCGCCGGTGACCAAGCCGGAGGATCTCTTCGAGCACCGCATCATCGGCTATATCGACGATCTCATCTTCTCGCCTGAGCTCGACTATCTCGACGAGGTCGCCAAGGGCCTGCGCGCCCATGTCCAGAGCTCGAGCGTCATCGCCCAGATGAATGCCGTGACGGCGGGCGCCGGCATCGGCGTGATCCATCATTTCATGGCGGAAGGGGAGAAGCGGCTCGTGCCCGTCCTGCCCGAGACGGTCTCGATCACGCGCTCATTCTGGCTGCTGGTCCATGCCGACCTGAAGGACGTGGCGCGGGTGCGCGCCATCGTCGATTTCGTCGTCCGCGAGGTCAAGGCCTCACGCGCCCTGCTGATGGGCGAGCACAGGTCGGAGCCGCGCATCGCGGCCGAGTAGCGCGGGGGCGAAGCCTTATGGCTTGAGCGGTAGCCCGCCGTGATAGGCGGCAAGGAAGCGCTCGGACGATATCAGATCGGCCAACGCTCGCAGGTTTCCCGCAACCGTCGGGCCAAGCGTCGTCTCGATCCGGCCATTGGCATCGGCCCAGCGTGAGATGGCCTGCTGCATGAGGCTCCGGCCGGCAGGGGTGAGGGTCGCCCGCTTGCTGCGCCGGTCTTCCAGGTCGGGCTGAAGCGCGACGAGACCATCCCGAACCAGCGGGCGCAACGCATGGGTCAGCGCCGAGATCTGGACAAGCTGGTGTGTTGCGATCTCGTTGAGCGTCGGCCCCTTGTCCTGTTCGCTGAGCCCGTTGATGGCGACGAGCAGCCCGAACTGGGTCGCCTTGAGGCCGAGCGGCGAGATGGCATCGTCATAAAGTTGGCCGAGCCGCCGCGTCGCGCGGCGCAGGGCGGTATTGGTGCAGGCGAGCGCGAGGGCTGCTTCCGGAAGGACGCTGGGAGTGGCGCAATCATCCGCCTCAGTGGCCGGGATCTGATCCATGATCCTAAAATAGTTGAGCCCCGCACTATTGAAAGAGGGGTAGCGCGCCCCATTTGATTGAGCACTCAACAAAAAAAGTTGAGTGCTCAATCAACGAGGTTTGCATCATGAGCACGCTTTCCCACCGCAAGCTCGCCGTCATCACCGGCGCTTCCGCCGGCATCGGCGCTGTCTACGCTGATCGCCTCGCCGCCCGCGGCTATGATCTGCTGCTGATCGCGCGCCGGCGCGACCGGCTGCAGGAGGTCGCTGACCGCATCGTCTCGGCCCATGCCCGCAAGGTTGAGCTTCTGGTCGCCGATCTCGCGGACGAGGCCGATCTCGCACGGGTCGAGCAGAATCTCGTCGCGCGGGACGATATCGAGCTGTTCGTCAACAATGCCGGCATCGCCCGTTTTGCGCCGATCGCGAAGGCCTCGGTCGCGGATTCGATCGCGCAGATCGCGCTGAACGTCACGGCGCTGACCCGGCTGACTCATGCGGTCTTGCCGGGCCTCGTCGCCCGCAACCGTGGCACGATCGTCAACATCGCCTCGATCCTCAGCCTCCACACGCTGCCGCATAGCGCGGTCTACAGCGCGACCAAGGCGTTCGTGTTGGCCTTCTCGCGCGGCCTGCAGGCGGAAGTCGAGGGGACGGGCGTGACGGTCCAGAGCGTGCATCCGCCGGCGACGGCGACCGACATCTGGGAACTGGCGGGCGTGCCGCTGGAAAGCTTCGACCCCGAGAAGGTGATGGTCGTGGATGAGCTCGTCGATGCGGCGCTGGCCGGGCTCGACCGAGGCGAGACCATCACCTGGCCGTCGGTGGCCGATGAAGGGCTCTGGGTCGGCTTCGAGCAGGCTCGCGGCGCCATCATCGCGGCATCGCAGACTCGCAAGCCGGCGCCCCGCTACGTCGCCTGAGAAGAATGGCCGGTCGGCAAGTCGCTTCGTCGCGAGGCGGTTTGCCGCGCCTCAGGCGGCGGTGCGGACCCTGTCGCGCCCATCCTGCTTGGCGACGTAGAGCGCCTCGTCCGCCTGGCCGAGACAGGTCTCGAGCATGGCATCGGGCGTGAGCGCGGCGACGCCGATCGAGACCGTAAGCGGCAGGGTTTCCCCGTTGATGACGAGGGGCGAGCCGGCAATGGCTGCGCGGATGTCGCCGCACAGGCGCTCGGCCTCGGTGAGATCGGCGCCCGGGAAGATGATGGCGAACTCCTCGCCGCCGATGCGGGCGAGCAGATTGAAGCCGCGCTCGGCCATGGTGCCGAGCGTCCGCGCGACGGCCGTCAGCGCCTTGTCGCCGCCGTCATGGCCGTGGCGGTCGTTGAGCCGCTTGAAATGATCGATGTCGAGAATGGCGACCGAGATCGGCAGGCCCATCTCGCGGGCTTCGCTGACAAGCTGCCGGCCGCGGGCGAAGAAATGCCTGCGATTGAACAGGCCGGTAAGGAAGTCGCGCGCGGCGAGATCCTGCAACTGCCGGAGCTGGTCGAGAACCTCGACATTGGAGGCGATGCGGCATTGCAGCTCCTCCAGCACGAAGGGGCGAGAGACGAAGTCATGTGCGCCGGCCTTGAGGAAGCCCGCCGAGGTCTGCCGGTCGGTGGAGGAGGAGATGCCGAGGACACGCACGTCCGGATGATGGCGGCGGATGCGCCGCGCCAGCTCGAACCCGTCCATGTCCGGCATGTAGTAGTCGCTGACGACGAGCTGGATATCGGGATTGCTTCCCAGGATCGTCAGCGCTTCCTGCCCGGAGCCGGCCTCGACCACGGCATATTGCTGGATCGACAGCATCCGCGCGAGCACCTTACGGGTGGTACGGGTATCGTCGACGACGAGGATGCGGGTATTGCGGTTGTTCAGCGCCCGCTTGACCGTGCCGACGAGGTTGGGAAGGGCGAATTCATTGTCCTTCAGGACGTAGTCGATGACCTCCCGCTCCATGTTCCGGCCGCGCGTCGCGAGGTCGAAAGTGGCGGTGAAGACGACCGAGGGGATGCCGTGCGTCACGGTCCAGTCGAGCGCCTCGCCGCGCGGCGCGTCTGGCAGGTTGAGGTCGACGACCGCGATCGCATAGGCGCCGGGCGCGGCGACGATCAGGTCGCTGACCTCCTTGAGCGAGGCGCAGGTCGTGACCGGCAATCCGGTCTCGGCCTGGAGCATCTGCCGCAGCGCGAGCGAGAATGTCCGCGAGTCCTCGATGACGAGGATCTGTCGATCGTCCGGTACGGGCTCCGGCCTGGCCTGCAATGTCTGATGGGCACCCATGCTCCATCTAGGGCGCTCGCAAGTTTAATTTTCCGTCACATCTGCCCGTCAGGCCTTATGAGACCCGTCAAATCCGCCATGGCAGGATATTGTGCTGCCGGTTGCGGCCGATCAGGTCGAGCACCAGCATAACCACGAGGATGACCGCGCAGGCGCTGATCGCGACCGCTGCCGCCTCGCCGGCGAGACCCGCTTCCTTCAGACTGAACAGCACGACGCCGAGCGTCTCGGTGCCCGAGGACCAGAGCAGCGCCGAGACGGTGAGTTCGTTGAAGGCGACGAGGAAGACCATCAGCGCCGAGACGGCGGCTGCCGGCGCCAGGATCGGGGCGACGATGAAGCGCAGCATCTGCGTGAGGCCGGCACCGTCGAGCTTCGCTGCATCCTCGTGATGCGCCTCGATCTGCGCCATCGCCGCGACCGGCGCCTTCAGCGCCAGCGGCAGGAAGCGGGCGAGATAGGCGAAGAGGATGATGAAGGGCGTGCCGTAGATGCTGACGCCGATCAGCGGCAGCGGCTTCAGGAAGATCAGGATGCAGGCGATGGCGAGCACTATGCCGGGCAGGGAATAGGGCAGTTCGATCATCAATTCGACGCCGCGCCGGAGCTTGCCGAGCCGCCGCTCCAGCGCATAGGCGAAGACGATCGCGAGGATGGCGAGGATCAGCGCGGCGCTGCCCGCGAAGAGCAGCGAATTGCGGAAGGCGCGCATGGTCACGGCCTGCCGGAACAGAACTTCCGTGAACTTGTCGACGGTCAGCGTCTGCCAGGAGAGTTGAACGCCGAGTGCCGGCGTCAGCGCTTCACTCAACAGGGCGAGCAGCGGCAGGCCGAGTTTCAGCGTGAGCAATAGCCAGAGGCCGGCGGCGACGAAGGGGCGGGCCGGGCCGAGCAGCCAATACGGCTCGAGCGGTCGCTCGATCTCGACCTTGCCGCGCTGATTGCGGGCGGCGAGCGCGGCCGCGACGATGCCGAGTGCCGCGACCATGCCGACGAGCACGGCGAGAGCCGCCGTCTCCCCGAGGCTCGAGGGACCGAAGCTCGACAGCCGGCGGTAGATCAGGGTCGGCAGCGTCAGGTAGTTCACGGGCAGGCCGAGCAGGGCAGGGATGCCGAAATTGCCGACGCCCGCGACGAAGGCGATGAGCCCGGCGGCGATGATCTGGGGCCGCAGCACCGGGATGACGATCCGGGTGGTGATGGTCGCGGGCGCGGCGCCTTCCATCTGCGCGGCTTCGACCAGCGACTGCGGAATGCTGCGCAGCCCGGTCCAGAGCGTGATCGCGACGAGCGGCGCATGATGCAGCGCCATGACGAGGATGATGCCGCCGCGCCCGAGCAGCGGGTTCGGCGTGCCGGGCGGCGGCGCGAGGCCGATCAGCGACAGGATTGGCGAGTTCGGTGCGAGCAGGCTGAGGAAGGCGAGCGCCGCCACCTGCGGCGCGATCATCATCGAGAACACGAAGGCGAAGGCGAGCGGGCGCTTGCCCCTGACATCGGTGACGCCGAGCGCCAGCGCGACGATGCCACCGACGAGGAGTGCGCCGAGCGCCGAGAGCGAGGCCGTCTCCAGCGTGTGCCAGGTCGCGGTGACGGCCGCGCGGCTCGTCATCTCCGCGAAGGCCTCGCCCGGCGCGAACTGCCAGCCGGGCGCGAAGGCAGCCAGCACCAGCCGGAAGAAGGGCAGGCCGCCGAGCAGCAGCGCGACCGCGACGACGAGCGCCGGCAGGCCCCAGCCTTCCGGCAGGCGCAGACGCGAAACCGGCGGGGCCGCGATCGCGGGCTCCCGCCGGCTGTTTCGGGCAAGGGCCAGCGTCATGGCGCCGGCCGCTGCGACAGCAAATCCGGCATCACTCGAAGATCGAACCGAAGCGCTTGCGGGCGGCGGTCTCGTCGGCGAGCGCCTTGGCGGCGTCGAAGGCCATCAGCTTGATCGCGCTGCGGGCGGGATAGCCGGCCGGCAGGGCGACGTCCGGATGCGCCGCGACATAGCCCTGCTTCAGCGCGAGCTCCTGGCCCTCCTTCGAGAGCAGGAAGTTGATGAAGGCCTTGGCGGCTTCCGGGTTCTTGCTGCTCTTCAGGATCGCGACCGGCTCGCTGACGGCGGAGACGCCCTCGCTCGGGAAGACGAACTCGACCGGCGCGCCCTTGGCCTTCTCGCGGATCGGCATGAAGTCGACGATCATGCCGTAGAGCTTCTCGCCGGTGGCGACCTGGCGCAGGATGTCGCCATTGGCGCCGGCGGCCAGCGTGCCGTTCTCCTTGAGCTTCTCGTAGAAGCCCCAACCGTCCTTGAGATTGCTGGTCAGCGTGATCGTATGGATCAGGGCGGCGCCCGAGTTCAGCGGGCTCGGCATGGCCAGCTGGTTCTTCGCCTCCGGCTTGACGAGGTCGGTCCAGCTCGCGGGCTTCATCGTGGCCTTGGTGTTGTAGACGATGCCGGTGGTGATCAGCTTGGTCGCGAACCACATCTTCTGCGGGTCGTGGATGCCGGCCGGATAGGCCGCGACATTGGCCTTGTCATGGGCGAGCAGGCGGCCGTCTTTCTTGAGGCCTTCCATCGTCACGGCATCGGCGATGAGCAGCACGTCGGCCTGCGGGGCACCGGCCTCGAACTCGGCCTTCAGTTTCGCCATGACGCGCGGCGTGCCGTCGCGCACGAAGGAGACATCGACTTTGGGATACTTCGCCTTGAAGGCGTCGATGGTCTGCTGGGCGTCGGTATTGGGCTGGCTGGTATAGAGCACCAGCTTGCCCTCAGTGGCGAGGACCTGCGGCGCGGCCGCCAGGCCCGCCGCGAGAATGAAGGCGCTCAGGGCCTTGCGCTGCATGTCGGAACTCCATCTCTTGATCGCTATTGCGAGATGGCGCTGCCGGTAGACCTGCCACATGACAGTTCCATGAAATGGCCGAATGTTTCTCCAGTGGAACGGTTGTGCAGCCTGGAATTAGAAATACTATTTTCGGCGAGCGCGCCGGCTTGTTTCGTGCAGGGCTTTTCGATTAGGGTCGCGGCAAGACGACCATAAGGTCGCTTTAAAACGGTTTAAACGGGAGGATATCGGATGAAGCTTGTACGGCATTTTGCCATGGGAACGGCTGTCGCGGCGGTGGTCGCGGGCTGGTCCGGCGCCGCCATGGCGCAGGAGACGCTGACGGCCTGGTTCACCAAGGGCTTCTACAAGGGCGAGGACGACGCGCTGCTCGCCGTCGTCGACAAGTTCCAGAAGGCGACGGGCGTCAAGGTCGAGCTCTCGCTCTACGCGACCGAGGACTGCGTCACCAAGTCGGTCGGTGCCGTCGATGCCGGCACGCCGCCGGATGTCGGCTTCTGCACCACCTATGATTTCCGCACCACCGGCAAATGGGCCTATGACGGCAAGCTCGAGGACGTCTCGGACGTGATCGAGCCGCTGAAGGGCGAGTTCCAGCCGATGGCGCTCTCGACCACCTTCCTGATGAACGGCAAGGCCGGCAAGAAGTCATACTATGCCTTCCCGGTCGAGCAGCAGATGATGCACATCACCTACTGGAAGGACATGCTGGAGGAGGCGGGCTTCAAGGAAGCCGACATCCCGAAGACCTGGGACGGCTATTGGGACTTCTGGTGCGACAAAGTCCAGGGCGCGATGCGCGCCAAGGGCAAGCGCGTCTACGGCATCGGCCACCCGATGGGCATCGCAGCATCCGACACCTTCTATTCGTTCCTGACCTTCGCCAACGCCTATAACGCCAAGGTCGTCGACGAGAACGGCAAGATCGTGCTCGACCAGCCCGAGAACAAGAAGGCGATGGTCGAGGCGGTGAAGTCCTACGCCAACGTCTTCCAGCGCGGCTGCACGCCGCCGTCCTCGGTGAACTGGCTGGACCCCGACAACAACGTCGCCTTCCACAACCGCACCACCGTCGCCACGCACAACGCCACGATCTCGATCGCCGGCAAGCACATGGACGACATGAACAACCAGGCGCTGACCGCCGAGCAGCGGGCGACGGCCAAGAAGAACTACGAGGACAACATCCGCACCGCCGAGTTCCCGCTCAAGGCGGACGGCAGCAAGATGACCAACCTCGCCGCCGTCAAGACCGCGGTGATCTTTGCCGAAGCCAAGAACAAGAAGCGCGCCAAGGAGTTCATGGCCTTCTTCATGAAGGACGAGAACCTGCGTCCCTTCGTCGAGGGCTCGGCCGGCCGCTGGGTGCCGACGACGCTGAAGGCGATCGACGCGCCGTTCTGGTCCGACGGCAAGGACCCGCATCGCGCGGTCGTCTACAAGCAGTACAAGGACGGCACGGTGCCGTTCCAGTTCGTCTACAACTACAACTTCACGACCGTGAACGCCGAGAACGTCTGGGCCAAGGCCGTGAACCGCGTCGTCCAGGACAAGATCCCGGCCGAGCAGGCCGTGGACGAGATGATCGCCCGCATCAAGCAGATCGCCGGCTGAGCGTCGGCCCGAAAAGTGGCTCCCACTTTTCGGGCCAAGCCGATGCTAGGACAGTAGAGCCCGGCGCTCGTTCCGCTTGCATCGAGAACCCGCCGCGGCAAGGATTGCCGCGGCGTATCTTTCACAGGGTGATGAAGTCACGGAGAGTCCATGAGCACAGCCGCCATGACCGCGCCGCTAGCGGCGCCGCGCGATGACGCATCGGGGTTCACGCGCGACCGCGCGATGTGGGGGGCGATCATGCTGGCGCCCTATGTGCTCGTCTTCGCCGTCATGGTGGTCTATCCGGTGGCCTATGGCCTCTGGCTCGGCCTGAACTGGAATTCCTACCGGGCGCTCTTCGCCGACCCGATCTTCATCCGCACCGTCGTCAACACGATCATCTTCCTGTTCGTGGCGGTGAACCTGAAATTCCTGATCGCGCTCATGCTGTCGGGCTTCTTCGTGCAGCAGCGGCCCTGGATCCGCATCGTCCTGGTGCTGTTCATCCTGCCCTGGGCGGTGCCCTCGATTCCGACCATCCTGTCCTTCCGGGTGATGCTGAACCCCGAGAACGGCATGCTGAACCAGCAGCTCTTCCAGTGGTTCGGCATCATGGAGGGGCCGGGCTGGCTCACCGATCCGACGCTCGCCTTCATGTCCTCGATCTTCGTCCACATCTGGAAGTCGCTGCCGTTCTGGACGCTGATCCTGATCACCGGCCGGCTCGCCATTGCGCAGGACCTCTATGAGGCCGCAAGCGTCGACGGCGCCAATCGCTGGCAGCAGTTCCGCTTCATCACCTGGCCTTCGCTGGCGACGCTCTACGTCACCTCGACCATGCTCTCGATGATCTGGACGCTGGGCGACTTCAACAGCGTCTACCTGCTCACCGGCGGCGGGCCGGGCGATCTCAACCACGTGCTGGCGACGCTCGGCATCCGCTACATGCGCAACAACAATCTCGATCTCGGCATCGCCTCGATCATCGTCGCCATGCCGCTGATCCTGCCGATGGTCTTCGTGATGGTGAAGCGCCTGTCGAAGGGGCCGGACGCATGAAGAAGTTCCTCGACGAAGGCAAGCTGCTGCTGGTCGCGATCCCCGTCCTCGTCTGGACGCTGCTGCCGATCTACCACCTCTTCGTGCTCTCGATCTCCAACCAGGAATCGATGCTGGCCGGCAAGCTCTGGCCGGACAAGCCGACGCTGCAGAACTTCCAGATCGTCTTCGCCCAGCAGCACTATTACCTGCATAATTTCTGGCGGCAGATGTTCAACAGCTTCTTCATCGCGGTCGCGACCGGGCTGATCACGCTCTTCGTCGCCACCTTCGCGGCCTTCGCCATCGCGCGCCTCAAGGTCAGGGGCGGGCGCACGATGATGAACCTCGCGCTCGCGACCTACCTGATCCCGGCCGCGTTCCTCGCCATCCCCATGTACAAGGCGATGGGCTCCTACGGGCTGCTCAACACGCAGGCCTCGCTGATCCTCGCGATGGTCGCGCTGGCTTCGCCCTATGCGATCTGGGTGCTGAAGCAGGCCTCCGACAAACTGCCCAAGGAGCTCGACGAGGCCGCGGTGATGGATGGCGCGACCTCGATCCAGCTCTTCCGACTGGTCTATCTGCCGCTGATGAAGCCCTCGATGGTGGTGATCGGCATCTATGCGCTGCTGCTCGCCTGGAACGAGTATCTCTACGCCTTCCTGCTGCTCTCCTCGGAGAAGGCGGTTCCGCTCGCGGTGGGCCTCGGTCTCTTTCTCTCGGCCGACGATGCGCCCTGGAACCTGCTGATGGCGGCGGGCTTGCTCTATGCCATCCCGCCGGCGGTGATCTATTACCTGTTCCGCAAGAACATGGTCGGTGGCCTGACCTCGGGCGCGGTGAAGAGCTGAAGCTGGTGTCTTGCCGTCATTCTCGGGCGAAGCGCAGCTTCGACCCGAGAATCTCAGGCGGGGAAAAGCGCCCTTCCTTCCAGAGATGCCCGAGTCAGGCCCGGGCATGACGCGCGGGTGATTCCGCCGCATGGCCGGATTGCTTCATTGCCCTCGCCATCGCCGCGAACAGCCGTCACAGTGAATGCGTTACGACAAGAAGAATTGCCGAGGAAGACCGATGACCGCCTCCAAGCTCGACCAGCTCCGCCAGATGACCACCGTCGTCGCCGACACCGGCGACATCGAGGCCGTGCGTCGCCTGAAGCCCGTCGACTGCACCACCAACCCGACCCTGATCCTCAAGGCAGTGGAGACGCCGGCCTATGCCCATATCGTCGACGAGGCGATCGGCTGGGGCAAGAAGCAGGGCAGCGGCGATAAGGCGGTCCACGCGGTCTGCGACCGCCTCGCCGTGAGCTTCGGCGCGGAGCTGACCAAGATCGTGCCTGGCCGGGTCTCGACCGAGGTCGACGCCGATCTCTCCTTCGACACGGCCGCGACCATCGAGAAGGCGCGCGCCGTCATCGCCGCCTACAAGGAGCGCGGCGTCGAAAAGGATCGCATCCTCATCAAGATCGCCTCGACCTGGGAGGGCCTGCAGGCTGCCAAGGTGCTGCAGGGCGAGGGCATCGACTGCAACCTGACCCTGCTCTTCGCCTTGTCGCAGGCGGTAGCGGCCGCCGAGGCCAATGCCTTCCTGATCTCGCCCTTCGTTGGCCGCATTCTCGACTGGCATGTCAAGGCCGGCGGCGGCCCCTACACCGCGGAGACCGATCCCGGCGTGGTTTCGGTCAAGAGCATCTACGCCTATTACAAGACCTTCGGCATCAAGACGGTCGTGATGGGGGCCTCCTTCCGCAACACCGGCGAGATCGAGGCGCTGGCGGGCTGCGATCGCCTGACCATCGGGCCTGGCCTGCTCGACGAGCTCGCCGCCGCGACCGGCGACCTGCCGCGCCGCCTGTCGCCCGCCTCCTCGCCGCAGGTGGCCTCGGGCTTCAGCAAGAAGCTGGGCTATGACGAGAAGGCCTTCCGCTTCGCCATGAACGAAGATGCGATGGGCACCGAGAAGCTGGCCGAAGGCATCCGCGGCTTCGTCAAGGACCTGCGCGGCCTGCGCAAGCTCGTCACCGAGAAGCTCGGCTGAGCCGATTTTCGGCGCACGGGCGCGTGATCCGATCTGCCGCCTTGCGGCAGATCATTGACGGAGCGCGCGCGTGCGCCTCTGATGGATGCCTATCCTGACGAGGCCGCCTTGGCTGTTGCGGCCCCGCCCAACCGGAGTCGGCCATGACCACGCCTGCGGAATCCTCCCCTCGCACCGGCTCCTCGCTCGCCACGCATCTAGTGCCGCTGCGGCGCAATTCCGGCTGGTTGATGGCGGCGGGCATCGCGCTGATCATCCTCGGCGTGGTCGGCCTTGGGGCTGTCGCGCTGCTCAGCCTCGCCAGCGCGATCTGGTTCGGGGCGATGATCCTCGTCGGCGGCGTCGTCGTGCTGATAGACGCCTTCCGGCATCAGGGCTGGAAGAGCCGCCTGCTGCACATCCTCATCGGCGCGCTTTACATCGCGGTGGGCCTGATGACCTTCGCCAATCCGCTCCTTGCCACGGCATCGCTGACGCTGCTGGCCGGTGCGGCCCTGGTCGCGACCGGCGTGCTGCGCCTCGTCGTCGCCTTCCAGAACCGGGAACTGCCGGCCTGGCGATGGCTCGCACTATCGGGCGCGCTCTCGCTGCTGCTCGGTGGCATGATCCTGGCGCAATGGCCGGGCTCCAGCCTCTGGGTGCTCGGCACCTTCTTCGCGATCGAGCTGATCTTCCAGGGCTGGGCCGCGATCGCGCTGGCGCGCGCGATCCGCTCCACATTCGACGGCGTGAAGCCGCGCTGAGCCCGTCTGTCTACTCGGCGGCCTCAGCTGTCACGGCCGGTTTGGCCGGTGTGCTGAGGTCGTTGAAGCGGGCGCGCCCGCCGGCTGCTGCCGACTGCAATTGCTGCTTCCAGCCCTTGGCATCGTTGCCGCCGAGCGCGACGAAATCGGCCGGGCGCGAGGCGTCGGCATCACGGCCCTGATAGACGAGCACGCCGCCCGCGGTCACGACGATGTCGCCGCGCCGCAGCGTCGGGTCCTTGAGATACCAGTGCTTGTCGGCCTGGGGATCGAGCTGGACGACGGGCGGCTTGGGTTTCACGGAAACCTCCGGAGCACGGGCGCGTGGCGCCCGCACGCGCGGCTCGTCGTCATAATATTCGTAGATGGGGGAGGCCCGCAGGCGAGGCCCGCCGCCGAACAGCGCGCGGGCGAGATCGTCGAACAGTCCGGCGGCTTCCGCCGCGGGTGCGGCGGCCATGAGGAGCGCCGCCGCGAGTCCAAACCGCGCCATCCCGTTGCGTGCCATCGCCTTGCCCTCCGCTACCACCAGCTCAACGCTCAATGGTCGCGAAAGGTTCGGTTCAGGTTCACGGACGAGGTTAAGATTCTCGTCCGGGATGTTTACTTTTTGCTTTGGGCCGCGAAAGCCTCGGCCCGGATCGTCGAAAGCGACTTGGCAGGCGTGATCGCCTCGGGGTCGAGCAGGCAGTGGATGATCGCGGGCTTGCCGCTCTTCACCGCGCGCTCGAAAGCCGGGGCGAATTCCGCGGTCTTCTCGACCCGCTCGCCATGGCCTCCGAAGGCCTTGGCATAGGCTGCGAAATCAGGGTTCTTCAGCGTCGTCGCCGAGACGCGGCCGGGATAATCGCGCTCCTGATGCATGCGGATCGTGCCGTACATGCCGTTATCGACGACGACGACGATCACCGGCAGGTCGTATTGCACGGCCGTCGCGAAATCCTGGCCGTTCATCAGGAAGCAGCCGTCGCCGGCGAATGCGATCACGGTGCGCTCCGGGAAAATCCGCTTGGCGCCGATTGCGGCCGGCACGCCATAGCCCATCGAGCCGCAGGTCGGGGCGAGCTGCGTCGCGAACTTGTTGAAGCGATGGAAGCGGTGCACCCAGGTCGCGTAATTGCCCGCGCCATTGCACAGGATGGCGTCGTCGGGGAGCTGGCTGCGCAGCCAGCGCACCATCTCGCCAGGATGGAATTCGCCGGGCACGGGCGCCGGCTGCTCGCTCCAGGCGATATAGGCTTCATGCGCGGCGGCGCTGGCGCCCTTCCAGGCGGGGGCATTCGGCGGCTCGATCGTCTTGAGCGCGGCGCAGAAGCCGGCCGGCGAGGCATTGATCGCCAGCGTCGGGCGATAGACCCGGCCGAGCTCTTCCGGATCGGCATGGACATGCACCAGCGGCCGGCCGGGATTCGGGATGCCGAACAGCGTGTAGGACTGGCTCGGCATCTCCGAGAGGCGCCCGCCGACCAGCAGGACGAGGTCGCTCTCCTTGATGCGGGCGAGCAGCTTCGGGTTCGGGCCGATGCCGAGATCGCCGGCGAAGTTCGGATGGTCGGCCGGGAACAGCATCTGCCGGCGGAACGAGACCGCGACCGGCAGGTCGAAACGCTCGGCGAAAGCCTGGAAATTGGCGATCGCCTCCGGGCTCCAGCGCGAGCCGCCGAGGATCGCGATCGGCGACTTGGCGGCAGCGAAGCGCTTGGCGAGATCGGCCATCTGCGCCGGAGCCGGATGCTGCTCGGTGACCTGATAGGGCTCGGCGTCGGCAACGTCAGCAAGGTCGGTCAGCATGTTTTCGGGCAGCGCGATCACGACCGGGCCGGGACGGCCCGAGGTCGCGACATGGAAGGCGCGGCTGATGATCTCCGGGATGCGTGCGGCATCGTCGATCTCGGTCGCCCACTTGGTCATCGTGCCGAAGACGGCGCGGTAGTCGAGTTCCTGGAAGGCCTCGCGCTCGCGCATGCTCTGGTCGATCTGGCCGACGAAGAGGATCAGCGGGGTCGAGTCCTGGTCGGCGATATGGATACCGGGCGAGGCATTGGTGGCACCGGGGCCGCGCGTCACGAAGCAGATGCCGGGCTTGCCGGTGAGCTTGCCGGCGGCTTCCGCCATCATGCAGGCGCCGCCCTCGGCCCGGCAGATGGTGACCTTCATCGAGGCGTCGTGCAGCGCGTCGAGCACGGCGAGATAGCTCTCGCCCGGCACGCAGAAGGCGTCGGTGGCGCCGTGGATCAGAAGCTGGTCGACGAGGATCTGCCCGCCAGTGCGATTAGCCATGCTGCGGCCCTCCCCAGGCCGGGTCGTTCAAGATGTCGTCGGCATGTTCGCCGAGTCGTGGGCTCGGACGTCCTGCCACCTGCCGCACGCCGTTCATGACGATGGGCGAGGCGACGGTCGGAATATGGCCCGCCTTCGCGGCTTCACTCGGCAGGTCGACTCTGACGCCGCGCGCGACGATCTGCGGATCGGCGAAGACCTCGCCGATATCGTTGATCGGGCCGGCGGGCACGCCGACCTTCTCCAGCGCGGCCAGCAGATCGAGCTTGGCATAGCGCTGGCAGAGCAGGTGCAGCTTCTCCGTCAGCGCCACGCGGTTCTTCACCCGCGACTTGTTGTCGAGATAGTCGGGATGGTCCGCCAAAGCCGGCTCGCCCAGCACCTCGCAGAGCTTGCGCCACTGCCCGTCATTGCCGGTCGCGATGATAATATGGCCGTCCGCAACCGGGAACACGTCATAGGGCACGATATTCGGATGGGCGTTGCCGAGCCGCGGCGGCGGATTGCCGCCGACGAGATAGTTCATCGCCTGGTTGCCGAGCACGGCGACCTGCGAATCGAGCAGGGCGAGATCGAGCGTCGAGCCCTCGCCGGTGGCATCGCGCTGGCGCAAGGCCGAGAGGATGCCGACCGTGGCATAGAGCCCGGTATAGATGTCGGCGACGGCGTAGCCCGCCTTCATCGGCGCACCTGCCGGCTCGCCGGTGATCGACATCGCTCCGCCCATGCCCTGCACGAGGAAGTCGTAGCCGGCGCGCGGCGCATAGGGGCCGTCCTGCCCGAAGCCGGTGACCGAGCAATAGACGAGGCGCGGGAAGTCCTTGCGCAGCGAGGCGGCGTCGAGCCCGTATTTCGAGAGGCCGCCGACCTTGAAGTTCTCGATCACGACATCGGCATGCGCGGCGAGACGCCGGACCAGCGCCTGTCCCTCGGCCGTGCGGAAATCGGCGGTGATCGAACGCTTGCCGCGATTGGCGGCATGGAAATAGGCAGCGGAGAGGTGCTCTTCGCCAGTGCCCTCGACGAAGGGCGGGCCCCATTTGCGGGTGTCGTCGCCTTCCGGCGCCTCGACCTTGACGACATCGGCGCCGAGATCGGCCAGGAGCTGGCCGATCCAGGGACCTGCGAGGATGCGCGCCAGTTCGAGGACGCGCAGGCCGGCGAGGGGGGAAGCGGAGGGCGTAGGGAGGGACATGAAGATAGCCTGAACGCCGTCATCCCGGGCTTGTCCCGGGATCCATCGAAGGGCGTTGCGCTCTACGATGGATCCCGGCGCTCCGCTTCGCTGCGGCCGGGATGACGGGTGGGTTTCAGAAGAACGCCTGCAGGCCGGTGATCGCCCGGCCGAGGATCAGCGCGTGGACGTCATGCGTGCCCTCATAGGTGTTCACCGTCTCGAGGTTCGCCGCATGGCGCATCACATGATACTCGATCTGGATGCCGTTGCCGCCGTGCATGTCGCGGGCCTGGCGTGCGATGTCGAGCGCCTTGCCGCAATTGTTGCGCTTGACCAGCGAGATCATCTCCGGGGCCATCTTGCCCTCGTCGAGCAGGCGGCCGACGCGCAGAGAACCCTGCAGGCCGAGCGTGATCTCGGTCAGCATGTCCGCCAGCTTCTTCTGGTAGAGCTGCGTCTGGGCGAGCGGCTTGTTGAACTGCTTGCGGTCGAGCCCGTACTGGCGGGCGCGGTGGAAGCAATCCTCGGCGGCGCCCATCACGCCCCAGGAGATGCCGTAGCGGGCGCGGTTGAGGCAGCCGAACGGGCCGGAGAGGCCCGAGACGTTCGGCAGCAGGTTCTCTTCCGGCACGATGACGCCGTCCATGACGACCTCGCCGGTGATCGAGGCGCGAAGCGAGAGCTTGCCGCCGATCTTCGGCGCGGACAGGCCCTTCATGCCCTTCTCGAGCACGAAGCCGCGGATCTGGTTGTCATGCGCGGCCGACTTCGCCCAGACGACGAAGACGTCGGCGATCGGCGAGTTCGAAATCCACATCTTGGAGCCGGTCAGCCTGTAGCCGTCGGCGACCTTCTCGGCGCGGGTCTTCATGCCGCCGGGATCGGAGCCGGCATCCGGCTCGGTCAGGCCGAAGCAGCCGACCCATTCGCCCGAGCCGAGCTTGGGCAGGTACTTCTTGCGCTGCTCCTCGCTGCCATAGGCATAGATCGGGAACATCACCAGCGAGGACTGCACCGACATCATCGAGCGATAGCCCGAGTCGATGCGCTCGACCTCGCGGGCGACGAGCCCATAGGAGACGTAATTGGCGCCGGCGCAGCCGTATTCCTCGGGGACGGTGACGCCGAGCAGGCCGAGCTCGCCCATTTCGTTGAAGATCGAGCGGTCGGTCTTCTCGTCGAGATAGGCGTCATGGATGCGGGGAGCGAGCTTCTCCTGCGCATAGGCGCGGGCCGTGTCGCGGATCAGCCGCTCGTCCTCGTTCAGCTGCTCGTCGAGCAGGTAGGCATCGTCCCAGGTGAACTTCGCGAGCTTGTGGCTGCCGGCCATTTTCTGTCTCTCCCGTATCGTTTGCGTCATGGTCGGGCTTGACCCGACCATCTCGGAAACCAGCTAATGGTCATGAGATTCTCGGGTCTGCGCTTCGCTACGCCCGAGAATGACGGGTATTAGCGATCACGCATCCACGTCGAAGCTGACGCCCTGCGCCAGCGGCAGCGTGGTGCCGTAGTTCAGCGTGTTGGTGGCGCGGCGCATATAGGCCTTCCAGGCGTCCGAGCCGGCCTCGCGGCCGCCGCCCGTCTCCTTCTCGCCGCCGAACGCGCCGCCGATCTCGGCGCCCGAGGGGCCGATATTGACGTTGGCGATGCCGCAATCGGAGCCCTCGTCGGAGACGAAGAGCTCGGCCTCGCGCATGTTGAGCGTGAAGATCGAGGAGGACAGGCCCGCGCCGACGGCGTTCTGGATCGCGATCGCCTCGTCGATGGACTTGTACTTCATCACGTAGAGGATCGGGGCGAAGGTCTCGCGCTCGACCGGGCCGCACTGCTTGGGCATCTCGACCAGGGCCGGGCGGACATAGAAACCGCCGGAACCGACATCGACCTTCTCGCCGCCATGGACCTTGCCACCTTCAGCCTTGGCCTCGGAGAGCGCCTTCTGCATGCCCTGATAGGCGGCCTCGTCGACCAGCGGGCCGACCAGCACGCCGGCCTCGCGCGGATCGCCGATCTTCACCGAGCCGTAGACCTTGGCGAGCTTCGGCACGAGCGCGTCATAGACGCTTTCATGCACGATCAGGCGGCGCAGCGTGGTGCAACGCTGGCCGGCGGTGCCCATCGCCGCGAAGGCGATGCCGCGCAGCGCGATGTCAAGGTCGGCCGAGGGGGCGACGATCGCGGCGTTGTTGCCGCCGAGTTCGAGGATGGCGCGGGCGAAGCGCGCGGCGAGCTTCTGGCCGACTTCCTTGCCCATGCGGGTCGAGCCGGTGGCCGAGACGACCGGGACGCGGTGGTCCGAAACCAGGATGTCGCCGAGCTCGCGGCCGCCGACGAGGACCTCGGAGAGGCCGATCGGAGCTTCCGAACCAAAGCGCTTCATCGTCTTCTCGACGATGGCCTGCACGGCGAGCGCGGTCAGCGGGGTTTTCTCGGAAGGCTTCCAGACGACGCTGTCACCGCAGACGAAGGCGAGCGCCGCGTTCCAGCACCAGACCGCGACCGGGAAATTGAAGGCCGAGATCACGCCCACGACGCCAATCGGGTGCCAGGTCTCCATCATGCGATGGTTCGGACGCTCCGTGGCGATGGTCAGGCCGTAGAGCTGGCGCGACAGGCCGACGGCGAAGTCGCAGATGTCGATCATCTCCTGGACCTCGCCGAGGCCCTCGGAGGTCACCTTGCCGGCTTCGAGCGTCACCAGCAGGCCGAGATCGGCCTTGGCGGCGCGCAGCTCCTCGCCGAGCAGACGGACGAACTCGCCGCGGCGCGGCGCCGGCACCTTGCGCCAGGCGAGATAGGCGGACTGGGCCCGGCCGATCGCGGCCTCGGCCTCGGCCGGCGACGTCTCGCGCAGCGTCACGACGGTCTCGCCGGTGATCGGCGAGCCCGCCGTCAGGCCGGCATCGGCATAGGCCGAGTCGGCGACGCCGAGGCGCTTGAGCAGGGCGAGCGTGTCTTTCGGCAGGGATGTGGCCATCTTTGTCTTCCAGCGGTCGCGAGCGGGAGCCCAAGAGCACATGCCCCAAGGCGCATGACATAAAGGCGCGGGAACCTTAAGGTCGCCGCGCTTGAGGCCGGCAGAATGCCCTCTTTCCCGTTGCTTGGGCAACCGATATGTTCTCACCACTTGGTGAGTATTTCTCATGGATGACGCGCTCGTTCCCGGCCGCCTCTCGGTGCCCTCGCTGTCCGCGCTCGCCGCCTTCGAGGCGGCGGCCCGGCATGGCAGTTTCACGCGTGCGGCGGAGGAATTGAACCTGACGCAGGGAGCGGTCAGCCGGCAGGTCGCGCATCTCGAGAAGGTGCTCGGCGTCAGCCTGTTCGAGCGCGTCAAGAAGCGCGTCAGCCTGACGGCCGCCGGCGCAGCCTACGCCAACGACATCCGCGACGGCCTGTCCCGGCTCGCGGCTGCGACGGTTTCCGCCATCGCCTTTCGCGGTGCGGCCGGCGTGCTCAATCTGGCTACACTGCCGACCTTCGGTACGCGCTGGCTGATCCCGCGCCTGCCGCGCTTCACCGAGGCTCATCCCGGCATCACCATCAATTTCACCACCCGGCTGGTGCCCTTCGACTTCGCCCGCGAGCAGGTCGATGCCGCCGTGCATTTCGGTGCGGAGAACTGGCCGGGTGCGCGGCTCCATCGCCTGATGGGCGAGGAGGTCGTTCCGGTCGCAGCGCCCTCGCTGCTGGCGCGCGTCGGCATCACCGAGGCGGCCGACATGCTGCGGGCGCCGCTGCTGCAGCAATCGACCCGGCCGCGCGCCTGGGCGAACTGGCTGGAGCAGCAGGGGTTGGCGCCGGAGCGGGCCTTGATGGGGCCGCGTTTCGAGCAGTTCGCCATGATTGCGCAGGCGGCGGTCGCGGGGCTCGGGCTCGCCATCGTGCCGCGCTTCCTGGTCGAGGAGGAGTTGCGCTCGGGCGCGCTGGTCATCCCGATCGACCGGCCCGTGACCGGCAAGGATGGCTACTATCTGGTCTATCCCGAAGAGAAGGCCAATCTGCCGACCGTGATCGCCTTCCGCGACTGGCTGCTCGGGGAATGCGCGCCAGCGAGTTAAGGCGCCTCTCGACAAGCGCCTCGCGCTCGTTCATTCATGCGCGAAATTCACCAACCCGGCTTTTCCCATCCAAGCCGGCTGCGCGAGGCCTGCCATGCCGCCCGTCTCCGAAAGCGCCGATGTCGTGATCTGCGGGGGCGCCGCGATCGGCTCCTCCGTCGCCTATCATCTCGCCGCCGATCCCGGCTTCACCGGCAAGGTCGTGGTGGTCGAGAAGGACCCGACCTATCGCTTGTCGGCCTCCGCGCTCTCGGCCGCCTCGATCCGCCAGCAGTTTTCGAGTGCGGTGAACATCCGCATCTCGCTTTTCGGCATCGATTTCCTGCGCAATATCGGGACACATCTCTCAGTCGACGGCGAGGTTCCGGCGATCGACCTGCATGAGGGCGGCTATCTCTATCTCGCGAGCGAGCCCGGCGCGCCGATCCTCGAAGCCAACCAGAAGCTGCAAGCTGCTGAGGGCGCCGATATCGCCCTCTACGATCCCGCGACGCTGAAGCAGCGCTTCCCCTGGCTCAACACCGAGGATCTCGCTTGTGGCACCTTCGGCGTGAGCGGCGAGGGCTGGTTCGACGGCTGGGCGCTGCTTCAGGCCTTTCGCAAGAAGGCGCGTAGCCTCGGCGTCGAGTATCGGCAGGGCGAGATAGCAGCTTACGTCACCGAAGGCGGGCGCGTCACCGGAGTCGAGCTCGCCGATGGCAGCCGCATCGCTTGCGGCGCCGTGGTCAACGCCAGCGGCACCCATGGTGCGAAGCTCGCCGCGACGGCGGGCGTTTCCATCCCCGTGAAGTCGATGAAGCGCTATGTCTTCTCCTTCACCTGCAAGGGCGATGTCGATGGCTGCCCGCTCCTGATCGACACGACCGGCGCCTGGTGCCGGCAAGAGGGCAAGCGCTCGGCGGAAGGCCAGCTCTTCATCGGCAGCTGCTCGCCCTTGACGCCGGAGCAGGATGCCGAATGGATCGAGACCGATCCTGCAGCGGAGGATGTCGACTGGGGCTTCTTCGAGGAGGTGGTCTGGCCTTCGCTCGCCACCCGCATCCCGGCTTTCGAGCAGATCAGGCCCGGCCGCGCCTGGGCGGGTCCTTACGACATGTGCGGGCTCGACCATAACGCGATCATCGGTCCGGCGGTCGGCCTGCCCAATCTCTATCTCGCAAACGGCTTCTCCGGCCATGGCCTCCAGCAGGCGCCGGCGGTCGGGCGCGGGCTCGCCGAGCATATCGCGCATGGCCGCTATCGCTCGCTCGACCTTGCCGATCTCGGCCACGAGCGCATCGTTGCGAACCGGCCGCTCAAGGAGGCCAACGTCATCTGACCAGGAGCATTTTCGAGCGAAGTGGATACCGGTTCGCGTGAAGAAAATGCGGTAAACCGACTGCCTGAGAGGAGGCCGCCATGGTCGATCCCGCTTTCGTCCAGACCATGGCCCGCTACAACGCCTGGCAGAACCGCAGCCTGATGGCGGCTGCGGATGGCTTGACCGACGAGGCCCGCAAGCTCGATCGCGGCGCCTTCTTCAAGTCGATCCACGGCACCTTCAACCACATCCTCTGGGCCGACGAGACCTGGCTGAGCCGCCTCATCGGCACCGAGAAGCCCTCGGTGGGCGGCCGCGATTCGGCGGTCTATTTCGAGGGCTGGGTGCAGTTCTGTGCGCGCCGGCGGCAACGCGACCAGTTCCTGCTCGACTGGGCCGAGAGTGTCACGGCCGATTGGCTGCGCGGTACGCTGATCTGGTATTCCGGCGCCGCCGGCCGCGAGATGGGCAAGCCGCGCGCCTTCGTGCTCGCGCATTTCTTCAACCACCAGACCCACCATCGCGGCCAGATCCACGCCATGCTCACGGCGGCGGGGGCGAAGCCGGATGATACCGATCTGCTCCTGGTCGACGAGCTGCGGTGAGGGCACTCGCAATTCAAGGCGATCATCCCGGGCGACCATAGGGAGGCCCGGGATCCATGCCTGAGCTTCTAACGGGTAGGCTCAGGCATGGATCCCGGCTCTTCGCCTCGCTCCAGCCGGGATGACATGCGTTTGGGTCTGCGCGGTTTGAGCCTTGGTTCAACGTTCGCAGGATTGCCGTCGTCCTCGTCCCGATCCGGCGGCACGGCTGCCGTGGCGTTCTGGCTGAGCTTCTGGAACAGGCCGAGCCCGATCAGGGCCAGCACGGCGAGCAGCATCAGCAGGCCGGGATAGATGATGTCCCCCATCGTCTCGCGCGAGGTCTTGGCGATCAGCACCAGCGATTCCAACGAGAGCGCCACGATCATGATCGACATGAACTTGGTCAGCGATCCCCGCGCCTCGGCCGGGTGGCGCATTTCGCGATCGGCGATGACCTCCTCCTCGAACAGGAACTTGCCGACATCGGCGACCGCCACCGCGATGATGACGAGGCCGATCCCGTCGAGCATCGTGTCGAGCGCACCGTCGCCGGTCCAGAACCCCTGCGACGTCCGCCAGACCGCGACGCCGATCAGGACGATCGAGGCGCCCAGCAACGCAAAGGCGATGACCGTGTAGAGAACGCGGCTGAACAGCGTCATGTCTTCCCCCCAATCCGCTTACAGGCGACAACCTTCAGCGAAGCTGCGGGTTCCGTTTGGGAGAAGCAGGGTCACGCATCGACGGTTTGCATGGCCGCTCCCATGACACAGCCGATTGCCGACTATCGCGATCCATGGTCCAAGCGCTGAGTTCCGCCGGAGCGCTTCACATGCCCGAGACGACGACCCTCATCACCTTCTCGCTGATCGCGCTCGGCATGGTGCTGACGCCCGGCCCCAACATGATCTACCTGATCTCGCGCTCGATCGCGCAGGGCAGGGGCGCCGGGCTGATCTCGCTCGGCGGCGTCATCCTCGGTTTCTTCGTCTACATGTTCTGCGCGGCGTTCGGCATCACGGCGCTGCTCTTCGCCGTGCCCTATGCCTATGACGTGCTCAGGCTTGGTGGCGCGGCCTATCTGCTCTGGCTCGCCTGGCAGGCTGTGCGGCCGGGCGGCAGCTCGCCCTTCCATGTCCGTGATCTCCCGCATGACGGGCCGCGCAAGCTCTTCGCCATGGGCTTCCTGACCAGCCTGCTCAATCCGAAGATCGCGATGTTCTATCTCGCGCTCCTGCCGCAATTCATCGATCCGGCCGCCGGCAACGTGCTCTCCCAATCGGTCGTGCTCGGCTTCGTCCAGATCGCGATCAGCGGCAGCGTCAATGCCCTGATCGCGACGGCGGCCGGCAGCATCGCGCTGTTCCTGCGGACGCGGCCGTTCTGGTCGCTGGTCCAGCGCTGGCTGATGGGCACGGTGCTCGCGGGCTTCGCTGTGCGCATGGCGATGGAATCGCGGCGCTAGCAAGCCGGGATGTCGAGCCTGGAGACCGCATCGGAAGCGCCCCGGCCGAGCCTGCCGGACCTGTTCACGGGCTTCCTCAAGATCGGCCTGATGGGCTTCGGCGGCGTCGGGCCGATCGCGCGCCATATCATCGTTTCCGAGCGCAACTGGCTCGACGATCGCGGCTATGCCGAATTGATCGGCATCTGCCAGGCGCTGCCCGGCGCCAACACGGTCAACGCGGCGGTGATGCTGGGCGATCGCTTCCGCGGCGGAATCGGTGCGCTGACCTGCGTCTTCGCGCTGATGGCGATGCCGCTGCTCTGCCTCGTCGCGCTCGCGAATGCCTATGACGCGGTCTCCGGCCATCCGCTCGCGCAGGTCGCTCTGACCGGCGCCGCCGCCAGCGCCGCCGGGCTCATTCTCGGCACCGCCTTGCGGCTCTTGACGAAGGCCGGCCTCGCGCGCTGGGCCTGGCTGATGGCCGCAGCTGCCTTCATTGCGGTTGGCCTGCTCCGTTTGCCGATGTTGCCGACCCTGCTGGTGCTCGTGCCGCTGGGCCTCGTCGCGGCGACACTGGGAGCGCGGCGGATCTGATGGAGCGTGGCGTCTTCTTCCAGCTGATCGTCACCTTCGGCACGATCTCGCTGATGGCGATCGGCGGCGCCAATGCGGTCGTGCCGGAAATCCACCGTCAGGTCGTCGACATCCTTGGCTGGATGGATGCGCCGACCTTCGCCCGCCTCTTCGCCATCGCCCAGACGGCGCCCGGCCCCAACATCATGCTCGGCAGTATCATCGGCTGGCATGTTGCCGGTACGGCCGGTCTGCTGGTCGCGACGACGGCGCTCCTCCTGCCCTCCTGCCTGCTGGCGCTCGCTTCCAGCCGCGGCCTGCAGCGCTTCGGCGGCAGCCGCGTGGTCCGGATCGTCACGCTGGCGCTGGTGCCGATCGCGCTGGGCCTGATGCTGGCGAGCGGCGTGGTCGCGACGCTCGCTGCCGATGCCGGCCTCGCCGGCTATGCGATCACGGCGGCGACCGCGCTCGTGACCTATCGTTCCAAGGTCAATCCGCTCGCGCCGATGGCGATCGGGACGCTCGTCTATGTGCTCGCCTGGTCTGCCGGCATCGCCTGAAAAGGCAGGTCGGCGCTGTTGCCGCCGGGATTGGCGCGTCCGCAGCAGGGCAGATAGGCTCGCATCCGGGTAGAACGCGAGAGGCGTGATGAAGACCGAGCAAAGCGTCCTGCGCCTTTCGATCGTCGTGACCTTCGTGCTGGCGGCCGTGGGCATCGTCTTCGGCCTGCTCTCCGGCTCCTTCGCGATCGTCTTCGACGGCATCTACGCACTGACCGATGCGACCATGACGGTCGTCGCGCTGCTGGTGGCGAACCTCATCGTGTCCTCGACCGCGAACGAGGCCGCCGGCAGCAAGCTGGTGAAACATTTCACCATGGGCTTCTGGCACCTGGAGCCGATGGTGCTGGGCCTCAACGGCATCCTCCTGACCGGTGCCGCGATCTACGCGCTGATCAACGCCATCGGCAGCATCATGGCGGGCGGCCGGATGCTGTCCTTCGACTACGCGATCATCTATGCGATCGTGACGATGCTGCTCGCCTTCGCCATGGCGATCTATGGCCGGCGGGCCAACCGGACGCTCAATTCGGCTTTCGTGGCGCTGGATGCCAAGTCCTGGGTGATGTCGGGCAGCCTCAGCGGCGCCCTGCTCGTCGCCTTCGTTTTCGGCTACGCGATCCAGGGAACGAAACTCGCCTGGATGCTGCCCTATGTCGACCCGGTCGCCCTCGCGCTGGTCTGCATCGTCGTCATTCCCATCCCGATCGGGACGATCAAGCAGTCATTGGGCGAAATCCTGCTGGTGACCCCCGCCGACCTGAAGGGCCATGTCGATACGGTCGCCGAAGAGATGGTCCGCCGCCACGGCTTCGCTTCCTACCGCTCCTATGTCGCCCGCGTCGGCCGGGGCCGGCAGATCGAACTCTATTTCATCGTGCCCAAGGGCAGCCCCGCGCGGAAGCTCGAGGAATGGGACCAGATCCGCGACGAGGTCGGCGAGGCGATCGGCGACGACACTCCGGACCGCTGGCTGACCATCGCCTTCACCACCGATCCCGAATGGGCGGATTGAGCGGGACGCTCCAGCAGTTGCCTGTCGAGGTTCGGCTGCGCTGGCTGCATGACGCCGGCAGCCACCGCATGCTAGTCTTTCCTAGCGTCAGTTTCCGTGCGGGATGGTGTCTGGGAGGTTGGCATGGCCTGCTTGCTCTGGCGGAGGGCGTTCCTGGTCCTGGTCCTGGCGCTGCCGCTGCTCTGCCTGCTCGGCCCGAAGCCCGTTCTGGCCCAGAAAGCCGGGACCGTCGCGCTCTGCAAGGATGACCGCACCGAGAAGGGGCTCGCCGCCTGCAACGCCATCCTGAAGGGGAGGGTCGATCGCAAGGTCAAGGCGATGGCCCATGTTGCGCGCGGCCATACCCAGCTCGCGCTCGGCCGCCCGGCCGAGGCCGAGAAGGATTACTCGGAGGCGCTGGTCCTCGCGCCAAACTTTGCGGCGCTCTACCGCGACCGTGGCCGCGTCCGCTTCAAGCTCGGCAATCGCGAGGGCGCGATGGCGGATTTCACCGCCGCGATCGAGAACGATCCCTTCGACCCGGACAACCATGCCAATCGCGGCTATCTCAGGCTGCTGCAATATGATTTCGCCGGCGCGGGCGAGGATTTGCGCAAGGGCCTGTTCTGGCAGAAGCAGCATCCGCGCAGCGACTATCTCCTCGGCCTGCTCGCCTATGCCACCGGCCGCTACACCGACGCGGTGGCGCATGTCGACAAGGCGCGCGAAGGCGGCTTCCGCAACTCGGATACCTTCATCACCCGCGCCCGCAGCCTGTACTATCTCGGCACCTTCGAGGCCGCCGCAAGGGAGGCGACCGAGGGGATCGCGGCCTTTCCGAAGCAGGTCGACTTGATCGAAATCCGCGCCCGCGCCCGGCTGGCGCGCCGCGAATGGCCGGAAGCGCTTGCCGATGCCGAGGTGGTTGCCGAGGCCGAGCCCCGCTCCGGCCGCGCTTACGCGACGCGCGGCGCCGTCAAGCTCGCGATGAAGGACATGGCCGCTGCCACGGCGGATGCGGACAAGGCGATCGAGCTCGATCCCGGCCTGTTCGACGCTCATGAATTGAAGGCGGACATCCTGCTCGCTTCGGGCAATCCGGCTGGCGCACGCGCCATCCTCGCCCGCTCCGCAGCGCGGACCGATGCGAAAATGGCCTATGACATCGCCTCGCGGGAGCGCCATGCGGCCCGCGTCGCCGAATTCGACAAGCCGAAGCCCATCGTCGTCGCCGATCTCGACGCGGCCGAGTTGAAGAAGCGCTGCGCCACCCGCGACGATCCCTTGCGCATGCAGAGCTGCGACCGTCTCGTCGAAACGGCCGCCACGCCGCAGGCCAAGGCCGACCGGTTGATCGAGCGCGCCAAGGCCCGGCCCTTTGACAGTCAGATCGGCGATTTCGATTTGGCCGTCGCAGCTGCGCCCGATTATCTCCCCGCGACCCTCGCTCGCGCCTACGCCCATCTGTCGGATTACCGCTACGGCAAGGACCTGACGCCTTTCGACCGGGCCTGGGCCGATGCCGACAGCGCCGTCCGGCGTTCGGGGGCGGACAAGAGCATCTGGGCGCAGGCCATGCTGGCGCGCGCTTCTGTCTCCCAGGGCAGGGGGAACTACGAGGCGGCGGTTGCCGACCTCACCGAACTCGTCGCAAGCGATCCGAAGGCACAGTTCTATCGCGCCGACCGCGCAAGCGCCTTCCTGATGGCCGGCAAGCCCATTCAGGCGCTGGAGGACCTGCGCGAGAAGGCGCGCCTGCCGACGGACGTGCCTGCAGGGCTGCAGGGCGAGGATGATCTCGTCGTCGCGCTCATCGAAACCGGCGCGCTCGACGAGGCCGTCACGGTTCTCGACAACTGGCGGACTAACCGCTTGCCCGGCGCCTATGCCGAGCAGGCCTTGCGGGCGCGCGTTGCGCTGGCCCGTGGCGATGTGGCGAACGCGCGGGAGCTGGCCGCGGCGGCGCTCACTGACAACCGCTTCAACGCCGGGGCGCAGGCCGTGCGCGGACTCGCCGCCGCCCGGCTGGGCGATGCGCTCGACGCGGAATCGGACCTAAGCAAGGTCATCGACGATATCGTGCCCATTCCCTTCCGGGCCAGGACCTCCGGTCTGACGCCGGGCCATGTCGCCGATCTCTTCCTCTGGCGCGGGATCGCCCGCGTGCAGTTGAACCGGGTCAACGCCGCGCGCGCTGATTTCGCCGAGGTGATCAAGCGGGCGCCGGACCGGGCGCGAGCCTATGCCGAGCGCGCCGCGCTCAACCTGCGCTCCGACAATCCGGCAGCCCTGACCGATATCGCGATGGCGCTGCGGATCGAGCCGGACCAGCCGCGCTGGCAGGCGCTGGCCGCCCGGATCAATCTCGCGACCGGCGATCCCGCCGCCGCCGAGCGCTTCGCCACGGCCGCGCTCGCCGCGCCCGCGCCGGAAGCCGACCTGCTGCTGCTGCGCGCAAAGGCGAGGCTCGGCCTCGGCCGCTTCTCCGATGCGGCGGAGGATGCGACGGCCCGGCTCGCGACCGCGCCCTCCGATACCGAGGCCTTGCTGCTGCGAAGCGATGCCCGGCTCGGGCAGGGTGATGCGGCGGCCGCTCTCGCCGATGTCGAGACAGCGCTAGGGGCGAAGGCGGGCGACCCACGCCTTCTGCTGGCGCGTGCGGAGTTGAAGGCCAAGCTGGGTGACGTACCGGGGGCGATCGGCGCCTTCGAGGCTGCTGCGGCAAGGCCGGAAGCCTCGCTTCAGGCCAACAGGCGGCTTGGCGATCTCTATGCCGGGATCGCCTCGGACCAGCTCGCGCTCGGCTACTATGCCAAGGCACTGGAGCAGCCGGCACGGGGTCAACTCGATGAAGCTGCCCGCGAGGCCGCCCGCGCAGCCCGCGACGCGCTGATCCGGCGGATGGCGGCGCCGAAATAGACGCCGGGCCGGGGTCATGCGCGGCATGAATGGCAAGGCCGTTGTCGCCTGCCATTGCCGCCCACGGCAATGGCGATAAGCTCACCCGCATTGTCCCATCCGGAACGAATGCGAGTGAAGCGATGAGCGCCCTGACCCCCGAGGAGAAGAAGGTCACCGAGTGGCTGGCGAGCCGCAAGGAAGGCATGGTCGCGCTGCTGCGCGAGCTGGTCGACACAGACTCCGGCTCCTACGATAAGGCCGGCGTCGACCGGGCCGGCGATGTCGTCGCGCGCTTCCATCGGGCGAACGGGCTCGAGGTCGAGATCGTGCCGGATAGCCGCTTCGGCGACGCTGTTCGGGCGCGCCTGCCCAACCCGACCGCCAACGACCAGCGCCCGGTCATGCTGCTCGGCCATCGCGATACCGTGTTCCCGCAGGGCGAGCCGACGCGCCGGCCCTTCACCATCAAGGGCACGCGCGCCTATGGCCCGGGCGTCGCCGACATGAAGGCGGGCGTGATGATCTCGGCGTTCGTGGCTGCCGCCTTCGCCGAATGCGGCGGCCTAGCTGCGCCGCTCCTGATGCTGACGACCAGCGACGAGGAGATCGGCTCGCCGTCCTCGCGCCCGGTCATCGAGGCGGCAGCCCGCGAGTCGCGCTGCGTCTTCAATGCCGAGCCCAGCCGCCTGCCGGCCGGCACCGATTTCGCGAAAGACCAGAAGCAGTCGGTCACCAGCGGCCGCAAGGGCGGCGTCTTCATGCGCGCCGAGTTCACCGGCAAGCCGGCCCATTCCGGCGCGAATTACGAGAAAGGCGCCTCGGCCATCGTCGATCTCGGTCACAAGATTCCGAAGCTCCAGGGTCTCACCGATCTGGAGAAGGGCATCACCGTCAATGTCGGCCTGATCGGCGGCGGCCAGACGGTCAACACCATCGCGCCCAGCGCCTGGTGTGAGATCGACCTGCGCTATGTCACCGCCGCCCAGCGCGACGAGATGGTCGGCAAGATCAAGGCGATCATCGAGGCGCCCGAGGTTGCCGGCACGAGCGCGGTGCTCTCGATCAAGGGCGAGTTCCTGCCGCTGGAGCGCTCCTCGGACTCGGCTGCGCTCTACGACACCTATCGCGAGGCGGCCGCCGCCTTCGGCATCGGCGTCACCGCGGAGTTCACCGGCGGCTGCGCCGATTCAGGCTTCACGGCCGCACAGGGGACGCCCACGCTGTGCAGCGTCGGCCCGATCGGCGGCATGGCCCATACCCCGGACGAGTTCCTCGAGGTCGAGAGCATCGTCCCCGCCGCGCAGACGCTGGCGCTCGCCGTGATGCGCGCCGCCGCCAGGGTGGAATGACCGGTCGCTAGCGGCAAAGCAGCTCGATCTTGCGGCTGAGCGAGGCTTCGTCCTCGCTCAGCCGGTCGGTCAGCGCGTGCAGCCAGTTGAAGGCAACCCAGAATTCCAGCCGGTCGTCGATCTCCTCAGGCGCGAATTCGCCGCGCCCGGCGGCGCGCACGAACATCTCCCGCGGAGCTGCCAGCCGCTCCGGCATGAACTTGAAGCGCAGCGCGGCGAGCGCGCTGTCGCTGGTCTGCGCTTCGGCGATCAGCCCCTTGAAGACGCGCCCGGCCGTATCCTCGCGCCAGAAGCGCCAGAGATCCCGCGTATAGCGCAGCAGGTCGGCGCGCAGCGAACCCTCGTCCGGCACGGGGATGGCCGCATCCTTGTTCGCTCCGTAGATCGCGATGAACAGGTCGGCCTTGTTCGGCCACCAGCGATAGATCGTCGGCTTGCCGGCGCCGGCACGGCGCGCGACCTCCTCGATCGAGAAGCCGGCATAACCCTTCTCCGCCAGCACAGCTCTGGCGGCTTCCTTCACGGCTGCCTCGGTCTCGGGGCTACGACGCGCGCCGATCGAGGCGCGGCGTTTGGGGCGCGGGTCCATGGGCGTCCGGTCTCCAGTGTCACAGGCTGGCCTTGACATAACGAAACGGCCCGTTTAGATCAAGTCTCGATACGAAACGTATCGTTCTTATAAGGATCCTCGTGATGCCGTTGCCATCACCTTTCGTCTCAGTGCTCGCGCGGTTGCGTTTCCTGCTCCTGGCGATGCTGGGCGCCTACACCGTCCTCAACCTGCTGCTCATGCTTCTGGCGCCTCTCACCGCGCATTGGCCGACCTATGCCGTCACGGCGCTCGCCGTGCCGCCCATGGTCCTTGCCATGGTGCATGTCGTCATTCCGCTGGCGCGGCGGCTGTCGGCTCATTCCGCCCTCAAATCGTGATCGGGAGAATGCTCATGAAGACCTCACGTCTTGTTGCCGCCGCTCTCGTCCTTGTTTCGCCCGCGGCTCTGCAGCCAGCCCTTTCGCAGCAGGGGACAGCCATGACCATCTCCTCGGCCACCCATGCGGGGTTTGAACGAAGTTTGCCGTTTCCAGATGGCTTCGCGCGCCTGTCGGCCCGGGCCGTGCGCGTGGACGGCAAGGCGGCCGAACTGGTGCGCTATGAAAGGGCCGATGGCCGAAATGGCGGCCTCGGCGGAGAGCATGTCAGCCTCGTCCTTGGCGAAGGACGGCTCAAGGGCTTCGCCCGGATGGACGGCTCGCTGCGATCCGGCGAATTGCCGTCGCAGGAGGAGAGCCGGACCATCGCGATGGCCTTCCTGTCGAGCCATGCGCCGGACCTGCTCTCGCGCCTGCAGATCAGCTTCATCGCGCCGCATGACGAACCGGTCCGGCTCGATGGCCAGCCGGCGACGCTGACCGGGATGAAGGTGAAGATGCGCAATCTGGCCGATGGGCGCTGGTTCTGGGTCATCGTCGGCGCCGATCGACAGGTCATGGTCTTCGAGCGCGACATCGTCTGGGCCAACCTGCAGGGGCGCCGCCAGACGGAAAAATGGCTGCACGATTCCTGGCTCGCCGAGAACCGGCCGAAAATGCCGGGCGGCGCTTGAGCCGCCTGCCGGCGGCGCGCGTAGCGTCTGATGCGGGAAGGGAAGCGGGCAGGCGCCCGCTTCTCAGAACGCCTCTTCCCAGTCGCGGCTCAGCCGCATCGCGCAGTTGATCAGGCCGACATGCGAATAAGTTTGCGGGAAATTGCCCCAGAGCTCGCCGGTCTTGAGATCGGCATCCTCCGAGAGCAGGCCGAAGCTGTTGCGCCGCTTCAGGACGCGCTCGAACAGCTCCTTCGCCTCCTCCCGGCGGCCGATCGCGTTCAGCGCATCGACATACCAGAAGGCGCAGATCAGGAAGCCGGTGTGCATGTAGCCGAAATCGTCCTGCGTGGCGTAGCGCAGCAGCAGGTCGCCGCGCTTGAGATCGCGGCCGATCGCCTCGACGGTGGCGACGAAGCGGGCATCGTCAGGCTTGACGAAGCCAAGTTCGGCCAGCAGCAGCAACGTTGCGTCCAGGTCCTCGCCGCCGAAGGTCGAGACGAAATGGCCCTTGCCCTCGTTCCAGATCTGCTCGGCGATGGTGTTCTTCAGGCGCTTGGCTTCGCCCTTCCAGTATTCCTTGCGGTCGGCGCGCCCGAGCGTGCCGGCGATGCGGGCGAGCCGGTCGCAGGCCGCCCAGCACATCACGCTGGAGAAGGAATGGACCGCCTCCTTCTCGCGCAGCTCCCAGGGGCCGGCATCGGGCTTGTCGAAATAGGCGATGGCGAGCTCGCCCATGCGTTCCAGCTGTCCGAACAAGGCCTCCTTGCCCGGCTGGATCAAGCGGCGGTCGAAGAAGGAATGCGTCGCCGCCAGCACGACTGCGCCATAGCCGTCGTTCTGGATCTGCGTCGCCGCGCCGTTGCCGAAGCGCACCGGCTGGTGCCCGCGATAGCCTGACAGGTAGCTGGCCTCGAACTCGATCAGCGTGCCGCCGCGCGTGATCGGATAGAGCGGCGGCAGATGCTCGGCCCCGCTTTCGGTAAAGGTGTCGACGATATTGGTGATGAAGCCGAGATAATCCTCCATCGTCCGCGTCGTGCCGAGCCGGTTCAGTGCATGCACGACGAAATAGGCGTCGCGCAGCCAGCAATAGCGGTAGTCCCAGTTGCGCTGCGTGCCGGGCGCCTCCGGAATCGAGGTCGTGAGCGCCGCGACGATGGCGCCGGTCTCCTCGAAGGAGCAGAGCTTCAGCGTGATCGCGGCGCGGATCACCTCCTTCTGGTACTCGAAGGGGATCGACAGCGAGCGCACCCAGTCGCGCCAGTAGTCGGTGGTCTTGTCGAGGAACTCGCGCGAGGTCGTCTCGATCTCGGCGCGCAGCGCCTCGTCCGAGCCGATGAAGAAGGAATAGGCCTGGTCGACGGCAAACGGCGTGCCTTCGACGACATAGGAGAGCGGCGCGTTGGTCGTCAGCCGGATCGTCTGGTCGGCGCCGACATAGCGGACATGGTTGGAGCCGCGCGTGATCTCGTCGGGCTCCTCGCCGATGCCGAGGCTAGGCTTGACCAGCACGCGGATGCGCGGCCGCCCGGAGACGCGCCGGACCCGGCGCACGAGCTGCGGCGGCCGGAAGAAGCGCTCGTAGCGCACGAAGCGCGGCGCGAAATCGAGGATCTCGATCGCATTGCCCTGGTCGTCGGAGAGCACCGAGGACAGGATCGCGGTGTTGTCGAGATAGCCCTGCTCGCAGCGCGTCATGCCGACGAGCTCGATGCCGAAGAAGCCCTTCTCGGGTTCGGCATCGCCGTCCTCGGCCTGGTTGTCGATCAGCGAGCAGAAGACGGGGTCGCGGTCGAAACGGGGGAAGCAGCCCCAGACAATGCGGGCGCGGCGGTCGATAAGGGCGGCGATCGAGCAATTGCCGATCACGCCGAGGTCGAGCGAGGCGGAGTGCTGCCCCGCAGCCGAAGTCGTCACGGTCATGGTCGGTCAGTCCTGCTTGAAGCTGGCAGCGGAAAGATGGCCGCTTTCGGCGGCTTCGAGAAGGATATGCCGAAGTGCGGTGGGCGAGGCGAGCCGGCAGGTCGCGTGGCTCTCGCGGTCAGCGCCGATGCGGACGGAAATCCCGCCCATCGCGTTGACGGCCTCGAATCCGTCCTCGTCGGTGATGTCGTCGCCGATGAAGACCGGCTGACGCCCGGCATAGGTCGGCGTCGCCATCAGCCACGCGATGGCGCTGCCCTTGCTTGCGCCGGCCGGAACCAGTTCCGCGACGGATTTGCCCTCCTGCAGGCGCATGCCTGGCCCCATGCGCGCGGCGATGCCGCGCATCAGGGCGAGAGCCTCGTCCTCCAGTGCGGGCGCCAGGCGCCAGTGCAGCGCGACGGAAATGCGCTTGTCCTCGACGATGATGCCGACATGGCTATTGGCGAAGCGAACGAGGTCGCGCAGGGCCGCACGCATGCCTTCATGCGTATCGGCCTGCGAACGGATCTCGTCGTCGACGCGGATTTGGGCACCGTGCAGCCCGGCGATGTCGAAGCGGTGCGGAGCCAGCACGCCGTCGAGGAAGCCGATCGGCCGGCCGGAGACCAGCGCGAGCGCGCCGCCGAGCTGGGCCCGCAGCGCCGTCAGCGCGGGCGCCACACGCCGGTCGAGACGAACATCGTCCGGTGAGGGCGCGATCTCGACCAGTGTTCCGTCGAAATCGAGGAACAGAGCGATTTCGCGATCAACGGAAGCGATCTCGTGAGGGCTTGCGGCGATGTCGGGTTCGATCAATGTCGTCATCATTCCGTATCTGGGCAGGGAAGGCGGCAGAAGAGCGGCCAAGCAGCCAAGGACATCCTTTTCTGTCTTATCGCGCGGCGGTCGCCACGTCGAAAATAGGGTTCGAGGGGTTGCCTCGATCTGTCGAAAGCCTACCATGGCGGTCGCGATTTCACCGCACGGCTGCCACAGCGCTGCCATGTGACCGCGTCCGCACCACGGAAACATTACGCTTTCGGAAGCGTTCTGTTCCTGCCGCCGATGGCGAAATGCGGGCGGCCCCTGCCGGAGAATGCTCGTCCATGCGTCTTGTCATCGTTTCCAACCGCGTCACGATTCCCGATCGCCATGAAAAGGTGATGGCGGGAGGGCTGGCGGTTGCCCTGCGCGAGGCGCTGGAGCAGCGCGGCGGCCTCTGGTTCGGCTGGAGCGGCGGCGTCAGCGAGAGCGCCCAGACGCAGCTGCGGCAGGTCGAGCACGGCAACGTCACCTATGCCGTCACCGATCTCAGCGAGGCCGAGCGCCAAAGCTATTATCTCGGTTTCTCGAACCGGGCGCTCTGGCCGCTGATGCATTACCGGCTCGGCCTGACCGAGTTCCAGCGCAGCGACTACATGGGCTATCTCGGCGTCAATCGCCGCTTCGCCCGTGCGCTCGCCGGTCTGATCAAGCCTGACGATCTCATCTGGATCCACGATTACCACCTGATCCCGCTGGCGGCGGAACTGCGCCGGCGCGGTGTCACCAACCGGATCGGCTATTTCCATCACATTCCCTGGCCGGCAGCCGAGGTCATCGGCGCCTTGCCTTTCAGCGCGACCTTGATCCGCACCATGGCCGCCTATGATCTCGTCGGCATGCAGACGGAGGTCGATGCCCGCAACCTGATCGGCGGGTTGGTGTCGCTCTGCGGTGCCCGTTCGGACGGCAAGCGCGTCAGACTCGGCGCGCGCGAGACCGCGGTGCAGGCCTTCCCGATCGGCATCGATGTCGAGGGCTTCCGGAAACTGGCTGCCGCTTCCGTGCGCAAGGCGGCGACGCCGCTGCGGGCCACGCAGGAATCGCTCGGCGAGCGCAAGCTCGTGATCGGTGTGGACAGGCTCGACTATTCCAAGGGCATCGTGCAGCGCCTCGAAGCCTTCGGCGAATTCCTGCGCAATCACCCCGAGGACCGTGGCCGGGTCAGCCTGTTGCAGATCGCGCCGCCCTCGCGCAGCGACGTGCCGGAATATGCCGAGCTCGACCGCCTGTCAGACGAGGTCGCCGGGCGCCTCAATGCCCAGCTCGGCGAGTTCGACTGGACGCCGATCCGCGTCGTCAAGAAGGCCTATTCACGCAAGGCACTGGCCGGCTTCTACCGTCGCGCCCAGGTCGGTCTGGTCACGCCGATGCGCGACGGCATGAATCTCGTCGCCAAGGAATACATTGCTGCGCAGGATCCGGCCGATCCCGGCGTGCTCGTGCTCTCGCGCTTCGCCGGCGCCGCCCAGCAGATGGGCGAGGCGCTGATCGTCAATCCCTTCGATTCCCATGAGGTCGCGGAGGCGATCCGCACGGCGCTCGCCATGCCGAAGACGGAGCGCATCCGCCGCTTCGAGCGGCTCTACGCCATCATCGCGGCCACCGATATCGACTGGTGGACGCGTCAATATCTGTCGGCCCTGGCAGGGGAAGCTGGAGCTGCCGAGACGCTGGCCGTCGGCGGAGATCGCAAGGAGCCGCGTTCCGCGGCGCGGCGGGCCGGCCGGAGCGAGGCATCGGCCGCGTCGTCGGCGCCTTCCGAAGCCGGTGTACGCAAGATGTCGGCAGGATCGCGCGGGAAGCGAGGCGCTGTGAGAGCCTCTCATCTCGCGCTTGTCCAACCTTGAGACTTGGCAGTTAGGTCAGGGAAACGACCGAAATCTTGGGGTGATGCTGCCTGCCCCGTTCGCGGCCCTTGCCGAATAAGGTCTTTCGTCGCTAGAAGGCAGCAGGGCCGGAGTGGGCGACTCAGGGTCCGGACAGGCATCGTATCGTCGATGGCTGAGGAGGCGGGCGGAGGGCTGAGATCGATGCGAGGCGCTCTCGGAGGACCGGGCGTTCTGTTGCGCCGTCTCCGCGAGGTCATGGCGGCATCGATCAGCCCGCAGGAGCGGCTGGATCGCCTCGTCGTGCTGATCGCCGGCAATCTCGTCGCCGAGGTCTGCTCCGTCTACGTCCTGCGCGAGGACGGCTCCCTTGAATTGTACGCCACCGAAGGCCTCAACCGCGAGGCGGTCCACCTCACCACCATGCGGGCGGGCGAGGGCCTCGTCGGCCTGATCGCGAGCGAGGCCGAGCCGCTGGCCTTGTCGGACGCGCAGGCGCATCCCTCCTTCTCCTATCGTCCGGAGACGGGCGAAGAGGTGTATCGCTCCTTCCTCGGCGTGCCGATCCTGCGCGGCGGCGCCGTCATGGGCGTGCTCGTCATCCAGAACCGGGCGACGCGGCTCTATTCCGAAGACGAAATCGAGACCCTCCAGACCACTGCCATGCTGATGGCGGAGATGATCGCGGCCGGCGGCCTCAAGTCGCTGGCGGCGCCGGGCGCCTCCATCGGCCTCGACCGGCCGATCCATGGCATCGGCGTGGCGCTGGCGGATGGCGTCGGCCTCGGCCATGCCGTGCTACACGAGCCGCGCGTCGCGATCACCAATCTCATCGCCGAGAATCCGGCGGCCGAGGTCGGGCGTCTCGAAGCCGCGATCGGCGAGATGCGTGCCTCGATCGACGAACTGGTCGAGCGCGGCGACGTCGCCCATACCGGCGAGCATCGCGACGTGCTCGAGACCTTCCGCATGTTCGCCCATGACCAGGGCTGGCTGCGCCGCATGCGCGAGGTTGTGATGACCGGCCTCACCGCCGAGGCGGCGGTGGAGCGCGTCCAGTCCGATACCCGCGCCAAGATGCTGCGCCAGACCGACCCCTATCTGCGCGAGCGCCTGCACGATCTCGACGATCTCGCCAACCGCCTGCTGCGCACGCTGGTCGGCAAGGCCAACGGCGTCGCCCGCGAGAACCTGCCGGAGAACGCCATCCTCGTCGCCCGCTCGATGGGGCCGGCGGCACTCTTGGACTATGACCGAGCCCATCTGCGCGGGCTCGTGCTGGAGGAGGGCGGCCCGACCAGCCACATCGCCATCGTCGCCCGCGCGCTCGGTATCCCCGCCGTCGGCGAGGTCGTCAACGCGACGGCGCTGGTCGAGGCCGGCGACGCCATCATCGTCGACGGCCAGGCCGGCGAGGTGCAGATCCGCCCGCAGCCCGATGTCGAGAACGCCTACAAGGACAAGGCGCGTTTGCGCGCCCGCAAGCAGAAGCAGTACCAGAAGCTCAAGGAGCTGCCGGCGATCACCCGCGACGGGGTCGACATCACCTTGCAGATCAATGCGGGCCTGATCGTCGACATGCCGAATATCGAGGCGACGGCCGCCGCGGGCATCGGCCTCTTCCGCACCGAATTGCAGTTCATGGTGGCGCAGCACATGCCGACCACCGCCGAGCAGCAGGCGCTCTATGCCGCCGTGCTGGAAGCCGCAGCGGAGCTGCCGGTGACCTTCCGCACCCTCGATATCGGTGGCGACAAGGTGCTGCCCTATATGGAACGCGTCGAGGAGGAGAATCCGGCGCTCGGCTGGCGCGCGATCCGCATCGGCCTCGACAAGCCGCGGCTGCTGCGGGCGCAGGTGCGCGCGATGCTGCGGGCCGGCGCCGGCCGCGATCTCAAGATCATGCTGCCGATGGTCGCGACCACCGAGGAATTCCGCCGCGCCCGCATGATCATCCGCCGCGAGCAGGCCATGCTGGAGAAGCAGGGCGTGACGCCGCCGCGTGACCTCAGAGTCGGCGTCATGGTCGAGGTGCCCTCGCTCCTCTTCGAACTGCCGGAGATCGCGCGCGAGGCCGATTTCCTGTCGATCGGCACCAACGACCTCATGCAGTTCCTCTTCGCGGCCGACCGCGAGAACAAGCGCGTCGCCGACCGCTTCGATCCGCTTGGCGTCGGTGCCCTCAGGGCGCTCAGGCGCATCGTCGAAGCAGCGGCTGAAACCGGCTGCCCCGTCACGGTCTGCGGCGAGATGGGCGGCAAGCCGCTGGAGACGATGGCCCTGATTGGGCTGGGCTATCGCGGCTTCTCGATGTCGGCGGCCTCGATCGGGCCGGTCAAGGCGATGCTGCGCGCGCTCGATACCGCAAAGCTGCGCGAGCGCATGGACTGGATGCTGGCCTCGCCGGAGGGCGCCACCAATCTGCGCTCGCAGCTCGCGGCGTTCGCGACCGAGTTCAAGGTCCCAGTCTAGCGACGCTGCTTGCGTCCCTGCTGCCGCTTTTCCCTTTCGTTTCACGAGTTCGTGCATGTCCCTCCATCTTCCTCAGGATCGTCTCGACGTCATCGTCGCGCGCCATGCCGCCGCGACCGACGAGATCAACCATGCGACCGAGGCGGCGCGCACGGTCGAGCTCGCCAAGGAGCTGGCGGAGCTCGATCCCGTGGTCGCGGCCATCGCCTCCTGGCGGCAGGCGCAGATTTCGCTGGAGGAAGCCGAGGCGCTGATCGCCGATCCCGCGACCGACGCCGAATTCCGCGACCTCGCCTATGAGGAGCGCGACAGCGCCCGCGCCGAGATCGAGGCGCGTGCCCGCGAGATCCTCGTCGCCCTGCTGCCGAAGGATGCTGCCGACGAGCGCGGCGTCATCCTGGAAATCAGGGCGGGCACGGGCGGCGACGAGGCCTCGCTCTTCGCCGGTGACCTGTTGCGCATGTACCAGCGCCACGCTGCCCAGAAAGGTTGGAGCGTCGATATCCTCTCCGAGAGCGAGGGGACGATGGGGGGCTACAAGGAGGTTGTCGCCGAGATCAACGGCCGCGGCGTCTATGCGCGACTTAAGTTCGAATCCGGCGTCCACCGCGTCCAGCGCGTGCCGGATACCGAGGCGAGCGGGCGCATCCACACCTCCGCCGCGACGGTGGCGACGCTGCCGCTGGCGACCGATGTCGATGTTGTCCTCAACGAGGCCGACATCCGCACCGACACGCTGCGCTCGGGCGGTGCCGGCGGACAGCACGTCAACAAGACGGAATCGGCGGTGCGCCTCACCCATATCCCGACCAACACCGTCGTCTTGGTCCAGGACGAGCGCTCGCAGCACAAGAACAAGGCGCGCGCGTATGAATTGCTGCGCGCAAAGCTCTTCGACATGGAGCGCCTGCGCATCGATGCCGAGCGCTCGGCGGACCGGCGTTCGCAGGTCGGTTCTGGCGATCGCTCGGAGCGCATCCGCACCTACAACTTTCCGCAGGGGCGCGTGACCGACCACCGCATCAACCTGACGCTCTACAAGCTCGACGAGATGATGCAGGGTCTCGTCCTCGATGAGATCATCGACGCGCTGACCGCCGAGCATCAGGCGAAGCTGCTGGCGGCCGAGGGTATGGCGTGAGGCGGGCGCGATGAAACAAAAAGCTCCGCCCCGCGTTGATAAGACATCGAAACCAGCAAAGGGGGGACCCTCTCATGATCAAGATGTTCTCGACGATAGCGGTGACCGGTCTGATGGCGCTGGCGATGAGCGGCGTCTCGCAGGCTCAGGAACGCACCTTCAAGAAGATCACGGCCGGCCAGCCGGCCGCGCTGCAGGGCTCGATGACCCAGGCGCAGGCGCGCAAGGCCTGCCGGATGGAGATGAGCGGCAGCCGCGAAAGCAAGGCTTCGCTCAACAAGAAGATGAAGACCTGCATGGATCTCAAGATGAACGGCAACTAGTCGCCGTTCCGGGAAACGCACGAGGGGAGGGCGCCGTGCCGACCGTAAGGGAGGCGCGGCGTCTTCTTGCGCAGAGCTTGATGCGCGCGGGCTCGGCCAGCCCCGGCCTCGACGCGCGCTTGCTGGTCGAAGGCAGTCTGGGCGTCGAAAATGCCGACCCCGATCTCATCCTGACGGCGGAAGCGCTTGCTCGGCTGGGCGATTTCGCGGCCCGTCGCATCGCGGGCGAGCCGGTCTGGCGCATTCTCGGCGAGCGTGAATTCTGGGGGCTGCCCTTCCGCCTGTCGCCTGCGACGCTTGAGCCGCGCCCGGACAGCGAAACCATCGTCGAGACGGCTCTGGCCCAGTTTGCCGGGCGCCGTGAAGAAGAGCTGCAATTGCTCGATCTCGGCACCGGTACCGGTTGCCTGCTGATCGCACTCCTCACCGAGTTGCCGCGGGCCCGGGGCGTCGGCATCGACCTGTCGGACGAGGCCTGCCGGACTGCTGCGGCGAATGCTGCCCTCAACAGCGTCGATGGGCGGGTGACTTTCCGGCAGGGCAGCTGGACCGATGGGCTGACCGGCCGCTTCGATCTCATCGTCTCGAACCCGCCCTATATCCCCTCGACCGAGATCGCGACGCTCTCCGTCGAGGTGCGGGAGCATGATCCTTTGCTCGCGCTGGATGGTGGTGCCGACGGGCTTGAACCCTATCGCCTTTTCGCGTCCGCCCTGCCGCCGCTGCTGGCGCCGGGGGGCGTCATTGTTTTCGAGATCGGTGCGGGGCAGGGGCCGGATGTCGTCGCGCTGATGCGGGGCGGCGGGCTTGAATTCCGCGGCAGCCGCAACGATCTCGGAGGGCATGAGCGGGCGTTGATCTTCACGCTCGCTTGAGAATGCACAGGCTTTTGGTCGATTTCGCTTGGAGAAGCAGCCAAAAGCAGCTATGCAGCATCCAGCCGAAGCTGGTGGCGTCAGAGCCGAGCCTCTGGGCAGTTCCCGATCGTACAGGATTGCTCTTGAGTTCGGCATCGTTTGCGGGCGTGTTCCCGAGGCGATGCAGCTGACAAGCCGGATGGAGCCCCGAAGGCGCGTGGCGCCGATCGGCTCATGGGGTTGAAACCCCCTTTTTGGAAAAGAGCGCGTGAAGACCAGGAACGGCGTATCGCCCCTTCAGGTCACCTTCGTCCGACACAGCGTCGCAACCCGCTGTGCTTCGCAACGCGCATGACGGCGCCACGGTTGCTTTGAACATAGAAGCGCGAGACAGACGCGAATGAGACCAGGTCAGAACCGGCGTATGCGCGGCCGCAACAATAACGGCGGCGGCAACAATAACGGCAACCGCAAATCTCCCAATCCGTTGCAGCGTAGCTACGAATCCAACGGCCCGGACGTAAAGGTTCGCGGTACGGCGCAGCATGTCGCCGAGAAGTATCTGCAGCTTGCGCGGGACGCTCAGTCTTCGGGTGATACCGTCGCTGCCGAGAGCTATTTCCAGTACGCTGAGCACTACTATCGCATCCTGCTCGCGGCGCAGGAGCAGATGGCTCAGCAGTTCGGCCATTCCTTCCCGCCGAATCGCGCCTTCGTCGAGGATGCTGACGAGGGCGAGGAAGAGGGCGACGAGGACGGCCAGGCCTTCCAGCCCGGCACCGGCCCACAGCCGGACATGCGCGCCAACGGCTATGGCAATCCTAATGGCTATAACGGCCATGGTGGTGGCCAGCGCGCCGAGGGCGAAGGCGGAGATGGCCAGCAGCAGGGCGGCCAGCGCTTCGATCGCAACAACCGCCGCGAGCGTTTCAACAACGACCGCAACAACAATAACAACGAGCGCCGCTTCGATCGTCAGGATCGTGGCGAGCGTCGCTTCGACCGCAATGCCGAAGGTGGCCAGGGCGCGCCCGGCGGCTACGCCCCGCGCCCCGATGCGCCGCGTTCCGACATCCCGGTCAGCGAAGGTGGCGCCGTCGAGGCGGCTCCCGAGCAGGTTCAGGGCGAACAGCGTCGTTTCGAGCGTCCGGAGCGGGCTGAACGCCCCGAGCGGAGCGAGCGCCCGCAGCGCGAGCGCCGTCCGCGCCGTGAGCGCGAGGTCGAGGCCGATGCGGGCGATGACGTCGCCGCCGCGCTGCCGTCCTTCCTGACCACCCCCGTGCGCGTCCCCGCGCCGGAGCCGGTCGAGGCCCTTGCCGCCGAGCCGGCTGTCGCGGCCGAGCCTGCCGAGGAAGCTGCGCCCAAGCGCACGCGTCGTCGCCGCTCGCCCCGCGAGGTCATGGACGCGCTGGGCTCGGAGACGGATAACTCGGCCGAGTAAGCCGTTCCCGGATCAGCGACTGGATATGGAAAAGGGCCCTTTCGGGCCCTTTTTCTTTATCTGCGTGGATCAGGCGATGCCGAGTTCGACCGGCGCGTCCGCTACGCTCAGGCTGTCGCCTTCGACCAGGGCGCCGTCCGCGAGGATGCGGCAATAGATGCCGCAATCGACATGGCCGTAGTTCTTCATCAGCGCCTTGGGAATCTGCATGTCGCGCGCACCGGTGTCGGGGTCGACATTGGTCGCGGCGCAGCGTTCGATCCGCTTGATCACCTGCAGTCGCAGGCCGCCGGGCCCGGTCAACTCGCGGTCGACGAGGTCGTTCTCGGCCCAGGGCGCGAGACCGCTGACCATCAGGTTGCCGCGGAAGCGCAAGGGATCGACGGGCTGGCCCAGGCGCGCTTCGAGATCGGCGACGCTGGCGAGGTTGATGATCGAGAGGAAGCCGGAGCGCGAATCCATGAAGCGATAGGTCGGGGGCGCTGTCAGCAGCTTCGGCTCGCCGCGCAATTCCTCGGGCATGAAGCCGGAGAAGAATCGCGAAATCGCGGCATGGCCCTCGTCGTTTGTCGTCGCTGCGCGCAGCACCTCCTGCCCGCCCTGATGGATCACGAGATCGCCGCTGGCATCGTCATAGCGGGTCTTCAGGCGCGCCAGGGACTCGTTGCGCATCAGCATCAGGTACTTGATCTTGGGCTGGTGCACGGGCTCGGCCGCATCGAAGCCGGAGGGGCCGTTCTCGATGGCGAAGAGCCGGTCGCCGGGGAAGAAGCCGCCGGCCGGCAATGCCGCCCGCTTCAGCCTCTCCGGCGAGAGGCCCTTCACGGGATAGCGGTAGAGTGTCTCGATGCGCATGGTCGGGTCCGGCTAAGGCAAGATGGGGCGGACCATAACCTCGTCCGCCGGCTCTGACAGATCAAATCTTGTATCTGTTTCGATCAGTCCTCGGCATCGGCCTGAAAAGTGAGAACCGGTTTTCGGAAAAGCCAATGCCCCATCATTCATCTTCGCCGTCACTCACCGAACGCTGGCAGCCCCAGCCTGCCAACACAACGTCGGTGTTATCTGCGACGAAGAAGCGGGCGGCGTCGCGGTCATAGCCTTCGCCCAGCAGCCGCTCGTAATCGGTATGGACGTGGCGGACATGGCTGCCGAGCGCGAGCCAGAGCGCGGTCGAGGGCGGCAGGTCCTTCATGTGGCGCCGTTCCGCCAGCGTGACCACGGCCTCGGCGTCGGAGAGCGGAATGCCGGGCGCCAGCGCCCTTAACGCCCGTCGAATCGCCTGCTGTCGCTTGGTCCCGGCCATGCCCGATCTGCGCCTGCCCTTTGCGTCAGGTCAATTCTGGGCCGGACCTCTTCCGTTGCGCGAAAGTCACACTATCTTGGAGGGCGAGGGGCGGCCCATTGCGGCGCCCCATCCTGATGAAAGGCAGCGGGTTCGCGTCGCTACGGGGCGCGGCCTGCGGGCGGAGATAGCTGAATGAATATCGAGAAATATACGGATCGGGCGAAGGGTTTCCTCCAGGCGGCGCAGACGATCGCCTTGCGGGAGGGGAACCAGCAGTTCACCCCCGAGCATCTTCTGAAGGCTTTGCTCGACGACAATGAAGGCATGGCGGCCGGTCTGATCGACCGGGCTGGCGGCCAGTCGCGCGTCGCGTTGCAGTCTGTCGACCAGGCCTTGGCCAAGCTCCCGAAGGTTTCGGGCGGCTCGGGCGGCCTCAACCTGACGCCGGGCCTCGCCCGCGTCTTCGACACCGCCGAGAAGGCGGCGGAGAAGGCCGGCGACTCGTTCGTCACGGTCGAGCGGTTGCTGCTGGCGCTTGCGATCGAGAAGGACAGCGAGGCCGGCAAGGCCCTGTCGAAGGCCGGCGTGACGCCGCAGGCGCTGAATGCCGCGATCGAGGCGATACGCAAGGGTCGCACTGCCGATTCCGCTTCGGCCGAGCAGGCCTATGACGCGCTGAAGAAATATGCCCGCGACCTCACCGCCGCGGCGCGCGAGGGCAAGCTCGACCCAGTGATCGGCCGCGACGAGGAGATCCGTCGTACCATCCAGGTGCTATCGCGCCGGACCAAGAACAATCCTGTCCTGATCGGCGAGCCCGGCGTCGGCAAGACCGCGATCGCCGAGGGCCTCGCGCTGCGCATCGTCAATGGCGATGTGCCCGAGAGCCTGAAGGACAAGGAGCTGCTCGCGCTCGACATGGGCTCGCTCATCGCCGGCGCGAAATATCGCGGCGAGTTCGAGGAGCGGCTGAAGGCCGTGCTGAACGAGGTCTCGTCCTCGGATGGCGGCGTCATCCTGTTCATCGACGAGATGCATACCCTGGTTGGCGCCGGCAAGACCGATGGCGCGATGGATGCGTCCAACCTGCTGAAGCCCGCCCTGGCGCGCGGCGAGTTGCACTGCGTCGGTGCGACCACGCTCGACGAATACCGCAAATATGTCGAGAAAGACGCGGCCTTGGCGCGGCGCTTCCAGCCGGTCTTCGTCGAGGAGCCGACGGTCGAGGATACCATCTCGATCCTGCGCGGCCTGAAGGAGAAATACGAGCAGCACCACCGCGTCCGCATCACGGATTCGGCGCTGGTCTCGGCCGCGACCCTGTCGAACCGCTACATCACCGACCGCTTCCTGCCGGACAAGGCGATCGACCTCGTCGACGAGGCAGGGGCGCGGCTGCGCATGCAGGTCGATTCCAAGCCCGAGGAGCTGGATTCGATCGACCGCGAGATCGTCCGTCTCAAGATCGAGCAGGAGGCGCTCAAGAAGGAGAGCGATGCCGGCTCGAAGGAGCGGCTGAAGCGGCTAGAATCCGAACTCGCCGATCTGGAGACGCGCTCCGGCACCATCACGGCCAAGTGGAAGGCCGAGAAGGACAAGCTCGGCCACGCCGCGGAGATCAAGACCAAGCTCGACAACGCTCGCAACGAGCTCGCCCAGGCGCAGCGCAAGGGCGAGTACCAGCGGGCCGGCGAGCTCGCCTATGGCGAGATCCCGCAGCTGGAGAAGAAGCTGGCCGAGATCGAGGAGAAGGGCGAGAGCGCCGGCATGGTCGAGGAGGCGGTGACGCCTGATCACGTCGCTGCCGTCGTCTCGCGCTGGACCGGCGTGCCTGTGGACCGGATGCTCGAAGGCGAGAAGGAGAAGCTGCTCCGCATGGAGGAGGTTCTCGGCGCTCGCGTCGTTGGGCAGAAGGAGGCGGTGGAGGCGGTTTCGACCGCGGTCCGTCGCGCTCGCGCCGGCCTGCAAGACCCGAACCGCCCGATCGGCTCCTTCATGTTCCTCGGCCCCACCGGCGTCGGCAAGACCGAGCTGACCAAGGCGCTGGCCTCGTTCCTGTTCGACGACGACACGGCGCTCGTGCGCATCGACATGTCCGAGTACATGGAGAAGCACTCGGTCGCCCGGTTGATCGGCGCGCCTCCCGGCTATGTCGGCTATGAGGAGGGCGGTGCGCTGACGGAGGCCGTGCGCCGCCGGCCCTATCAGGTCGTGCTCTTCGACGAGGTCGAGAAGGCGCATCCGGACGTGTTCAACGTCCTGTTGCAGGTGCTCGACGACGGCCGCCTGACCGATGGCCAGGGCCGCACCGTCGATTTCCGCAACGTGCTGATCATCATGACCTCGAACCTTGGTTCGGAGTTCCTGGTGAACCAGCCCGAGGGGCAGGACAGCGATGCGGTTCGCGATGAGGTCATGGGCGTGGTTCGCCACGCCTTCCGGCCGGAATTCCTGAACCGGATCGACGACATCATCCTGTTCCATCGCTTGCGGCGGCAGGACATGGGCGCAATCGTCGACATCCAGATGGCTCGCCTCGCGAAGCTCTTGACCGATCGCAAGATCACGCTCGAGCTCTCGAAGGAGGCGCGGGAGTGGTTGGCGGAGAAGGGCTACGACCCGGCCTATGGCGCGCGCCCGCTCAAGCGCGTGATCCAGAAGTCGGTGCAGGACCCGCTGGCCGAGGCGATCCTCGCGGGCGACATCGTCGATGGCGAGGACGTGCCGATCACCGTCGGCCCGGGTTCGCTGATGCTGGGCGCCGTTCCTGCGGTGAAGGAGAAGCGGCCGGCCGGCGTCGCGCTGAACTGACGCGGCGAAGCCGCGTCATCCTCGGGCGCCGCGTAGCGGCGACCCGGGGATCTCGTCGAGAGATGCTCGGGTCAAGCCCGAGCATGACGGGCGTGGGCTGCGCCCGTCACCCCCGCTTCAGCAGGAACACGGCCTGGGCGCCGAACAGGTTCCAGAACCACCACGGCGCATTGACACCGACCCGGCCGCCGGCTGCGTCGAGCGCGACCGCGCGCTCCTTGCGGGCGCCGATCTGGTCGCAAAGCGTGACGAAATCCCGGATCGTACAGAAATGGATATTGGGCGTATCCCACCAGGCATAGGGCAGGGAATCCGTCACCGGCATCCGCCCCTGGAAGAATACCTGCGAGCGCATCCGCCAATGCCCGAAATTCGGGAAGGAGACGATGGCGTGCCGGCCGATGCGCAGCATCTGCTCCAGCACGAGCCGCGGATTGCGCGTTGCCTGGATCGTCTGGGAGAGGATGACGTAATCGAACGAGTCGTCCGGATAGTCGCCGAGATCGGTATCGGCGTCACCCTGGATCACCGAAAGCCCGCGCGCGACGCAACCGGCGACGCCTTCGCGCGACAGTTCGATGCCGCGCGCATCGACCTGCCGGCTTTCCGCCAGCAGTGCGAGCAGGGCGCCGTCGCCGCAGCCGACATCGAGCACGCGCGTGCCGGGCTGAACCATCTCGGCGACGAGCCTCAGGTCGATGCGATTGGTCTGGTTGTCGCTGAAGGCCATCGTTTAAAGTCCGCGTGCCCGGGCCGCCGCGCCGATGAAGCCGCGCGTCGTGGCGAAGAGATTGGGCTCTTCCAGCAGGAAGGCGTCGTGGCCCTTGTCGCTCTCTAGTTCGACGAAGGAGACCGAGGCGCCGGCCGCGTTGAGCGCGTGCACGATCGCGCGCGAATCCGCCGTTGGGAACAGCCAGTCCGAGGTGAAGGAGGCCACGCAGAAGCGCGTCTTGGTGCCTGCGAAGGCCCGCGCCAGCACGCCGTCATGGTCGGCGGCGAGGTCGAAATAATCCATCGCCCGCGTCACGTAGAGATAGGAATTGGCGTCGAAGCGCTCGACGAAGCTCAGCCCCTGGTGGCGCAGATAGCTCTCGACCTGAAAATCCGCGTCGAAGGAGAAGGTCGGCGCCTCCCGATCCTGTAGCTTGCGGCCGAACTTGCGATGCAGCGCCTGCTCCGAGAGATAGGTGATATGCGCGCCCATCCGCGCGACGGACAGTCCCTTGGCCGGTCGCGTGCCCTCTTCGAGATAGCGTCCCCGCCGCCATTCCGGATCGGCCATTACCGCCTGCCGGCCGACCTCGTGGAAGGCGATGTTCTGGGCCGAATGCTTGGCCCCGGTCGCGAGCGGCAGCGCCGAGAACACGCGGGCCGGATAGCTCGCCGCCCATTGCAGAACCTGCATGCCGCCCATCGAGCCGCCGGCGACGCAGAACAGCGTCTCGATGCCCAGTGAATCGACGAGTGCGGCCTGCGCTCGCACCATGTCGCGGATGGTCACGACCGGGAAGGACAAGCCCCAGGGCTTGCCGGTCGCCGGGTTGGTCGAGGCAGGCCCGGTCGTGCCGGTGCAGCCGCCGATCACGTTGGCGCAGATCACGAAGAAGCGGTCGGTGTCTACAGGCTTGCCCGGCCCGATCATCGCCGTCCACCAGCCGCCCTTGCCGGTGATCGGGTTGCGGCTCGCGACATATTGGTCGCCGGTCAAGGCATGGCATACGAGGATCGCGTTCGATTTCTCGGCGTTCAGCGTGCCGTAGGTCTGGTAGGCGATCTGCCAGTGGTCGAGCACGACGCCGCAATCCATCAGCAAGGGCGTATCGGGCCCGAAGCGTGCGACCGGGCTGGAGGGCTCGTTCGCCTCCTTCTGCGGATCGGCCAGGCTAGGGGAGAGATCGCTCATGTCGTCCGCTTCGGCAGTAGGATTTGTCTTGCCGGTCCAGGCGTTCGGAAAATCGAACTCTAGCGATGCCGTGTCGGCGCGTCGCTGTCAACGCGGGACTGCGCCGCCGGCTTTGCCAAGGCGTTGCGGGAGCGCTAAGGAGCGTGGCCTTGCCGGAAAGCGCGTTGCCCATGACCGAAGCCGCCCCGACCTCCCTTGCCGATCTGCGCGGTGAAATCGACCGCATCGACAGCGCGATGCACGCGCTGCTGATGGAGCGCTCGCAGATCATCGAGACGCTGATCTCGATCAAGAAGACGCAGGCCTCCGGCTCCGCCTTCCGCCCCGGCCGCGAGGCCGACATCATGAAGCGCCTTGCCCTCAGCCATAAGGGCCTCTTGCCGCTCGACACGGTCGAGAGCGTCTGGCGCATCATCATCGCGACCTTCACCTATGTGCAGGCGAATTACTCGGTCCATGCCGACATCTCCGGTGGCGATGCGGCGATGCGCGATTCCGCACGCTTCCATTTCGGCTTCACCGTTCCCTACATCCCGCATGAGGATGCGCGCTCGGTCATTCGCGCCGTGGCCGAGTCGGCCGGCGATCTCGGCATCTTCCGCATGGACCAGGGCGCCAGCGCCGGTATCTGGTGGCGCGACCTGATCGGGGCCGATGCGCCCAAGATCATCGCGCGGCTGCCTTTCGTCGAGCGGCCGAACCATCCCGCGGGAACGCCGGTCTACTGCATCGCCAAGCCGCTGGCAGATGCCGCCGTGCGCGAGATCGTGCTCTATGCGGCCCGCGTCGAGCGCTGGTCGGAAAGCTTGCGCCATGGCCTCGCCGAGCACCTGGCCGAGGTCTCGGCCTCGGCTGCCGACGGTTCGCATCTGTCGCTGCTCGTCGCTGCCTCCGGCGAGGTCGATCAGGCCGCGATCCGGCAGGCCCTCGTGCCAGCCGGCCTCAGCGACTTCGCCGAGATCGGCAGCCACGCCGCCCGCTTCTCCGTCAAATCCGCCCGCTGAACGGGCTGGCTTCCTGCTGCAAGGTCAATCGTCATGGCGACCCGTCCCGTCCCGCGTCCCGGCGTCCTCGATATCGAGGCTTACGTTCCCGGCAAATCCGCCGCGCCTGCCGGCGTGAAGCTGCACAAGCTCTCCTCGAACGAAACGCCGCTCGGCCCGAGCCCAAAGGCGATCGCCGCCTTCGAAGGCCTCGCCGCCAAGCTGGAACTCTATCCGGACGGCACGTCGACCAAGCTCAAGCAGGCGATCGCCGGCCGCTACGGCCTCGACCCGGCGCGGATCATCTGCGGCAACGGCTCGGATGAACTGCTGGAACTCGTCACCAAGGCCTATCTCGGCGCGGGCGACGAGGGCATCTACAGCCAGTACGGCTTCCTGGTTTACCGCATCGCCATCCTTGCCATGGGCGGCAAGCCGGTCATCGTGCCCGAGAAGAACTACACGGCCGATGTCGACGGCATTCTGGCGGCGGTGACGCCGAAGACCAAGATCGTCTTCCTTGCCAATCCCAACAATCCGACCGGCACCTATCTGCCCTTCGACGAGGTCAAGCGCCTGCAGGCCGGCCTGCCGCCGCATGTCCTGCTCGTGCTCGACGCGGCCTATGCCGAGTACGTCCGCCGCAACGACTACGCCTCCGGCATCGAGCTCGTCGCCGAGAGCGAGAATGTCGTGATGACCCGGACCTTCTCGAAGATCTACGGCCTCGCCAACCTGCGCATCGGCTGGATCTATGCGCCGGCCCATGTCATCGACGCGCTCGAACGCATCCGCGGCCCCTTCAACGTCAATGGTGCCGCGATCGAGGCCGGCGCCGCGGCCGTCGCCGACGAGGGGCACGTTGCCGCCGCGCTCGAACATAACGAGAAGTGGCTCGCCTGGACGACGGCCGAGCTGGAGAAGCTCGGCCTGACCGTCACCCCGTCGGTCGGCAATTTCGTGCTGATGCATTTCACTAAAACACCCGGCAAGACCGCCAAGGAGGCCGATGCCTTCCTGACCCAGCGCGGCCTCATCCTGCGCGCTGTCGGCGGCTATGGCCTGCCGGACGCCCTGCGCATGACCATCGGCAGCGAGGAAGCGAACCGCCTCGTCGTCGCCGCACTCGCCGATTTCCTCAAGGCGTGACCGAAATGGCGGAAAGCTTCGCGCCGCGCCGGCCCACACCGGTCTTCGCTCGCCTCGCCATCATCGGCATCGGGCTGATCGGCTCCTCGATCGCGCGGGCGGCGAAGGAATTGAACCTCGCGGGCACGATCGTGCTGGCCGACCGCGACGAAGCCGTCCGCCAGCGGGCGCGCGAGCTTGGCCTCGGCCATACAGTCACCGATACGGCAGCGGAAGCGGCCCGCGATGCCGACCACATTATCTTCTGCGTGCCGGTCGGCGCCTGCGGGCCGGTCGCGGCTGAGATCGCTTCTTCGCTGAAGCAGGGCGCGATCGTCTCCGATGTCGGCTCGGTCAAGGGCTCGGTCGTCGATGCCGTCTCGCCGCATCTGCCGGAGGGCGTCGCCTTCGTTCCGGCTCATCCGGTGGCGGGCACGGAGAATTCCGGCCCCGATGCCGGCTTCCCGAGCCTCTTCCTCAACCGCTGGTGCATCCTGACCCCGCCCGAGGGCACGGACGCGGCGGCGATCGCGAAAACCCGCCAGTTCTGGGAGGGGATGGGCGCGCTGGTCGAGGTGATGAGCGCGCAGCACCATGATCTCGTGCTCGCCGTGACCAGCCACCTGCCGCACTTGATCGCCTACAACATCGTCGGCACGGCCGAGGATCTTGAGGCGGTGACGCAGTCCGAGGTGATCAAGTTCTCGGCCGGCGGCTTCCGCGACTTCACCCGCATCGCCGCGTCGGACCCGACGATGTGGCGCGACGTCTTCCTGCACAACAAGGAAGCGGTGCTGGAGATGCTCGGTCGCTTCAACGAGGATCTGGCGCTGCTTACCCGCGCCATTCGCTATGGCGACGGCGAGACCCTGCACAAGCACTTCACCCGCACCCGCGCCATCCGCCGCGGCATCGTCGCGCTCGGCCAGGAGAAGCCGGAGACGGAGAAGCTGCGCAAGGATTGAAACCGGCGAAGCCTGTGAAACGGGTGCGGTTGCGGCTTGCCAAGCCCGGCGCCTGCTGGTACAGCGCCACCCGTTGCCGCTTTAGCTCAGCTGGTAGAGCACCTCATTCGTAATGAGGGGGTCGGGGGTTCGAATCCCTCAAGCGGCACCATAACTTAGCTGAATTTTGAGCCTCTGCCCCATCAGGTTCAGGACACACTCAGGACACGAGAGCCGGCGGCGCCCGGCTCTGTGGCGCTGAGTGCGAATCACGAAGCTTCGATTCTCAGTCGCTGCCCACCCCCCTGCACACGGTCGGTCGCCTGTCGGCGCGTGGGCGCAGGCGCGCGGATCAAACGCGCCGTTTTTCCAGTTTTGGACATCGTGGCAGCCGGCACTACGGTTGGTCCGAGGCGGACACCGCGCTGCCTGCGCCGCGCCTCACCCGTCGTTCGCGTCCTGAGCTTGTCCTGGGTGGGGCGAGGAGGGTGCACCCACGGCCTGGCGGCGTGGTACAAAGTCGCATGGGGAGAATGCGATATCTGCCGCAGGGCGGGGCTCTTCGGGAAAGCCCATTCTTGGACATGCCTCCGGAACTGCGCTGCGTTGCGATTGCGCGTGCCACGGGGCAGCGCTGCAAAGCCATCCGGGTGCGCGGTCATAATTGCTGCCGGATGCATGGCGGCGCGGTCGTGGCCGTTCGCCGCTATCGCGAAGAGCTGGCAGCCATCGTCGCGCATCGGCGCCGAGGCAAGCCACGCGCTGGCCGTCTCGAATGGTTGGTGCAGAGATTGGCGAGGGCTGACCAAAACCGACCAAGAGCCTACAGCGCGCCGCATGAGCGAACCTATGCGGCGGAGGCTGAAGACCTGGTGCGCGAGGTTTCGGCGAACGGAGCGACAGCGCTAGCTCGCGCGGTGCATTCGGCAGCCGTGGCGATACGTCCCTATCGCCCGGTCGATTGCCTCATCGTGTCGGCGCGCTTGGTGCTAGCTTGGGCGAAGACGCATCACCACGTCGAGCGCTTGATGCTCGTGCAGGAATTTCTAGGTTCGTTGAGCGTCGATGCCGGCGAGCGGGAGCGTGTGAGGGCAATGCTGTTACCGGCCCTAGGGTGGCGCAATTGTAGTAATTCGGCTCAATAAGCCGATTCGGCCGCAAGCCGGCATCGATTCCCTACTCAGCGCTATTGCCCTCGCCGAAGGGGGCGAGGCGAATACGTCGGCCCGCTGCCTAGTGCGCACCTGCACATGTCGATGCTGGCTTTGATGCAGCCCTTCTCGAGGGGAGGCAATATGGCGTGTGCGGACTATCGGAGCAGTTGCTTTTTGATAAAGCTCGCCAAATGAGCGCGCCGTCCGAGTTCTCCCCCGAAAGTCGATTCGCCGAGAACCCACCCTTTCCGGGAGGCGGTGATATCTGGTGTATGGGGCCAACAGAGACGGAGCGCCTCGCGGCCTGCAGCGCCCTCTTGCTTTCCGCCTCTAATGGCGAGGCTAGGATCTATCGCAAGGTCGTGGCGCTGATTCCTCCAGATGGAACGGACGAAGCAGACCTACAAGCCGCCGTCGCCAACTACATCCTTGCTCGACTTCCGGACGAGGAGCCGGAGGATGTGGAGCGCTGGGTACGCGCGAGGCTCGAAGTGCGGCGGTTGCCGACACTGGGCGTTGACGACCTCGCGAACGAACTGCCCGCCGCGGAGGAAGAAAATACTGCGGTTATTGTGGCGGACGCGGCCCGGTTTGTCTGCGCCGGCGAGAAGGATTGGGTTGCAACCGTTGTCCAAATCGCGGAACGGGCTTGTGTGATCGCTCGTGTCAGCAAAGGCTACATCGTCGTCGACACTGGCATGTTCAAGCCGGCTGAGCCGCACGCGCTCGAGACACTGATGTCAGTCGAGGATTGCGGCGTGGCGGCTGTTGAATTGATCGAGTGGTCTGTGGACGCGCTACAAGCGCAAGTGAACGAGGTCTCTGCGCTTGCGCAGGAAGGTAGGTACGGGGAGGCCTTTGCTCACGCAGACGGCCTTCCGATCAGTGAAGCCACGAAGCTAGCGCTGAAGGCGAAGGTGTTCCTACTTGCTGTAACCCTTCCGCAAGCAGTAGCCACGCTTAAGCAAATCCGCGACCAAAAGCTCGTAGTCTCCTCGGAGCAGTCTCTGCAGTTCGCGCGCATTGCCGAATTGGCGCAAGGCTCCCAGGTCTCTTCCGACTTCGTTGCCGACGCCATCATCGCGGCAAGTTCTCCTGAGGAGCTGGAAGCCTGCCTCGTAGCAGCAGACGGGTTGGGCTTCGAATCCTCGGCTGCAACTGCTGTGGAGCTTCTCGCGACCGCGGCGCCTCATTCGGCTGTCCTTCTGGAACATCAGGTCGCAAAGGCCCGAAAGATGGGCGACCATCGACAGGCGACTGAACTCCTTGAGGCGGGTGGCCGCGAGGACGAAGCTGTCTTCGAAGCTAGGCTTGCAAAGTGCTTGGAAACGCACAGGCCGCGCTACAACGCTGTCATCGATGAATTGTCGAATGAGCCCGTTCGCGCAGCGGCGGTGCTGCGATCTGTTTTTATTGATGCACAGCGCCACCACCATCACTTGCCTGCCGTCGAACTATTACTCGTGCAGCTGGACAAGGCAGAGGAATCCGGAGGCCGGATTGCGTGGCTGATCTCGGCGATGGGCGAAGCGCTGCTCAACGATCGTGCCGCAGACGTCAACAATCTGATCGCAGCGCTCGTCGCCGTGACGGAGAGAGCGTTGGCTCGCCTGAGCCGATATCCGGAAGATTTTGCGACGCGTGCGAGGCTTGGGAATCTGCTTGCAACCGACGCAAGCGGGGTTCTTGGTCGTTTTGCTGCACGTCAGATCTTCATTCTTCGCGCGGCCTCTGACCCGGACGCATCGGCTGTTCGACCTGATATGCCCGGTGTCAGCGCTGAAGATCTCAAGGCCTTCTCGCTCGCAGGAAAGGCATGGCTAAAAGGCCTGAAGGCACTTGTGATCGGCCGCTCTCGGGCCTCGGCAACTGATGTGCCGACCTGCTTCCACGCTGGGATTCTGCGGCATTTGATTGATGGGATTGAGGAATTAGCTCGCGATCTTAACGAGCCGGGCGGTATTGAGGCCCTGCTGAACTACGTCGCCGTAATTGCAGCGTTCGCGCCGCATCTCGAGGGCGATGACAAGAATATGGATATCGAAGCCCTCAAACACGCATCTACCTCCCTTGCAAAAGCAGGCCACGCCCAAAGGGCTCGTGACCTTATCGAGACCGTGCTGCAGACGGTGGAAGGCAACTCTCGCAGAGCTCGTGCTGCATGGATAGCGTATGGGGAGGTGCACCGCATGACCGGCGATCCCTATGAGGCTGCGATCGCGATAAGCGCGGCCCTTGGCTGTGAGGTTCCAATTACCACCGAGGAGGCCTGGTATGAACTTCTCGCTGCACATCGGCTTGCTCGGGACCTTCGTGACCCAGCGCTAGCCTACCAACTCCTCGACAAGGCTGTAGCGTTGCCGGTTTTTGATCTGTTGCCGGAGGCCCCGTCACAGATCGAGACTATGCGCTTGCAGATTGAATTGGCATCGAGGATTGCAGACGCGTCCGCAGAGCCAGCCTTGCTCGAAGCATTCATAGCAAGAGTAACGACGGCTGGCCGCGCGGTCCTCGGTATCGGCGACGACCCGTCGCCGATCGCAGCGATTTTGGTGCAGGCGCTGCGTTTCGCTCGCGCGTTCGACGTGCCGGTTTCATGCGAGGCAGACGACGTCGCCGCAGAACTCTTGAAGAAAATGTCGACCGGAGCCGCGCAGCGACTGTCCAGGTTCAGCCGAGATCCCACCATCTACGACCTCGAGCAGTCAGCCGCGGAATTGCATGGCGCGCGTTTCGGAAGGAACTTCGTGCAAGACGTGGCGCCGTTGGTTAAGCTTGCCCGTCGCCATCTGGCGAGCAAAGCCCTCACCGTGAACGGGGCTGCTTTTGCGATCGAGTTGTTGGCCGACCACGGCTTGTTGGGCCGCGATAGCGTAGGCGATGAGCTTCCGGCAGATCTGCCAGCCTCGCCGAGCGAAGTGCTCGCTACCGCCCAGGCCATTTCCAAAACGGGCCTCAGCGTCTGCCTCTTAGGAATTAATGAGGGAGGTCGCTTGGTAAGAGTGGAGGTGGTCGACGGCGTTGTCGGCGGTCCGGTTCTCGAACCCACCGATGTGTTCTCGCATCGAAGGCTCAATGAATGGCGCCGAGATTACCCCTACGATTATGCCTTTCTTTCGGGGCCAGACCAGGATGGCCGGGTGCCGGACGCGTTTCATCTGATGCAACTGTTCGAAAGTTCTGTCCGGGGTTTGGGGGTGTCCAGCTTGCCGCCACGACGCGTGGTACTCGTGACTGACGCTCAACTTGCCGACGTCCCTGCAAATCTCCTGCCTGTGAACGGAGTGTTCGCTGGGGAGGACCGAGCGATAGCCGTCGCTCCATCCTTGCATTGGCTGAGGGGGGCAGCACAGCGTCGGACTCAGGCCTGTGGTCCAGCCTTCGCTTGGGTGCCGAGCGAATCGGCGAGGCCGGAGGACGTTCTGCAGCGGCTGGCTGATGATCTGAAGCCAATCCTCGCGGAAGCAGAGATCGCTTCCAGCAACGCCATCGAAATGCCCTCGCAACTGCGGGGGGCAGAACTCGCGATCGTTGGTGGGCACGGCGGACTGGCCGCCGTCGAAGGCCGCTTCTTTCGTGGCGTTGCGGACGAAGCCCGCAAAACAATCTCCGGCGACCGGCTCGCGCGAGGTCTCCTCGGGTCAAAGGTGGCAATACTCTTCGTCTGCAGCGGTGGCCGACTCGACCTGGAACCCGGAGCGCAGGCCAGCCTTGGCCTAGCGAGAATGCTGCTGGACCGCGGCTGCTCGGCGGTGATCGGCTCGCCTTGGCCGCTGAGCGGAGATGTGCCAGGTCGTTGGCTCCCGACGTTCCTCGACTGCTGGAACCGCGGCGTGTCGATCGTAGATGCCAATGCGTTAGCGAACGAGAAGGTACGAGGGCAGGCCGACTCGCGACATGCAATGCACGTTTACGGTGATCCGATGATCACCAAGTACCAGATCTAAGCACTGCTACCGCCCGCCTAGAGACTAGGGTGCGCCGAGCCGGAGGAGTGCGGCTTGAGGGGAGCCGATCTGAGGAACCGCTTCGCAACGAACGCGCAGGCTCACGCGAATTACCTCCGCTGGTGGATCGCCAGACACGCACGGAATCGCCCTCGTATCCAAGAGCCGCAAGTTTGCGCAGGCAAGTTGGGCATCAAAGCGATGGTGGTCATCCTCATCAAGCGCTGAGCCCGCCGTGGTAAGCGTGAGTTCGCGAAGCAACTGCCGTAAGGCGGGGTCGGTCAATCTGCCTTCGATATCTTTGAGAAGATCAAGGACACTTAGGCCCATTGGATCGCGTCTCAAGACCGCAGAAACGACCCAACTCTCAAGGCCCGCGGGCGGCCGCAACTGCTCAAGTGAAAATTCATGCACGCGCTCGAAATCCTGGCAACTCTTGACCTCAAGGGCGAAGGCTGAGGCAAGGAAGTCGAATCGCTCGTGCGGGTCGGCGCGCCAGCGGCGAACAAGTAGTTCAGGTGCACCGAATTCTCGGATCACCAGCAACTCTGCCCAAAGCCCCTGAAGGCGTTTACGGCCTTCCTGCTCGAGGCGGCTTAGGAGATCCGCCAGCCGCTGCAGCCAATTGGCAACGTCGCTCGTGGCAGGTTCGGGACCTAGTTCGTCGATGGCCTCAGCATACAATCTAACGAATAGATCCTGAAGGGCCGGTTGCTCGGCACAGCATGTCACTAAACTGCCGGTCACGTTGTGCTCCGCCGCACCGGGGACGCGAATGCGGCAACGAACGCCCTGGCGGACCTCGAGATTGCGCAACCTCACATCCACGCCGGGTCGCTGGCCCTTGGTCTCAACTAGCGCGCAAAGCTGCCCTGCGTGCGTTAGCCCAAGGTGGTAGCAGTTCTGACCCGGTACTCGGATCGCAACGATCGTCGACGCGTCATCCGCCGGCGGTTCGCCGTTGAGTTGAGCCCGCAAAGCAAGCAGATCCGCGAGCCCTCCACTAGACATTTGGCTGGAAGACGCCGTCGCGGCGAAAGTCTTCAGGCACTCGCACGGCCACGACGCGCGCATCGCTAGCGACCGAAGTGCCGTCCTTGCTGTGGAGGTCCACGTGGTGGACTTGCACCGTGAAGCGCTCGCCGGCCTGAATCTCCCGATCACCGGGATAGTTAGTTCGCGGGTTGGCTCCCTGGAATACGTTCTCGATCGCGCCGCTGGCCAGCACCGCACGACTCCGGCGCTCCCCCATGCTCATGAGATAGAGATCGCAAACTAGGGGGGGATCCCTTGGATCGGCGGCATCTAGCGCCGCGCGGATTTGGAGCAGCATCAGGGTATGGTCGAAAACGTCGTCCTCTTCCTCAAACGACAGCGGCACCAGAAGGCCGGCGTAGACATCCTCGAGCATGAGTCCGGCTGCCACTTTGTGGCGCTGCGCGCCCGTCCAACCTTCAACGTCCGCCCGCGGATCGGGGACAATCAGACTATCAAGTTCCTGGAGATAGCTGTCCACGATACTGCGATTGTGGGCCGGATCGTCCGCGGGAGTGCGCGCCCAGACCCACTCCTTGGCGCGCCCCTGCATTGTGTCTAGGGCCATGACTGAGCGGCGGGTCGGGCGCAGGCTGCTATCCAGAAAGAATAGGCGCCGCCACGCGGACAGTGGTCGATCTCCATGTGCAAGCAGCGCGCCGCGTACGCTCTCTTCGTGCTCCACATAGGCTGTGAAGGCGTCCGAGACTGCGCTATCGACGAAGATGCGGAGCAGGCCCTTGTAGCCCCGCTTGTATCCGAAGAAGCGCGCCCGCTGCTGGATCGTGTCCGCTGTTCCTGTGCCTGCGCCGCGGGGCATGTAGGTAACGGTTAGCCCCTCCACCGTGAAACCACGGTCCAGTCCGGCCCCGCCCACGAGGATGAAGCCGTAGCTCTCTGTCCATGGGAAAACCGGGATGGCTCCGCCGGTGGCGTTAACAACCTTCACCATCGTGTCTTCGAGCGCGTAGCCTAATTCGCCCCACAACTCGTCGAACGGTGGCAACTCGGCGGTTCGCGAGAGCTCCGCATACGCACCCTCAAACTCCCGGCGCAATTGCGCTTGGTCTGGTGAGCCCTCGTCGCGGAGGACCTGCTCCCAACCTAGCTTGATGCTACGGGCCCAGGCCGCATAGGTGTCGTGCATGCTAGTGAGATGTGATGGATGCACCATCATCGTTCGGTTTCCCTCACGGCCATCCAACACGCCTGCGGCGACGCCGAGGAAGAAGAGTCGCATGGCCCGCTCCAGCGAGCTCGGTGGGCCATCTTCCGGCTGGTGCGCCGGCGGAATGTCGTCGCTCGGAATCAGGCACACGTACGGCGAGCCTTCACCGAAGAGGTCCCTGCCGCCTACATAGCCATTGCCTGGGACGAGGAGACGCTGAAACGCCGGTGACAGCATATCTATGCGGCTTATCAGGAGCGGCGCCTGCGGTGTTGCCGTGTATTGCAGATAGGTGTGGGTGGGGATTGCCCGGCGCAGCCGCAGGATGGCCGCGTACGTCGCGCTTTCGCCGTTCTGGCGGGCCTTGGTATTGAGCCCAGCCTGGTCACCCTCATCATCGATGATAATCGCTGAGGTGCGGGTGAGATCGCAGCCTACTAGCAGTTCGCGCAGGGCATCGAGCCGCGAGGCATTCTTCATGACCACAACGAGCAGGGTGCGGCAGCGCTCTTTTCGGTCAGGATAGCGATCCCACATACTGAGCGCGCTGCGGACGCTCTCGACGTCACGCGGCGATTTCGGGTTCAGTAGCGTGCGCCAGAACTTTCCTCGCTCCTCAAGAATGCCGAGGTCGCCCGTGAGACGGTCCTCGTTCTGATCGAGAAGGTTCGTCTTTGTCCCGGCGAGGACAATTACCAGCCGGAATCCGTTGTCTCGCGCTAGCGCCGTCACGGCCGTAAATGAGAGGGTCTTCCCGCTCTGCACATAGCCTATGACAATCCCTGTGCGATGCTCGCCCCGCGCTGAAGGAGAAAGGCACCGGCCGATAATTTCGATGCTCTCATGCAGAACTTTGTCCGCCGCTTCACCCTCAAAGCCCTTTCGCTCCATCAGCGACCGGGCCTCAATGCCCACCACCGGCTGCCAGATGCGCCCTGGCGCCGCAGGGGGGTCAATCGTGATCTTCGCGGCGTCGTTCATGCTTAGACCCCCTCCCCAGCGAGGCTCAGCCGGAGCAACTCATTCAAGGATGTGCGCACCAACCCTGCCATCCTTGCACCGCCATCGCGGGCGAGTGTCTCGGAGAGCACCAGTGCGATGGCTAGGCGCGCGAGGCCCTGGATCTGGACCTCGTCACAGCCGCTGAAGTAGCGCTGGGTAAAGGGATGCAGCATCGCGAGCCGCACGCCGAGCTTACGCACGCCCCCGCCCGCCTGCGTGGCCTGGTCGCTGATACGGATCCAGTCGCAACTCGGATCCTTGTAGTCCAGGGCAAGGTCGACTTCCCAGCGCGCCCCGCCGACATCAAGCGAGAAACGGTGCGAGACGTCCGCTTCCTTCGCCCGCATCGTTTTCTGCGGCGCCTCGGTCTGCGGCGCGGCGGCAACCGCAGCCTGCACCTTCTCAACTCCGGCACTCAGCGCCTTTGGCGCAACGTCGACTTGCAACTGTGCTAGCGCTTTCTCCGCCGCCGGTCGGCTGGCGCGCGCGCTGTCGGTGGAGCGCCAATTGTGAGCCTGGTCGAGGATCGGCATGGCCGGCGCGGAGAGCTCCGCCCGAAGCTTGGCGACGAACTCGTCCTCAGCTTCGTCCCAGCGAATGCCATCCTTTGTATGGCTCACCTTGAAGCCGATCAGGTTGATCTCACCGAAGATGCGCTGAAAGGCAAAGGAATTGGTTGCGCCGAATATCTCGGAAGGTCGGTAAGTCTCGTCGGCGCTGCCTTCAATCAGCCGGTCGCGACGCATCAGAGCCAGACCGGCGCGGCCTGTCGAACCTCGGGCGCGAATGGCGACGAAACCCTCCGCCCGTCGGCCAGCAGACAGTTCGATGCAGATCTCCTTGCGCCAAGCGCGGGCTGCGTCGCCTTTGTGCTTCCAATAGGGCGCTGTGAGCACCTCAGGCTCTTCATAAAGCAGCAGTTCGCCGTTCAGGCGCAATTCGAGGTCGCCGCGGCGGGTGAAGCACCGGTAAATGCTAGAAAGGTGGTCGCGGATCTTTGTGACCGTCTTGGTCTGCGGCATCTTGCGGACCTGATCTAGAACGATCTCGGTGTAGTGCAGTTCGGAATTCATCGCCCGAACCTCGACGTCTAACTCCTCGATCGTGTCGCGCACGATGCGATCGATATCAAAGCGGACGGTACGCTCAACCGCCTCCCCAAGCGCAGAGGTGCGCACCATCCACTTCGGCGCAAACCAAGCAGCTGCGCTCTTCATGCCCATTCCGAATTCGGAGAGGCCCGTGGCGTCTGGCGGTGCCTCAGCAGGCCGGAATGCCCGCGGGAATGCATGAGGCTCGATGCCGCCCGCGTTATCCCGGATCGTGATACGCTGCGCTGCGGTGTCGATATCGATGTCGACCGAAAGCGGGAACCTCGAGCCTTCCAGCGTGCGAAGCGCTTTTCGATTGGCCAAGTAGCTTTGAATCGCATTGTCGACAAATTCAGCGAGCGCGTACCAGGGCTTATAGTTGAGGTGCGGCAGGACCGAAAGAATGCTTACGCCCGGGCGAATGTTCACGCGGCTAATGACATTCATCGTGAAACGCCCGCCATTGCTCGGGTCACAAGCGCTGAACCAAGCAGGCTTTCCGCCACCCGCTCCGCCACCCGCGCGTTTACCGCATTGCCCAAGGCGCGTGTTGCGGCGCCGCTCCCGCGTGGCAGTTCCTTTAGACCCCCTAGGTCTTGCAGGCGCGCCCGTTCACGAACGGTCATATAGCGCCGCTCCCATGCGATGATCGGCACCTGCGAGGAGGACGCCGCCACGAGGGTTGGGGCGCTGTCGGCCGACTTGGCGCGAATTCCAGACCCGCGCAATTGCACAACAGTGTCCCACACCGAGCGATGACCATCGAAATTCCATTCGAATTTTTGAAAGCTGTGGTCAAAAGCCTGCAGCCGCGGCAGCCAAGGATCAATCCAACTGCGGTTCTGATCGTAGAGATCGCGATTCAGTTGCAGGAACCGGATCTTCCAGTCTGGGAAGGGCTTGGCTGACCGGGCATAGGTAGGCAATCGCTCGGTCGCACCTTCTAGAGTGTCTAGATCGAGGCTCTGGCCGAATGCGCCTCGGTAATCTCGAAGCGTACTGAGCGGCAAGGCGAGTGGCGCGGTGATCGTGAACGGGTAGGTCGCGCCAAATTCAGCGGTCCAAACGGGGAACCAAGGCTTGCGCCGGTCCTTTGGATAAGCGTTTAGGAAGTCTTGCCAGACTTCAAGGGCCTCGCAAACCTTCGGGCTTATCCGCGTAGCCTCTCCCGGCTCGCGGTCAAGAAACGCTCGCAAATCCGGCTCGTTGCCGCTGCCCTCCGGCCAACGGAAATGGCCCAGTCCGTCCCGTGCGCCCACAATGAACAGTCGCTCGCGCACTTGCGGTACGCCAAGTTCGTGGGCGGAAAGCACCTTGGCGTCCACCGCATAGCCTGCATGGCGCAGTTCGCGGTTCAGCCATCGCCATGTGCGCCCCTCGTCGTGGCGGAGCAAGTTCGGCACATTTTCGAGGATGAAGTAGCTTGGCCGACGAGCCTGGAGCCAGCGCACAATCAAAGGCGCAAGGTCCCCATTCTTCTCGCACGCCAGTCCCTTCTGCGGCCCAGCCTTCGAGAATGGCTGGCAAGGAAAACCGGCGCACAGTACGTCGAATTCCGGGAGTTGCCCGGCATCGAGTTCGCGCACGTCGCCTTCGGTCGGCACCGCGAAATTGCGGCTATAGAGAGCGCGGAGTTCAGGGTCGATCTCAGCGGCAAGCACGCATCGATGCCCGAGGCGCTGCAATGCCACATGAAAGCCGCCTAGGCCGGCAAACAAGTCAATGAAGCGCAATCTGGACAGCTGATTCTCCCCCCGCGGGCAGCTCAACAATAACAGTCCCTGGCACTCACACCAGCGATGGCGCGACGAAGTGGTAAGCGCCTTCGTCAGCGTAGCGGAAGCCGCCCCGGTCGGATCCACCGCAAGGGTTGGCGAATCCAATCAAAATTGCGAGCATCCGCAGCATGATTCCTGGGCTTCGTACCTATTCCGTGAGTGCCACCAAGCGAAAGCCGCTGGCGGATTTCATGCTGGGAGCGCTTGCCGAAGCAGGGTGCCGAGTGCTTCACCGCTCGCCCCCCGATCAGATGCCGTTCGTGATCACCTTCGAGACTGCCAGCGGCGAGCGCATGGGCGTCGTCGCCTACGCTTTTCTAGCGACCCGGACGTTAACGACCAATCGACCGCCGGACGAGCGCACGTTCCAAATCAAGTACGGAAGCAAGGCCAGCTACTTCCACGATAACCTGCACGAACTGTGGCAGGATCCGATGGGGATGTTCACGACCCTCCTGATCGGCATCGACCCTGAGAACGGCTTCTGTGTCGCTGCCGATACGATTCTCCACAGCCCCACAAAGTTCTTCATCAGGGTGGAGTTCAAGGACGAGCACGCCGAGGCCATCCTTGCGCGCGGCTGGTATCCTTGGGAGCGCTCCAAGAGACGCGCGACGAGCCATAGCCACCGGATCGAAACCCTGGTGGGGGCTCGGCGCGAACACTTTCTAGACTTGGTCCGCTTTGAGCGCGCCGTGCGTGGTGCCAATCCGGGCGATCGCTATGAAATCGCGGCGCGCCACATGGCTTCGCTTCCGACTTCCGCTACGCCAAAGCTCGCCGATGTAGGTCTCGTTCGCGAAGCCGCAGCCCACCCGCTCGTCCAGCAGTTTGAGCTCACCCCTGATGAGATCCTTGACCTAATCTCAGGAGCTCGACGTCTGAAGATGGCGGTCCGTGGCTGGGTCGCCGAGGAACATCTGCGCAGCCTGCTGGCTTCGACTCCGGACGTCGAGGCTGAGCGTCTGGACATCGAGGGCGCGCCAGATCTTCGGGTTTCCTGGCGCGGCGGGCCGCCGCTGCTCATCGAGTGCAAGAATGTCGGACGCACACCGGACAAGGCCGGGCACGCCCGCATCGACTTCCAGCGCACACGCGCAGCAAAAGGCGACCCATGCTCGCGCTACTACCAGTCAGGGGATTTCGACATAGTCGCTGCCTGCCTGCATGGCGTGACAGAGCGCTGGGACTTCCGCTATTCGCTGCCCGCGGACCTCCCGCCGCATAAGATTTGCACGGGACGAATCACGAGCAATGTTAGGGTCGATGATGGCTGGGCAAGCGCGCCCCAAGAAATCTTCCGTAGGGCCTATGCGGCGAGGGGCGTGACCATATGAGCAAGCTTACAGCGATAAGCCTGTTCACCGGGGCCGGCGGCCTCGACTATGGGTTCGAGGCCGCAGGCTTTCGCACTGCCGTGGCGCTCGAGATCGACAAGCGCTGCTGCGAGACCCTGCGCAGCAACCGCAACTGGCCGATCATCGAGCGCGATTTGGCGGATGTCCCGACCGATGAACTGCTCGAGGTAGCCGGTCTCAAGCCGGGTCAGGCTGACGTCCTCATCGGCGGGCCACCTTGCCAACCATTTTCCAAGTCCGGTTTCTGGGCCACAGGTGATGCCAAGCGCCTTGGCGACCCCCGTGCCAGCACGCTGGAAGGTTACATGAGAGTGCTCGCCGAGGCTCAACCCCGCGCTTTCCTGCTCGAGAACGTGGAAGGGCTCGGGTTCAAAGGTAAAGATGAAGGGCTGAAGCTGATCCAAGAGCGGCTCAGCGCGCTTAATACGACCCACCGCGTTCGCTACCGCGCAGCGATCGGGGTCCTGAACGCCGCTGACTATGGGGTTCCGCAGCAACGCCGCCGGGTGTTCGTGATTGGTGCGCGTGATGGCGCCAACTTTCAATTTCCTGCACCAACGCACCACGATAAGGCTCAGGGCGAGACAGCTCATCGTACAGCCTGGGACGCCCTGCACGACCTGCCCGCTACTGTCAGCCTCGAGTCGCGCCCTAAGGGCAAATGGGCCGATCTGCTCCCGACCATCCCGCCTGGCATGAATTACCTGTGGCACACCGATCGCGGCAGTGGCGAGCCGCTGTTTGGCTGGCGTCGCCGCTACTGGTCGTTCCTGCTCAAACTCGCGCCCGATCAGCCAGCTTGGACGATCCAGGCGCAGCCAGGTCCCGCGACTGGGCCGTTCCACTGGGAGAGCCGCCGTCTGACGATGCGCGAGATGGCGCGCCTGCAGACCTTCCCCGACAACGTCCATGTCACAGGCTCTTTAGCGGACGCCCAGCGACAGCTGGGCAACGCCGTGCCTTCGTTGCTTGCTGAGGTTCTGGCGCGCGAAATCGCCCAGCAACTGCTGGGCCAGGCCGCTGGCGAACCACTCGCTCTGGCCATCCCCCGCGCCCACTCCGCGCCGGTAATGCCTCCTGTGCCGACGCCGGTCCCGAGTAAATACCTGAGTCTCAAGGGCGATCATGCGGCTCACCCAGGGAAGGGGCAAGGCGCCAGGGCCTTAACGCGAAAGCTGGTTGCAGCCGCGTGAGATGCTCCTTCGGTGCGCGAAGGACCGTGAATTCTTCACGAAACGATTGTCTTGCGCAGCGCCAAACTGTCTGCAACCTGGCCTTGCCAGAGTTTGAAGCAAGGCCACTTTCATCGTCATCCGGGCCAGGCCGGCCAAGCTTGGCACGCGTTTGAATTCGATTGGCTCAGCCCACTTGTTTCGTTCGAGGGCGAAATAGCCGCTTCTATGCGGCGCATGCGAAGGAAAGCTAAGCGTTGTGGACTTAGCCGGCCGTCGCCAAGCGCGGGCTCGCTAATTTTCGTCGGCTGCGCCTCGATTTGTCGTTCCCTGATCCGAAGCCATTGGCCAAGGCGGCTGTTCGGACAGGCAACGTCAAAAAGCTTCTCACCATAGGGCCGAGGTCTCCTCAAGTTCGTTAGTCAGCTTCGAACGCGCGAAGCGCGCAAAATCTGAGCGCCCAGAGCGGGGGGGGCTCGGTCTAGCATTGTCTATCGATGCACCCCCCGATCCATTGCTGCGGCTTGGGGGGATAGGATGTGATAGGGGCATGATAGGGGCATGGTTTTCCAGGTATCGCCCCACGCCGAACATCAACAGTTACAGCGCCTTCGGCAATTCTTGGGGCAATGGGGCGATACTTCTCTATCCCTAAGGAGTTTTTTGAAGAGAGAGGCGCAAATACGCACATGCACATGTGTAAAAGCCTAGAGCTGGAAGTTTCTGCATCGCCCTAGTTCCCCAAAAATGCGAAATCCCCGTAGCCATCGGGGTCTTCGCATGGGGCGATTGCTTTTTGGCATCGCCCCAATGTTACAAGGTACGACAGCTTTTCGAGGCTTCCGCGCCTCCGGCGGGAGGTGAAAGACTCCTCCGCCACCGCCGGGGGAGGTGCATCTATACGACATCTGGCGGCGCGAAGCGCCATAGCGCGGGCTTGCTCTTGCTCGAAGGCGTGTTGCCGATGAGTTGGATGCCGCCGCGTATCCGGCCATTGTTCTTGCGCAGCCAGTAGGCTGTCGCATTGCGGCCGACCTCGCTGGGGCGCTTCGGGTCCGCGAGGCTGGCGAGCACCGTTTCGCTCTGGTCCATGGACATTCCCATCAGGCAGACGGTCCTCAGCTCCGCGAAGCTGTGCCCCTTGCCCTTCGTCACATCCGCAAAAATGGCGAACAGCTCGGCATCCGCGCCGCCAAGATCATCGCTGTTCGCGCGCAAGTGTGCCTGCGTCGCGCAGGGATCGGGCAGGCCGAGCATGACCAGCGGCTCGCGCGCTAGCCGCGACCACTGCCCGAAGGACGCTAGCGGAGTGAGTGCCGGGCGGGCGGCGGCGGGGTGCATCCCCCAGCGCACTATGGTTAGGAGCGCGGACAGATACTTGCCCTGATTGGCCAGAACATCCGAAAGCGGGTTGCCCTTGAACAGGCGGTGCTCCGGGTGCTCTTGCTGCGCGTCCAACTCGACATACAGGCAGCGGGCCGGCAGGTCGCCGGACACAGCTATATTGTTGCCATTGATGAAGACGGTCCATGTATTCTGGATGTGCACCACCTTGCTGGTCATCAGCGCCCGCAGGGAAACAGCGGGATTTTCGATGGCCTGCGCCATGAGCGGCGAGGACATCCGGCCATCGGCATTGTCGAAATTGACGATGGACGTTCCGGCCAGCAGCAGGCCCGTCAGCGCCTTATCGTTCTCGGCCGCGTCTTTGTGGGCGGCGATGCTGGCGACTTCTCGGCCCAGCGCCACGGCGCAGATGAGACGCGTCAGGTAGCTCTTGCCCGTGCGGGGCGAGGGCGAGACCAGTACCGTCGCCGGCACGACATTCATCAGCGGACGCGCGGCGAGATGCAGCATCGCGGCAAGCGCGACGCTCTCGCCCTCGGGGCTGGTGAACGGGAACTCCGCCAGCAGCCCGCGCACGAGCGCCAGCGCGGCCGAGGCCTCCGCCGGGGAGGGTGCATCGGGCACAGTGACACCCGGCACGGCGCGCGTCAGGAAGTAGCCCGTCTGCGCGTCATAGCCGGGCTTGCCCAGCAGCGAGCTGTCAGGGCGCAGGCTCGGCCATTCCAGCAAGCCCCGGATCGGCGCGAAGCGATCCTGCGCGACCGGCGTTAGCAAGAGCCGAGCCGTGTCCAGCGTCAGCGACACGGGCCGCCATTCTTCCTCCCTGTCCCGCTTCTTGACGATGACGACATGCTCGGCCACCAGCAGGCGCATCCAGTCCGCAGTCACCTCGACAAGCTGGATTTCCCCGGTCTTGCCCGCCGCACGCGGGCTGACCAAACGCCCGCCTTGCGCGTAGATCGGCGCTCCGACCGCCACCAGCGCGTCGCAGATTTCGGCGATGGTGTCGTTCAATGTCCCGGCCCGGAAGCGCACGACAGGTTTGTCCGGCTCGGTGCCGAACACGTTGCGGAGCAGCGTCTCCTCCTGCGTCAGCCCGAGGGCGCGTAAGCCCTGATGCCCGCCCAGCGCCGGCTTCACCATGTTCAGCAGGTCGGGATATCCGACCGTGATGCGCTCGCGCTGCGACCAGAGGTCCTCGAACACCCGTTCATCCTCGGCGGGGTCGCTGCGGAAGAGCTTGCCGCACCAGTCGAGCGAGAGTTCGCGGGCATCGGCCTCGGAAGCACCGCGCAGCGCGCCGATGATGACGATCATTTCTCCGATCCACGGGTCACGTGCGTCCGTTTGGTTCGGCAGCGCCGCGAGGATCAGGCGCACGGCATTCAGGCTGGGTGCGGCGAGAGTCTTCTGTTGCGCGGCTGGCAACGGGTGTGCGGCGATCTGGCCGCTTCCGCCGCCATCGGCATGGAGGGAAGGGGCACCCCGGTGCCAGCCCGCGATCTTGATGTCCTTCCGCGCGGCAGCCGTCGATGCGTATTTGGCCCCGCAGGCGCGGGCCATGGCGATATAGACCTGTCCCGCCTGCGCCTTGGTCAGGTCCGGTAGCTCATGGCGTGCCGGCATTTCGTCCAGCGGGGTTTCAACCCATTTTCCATCGATCAGGTCGAACCGCGACCAATAGCGCCAGCCGCCGCAGGCATGCGGTCCGAGCGCGACGAACTGACGCCCGGCCCCGATCAGCTCTAGCGAATAGCCGTCCTTGGTGAAGCGCCGTTCGTAGTCCGGCGCACCGTCGCTGATGAGCACCGGGGATAGCCACGGATCACCGCCGCGACGGCGGAGGAAATAGTGCGTACGGCCCAGCGCCCGCAGCGCGTCGCGCATGGCGCCCAGCACCAATGTGCTGCCTTCCCGATGCGGTATGTCGCAATCGAGCCCGACGACGGCCTTGCCGTCCGCCGGGTCCGCCCGGCAGACGATGCCCGCGCCGTTGCCGTCCCGGTCGTATTGGGCGATGTCCTCGGCGTTGACGACATGTGTGGCCCAGCCCGGCAGGATCGGCCCCTTGCCGCTCTTCGGATCACCAGGCCAAGTCCGGTCATCGTGCAGGGCATACGCCGCCGGGTCGGAGCCGGGATTGCGCTTCAACCGCTGGATCGGCGTCAGCGCGTCGCCGAAGCCCTTGGCGGCGAGCTGCGCCAGCATGTTGGTGGTCTGGACCAGCGCGCGCTTGCCCAAGGCGCGCACCAGCGCCTGCTTGACGGTCTTGTTCATGGCCGGGGCTCTTAGTGCTGGGTGGCGGGCGCGGCGGTCTCATCCGAGACGCGCCAGCCGCTTTCGGCCAGCGACATCCGACGCATCGTCTTGCTCATGAAGATCGGCGACCGATCCCATGGCGCGAAGGCGAGGAGCCCGCACATGGTTTCGTCGGTGGAGGGCTCCGGCATGAAGCTGGGGTCTTTCGCCATGCTCGCTACCAGCGCCTTGCGAAACAGGGCTTCGAGCCGGTCCGCCGCGTCGAGCCTGCCCGCCGTGTCGCGTGCGCGGTCCGCTGCCCGTTGCATCAGCCGTATCGCCTTTGGCAGGGGCAGTGCGGGCGGCAGCGGCGCACGATGGCGTGCCGCCAGCGCCCGTGCGCCATTGCGGAGGTTTTCGGCACGCCAGTTGCCGAAACAGAGTATGTCCCCCGTGGCCGCGCACGACAGGAGCATCGTGACGCATCCGGGAGGCGGAGCGTTGAACAGAATCAGCAAATCCGCACGGGCGGCTACCTGAGTCGCAATACCCTTGATGTGATCTGCGTTCATGGGCGGGCATCCTTTGGATTGAAGGATGCCGCAGGCCTTCGGGCGGTCTGAGCAGAGCGTGACAGCCGGGGGCGGGGCCGCTACAATGCGGCTCAAGTCACATGCCTATATCTGTCACGCCGCTGGTCCCGTTCCGAGGGGCCGGCGGCTTCTCTTTTCAGGCGGGGGATTGGCGACGAAGCCGCTGCGCGGCGGGGTCGGTGACGCGCTCGGTCACATAGGCTTTCAGGTCGGCCAGCCGATAGCTGACCCGGCGCGGCCCCTGCTTCACATAGCGCGGCCCCATTCCGAGCTGTCGCCAGTTTGTCAGCGTGCGCGGGGCCTGGCGCAGGAAGGCGGCAGCATCGTGCGTGGACAGCAGGAGGCTGTCGCCAGCGGCCTTCACCACTGCGGGAGTGCATCCACGCGTCAGCTCAGCCAGCGCTTCCGTGTTCGCGGCCTGCGCCTCGCGCTCGGCTTCGGCCTTGCGTTCGGCCATCATGCGCCCGCTGCGCTCGGCCTCCGCCACAGCGCCTTGAAGCAGGGCCGCAATCTGTGCGGTTACATGCTCGGTAGTGCTTTCCTGAGGCATTGATCGGCTCCGCTCTCCTTGCGATGCCTAGGATCAGAGCGGGTTTTGCCGTTGCTGTCCGTGACAAATAGAGGCCCCTATTTGACACGGTACTGCGCGAGAAATGCGGCCAGCGCCTGCAATCCCGTGATGACATCCGGCATTGTGCCACGGCCGAACCGTTCGCTTCTCCCCGCCCATGCTGCTTCTGCAATCCGGTTGCGATGCGTCGGGTTCTGCCGGCCTCGGTCGTTCAGCCGGAAGCACGTCCGCGCTTCGGGGAGGAAGCCGGTCGTGCGCGGCTGCCATGCGGTGCCTGGCGGGCAGGAAGCATCCCCTCGCAGCCAGCCGATTGTCATGCTGATGCTGGCGCGATGCCGGGCGCGCAGATAGGCCACAGCCGAGGCGACATAGAGCGAGAGCTGGTCATCCCTGTGAGCAGCCCGGCGCGTGCGCTTGCTCTGCGGCGTGGGCTTGCCAAAACCCTCAGCGCCGCCGGCATTCAGAGCTTCCAGCCCGAACACCGCATAGTCCGAGAACCGGCCAGAGATGAGGCCGAGACGCGCGAGGGCGCGCAGATAGCCGATGGTGGCCAAGCGGGCGCAACGCGCGCGCTCGGCCGGGTCGTTGACGGCCCATAGCTGGTCGACGACCTGCCTGTCGCTCAGGCTGGCATTGGCGGGAATGCTCGGCTCTTGGCGGATGGCGGCTGCGCCTGCGGCGTCGAGCGCGTCCGCAATCGTCTGCGCGAGGACTGCCGCAAGCTGCTTCGGTATCCGTCTGGATGCCGCTTCGGCGTCACCGGGGAGCGAGTCCGCTGTGAGAGAGAGGGAGCGCATCCGGTCGCTGTCGTCGGGGCGCGGGGCTGGTTCCTCGCTCATGCCTGCGCCGCCTTGGCCGGAGCCCGCCGGGGGCGCTTGCCTTCGCCCCGGCGGAGCTGGATCACGCCGGCTCCCGCCGCTGGGGCCGGCTTGTCGAGCGCTGCCGACACGGCATCACACCAGAGGGCGGCAGCCTCTGCCCGCTTGTCGAGATAGGCGTGCTTGTCATAGGTCGCGACCAGCACGTTGGCGGGCGTGTGGTTCAGCATCAGTTCGGCGATTTCGGTGCTGACGCCGAGCCGGCCGAGATGCGAGCGGAAGGTGCGGCGCAAATCGTGCAGGGTCACATGGCGCGTCAGGCCATGCGCCTTCGCCGCCTTGAGCAGGCGCGGCCATGTCTTGGACCAGCCGGTCATGCGCGGGGCCGGGGAGGGCGCACCCTTCCCCCGGCCCAGTTCGATGACATGACGCCCCGGCAGCATCAGCGGCGTTCCGGGCAGGCGGCGCAGTGAGGCGATGACAGTCTGCGCCAGCGGCGGCAGCACCACGGCGTGCTCCCGGCCATTCTTGGTTTGCGCTGGGGGGATCATAAGCAGGGGCGGCATGTCCTCGCGCGCCGGGCGCAGCCATGACCAGCAGGCCTCGACCATTTCCTTGCGCCGGCAGCCCGTCAGGATCAGCAGTCGCACATAGGCGCCGAAATTCTCGGTCACCGCGTCCCGGTCGTCGCAGGCTTTCCAGACGGCCGCGATTTCGGCCATGTCGAGCATGGTCCCTTTTTCGTGGCGTCCGCCCTCGGCCACGATCTGCGCCTTGGACTGGCGCGGCGCGCGGTAGCCGGCCATGACGTTCGCCGGGATATGGCCTTCATTGCAGGCCCAGCCGAGCACGCCATGCAGACGGGCTTGCAGCGTCTTGTATGAGCCCTGCCGCGTGACCAGCATCGGGGCCATTTGCGCCACGAAATCCCGGCGCGTCAGCGTCGCGGGGTCACGGGGCAGGAGAGGTGCCAGCTCCCGGCGCAGGGACCGGGCTGCCTCTGCGGCGGAAACGATGCTGCGGGCCTTCTGGAAGACTTCGTGCTGGTCGATCAACTCGGCCAGCGTCAGCGACGATCCACTCTCCCCGCTCTTCGTCTGGGCCTCGGCGCGAGGGTCTATGCCGGCCGCGAGCTTGGTCGCAATGTCCTGTGCCAGCTTGCGGGCGTCATCCAAACGGAGCGCACGCACGTCGCCCAGAACGATGCGCCGGGGGGCGCTGCCGCCGAACCGATAGCGAACGCAGAACTTGGGCGGGCTGCCGGCCTGAGCGCGCACGGACAGGAGTGGCACGACGGTATCGGTCCATGAGCGTTCGCCGGCCGCCGGCGGCTGCAAGGTCGCAAGGCGGGAGGGCGTGAAACGGATTTTGTCGGCCACCATCGGCTCCAATTTTCAGGACACGCTCAGGACACGGTTGGTCAGGGCTGTGGCGGGATATATTGTTGCCGATAATGGGGTTGATAGCCTAAGAAGGCAAGAAATTTCGGTATCTTATGGGTGTGCGCCAGAGAGGATAAAGCCGCTACCGAATTATAAGAGCCGCACTTTCGTAATGAGGGGGTCGGGGGTTCGAATCCCTCAAGCGGCACCACGATCCTTCCCCGACATCGCTGCGCGTCAGGACCATCGCTGCCGATCGTCGAAACCCGTCGGCACAGTGCGAGCGCGTTTCAGCGCGCAAGGCTCATTTCAGCTGGCTGTCCTTGCTGCCGCGCCGGTTGTAGCCGGATTGTGCCGCCGAACGGTCCTGCCCGGATTGGCAGGCGACGCAGAGCCGGGCGCCTGGCATGGCGAGGCGCCGCGCTTCGGGGATCTCCTCGCCGCATTCCTGACAATGGATCTCGCCCGGCCCGCTCGGTAGTCGCGAGCGCGCGAGCCGGACCGCGTCCGTGATCGAGCCGTCGATCTGGTCCTGAACCGCTCCGTCCGGAGCCCATCCGCTCGCCATGACGCAACCTCCCTGGCCGATAAGATGGCCTTGGGTCGCGCGGAATCCAAGAGTTTCCGCTCAGGCGAAACGCTTTGCTCCCGCGACGCAGAGCACGACCACGGCGGTCGCCGCGATCATCGTCCAGGCGATCGGCTCGCCGAGCAGCCAGCCTGCCAGCATCAGGCCGAAGAAGGGCTGGAGCAGCTGAAGCTGGCCGACCGTCGCCGTGCCGCCGATCGCCAGCCCCCGGTACCAGAACACGAAGCCGACGAGCATGCTGAAGATCGAGACGTAAGCAAGCCCGATCCAGGCTGGCGTGCCGATGCCCTGCCAGGTCGCGGGCCAGAACAGCAGGGCGACGGCGGCCATCGCCGGCAGCGACAGTAGGAGCGCCCAGGAAATCACCTGCCAGCCGCCAAGCCGGCGCGACAGGCTCGCGCCCTCGGCATAGCCGAGCCCGCAAAGCAGCACGGCTGCGACCATCAGCAGGTCTCCCGTCAACGAGCCGCTGTCGCTGTTCGCCAGCGCGAAGCCGACGACGGTGGCGCTGCCGATTCCTGAGAACAGCCAGAACACCGGCTTCGGCCGCTCGCCACCGCGCAGCACGCCGAACAGTGCGGTTGCGAGCGGCAACAGGCCGATGAAGACGATCGAGCGTGCCGAGGGAATATGCTGCAGGGCGAGGGCCGTCAGCAGCGGAAAGCCGAGCACGACACCGAGCGCGACGATCGCGAGCGGGCGGATATCCGCCTTCTGCGGCCATTGCTGGCGCAGCAGCATGAGGCAGGCCGCGCCGAGCAGGGCCGCGATGGCAGCCCGGGCGCCGGTCAGGAACAATGGCGAGAAGCCGGCCACCGCGACGCGCGTCGCCGGCAGCGAGCCGCTGAAGATCAGTACGCCGATGAGCCCGCTGCCCCAGCCCTTGCCACCCCATTCCTTCATCATGTGACCTGTCCTGCCCTTTCGCGGGAAGCCGTGCTCTAGGCGTGAGGGCGCGACGAAGCCAGCGACAGAGCGATACATTCATGGCAAACTGTATGGCTATGAATGAGCATACAATCACCACGGCCGGGCCCGCAGCGACGCGAACGGAGGCGGTGATGGCAGCGATTCGCGGCCGTCTGGCGGCGCGGACGCTCGCCCCGGGCGACCGCTTGCCCTCGATCCGCGGCTTTGCGACGACGATGAAGGTTTCGCCCTCCACAGTCGTCGAGGCCTATGATCGACTCGCTGCCGAGGGGCTGATCCGCGCGCGGCAAGGCTCCGGCTTCTATGTCACCGGCGGCGGCCTACCGCCATTGGCGCTGACGCAGGCGGCTTCGCCGCAGGAGCTGGTCGTCGATCCGTTCTGGGTCTCCCGCCAGTCGCTCGATGCCGAACCCGGCGCGTTGAAGCCGGGTTGCGGCTGGCTTCCGGCCGACTGGATGCCGGAAGAGGCCTTGCGTCGTGGCTTCCGGTCCCTGGCGCGCGCCGAGGGGGCGATCCTCACCGATTACGGCGGCACGCGCGGCGCCTCCGTCCTGCGCCGCCTCCTGCTTGGACGCTTCACCGAGGCCGGGCTCGCGGCCTCGCCCGAACAGCTCATGCTGACCGGTTCGGGCACGCAGGCGCTCGACCTGATCTGCCGCTTCCTGTTGCGGCCGGGCGATGCCGTCCTCGTCGACGATCCCTGCTATTTCAACTTCCAGGCTTTGCTGCGGGCGCATCAGGTGCGTGTGCTGAGCGCGCCCTATACGTCGACAGGACCTGACATCGCCGCGTTCGAGGCTGTGGTCGCGGCCGAGCGTCCGCGCCTCTACCTGACCAATTCCGGATTGCACAACCCGACCGGCGCCGGCCTGTCGCCGCAGGCCGCTTATCGCGTGCTCAGCACGGCTGCCGCCAACGATATGATCATCGTCGAGGACGATATCTTCGCCGATTTCGAGCCCGAGCCCACGGCGCGCCTGGTGGCGCTCGACGGGCTGGAGCGCGTCATCCGCATCGGCAGTTTCTCGAAGACGCTCTCGGCGGCCGTGCGCTGCGGCTATATCGCGGCGCGGGCCGATTGGATCGAGGGGTTGGTCGACCTGCAGGTCGCGACCAATTTCGGCGGCCCCAGCCCGGTTTCGACGGAACTGCTCGCGGGGGTCCTCGCCGGCGGCAGCTATCGCAAGCATATGGAGGAATTGCACCGTCGCCTGGCCCAGGCGCGGCGCGAGGTCGCGGCGCGGCTGGAAACACTTGGGATTCGCCCCTGGCTAATGCCGCGCGGCGGCTTCTATCTCTGGTGCCGTTTGCCCGAAGACATCGATTCCGCCGAGCTGGCCCGCCTGGCCGTGATGCAGGGGGTGGTTCTCGCGCCGGGCAATGTCTTCAGCGTCGCCCAGACGGCCGGACATTTCATGCGCTTCAACGTCGCCCAGTCGCGTGATCCGCGCGTGTTCGAGGTGCTCAGGCAAGCGATGGCGACGATGCGGCAGCAAGGCGGCGCATCCGCGCACGATTGATCCAGCGCAGCTTGGGCTTGCACCGCACTCGTCAGCCCGGCGCCCCCCTGATATAGACCGCGGCAACAACCGGCCCGGCCGGACAGGACCGAAAGCTTTGATATCATGCATCTGAGGATCGGCACGCGCCGCAGCCCGCTGGCGATGGCCCAGACCAACCACGTCATGGGCCTGATCCGGGAGAAGTTCCCGCAGGCGGAGTTCACCCTCTGCCAGATCGCCACCATCGCTGATCGCGACCGCGTCTCCGAGTTCCATCAGTTCGGCATGGTCGGCGTCTTCGCGATTGAGCATGAGCAGCAACTGGTGAAGCGCGAGGTCGATTTCGTCGTTCATTCGCTGAAGGACCTGCCGACCACCTTGCATGAAGGCCTCGTCCTCGCCTCGGTGCCTCCGCGCGAGGACCCGCGCGATGCGCTCTGCGGCGCGACCATGGCCTCGCTGCGCCAGGGGGCGCGCGTCGGCACGGGCTCGCTGCGCCGCCGCGCCCAGATCCTGAACCTGCGTCCGGACGTCACCGTCGTCCCGATCCGCGGCAATGTCGGCCCGCGCCTCGCCAAGATCGGCGGAGAGGACGCGCTCGACGCGGTGATCCTTGCCCATGCCGGCCTGCGCCGGCTCGGTTTGGACGACGCCTCTTCGGAAGTGCTTGCGCCGAGCTTGTTCCCCTATGCCGTCGGGCAGGGTGCGTTGGGACTCGAGGCTCGTGCCGAGGATACGGCGGTGATCGAGGTGCTGAAGGCGATCGAATGCCCGAAGGCCCGCGCCGAGACTGAGGCCGAGCGCGAGATGATGCATGCGCTGGGGGCCGGTTGCAGCCTGCCGGTGGGTGCCTGCGCGACCTGGCAGGGTGGTCGCCTGACGCTGCATGCGCAGGTGACCTCGATCGAGGGCACGGAGCGCGTCGTCGCCGATGAAAGCGCGACACCGGAGCAGGCCCGCGAGCTCGGCTTGTCCGTCGCGCGTGTCTTGAAGGAGCGCGGCGGCGTCGCGATCCTCGAAAAGAGCTATCGCAGCCACTATCCAAGCTTCAAGTCGCTGTAGTCGAGCAGCGCAATAAGAAGCCCGGCCTCCCTGGGGAGTGCCGGGCCTCGTTTGGCCACCGTCGCATGCAGGCGAATGGCCGCTTCCGAAATTGTCTCAGAGCCGGACGACAGCATCGCGATGACGCGAGGCGAACAGCGCCGCCTCCCGGCGGAAGAGCATCCAGGCGGGCTGCGGCGTTGCAGGACCGGGCTCGCGCATCGACATCGTGTAGGGGCCGGCATTGCCGGCCGGCTTGTCGGGGTCGAGCCGCGCCGCCCGACACATTGCCCGCGCGATCCGCGTGATCCGCTCTTCGTCCATCTCCGCCTCCGCCGTGACGATCCAGCGGCGACGGAACGTCGAATTGGGCCTCCCGGTTCCGCTGGTCGCTCCCTCTTTTTTGTCAGGCGGCCAGCAGCCCAAGCGCGCGCTCGATGCGCGAGCAGCCAGGCTTCGCGCGCGCCTTGGCATAGGTCTTCTGCAAGCGCCCGCTGGCGTAGGATTCGATGACGATCGCGTGGACATAGCTCTTGCGGACGACGGCGGGTGTGTTGACCAGCTTCTCCGAGATCGAGCGCATGATGTCGGCGAGCTGCCGTTTGCGCCCGGCTTCGCTTGCCACCGCCTCGCCGGCGAGTAGCAACTCCGCGGCAGCGGTATTGGCGGCAAGCATGCGCAGGTCCTTGCTGCTGACGGGCAAGCCGCAGGCGCGCTTGAGATAGGCGTTGATCTCGGCCGCGTGGATCGGTGCGACGGAACCGTCTTCGTTCTTGTGTTGCAGCAGGCGCCGGCCGGGGAGGGTGATGATCCGTCCGATCGCGCGAGCCAGCGGCGCATCGTCTATCACGCAGGAAATCTCCTTGCCGCTCTTGCCGCGGAACCGCAGCGAGACCCGCGTGCTCGTCAGCGTGACGTGGCGCTTGAGCAATGTCGACGTGCCGTGGCTGCCATTCTCCTTCGCATAGGCTTCGTTGCCGACGCGCAGGTGGCCGCGATCGATGATGGTCGCGGCGCAGGCCAGCGCCTTGTCGCGCGACAGCGTCCGCGCTTTCAAATCGGCGGCGATGCGGGCGCGCAGCTTCGGCAGGGCCTCGATCAGGCGCGCGAGCCGCTTGAGCTTGCGGCGCTCGCGCACCTTCTCCCAATCCGGATGATAGCGATGCTGCACGCGGCCGGCATCGTCATGGCCGATTGCCTGCAGATGGGCGCGCGGATCGGCGGCGATGCGCACATCCGCATAGGCCGGCGGGATGGCCAGAGCCCGGATGCGGTCGAGCGTGTCAGCATCCGTGACCTTGGCGCCTTCCGCATCGCGATAGCCGAAGGAGCGGCCGTGGCGGATGCGGCGGATCGTGAGTTCGTCGGACGAAACGCGACGCAGTCGTGTTGCGGCGGCAGGGCGTTTAGCGTGCGGGGAAACCGGCATGGGCGGCGCTCGCAGAGTTCCGCTGCGAAAACGGCGTCATCGTCCAATTGGTTCCGCGCAGTCGAGCATATTCACCACAATTCGACAAGCGCGCAGGTTTCTGGGGATGCATGCGCGAAAATCAGTGGCCAGAACGCAGGTGTCCCGCCAAGACTGTCAAAAAAATTGAACGATATGTTTGGGGAGATGATGGTGCCGCGCGTTTTGATCGCCGAGTTCATGCATGAAACGAACACCTTCAGTGTTCAGCTCACGGACGAGGCCACCTTCAGGGCGCATGGCGCCTTCCGCGACAACGAGATCCCAGGCGCCTTCCGTGGCACGCGCACCTCGATGGGCGCGGCCTTCGAAGCGGCCGACAAGTTCGGCTGGAGCCTCGTGCACCCGCTGGTGACCGGCGCCAACCCGTCCGGCCGGGTCACCGATGCCGCCTTCGATCTCTTCGCCGGCCAGATCGTCGATGCTACTCCGGGTGTCGACGGTGTGCTGCTGCATCTCCATGGAGCGATGGCGACCGAAAGCTCGGATGACGGCGAAGGCGAATTGCTCGCCCGGCTGCGCAAGCGCATCGGCCCGGACGTGCCTGTCGTCGCCGTGCTCGACCTCCATGCAACGGTCACGCAGCTCATGGCCGACAATGCCAACGCGCTGATCTCCTACCGGACCTACCCGCATATCGATCAGTACGAGCGGACCTGGCAGGCGGCCGAACTGCTGCAGCGCGCGATCAAGGGCGAGATCAAGCCGAAGGTCGCGCTCGCCCGCCGCCCGATCCTCTACGCCCTCGACGGTGGCCGCACGACTTCGCCGCCGTTCCTCGAATTGCTGCGCCGGGGCGATGAGCTCGAAGCCTCCGGTGACGCGCTCGTCGTCAGCGTCCAGGCCGGCTTCTCCTCGGCCGACGTCCACGATATTGGCCCTTCGATCGCGGTCACGGCCGATGATCGCGGCAAGGCTCAAGGCATCGCCGAGGAGCTGATGGACTATGCCTGGGAGCAGCGCCGCTTCTCCTCGATCCATTTCACGCCGCTGGCCGAGGCCATGGCCCGTGCCAAGGCCGGCGAGGCCGATACCGGAAAGCCCGACTACAAGCCGGTGGTGATCTCGGACTATTCCGACAATCCCGGCTCCGGCGCCTATGGCGATGCCACCAACCTGCTGCGCGCGGTGCTCGATGCCGGGCTGAAGAATGTCGGCTTCCACGCGATCAACGACCCCGAGGCCGTGCTGATCGCCCAGGCGATCGGCGTCGGCAAGCGCGGCCGGATCAAGCTCGGCGGCAAGGTCGATCCGAGCATGGGCGGCGGCCCGCTCGATCTCGACGCCCATGTCGTCGCCATCACCGACGGCTATTTTCTCTGCCATGGCCCGATGGCCGGCGGCGTCTGGCGCAATTACGGCCTCTCGGCCCTGCTGCGCGTCGACGATGTCGAGATCATCGTCATCACCCATAACGGCCAGGCGACCGACCTCGCCCAGTTCACCTCGCTCGGCGTCGACCCGACCCGGAAATCGACGGTGATCGTCAAGTCGATGCAGCATTTCCGCGCCGCCTTCGAGCCGATCGCGCGCGAGGTGCTGGAGGTCGATACCGGCGCGCTCTCGACCCGCAACTTCAAGGAGCGGCCCTACAAGAAGGTCCGCCGCCCGATCTTCCCGCTCGACGATATCTGACCGCCGCTCTCACGAGCCGCGACGACTGGACTTGAGGAGAACACCATGGCGATTCAGGCCGATATCGTATTGCGCAACGGGCCGATCTGGTGCGGGCGCGAGGAGGGCGTCGTCGAGGCGCTGGCAATCTTCCGCGACAAGGTGCTGGCTGCGGGCAGCGATGCCGAGATCAAGCCGCTGATCGGGCCGAAGACCCGTGTCATCGACCTGAAGGGCCGGCTGGCGACGCCGGGCCTGAATGACTCGCATCTGCATCTGGTCTCGCTCGGCATGACCATGGGCTGGGTCGATTCCAAGCCGGAGAGCGCGCCGACGCTGGAAGCCTTGCTGGGCGCTATTTCGGCCCGCGCCGCACAGTCGAAGCCCGGCGAATGGATTCTTTCGCGCGGCTACGACCAGACCAAGCTCGATACCGGCCGCCATCCCTATCGCGAGGAACTCGACCGCGCGGCGCCGAACAATCCGGTGATGCTGGTGCGCGCCTGCGGCCATATCGCGATCTGCAACTCGGAGGCGTTGCGCCTCGGCGGCATCGACGAAAAGTCGCCGACGCCGCAAGGCGGCCTGATCGAGCAGCAGAACGGCCGCCTCACCGGCCTGCTCGCCGAGAACGCGCGCGCCCCGGTCCAGGCCGCGATTCCCGCTGCGACGGAAGAGGATATCATCGCCGGCATCGAGCGCGGCGGGCAGTATCTGCTCTCGCTCGGCATCACCAGCTGTATGGATGCCGCCGTCGGCCAGAAGGGCGGCTTCCGCGAGATCGCGGCCTATCATCGCGCCAAGCGCGCCGGTCGCCTGCCGGTCCGCACTTGGCTCACCTTGCTGGGCGACGATGGCCGCTCGATCGTGCCGCAATGCTATGATGCGGGCCTGATCTCCGGCACCGGCGACAACATGCTGATGATCGGCGGCGTCAAGCTCTTCCTTGACGGTTCGGCCGGCGGCCGCACCGCCTGGATGACCGAGCCCTATCTCGGCGATGACAAGACCACCGGCGTCTGGATGTGGGAGGATGCCGAGCTCGAGCGCATGGTGCTCGATGCCCACAAGAAGGGCTACCAGCTTGTCTGCCATGCCATCGGCGACGCCGCGATCGAGCAGCTGATCACGGCCTATGAGAAGGCGCTCGCAGCCTTCCCCGATCCGGACCGGCGCCACCGCATCGAGCATTGCGGCTTCTCGACCCCGGCCCAGCACGAGCGCATGGTCAAGGCCGGCATCTATCCCTGCCCGCAGCAGGTCTTCATCCATGATTTCGGCGATGCCTATGTGAAGGTGCTCGGCCCCGAGCGGGCGATGCCGAGCTATCCGTTCCGCACTTGGTTCGACCTCGGCCTGAAGCCGGCGACGGGTAGCGACGCGCCGGTCTGCGACCCCAACCCCTTCCCGAATTTCCACACCATGCTGACGCGTGAGACCTGGAAGGGCACGGTGATGGATGCAGCCCAGCGCGTCTCGATCGAGGAGGCCCTGCAGGCCTATACCGAGTTCGGCGCCTTCTCGCAGAAGCAGGAGAAGGTGAAGGGGCGGCTCGCGCCGGGCTTGCTGGCGGATGTCGCGGTGTTCTCGCGCGACCTCTTGAGCGCTGCTCCGGCCGATATCCTCAAGGATACGCGCTGCGATCTCACCATTCTCGGCGGCGAGGTGGTCTTCGAGCGTGGCGCTTGAGCTAGAGCATCTTCGGGCGAAAAAGGCCGGTTCGCGTGAAGAAAATGCGAACAGGAATTCCGAACAGCTCCGCGACATCGTGAATCGCGGTGCTGTTCGGGGAATTTGAGCGTGCAGGGGAAGACAAGCTCGGCAAAGCCGTTATGGTTCGACTTGAAAGCAAACAAGTCCGGATCAACCGGAACAGATGGAAAAACGGGAGGATTGATCGTGTTGTTGAAGAAATTTGCCTTTGCCACCGCGCTGACGCTGGCGGCCTTTACCATCTCGGCACAGGCGCAGGAGCCACGCCGCGGCGGAACGATCCGCTTCACGGCGCCCTATGGTGCGTCCTTCGTCAGCAATGACAGCCACGTCTCGAACCAGATCCAGGACGAGATCTACGGCTACGCGCTGCACGGCATGCTGTTCCGCTGGGATTCGAACGCCGGCAAGCCGGAACCCGAGCTCGTCAAGAGCTTCACCACCTCTGCAGATGGGCTGACGCATACGCTGAAACTGCGCGACGACGCCTTCTTCCACAATGGCCGCAAGATGACGGCTGACGATGTGATCTGGTCGTTCCATCGCCTTGTCGACGGCTCCAAGAACTATCCCGGCGCGCGCCACGTCTCGCGCATCAAGGGCGGTGCCGAGGTCCGCAAGGGCGAGGCCAAGGAGATCTCCGGCCTCAAGAAGATCGATGATTTCACCATCGAGATGACGATGACCGAATCCGTCGATCCCGGCTTCCTGTTCTTCAGTGCGCCCACGGCGATCCTGCCGGCCAAGGAGGCTCAGGAGCCGGACTTCTTCAACAAGCCGATCGGGCTGGGGCCGTTCAAGTTCGTCGAGCACGTTCCCGGCTCGCGCATGGTCTTCGATCGCTGGGAAAAGTACTACAAGGCCGGCAAGCCCTATGCCGACAAGCTGGTGATCTCGCCGATGGGCGAGGCGGCCGCGCGCGACGTCGCCTTCCGCAACAAGGAGATCGACGTCTCGATCCTCGGTTCGACCCAGTATGTCGCCTACAAGGCCGACCCGAACCTCTCCAAGGGCATCCTCGAGGTCGCCGAGGTCTTCACCCGCAACATGGGCATGAATCCGGAGTTCAAGCCCTTCTCCGACAAGCGGGTGCGCCAGGCGATCAACTATGCGATCGACAGCGAACTCATCATCAAGCGCCTCGTCCGCGACAAGGCCTATCGCGCTGTAAGCTGGCTGCCGAGCTCGGTCCCGGCCTTCGATAAGGGCGCCAAGCCCTACGCCTTCGATCCCGAGAAGGCCAAGAAGCTCCTCGTAGAAGCCGGCTATCCCGACGGTTTCGAGTTCGAATGGACCGCGACGCCGAATGAGAGCTGGGGCATCCCGATCGTCGAGGCGACGATCCCGATGCTCGCCAAGGTCGGCATCAAGGTGAAGGTCAAGCCGGTCGAGACCTCGGCGCTCGGTGGCGTCGTCGCGAAGGGCGACTTCCAGGCCTATATCTGGTCGAATACCTCCGGCCCCGACGCGCTGACCGCGTTGAAGTGCTTCCACTCCTCGACGCCGCGCTCCTCCTGCAACTACACCACCTTCAAGAACGCGGCCTATGACAAGCTGCTCGACGAGGCTGCGGCCGAAAAGGACGCCGGCAAGAAGCTTGAACTGCTGAAGAAGGCCAATGCCATGCTGCAGGACGAGGCTCCGGTCTGGTTCTTCAACTACAACAAGGCGGTTCTGGCCTATCAGCCCTGGCTGCACGGCCTGCAGCCGAATGCGACGGAGCTCGCGCTCCAGCGCTACGAGGATCTCTGGGTCGACGCGTCTTCGCCCGCAGCGAAGTAAGCGCCTCCGCTGAGGTTTTCGCCAGCTCGACGACCTCCGTCATCCTGGATCGGTGCGGCCATGCCGTCTGTCCGGGGTGACGGGGACTTTCGAGCCTTGACCTGAGTCCGCCCTGCTGCGGCGATCAGGAGTTTATCATGCTGCCCTATGTCGTCCGCCGCCTGCTGCAGTCCATTCCGATTCTGCTTGCGGTAGCTGGGCTCATCTTCGTGATGTTCAGCGTCATTCCCGGCGATTTCGCCTCGACCCAGATGTCCGATGGTCGTTCGGTCATCGATGCCGAGCAGGTCGCGCGCATGAACAAGCAGTTCGGCCTCGATGATCCCGTGCATGTGCGCTTCGCGAACTATGCGATGAAGCTTGCGACGTTTGATCTCGGCACCTCGTTCCGCACCCGCCAGCCAGTGATCAATTCACTGCTGGAGCGCATCTGGCCCAGTCTCCAGCTGGCCATTGCCGCGATGGCTTTCGCCATCGCCTTCGGCATTCCGCTCGGCTTCCTGGCGGCGTTGAAGCCAGGCGGCTGGCTCGACATGCAGTCGATGTTTATCGCCGTGTCCGGTCTGTCCTTGCCGCAGTTCTGGCTCGGGCTGATGCTGATGTACGCTTTCGCGCTGGTGCTCGGCTGGTTCCCGAGTTTCGGTTATGGCGACGGCAATCCGCGCTACATCGTGCTGCCGGCGGTCGCACTTGGCGTGGCGCCGCTCGCGCTGCTGGCCCGCACGACGCGCGCCGCCGTGCTTGAGGTCATGAATGCCGACTTCGTCCGCACCGCCCGCGCCAAGGGCAACAGCGAAGTTCGGGTGATGCGCTGGCATGTGGCGCGCAACGCCATGGTGATCGTGCTGACGACGCTGGGCCTGCAGTTCGGCTCGATCATGGGCGGCGCCGTCGTGATCGAGAAGCTTTTCGCCTGGCCGGGCATCGGCTCGCTCCTGGTCGACAGTGTGTCGCTGCGCGACATCCCCGTCGTCCAGGCCTGCATCCTGCTGCTCGTGCTCTTCTTTCTTGTCGTGAACATCATCGTGGACGTGCTCTGCGCTCTGATCGATCCGCGCATCAAATATACCTAGGGGCGGGGCATGAAATTCCGAGCTAACCTATGGATCGGCGGCGTGCTCTTCGCCGCCGTCGTCGTCGGCGGGACGCTGGCGCCCTGGCTGGCGCATACCGACCCCGTCATGGACGCCAACCTGATGAATGCCGAGGTCCCGCCCGGCGCCGAGTTCTGGTTCGGTACGGATGCGCAGGGCCGCGATATCTACAGTCGCGTGCTCTACGGCGCGCGCATCTCGCTGACGGTCGGTATCGTCTCGCAATTGATCAATACCGTGATCGGTGTAGCGTTGGGCATGTCGGCGGGGTATTTCGGCGGCTGGTGGGACGATTTCGTCAACGGCCTGACCAATCTCATGCTGTCGATCCCCTCGCTTGTCTTCGCACTCGCCATCATGGCGATCCTTCAGCCGGGCCTGACCAGCCTGCTGATCGCGCTTGGCTTGACCAACTGGTCCTATACATGCCGGCTGTCGCGGGCCGCGACGCTTTCGATCAAGCAGCAGGGCTATGTCGAGGCGGCGCGCTCCTTCGGTTCTAGCAACCTGCGCATCATGCTGCTGCAGATCCTGCCGAACATCGCCGGCCCGATCATTGTCATCGGCACGCTCGGCATGGGCGGCGCCGTGCTGGCGGAGGCGGCGCTCTCCTTCCTGGGGCTCGGCATCCGTCCGCCCTTCCCGAGCTGGGGCAGCATGCTCTCCGATGCGCGCGACCAGATCACCACGGCACCTTGGATCTCGATCTTCCCGGGTCTCGCCATCTTCATGACCGTGCTCGGCCTCAACCTGCTGGGTGACGGTCTGCGCGACATCCTCGACCCGCATTCGCAGCTACGCAAAGCCTGACAGCAGAGACTATGACCACGCCAGACCTGATCGATCCGCCGCTCGAGACCATCCGCTTCCACGGGCTGAAGGCGGGGCCGAAGCTCCTCGTCTTCGGCGCCGTCCACGGCAACGAGACCTGTGGGCCGAACGCCATCGCCCGCGTGATCGAGGATTGCCGGGCCGGCCGTGTCTCGATCCAGCGCGGCGAGGTCACCTTCCTGCCCGTCGCCAATCCCAAGGCCTACAGGCAGAACACCCGCGAGGGCGACCGCAACCTCAACCGCGACCTGCGCGAACGGCCGCAGCCCGTCGACAACGAGGATCGGCTCGGCAACCGCCTCTCGGCCATCCTGCGCCAGCACGACATGCTGCTCGACGTGCATTCCTTCACCGGGGAGGGCGTGCCCTTCGTCTTCTTCGGGCCGGACGACAATCGCGGCACGCTCGAACCCTTCCGTCACGGGGCGGCCGAGGCCGCCTTCGCCGCCTGCCTCGGCGTCGACCTGATGATCCATGGCTGGCTCGACATCTATGTCCGGCTGATCGCGGCGCGCGAGCGGCTGAACCTGCCGCGGCTTGCCGTGACCGAAGGCTTCGGTACGACGGAGTTCATGCGCTTCGCCGGCGGCTATGGCGTGACGCTGGAATGCGGCCGCCACGAGGACCCGGCTTCCGTCGATGTCGGCTACAAGGCGATCCGCAACGTGCTCGCCCATCTCGGGCTGACCGACGAGGCCCCGCCGGCGCCGGAGAAGCGCGTCGTCGTCCACATGGACGACCTTGTCATCTGCGAGGCCGAAGGCGACCGCGTCGAGGGGAGCTGGAAGACCGGCGACCGCGTCGCCAAAGGCACGCCGATCGCCCGCCGCGCCGACGGCGCGGTGGTGACGATGCCGCGCGACGGCTTCATCATCTTCCCCAATCCCAAGGCCAATCCCGGCGAGGGCATCTGCTATCTGGGAACGGAGGGCGCCCGCCGGTACTGAAGGCGGCTACTGCACGATGCCGCGCTTGCTGCCGAAGCCGGGGATGTCGCAGCCGCAGCTCGAACCATAGGGCAGAGGCGGCGTCGGGCAATCGCCCCGGCCGGTCACGCAGATATTGCCGTAGCGCGGCCGGTAAGAGGGGCGCTCATAGCCGTAGTCGCGGCGGTAATAGCGCCGCGGCGGCGGGCGATCGTCGTCATCGTCGTCGTCATAGGACGGCCCACCGCGATAAGGGCCGCCATAGTACTGGGCCTGGGCCGGTATTGCGCTGAGCAGGACGGCGCAGGCGAGGGCCGAAACCGTGAGCTGGCGACGCAGCATGGTTCTTCCTTTCCGTTTCCTCGCCGACGAGCGGGCCGGGCGAGGCGTGTCGCTCTCCTAGCGGGCCTCCGATGAACGGATGCTGAGGTTGCTGGCAAGCGCTCGAAATCAACGCCGGAACTGGCTGTCGGATCCAGCGATGCTCTTGAACGGAAGAGAAATCGTCCCGCTACCCGCCGCTCTTGTCCGGCTTGCCGATACGGCTCAGATCGATCTGCTTCTGCAGGCCTAGCATGACGCTGAACGAGGTCACGGGCGTGAGCCCGGTCTCCTTGGTCTTGCGCCAGGCGCCGGAGGCGGTCGCCGTGAAGCCCTTGCTTAAGCTGCGCTGGTAGTCGATGCCGATGCCCTTCTGGTCCGAGCGGGCGTCGAGGCCGACATAATCGTCGGTCTTGCGCCGGGCGATGAGGCTGACGGCGTTGTCGTCGTCGATCCGCGCCGTCAGCTTCGCCTCATGCGCCGTCGTCAGGTTGATGACGGAGAAGGGCAGGGTGGTGTCTTCCACCGTGCGGGTCGAGCCGAGATCGAGCGTGAAGCGCTGATAGGGCAGGCGCAGCTTCGCGGTATAGAGCAGGCTCTCGACCGCATCGAATTCCTTCTCCGGGAAATAGGCGCGGAACGGCGAGAGCGAGCCCTCGATTGTGGCGCCGCCCAGCACCGTCGAGAAGAACAGGTTCGGCTGCAGCCGGTTATGGTCGCGCCGGAAGCCGAGATAGTCGACGCCTTCGATGTAATGGACGCGCGAGGCGCTGAAGGAGAGGCCGATTTCGGTCTCGCCCGAGCGCCAGGCCGCGCCTGTCGTCAGCCCCAGCGTGCCGAAATTCTCGTCGCGCGGCAGGAAATCGCCGAGATTGAAGACATTGCGCTCGTTCAGTGCGGTGATGCGCGCTTCGCCGCTGGCAAAGAGGCGGAACGGTCCGATGCCATGGTCGAGGCGCTCGCGCCAGGCCAGGTTGCTCTTCCGGCGCGACCAGCTCTGCTCGCCGCTCACTGTTACCGAGGATTGCAGCACGGTTGAATCGCCGAGGCTGACGGCGTGCTTGAGCGCCAGCGAATGGGCGCGGGCCGAGGCGAGCGCGCGCGGATCGTAATGCGTCTCGACCAATGACAAGTTGAGCCCGTAGCCGTCCTGCAGCGTGCCGTGAAGATAATCCCAGGTTGCATAGGTTGTGACGACGGGCGTGCCATTCGCCCCCTGGATGCCCGCCGGGTTGCTGTCGAAGCCGCCGCGAAGCCCGATGATGGCGATCGAATTTTCGTTCTCTTCGGCGGCTTTCTCTGTCGCGAAGGCGAGTGAGGCGTGAAGGGTCAGGGTCGACAGGATGATAATGCGCGCCGATATCGCCATGATCTCACCAATGCTTCCGGGATCATGGAATATATTGGTTAATGATTTACAAATTTTACAAGGGTTGTTGAATGTGGATTAGAATTTATCTTCACTGTGATGATACTGAATTCGTATTTACGACGGAAATATACTTCTAGGAGCCGATTAAGTTTACCGGGTATGGTTAATGTCGGGATAAGGTTGTTCGCGCCGGTTGTTGCAACTTATACGTGCTTTATCGCTTCCACACCGGAGGCGAAGACAGGGAGAAGCAAGATGAAATACGCGATTGTTCTCGCTACGGTTGCAGCTTTCGCCGTTTCCCCGGCCATGGCCGGCGGGCGGGGCGGTTCTCTTCTCGGCGGTATCGTCGTTCCGGTGACGACGGCGGTGTCGGGCGTCAAGATCAATGCGCTCAACAATGTCAGCGTCCTCAGCGGCAACAAGGTCGGCATCGCCGCCCCGGTGAAGGCGATCGTCAGCAAGAACGGTATCGTCGGTGGACTGCTCGGCGGTCTCGGCCACGGCTGCGGCTGCAACTGATCGACCCGCGCCCGACCTCCCGATCTGCAACCTGGAACGGGGCTGGCTTTGCCGCCCCCTCTTTTTATGGCGCCACGGCCATCGGCGCCTGATCCTTAAAATGCCGGGGATCGGGCTGACAGGTTCTTAGAGCCTCACGCGTAGAGCCATGCCCATGCATCTGCTGATGAGGCCCCGCAAACGCGCCGCGCAGCTGCCCGCGGATATCGAGATCGAGATCATCTCGCGTCTCTTCGCGGCCCTGCCACAGATCCTCTGCATCGCGGCCGGGCTGATCGTCGGCTCCGCCATCATGGCCGTGCAGACCGGCGAGGCGATCTTCTGGTGGCTGACGGGGGCCGGCGTCGTGACGACGATGGCGCGCATCGCCAACATCATCGGCTTCAAGCGTCGCGACACCACGCGCAAGCTGACCCTCGTGGAGGCGCGGCGCTGGGAAGCCGGCTACGCCTATACCGCCTTCGCCTTCACGCTCGTCATCGCTGCGCTGACCCTGGCGGCTGCCGCAGCCGACCATGCCGGCGGCTTCGTGCTCAGCCTCGGGCTCACCATGGCGCTGACGGCCGGTTCCTATCTGCGCACGCTGCGCTACTGGATCTGCGCCGTGCTCTCGACCATCGCGATCGGCACGCTGGTCGTCGCCTTCCTCGTCTCCGGCGATCCGCTCTATCAGGCGCTGAGCGTGCTCCTGCTTGTCTATCTCTATTCGATCTACGAGAGCTCCGATTACATCATCGGCCAGTTCGAGGAATTGCTGATGGTGCGGCGCGAACTCGACTTCGCCGCGAGCCACGATCCTTTGACTGGCCTGCTCAACCGCCGCGGATTGGATCGCGTTCTCGACGAAGCCGGAGAAAGCGGCGAGGCGCTCGGCCTGCTGCTGCTCGATCTCGACGGCTTCAAGGTGATCAACGACCGCCATGGCCATCAGGCCGGCGACGATCTGCTCAAGCAGGTCGCGATGCGCCTGAAGGGCGTCGTCCGGCCGGGCGACATCGTGGCGCGGCTGGGAGGCGATGAGTTCGCCCTGCTCGTGCGCGGCGTCGAGGATGCGGTTGCGCTCTCCGAGGTCGCCGACCGGGCGGTGTCGGTCGTCATGGCGCCGGTCCTGCTGATGGGGCAGTTCGTGACGGTCGGCGCCAGCGTCGGTGTCTCCGTCAAGCCGGAACGGGATTCCGGCCATTGGACGGCGGAGGTGCTGACGCGCGCGGCCGATCAGGCGCTCTATGGTGCCAAGCGCGCCGGCAAGGGCCGCAGCATGGTCGCCCACTGGGACGACGTCGCCTGACATCACTTCCGAATGACGGTAGCTTGATCTCGGCGGGCCGTTCACCTACCGTCCGGCAGGTAGCTCGCCGATGGCGCTGCACAGGGACGGGAGAAGGCAATGTCATCAGGCGGAAAGCTTGTCGCGGAGGGCGCGCGCCGCTCGCCTTACTTCACCGAGGAGCATGAGGCGCTGCGCGATCAGGTCCGCCGCTTCGTCGAGACCGAGATCAAGCCGCATGCCCTGCAATGGGAGGAGGACGGCTTCGTCCCGCGCGACGTGCTGCGCAAGATGGGCGAACTCGGCTTCTTCGGCATCCGCTACCCCGCCGATTACGGTGGCTCCGAGATGGACACGATGGCGACCGTCGTGCTGGCCGAGGAACTCGGCCGCTCGACCTTCTCCGGCGTCGCGATCACCGCGCTCGTCCATACCGACATGGCCTCGGTCCATATCGCCAATGCCGGCAATCAGGCGCAGAAGGACAAGTACCTGCCCGGCATCATTGCGGGCGAAAAGATCGTCGCGGTCGCCGTCACCGAGCCCGATGCCGGCTCGGATGTGAAGGGCATCCGCACCACGGCGCGGCGCGAGGGCGATCATTACGTCCTCAACGGCGCCAAGATGTTCATCACCAACGGCGTCCATGCCGATCTCTACTGCGTCGCCGCCAAGACCGATCCGCAAGCGCGGCCCTCGCAATCGGTCTCGATCTTCGTCGTCGAGAAGGGCACGCCGGGCTTCTCGGTCTCGCGTGCGCTCGACAAGCATGGCTGGCGCTCCTCGGATACCGCCGAGCTCTCCTTCGTCGATTGCAAGGTGCCGGCCGAGAACCTGCTCGGGCAGGAAGGTCGCGGCTTCTACGCGATCATGAGCAATTTCCAGAACGAGCGCACCGTGATCGGCGCCATGGCGATGGGCGAGGCGCAGGCCGCGATCGACCTGACGCTGGATTATGTGAAGACGCGAAAAGCCTTCGGCGCGCCACTTTGGGAGAAGCAGGCGATCCGCCAGCGCCTCGCCGATCTCGCGGGCAAGGTCGAGGCCGGTCGCCAGCTCGTCTATCACGCCGCCTGGCTCGACGCGCAGGGCTTCGACGCCACCCGCGAGGTCTCGATGGCCAAGGCCTATTGCGGCGAGCTGGTCAACGAAGTCATGTACGACTGCCTGCAGTTCCATGGCGGCATGGGCTACATGCGCGAGAGCGCGATCGAGCGCATGACCCGCGACGCCCGCGTCCAGGCCATTGGCGGCGGCGCGACCGAGGTCATGCTCGAGGAAGTGGCGAAGCGGCTGTGAGGGCCAAGCGTCATCCCGCACGCGCCGCAGCACGCAGTGCTGCCGCGCAGATGCGGGACCGTCTTCAGGACAGCGCCTTCTCGTCGCGCGGTCCCGTGTCTGCGCTGCAGCGCTTCACGCCGCAGCGCGCACGGGAAGACACCCTATGAATGAAGCGCCAACGACGCGGCCAGCAGCCGAAGGCGGCTCCCGCCGGCTGATTCTCGACCATGCCGCGCGGCTGCTGCGCGGCGGCGGCTATCACCAGACCACCTTGCGCGAGATCGCCGAGGCCGTCGGTATCCGCAAGGCGAGCCTCTATTACCATTTCGGCTCGAAGGAGGAGATCGTCGAGGCCGTCGTCAATGACGGCGTGCGCTTCGTCCATGAGGCGGTCGTCGCGGCGCTCGCCGCGGAGGAGGGTGCCTCGCCGCGCGTGCGGCTGGAGGCGGCGATCCGCGCGCATCTCTCGGCGCTGCACGGCCATGGCGACTACACCTCCGCCAGCATCAAGGTCTTCACCTTCGGCGCGGCGCCCGTGCCGGAGAGCGTGCGGGCCGTGCGCCGTGCCTATGAGGATGTCTGGCGCCGTCTGATCGCAGAATGGCAGGAGGCCGGCGGCATGCCCGCCGGCAACTCGCCCGATGTGCTCAGGCTCTTCCTGCTCGGCGCGCTCAACGGCTCGACCGACTGGTATAGGCCGGAACGCCATTCGATCGACGCCCTGGCGCGCGAATTCGTCGCGCTGCTCTCACCGCATTGACCGGCGGTCCCGCCTCCCACGCAGGGGTGGGCGGCATCGTCATGGCTGACCGGCGTCGCGGCGGTTGCTAGCATCCGCCCGCGGGGCTGACGGTCGCCTCGCGATCTGACGAGGATGCTTCGCCTGATGCGCGCCTTCTATCACCCCGACCAAGCCCTTCACGATCCCCAGCAGTATATGCGCTACGGCAAGGTCGTGGCTCCCAAGGACCTGCCGGAACGGACGGAGCGCCTGCTCGGCGCGCTCAGGAAACACGGTATCGCGCCGGAAAAGCCGGCGGCGCATGGCACGGAGCCGGTCCTGGCGATCCATGACGCCGGTTTCGTCAAGTTCCTCGAAACCGCCTGGGCGCGCTGGCAGGACCTGCCGGCCGAGCGCGGCCCGGAAGTCTGGCCGAGCACTTTCCCCTATTGGAGCGGCCGCCCGGACGAGGATGTCCGCCCGCCTTGCCGCCCGACCGGCTTTATCGGTCAGCTCGGCTGGTATCTCGGCGATCTCTCGGTGCCGATCGGCGAGCATTGCTGGCATTCGACGCTGCGCTCGTCGGAGACGGCCGTCTCCGCGGCGGACGCGATCCTCGGCGGCGAGCGCGCGGTCTACTCGCTTTGCCGTCCGTCCGGTCACCACGCCCGCGCCGACCGCGCCACCGGCTTCTGCTATCTCAACAATACGGCGATCGCGGCCCAGCGCCTGCGCTCCAAATTCGGCAAGGTCGCGATCCTCGACGTCGACGCCCATCACGGCGACGGCACGCAGCAGATATTCTACCGTCGCAACGACGTGCTGACGATCTCTGTCCATGCCGACCCGTCGAACTACTATCCCTTCTTCACCGGCTATGCCGACGAGCGCGGCAACGGCCCGGGCGAGGGCTTCAACCTGAACCTGCCGCTGGCGCATGGTGCGGGCGGCGCCGCGATGGAGGCCGCCGTCGCCGAGGCCGGCAAGGCGATCCGCGATTTCGGTGCCGATGCCGTGGTGATCGCGCTCGGCTATGATGCCCACAAGGACGATCCGATCGGTGTCCTGAAGCTGGAAGCCAGCGATTTCGGCACGATCGGCCGGCAGGTGAAGGGCTTCGGCCTGCCGACGCTGGTGGTGCAGGAGGGCGGCTACGCCATCGAGGCGATCGGCGACTGCCTCGACGCCTTCCTGGGCGAGTTCAAGTAGCGCTGTTTTTTGGCGTTACCGCCTGTCATCCCGTGCGCGCTGCGGCACGAAGTGCTGCTGCGCAGACACGGGATCGCGTGACGAGAAGGCGCCTTTTCTGAGAACGATCCCGCATCTGCGCCGCAACACTGCGTGTTGCAACGCGTGCGGGATGACGCGCCACACCGACTGCTTCTTCCGCACCTCGCCAGTAACCACACGCGTCATCCCGTGTCTGCGCTGCAGCGTGGAACGCTGCGGCGCAGACACGGGACTGCGTGACGAGAAGGCGCCTTTTCTTGCAGACGATCCCGCATCTGCGCAGCAGCACTTCGTGCCGCAGCGCGTGCGGGATGACACTCTTCAGTGCCGCTCGGCGCCGCTTAGATCGCAGCCTCGATCAGGAACGGCCCCTTCTTGGCCAGCGCCGCCTTGAACAGGCTGGTGAATTCCTCCGCCGTCGTGGCCCGCGCCGCTTCGACGCCCATGCCCTTGGCCATCATCACCCAGTCCAGCGCCGGCTCGTCGATGTTCAGCATCAGCGTGGCGTTGCGGCCGAAATCGTTGACGCCGACGGCGCGCATCTCGCCATGCAGGATCTGGTAGGTCCGGTTGGCGAAGACGACGGTGACGATGTCGAGATTCTCGCGGGCCTGCGTCCACAGCCCCTGCACCGTGTACATGCCCGAGCCGTCGGCCTGCATGCCGATGACCTTGCGGTCGGGGCAGGCGACGGCCGCGCCGATCGCGAGCGGAATGCCTTCGCCGATCGCGCCGCCGGTGAGCTGGATATAGTCGTGCTGCGGCGCGCTGTGGCAATCGTAGTAGAAGCTGCGGCCGGACGAGACCGACTCGTCGCAGACGATGCAGTTCTCGGGCAGCAGGGCCGAGACGATGGCGCAGGCCTTGTCGGCATCGAGCTTGCCGGTCGGCAGGCCGGGCTGCTCCTTGCGCGCCGGGGCGATGTAGAGCGGAGCGGTCTTGGTCGCGCCCATCTCCTCGGCGAGCGCGGTGATCGAGGCCGGCAGGTCGTCGCCGGGGATCGACAGCGTCGCGACCTCGCAGCCGTCATGGATCAGGCGGCCGGGCTTGCCGGGATAGGCGAAGAAGCCGACCGGAACCTGCGCGCCGACGAGCACGAGATAGTCGACATCCTTGAGCTGCTCGAGCGCCTTGTCGATCGGGTAGAACACCTTCGGCATGGCGACGCGGCCGGCGCCGCGCTGGATGCGCCCGTTCGACATCTGGCTGAAGATCTGGGCGCCGGTCACCGCGCAGATGCGGGCGGCCATCTCCATCGGCTTTTCGCGGAGCGCGAGCCCCGTCAGCATGATCGCGGCCCGGGCGCCATGCTTGCGCAGGCCGGCCGCAACCTCGCGGATCGTCGCGCCCTCGACGCTCTTCAAAGCCGGCAGCTCGGTCGGCTTCAGCTTGGCGGGCTCGACGCTGCCCCAGGCGCAGTCGGCCGGCAGAATCACGGTGGTGACACCGGGCAGGGTCAGCGAGGCGACATAGGCCTCCCCGATCGCCGGGCCGACATCCTCGGGCGTCGCGATGCGGCGGACGAAATGCGACATCGGATGCGCCAGGCTCTCGATATCGCTGGTCAGCGGCGCGTCATGCTGGAGATGATAGGTCGCGTGGTCGCCGACGACATTGATCATCGGCGTGCGGGCGCGGCGGGCATTGTGCATGTTGGCGAGCGCATTCGCCATGCCGGGGCCGCAATGCAGCAGCGTCGCCGCCGGCTTGTCGGCCATGCGGGCATAGCCGTCTGCCGCGCCGGTCACCACACCCTCGAACAGGCCGAGCACGCAGCGCATTTCCGGCTTGCGGTCGAGCGCCGCGACGAAATGCATCTCCGAGGTACCGGGATTGGCGAAGCAGGTATCGACGCCGTTGATCAGAAGCGTGTCGCAAAGGCGGTCGGCGCCGTTCATCGGGAAACCTCGACTCGAAAGAAATAAGGGCGTCTGCGCGCCGGCGGGCGGAAGAGGAGGAAATTCCCTCTGCCCTGTCAAACGAGAGAATGTCATGACTTTCCCAAGCGGCGCTGATCGGCCGCTTGACGTATTTGCATATGCAATTAAAATGTATGGGAACGAAGGTTGCATGGCGCTGCGATGACGCTCTAGGCGTTGGATTGGCGCATCAGCCGAAAAACAGGGGAAGGGTTTCAACCATGGCAGTTTTCAAGCGCGCCGGCGCAGCGGTCGGTTTTGGCCTCGCGGCGCTCTTCGCGGCGGGCGGCGCCCAGGCGCAGACCAAGGTCAATATCGGCATTTCCGGCTGGACCGGCTTCGCTCCGCTGGTGCTCGCCAAGGAGGCCGGCATCTTCGCCAAGAACGGCCTCGACGTCACCATCAAGAAGATCCCGCAGAAGGATCGCCATCTCGCCATCGCCTCGGGCGACATCCAGTGCGCCGCGACCACGGTCGAGACCTGGATCGTCTGGGATGCGGCCGGCATCAAGACCAAGCAGATATTCCAGCTCGACAAGAGCTACGGCGCCGACGGTATGGCCGTGCGCAAGGATGTCGCCGCGATCAAGGACCTGAAGGGCAAGACGGTCGCGGCTTCCGCGCCCGGCACCTCGCCCTATTTCGCGCTGGCCTGGATGCTCAAGGAGAACGGCCTCTCGGTGAAGGACGTCAAGGTCGTCAACATGGAGCCGGGCCCGGCAGCCCAAGCCTTCATCGCCGGCCAGAACGATGCCGCCATGACCTATGAGCCCTATCTCTCCTCCGTCCGCGACAAGCCGGACGCGGGCAAGATCATCGCCACCACCCTGGACTACCCGATGGTGATGGACACCTTCGGCTGCACGCCCGCCTTCCTCGTCAACGACAAGGCCGCGGCGGCGCTGACCCAGAGCTATTACGAGGCCCTGGACATGATCAAGAAGAACCAGGCCAAGGCCTACGAGATCATGGGCGCCGACGTGAAGCAGACCGGCGAGCAGTTCGGCAAGTCGGCCGGATACCTGCGCTGGTCGGATGCCGAGGGTAACAAGAAGTTCTTCTCGGGCGACTGGCAGGCCTTCTCGGCCAAGGCCGCCGACCTGCTGCTCGAGATCGGCCTGATCAAGGCCAAGCCCGATCTCGCCACGCTGGTCGATACGAAGTTCGTCGCCGGCAAGTGAACGCAAGGAAGTGAGGCCGGGGGCTGCTTGAGATACCCGCGAGCCCTCATCCTGAGGAGCCATCCCGAAAGGGATGGCGTCTCGAAGGATGTTTCAGGAGGCTCCGGAACCACCTGGAGCATCCTTCGAGACGCCGCTGTGCGGCTCCTCAGGATGAGGGCTGCGGGGTGACGGCGGATCTTGATGGTGCGAACGGCGACATCCTCCCGGATGTTCTGGAGCCCGGCCTGCGCGTCGTCTTCTGCGGCACGCAGGCCGGCGCCGCCTCGGCCAGGCGTGGCGCCTATTATGCCGGGCCTGGCAACAAGTTCTGGCCGGTGCTTCATGAGATCGGGCTCGTCCCGGTGAGGCTCCGGCCGGAGGAGTTCCTGACCTTGCCGCGCTACGGCATCGGCCTGACCGATGTCGCCAAGCGGACCTCGGGCCCGGATTCCGCTCTGCGTGGCGGCCATTTCGACGTGGCCGGCTTCGCGGCGCGGATCGCTGCGAACCGGCCCCGCATCCTCGCCTTCAACGGCAAGCGTGCGGCGCAAGCCGCCCTCGGGATCAATGAGGGGCGGCTCGCCTACGGGCCGCAAGCGCATGGACTGGCCGATGCCGACATCTACGTCCTCCCCTCGACCTCCGGCGCCGCTGCCGGCTTCTGGTCGATCGAACCCTGGAAGCAACTGGCCATGGCCGTGACCGGAACCCTATCGCGATGAGACCCTTGCAACCTGTCTCGGCCTCGGCCCGTATCGGCTATGGCCTGGCCTTCTTCGCGCTTTTCGTCGCGCTCTGGTCGGTCGCGACCTTCGGCGGCTATGTCCAGCGCCTCTTCCTGGCCGATCCGCTGACCATGGTCGGCGAGGGCTATAACCTGATGGTCCGCTACGGCTTCAGCTTCGACATCATGATGACGATCTGGCGCGTCGTCGGCGGCTTCATCCTGGCCGTCATCGTCGCCCTGCCGATCGGCATCATGATGGGCGCCTACAAGCCGATCGAGGCGTTCCTGGAGCCCTTCGTCTCCTTCGCGCGCTACCTGCCGGCCTCGGCCTTCATCCCGCTGCTGATCCTCTGGGCCGGCATCGGCGAGACACAGAAACTGCTCGTCATCTTCATCGGCTCGGTCTTCCAGCTCATCCTGATGATCGCCGTCTCGGTCGGCTCGATCCGGCGCGACCTCGTCGATGCCGCCTATACGCTGGGCGCGACCGACAGCTCGGTCGTGCGCCGCGTCATGCTGCCGAACGCGGCGCCCGAGATCGCCGAGATCTTCCGCCTCGTGCTCGGCTGGGCCTGGACCTATGTCATCGTCGCCGAGCTGATCGGCTCGTCCTCCGGCATCGGCCACATGATCACCGACAGCCAGGCGCTGCTGAACACCGGGCAGATCATCTTCGGCATCATCGTGATCGGCCTCATCGGTCTCGTCTCCGATTTCCTCTTCAAGGCGGTCAACCAGCGCCTGTTTCCGTGGGCGCGCACATGAGCAAGCTTCTCGTCGAGAATGTCGGCAAGGTCTTTCCGGCGCAGCGCGGCGGCGAGCCGACGCGCGCCCTGATGCCGACCTCGCTTACTGTTGCCGACAACGACTTCATCACCATCCTCGGTCCCTCCGGCTGCGGCAAGTCGACCTTGCTGCGCATCATCGGCGGGCTGGAGACCGCGAGCGAGGGCTGCATCCTGCTCGATGGCGCGCCGGTCGCGGGGCCGGGCGCCGATCGCGGCTTCGTCTTCCAGAGCTACACGCTCTTCCCCTGGCTGACGGTGCAGCAGAACATCGCCTTCGGCCTGCGCGAGAAGGGCGTGTCCGAGGCCGAGCGACTGAAGATCGCCCGCGACTGGGCCACGCGCGTTGGGCTCGGCCAGTTCGTCGACCACTTCCCCAAGCAGCTCTCGGGCGGCATGCAGCAGCGCACGGCGATTGCCCGGGCGCTCGCCAACAACCCCAAGATCCTGCTGCTCGACGAGCCTTTCGGCGCGCTCGACAACCAGACCCGGGCGTTGATGCAGGAAATGCTGCTCGGCATCTGGGAGCGCGAGCAGAAGACCGTGCTCTTCGTCACCCACGATATCGAGGAGGCGATCTTCGTAGGCTCCCGCGTCGTGGTGATGAGCGCGCGACCGGGCCGGATCAAGGCCGATATCCCGGTCGATTTGCCGCATCCGCGGCCCTACACCATCAAGACGACGCCGGAATTCGTTGCCTTGAAGGAGCGCCTCGTCGAGGAGATCCGCGCCGAGGTCATCGCGGCGGATCACTAGCCGGCCACCGGCCATGCTTCCCTAGCGGAACCGAACTTCACCGCCTGCGTTGTCATGTCGCATGCGTGTGGCTGCCTTGCGCTGAGGGGCCGTTACGACGGCGCATCGCGTTGCCATCTTCAGCGAAAGGGGCGCTGCCGAAGGTGGGGCCAATGCATTCGCTGATCGCCAGGATGTTGTCTCGGCTCGCGATCGAGCCACGGATCGATGTCGTATTTCCCGATGGTACCTTGCAGTCGGTCGGGCAGGGTTCCGCGCCGCGCTTGCGGATGCGCATCGTCGATTCCCCGACGGAACTGAAACTCGCGCTCAATCCCGAGCTCGCCCTTGGTGAAGCCGTGATGGACGGGCGCGTCGTCGTCGAGCAGGGCTCGCTCTACGACCTGCTCGATGCGCTGGTCGCGGCCGTGCACCGCGCCCGCCCCAAAGGTTGGGGCAAGGTGCTGGAGGGCTTGCGCACGGCGGTGCGACGCTTCCACCAGCACAACACGCCGGCTTTGGCGAAGCGCAACGTCGCGCATCACTACGATCTCAAGAGCGATTTCTTCCGGCTCTTCCTCGATCCGGACATGCAGTATTCCTGCGCCTATTTCGCCGAGCCCGGCATGAGCTTGGCTGAGGCGCAGCTCGCCAAGAAGCGCCACATCATGGGCAAGCTCGACCTCCAGCCGGGCCAGCGCGTGCTCGATATCGGCTGCGGTTGGGGCGGCATGGCGCTGTCCATAGCCGGCGAGACGGGGGCGTCCGTCACAGGCATCACGCTCTCCGAGGAGCAACTCGCCATCGCGCAGCAGCGCGGCGCGGAATCCGGCCTGCCGGTCGAATTCCGGCTGCAGGACTACCGGCATCTGAACGAGCCCTTCGACCGGATCGTCGCGGTCGGCATGTTCGAGCATGTCGGCGTCGGCTATTACCGCGACTATTTCCGCAAGATCCGGGAACTGCTGAGCGATGACGGCGTTGCGCTGGTCCACACGATCGGCCGCTCGACGCCGCCGGGCGCGACCAATCCCTTCATCGCCAAGTACATCTTCCCCGGCGGTTACATCCCCGCCATGTCGGAGGTGGCGGCGGCGGTCGAGCAGGAGGGGCTCGTCATCACCGATGTCGAGGTGCTGCGCCTGCACTATGCCGAGACGCTGAAAATCTGGCGCGAGAACTTCCTCGCCCGCCGCGACGAGGCGGTGGCGATGTATGACGAGCGCTTCGCCAGGATGTGGGAATTCTACCTCGCCGCCTGCGAGGCGAGCTTCCGGCATGACGACCTCGTCGTCTTCCAGTTCCAGCTCGCCAAGAAGCTCGACGCCCTGCCGATCACGCGCGGCTATATCGCGGAGCGTGAGGGCAAGCTTGGGCGGACGATTGCCGCGCCGGCCTAGGCCGGCTCCGGCCCGACATAGCGGGCGCGAGGCCGGATCAGGCGTCCGGTCTCGCCTTGCTCCAGCGCATGCGCGATCCAGCCGGCGCAGCGTGCCGCGGCGAAGAGTTGGAACGGCACATCCGGCGCAAGCCCGAGTTCAGTCGCGATCGCCGTCAGCACGAAATCGATATTCGGCTCCTCGCCGGTCAGCGCCGTGACGGCGCGGCGCGTCTCCTCATAGGCCGGTGGTAGCGAGAAGGCCGTGAGTAGCGCCCGCGCCCGCGCATCGCCGTCCGGATAGAGCGGATGGCCGAAACCGGGCAGGGGCATGCCGGTCGCCAGCCGGGCAGAGACCGCCATCTCGACGCCCTCGCTCGCGATCTCGCGCATCAGCCCGAGCACCCGCGGGGTCATCCCGCCATGCAGCGGTCCCGACAGCGTCGCGAGCCCGGCCAGGATGCAGGCGGCGAGCGAGGCGCGCGTCGACGCCGCGACCCGGACCGCGAAGGTCGAGGCGTTGAGCTCGTGGTCGGCCAGCAGCACCAGCGCGCGGCGGATCAGGTCGGCACCGCGTTCGTCGCAGCCCCAGGCCTGCGCCAGTCGGTGATGGATCGGCCCCTGGCCCGGCCGCCCGGCGGTGGCGTCGACGAGCGAGTCGATGACGGAGGCGGCTTCCAGGTAGAGCGCTTTCTTCGTGCGGCCGGCCATCGCGGGGTCGCTGGCGGCGCGCGCCGCGATCACCGCGAACATGCGCTGCCTTGCCGGCGCCTCCGTCACAATCGTGAACAGCGGCGGAAAGCGCTGCGAGCCGCAATCCCAGAGCAGCCTTGCGACATCCTCCAGCTTCGCCGTCTCGGCCAGCTTTTCGGCATCCTGCCCGCGATACCAGAGCTTGCCGCGCTGGATCGTGGCGATGCCCGAGGCCAGGATCGGCTCGCCGAAGGCGATCGCATCTTCGGCGATTGCCGCGGGCTTGCGCCCCCGCGCCTTGCGATGCTCCAGCCGCGCCACGTCCTCGGCCCGGTAGAGCCGCCGGCGCGAGTCGCCCGCATCGCCGCGCGCCTCGATCAGCCCGCGGCTGACATAGGCGTAGAGCGTCTGCGGCTTCAGCCCGAGCCGCTGCATCACCTGTTGCGCTGTCAGCCAGTCGGTCATCGAAAAATATATTGATTATATTGTTCAAGATTGATTCTAGCGGCGAGGCTATCAATCTTCAAGCCCTCAGATGTTGAGGAGAACCGCCATGTCCGATGGCCTGGAAGATGTCGTTGCCGCCCACACCGTGCTCTCGGAAGTCGATGGAGCGGCCGGCCGGCTGGTGATGCGCGGCCACAGCCTCGACGAGCTCGCGGGCCACACTTCCTTCGAGGAGATGGCTGCGCTGATGCTCGACGGCTTCGTGCCGGACCTGCCCGCCATGAAGGACTTAGCCGCAGCGCTCGGCGCGGCGCGGCAGGAGCTGTTCGAGACTGTGGTGCGGAAAGCTGTCGTCCCTCTCACGCTCGCCCCGGTCGAGATGATCCGCGCGATGACAGCGCTGATCCCCGACGGCGAGGATGTCGGTACGGTGTTGCGGCTTCTGGCGGCGCCGGCCGTGTTCACGGCTGCGTCCTTGCGTCTTCGGCAAGGTCTCGCGCCGATCGCGCCTGATCCGTCGCTGTCGCAGGCGGCCGACACATTGCGCATGCTGACGGGCAAGGCGCCGACGAAGCAGCAGGCGGCGGTGCTCGATACCTATCTGGTGACTGTCGCCGATCACGGCCTCAACGCCTCGACCTTCGCCTCCCGCGTCGTCGCCTCGACCCGCGCCGGGCTGGTCTCGGCCGTGCTGGCCGGCATCGGTGCACTCAAGGGCCCGCTCCATGGCGGCGCGCCCGGCCCGGTCATCGAGATGCTCGATGCGATCGGCGCGCCCGCCAATGCTCGGGCCTGGCTGGAAAACGCGCTCGATCGCGGCGACCGTTTGATGGGCTTCGGCCACCGGATCTACCGCGTCCGCGATCCGCGAGCCGATGCGCTGAAGGGCGCGATCCGCCGGCTCGGCGCCGATAGCGGACGCCTCGCACTGGCCGAGGCGGTGGAGCAGGCGGCGCTCGCCATCCTGCGCGAGCGCAAGCCCAACCGGACGCTGGAGACCAATGTCGAGTTCTACACCGCGCTGCTGCTGGAGGCGCTCGGCTTCACGCCGGATTCCTTCACCTGCGTCTTCGCGCTGGGGCGGACGACGGGCTGGCTCGCCCATGCCAAGGAGCAGATCGCCAGCGGCCGCCTGATCCGTCCGCAATCGGTCTATGTCGGCCCGCAGCCGCGGCAGGCGGCCTGAGGCGGCACCGCTGCCGTCATGCTCGGGCTTGACCCGAGCATCTCGGAAACCAGTGTCTTCTCGTCATGAGATTCTCGGGTCGGAGCTGCGCTCCGCCCGAGAATGACGGCAGCTCAGACCGGCTGCAGTCGGATCGCGAACAGCTCGCCGCCGTTCCCGGCAGCGAGCTTTACGGTGACGGGCGCTTCGAGCACTGCGCTGTCTCCAGCCGCCAGAGCCGCTCCATTCACCTGCCACTCTCCATGCCGAGCCACCAGGACCAGCACGCCACGCTCAACCGCGATCTCATGTGATCCGCCGCTCAGGCGCTCGACGCGATGGCTCCACGCCCCGCGCCGGCTCATCACGTTGAGATCGTCGATCGCACCATCGACCAGCACGCCGTCCACCGCCCGGTCGGCGGCGAAGAAGAACGGTGCGGTGGTGCGGTCGAGCGAAACCGTCTCGCCGTCTCCGAAGGCCAGCCGGATGCCATTGCCGGTCAGCAGGGACAGTGTCCGGTCGATATCGGGAAAGGACGAGAACGGGCCGTCGGCGCCCACATGGGCCATCGATATCCGCCAGTCGAAATCGCCGAGCGAGGCGCCTTCAGGCGCGACTGCGATTTCGGTCGTGGTGCCGCCGCCATTCTTCCACGGCATGACCTTGCAATCGGCGGCGCGGATGATGCGCATCGTACTTGTTTCTCCGCTCGGAACCACAGCGTCATTCCGGGGCATGGCGAAGCCATGAGCCCGGAACCCAGAACCGATACCCTATCCGCATGGTCGGCGGGTTTGCCGAGCCGATGCGAAGATCGGCTTCGGTTCTGGATTCCGGGCTCGGCGCTGACGCGCCGCCCCGGAATGACAGCGGGGAGGCTCAGCCCAGGATACCCGGCAGGTTGAGTTGCTTCTCGCGGGCGCAGTCCAACGCGATCTCGTAGCCGGCATCGGCATGGCGCATCACGCCGGTCGCCGGGTCGTTCCAGAGCACGCGCGACAGGCGGGCGGCCGCGTCGTCGGTGCCGTCGGCGCAGATCACCACACCCGAATGCTGCGAGAAGCCCATGCCGACGCCGCCGCCATGGTGCAGCGAGACCCAGGTCGCGCCGGACGCCGTGTTGAGCAGGGCGTTCAGCAGCGGCCAGTCGGAGACCGCGTCCGAGCCGTCCTTCATCGCTTCCGTCTCGCGGTTCGGCGAGGCGACCGAGCCGGAATCGAGATGGTCGCGGCCGATCACGACCGGCGCCTTGAGCTCGCCGTTCCTGACCATCTCGTTGAAGGCGAGGCCCAGCCGATGGCGGTCGCCGAGGCCGACCCAGCAGATGCGCGCCGGCACGCCCTGGAACGCGATGCGCTCGCGCGCCATGTCGAGCCAGTTATGCAGGTGCTTGTTGTCGGGCAGCAGCTCCTTCACCTTGGCGTCGGTCTTGTAGATGTCCTCCGGATCGCCCGAGAGGGCAGCCCAGCGGAACGGGCCGATGCCGCGGCAGAACAGCGGGCGGATATAGGCCGGCACGAAGCCAGGGAAGGCGAAGGCGTTCTCCAGCCCCTCTTCCTTGGCGACCTGGCGGATGTTGTTGCCGTAGTCGAAGGTCGGGATGCCCATGTCCTGGAAGGCGATCATCGCCTCGACATGCTCGCGCATCGAGGCGCGCGCCGCGGTCTCGACGGATTTCGGATTGGCCTCGCGGGCCTGCTTCCACTGGCCCATGGTCCAGCCCTTCGGCAGGTAGCCGTTGATCGGGTCATGCGCCGAGGTCTGGTCGGTGACCATGTCGGGGCGGATGCCGCGGCGGACCATCTCGGGCAGGATTTCGGCGCAGTTGCCGAGCAGGCCGACCGACTTTGCCTCGCCGTTCTTGGTCCAGCGGGCGATCATCTCCAGAGCCTCGTCGAGCGTCTCGGCCTTCTCGTCGAGATAGCGGGTGCGCAGGCGGAAATCGATCGAGTCGGGATTGCACTCGACGGCAAGGCAGGAGGCGCCGGCCATCACTGCGGCGAGAGGCTGCGCGCCGCCCATGCCGCCGAGGCCGCCGGTGAGGACCCACTTGCCCTTGAGGCTGCCGTTGTAGTGCTGGCGGCCGGCCTCGACGAAGGTCTCGTAGGTGCCCTGCACGATGCCCTGGGTGCCGATATAGATCCAGGAGCCGGCCGTCATCTGGCCGTACATCGCGAGCCCCTTCTTATCGAGCTCGTTGAAATGGTCCCAGTTCGCCCAGTGCGGCACGAGGTTCGAGTTCGCGATCAGGACGCGCGGCGCATCCTTATGGGTGCGGAACACGCCGACCGGCTTGCCGGACTGGACGAGCAGGGTCTCGTCGGCCTCGAGCTGGCGCAAGGTCGCGACGATGCGGTCGTAATCCTCCCAGGAGCGGGCGGCGCGGCCGATGCCGCCATAGACCACGAGCTCCTGCGGATTCTCGGCGACGTCCGGGTGCAGGTTGTTCATCAGCATGCGCAGCGGAGCCTCGGTCATCCAGCTCTTGGCGCTGAGCTCGGTGCCGGTGGCGGGGCGGATGACGCGGGTATTGTCCAGGCGGGTCATGAGCGGCTCCCTTCGAGAGTCTTGGCCGCGTCCAGGGCTGCGGCGATGATGGCTGACAAGGCGGTTTGCAAGGCGGCGGCCTTCGTCGCGTCGAAGGTCCAGGGCGCGTTCTCCTCCGAGAGATAGGCCGAGAGCGCGATTTCCATCTGGAGCGCGTGGACTTGGCTGGAGGGGCGCCCGTAATGGCGCGTGATCCAGCCGCCCTTGAAGCGGCCATTGGCGATCTGGGTGAGCGGTTGGCCGGCCATCGCGGTGACGGCGGCGGCCTCGATACTCCCGGCGCAGCTCTGGCCGGAATTCGTGCCGAGGTTCAGCGTCGGCAGCGTGCCTTCGAACAGGCGCGGGATCACCGACTTGATCGAGTGGCAATCCCACAGCACGCAATAGCCGTGCTCGGTCGTCACCCGTTCGATCTCGGCCGCCAGCGCGGTGTGATAGGGCTGGAAATAGGCCGCCTTGCGCCGCTCGATCTCGGCGGCGTCCGGCGTGGTCTGCCAGATTGGCGCGCCGTCGAAGGTCGTCGTCGGCACGAGCTCGGTCGTCGCCTGGCCCGGATAGAGCGAGACGCCGGCCGGGTCGCGGTTGAGGTCGATGACGAAGCGCGAGAGCTGCGCTTCGACGATGCTCGGCGCGAACGGCGCGGCGAAGCCGTAGAGCTGGCGCATATGCCAGTCGGTATCCTCGACCAGCTTTCCGCGTGCGTTGAGCTGCGCCGCGACGTCCGGCGGAACGCCGGTGCCGGGATGCGGCATGGAGAGGATCAGCGGGGACGAGCCCCGCGTGACCGTGACGATCTCGGCGCTCATGCGCTGCACTCGGCGAAGCTGTCGAGGCCCGCCGCCTTGCCGACGGCGCCGGAAAGCACGAACTCGGTCGCGGCCGCGAGGTCGGGGGCGAGGTAGCGGTCCTCGGTCAGCGGCGCGATCTTGCCGCGCAGCAGGGCGAGCACCGGCTCAAGGCGCGCGCTGGTCTTGAGCGGGCGGTGGTGCTCGATCGCTTCTGCCGCAGCCATCAGCTCGACGCCGATGATGCTCGCCGCATTCTTCGCCATGTCGATCAGGCGGAAGGCGCCATGCGTCGCCATCGAGACATGGTCTTCCTGGTTGGCCGAGGTCGGGATGGTGTCGACCGAAGCAGGGTAGGCCTTCTGCTTGTTCTCGGAGGCGAGCGCCGCGGCCGTGACCTGCGCGATCATGAAGCCGGAGTTCAGGCCGGCATCGCGGGCGAGGAAGGGCGGCAGGCCGCTCATCACGGGGTCGACCAGCAGCGCCATGCGGCGCTCCGAGAGGTTGCCGATCTCGCAGACGGCCATGGCCAGGATGTCGGCGGCGAAGGCGACCGGCTCGGCGTGAAAATTGCCGCCGGAAACGATCTCGCCGGGGCCGAGCACCAGCGGGTTGTCGGTGACGGCATTGGCCTCGATCGAGAGCGTCGCGGCGGCGTTGCCGATCAGGTCGCGCACCGCGCCCATCACCTGCGGCTGGCAGCGCAGCGAATAGGGGTCCTGCACCTTCGTGTCGCCATGGCGATGGCTCTCGCGGATGGCGCTGCCGGCGATCAGGTCGAGCAGGGTCTTGGCGACCTTGATCTGGCCGGGCTGGCCGCGGAGATTCTGGATGCGCGGATCGAACGGGGTGTCGGAGCCCTTGAGCGCATCGACCGAGAGCGCGCCGGCGACGAGCGCCGCGTCGAAGACGCGAGCGATGGCGGCAAGGCCGGTCATGGCGAGCGTGGTCGAGACCTGCGTGCCGTTGATCAGCGCGAGGCCTTCCTTGGCGCCGAGCGCCAACGTGGTGAGACCCGCGCGCTTCAGCGCTTCGGCTGCCGGCAGGGTCTCGCCCTTCAGGCGGATCTCGCCGTAGCCCATCAGGGCCGCAGTCATATGGGCGAGCGGGGCGAGATCGCCGGAGGCGCCGACCGAGCCCTTGGCCGGGATCACCGGCAAGGCGTCGGCCTTGAGCGCGTTGGTCAGGGCCTCGATCACGACGGGGCGCACGCCGGAGGCGCCGCGCGCCAGGCTCGCGGCCTTCATCGCCAGCAGCAGGCGCACCACGCCGTCAGGCAGGGCAGGGCCGGTGCCGACCGCATGCGAGACGATCAGATTGCTCTGGAGCTTGGCGAGATCGGCATCGGCGATGCGCACGCTGGCGAGCTTGCCGAAGCCGGTATTGACGCCATAGGTCACCGTGCCGGCGGCGACGATCTCCTCGACGATCTTCTGGCCGGAAGCGATGTTCTTGGCGCTCTCGCTGCTTAGCGAGGCGACGGCGCCGTCGAGGATCGCGCGCCAGTCGGTGAGATGGGCTGCGCCCGGGTTCAGCGAAACCGTGGTCATTGTCCGTTCCAGATGCGGGTGTGAAGGGGATTGAAGCCGATGCGGTAGGCGAGTTCTGCGGGGCGCTCGATCTCCCAGATCGCGAGATCGCAGCGCTTGCCGGATTCGAGCGTGCCGACCTCGTCCTGAAGTCCGAGGGCCTTGGCGGCGTGGCGGGTGAGCCCGGCCAGCGCCTCCTCCGGCGTCATCCGGAAGAGCGTGCAGGCCATGTTGAGCACGAGCAAAGGCGAGGTCAGCGGCGAGGAGCCGGGATTGGCATCGGTCGCGAGCGCGATCGCCGCGCCATGCTTGCGCATCAATTCGATCGGCGGCTTCTGCGTTTCGCGCAGGAAATAGAAGGCGCCGGGCAGCACGACCGCGACCGTGCCGGCCTTGGCCATGGCGATGACGCCGTCCTCGTCGAGATATTCGAGATGGTCGGCCGAAAGCGCGCCCATCTCGGCGGCGAGCTTGGCGCCGTGGAGATTGGACAACTGCTCGGCATGGAGCTTGATCGCCAGGCCCTTGGCCTTGGCGGCCTCGAATACGGTTTTGGTCTCGTCCGGCGAGAAGGCGATGCCCTCGCAGAAGACGTCCACGGCATCGGCCAGTTGCTCAGTCGCGACGGCATCGAGAAGCGGCCCGGCGACGAGCGCGGTGTAGTCGCCCGAGCGGCCCTTGTATTCCGGTGGCACGGCATGGGCGCCGAGGAAGGTGGTGCGCACGGTGACCGGCCGCTCGCGACCGATCCGGCGCGCGACGCGGAGTTGCTTGAGCTCCGCCTGCTGCTCCAGCCCGTAGCCGGATTTGATCTCGACGGTGGTGATACCCTCGGCCATCAGCGCGGCGAGGCGCTTATCGGCGGAGGCGAAGAGCGTATCCTCGCTCGCCTCGCGCGTCGCCTTGACGGTGGAGAGGATGCCGCCGCCGGCCCGCGCGATCTCCTCATAGGTCGCGCCCTGCAGTCGCAATTCGAACTCATGCGCCCGGTCGCCGCCATAGACGAGATGGGTGTGGCAATCGATCAGGCCGGGTGTGATCCAGCGGCCTGCGCAATCGATGGTCTCGGCTGCCTGAAAGGCGGGTGCCTCATTGCGCGGCCCGGCATAGACGATGCGGCCGTCACGGGCGGCGATCACGCCATCCTCTATCGCGCCATAGGGAGCATCGACCCCAGCCGACATCGTCGCCAATCGCGCATTCGTCCAGAGCTTGTCGCAAGCCAGCGTTTCACCAGGCGCTTTCGCCACCGTGCGTCCTCCCGCTACTCTTTGAATTGAAGCCATGATATCTAATTGCATATGCAAATAGCAAGTGTTATTTGCATATGCAAATAAACGCCAATGAGCGACGGAGCGAAACGGTGACCGAGACCCTGCATCTGGCCGAGGCCCTTCTGCCCGAAGGTTTTGCCAGCGATGTGAAGCTGACCGTCGCCGACGGCGCGATCGTCTCCGTCGAGGCAGGGGTGAAGCCGGCGGGAGATGTCCGCAGCTTCGCGGGGATCGCGCTGCCGGGCATGCCGAACCTGCACAGCCATGCCTTCCAACGCGGCATGGCCGGCCTGTCCGAGCGCCGCGGCGCGCCCGAGGATTCCTTCTGGACCTGGCGCGAGGTGATGTACCGCTTCCTCGACCGGCTCGATCCGGAGGATGTACAGGCCGTTGCGGCACAGGCCTTCGTCGAGATGCTGGAAGGCGGCTTCACCGCGCTCGCCGAGTTCCACTATCTGCATCACGACAAGGACGGGCGCGCCTACGCCAATATCGCGACGATGGGGCAGGCGATCGCCTCCGCCGCGCAGGAAACCGGCCTCGGCCTCACCCTGCTGCCGGTGCTCTATCGCTTCGGAAATTTCGGGCAGGCGCCCTCGGTCCACGGCCAGCGCCGCTTCGTCAACGAGCGCGACGCCTATCAGCGCCTGCTTGAAGGCAGCGCCGCCGCGATCCGCGATCTGCCGGACGCGCGGCTCGGCGTCGCCCCGCATTCATTGCGTGCCGTCGCGCTCGACGATCTCGGCTGGGTCTCGTCGCTGCGCCCGAACGACCCGGTCCACATCCATGTCGCCGAGCAGGTGCCGGAGGTCGAGGCCAGCCTGAAGATCACCGGCAAGCGCCCGGTCGAACTGCTGATGGACACGATCCCGCTCGACAAGCGCTGGTGCCTGATCCACGCGACGCATCTGACCGATGCCGAGCGGGACGGCATCGCCCGCAGCGGCGCGGTCGCGGGCCTCTGCCCGATCACAGAGTCCAGCCTCGGCGACGGCATCTTCGATGGCATTCGCTATGCACAAGCGGGCGGCGCCTATGGCGTCGGCAGCGATTCCAACATCCAGATCGATGCGGGCTCTGAACTGCGCCAGCTCGAATATTCGCAGCGCCTGCGCGACCGTCGCCGCGCGCTTTTCGCCGAGGAGAAGGCCTCGACCGGCCTCGCGCTCTGGCAGGCCGCCTGCGCCGGCGGTGCGCGGGCTTGCGGCCGTGCCATCGGCGCCATCGCGCCCGGCCACCGCGCCGATTTCATCACGCTCGATACCGATCATCCGGCCCTCGTTGGCCGCTCCGGCGCCGAGGCGGTCGACAGCGCGATCTTCGCTGCCAACGCCATGCCTTTGCGTGATGTCGTCGTCGGTGGCAGGAGGGTGGTGGCCGAGGGGCGCCATCTCGCCCGCGATTCGGTGCGCAAGCGCTTCGGCGGCGTGATGCGGCGCCTCCTCGCAACGGAGTAATCAGGGACGACGATGACGGAAACCCGGCTCGACGCGGTGAAACTGGACGGCGCCGGGCCGGTCTATGACCAGATCCGGCGGGCGATCCGCGATCTCGTCGTCAGCGGGGAGTGGCAGCCCGGGACCAGCGTGCCGCCCGAGCATGCCCTGATGGAACAGCTCGGTGCGTCGCGCATGACCGTGCATCGCGCGTTGGTCCAGCTCGCCCGCGAGGGCCTGATCATCCGCCGCCGCCGATCGGGAACCGTTGTCGCGACCCCGCCGGCGAGCCACGCCATGCTCGACATCCTCTCGATCCCGGAAGAGGTGCGCCAACTCGGCCAGGCCTACGCCTATGAGGTGCTGGCGCGTACCGACGGCCGGCCTTCGCCGGAGGTGGCCGAACTCTTCGGTCTCAAGCGTTCCGACAAGGTCACGCATCTCCTCGTTCTGCATCGCGCCGACGGCAGGCCGCATGTGCTGGAGGAGCGCGTCATTCACGCGGCCGGCGTGAGCGGGCTCGCGGATGAAGACTTCGCCGGGACGCCGCCGGGCGACTGGCTCCTGCAGCACAGCCTCTGGTCGCAGGCCGAGCATGCGATCAGCGCGATCGGGGCAGGGGAGGAACAGGCGGCTTTGCTGGAGATCGCGGAGGGCGAGCCCTGCCTGCTGGTCGAGCGCCGGACCTGGAACCAGTCGCAGCCGGTGACGGCCGTGCGCCTGCTCTATCCCGGCTTCCGCCACCGTTTCGTCGGGCGCTTCGGCCCGTACGGCGCCGCCTGAGGGCAGAGGCTGTCACGCCCTGCACGCAAAAGAAAAGGCCCGCCGGTGGGCGGGCCTTCGATGGGATGATGCTGCCTCAGCAGTCGTAGACCACGCGGCGGCCCCATTCGTCTCGCCCGTAGCAGCTTTGACGCGTCGCCGCGCCGCCGATGATCGCGCCGCTCGCGCCGCCGATCGCAGCACCCGCCAGCGCGCCGCCGGCTCGGCCCGTGGCGGCGCCGCCGATGATGGCGCCCGCGCCTGCGCCGATCAGGGCGCCCGTGCCGGCATTCTGCTCGCGCGCCGTACAGGCGCCGAGAGCAGCGCCCAGCGCCGCGACGAGCATAAGTTTCTTGATGATCATGACCTCTCCTCCTCCGTGAGATGACGAGTCGCTCGCAGCACCAAACAGCGCGGGGCGCTTAAGGTTCCCGCCGGCTAACCGGACAGGGCGAGAACGGTGCGCCGGGAGAGGAGCAGGAAGGAGCGGTCGAGCCTTCCTCAAGGCCTCGAAAATTCGCAATGCGCCGGAACCTATCGCGGCAGCGGCGGTTGGAAAGGCAAGTCCCGCCGGAGGACAGGCTCTCCGGCATCCCATCGTGAACCAAGGGGGAAGACGATGACCGACATTCCCATGACTGCTGCCGCGACCGCCAACCCGCTCATCGCGGGGGCCCGTGTCGCCGGAACCGATGTCTACAACACAGCCGGCGATCATCTTGGCGAGATTTACGACGTGATGCTCGACAAGCTGACCGGCAAGGTCGCTTACGCGATCATGTCCTTCGGCGGCTTCCTCGGGCTGGGCGAGAAGTACCACCCCATCCCGTGGAGCGTGCTCGACTATGACACGCAGCGCGGCGGCTATGTCGTGCCGTTGACCAAGGAACAGCTCGAGGCTGCGCCGATGTATGACAGCGAGGGCGAGCCCGACTGGGATGACAAGGCTTACGGCAAGCGTGTCCACGACTACTACGGCACGATGCCCTACTGGATGATGTAACCGCAGGGCGGTTTCGCGAGAAAACGCGACAGATCGACGATTTGAATCGTTTCGGCGCTTCGGGGAAGCGCCGAAACGACCAGAGCGCAGGTCGCGGCGGTTGCTATCCCCCCAGCCGAACCGTCGTGGCGGCGGGATGCGGGCCGAAAGGCCCGCATCTTCTTTTTTGGGCTCTCGGGGAGCATCCGCATTCCGCGCCATTTTTCATCGACCGGCGGGAACAGAAGAGCCCATTCGCGCGTCTAGTCGCCGGGGGATTTCGACACCCGACGATCCGCAGCGGCGAGTTTGCGCAGCGGTCCGGCCCTCACATCAGGAGAAGGCGAGATGCGCATCCGCTACGGCTATCGGATCGAGTTGGTCTGTTCCCATGACATGCCCTTGATCACGCTGCTCGACGTGCATCCGTCGCGCCGGCACGATCTGACGACGCCGGACGAGATGAAGGTGACCGCGCTTGGCGATCCGTCCCTGGCCATCGCGACGACGCAGGATCTTGACGCCTTCGGCAATATTCGCCGCCGCATGGTCGCGCCGCCGGGCGGCATCCGTCTGGAATCGGAGGGGATCGTCCATGATTCCGGCGAGCCGGATGTCATCAACGCCATCGCCCGCGAGGTCTCGCCCTCGCGCCTGCCGGATTCGGCGCTCGTCTACCTGCTCGGCAGCCGTTATTGCGAGACCGACAAGCTCTACGATCAGGCCTGGAGCCTGTTCGGGCAGGTCCAGCCGGGCTGGTCGCGCGTCCAGGCGATCGTCGACTTCGTCCATAATCACCTGACCTTCGGCTATCATTTCGCCCGCAACACCCGAACCGCTGCCGAAGCCTTCGAGGAGCGGATCGGCGTCTGCCGCGACTTCGCGCATCTTGCCGTGGCACTCTGCCGCTGCATGAATATCCCGGCGCGCTACTGCAACGGCTATCTCGGCGATATCGGCGTGCCCGCCAATCCCGCGCCGATGGATTTCAACGCCTGGTTCGAGGTCTTCCTCGGCGGACGCTGGTACACCTTCGATGCCCGCCACAACGAGCAGCGCATCGGCCGCGTCGTCATCGCGCGTGGCCGCGACGCGACCGATGTCGCGATGATCAGCTCCTTCGGGGCGCACACGCTGCAGCGCTTCGAAGTCGTCACCGAGGAGGTCGAGGACGTGCCGATGCCGCTGATGCCGTCGATGCCGGAACAGTTCAACGCTCGTCCTGCCGCGGCCTGAGCGCTCTTGCGCATGGTCGAGCGCCACCCATCTACCCCAGCACAATGCGCTACACGATCGTCGTCAATGCCCGCGCCGGAACGGTTCTCGAAGCCGGCGCCGATGCCTTTGCCGCGCGGCTGGAGGCGGCCTTCGCCAACCATGGCTGCGGCGTGGATGTGCGGCTCGTGCCGCCGCGCGAGATCGACGACGCGCTCTCGCTCGCGATCGAGGACAAGCATGCGCTGCCTGTCCTGGCGGGCGGCGACGGCACGATCAATGGCGCCCTGCCAGTTCTGATCCAGGCCGATCGCCCGATCGGTATCCTGCCAATGGGTACGGTGAACGTGCTCGGCCGCGATCTCGGCCTGTTCGGCACGCTGGAGCAGCAGGTTGCGGCGCTGTGTGGGGGGGAGCCGGTCGAGATGGATGTCGGCCGGGTCAACGATCGCCTGTTCCACTCGATCTCCGGCATGGGCTTCTTCAGCCTGATGGCGCGCGAGCGCGAATATGCCCGCCGCCGCTTCCCCTTCAGCCGCGCGGCCGCTTTCGGCGTCGCCGCGACGCGCTCGATCCTGTTCACGCGGCCGGTGACGCTCGACATCACCGTCGGCGACGACCACCGCATCGTCGAGGCGGATGCCGTGCTGGTCACGGTCAACCGTTTCGAAGGTGCGGACTGGCGCCGCCCGAGGCTCGATGACGGGCTCTTCGAGGTCCATGTGCTCAATGCCGGCGGGCTCTATTCGCGCAGCAAGGCGGCGCTCTCGGTGGTGTCGGGCCACTGGCGGAACTCGCATAACCTGACCTCCTTCACCGGCGATGCGGTGACGCTGATCCGCCGCGACAAGCGGCGCGGCCATATCACCTTCGACGGGGAGGTCGAGCGCAAGGCGGGGCCGCTGAGCTACGGCCTGCTGCCGAAGGCGTTGCGGGTGATCGCGGCGCGCCCCGCCAATCACTGAACGGAGCCGGGCAGGGCGGCAGAACGCCGCCTGTTCGACGCTCGCCAGCGCCTGTTAATCTCCTGCCAGATCCCTCTCGGAGACCGCCTTTCTTGCCCAAGCCTCGTGTCCTGGTTCCCGCTACCGCCGCCCTGGTCTTCCTCGGGTTGGCGCTGCTGATCGTCTCCGGGCGCAGCTTCTCCCTCGATACGACGCTGATCATGCTGTTCCGCGACGCGGCCAATCCCGCGGTCCCGATCGGGCCGGCCTGGTTCCAGGAGGCCGTGCGCGACATGACCGCGCTCGGCAGCTTCATCGGCCTGTTCTTCATGGCGCTGACGGCGACGCTGGCGCTCTGGCTCTGCGGCTATCGCCATCTCGCGATCGGGCTCGTCGTGAGCCTCATCGCCGCCTTCCTGGCGAGCACCGGCCTGAAGATCGCGATCGCCCGCGAGCGGCCGGATATCGTCGAGCACGCCGCTCTGACCTTCACGGCGAGCTTCCCGAGCGGCCACGCCTTCCTCTCGGCCGTAACGCTATTGACCATTGCCGGCTTCGTCGGCCTTGCCTCGCGGCGGACGGATATCGCACGCTTCTGCATGGTCATGGCCGTGGTCATGGTCGGCCTGATCGGACTGAGCCGCATCTATCTCGGCGTGCACTGGCCGTCAGATGTCCTCGGCGGCTGGGCCCTCGGGGTCGTCTGGTCGAGCGTCGTGATTGCCTGGCTCGGCCGCAGGATGGCGGAATCCGACCCAGCCTGATCCCGATCGGAGCTCAGCGCATGTCGATCGTGGCGTTGACGCCGAGATCGGGCGTGCGCCCAAGGATCTTGGCGGTCGCCAGCTTGAAAGCCACGAGCACGCTGCTCGACGGCCCGTCCCAGATTTCGGCCGATGTCGGCGTCAGTGCGAGCAAAGTCGCGTCGGGGTCGTCGGGCCCGTTCGGGAACCAGGCGCTCGCCATCGGCGTCCAGACCTGTCGCAGTGTCTCGCGGCCCGGAACCTCGGAAGCGGAGCAGGAGATCGCCGCGTAGAAATTGCGATCCTCATGGCTGATCGCGACACTCACCGAAGGCGAGCGCAGGGCTGCCCCGATGATGCCGGTATGCCGGTGCGTGATGAAGAGCAGCCGATGGTGGTCGCGGTCGAGCTGGCCGGACATCGGCCGGGTCCTGATGTCGCCCTCTGCGACGAGCGAGACCATATAGACAGGGTGCGCGGCCAGCGCGGCCCAGATGCGTTCCTGCAGTTCGGTGTCTGGCATGGCAACCTCCTGCCGGTGCGATCTTGTCACGGCCGGCCCCCCGTGGAAACCAGCCTGTGCGTCATGCCAACGCCGCGTGGCAGGCATCGTTCCCGGCTCTCTGGAACATCATGGCCGGCCCTGCGTTTGGAAAGGGCTCGCGGCCCGGCCGCCATTATCGGGAACTCTTCATGGTCTTATCGCGTAATCTCCTGGCCGTGCTGGTCCTCATCCTCGTCGCTGCCCTCGCCGTGACCGGCTTCTCGCTCTACCAGGAGAAGAAGCAGCCGGACGGCGTCGAGATTTCGGTCGGCAAGAACGGGCTGTCGATCAAGGAAAAGTAAGTTCGCAATCGCGATGACCGCTCGCGGTGCGATCAAAGTAGAGCGAGCTGCCCAAAGGGCATTGGCCTTGCCGGCCCAAAGGCGCTAACACCCGAACCACGAACCTGTGTCGTGGGAGAACGAGATGAACGCGCCCTTCAAGAACCTGATCGCCGGCGAATGGGCCGGCGGCGCCAATGCCTCGCGCAACATCAATCCCTCGAACACCAATGACGTCGTCGGCGAGTATGTGCAGGGCTCGGTCGAGGACCTGAACAACGCGGTCGCCGCCGCCAAGGCTGCCTTCCCGGCCTGGAGTCGCTCCACTCCGCAGGAGCGCTACGACATCCTGAAGAAGGCCTCCGACGAGATCCTCGCCCGTAAGGACGAGCTCGGCCGCCTGCTTTCGCGCGAAGAGGGCAAGACCCTTGGCGAGGGCATCGGCGAGGCGACCCGGGCCGGCCAGGTCTTCGCTTTCTTCGCCGGTGAGTGCCTGCGCCTCGGCGGCGAGATGGTTCCGTCCGTGCGTCCCGGCGTCGGCGTCGAGATCACCCGCGAGGCCGTCGGCATCGTCGGCATGATCACGCCCTGGAACTTCCCGATCGCGATCCCCGCCTGGAAGATTGCCCCGGCGCTCGCCTGGGGCAATTGCGTCGTGCTGAAGCCTGCCGATCTCGTGCCGGGCTCGGCCTGGGCGCTGGTCGATATCCTGCAGCGCGCCGGCCTGCCCAAGGGCGCGCTCAACCTCGTCATGGGCCGCGGCTCGGTCGTCGGCCAGGCACTGCTGGAGCACAAGGACGTCTCCGCGATCTCCTTCACCGGCTCGGTCGGCACCGGCCGCAAGGTCGCTGCCGCCGCTATCTCCGGCAACCCGATGAAGAAGGTCCAGCTCGAGATGGGCGGCAAGAATCCGCTCGTCGTGCTCGATGACGCCGACCTGAAGGTCGCCGTCGAGGTCGCCGTCAACGGCGCCTTCTTCTCGACCGGCCAGCGCTGCACGGCCTCCTCGCGCCTGATCGTCCAGGCCGGCATCCACGACAAGTTCGTCGAGGCCTGCATCGAGCGCCTCAAGACCGTCGTTGTGGACGACGCGCTGAAGGCCGGCACCCATATCGGCCCGGTCGTGGACCAGAGCCAGCTCGACCAGGACCTGAAATACATCCAGATCGCCAAGGACGAGGGCGGCAAGCTGGTCTTCGGCGGCGAGCTTTTGAAGCGCGACACCCCCGGCTTCTACCTCGCGCCGGCGCTCTTCACCGAGACCACCAACGCCATGCGCATCTCGCGCGAGGAGGTCTTCGGCCCGGTCGCCAACATCGTCCGCGTCAAGGATTATGACGAGGCGCTCGCTGTCGCCAACGACACCGAGTTCGGCCTCTCCTCGGGCATCTGCACGACCTCGCTGAAGCATGCGACGCATTTCAAGCGCAACAGCGAGGCCGGCATGGTGATGGTCAACCTGCCGACGGCAGGCGTCGACTATCACGTGCCGTTCGGCGGCCGGAAGGGCTCCAGCTATGGCCCGCGCGAGCAGGGCGCCTACGCCAAGGAGTTCTACACCACGGTGAAGACGGCCTACACGCTGGCCTGATCCGTTCGAAGCGAACGAAATGGGAGGGCCGCGCCGGAAGGCGCGGCCCTTCTCGTTCAGAAACCTTCCAGCACGATCTTGCCCTTGGCGCGGTTGCTCTCGATCAGGGCATGCGCCCGCTTGAGGTTGGCCGCGCTGATCGTGCCGAAATGCTCGCCCAGCGTCGTGCGGATCTTGCCTTCGTCGACAAGCCGCGAGACCTCGGCCAGCAGCTTGCCCTGCTCGCCCATGTCGGCGGTCTTGAACAGCGAGCGGGTGAACATCAGCTCCCAATGCAGGGAGAGGCTCTTGCGCTTCAACGGATTGGCGTCGAGCACCTTCGGGTCGTCGATCAGGCCGAACCGCCCCTGCGGCGCCATGAGTTCGACGATGCCCTCCAGATGGGTGTCGGTATGGGTCGTCGAGAAGACGAAGGCCGGCGCGCCGATGCCGAGCGCGGCGATTTGAGCGGGCAGCGGCTGGGTGTGGTCGATCACATGGTGTGCGCCGAGTTCCTGCGCCCAGGCGCGGGTCTCGGGCCGTGAGGCTGTGGCGATCACCGTGACGTCGGTCAACTGACGCGCGAGCTGGATCGCGATGGAGCCGACGCCGCCCGCGCCGCCGATGATCAAGAGCGCATGCGCCGCGCCCGGTACGGGCTTGCGGATATCGAGCCGGTCGAACAGCATTTCCCAGGCGGTGATCGCGGTCAGCGGCAAGGCGGCGGCTTCCGCGAAGCCCAGGCTCTTCGGCTTGGGTCCGGCGATACGCTCATCGACGAGATGGAATTCCGCATTCGAGCCCGGCCGGTCGATCGCCCCGGCATAGAATACCGCGTCGCCCGGCTTGAACCCGGTCACCTCCGGCCCCACCGCCTTGACGATGCCGGCGGCATCCCAGCCGAGGACGCTCGTCTGGCCTTCGGCCGGCTGGCTGCGGACCCGGATCTTGGTATCGACCGGATTGACCGAGACCGCCTTGACCTCGACCAGCAGGTCGCGTCCGGTGGCCTTCGGCTCGGGCAGGTCGAGATCGATCAGGCTGGTCTCGGCGGTGATGGGTTGCGACTGGCGGTATCCGACGGCGCGCATGGCGGCTCTCCTGCATTGCGATGCAGCCGAGGTGCGCATAACCTTCGAAAGTCGCAAGAACGCACAATTTCAGCCTATAGTGTCGAAAAGGATACCGTCATGCCGCCGCGCTTCCAGGAGCCCTATTGCTCGGCCGGCTGCCCCGTCGAGGCGGCGCTCGGCCTGATCGGCGGCAAGTGGAAGGGCATCGCGCTCTATCATCTGATGGGCGGCACACTGCGCTTCAACGAGATCCGCCGGCGCATTCCCGGCGTCACCCAGCGCATGCTGACCACGCAGTTGCGCGAGCTGGAGGCGGACGGCCTGATCGTGCGCGTCGTCTATCCCGAAGTACCGCCGCGGGTGGAATACAGCCTCTCGGCCAAGGGGCGGACGCTGGAGCCTGTGATCATGGCGCTGAAGAACTGGGGCGAGGCCCATGCCCGCTCGCCACAGCCCCAAGCGGCGGAGGCGGCGGCCTGAAGGCTCAGCCGACCGGAACCACGTCCACGGCGACGCCGACCTTTTGCGTGCCCGGCCCGATCACCACGCCGTCGAGCGGGGCGACATCGGCATAGTCACGGCCGAAGGCGGTGACGATATGATCGTCCGCCACGATCAGGTCATTGGTCGGGTCGAGCCCGACCCAGCCGATCTCGGGGCCGCACCACAACATCGCCCAGGCATGGCTGGCATCGGCGCCTTCGAGCCGCTTCTGGCCGGGCGGCGGGATGGTGCGGATATAGCCGGAGACATAGGCGGCGGGCAGGCCGAGCCCCCTGAGACCAGCGATCATGATATGCGCGAAATCCTGGCAGACGCCGTGGCGCTGATCGAAAGCCTCGGCCAGCGGCGTCGTCACCTCGGTCGCCTCGGGATCGTAGGTGAAGTCACGCCTGATCCGGGCCATCAGGTCGCAGGCCGCTTCCAGCACGGGGCGGCCGGCGTCGAAGCTCGCCCGCGCATAGTCGATCACGGCCGGGACATGCGGCACGAGCCGGCTCGGATAGAGGTGATGGGCTGGCGAATCCGGCTGGAGGCTCCGGGAATCGAGCGCCAGCGCCGCGACATCCTCCCAGTTCCGCGTCAGCCCGGCATGGGGCGGCGGCGGGCGGTCGACCTCGATCCGCGCCCGCATCTCGAGCTTGAGCTCGCGATGCGGCTTGGTGATGGTGATCGTGGTCATGTGGTTGCCGAAGAAGCAGAGCCCGTCATTACGCTCGGCCGGGCGGGGCGTGATCAGCAATTCGCTCTTCAGCACGCGCTGGCCCGCCCCGTCGCGCGGCAGCAAGCGCAGGATGCAGCGGGAAAAGGGCACCGGCCGGCTATAGCCGTAGGTGGTGACGTGGCGCAGCTCGTAAATCACGCGATGCTCGTCATCCGCGAGCCTTCGGGGCCGCTGTTCTGCAGGAAATAGCGGTCGGCGATCGCGCCCGAGAGCCCCATCAGCAACTGTTCGAACAGCAGGATGCTGGTCCGGTCGAGGCGGCTCGCCTCCATCGTCCGGCAATCGGCCGCGAGCCGCAGCACCAGCCGGCGCGGCGCCTCCAGCATGCCGTCATCGGTCAGCGTCGGCAGGTTGGCGATCTCGGTGTCGAGACGCTCGACCTGGAAGGCGACGGAGCGCGGGTTGTAGGGGTCGAGCATGACGAGATCGAGCACCGGCTGCAGGCTGGCGCCGAGCAGGTAGCGCGAGCGATAGGTGATCTGCGAATCCGTCAGGTCGAGCAGGGCGTCGAGGTTGTCGCTGGAGGCGTTGCTGTCGGCGAGTTGCCGGGCGAAGCGACAGGTCGCGATGCCCCGCTCCAGGCGCCGGCCGATATCAAGGAAACGCCAGCCATTGCCGCGCACCATGTTCTCCTGGCCGAGACCGGAGAAGGCGGCGAGCGATTTCAGCGCGCGGTCGGCGATCTCATAGGCCTCGCCCTCGCTCGGCTTGCGCCCATCCTCCGGGGCGAGCTGGTGCTGGAGGTCGCCGAACAGGCGCCAGGCATCGACGGAAAGGCGCTCGCGGATGACCGAGGCGGTGCGCCGGGCTTCGCGCAGCGAGGCGGCGGCCGAGCCGTAATCGTCGAGGCTGTAGAGCGCGGCATAGGCCTGCGCCGCCGGCGTCCGCTTCTCCTGTCCTCCCGGAGCCGCGCCCCAGGCGACCAGCATGCCGGCAAGCTGGCGCACGGCGTCGTTGCGCCCCGGCGCCGGGTCCGGATCGATCAGGCGGCCGAGCAGCGCACGCACCAGCCGCAGGATCGCCTCGCCGCGCTCCAGATAGCGCCCGAGCCAGAACAGGTTGTCGGCGGCACGGCTCGGCAAGGTGCCGGTGACGCGGCGGATGCTGATCCGGTCCGGTGTCGGCAGCAGGCTGACCTGCGCGACCGGCTCCTCCGAGGTGACCCAGACATCGCTGGAACGCACGCCGTTGCGCATGCTGACCGCCCGCGCGTCGGGCTCGTCGGAAATGCGGCAGAAGCCGCCGGGCATGACTTTCCAGCCCTCGGGCGTCGCGGCGGCGAAGACGCGCAGCGTCATCGGATGCGGCTCGAGCCGGCCGTTCTGGAAGACCGGCATGGTCGAAAGCCTGACAACCTCCTGCCCGACATAGTCCATTCCGCGCGCTTCGATGCGCTCACGCAGGGCCGCGCGTTCTGCCTCCGGCAACTCCCCGGCGACGACCTGAGTCGTGTCGATGCCATTGCCGGCGCCACGGAAGGCCGGCGCGATGCTCATCTCGCCGAGCCGGTCGAGCACGGTCTGGCGTTCCTGCGGCTGTCCGCACCACCAGGTCGCGATATTCGGCAGGATCAGGTCCTGTCCGAGCACGTGCCGGGCAAGTGCCGGCAGGAAACCCATCAGGGCGTGCGCCTCGACGACGCCGGAGCCGAGCCCGTTGGCGACATGGACCTGCCCCTGCCGGACAGCCTCGACCAGCCCGGCGACGCCGAGCGCCGAGCCGGAATTGAGCTCCAGCGGATCGGCGAAATCGCCATCGATACGCCGCCAGATCACGTCGGCGCGCTTCAGCCCGGCGATGGTGCGCACATGCACCCGGCCTTCGCGCATCAGGAGGTCGCCGCCCTCGACGAGCAGGAAACCGAGATAGCGCGCGAGATAGGCCTGCTCGAAATAGCTTTCGTTGAGTGGGCCGGGCGTCAGCAGGGCGATGCGCGGCTCGACGCGCTTCGAGCGTGTGACTAGACCCGCGCGGAAGCTCTGGAAGAAGGCCGCCAGCCGCTCGATGTTCATGCTGCGGAACATGTCGGGGAAGGCGCGGGCCAGTGCCAGCCGGTTCTCCAGCGCATAGCCGGTGCCGGACGGGGCCTGCGTCCGATCCTGCAGCACCCACCAGCGCCCATCCGGGCCACGTCCGAGATCGGCGGCATAGAGCTGCAGCGTGCCGCCCCCGGCAATCCCGTGCAGCGGGCGCAGGTAATCGGGGCTGCCGGTGACGACGGCTGCCGGCAGATGGCCCTCCGCGATCAGCTCGCCCGGCCCGTAGATGTCGTCGAGCACGGTCGAGAGCAATTCGGCGCGCTGCGTCACGCCGGCCGCGATGACCTGCCATTCCGCCTCGGGAATGACGAGCGGCACATGCGAGAGCGGCCAGGCCCGTTCGCCGACGCCGGGGTCGCGCTCGTCGATATCGCCATGGACGCGATAGGAGACGCCGGTATCGCGGACATGCCGGTCGGCCAGCCCGAAGCGCTGGGTCAGCTCGGAGGGCGACAGCGCGCACCATCCCGACAGGAACGGCTCCCAATGCGGGCGCACGTCGCCGTTCTCGTCGATGAATTCGTCGAAGACGCCCGGCAGCGGGCGATAGCCGGCGAGCAACGATGCGCGCCGCTCGGCCCTGCTGCGTCCCGATCGGGTGCGGCCCTGCACCGACATGCTTCGCGTCAAATCCCTGTCGGGCGCCTCAGATCCAGCGTGAGCGGGAATTCGGCGCTGCGTTCCTCCGGCGGAATCGCCAGAGGGCCGGGACTATGACCGATCGCCTCGAAACGTGCGAGCCGTCTCGCCTCCGCCTCGTAGGAATTGACCGGGGGTGTCTCGTAATTGCGACCCCCGGGATGGGCGACGTGGTAGACGCAACCGCCGAGCGAGCGGCCGGACCAGAGATCGACGATGTCGAAGGTCAGGGGCGCATGCACGGGGATCGTCGGATGCAGGCCGGACGCCGGCTGCCAGGCCTTGAAGCGCACGGCCGCGACGGACTCTCCCGAGACGCCGGTCTGTGTCATCGGCAGGCGGCGGCCGTTGCAGGTTATCAGGTGGCGGCCAGGCACCAGCCCGGTCGCCTTGACCTGCAAGCGCTCGATCGAGGAATCGACATAGCGCACCGTGCCGCCGATCGCGCCTTCCTCGCCCATGACGTGCCAGGGTTCGAGAGCCTGCCGGATCTCGATCTCGACGCCGCCATGCGCGACCTTGCCGAAGAACGGGAAGCGGAACTCGGCCTGCGCCTCGAACCAGACGGGATCGAAGGCGTAGCCGGCGCGCTGGAGGTCACTGAGGACGTCCTTGAAATCCTGCCAGACCATCTCCGGCAGCATGAAGCGGTCATGCAGGGCGGTGCCCCACCGGACCAGCTTGCCCTCCAGCGGCTCGCGCCAGAGCCAGGCGATCAGCGCGCGCAGCAGCAATTGCTGGGCGAGCGACATCCGCGAATCCGGCGGCATCTCGAAGCCGCGGAACTCGACGAGCCCGAGCCGCCCGGTCGGCCCATCAGGCGAATAGAGCTTGTCGATGCAGATCTCGGTGCGATGCGTGTTGCCGGAGACGTCGACCAGGAGGTTGCGGAATAGCCGGTCGACCAGCCAGAGCGGGATCGGCGCCTCGCCGGGCTTGGGCACCTGCGCCAGCGCGATCTCCAGCTCGTAGAGCTGATCCTGACGGGCTTCGTCGATGCGCGGCGCCTGGCTGGTCGGGCCGATGAACAGCCCGGAGAACAGGTAGGACAGCGACGGATGCCGGTTCCAGTAGAGGATGATGCTCTTCAGCAGGTCCGGCCGGCGCAGGAAGGGCGAGTCGGCCGGCGTCACGCCGCCGAGCACGACATGGTTGCCGCCGCCCGTGCCGGTATGGCGGCCGTCGACCATGAATTTCTCGGCGCAGAGCCGCGCCAGCCGCGCCTCCTCGTAGACGCCCTGCGTGATCGCCGCCGCCTCGCGCCAATCCGTCGCCGGGTGGATATTGACCTCGATCACGCCGGGATCGGGCGTGACCTTGATCACGTCGAGGCGGGGATCGAAGGGCGGCGCGTAGCCCTCGATATGCACGGGCTGGCCGAGCTCTTCCGCGACGGCTTCGACGGAGGCGACGAGGTCGAGATAATCCTCCAGCCGTTCGACCGGCGGCAGGAAGATGCAGAGCACGTTGTCGCGAATTTCGAGGCTGAGTGCCGTGCGGACATGATCGCCGCCGATCTCCTGCTCGCGCCGGTCCTGGACCGGCCCTGCCGCGGCAGATGCCCCGATGCTCATCTGCGCCGGGCCGGGCCGCTCCTCCGCGGAGGTAAGCTCCGCTGGTCGGGCTTCGGGATGATCGGTCCAGCTCGCTCCTACAGGCCCACCCGCCGCCAATGGCGGGCGTGGCTCCATCGGGTCCTGCGGGTGGATATGTGGGTACTCGGCCTTGGGCACGACCGGCAGAGAGCCCAGCGGCAAACGGTAGCCGACCGGCGAGTCGCCCGGCACGAGGAAGAGCTTGCCGCGCCGCAGCTTCCATTTCTCGGAGCGCCAGCGGCGGTCGCTCGCACCGGCCTGCCAGCGCTGCACCGGGATGACATAGCCGCGCGGATTGCCGAGGCCGAGCTCGAAGACGCGCGCCATCCGCGAGCGCTCCTCCGGATCGGAGAGGCGGGAATCGAGCGGATCGACATTGTCGGGAAGCTGCGCCTCCTTGAGCAGCCAGACGCCGGTATCCTCATAGGCCGGCATCACGTAATCGGCGCCGAGCCCGAGCTTTTCGGAGAGCCCCTGCGCCAGGGCCTCGGCATCGCGGATGGTCGCCGCGACCTCAAGCTCGCGATCGCCACCGGTCTGCGCCTCCGGCTCACGGGCGATGAGGTCGGCATTGCGCCAGATCGGCTCGCCGTCGCGGCGCCAGTAGAGCGCGAAGGCCCAGCGCGGCAGGGTTTCGCCCGGATACCATTTGCCCTGGCCGTAATGCAGCATCCCGCCCGGCGCGAAACGCTGGCGCAGGCGCCGGATCAGCGTATCGGCGCGCTGGCGCTTGGTCGGCCCGACGGCGGCGATGTTCCATTCGGCGCCGGTCTGGTCGTCGATCGAGACGAAGGTCGGCTCGCCGCCCATGGTGAGGCGGACATCCTGCGCCTGCAGGTCGGCCTCGACCTTGCCGCCGAGCGCATCGAGTTCACCCCATGACGCATCGGAGAAGGGCAGGGTGATGCGCGGCACCTCATGCACGCGCGTCACGCTCATCTCGAAGTGGAAGGTCGTTTCGGCATAGCTCGCGACACCCGAGACCGGCGCGGCCGCGCGATAATGCGCCGTCGCCGCCAGCGGCAGGTGGCCCTCGCCGGTGAGCAGGCCGGAGGTCGGGTCGAGCCCGACCCAGCCCGCGCCGGGAATGTAGACCTCGGCCCAGGCATGCAGGTCGGTGAAGTCCTTGTCGGTCCCGCGCGGGCCTTCGAGCGGATCGATATCCGCCCTCATCTGGATCAGGTAACCGGAGACGAAGCGCGCCGCGAGGCCGAGATGCCTGAGCGCCTGGACCAGCAGCCAGCTCGTGTCGCGGCAGGAGCCCGACCCGATCGACAGCGTATGCTCCGGCTCCTGCACGCCGGGCTCCATGCGGATGCCATAGGCAATGCGCTGCTGCAGGCGGGCATTGAGGTCGACGATGAAATTGACCGTGTTCATCGGCTCGCGCGGCAATTCGGCGAGGAAGGCCGAGAGCAGCGGCCCTGCGGGTTCCTTCACCAGATAGGGCGCGAGCTCCTCGGTCTGCTCTTGCGTATAGGCGAAGGGGAAGGTCTCGGCCTGCGCCTCGACGAAGAAGTCGAACGGGTTGATGATCGACAATTCGGTGACGACGTCGACCTCGATCCGGAACTCCATCACCGGTTCCGGGAAGACATAGCGCGCCAGCCAGTTGCCGGCCGGGTCCTGTTGCCAGTTCACGAAATGCTGCGCCGGCGTCACCTTCAGCGAGTAGCTTTCGATCCCGGCCCTGCAATGCGGCGCCGGCCGCAGGCGCACGATCTGCGGCCCCAGCGTGACCGGCCGGTCGTAGCGGTAATGCGTGACATGGTTCAGCGCGGCGATGATGGCCAAGTTTCGCCCCCTAGTCCGAGGCGATAGCCGCCTGCAACGTCAGGTTAGCGAGGCGGCCGGCATGCGCAAGGCAATCTCAGGACGGTATGGCGCGACTGCCCGGCATCCCTGCTCAAGAGATGTGCAAAATGCGCCGCTCCGCCCGTTGCATCGCCGTTCGTTGACTGGACAGTCGCGATGGACTGGTTGCAGATAGCGCCCAACGGGCGGCCATCGCCCGCGCAACACGAATGATGGGGAATCCGATGCGTCACGTAGCCAAATTGATGGCGGTTTCGGCCTTTGCCGCCCTGATGTCGACGACGGCCTTCGCGCAGACGCCGAAGGACACCGTCGTGATGGCCAAGCAGATCGACGACATCATCACGCTCGATCCGGCCGAGGCTTTCGAGTTCTCGGGCGTTGAAGTCGGCGCGAATGTCTACGACAAGCTGATCAACATCGACATTTCCAAGAACAACGAGCTGATTCCGGATCTCGCCGAGAGCTGGAGCGTCAGCCCCGACAACCTGACCTACACCTTCAAGCTGCGCAAAGGCGTCAAGTTCCACTCGGGCAACCCGGTAACGGCCGCCGACGTGGTCTATTCCTTCCAGCGGGCGGTCACGCTCAACAAGTCGCCGGGCTTCATCCTGCGCCAGTTCGGCTTCGTCGCCGAGAACGTGCTCGACAAGGTCAAGGCCGTCGACGAGAACACCGTCCAGATCACGGTCTCGAAGCCCTACGCGCCGACCTTCTTCTATAACTGTCTGACCTCCGGCGTCGCCGCCATCGTCGACTCGAAGCTGGTCAAGGCCAATGAGAAGGACGGCGACTGGGGCAATGGCTGGCTGAAGCTGAACTCGGCCGGCTCCGGCGCCTACAAGGTCCGCAGCTATCGTCCGAACGAGCAATACACGCTCGACGCCAACGAGAGCTGGTACCGGGGCGCGCCGAAGAGCAAGCGCATCGTCGTGCGCCATGTCGCCGAGCCGGCCTCGCAGCGCCTCCTCGTCGAGAAGGGTGACGTCGATATCGCCCGCAACCTCTCCAAGGACCAGCTCACGGCGGTCAAGGGCAACGACGCGCTCAAGATCGTCCAGGGCGACAAGGGCTACATCCTCTATCTCGGCCTGAACCAGAAGAACCCGAACCTGGCGAAGCCCGAGGTCCGCGAGGCGCTGAAGCTCCTGGTCGATTACGCCTCGATCGAGAAGAACATCCTCGAAGGCACCTACAAGGGCCACGAGTCCTTCCTGCCGCAGGGCTTCCTTGGCGCGATCTCGGACAAGCCCTACCAGCTCAACGTCGCCAAGGCGAAGGAGCTGCTCGCCAAGGCCGGCCTCAGCAACGGCTTCACCGTCACCATGGACACCCGCTCGATCTCGCCGATCACTGATATCGCGCAGGCGATCCAGGCGACCTGGGCCCAGGCCGGCGTCAAGCTGGAGATCATCCCCGGCGACGGCAAGCAGACCCTGACCAAGTACCGCGCCCGCACCCACGATATCTATATCGGCCAGTGGGGCCCGGACTATCTCGACCCGCACACCAATGCCGAAACCTTCGCCATCAACGAGGATAATGGCGAGGAAGCGAAGTCGAAGACGCTGGCCTGGCGCAATGCCTGGAACATTCCGGACATGACCAAGGTCACCCAGAGCGCCGTGCTGGAAGCCGATGCGAGCAAGCGCAAGACCACCTATGAGGGTCTGCAGCGCGACCACCAGAAGGTCTCGCCCTTCGTCATCATGTTCCAGCAGATCGAGGTCTCGGCCGAGCGCAAGAACGTGAACGGCTGGGTCATCGGACCGAGCTCGGACACCAACCGCTACGCCACCATCGTCAAGAACTGAGCCTTCCGGCTCAGGAGCCCGCCGCGATCCCGAAAGGTCGCGGCGGGCTTCCTTTCATGCTCATCCCGGACATGGCCTGGATTCTGGCGCAGCGCGAAACGCCTGCAGCCATTTCCGGCGCTCCGACGAAAAACACTGGAAATGGAGGCGGGTCATGACAGCCGTGACGCAAGCTCCCACAGGCAAGGCGGCCGCGCCGGGCAGGCTGCGGCGCTGGAGCCGCGCGCTCTCGCGCGAGCTGACGACCGTGGTCATCACCATGTTCGGCCTGCTGCTGGTCACCTTCTTCATCGCCCGCGTCATCCCGATCGACCCGGTGCTCGCTGTCGTCGGCGACAACGCCAAGCCCGAGACCTATGAGGCGGCGCGCATCGAGCTCGGCCTCGACAAGCCGCTCTGGCAGCAATTCGCCATCTATATCGGCAAGGTCTTCACCGGGAATCTCGGCACCTCCGTGCTGACCTCGAACCCGGTCGTCGAGGACATCAAGCGCGTCTTCCCGGCGACGCTGGAGCTCGCGACGCTCGGCACGCTGATCGGCGTCCTCATCGGCGTGCCGCTCGGTATCCTCGCCGCCGTCAACCAGGGCCGCTGGCAGGACCAGGTCGCCCGCGTCGTCGGTCTCGTCGGCTATTCCGTCCCGGTCTTCTGGATCGGCCTGATGGCGCTCCTGCTGTTCTACGCCAAGCTCGGCTGGGTCTCCGGCCCAGGCCGCATCTCGGTGGTCTGGCAGGACATCGTCACCACCCGCACCGGCGTCATCATGATCGACGCGGCGCTGGAGGGCGAATGGGAGGCGTTCTGGGATGCCTTCTCGCATCTCATCCTGCCGGCGCTGGTGCTCGGCCTGCTCTCGGTGGCCTATATCAGCCGGATGACGCGCAGCTTCATGATCACCGAGCTGCAGCAGCAATACGTCATCGCCGCCCGCGTGAAGGGCGTCTCCGAGACCGCCGTGATCTGGCGCCATGCGCTGCGCAACGCCGCCGTGCCGCTCTTCACCGTGATCGCGCTCTCCTACATGCATCTGCTGGAGGGCTCGGTGCTGACCGAGACGATCTTCGCCTGGCCGGGCCTCGGCCGCTATCTCACCAACGCCCTGCTCAACGCCGACATGAACGCGGTGCTCGGCGGCACGCTGGTGGTCGGCGTCGTCTTCATCGCGGTCAATCTCCTGACCGACATCATCGGCCGCCTGGCCGATCCGCGCGTGCGCTGAGGAGGCGGACCCATGAGCGATACCTCCTCCACAGGCCTGCATGCCTGGCTGATCAGCGACAGCCCAGAGTCGCGCCGCCAGGCACGGCTAGGCCAGCTCTACCGGCAATGGCTCGCCTTCAAGCGCAACCCGATGGCGGTGGCTGGCCTCGCCATCATCGTCCTGTTGCTGCTGATCGCCGCCTTCGCGCCCCTGATCGCGCCTTTCGATCCGCTCGCGCAGGCGCTCGACAAGCGGCTCCTGCCGCCGTCTGCGACCAACTGGTTCGGCACCGATGCGCTCGGCCGCGACATCTTCAGCCGCATCGTCTACGGCACGCGGATCACGCTGGTCATCGTGCTGCTGGTCGTCGTCACGGTCGGTCCCTTCGGGCTGCTGATCGGGGCGATCTCCGGCTATTACGGCGGCTGGGTCGACCGTCTGCTGATGCGCATCACCGACGTCTTCCTGGCCTTCCCGCGCCTCGTTCTGGCGCTGGCCTTCGTCGCGGCGCTCGGCCCCGGAATCGTCAACGCCATCATCGCCATCGCGATCACGACCTGGCCTCCCTATGCCCGCGTCGCCCGCGCCGAGACCATGGTGATCCGCAACCAGGATTACATCGCGGCGATGCGCCTGCAGGGCGCCTCGCAGGCGCGCATCATCTGGAAGCATGTCGTGCCGATGTGCATGTCCTCGCTGATCGTGCGCACCACCTTCGATATGGCCGGCATCATCCTGACCGCCGCCGGCCTCGGCTTCCTCGGCCTCGGCGCGCAGCCGCCGATGCCGGAATGGGGCGCGATGATCTCGGCCGGCCGCGAGCAGATCTTCGACCAGTGGTGGGTCGCGACCTTCCCAGGCGTGGCCATCTGCATCGTTGCCCTCGGCTTCAACCTGCTCGGCGACGGGCTCCGCGACGTCATGGATGCGAGGTAAGCCGATGACGAGCGAGCAGCCACTTCTCGAGGTCGACAATCTCAAGGTCGACTTCCACACCCCGACCGGCATCGTTCGGGCCGTGCGCGGCCTGTCCTTCACGCTCGGCCGCGAGCGGCTCGGCATCGTCGGCGAGTCCGGTTCCGGCAAGTCGATGACCGGTCGCGCCATCCTCGACCTGATCCCGCATCCGGGTGTCGTCAGCGCCGACCGCATGCGCTTCCGCGGCCAGGACCTGACGGCGATGGACAAGGGTGCGCGGCGCAAGCTCCGCGGCCGCCATATCTCCATGGTGATGCAGGATCCGAAATTCTCGCTGAACCCGGTCGAGACCGTGGGCAGCCAGATCGCCGAGGCCTATCGCATCCACCGCAAGGCCGGCTCGCGGGAGGCGCGCGAGCGCAGCCTCGCCATGCTGGAGCAGGTGCAGATCCGCGAGCCCGCTCGCGTCTACGATCTCTATCCGCACGAGGTCTCGGGCGGCATGGGCCAGCGCGTCATGATCGCGATGATGCTGATCGCCGAGCCCGAAGTCCTGATCGCCGACGAGCCGACCTCGGCTCTCGACGTCACCGTCCAGCTCCAGATCCTCAAGATCCTCGACGATCTCGTCACCGAGCGCGGGATGGGGCTGATCTTCATCAGCCACGACCTGCATCTGGTGCAGTCCTTCTGCGACCGCGTCATCGTCATGTATGGCGGCAAGGTCATGGAGACGCTGCCGGCGGCCGAGCTTGCCGATGAGGCCGCGCGCAGCCGCCGCCATCCCTATACGCTCGGCCTGCTCGAATGCCTGCCGGACCTCGACCATCCCCGGGCGAAGCTCGCCACCCTCAACCGTGACCCGGCGTGGCTGGCATGACGAACGCAGCGATCTCCGTCGACAAGCTCAACGTCTCCTTCGGCGATTCCCATGTCGTGAAGGACCTCTCCTTCGAAGTCCGCAAGGGCGAGAGCTACGGCCTCGTCGGCGAGTCCGGCTCGGGCAAGTCGACCGTTCTCCGCGTGCTCTCCGGCCTCAACCGGGAATGGAGCGGCACCGTCACGATCGAGGGCACGGAGCAGCCCAAGGTTCGCGACAAGGTCTTCTATCGCAACGTCCAGATGGTCTTCCAGGATCCCTATGGCTCGCTGCACCCCAAGAAGACGGTCGACGATACGCTGGCCGAGCCGCTCGCGATCCACGGCCTCGACAATGCCGAGGCCCGCATCGGCAAGGCGCTCTCCGATGTCGGCCTGCCGGCTTCGTTCCGCTTCCGCTATCCGCATCAGCTCTCAGGTGGCCAACGCCAGCGCGTCGCGATCGCGCGGGCGCTGGTGCTCGAACCCTCAATCCTGCTGCTCGACGAGCCGACCTCGGCGCTCGACGTCTCGATCCAGGCGGAGGTGCTGAACCTGCTTGCGGCGCTCAGGCAGGAGCGGAAGCTCACCTATATCCTCGTCAGCCACGACCTTTCGGTCGTAGGCCACATGTGCGAGCGCCTGCTGGTCATGCAGTTCGGCCGCGCCGTCGAGGAAATGACGGTCGAGACGCTGGCCGCGCGCCAGCCGCAGACGGCCTATGCCCAGCAATTGCTGACCGCGAGCGCGGGCTTCCGGCGCGCGGGCTGAGTGGGTTCCACATCTCAGCCCTCATCCTGAGGAGCGGGCCGCAGGCTCGCGTCTCGAAGGATGTTCCAGATGTCTCCGGAGCCTCCTGAAGCATCCTTCGAGACGCCATTCCCAGGGGAATGGCTCCTCAGGATGAGGGCTCAGGGAGACACCAGCGTATATTGAACGGCACGGGCAGCGGCCCTGCGCTGTCCCCTCTTTGCAGCGCGGCAAAACCGTCCCACTCTGGCCGCAGCCTTGCGCTAGCTGCTTCGTGTCCGGATCGACGTTGGCAGGCCAGCGAAGCTTCGCGCCGGTCCAGCGAACCGGCACCGCCTGACGGAGTTACTGGATTGATGGACGCTATCGTGGACAACGCGCTTCGGCCCGAGACCGCCCCCGAGCGGACGCCGGTCCCGCCCTTCGATCTCGTGATCTTCGGCGCGGGCGGCGACCTTGCCCTGCGCAAGCTCTTTCCGGCGCTGGCCCAGCGCAATCGCGAGGGTGTCCTGCCCGGCGAGAGCCGCATCCTCGCCATCGTCCGCAAGGAGGAGGATGTCGAGGGTCTGCCGAAGCAGATCGCCAAGCGCCTCGACGAGGAGGGCATCCCGAAGGATCAGGTCGAGCCCTTCCTGCGCCGCCTGACCATGGTGATGCTCGATGCGGTGAAGCCCGAAACCTATGGCGCGCTGAAGCAGGCTCTGGGCGAGAGCGAGCGCGTCCGCTCCTTCTACCTCTCGACGCCGCCCGATCTCTTCATCCCGATCTGCGAGAACCTCGCCAAGGCCGAGATCCTGACGCCGACCTCGCGCGTCATCCTGGAAAAGCCGCTCGGCCGCGATCTCGCCTCGGCGCGGGCGATCAACGATGCCGTCGCGCGCATCCTGCCGGAAAGCCGAACCTACCGGATCGACCATTATCTCGGCAAGGAGACGGTGCAGAACCTGCTTGTCCTGCGCTTCGCCAACACGCTGTTCGAGCGCTCATGGTCGAGCCGGGACATCGACCATGTCCAGATCACGGTAGCCGAGACGGTCGGGCTGGAGCAGCGCGCCGGCTATTACGACAAGTCCGGGCATATGCGTGACATGGTTCAGAACCATCTCATGCAGTTGCTGACCCTCTTCGCCATCGAGCCGCCGAACATGCTGGAGGCCGGCGCCGTCCGCGAGGAGAAGATCAAGGTTCTGAAGGCGCTGCGCCCCATCGTCGGGCCGGACGTCCAGCGCTACACCGTGCGCGGCCAGTACGGCGCCGGCCAGATCGACGGCCAGCGCGTGCGCGGCTATTCCGAGGAACTCGGCCACGGCTCGAACACCGAGACCTTCGTCGCCATCCGCTGCGAGGTCGACAACTGGCGCTGGGCCGGCGTGCCGATCTACCTGCGCACGGGAAAGCGCATGGCGCAGCGCTATTCCGAGATCGCCGTCACCTTCAAGCCGGTGCCGCATTCGATCTTCGGCGGCGGCTCCTGCGACCGGCTCGACGCCAACCGCCTCTTCATCCGCCTGCAGCCGAACGATGGCGTGCAGCTCCAGCTCATGATGAAGGTGCCGGGCTCCGGCCGGCTCAAGATCGTACCGCGCCAGCTCGACCTGCGCTATTCCACCGCCTTCGACGAGCGCACGCCGGACGCTTATGAGCGCCTCCTGACCGACGTGATCCGCGGCGACCAGACGCTGTTCATGCATCGCGACGAGGTCGAGCAGGCCTGGTCCTGGGTCGATCCGATCATCGCCGGCTGGCAGGACTATTACCCGCATCCGCATCGCTATGCCGCCGGCTCCTGGGGCCCGTCGCAGGCGATCGGCCTGATCGAGCGCGACGGCCGCTCCTGGGCCGATCCGGATCTGGTCTGATGGCCGGCCCGCTCGCCTGGCACCGCTTCGCCACCTTGGCCGACGCTTCCGAAGCGCTGGCGGAGGCCGTCGCGATCCGGCTGAAGGATTTGCTCGCCGGACAGGGCAGGGCGCTGCTCGCCGTGCCCGGCGGCACGACCCCGGCGGGCTTCCTCGCCGCGCTCGGCCGGCACGATCTGCCCTGGCAACAGGTCACGCTGCTGCCGACCGACGAGCGTTTCGTCGCGGCCGATGACGCCGCCTCGAACGAGCGCATGATCCGGGCGCAATTCGCGCCGCTGGCCGCAGGGCGGGCCAATTTCCTGTCCTTCCACGAGCACGGCAGCGATATCGAGGCGGCGGCTGCGCTGCTCTGCGCCAAGCTCGCCGAACTCCCTGAGATCGACCTGCTCGTCAGCGGCATGGGCGCGGACGGCCATATCGCCTCGCTCTTTCCGGGTGCGGAGGCGACCTTCCACGACGTGCCCGATAGCGGCATCGTCGTCGCCCGCCCGCCGGGCCTGCCGCCGCGGCTCTCGCTCTCGCCCGCCCGCCTGCTTGGCGCCGGCTGGGCGAGCCTGCTGGTCTCGGGCGCGGCCAAGGAAGCCGTGCTCAAGGTCGCTTCCGAGCGCGAGCAGCAGCCGTTGCCGGTCGATCTTCTGCTTGGCGGCGCGCGAGGGCTCGACGTCTACTGGGCGAAGGAGTAGAGCCGGATTTCCTGCTCAAATCGATTGAAAGACGAGACCATGGACGAGACTGCCGCGATTGCCCGGTTGAAGAGCTGCGGCGTGATCCCCGTCGTGGTGATCGAGGACGCCTCGCGCGCCGTCGATCTCGCCCATGCGCTGGTCGCCGGCGGCATCGATGTCGTCGAGGTCACGCTGCGCCGCCCGGCCGCGATGGAAGCCCTCGCGGCCATCGCGAAATCGGTGCCGAAGGCCTTGGCGGTCGCGGGCACGGTGGTGACGCCGGCTCAGGCCCAGCAGGTCAAGGATGCCGGCGCGCAGGCCGTGGTCAGCCCTGGCTTCAGCGAGGGCGTCGATGAAGCCCTGCGCAAGGCGGGCCTGCCCTGGCTGCCGGGCGTCGCGACGGCTTCCGACTGCATGCGAGCGGTTGCCGCTGGCCGTACCACCGCGAAGTTCTTTCCGGCCGAGCAGGCCGGTGGCCCGCCGGCGCTGAAGGCGCTCTCCGGCCCGTTCCCGCAGATGACCTTCTGCCCGACCGGCGGTGTCGGCCTGAAGAACCTCAGTGATTACCTCGCTCTGCCGCAGGTCATCTGCGTCGGCGGCTCCTGGCTGGTTCCGGCCGATGCGATCGCCGCGGGTGATTGGAAGCGTATCGAGACGCTGGCGCGCGAGGCAAAGGAAGCGTTCGTGAAGGCGCGGGCGTAAGGGCGCGCGGCGCGGAAGATAAGCGCGTGGAAAGAAGTGCGTCATCCCGTGCGCGCTGCAGCGTGTAACGCTGCTGCGCAGACACGGGACCGCGCGACGAGAAGGCGCCTTTTCCTGAGGACGGTCCCGCATCTGCGCAGCAGCACTGCGTGCTGCGGCGCGTGCGGGAAGACACCCTTCAGGCCGCGAGCTTCTCCCGCACCATCTCGGCGATCGCGAGCGAACTCGTCAGCCCCGGGCTCTCGATACCGAGCAGGTTGACCAGCCCCGGCACCCCATGCACCTCCGGCCCATCGATCCGGAAATCCGGCATCGGCTCGCTTGGCCCGTGCAGCTTCGGGCGGATGCCCGCGTAATCCGCGACCAGCGCTCCGTCGGGCAACGCCGGCCAATAGGTCCGGATCGCCGCGTAGAATTTCTCTGCCCGCGCCGGATCGACCACCAGATCCTGATCGTGCTCGACCCATTCGACATCGGGCCCGAATTTCACGCGCCCACCCATGTCGATCGTGGCGTGGATGCCGAGACCAGCCGCCTCCGGCACCGGGTAGACGAGATGGCTGAAGGGCTGTTTGCCCGTCAGTGCGAAGTAATTGCCCTTGGCATAGTGCTGCACCGGTACATGCTCACGCGGGAAATCGTCGAGCAGGCCGAGCAGTTTCGGTGCGCCATGGCCGGCAGAATTGACCACAGTGCGCACCGAATAGGTCGCCGGATCGTCGCCGCCGAAATCGACGCTGAAGCCCTCTGCCTCCCGCCGCCAGCCGGTGATCGGGGTGTTCAGCGCAAGCGAGCCGCCGGCGGCCTCGCATTCGCCGAGCAGCGACAGCATCAGCGCATGGCTGTCGACAACACCGGTCTCGGGCGAGAGCAGGGCGATCTCGCAGCGCACCTCCGGTTCCATCGCCTTCGCCTCGGCTCCAGAGAGCCAGCGCAGCGTATCGACGCCCGAAGCCTTGGCACGGGCCATGATCGTCTCCAGCGCCGGCTTCTGCGCCTCGGAGGTGGCGACGATCAGCTTGCCGCAGGGCTTATGCGGCAGGCCGCGCTCCCCGAGGTAACGATAGAGCTTGCTGCGGCCCGCGACGCAGACGCGAGCCTTCAGCGAGCCGGGCGGATAGTAGATCCCGGCATGGATGACCTCGGAATTGCGTGCCGAGGTCTGGGTGCCGATGCCCTCAGTGGCTTCGGCGATGACGACCTCGCGTCCGGCCAGCGCCAGTTCGCGGGCAACCGCGAGGCCGACGACGCCGGCCCCGATCACCAGACAATCGATGTCGCTCATCGCCTCGCCGTCAGCTGCGCTGCGGCATAGCGATCTCGATGAGGCTCGCCCAGTAGTTCACGCCGACCGGGATCGCCGCATCGTTGAACTCGTAGGCCGGGTTGTGCAGGCCAGCCGAGTCGCCGTTGCCGATATTGATGAAGGCGCCGGGGCGCTCCTCCAGCATGTAGGAGAAGTCTTCCGAACCCATGGTCGGCGGCACCTCGGTGTTGATCGCGTCCGAGCCGAAGGCCTCTTTCGTCACGCTGGTGGCGAAATCGGTCTGGCCGGCATGGTTGAAGGTCACCGGATAGCCGCGGCGATAGTTGAGCTGGTACTTCATGCCGAAGGCCTTCATCACGCCCTCGACGATCTCGGCGATGCGCTTCTCGGCGAGGTCGCGGGTTTCCGGCGTCAGCGTGCGGACCGAGCCCTTGATCTCCGCGGTCTGCGGAATGACGTTGAAGGCCTCGCCGGCATTCAGCGCGGTCACCGAGACGACAATCGACTCGAGCGGGTCGGCATTGCGCGAGGCAACCGTCTGCAGCGCCGAGACGAGCGCGCAGGAGGCGACGATCGGGTCGTTGACGCGATGCGGCGCAGCCGCGTGGCCGCCAAGGCCCTCGATCTTGATGTGAAGCTGGTCGGCCGCGGCCATGGCGGGGCCCTTGCGGATCTCGAACTTGCCGACGGGCACGCCCGGCTTGTTATGCATGCCGTAGACTTCCTGGATGCCGAAGCGGGTGATCAGCCCGTCGTCGATCATCGCCTTGGCGCCGGCGCCGCCCTCTTCGGCCGGCTGGAAGATCAGCACGGCGGTGCCGTCGAAATCGCGGGTCTCGCTCAGGTACTTGGCGGCGCCGAGCAGCATGGCGGTGTGGCCGTCATGGCCGCAGGCATGCATCTTGCCGGGTACGGTCGAGCGGTGCGGGAGATTGGTCTCCTCATGGATCGGCAGCGCGTCCATGTCGGCGCGCATGGCGATGACGCGGCCGGAATCCTGGCCCTTGCCCTTGATGACGCCGACGACGCCGGTCTGGCCGACGCCGGTGGCGACTTCGTCGACGCCCCATTCCCGGAGCTTGTCGGCGACGAGGCCGGCGGTCCGGTGCACGTCGTACATCAGCTCGGGGTGGCGATGGATGTCGCGGCGGATCGCGGTGATTTCCGGGGTGAGCGCCGCGATGATGTCGGTCTTGGGCATCGTATCCTCTGAGATGGCATGGGGCGACCACGCAGAAAGCGGGTGCCGTCGCGCAGGCTAGCCCAGCCTCGCCCCGCCTGTCCAAGCCGGTGGCGCGCAGGGGATGGGCCTTGGCGGAATGGCAAGGGCCCTATCGAAAGGTCAGGAGCGATCTGTGGGGGTCGAGGAGCGATCTGGGTAACGGTAGTGCAATAATCTGGAAAGGCCGCAGCCATGATTTGGCCTTGCTTGACGATTAGCGGAGGCGGCATCCGCTCGGGCCATCGAGATTATCTGGCCTGATCCCTTTCAATTCCCCCTTACATGTCTGGTAGATGATGCGTCGCTTGTCGTTGCTTGCGTTACTATGTGGTTTCTTGCCTGCGGCCGCCCTAGCTGATGTCACGCCCGAGAAAATTTCCTTTCAGCCGCAGGTCAAAGGCCTCGGCTGCCTCAAGCCCGAGACGAAGGCGATGATCGCCGAGCTTGTCGCGAAGATCGGCCCGATCCAGATCACCTCGACCTGCGGCGGCCGCCATGCCCGCCACTCGCAGCACTATAGTGGCCGGGCGATCGATTTCCGGCCGATGGCGACCTCGTCGCGCAAGGCCGCCGCTGCCGCGCGCGCAATCGACAATGTCGGCGGTGTCGGCACCTACTCCAACGGCCTGGTCCATGCCGATGTCGGCGAGCGCGAGCTCTCCTGGTACGGCCACAAGCGCAGCCGCTACGCTTCCGCCAGCAAGCGCAGCCGCTATGCCCGGCTCGCCCGCAACAGCAACTGACGACGCGGGCCGCGCCCTTTAGCGGGGCGTGGTCGTGAGCCTGTGCCGATAGACCAGATCGTTCGGGTCCGGTCTGTCGGCCAGCAGGTCGCGGATGGCGCCGAGCCGCTCGGCCACGGCGGCCGAACCTGCGTTGTTCGGCGCGATATAGCTGACCAGCTCGGGGACCCCGAGCGCCTGCCCGGCCCAGTCGCGCAGCGCGAGCGCGGCCTCGGTCGCGTAGCCCTGTCCTTCATGGCCCTCATAGAGCAGCCAGCCCAGCTCCTTCTCCGGGAAGAGCGGGCCATGGCTGATACCGACCTGTCCGATGCAGACACCGTCCGAACGCCGGTCGATCATCAGCCCGCCATGGCCGTAGAGGCTCCAGCAGGCGATGTCGTGGCAGAACAGGCCCCAGGCCTGTCTCAGGGATAACGGCCCGCCCAGCCCGGCGGCCCGCGGCGAAGCCAGGAAGGCGGCATAGGCAGGGAAGTCGGCCTCGGCCATCGGGCGCAGTACGAGGCGCTGCGTCTGCAGCGTTGGGATCGATCGGTTGTCCATAGTCGGTTCCGGAAATGCTTTCGCGCCGGCTCAGACGCCGAAGCTCTTGCGCCAGCCGTCGATATCCTCGAGCGCGACATTCGAGCCGCAGAGCACGAGGCAAACCCTCTCGTCGGACCGGAAGCTGTCCTTGCGCGCCAATGCGGCGGCGACCACGCAGGAGGCCGCCGGCTCCAGCAGCACCCGTCCGTTCTGGAGCACCCAGACGAGTTCGCGGACGGCCTCCGCGTCGGACACCACGATGATCTCTTCGAGGAACTGCCGGGCCGCGGCCATGGTGCGCTTGGTCGCGAAGGGCGCGCCGAGCGTGCGGGCGATCGAGGTCGGGCGGATCGCGACAGGTTCGCCAGCCGCCAGCGCCTGCGTCATCGTCGTGGCGCCCTCGGTCTCGACGCCATGCAGCCGCACGGCCGGATCGAGCCCCTTCAAGGCTGTGCCGACGCCGGCCGAGAAGCCGCCGCCGCCAACCGAGATGAAGACATGGTCGAGCCGCCCGCCGGCATCGGCCGCCAGTTCGAGGCCGAGTGTGCCATGTCCGGCGATGATCGCCGGGTCGTCATAGGAATGGACGTGGGTCATGCCCTGCGCGGCGTAGTCTTCGGCCTTGGCGAAGGCAGCGACGGAATCCTCGCAGAGCTCGACCTGCCCGCCGGCCTCCTCGGTCAGGCGGATATTGAGCGCCGGCGTCGCCTTCGGCATCAGCACCAGCGCCCGCGTGCCGACGGCGCGCGCGACGAGTGACACGGCGATGGCGTGGTTCCCGCCCGAGACGGTGACGACACCGCGCGTCAGTTCGGCTTCGCTGAGCCCCATCAGCTTGTTGTAGCAGCCGCGGACCTTGAACGAGCCGCCGAGCTGCAGGCTCTCGACCTTCACCCAGGTCTCGACGCCGAGCCGAGCGGACAGCCCCGCGCTGTAATAGGTCGGCGTGCGGCGGACCTTGCCGGCAATGCGCGCGGCGGCGGCCTGGACGTCGGCAAGGGTGACGTCGAATTCGGTGACGTCGAAGCTCATGGCGCTCTGGTCCTTTGCCCCAGCGATTCCGGTTCGGCGGCACGAGAGCGCGGCGGACGCCCAGCCGTCAAGCGTCGGCTAAGCGCATTCGAGATTGCGGCTGAGTCCGACCGTCAGGGAGCGGGCGGCGGGCTCGCCTTGGGCCGGGTATGATTGACCGGGCGCGTCGGCAGCGGCACCGCCGGGCGGTCGGTGCGGTACTGGCCCCGCGCGATGGCGCCGAACAGCAGCATCACGGCGGTCAGGGTCATCAGCCACCAGGGCAGCAGCGGCGCGAAGCCGAAGACGCTGAGCGCGAAGGCCGTGGTGAAAGCCGCGACGCCGCCGGCTGCCAGCGCACCGGTCATGCGCCCGGCGGCGCGGATCGCGAAATAGAGGCAGGCTGCGGCGGCTGCGGCCCCGACCAGCCCGAGTTCGTACCAGGTCTCGAACAGCAGGGTCGCCGGGGCGGGCTGCGGCAAGGTGCCGTTCATCTGCCCGCGCACGACGGTATCGAGCCCGTGCCCGGTTATCAGCTCGATCGGCGATTGCCGGATCACGTCGGCCCAGATCGAGAGCATCTGCGCGAAGTCGTCGGCGCTGTCGGGCAGGATCGAGACCAGCGGCGCCATCAGGAAGGGCAGGATCGGCGCGAACAGCATCAGCCCGGCGATGATGGCGGCGATGATCTGCGTCGCGCGCTCAGGGCTGGCGGTGACGGCGCCAAAGGCGACGGCGCCGAAGATCATGGCGAGCGTCTCGCCGTCCTCGAAGCGCGTCAGCGCCAGCAGCGTCACGACGAGGGCCAAGCCCAGTGCACTGAGGCCGCGCTCGCGCGAAAGCAGCCAGGCCAGCGCCGGCCAGGCCATGATCAGGATGATCGAGACGCCGCGCTCGACGGCGCCGGGCGGTGTCTCGGCATGGCGCAGCGCCGCGACCGCGATCAGACCGAGCGCGAAGATGCCGGCGGTGCCGGTGCCGAGCGCGACAAGGTTGAGGTTCGAGGAGCGCATCCGCTCGGGCAGGGCCGAGAGGCCGACGAAGCCGAGCACGGCAGCGAGCATCAGATTGCCCGCCTTCTCGACGGCGGCGCCCGGAAACGGACTCCAGACCAGGGAGAGGAAGGCCCAGGCGATCAGGCCGATCAGGATCAGGCCGGGGCGGCTGACCAGGAGCGCACGGAGCGTGCCGACGAATTTGCGAGGCTCTTCGATCAGCGTCGCGATGATCAGCAGGGCGATGCCGATCGGCACCAGCACGACGGCAGCGCGGCGCGAGACCAGCGCAGCCAGCGGCAGGACGAGTGCCAGCGTGCCGAAGCCGATGCGCCGCAGCAGCAGCGCGGCGTCGGTGGCCGGATCGAGCGGGGCTTGGGCGTTGTTGCGGATCATGCGTTTCGGCGGGGTCCTGACAGCCTCTCGGCCTGCCCGGCCGCCCGGGATGAGCCGCTGCCACCCTAGCGGGCGCAAGCGCCCTCGACTGTAGGTGCGGCGCAACACTGAAAGCCTGTTTTGACATCGTCAAATCGATGGCGCGGAGCATGATGATCTCCGGAGGGCCCCTATGGCTGGTACCCGATGGTGCGACGCCGGGCCTCTGGCGAAGCGGCGGCGTTCGTGAGAGAAACCGGCATGACCATGCTGGCGGCCATCCCCTTTGCGAGCGGCTTTCCGATCGATGCCTTCATGCACGGGCTCGTGGCCCGGCTGAAGCGCCAGGGGCTGCGCCTCGGCGGCGTCGTCCAGCACAACGATCCGGCCTGCGACGACCGCTGCATGGCGATGTCGCTGGAGGATGTCGCGAGCGGCCGGCGTTTCGCGATCAGCCAGGATCTCGGCGCAGGCGCTTCGGGCTGCCATCTCGATGCCGCTGGTTTGGCCGCCGCTGCCGCAGCCTTCTCCGATGCGCTGGCCGGGCGCGCCGATCTCGTCATCGTCAACCGCTTCGGCAAGCAGGAGGCCGCGGGCGAGGGGCTGCGCGCGGAGATCGCCGGTGCGCTGCTCGCCGGCCTGCCGCTGCTGATCGCCGTGCGCAGCGATTTCCTGCCGGCCTGGCGTGATTTCGCCGGTGACGACTGGCTCGAATTGCCTGTCGATGAGGCGGCGGTGGAGCGCTGGGCGCTGGCGGCAACGCGCGTCGCGGCTTGAGCCTCATGGCGGAAACGCCGACCATCGGCCTGATCCTCGCGGGCGGCCTCGCCCGGCGGATGGGCGGTGGCGACAAGGCGCTGAAGCCGCTCGCCGGCAGGCCGATCCTCGCCCATGTCATCGATCGCCTGCGCGGCCAGTGTGACGACCTTCTGCTCAATGCCAACGGCGATCCGGCGCGGCTCGCCGGCTTCGGCCTGCCGGTCGTCGCCGATACGGTGCCGGATTTTGCCGGACCCCTTGCGGGAATCCTCGCCGGGCTTGACTGGATTGCAGCTCACAGGCCGCAAACCGAGTGGCTGCTCAGCGTCGCCGCCGATACGCCCTTCATTCCTGGGGATCTCGCCGCGCGCCTGCATCAGGCGCGGGCTGCCGCCGGCACGCCGCTCGCCTGCGCGGCCTCGGGTGGGCAGCAGCACCACGCCATCGGCCTCTGGCCGGTCGCGTTGCGGGAGGAGTTACGCGAGGCGCTGGCCGCGGGCGAGCGCAAGCTTGGCCGCTGGGCGCAGGGGCATGGCGTCGCCGTCGCCGAATGGTCCGCTGAACCGCTCGATCCCTTCTTCAACGTCAACACGCCCGAGGATCTCGTCGAGGCTGAGCGGCTGGCCGCAAGCGTGGCCTGACTGGCGCTTACCCTTCCAGCAGAGCCTTCAGCGCCGCGAGGTCGCGGGCGACCATGGCCGCATCCCCCGCCATCTCGTCATCGGACATGCCGTCGCGCTGGAACAGCGTGAACACGATTTCGGCCCCGTCGCCATTGGCGACGACCCGCATCGGATTGTGCATGGCCGGACCGTGCTGGGGGATGACGGCATGGTCGAGCACGCCATGGTTGTTCGGCTCGCTGAACAGGATGCGCATCGGCCCCATCGGCGTCTCGGCGCGCCAGGTCATGCCCTCGACCGGCACGAAGCTGTGGCCGAGGCCCTCGGCCCAGCGCGGGAAGTTCGCGGGGTCGGCGAGGAAGGCATAGACCTCCTCCACCGGGTGGTCGATGCCGATCCCGATATGGCGGGCGCGATGGACGGCCATGGCTTTCGTCCTTCCAGATAAAGAACAAAAGAAGAACAAAAAGTCCGGTTTGTCAAGCACCCGGCGTGACGCTCGCCGAATACTACTCGATGACGATGCGCGGAGCGGCCCGGACCGCGCCGCCGAGGCTGGCCTGCACCTGCCGGGCCAGCGCGACATAGGCCTTGGCATGGGCGCTCGTGGGATCGCTGGCGACGATCGGGCGGCCACCATCGGAGGTCTCGCGGATCGGCATGGCCAGTGGGATCTCGCCGAGGAAGGGGATGCCGAGCCGCTCCGCCTCGTGCCGGGCGCCGCCATGGGCGAAGATGTCGGAGCGATGCCCGCAGGCCGGGCAGGTGAAATAGCTCATGTTCTCGACGAGGCCGAGGATCGGTACCGCGACCTTCCTGAACATCGCGACGCCGCGGCGCGCGTCGAGCAGGGCGAGGTCCTGCGGCGTCGAGACGATGACGGCCCCGGCGAGCGGCACCTGTTGGGCCATGGTGAGCTGGGCGTCGCCGGTGCCGGGCGGCATGTCGACGACGAGCACGTCGAGCTCGCCCCAGGCGACCTCGCGCAGCATCTGGGTGATGGCCGAGATCACCATCGGCCCGCGCCAGATCATCGGCGTCTCCTCGTCGACGAGGAAGCCGATCGACATGACCTTGAGGCCATAGGCCTCCATCGGCGCGAGCGTCCGGCCGGAGACGATCTGCGGCTTGCCGGTAATGCCGAAGATCTTCGGCATGGACGGCCCGTAGATGTCGGAGTCGAGCACGCCGACCTTGAGGCCGAGCGTCGCGAGCGCCACGGCGAGATTGGCCGCGGTCGTCGACTTGCCGACGCCGCCCTTGCCGCTGGCGACGGCGATGATCTGCTTCACGCCCGGCACACCGGCTGGTCGGGGCGGTCCGCCCGGTCCGGGACGCTGCGCCTGCTGTCGGGCCTGCATCCCGGCCGAAGGACCGGCCTTGTCGGCCGTCAGCCCGACCAGAACCTGCGTCACGCCCGGCAGGCCGCCGACGGCGCTTTCGGCCGCCTTTCGCACCGGCTCCATCGCTGCGGCTTCGGTCGCGTCGATGCCGATGGCGAAGATCACCTTGCCGCCGTCGACAAGGATGTCGCCGATGCGGCCGGAGGCGGCGAGCGACTGCCCGCTTGCCGGCAGCTTCACCAGTTCGAGCGCCCGCAGGACATCGGCTTGGGAGACGGTCACGTTGTCGAACTCCGTTTCTCGGAAGCGTCATTCTCGGGCGTAGCGAAGCGCAGACCCGAGAATCTCTTTCAGGAGATGCTCGGGTCAAGCCCGAGCATGACGTGGTTGTCTAGGCCGCCTTGCGGATATGGAAGACGAGGGCGCCGTCCGCATCCCCCTGCAACTCGATGACGTCGCCGGTTTCGCGCGCGAGGTTCGGCAGGTCGATCGCGGCCATCGGGTCGGTGCATTGCACGACGAGGAGCGTACCGGCCCGCGCGGCGATCAGCGCCTTGCGCACGCGCAGCACCGGAAGCGGGCATTTCAGGCCGCGCAGGTCCAGCTCGATCGCGTCGGGGGGCGTGCCCGTCGGGGCCATCGTCGTCATGCTGTTTCATAGGACGGCTGTTCGGCGGCCGGCAACCGCCGCCATGCCGCAGGGTGCTTGACCCCACAGGCCGCGCCGCCGATGAAGAACGATCGATCGGGAGGAAGCGGGCGGCAATGCGCTCAGGCGGCCGAAGCAGGCGGGGACCGTGATGGCGCGGCTGGGTGATGGCCGGAGCGATTCCGGGCTCGTCACGCTCGACGAGGCGGCAGCTGATGCGGTTTCGCGCGTGCACCCGCTCGCCGGCACTGTGAAGCTTCCGCTCGCCCAAGCCGACGGCCATGTGCTGGCGGAAGCGGTGATCGCGCCGTGCGATCTCCCGCCCTTCGCCAATTCCGCGGTGGATGGTTATGCCGTCCGCTTCGGCGATCTCGCACCCGGCGCGGCGACTAGCCTGCCGGTGCTGGGCTGGACGATGGCCGGAGAGGCCCCCGCACGATTGGAGCAGGGCGCCTGGCGCATTTTCACCGGTGCCCCGGTTCCCGACGGCGCCGATACCATCGTGATGCAGGAGGATGTTGTCGCAAGCGATGGTGCGGTCACCCTGCCGGCCGGCATCAGGCGCGGCGCCAATCTGCGGTTGGCGGGTGAGGATGTCGCGCGTGGTCAGGCGGTCCTGCCGGCGGGCCGGCGCCTTGGCCCGCAGGACCTCGGCCTGCTCGCTGCGCTGGGGCTGGCCGATGTCACGGTGCGCCGCCGCCCGCGTGTCGCGCTGTTCTCGACCGGGGACGAGCTCACCGAGCCGGGCAGGGCACTTGGTTCCGGCGCGATCTATGACGCCAATCGGGCGATGCTGCGGGCCATGCTGGCGCGGGCCGGCGCCGAGGTCGTCGATCTCGGCATCCTCAGCGACGAGGCGGCAGGATTGGCGCAGCGGCTGCGCGAGGCGGCGGCCGGTTGCGATCTCGTCATCACCTCCGGCGGCGTCTCCGTCGGCGAAGCCGATCACGTCAGGGACGCCGTGCTGGCCTGCGGTGCGCTCGACCTCTGGCGGGTTGCGATCAAGCCGGGCAAGCCGATCGCGATCGGCAATGTCGCCGGCACGCCCTTCGTGGGGCTGCCCGGCAATCCTGTCGCGGTTTTCGTCGGCTTCGCCTTCGTCGCGCGCCCGCTGATCGCCCGGCTGGCTGGCGAAACCTCTGCTCGACCGCGAGCCTGGCCGGTCAGGCTTGACTTTTCGCATGCCCGGAAAACGGGTCGCCGCGAATTCCTGCGCGTTTCGCTCGAACAGGGCGCTGATGGCGTGGTTGTCGCTCGCCGGCATCCCGGCGAGGGCGCAGGCTCGCTCGCCTCGCTCGCGCAGTCCGATGGGCTCGTCGTGCTGGCCGAAGATGTCGCGCGGGTCGAGGCGGGCGATTTCGCGCCCTTCCTGCCCTATGCGGAACTTCTCTAGTCGCGTCGGAAGATCACACTCGCGCTCCAGCCGAGGAACAGCGCGATAAGCACGGTGACGAGGCCGTACAGGATGGCCCAGTCATAGGCGCCGGAGGCCAGCCGCTGCTCGATCCCGGTCTTGATCACCTCGAAATTGGTTTGTTGCCGCGCTAGGGGCACGCCGCCGGAATAGAGCACGATATCGACCGTGTAGGAGCCGGTCGGCGCCGTCGCGGGGATGTCGACCGGTGCGCTGAACAGCGCGCTCGACAGGAAGGTGACGCCGCGCTCCTCGTAGCCGTAGAGGTCCTTGGCCTGCATGATCCGGACGAGGCTTTCGCGAAAGCGCCGCGCACCGGGATCGAGATCGACCCAGCTGCCGGAAGGCCGCTCGGCATTGGCGAGGCCGATACGGTCGCGCTGCGCCGTTTCGTTGGACATCATCTCTGCGATCGGCCGGTTGCTGGCAACATGCAGGAAGACCGGGTTGTCCGGGAAGCGCCTCTGCGTCCGGTTGATCCAGATCGGGCCGAGCCGCTCCTTCTCGCGCACCAGCAGCATCCGCCTCGGCCCGCGCACCGTGACGATGATGTCGTAGGGGTCGCCGCGCGCGATCGTCCGGCCGTCGCGCTCGACCAGTCCGAACACCGTGAGCTGGCTGCCGGTATAGTTCGAGGTGATCTGGATCTGATGGCTCGACATCGCCGCGATCAGCGTCTCGGCGCGCGCCGCGTTGGTCGCGTGCCCGATCGAGAATGCGGTAAGGAGCGCGGCGAGCCATTTCATCGCGCGCTCTCCGGCACGACGACCGAGAACGGCTCGCTCGGCGGGATGAAGAGCTCGATGGCGAAGCGCAGGCCCACCGACAGGATCAGCAGCGCCAGCAGCAGGCGGAAGGATTCGACATTGAGATTGCGCGCCGCTCGTCCGCCGAACTGCGCGCCGATCACGCCGCCGACCAGCAGCAGCACGGCCAGAACGATATCGACCGACTGGTTGGTGACGGCGTGCAGCACGGTCGCGCCGGTCATCGTCACCAGGATCTGGAACAGCGAGGTGCCGACCACCACGGCCGGCGGAATCCGGAAGAAGTAGATCAGGCCGGGAACCAGGATGAAGCCGCCGCCGACGCCGAGCACGGCGCCGATGAAGCCGATGACGATGGCGAGGAGCGCGATGGGAATGACGCTGCAATAAAGGCCGGAGCGGTAGAAGCGCTGGCGGAAGGGCAGGCCCATCCACCAGGGGTGCATGCCGCCGCGCCGCTTCAACCGCGCCGGCTTGCCGGCCCGGACGCGCAGCATGGCGCGCAGCGCGTCGTAGAGCATCAGCCCGCCGATGATCGAGAACAGCGTGACGTAGGACAGCGTGATCACGAGTTCGAGCTGGCCGAGCCGGCGCATCGTGTTGAAGAACAGCACGCCGAGGACGGTGCCCAGGATACCGCCGCTGACGAGCACGCCACCGAGCTTGAGGTCGAGCGCCTTGCGCCGGAGATAGGTCAGCACGCCGGTCATCGAGGAGCCCGCGACCTGCGCCGCGACGGTCGCGACCGCCACGGCCGGCGGGATGTCGAGGAAGATCAGCAGCGGCGTCAGCAGGAAGCCGCCGCCGACGCCGAACAGGCCGGAGATGAAGCCCACCGCGCCACTCAGGCCGAGAACCATCAGCACGCTGATCGGCAGCTCGGCGATCGGCAGGTAGATCTGCACGCTGATCCCTCGAAAGGCGGCGCATGAACGTTTGCATGCGCCTGATGAGCCCCAGACTAGGCTGTCCGGGTTAAGGCAAGTTTCCGAATGGAAAAGGCGGGCCGCTTCCGGCCCGCCCTAGGAAACGATCGTTCTTACTCTCGCGTCAACACGTCGAAAGCATGACGTTGCGCGACGCGGCTCAGGACCGGGACGGCTTTGCCGGCTTGGCCACCGCCGCGGTGGGCTGGGCATCCCAGCCCTTGGCCGGCGGAGCGACTTCGTTGGCGGCGGCGTCGAGCGTCCGGGGCTTCCAGCTCGCCGCCAGTCCCTTGGCCGCGGTGAGATCCTCGGGCTTCAGGCGCTGGGCCACCTCGTCGCGCTTGCGGCCGGCATCCTCGTCGCCCTGGCCCGCCGCGACCGAGAACCAGACGAAGGACTGGGCGAGGTCGGTCGGCGCGCCGAGACCGCGTCCCAGCAGCACGGCGAGATTGTACTGGCTGTCGCGGACGCCGAGCTCGGCAGCGCGGCGGAACCACTCCGTCGCCATGGCATAGTCCGGTTTTCCCGAGGCGCCCTCGGCATGGAGCACGGCGAGGTTGTGCATGGCCTTGGCGTTGCCGCGCTCGGCGGCGCGCTGGTACCAGACACGGGCGAGCGCGAGGTCGCGCTGCGTGCCGATGCCCTTCTCGAACATGTTGCCGACACGGAACTGGGCGGGGGCAAGCCCCGCGACCGCGGCGCGCTCGAACAGGCGCAGCGCGAGCTTGGGGTCGCGCTGGTTGGCTGGCCCGTCGGCAGCCTTGCTCGCGAGTTCGTAGACCGCGCGCGCATCGCCGTCCTGGGCCGCCTTGCGCAGGCCTGCGCTGCCGAACCCGGCCGGCAGGTCACCGATCCCGGTTACGACCTGAGCCTGCTCGGCCGGCGCCGCCGCCGCAGGAGCGGCCTCGGCAGGCGCCGCGGGAGCCGCCGATGCGGTGATGGAGCGCTCGGGTGCGGCAGTGCTGGCCGCCGGCTGAGCCGGAGCCTCTTGCGGGGTGGCGGGCAGGGCGGAGGACTGATCCTTGGCGGGCGCCTGGGCCGGCGCGGCAGGGGCCTCCGGCTGGGCGGCCGGCGGAGCGATCAGGCTGCGGGCTTCGTTGTTGGCGGCCTTGTCGCCGTCGCCACGCAGCGAGGTGGTGACGAGATGCGCGGTACCCATGGCGAGGACCAGCGCGGCGAGGCCGAGCAGGAGCGGGCGTTTGCGCTTCTCCAGAATCTCCTTGAGGCGGCCGGGGCTCTTGGTCGATGGCTCGGCGGCGGGCACGGGCGTGGACGCGGCCGCCTCGCTGGCGGCCTTGGCGGAGCGTCGCGCGGCGGCGATCAGGCTCTGGCGCACCGATTGCGGGTCCTGGCCGGCAGCGGCGACGGCTTCGGGGCGCGGGCGCCCGGAGCCGGGCTCGAGCGGCATGTCGAAGGCGGTGCTGACCGCCGGCAGGGCGGGCTCGGTCCGGGCGGGCTCGCTCGCCGGTGCCGCAAAGCGGTCCTGCGCGGCGGCACCGACCGAAAGGCTCGCGCCGTCACGGTTGGGAGCAGGGGCCGGCTTGGCCTGAACGAGGGTATCGTCGCCGCGCATCGCGGCGGCGAGGGTGCCCGCGGGCGGGCGCCGCTCGCCGTGCAGATCGGCTTCGAGGCTCGCGAGCCGCGACATGATCGTCTCGAGCGAGCCGTGGACGGCGCCGAGCGCATCGCGGGTCTGGCGATCGGACGAGGCGTGGGTGTCGTGCAGCCCGGTGACCAGGCTCGACAGTTCGGCAATGCCCTTTCCGGGGGCCGTCGTGCTCGCCGCCTGGACCAGTGCGGCCCGTTCGGCGGCGGTTTCCTCGCGCATCGAGCGCAGGTGCACGACGAGATCCTGCAGCGTACGCTCCATGCCGTTCTCGGCGAAGCGGGTCGCGGAGGCCTCGTCGAGACGGCTGGCGATGCCGGAGATCTGCCGTTCGAGCGCATCGAAGGATTCGGCGTTGGCGCCGGGCGCGCCGGCCTCGTCGATCTTCTCGGCGAGATGCTTCAGCATCTGCTCGATCGGGTTTAGATCGACCGTGGCCGCGCCTTCGCCGACCATCCGGGTCAGCTGGCTCGAAGCGGCGAGGCTCTCGATCCGGCCGGAGAGCGCCTCGATCTGGCGGGTGACGGCGGAGGGGCCCTGCTCGGCCAGCGTCTCGATCCGCTGCTGCAGCGAATCGATGCGGCTGGCGAGATACTCGCTCTGGCGCTGGGACGCCGCTTCGTCGAGCTTTTGCGAGGCGATCGCGTCGAACTTGTGCGAGAGGGTGTCGATCTGGGTGCCCAGCGACGTCAGCAGGCCGGCGCCGGGGAATTCGCCGCGCTGCGACAGCACGACGCCGCGCACGTCGTCGATCGCGTTCGCGAGGCTGCGCAGCTCGCTCATGTCGGGCTGGACGTCGCGCAGCCGCCCGATCTCGAAACCGAGCGTGGCGACCTGCTCGGAGAGGTTCTCCAGCTTGTGGTCCTGTCCGCCGGCGCCGAGGAGATCCCTCAGTTCGGCGATGTCACGCCGGACGGGATCGAGATTGGTGACCTGGCCGCCGCGGGTGGCGAGCGCATCGACCTTGGCGGCGAGATGCGCGATCTCCAGCTGGAAGCGCTGGTAGCTTTCACCGGCGCGGTCCTGCGAGAGCCGCGAGACTTCCGCCTCGATCCGGGTGAGCGGCTTGAGCAGGGGCTCGAACTGGTCGCGCCGGTCGAGCCTGTCGAGGCGTTCGGCCAGGAGGCCGATCTTGGCCTCGATGGCGCTGGTGTCGACGCGCATGGGCGCGGCCGGCCGCTGCGGCTGGGCGGGGCGGCGGCTTTCGTGGGAGAGGCGGGAGCCAAGCTCGCGCAGGTCCTCGCGCAAGGCCGAGATGCGCTCGGGGGCGACGGCTGCCGGCCGGGCTGCCACGGCCTCGTCGGTGTCGAGGAAGCGCTGGCGCGTGCGGATGTCGGTGACGGCGGCGGCAAGCCCCTCGCGGCTGAAGGCGAGGCGGGGCGCCTGTTCGACGCGCGGTTGCTGGGCCTCGATGTTGCGGCGCTCGATCTCGGCGATGCGCTCGCCCATCGTCTTGATGGCGTCGGCGATGACATTGGTGGCGCGTTCCTGCCGCTCGGCCGAGCCGCGCTCGCTCGACGACAGGCGGTCCTCGGTCTTCTCGATCCAGCGGGTGATCGAATCCAGCGCGCCGGCGGTCCGGGCATTGGCTTCACGCGTCATGCTTTCGAGGGCGGCTGCCTGGCCGACGAGGCTGTCGATCGCCTCGCGCGACGGGGCCGGCTCCGGCTGCCGCGGCGCCGTATCCATCCGGCCCTGCGACAGGCGCGCCAGCCGCTCGGACAGGGCGGCGATGTCGAGCTGTTCCGGAGGCGTCGAAGCAAGGGCTTCCTCGCTCTCGTCGCGAATCTTGTGGTCGAGCCATTCGCCCAGCGTCATGCCCGCCCGGCGGGCCGCCGCCTTTGCCGCATCGCGCGTCCGGGGATCGACGCCCTTCACGCTCCAGGGCAAGCTGTTGGCCATGATCTCGCTCGCCTAAGGGGACCTTGTCTGCGGCAGGCGAGGCCCCCTGATGCCGTCGCCTTCCGCGCGAACCTTGGCTGATCGTGAAAATACCGTTGACGAAGCCACGAAGCCGATGCGCGTTCCCGACATTTGGCTTGCATGGTAAACAGCAGGTTAATAATCGGGGTCCTGATCGTTAATTTTTCCCGAATGCCCCATGGGAAGGCGCCTTTTCGGGCCATGTAACGGTAACTTACCCCGCCCCTGCCACGTATTACCTGACGCAGCGAGAGCTCCATGCCTATCACTCAGGCATCGATCGATGCCGTCAGAAGGTCGGCGATTCGATCCAATCGCAAGGATTGCAGCTTTCATGTCACGCCAAAGCTTGGCTATGGCGGGTTCCTCGATTCATGAAACCCGCGACGCCGCCGACTCCGCCGCCGCCGAACAGGCCGGCGATTTCACCATTAGCGACCTCGCCCGCGATTTCGGCGTGACGCTGCGCACACTGCGCTTCTATGAATCGCGGGGCCTGATCGCTCCGAGCCGTTCCGGCATGACGCGCATCTATTCGGCGCGCGACCGCGCCCGCCTCGCCCTGATCCTCAAGGGCAAGCAGCTCGGATTCACGCTCGTCGAAATCCGCGCCATGCTCGCCAACGAGGACAAGAAGGGTTCGTCCGGCGATGCCGCCGCATCCGTCGGCGGCCTGCAGCTCAGCCGCGAGCAGATCGTCGAGCAGCTCGAGCTGCTGCGCAGCCAGCGCGCCGAGATCGAAGGCGCGATCGCCGAGCTCGAGAGCTCGCTCGCGCGTCTCGGCAAGGCCTGAGCGTCATCCCATATGCGCCGCAGCGTGAAACGCTGCTGCGCAGGCACGGGATGACATCCGCACCCGCCAAGCCCCGGCTTTCGCCGGGGCTTTTTTTATGCGCGGCACGGCGCGCCCCCTGTCGCATGGCCGACAAAATCGTATCGTCACAGTTGCAACTTCATCCAGATTGTTTATATGTGAACTATCTTGGTGCGGCGACAGGGATCAAGCGCCGCCTTTGCGACGAGAGGGAGGATCAGATGCCGGTCTACAAGGCACCCGTCGACGATACGCTTTTCCTGCTCAACGACGTCTTCAACATCGAGCGCTACAACAACCTGCCGGGCTTCGCCGATGCATCCTCGGATGTGATCGAGGCCGTGCTCGGTGAGGGCGCCAAGCTCTGCGAGGAAGTCCTCCAGCCGATCAACTATTCCGGCGATCAGGAAGGCTGCACCCGTCACGCCGACGGCCGCGTCACCACGCCGAAGGGCTTCAAGGCGGCCTATGAGGCCTATGCCGGCGGCGGCTGGATCGGGCTTGCCATGGACCCGGAATATGGCGGCCAGGGCCTGCCCTACACGCTCGGCGCCGTGATGAATGAATACGCCTCGGCCGCGAACATGGCCTTCGCCATGTATCCCGGCCTGACCATGGGCGCGATCGCCGCGCTCTATGTCCATGGCTCCGACGAGATCAAGCGCACCTACCTGCCGAAGATGATCGACGGCACCTGGTCGGGCACCATGAACCTGACCGAACCGCATTGCGGCACCGATCTCGGCCTCCTCAAGACCAAGGCCGTGCCGAACGGCGACGGCTCCTACGCGATCTCCGGCACCAAGATTTTCATCTCGGCCGGCGAGCAGGACATCACCGAGAACATCGTCCATCTCGTGTTGGCCCGCATCGAGGGCGCGCCTGCCGGCGTGAAGGGCATCTCGCTCTTCGTCGTGCCGCGCAACAAGCTGGGTAGCGACGGCTCGGTCGGCGCCAATAACGGCGTCTCCTGCGGCTCGATCGAGCACAAGATGGGCATCCACGGCAATTCGACCTGCGTCATGAACTATGACGGCGCGCAGGGCTGGCTGGTCGGGGCCGAGAACAAGGGCCTCAACGCCATGTTCGTGATGATGAACGAGGCCCGCCTCGGCGTCGCGATCCAGGGCCTCGCCCAGTCCGAGGTCGCCTATCAGAACGCCGTCGCCTATGCGAAGGAGCGCCTGCAGGGCCGCGCGCTGACCGGCACCAATGAGCCTGCCAAGCCGGCCGATCCGATCATCGTCCACCCGGACGTGCGCCGCACGCTGATGTCGATCAAGGCCTTCAACGAGGCCGCCCGCGCCTTCGTGCTCTGGAATGCGCTGAAGTCGGACATCGCCCATCGTTCCGGCGATGCGGCCGAGCGCCAGGCGGCCGACGACCAGCTCGGCCTGATGACCCCGGTGCTCAAGGGCGTGCTCACCGATGTCGGCTTCGACAATGCGGTGAAGGCGCAGCAGATGTTCGGTGGCCACGGCTACATCGCCGAGACCGGCGTCGAGCAGTTCGTCCGCGATGCCCGTATCGCCATGATCTACGAGGGCGCCAACGGCGTGCAGGCGATGGACCTCGTCGGCCGCAAGCTCGGCCGCGATGGCGGTCGCGGCATCATGGCCTTCTTCAACGAGGTCGGCACCTTCCTGAAGGAGAATGCCGAGGACGAGGCGCTGAAGCCGTTGCTCGGCCCGCTCCAGGCTTCGCTCGGCCATCTCCAGCAGGCGGCGATGTGGTTCATGAACAACGCGCTCGCCAAGCCCGACAATGCCGGCGCCGGTGCGTCCGACTTCATGCACCTGCTCGGTCTCGTCTCGCTCGGCTACATGTGGGTGAAGATGGCCAAGGCCGCGCAGGAGAAGCTCAAGGCCGGTGCCGACGAGCGGATGAGCGCCAAGCTGGTCACGGCCCGCTTCTTCATGGAGCGCACCTTGCCGGAAACCGGCGCCCATCTGGCGCGCATCACCTCCGGCGCCGACACCACCATGGCGTTGAGCGTCGAGCAGTTCTGACGAAAGCGCCGTCCTGCCCGGGCCTGGCCCGGGCAGCCCTTGATGAGTTCGCTGGATAGGAAGATGGTCGGGCCAGGCCCGACCACGACGTCCGGCATAAAAACAAGCCGCCGGGTCGCGGCAGGCCAGGGAGATCCCTCGATGGCAGACGCATTCATCTACGATCACGTCCGGACGCCGCGCGGCAAGGGCAAGGCCGACGGCTCGCTTCACGAAGTGACGGCGATCGAGCTCGGCACCCAGGCGCTGCGCGCGATCAAGGATCGCAACAACCTCGATCCGCTCCTCGTCGAGGACGTGGTCATGGGCTGCGTCGACCCGGTCGGCGAGGCAGGCGCCGACATCGCCCGCACCGTCGCGCTTAAGGCCGGCTACGGCAAGGAAGTGCCGGGCGTGCAGATCAACCGCTTCTGCGCCTCGGGCCTCGATGCGGTGAACCTCGCCGCGGCGCAGGTCATGTCCGGCCAGAAGGAGATGGCGATCGGCGGCGGCGTCGAGTCGATGTCGCGCGTCGGCATGGGCGCTTCGGGCTTCGGCATCGCGGTGGATCCATCAGTCGCGATCGACACCTATTTCATGCCGCAGGGCGTCGCGGCCGATCTGATCGCGACCAAGTACGGCTTCTCCCGTGACGATGTCGACGCCTTCGCCGTGCGCTCGCACCAGCGCGCCGCCAAGGCCTGGGCCGAGGGCCGCTTCAAGAACTCGGTGATCCCCGTTACCGACGTCAACGGCCTCGTCATCCTCGATCGTGACGAGACGATCCGTCCCGGCACCGACATGCAGACGCTGGCCGCTCTGAAGGCCTCTTTCGTTCAGATGGGCGAGATGGGCGGCTTCGATGCGGTTGCGACTTCGGCGCATCCGGATGTCGAGTTCGTCAACCACGTTCATCATGCCGGCAATTCGTCGGGCATCGTCGATGGTGCGGCCGCCGTGCTCGTCGGCTCGAAGAAGGCCGGCAAGGCTGCGGGCCTGAAGCCCCGCGCCCGGATCAAGGCTTTCGCCACCGTCGGCTCCGATCTCGCGCTGATGCTGACCGGTCCGGTCGACGTCACCGAGCGCGTGCTGAAGAAGGCCGGCATGTCCGTCAAGGACATCGACCTGTTCGAACTGAACGAGGCCTTCTCCTCGGTCGTGCTGCGCTACCAGCAGGCGCTCGACATCGACGACGCCATCCTGAACGTCAACGGCGGCGCCATCGCCATGGGCCACCCGCTCGGCGCGACCGGCGCGATGGTGCTGGGCACCGTGCTCGACGAGCTGGAACGTCAGGACAAGCAGGTCGCGCTGGTGACGCTCTGCGTCGCCGTCGGCATGGGCGTCGCCACCATCATCGAGCGGGTCTAGCACTGTCTTCCCGTGCGCGCCGCGGTGCGAAGTACCGCTGCGCAGACACGGGACCGCAAGACGAGCCAGCTCCCAGCACCGCCTTTTCCTGATGACGATCCCGGATCGCCGCGTGGCGGCGTCCGGGATGACCCGACCCACCGGAGGGACCGTCCATGAACCTCACCAATTTCCGCTTTGAGACCGACGCCGACGGCATCGCTGTGGCGACCTGGGACATGCCCGGCCGCTCGATGAACGTCATCACCCCCGAGGTGATGGAGGAGCTCAACCAGATCGTCGACAAGGTCGCGGGCGACGAAGCCATCAAGGGCTGCGTCATCACCTCCGGCAAGGAGAGCTTCTCCGGTGGCGCCGACCTCACCATGCTCCAGGGCCTGCGCGACCTCTATGTGACGCTCGCCAAGGAGAAGGGCGAGGCGGTCGCGATGCAGAGCTTCTTCGACGAGAGCCGCAAGCTCTCGCTGCTCTACCGCAAGCTCGAAACCTGCGGGAAACCCTTCGCCGCGGCGATCAACGGCGTCTGCCTCGGCGGGGCCTTCGAGCTCGCGCTCTCCTGCCAGTATCGTGTCGTTTCGGACGACGCCTCGACCCGCGTTGGCCTGCCCGAGATCAAAGTCGGGCTCTTCCCCGGCGCCGGCGGCACCCAGCGTGTCGCCCGCCTGATGCAGACCGGTGACGCGCTTCAGATGATGTTCAAGGGCGAGCAGGTGAAGGCGCTGCCGGCGCGCAATTCCGGCCTCGTCCATGCCGTCACCCCGCGTGCCGACATCGTCCAGAACGCCAAGGACTGGCTCAAGGCCAATCCGCAGGCGACTCAAGCCTGGGACCAGAAGGGCTTCAAGCTGCCCTCCAACAAGGTTCATTCGCCGGCCGGCATGCAGATCTGGCCGCCGGCCAACGCGATCTATCGCCGCGAGACCAACGACAATTACCCGGCTGCGCGTGCCATCCTCTGCGCGGTCCATGAGGGCCTGCAGCTGCCGATCGATCTCGGCCTCAAGGTCGAGAGCCGTTACTTCGCCAAGATCCTCCGGACGAAGGAAGCGGCCTCGATGATCCGCTCGCTCTTCGTCTCGATGCAGGAATTGAACAAGGGCGCCCGCCGCCCGGCCGACGTGCCGCCGTCCAAGCTCAAAAAGGTCGGCGTCATCGGCGCCGGCTTCATGGGCGCCGGCATCGCCTATGTCACCGCCAATGCCGGCCTAGAGGTCGTGCTGGTCGATAAGGACGTCGAGGCGGCCGAGAAGGGCAAGGCCTATTCGCACAAGCTGGTCTCCGACCAGATCATGAAGGGCCGCGCCAAGACCGCAGACCGCGACGCGCTGCTCGGCCGCATCAAGGCCTCCGCCGACTATGCCGATCTCAAGGGCTGCGACCTGATCGTCGAGGCCGTTTTCGAGGACCCGAAGGTCAAGGCCGAGGTCATCGCCAAGGTCGAGGCCGTGGTCGGCCCGCGCACCATCTTCGGCTCCAACACCTCGACGCTGCCGATCACCGGCCTCGCCGAGACCAGCCAGCGCCCGAAGAACTTCATCGGCATCCATTTCTTCTCGCCGGTCGAGAAGATGCTGCTGGTCGAGGTCATCATGGCCAAGAAGACCGGCAAGAAGGCGCTCGCCATGGCGCTGGACTTCGTCCGCGCCATCAAGAAGACGCCGATCGTCGTGAATGACACCCGCGGCTTCTACGCCAATCGCTGCGTCGGCAACTATATCCGCGAAGGCCATCTGATGCTGATGGAAGGCGTGCCCCCGGCGATGATCGAGGCCGCCGGCAAGCAGGCCGGCATGCCGGTCGGCCCGCTCTCGCTCAACGATGAGGTTGCGGTCGATCTCGCCTACAAGGTGCTGAAGGCGACCAAGGCCCAGCTCGGCGACGGAGCGGTCGATCCGGCGCAGGAGAAGCTGCTCGCCGACATGGTCGAGAAGCACGGGCGGCTGGGCCGCAAGAACAAGAAGGGCTTCTACGACTATCCGGAAGCCGGGCCGAAGCGCCTCTGGCCGGGGCTCGCCGATCTCGCAGGCCCGCGGCTCGATCCCGAGAGCGTCGACATGGAGGAGCTGAAGCACCGCCTCCTGGTCACCCAGGCGCTGGAAGCTGCGAAGACCTATGAGGAAGGTGTCGTCACCGATCCGCGCGAGGCCGATGTCGGCTCGATCATCGGCTTCGGCTTCGCGCCTTACTCGGGCGGCACGCTCTCCTATATCGACAACATGGGGGCAGCTGCCTTCGTGAAGCTCTGCGAGAAGCTGGCCAAGGCCCATGGCGAGCGCTTCAAGCCGAACCGCCTGCTGAAGCGCATGGCCAAGACCGGCGAGAGCTTCTACGGCCCGGCCGAGAAGAAGGTGGCCTGAGCGGGCGGGCCACCATGGCCACCCGGCCGATCCTGAGCTTTCCCGATCCGCGCTTGCGCGTGGCGGCTGCACCCGTCACGCGCTTCGATGCCGACCTGCGCGAGCTTGCCGCCGATCTGCTCGACACGATGCGGGAAGCGCCCGGCATCGGCATCACCGCGCCACATATCGGCGTGTCGTCGCGGCTGGTGGTGCTGGAGCTGACGCCCGGCGACGTCCGGACCTATGCCAATCCGGTGCTGGACGGCGTCTCGCGCGAGACCATCCGCCATGTCGAGGGCAGCGTCTCGATGCCCGGTGTCACCGACGAGTTGGAGCGCCATGCCCATGTTCGCGTGCGCTATCGCGATCTCGACGGGGCGGAGCATGTCGAGGAGGCAGACGGCCTGCTGGCCGTCTGCCATCAGCACGAGATCGACCAGCTCGACGGCATCTTCTGGATCGACCGCCTGTCGCGGCTCAAGCGCGACAGGCTGATTGCCCGCTACAACAAGTTGCGGCGTAGCTGAGCGGCGCCCTGCCTACTGGGCCAGGGCGCCGAAGACGAATTCGCTCGCCACGCGCAGCGGCAGCCGCGAATTGCCGGGCTGGTTGTAATTCCCCGCCGTGGTGGCGATGACGATCTGCTGCTTGGGCGCGACGATCAGGCGTTGCCCGCCATTGCCTTCGGCGCCGTACCAGGCATCTCCGGCACGATCGCGGCCGAGATACCACTGATAGCCGTAGCCGAGCCCATCCTTTCGCTGCATGCGCTGGGTGAGGGCCTGCTCCACCCAGTCGGCCGGTATGATCTGCCGCCCGCCATGGCTGCCCTTGTCCAGCAGGAGCTGCCCGATCGCGGCAAGATCGCGCGGACGCAGGCGCAGGCCCGAGGCCGCGGCTTGCTCGCCGTTCATGCCGTTCGTCCAGGTGAAATGCCCGATCCCGAGCGGCGCGAAGAGGCGGCTTGAAGCATAGGCGCTGAGCCGCTGGCCCGAGCCCCTGGCGACGAGATGGCCCAGCAGGGCCGTGGCGCCGCCGCTATAGGTCCAGGCCTCGCCGGGCGGACGGGTGATCGGCTGCTCCAGGATGAAGCGATAGCGATCGGCCGCCCGCTCCATCGCGATCTCGCTGTTGCGCGGATCGGTGTAGGGCAGGCTCTCGTCCCAGGCGAGACCCATGCTCATGGTCAGGACATGCTCGATCTTGATGCGCTGCCGGTCCGCATCGGCCGCGAGATCGCGATAATCCGGGAAGCTCGCCAACACCGGCGCATCCGGTTTCGGGACGTGTCCCTCGCCGAGCGCGATGCCGTAGATCAGCCCGACGATGCTCTTCGACACCGAGCGGAGGTCGTGAAGCTCGTCGGCGTTGAAGGCGACGGTGCCACGGCTATCGCCCCAGATTTCGTCCGTGCCGGTGAAATAGTGCTCCATCGCGATCTTGCCGTGCCGGAGCACGACAAGGCCATGGAGCCCCTTCAGTTCGCCGTCGGCGAAGGCCTTCTGCAGGCGCTCGCTCGCATCGGGTTTGAACCCCGCCTCGGCGAGAGACAGGGATTGCCATTGGCGCGTCGGCGCTTGCGCTGCGGCCGGGCGCGCCACAAGGGCCGCGCTCGCGCCGGTGAGAAAAATGCGTCGATCCATGTCCGGCAAATCCCTGCCTGTCGCAGCCTCAGTTCGCGACTGCCCGGATCGCCCGGCGCAGCTTCTCGATCAGCTCTTCGATCTGGCTCTCCGAGATGATCAGCGGCGGCGAGAAAGCGATGGTATCGGCTGCGGTTCGCACCATCAGGCCTTCCTCGCGGAAGAGGCGGTCCATCGCTTCGAAGGCACGCTTGCCGACGCCCTCGGCGCGGGGCGCGAGGTCGACCGCGCCGACGATGCCGAGCGTGCGGATATCGACGACGTTCGGCTCGCCCTTCAGGCTCATCACCGCCTGGGCCCAGGCGCCTTCCATGGCGCGCGCCCGCTCGAACAGCCCTTCGTCGCGATAGATGTCGAGCGTCGCCAGGCAGGCCGCCGCCGCCAGCGGGTGGCCCGAATAGGTATAGCCGTGGAACAGCTCGATGACGTTGTCCGGCCCGCCCATGAAGGCGTCGTAGATATGCTTGCGCACGATCACGCCGCCCATCGGCACCGTGCCGGAGGTCACGCCCTTGGCGAAGGTGATCATGTCGGGGATCACGCCGTAGCGCTCGGCGGCGAAGGCGAAGCCCAGACGCCCGAAGCCGGTGATGACCTCGTCGAAGATCAAGAGGATGCCGTGCTTGTCGCAGATCTCGCGCAGGCGCTTGAGATAGCCCTTCGGCGGCGGCAGCGCGCCGGTGGATCCCGCCATCGGCTCGACGATCACGGCGGCGATGGTCGAGGCATCGTGCAGCGCGACGATCCGCTCGAGATCATCGGCGAAATGCGCGCCGTAATCCGGCTCGCCCTTGCTGAAAGCCTGCTTCTCGCGGTCGTAAGTGTGGGCGAGATGGTCGACGCCGGTGAGCAGCGAGCCGAAGAACTTGCGGTTGTTCGACATCCCACCGACCGAGATGCCGCCGAAGCCGACGCCGTGATAGCCGCGCTCGCGGCCGATCAGGCGGGTCTTGGCCGCCTTGCCCGAGACGTTCCAGTAGGCGAGCGCGATCTTGAGCGCGGAATCGGCCGCTTCCGAGCCGGAGCCGGCGAAGAAGACGTGGTCGAGATCGCCCGGCGCCAGCGCCGCGATCCGGGCCGCGGCGGCGAAGACCTTGGGGTGGCCGTACTGGAAGGACGGAGCGTAGTCGAGGTCGCGCGCCTGCGCCTGGATCGCCTGGATGATCGGCTCGCGGGCATGGCCGGCATTGCAGCACCACAGGCCGGCCGTGCCGTCCATGACCGGCTTATTGTCGGGCGTGTAGTAGAACATGCCCTCGGCGCGGGCGACCATGCGCGGGTTCTTCTTGAACGACCGGTTGGCCGTGAACGGCATCCAGTAGGCTTCGAGGTCGTTCGGCGTGGCGATGGCGGAAGGTGCTGACGTCATTCGAGGCCCCTGTGGATTAACCTTGGTTGAAGCTAGCAGGAGCAAGCCGCCTGTAAATCGCCATCATGGCCGAGGATGGCTGCGCCCAGCGGATGACGGCGTAAACCCGCTGATGGGTGACGTTAGGTCGCCAATGGCGTACAATCCCCGCTTGAGGGGCGCAAAGAGAACGGACCCCGATGGCCGAAGGCGCAGATGATCCTGGACGGCTGGACGTACGAGCCGCGGCGATCATTCGCGCCGGCCTCGACAGGGTCCTTGTCTCGGATGCCTTCCGCGCTGCGCCCCAGCTTTCCGCGTTCCTGAGCTTCGTGGTCGAGCGCACGGTCGAAGGGCGCGCGGCCGAGCTGAAGGGCTATACGATCGCGGTCGAGGGGCTCGGCCGGCCGGCCGATTTCAATCCGCAGCTCGACCCGATCGTCCGCGTCGAGGCGGGGCGGCTGCGGCGCGCGCTGGCGCAGTATTATTCCGGTGACGGCCGTGACGACCCCGTGCAGATCTCGATGCCGGTCGGCGGCTATGTGCCGGTCTTCACCTGGTTCGGCGGCGAGGGCAACCGGGCCGCGCCCGACGCCTCGGACGAGGCACAGGGGCCGGATCGGCGGACCGCGCTGCGCTGGGCCGGGCTGACCGTCACGGCCCTGGCAGGCGGCCTGCTGGCGCTCGGCTGGTGGTATCTGGCGCCGGCCCGCGGCCCGGCCGTAACCGAAGCCGCGAAGCCCGCCGCTGTGGAGCAGGCAGCCGGCGCATCACGCGAGACGGCCGCGATGCCTCTTCTCGTGCGCGTCGCGATCATCACCCCCAACCCGCCTTCCGACCCCAAGCTTGCCGAGGTCCTGCGCCGCTTCTCGGCGCTGCTGGTCGATGCCATGGCGCGGTTCGATGACCTCGTGACGATCAGGGCACCGCTCCCCGGCTCCGCCCCGGAGGACGAGGTCGACTACGCGATCGAGATCGACGCCCAGGGGCTGGACAGCGGGGCGGTGGGGCTGGCCCGCCTGCGCTCGGTGCGAGACGGACGTATCGTCTGGACGACCTCGTCGAGCCGCTCGTCACTCGCGACGCTCCAGGAAAGCGATCTCGCCGAGATGGCGCGGCGGCTGGCGACACGCTTGGCCGAGCCTTTCGGCATCATTCCCGCCGACGCACGCCAGTCCGTGGCGTCGCCGGCCATGCGTTGCATCCTGAAGGCCTTCGACGCGCGACGCGCCATGCAGCCCGAGATGCACCTGGCGGCCCAGCTCTGCCTCGCGCAGTTGGTCGAGCAGGAGCCGGGTTTCTATCCGGCCTGGGCCCATCTCGCGATCATGACGCTGCGCGAGCATGCCAGCCCGGCGCCGCAAGGCGCTGCCGCTCTGGGTGACGCAAATAATCCGCGCGCCCCGCTCGACCGCTCCCTCGCGGCGGCCTTGACGGCAGTCCGGCTCGCGCCATCGGGCGCGCGAGCCTATCAGGCGATGATGAAGGTGCTGCTGCTGCGCGGCGCGACCGACGAGGCGATCCAGATGGGCCGTGAGGCACAGGCCCGCAATCCCTATGATCCGGAGATCATGGCCGATATCGGCGCGCTGTATGTCCGGCTCGGCCGCCCGCTCGAAGGGCTGCCGCTGTTGGAGCGCGCGACCTCGCTCAGCGTAGCCCGCCCGCCGCGCTACGATTTCTACGCCTTTCTCGGGGCCTATCTCGTCGGAGCGGAAAAGGTATCCGAAAGCCACGCCGGCATGCTGGCGGCGGATTCGAGCCAGTTCGGCCTGCTTGGCCAGGCGCTCAAGGCGGCGACCGACAATGAACCGGAAAAGCAGGCGAAGCTGCTGACCCAGCTCAACGAGAAGGCGCCGCTGTTCGGAAAAGACCCGCGCGCCTTCCTCGAACGGCGAGGGTTCTCCCGGCCAGTGATCGACCGGATCCTGACGGCGCTGGGCCTGAACAAGCCTTAAGCCCTCGTGGCGTGCGCCGGATGTGGCGGAAGTGGGGCGGTCGCTCGCATAACCGCGCCGGCAAGGTTAATCTGCGGTTGTAGACCGTGATTCGCTTCCCATTCCGATTCCTCGACGTAGCGCGAACGCTGCCGTGGCACCTGCCCGTCTGAAATCCCTGCACCCTCTCGCAGGCGCCGTGACCGGCCTGTCGGCTGGCGCAGCGGTTGCGATCCTGCTTCCGGGTGGGCTCGGCTCGGCGCTCGGCCTGCTGGCCTCCGGAGCCGGCTGCATGCTGGCGATGCGAGCCTTCGAGCGGCGCAGCCTCGCCCGGCACGAGCAGGCCATGGCGGGGATCGGCGAGGTCAAGGTTCGGCTCGCGACCAATGCCATTCGCCTCGACGCCTTGTCGCAGCGCGTCGAGCAGATGCCGATGCGCGATGCCGATGCCGCGCCGGCGCGCGCCGCGATCCACGAACTGACCGCCGAGGTCGGGTTGCTCGGCGACTTGATCCACCAGGTCGCGACGACGCTCGCCGATCATGAGACGGTGCTCGCGCGCATGCCCGAGCCCGTCGCCATACCAGTGGCCGCGCCGGCGCCCGAGGTGGTGCTCGATCCGGAAACTGTCCGCCGGGAGCGGGCCGAGAAGCTGGCCGCCGAGCGCGCGGCTGCCGCTGCTGCGGCGCGCGAGGAGGCAGAGGCCGAACGCGCGGCACTGATCGGCAAGGCGCTCAGCGAGGGCCGGCTGGAAGTCCATCTGCAGCCGATCGTCTCGCTGCCGCAACGCCGGACCTGCGGCTACGAGGCGCTGGCGCGCCTGCGGCTGGACGAGAACACGCTGCTCCTGCCGCATGAGTTCATCGAGACCGTCGAGACCCGCGGTTTCGGGCCTACGCTGGACGCGCTCGTGCTGACACGGGCCCTGGCGATTGCCCGCCATCTCGGCTCGAAGGATGGCGGCATCTTCGTCTCCTGCAATTTCAGCCACGCGACCTGGAGCTCGTCGCGGGCGCTGGCGGCCTTGACCCGTATCCTCGATAAATACCGCGATCATACCGCCCATCTGGTCATCGAGATGCCGCAGGCGGTGTTCCGCGAGCTCGACCCGACCAGCCTCGGCCTGCTCGGCGCGATGTCGGCGAACGGCGTGCGTTTCGCGCTCGACCAGCTCGTTGATCTGCGCCTCGATCCGCGCGCCCTGTTCGATCGGGGCATCCGTTATGTGAAGGCGCCCGCCGCGCTGCTCCAGGCGCATCTCGACGGCCGAATCCAGAGCGACATCGCTGCCGGTGATCTCGCAACGCTGCTGGCCCGCGTCTCGGTCACGCTCGTGGCGGACCAGGTCGAGGACAATCCTGCCGCGGCCGACATGATCGAACTCGGCGCCATGATGGGGCAGGGACTAGCCTTTTCGCCGCCACGCCCGGTGAAACCCGAAGTCTTCGCCGAGCCGGAGCCGGTGTCCGCCGCGCCTGCTCCCGCGCCTGCGCCGGCTGCTCCCACGCAGGTCGAAGCCGCGCCGGCACCGCGGAGCATCGCCGAGCGCCTGCTCGCCCGAGCCAATGCATCGCCGGCTCCGTTGCCCTTCCCGGAGACGGCTCCGCAGGAAGCGCGACCCGAGCGGTTGCCTTTCCGGGCGGTCCTGCGCCGCGCCAGCGCCTGACGCGCGGCCGCCCGTCGCGGTCTCCGGTTCCGCTCCCAGCGAATCCCGTCTAGATCAGGCCATGTCGAGAGGCGGCGTTCGCCTTCCTCACCCAGCCGGAGATCGAGACAGTGTCGTCATCGGGGATCGCTTCCACCCTTCCGCTTTCGGGTTTCTCCGAGGTCGCGGATCGCTTCGATCTCTGCCTGTGCGATGTCTGGGGCGTGGTCCATAACGGTGTCGCCGCCTATCGCGACGCGATTGCCGCGCTGATGCGGATGCGCGAGCACGGCATCAGCGTCGTCCTCGTCACCAATGCCCCGCGCCCGGCCGATGTCATCGTCGGCCAGCTCGATGGTTTCGCCGTGCCGCGCGAGGCCTGGGATGCGATCGTCACCTCCGGCGATGTCTGCCGTGCGCTGATCCGTGAGCGGGCGGGCCAGCCGATGTTCCGCCTCGGCCCCGATCGCGACCTGCCGCTCATCGCCGGGCTCGACGTGCGCGAGACCTCCCCTGAAGAGGCGGCCTATGTGCTCTGCACCGGCCTGTTCGACGACGAGAAGGACACCGCGGCGACCTATGCCGACCTGCTCGCCGGCTTCGCCGCGCGCGGGCTCCCGCTGATCTGCGCCAATCCCGACCTCGTCGTCGAGCGCGGCGGGCGCATCATTCCCTGTGCCGGTTCCGTGGCACTGGCCTATGAGGAGATCGGCGGCCGGGTGATCTATGCCGGCAAGCCGCACCGGCCGATCTATGAGGCGGCAGTCGCGGCAGCCGAGAAGGCGAAGGGGCGTGCGATCGCCCGGGACAGGATCTGCGCGATCGGCGATGCGATCCGCACCGATATCGCCGGTGCCGACGCGTTCGGCGCGGCCGGCATCATGGTGCTGGCCGGCATCCACGCCCAGGATCTGATGGAAGCCTCATGGGAGGAGCGCCATGGCTGGTTCGGCCGGCAGACGCACCGCCCGGCCTATGCCATGCCGCATCTGGTGTGGTGAGAAACAGCCGCTGTCATTCTCGGGCGGAGCCAAGCGGCGCGCCCCAAGAATCTAAGGCCGGAAAGGCTCTGGTTGAGGAGAGGCTCGGGTCAAGCCCGAGCATGGTGCGCCTCGGCAGGGCGGGCCTTCAGGCCGCAGCGCAGACCGATTCGATCTTGGTCTTCAGCGTCTGTGCGTTGAACGGCTTGACGATGTAGTTGCTGACGCCGGCCTTCTTGGCGGCGACGACATTCTCAGTCTTCGATTCGGCGGTGACGATGATGAACGGTGTTTCTGACAGCGCCGTCTCCTCGCGGACCTTCTGGAGCAGTTCGAAGCCGCTCATCGGCTCCATGTTCCAGTCGGAGATCACGAGGCCGTACTTCTTGTCGCGCATCTTCGAGATGGCTGCGGAGCCGTCCGAGGCATCGTCGACATTCTCGAAGCCGAGCTGCTTCAGCAGGTTGCGGATGATGCGGACCATCGTCTGGTAGTCGTCGACGACGAGGATCGGCATGGACGGGTCGAGAGCCATTCTGATGCTCCAGGCATGACGGTCGCGGTGCTGGGAGATACCAGCGCCGTGCCGTTCGCCTGAGTTGATAGCGGGCGCGCCTTGCGAACCGGTTAATCCAATTGCGAACTGACGCAAGGGGAGTAAGAGCCTCTAACAGAATCTGGCGGGGTCTCGATGGGCTTTGGAGGAGACGCATGCCAGGAGGAGCGCGCAGCCGATATCCTTAGATATCGGCAAGTCGGTCCGACGCCGCAGGCGGCCCTCCAAAACCCACCTTCGGCGCCGGGAATTCGACCGCCCGCGGCGTCGCGGCGCTTGCCGATACCAACGGTATCGGCTTCACCCCGCTCCTGGCGGAACGGACGAATTGCCGACGTCGAGACCCCGCCAGGTTCTGTTAGAGGCTCTAAGGTGCGCCGCACCAAAGTCCAATTGCGCTGATGTTGCGGTTGCGAGATGCTTAACCCGATCGCAGACAGGAGGGCACAGGCCCATGGGCCGTGCGGGATCCATGACAGTTCAGCCGATGTCTGGCGGGCTCTACACCGTCCACGCCTTCGAGGATCTGGCCGTCGGCCGGAGCGAAAGCCTGATGCGGACCGTGATGGAGCGGGATGTCGCGCTCTTCGCCGAACTCTCGGGCGACGCCAATCCGATCCATCTCTGCGACCATTTCGCGGCCAATACCAAGTTCGGCCAGCGCATCGCCCATGGCATGCTGACCGCGAGCCTCATCTCCGCGCTGCTCGGCACGCGCTTGCCGGGGCCGGGCGCGGTCTATCTCTCGCAGACGCTGACCTTCCTCGCTCCGGTCAAGATCGGCGATGTCGTCACCGCGCGTGTCGAGGTCGTCGAACTGGTTGCCGAGCGCCGTCGGGCCCGCTTCTTCTGCGAGTGCCTCGTCGACGGCAAGGCGGTGATGGAGGGCGAGGCCTGGGTCGCGATGCCGCCGAGTCCGCGCGTTTGAGGCCTTCCGACGCCTCGCGGCCTTGACGCCTCGCCGGCCTTCGCCGCAAAGACGGTCATCGCCCTGTTTGTGAGGGCAGGTGGACGTTCCCGATTGATGCCATCCCAAGCCGATGAGTCTGTCCGCCCCGAGCCGACGGCCGTGGTCCTCGACCTCGACAAGCCCATGCCCGACGCCTTGCGCGGTGCCGTCCTGGCCTTGGGCAATTTCGACGGCGTCCATCGCGGCCATGCCGAGCTTGCGCACCGCGCCGCTTCTCTCGGTCGCGAGCTTGGAAGCAGGCCGGCGGCCTTCACCTTCGAGCCGCATCCGCGCAGCGTCTTCCGGCCCGACGAGCCGGTCTTCCGGCTGACCTCGCCGCAGCTCAAGCTGGAACTGCTGGCGGAAGCCGGCCTGCCGCAGGTCTTCGTCCTGCCCTTCGATCGCGAGATCGCAGCGATCCCCGCGGAAAACTTCGTCGATGACCTGTTGATCGGCCGGCTCGGTGCCGCCGGCCTCGTCTGCGGCTACGATTTCCATTTCGGCAAGGGCCGCACCGGCTCGCCTGAGATGCTGCAGGCTCACGGCCTCGCCGCCGGCATTCCGGTCGCGGTCGTGCCGCCTTTCAGCTGGAAGGGCGAGCCTGTCTCCTCGACGCTGATCCGCACGGCGCTGGAAGCCGGAGATGTCTCGCGCGCGGCGGAGTTCCTCGGCCGGCCCTGGCTGGTGCGGGGGCTGATCGCTCATGGCGACAAGCGCGGGCGCGAGCTCGGCTATCCCACCGCCAACATGCAGCTCGCCCGCGACTGCAAGCTGCGCCATGGCATCTATGCGGTCCGGATGAAGATCGACGGCGTCTGGCATGATGGCGTCGCGAGCTTCGGCCGCCGTCCGACCTTCGACGACGGCGCGCCGCGGCTCGAAACCTTCGTCTTCGATTTCTCCGGCGATCTCTACGGCCAGCGCGTCGATGTCGCCTTCGTCGACTGGCTGCGCGGCGAGGAGAAGTTCGCTTCGCTGGAGGCGCTGATCGTCCAGATGGACGCCGACAGCGCCCGCGCACGCGACATTCTGGCGGAGACGCTGGCCTTCCTTCCTTGAGCCGCGCCTGCTAGAAGCCCTCATGCCCGCAGAACGCGCCATGCTGATCGATCTTTCCCGGCGAATTACGGGCCCGGCTGCCGCCTCGCGCTGAAGAGCGTGGGCGTTTGCGCAGTCCGGGTTGAAGACCGCTTTTCCCGTTTACGCGTGGACGCCCGAGGCCCCGACCGGCCCGCCGTCCCGACTGTCCGAGCCGGATGATGACCGACAAGACCAACACCGCCAAAGCCGCCGAGACCGCTGCCGACGGCGTCGATTACTCGCAGACGCTCTTCCTGCCCCAGACCGAGTTCCCGATGCGCGCCGGCCTGCCGCAGCGCGAGCCGGAGCTGCTCGCCCGCTGGGCCAAGATGGATCTCTACCGCAAGCTGCGCGAAGCGGGGCAGGGGCGGGACCGTTTCGTCCTGCATGACGGCCCTCCCTATGCCAACGGCAACATCCATATCGGCCATGCGCTGAACAAGGTCCTCAAGGACCTCGTCACGCGTTCGCAGCAGATGCTCGGCTACGATTCCAACTATGTGCCGGGCTGGGACTGCCATGGCTTGCCGATCGAGTGGAAGATCGAGGAGCAGTACCGCGCCAAGGGCCTGAACAAGGACGATGTCCCCGTCGTCGAGTTCCGCAAGGAATGCCGCTCCTTCGCCGAGCACTGGGTCGACGTCCAGCGCGAGGAGTTCAAGCGCTTGGGCGTCGAGGGCGACTGGGCCCATCCTTATCTGACCATGGCTTATCCGGCCGAGGCGCAGATCGCCCGCGAGATCATGAAATTCGCCGAGACCGGCCAGCTCTATCGCGGCTCGAAGCCGGTGATGTGGTCGGTGGTCGAGAAGACCGCGCTCGCCGAGGCCGAGGTCGAGTACGAGGAGCACACGAGCGACACGATCTTCGTGGCGTTTCCGATCACAGACGCGTCTAGCGGCGATGTAGGTGGTTCTCGCGTTGGGCCGGAATTCGAGAAAGCCAAGCGATTGGCCGGTGCGTCGATCGTTATCTGGACGACCACGCCGTGGACGATCCCGGGCAATCGCGCAATCTCCTACAGCAACAAGGTCGCCTACGGCCTCTACAAAGTTACGGCTGCGCCCGAGAACAATTGGGCCAAGACCGGCGCGACCTACGTCCTTGCGAAGAACCTGGCTGAAAGTGTCTTTAAGGCCGCAAAGGTCGAAGCGTTTGAGTTGGTCGACGATGTTTCCGCCGAACAGCTTGAGTTCTCGCAGGCCGCCCACCCGCTGCGCGGCCGCGGCTACGACTTCGTCGTCCCGTTGCTTGATGGCGACCACGTCACCGACGATGCCGGTACCGGCTTCGTCCACACCGCGCCCAGCCATGGTCGCGAGGACTTCGACGTCTGGATGGCCAATGGCCGCCAGCTCACCGAGCGCGGCATCGAGACCCGCATCCCCTATACCGTCGACGCCGATGGCCGCTTCACCAAGGAGGCTCCGGGCTTCGAGGGTGCGCAGGTCATCACCGACAAGGGCGACAAGGGCAACGCCAACGATGTCGTCATCAAGGCGCTGGTCGAGGCCGGCAACATCATCGCGCGGGGCCGCCTGAAGCATCAGTACCCGCATAGCTGGCGCTCGAAGAAGCCGGTGATCTTCCGCAACACGCCGCAATGGTTCATCGCCATGGACAAGCCGATCGGCGAGGCCGGCGCACCGGATGCGGCCGATCCGCAGCCGGTCGCGGGCGGCAACACCGATACGTTGCGCAACCGCGCGCTGAAGGCAATCAAGGAGACGGAATGGGTCCCCGCCGCCGGCGAGAACCGCATCACCGGCATGATCGCCAACCGGCCGGACTGGGTCGTCTCGCGCCAGCGCGCCTGGGGCGTGCCGATCACGGTCTTCGTCGAGAAGGAGACCAAGGAGATCCTCGTCGACGACCGCGTGAACGCGGCGATCGCCGAGGCCTTCGAGGCCGAAGGCGCGGATGCCTGGTTCACCGATACGGACGGCGCCCGCTTCCTCAAGCCCTTCGGCTATGATCCCGCGCAGTACGAGCGCGTCACCGACGTGCTCGACGTCTGGTTCGATTCCGGCTCGACCCATGCCTTCACGCTGGAGAAGCGGGGCGACCTGCGCGCGCGCCGTCGCGGCGATGGCGGCAAGGACCGCGTGATGTATCTCGAGGGCTCGGACCAGCATCGCGGCTGGTTCCATTCGAGCCTGCTCGAAAGCTGCGGCACGCGCGGCCGGGCGCCCTACGACATCGTCCTGACCCATGGCTTCTGCCTGGACGAGAAGGGCGAGAAGATGTCGAAATCGAAGGGCAACGTCACCGCCCCGCAGGACATCATCAAGGACTCGGGCGCCGACATCCTGCGCCTCTGGGTTGCGGCCGCCGATTATTCGGACGACCTGCGCATCGGCAAGGAGATCCTCAAGACCTTCGTCGAGACCTATCGCAAGCTGCGCAACACCATGCGCTGGATGCTCGGCACGCTCGCCCATTTCAGCGAGGATGTCCGCGTCTCCAATCCGCAGACCATGCCGGAGCTTGAGCGGCTGATGCTGCACCGGCTTGCGGAGCTTGGGCCGCTGGTCGAGGAGGCCTATCGCACCTACGACTACAAGAAGGTCGTTTTCCTGCTCTCGCAGTTCATGAACACCGAGCTCTCGGCCTTCTATTTCGACGTGCGCAAGGATGCGCTCTACTGCGATCCGCTCTCCAGCCATGTCCGCAAGAGCGCGCTGACCGTCGTCGACCATCTCTTTCGCTGCCTCACGACCTGGCTCGCGCCGATCCTGGTCTTTACCGCCGAGGAAGCCTGGCTCGATCGCTATCCCGACCAGAAGGCGGGCGAGGGCTCGGTCCATCTCGAACGATTCGTCGCGGCCAAGGCAGAGTGGCTCGATCCGGAGCTGGCCGAGCGCTGGGCCAAGATCCGCCGCGTGCGCCGTGTCGTCACCGGCGCGCTGGAGCTGGAGCGCGCGGCCAAGCGCCTCGGCTCCTCGCTGGAGGCGGCTCCGCAGGTCTTCGTCTCCGACAGCGATCTCTATGCCGCGCTGTCCGGGGCCGATCTCGCCGAGATCAGCATCACCTCCGGCATCCGCGTCGAGAGCGGGGAGGGGCCGGCCGATGCCTTCCGCCTCGCCGACGTGCCGGGCGTCGCGGTCGTGCCGCATCGTGCTGCCGGCATCAAATGCGCCCGATCCTGGAAATATTTCGACCCGGCCACGGCCGACAAGGCTTATCCCCAGGTCACGCCGCGCGACGCCAAGGCGCTCAAGGAGCTGGGAGTGCGCGCCTGATGACGTCCGCCCGTCGCCTTGGCCTGCTGACGGTCCTGATCGTCTTCGTCGCCGATCAGCTCCTGAAATGGTGGCTGCTCTACAGCGTCGGGCTGGCCCAGAACGGGCCGTACGATCTCACCTCGTTCCTGACGATCGTGCTGGCCTGGAACCGCGGCATCTCCTACGGCCTGTTCCAGCAGGGCACGGATCTCGGCCGCTGGTTCCTCGTCGTCATCTCCTTCGTCGCAGCCATCTGGCTCTGGCGCTGGATGTGGCGCGAGCCGCGAGCTTTCAGCGTGTTCAGTCTCGCGCTGATCATCGGCGGGGCGCTCGGAAACGGCGTCGATCGCGCCGTCTATGGCGCGGTGGTCGACTTCGTGCATTTCCACTGGGGCAGCTTCAGCTGGTATATCTTCAACATCGCCGACGTTGCGATCGTTGTCGGAGTGCTCGGTCTGCTATATGAGTCCTTCCGCCCGAGCGCAGAAAAGACAGCTTAACGACGGTTTCGCCATTGTTTTGCCGTTCGTCTGGGTTTTGAGACGAGGCGAGATTGTCCGAAGGGAGATTTGACATGGCCAAACGCGTCCGCGTGGCTCATCTGCTCATCGCCGGCGGGCTTGTGCTCGCCGCTTCGCCGGCCTTCGCGCAGGACGGCATGCTGTTCAAGAACCTGATGGAAGGTGTCTTGGGCAGGGGGGGCGATCCGGATATCGATTATCGCGCCCGCGCCCCGCTGGTCGTGCCGCCGAACTCGACCCTGCCGCGCCCACAGCAGGCGGGCAGCGAGCGCAACGCCGCCTGGCCGAACGATCCGGACGTGCAGCGCCGCAGGGACGAGGCCAACCCGGCTCCCTACGTGCCGGCTCTCGGGGTTCGCAACAACCCGATGATGTCGCCGCAGGAGGTTCGTCGCGGCCGCACCACCCGTCCCACGGAAGGCCCGCGCTTCACCGAGGAACAGAACAACTACAACAACCAGATCCAGCCGATCCGGATCGGCCGCGAGCTTGCCGCGCGCCAGAACCAGATCGACCAAAGCGCCGCTCTTCATGGCGAGGAGCCGCCGCGCCGTACCCTGACCGAGCCGCCGACCGGCTATCGCCGCCCGGCTGCGACGGCCGCCTTCGGCCCGGGTGCGGGCGGGCCCAAGGAAGACACGCAAGCCACCGGCCAGCGCGAGTTCGTGACCGGGCGCGGCCCGGTCATGCAGTGAGCAGGCCGGCATCGGACGGAGCGTGATCGCACGGGCGTGATCGCCGGTCCGATTGCCCCTTGCCGAAGCAGGGTTGCCTGACCAAGTTGTCCAGAAGGGCGGGCGCGTCGCGCCCGCCCTTTTTTCGATCGAGGAGACGGCATCAGGTGAACATCCATGCGCACCGGAGCGACCAGGCGGAGCCGGTCGAATCCTTCCGGTTGGCCAATGGCCTCGATGTCGTGGTGGTGAAGGACCGGCGCGCTCCGGTCGTCACCCATATGGTCTGGTATCGCAACGGTTCGGCTGATGATCCGTCGGCCAAGTCCGGCATCGCCCATTTCCTCGAGCACCTGATGTTCAAGGGTACCGAACGCTGGCCCGCCAGCGAGTTCTCCAAGATCGTCGCAGGCTTCGGCGGCCAGGAGAACGCCTTCACCTCCTTCGACTACACCGCTTATTTCCAGCGGGTGCCGAAGGAGCATCTGCGCGCGATGATGGACTACGAGGCCGACCGGATGACCGGCCTTTCCTTCGACGAGACCGTGGTCGCCCCCGAGCGTGACGTGGTGCTCGAAGAACGGCGCATGCGCGTCGATTCCGACCCCTCCGCCCAGCTCGGCGAGGAATTCTCGGCGACGTTGTTCTTCCATCACCCCTACGGCACGCCGATCATCGGCTGGGAGCACGAGATCGAGCGCCTGAGCCGGGACGACGCCTTCGCCTATTACCAGCGCTTCTACACGCCCGAGAACGCGATCCTCGTCGTCGCCGGCGATACCGATGCCGCCGAGGTCCGCCGCCTCGCCGAGGAGACCTATGGCAAGATCGCGGCCCGCGGCGCGGCGCCCGTCCGCTCCCGCCCGATCGAGCCGGAACCGCGCGCCTCGCGCCGCGTGCAGCTCAATGATCCGCGCGTGCAGCAGCCTTCGCTGCGGCGTGGCTGGCTGACCCCGACCTATACGAGCGGCGAGCGCGAGGAGGTCCTCGCGCTTGAACTCGTCGCCGAGATTCTGGGCGGTGGCACGACCTCGCGGCTTTATCGCAAGCTCTGCGTCGAGGACGAACTGGCCGCCGGCGCGAGCGCCTATTTCATGAGCTCGATGGTCGATCGCGCCGCCTTCCAGATCTCCGCCAGCCCGCGCCCCGGCGTCGAGATGGCGGCGATGGAAGCCGGGCTCGATGCGGCGCTCGCCGCCTTCCTGGCCGATGGGCCGACCGAACTGGAACTGGCCCGCGCCCGCACCCGGCTGGTTGCCGAGACGATCTTCGCCCGCGACAACCAGTCCTCGCTCGCCCGCATCTTCGGCTCGGCGCTGGCCGTCGGCGAGACGGTCGAGGATGTGCTCGCCTGGCCGCAGCGCATCGAGGCTGTCGGCCGCGATGCCGTGATCGAGGCCGCGCGCCGTTACCTCAAGCCTGATCGCAGCGTCACCGGCCTGCTGCTGCCCGCCTGACACTGCCGTCTCACCGAACGGGCGGAGTCCCTGCTCCGCCGACAGGAAGCGACATGAACGCCCCGATTCCGACGCCCAAGCTCAACACGGCCGGCCCCGCCATCGCCGTCCAGACCGTCCGCTCGCCTGGCGGCGTCGAGGCCTGGCTGGTCGAGGAGCACAGCCTGCCGTTGATCGCGGTCGATTTCGCCTTTGACGGCGGCGCCAGCCGCGATCCCGACAATGCCGCCGGCAGCGCCTACCTGATCTCCGGCCTGCTCGACGAGGGCGCCGGCGATCTCGACGCCGAGGCCTTCCAGGGCCGCATGGCCGACCACGCGATCAGCCTCGGCTTCGAGGCCCGCCGCGATGATTTCCACGGCTATCTGCAGACGCTGTCCACGCATCGCGAGACTGCCTTCGAGCTGCTCGGGCTGGCGCTCAACAAGCCACGCTTCGATGCTGACGCGGTCGCCCGTGTCCGTGCGCAGGTCATCGCCGGCCTGCAGCGTCAGGCGAAGAATCCCGAAGTGATGTGCCGCAACGCGCTCTATGCCGCGGCCTTTCCGGGGCATGCCTATAGCCGGCCCGAGAAGGGCGATATCGACAGCGTCTCCAGGCTGGAAGCCCCGGCGTTGAAGGCGCTGCGGCCCACCCTCATGGACCGCGCCGGCCTCAAGATCGTCGTCGTCGGGGACATCACCGCGGCTGAGCTTGCCGGCCGGCTCGATGCGCTCTTCGGCGATCTGCCCAAGGGCGAGCCGCGGCAGCGCCCGGCGCAGCCCCTGCCGATCCAGGGCCTCGGCCAGACCCATGTCATCGATCTCGACGTGCCGCAGACCGTGCTGCGCTTCGTCGGGCCGGGCCTGATGTGGGATGATACGGATTTCATCACTGCCAGCGTGCTGAACCATATCCTCGGCGGCTCCGCTTTCACCTCGCGTCTCTTCATGGAGGTGCGCGAGAAGCGCGGCCTCGCCTATGGCGTCTCGTCCAGCCTGATGCCGATGCGCGAGAGTGCCATGCTGGTCGGCGGCACCGCCACCCGCAACGATCGCGCGGCGGAGTCGATGAAGGTCATCCGCGAGGAGATGCTGAAGCTCGCCGAGGAGGGCCCGACCGAGCATGAGGTCGAGGAGGCCAAGCGCTACATCATCGGCTCCTACCCGCTGCGCTTCGACACCTCGCCGAAGATCGCCGGAGAACTGTTGGCGCTGGCGCTGCGCGGCGACACGCCGGATTTCCTCGCCCGTCGCAACGGCCTCTTCGCGGCCGTCACGCTCGACGATGTCAAGCGCGTCGCCAAGCGCTTGTTCGGCAACCCAGAACTGCTCGTCCAGGCGGTTGGCAAGCCCGTCGCGCTGGTCTGAAATAGCCTTCGTCTTCTCGTCGATACGGATAGGTTCATGCTTCAGCAAAGCTTCGATCTCGCGCTCGAATCCAAGGTCGGCAAGGGCGGTATTCCCGATGCGGCCTTCGAGACGGCGCTGGCCGATCTCAAGCCCGCGCTGGTGAAGCTGCAGGCGCAGGCCAAGGATGGCTCGCTGCCGCTGCTGAAGCTGCCGAGCGACACCGCCGATCTCGGCCCCGTGAAGGCCGCAGCTGAGCGCCTCAAGGCTGGCGGCACCACCGACGTGCTGGTGCTCGGCACCGGCGGCTCCAGCCTCGGCGGCCAGACGCTGGCGCAGCTCACCGGCTACGGTATCGCCGGGCTCTCGCAGTTCACCTCCGGCGTGCGCGTCCATTTCATCGACAATCTCGACCCCGCGACCTATGCCGCGCTGCTCGCCAAGCTCCCGCTCAAGACCACCAAATTCGTCGCCATCTCGAAATCGGGCGGCACCGGCGAGACCCTGCTGCAATCGATCGCCGCGATCGAGGCCTTGCGCGGCGCGCATCTGACCGATCAGCAGATCGGTACGCATTTCGAGGGGCTCTCCGAACCGGCGAAATCCGGCAAGCTGCATCCGCTGCGCGCGCTGCTCGAACCCTTCGGCACGCCCTTCCTCGAGCATCACACCGATGTCGGCGGCCGCTACTCCGTGCTGACCAATTGCGGCCTGCTGCCCGCCGCCGTGCTCGGCCTCGATATCGAGGCGCTCAGGCTCGGCGCTGGCCGCGCGGTCGCGCCGCTCTTCGCCGGCAAGGATGTCCGCGAGACGCCGGCTGCCGTCGGTGCGGCGCTGCATCTCGCCGCGATGCGCTCGGGCAAGAACATCGCCGTGCTGATGCCCTATGCCGACAAGCTTGCCTTGCTCACCCGCTGGTGGATGCAGCTCTGGGCCGAGAGCCTCGGCAAGGACGGGCAGGGCACGCAGCCCGTCGGCGCGCTCGGCCCCGTCGACCAGCATTCGCAGCAGCAGCTTTACCTCGCCGGCCCCAAGGACAAGGTCTTCACGGTCATCACGACCCATGTGAAAGGCAAGGGCCCGCAGATCGACGCCGCCCTGGCGGAAAAGATCGGTCAGGCCGATTTCGCCGGCAAGACGATCGGCGACCTCGTCGCGGCGCAAGGCATCGCGATGATCGATACCTTCGCCAAGAACGGTTGCGCGGTGCGCCGCTTCCATGTCGAGCGCATCGACGAGACCAGCCATGGCGAGATGCTGATGCATTTCATGCTGGAGACGATCCTGACCGGCTACGCCATGGGCGTGGATCCGTTCGACCAGCCGGCCGTGGAAGAAGCGAAGCTCCTCGCCAAGCGCTATCTTGCCGAAGGGCGGGCCTGAGTCGCAGCGAACCTTGCGGGTGGCCGTCATGCTCGGGCTTGACCCGAGCATCCCAGGACACGAAGGCTCGGGAGCCTCTTCCTGCCGGAGATTCTCGGGTCTGCGCTTCGCTCCGCCCGAGAATGACGAGCCCTGTTTTCCGATGACCGCTAGAGCCCCATGACCGTCCGCCGCCTCGATCCCGTCCTGGTCGACCGCATCGCCGCTGGCGAGGTGATCGAGCGGCCGGCTGCGGCCGTGAAGGAGCTGGTCGAGAACGCGATCGATGCCGGCGCGCGCTCGATCGCCGTCACCATCCAGGGCGGCGGCCGCGAACTCATCCGCGTCGTCGATGACGGCGCCGGCATGACGCCTGATGACCTCGAACTCGCCGTCGACCGTCATGCCACCTCGAAGCTCCCCGACGGCGACCTCTTCGCCATCGACACGCTCGGCTTCCGCGGCGAGGCCTTGCCCTCGATCGGCTCGGTCGCCCGGCTCTCGATCGCGACGCGCCGCCGCGATGCCGCGCAGGGCTCCGGCCTCGTCGTCGAGGCCGGCGAGAAGGGCGTAGTCCGCCCCGTCGCGGCGGCGCCCGGCACCCGCATCGAGGTCTCGGACCTCTTCATCTTCACGCCTGCCCGCCTGAAATTCCTCAAGAGCGACCGCGCCGAGGCGCAGGCGGTCTCCGAGATGCTCAGGCGGCTCGCCATCGCCCATCCCGAGATCCGCTTCTCGCTGGAGGGCGAGCATATCAGCGCCTTCGACTGGCCGGCCGAGCCGATCGGGGAGGAGGCCCTGTTACGCCGCCTCGGCCGCGCGCTCGGCCGCGACTTCCCCGAGAACGCGCTGCGCATCGAGGCGGAACGCGAAGGTTTCGGCATTTCAGGCTTCGCCGGCCTGCCGACCTTCCATCGCGGTACCTCGGCCGGCGTGCATCTCGCCGTCAATGGCCGCCCGGTGCGCGACAAGCTGCTGCTCTCGGCCGTGCGCGGCGCCTATGCAGATGTCGTGCCCTCCGACCGGCATCCCGTGCTCTTCCTCGATGTCGGCTGCGATCCGCGCTCGGTCGACGTCAACGTCCACCCGGCCAAGAGCGAGGTCCGTTTCCGCGATCCGGCGCTGGTGCGCGGCCTCGTCGTCTCCGGCCTGAAGGCGGCGCTCGCCGCAGCCGGCCACCGCGCCACCACGACGGGCGGCGCCCGCACGCTCGATGCCTTCCGCGCCGTGCTCTCGATGGGCGGCAGCGGCAACACGATCCCGCGCCCCGCTTTCCCACAGGCGCCAAGCTGGGGCGCGCCAGCCCCCCTTACGACCAGCGCCCCGCAATCTGGCTTCTCCGATTTCGCCGCGCCCTCGGCGGATGCCCGCGCCCATCTCGCCGAGCCTTCGGCGGACGCGCTCGACCGGCCGCTTGGCGCCGCCCGCGCCCAGGTCCACGAGACCTATATCGTCGCCCAGACCCGCGAAGGCGTCGTCATCGTCGACCAGCACGCCGCCCATGAGCGCCTCGTCTATGAACGCCTCAAGGCCGAGCGCGCCCGCAACGGCATCACCCGCCAGCCCCTGCTGCTGCCCGAGGTGGTCGAACTCGACCCGGTCGATGCCGACCGGCTGATCGCTGCCGGCAGCGAGCTTGAAAGCCTCGGCCTCGTGCTGGAATCCTTCGGTCCGGGCGCGGTTCTGGTCCGCGAGGCGCCGAGCCAGCTCGCCGGCGGCAATCTCCAGCGCCTCGTCCGCGATGTCGCGGATGCGCTCGCCGAACACGGCACGGCGGGGTCGCTGGAGCGCCGGCTCGACCATGTGCTCGCGACGATGGCTTGCCACAACTCGGTCCGCGCCGGCCGCCGCATGCGCCCCGAGGAGATGGATGCGCTTTTGCGCGAAATGGAGATCACGCCCAATTCAGGCCAATGCAACCACGGCCGACCGACCTATGTGGAGTTGAAGCTCAGCGATATCGAGCGGCTGTTCGGGCGGCGATGAGGGGCTCGGCGGGATAACCCTCGCCGAAGCGAAGGAAACAGCGTGCTCAAGGTCATCGCTCAGGATTTCATCAAGGCCGACGCCATCGGTATCGTCGCGCCGCTCTACCAGGAGCTTGTCGCGCTGACACGGCAGGAGCCGCTCTGCATCAGCTACGACCTGTTCGTCGATCAGAAGGAGCCGGGCCACTTCGTCTTCATCGAAACATGGCCTGATCGCGCCGCACTGGATCATCACTGCGCGACGGAGCATTTCCGCCGCCTGGTGCCCCAGATCGATGCTCATCAGAAAGCGCCCGGCACCTATATCCTGATGGACGCCTTCAACCCGACCGACTGAGCGTGAATGCCGTGAGACTCATCGTTTGGAGCTGAGCAGGATCACCTGCGTCTCGCCATATGCCCGCCGCTCCAGCTCCTCGAAGCCCTCCGGCAGGCTGATCTCGGCATCCGCAGCCTCTTCCAGCACGATCAGCGCGTCCGGTGCCAGCCAGCCGCCCTCGCGGGCCGAGACGAGCGCCTTCTCGCCCAGCCCCTTGCGATAGGGCGGGTCGCAGAAGACGAGGCCGAACGGCGCCATACCGGTGATCGGGCCGAGCTTGGTGGCGTCGCGGCGGAAGATGCGGCTGAAGCCGGCGATACCGAGAGCCATCTGGTTCTCGCGGATGATGCCGCGCGCCTCCGTGCCGTCATCGACCAGCAGGGCGAAGCCCGCGCCGCGTGACAAGGCCTCGAAGCCGAGCGCGCCCGTGCCGGCGAAGAGATCGAGCACGCGCGCGCCTTCGATCGCGTCGCCATAGGCATGGACGAGCACGTTGAACAGGGATTCGCGCAGGCGGTCCGAGGTCGGCCGGATGCTGCCGATCCCCGGTTTCGGGCCGGCCAGAGGCCGGCCGCCCAGGCGTCCGCCGACGATCCGCATCGCTTAGTCGCGGCTGCCGCCACCGGGACGGGGACCTCTGCCACCGCCGCCGGGGCGCGGACCCTTGCCGCCACCCGGTCGCCCACCGCCAGGCTTGCCGCCGAAGGGGCGTCCGCCACCGGCAGGGCGCTCGGAGGAACGGCCTCCGAAGTTCTTGCCGCCCGGCTTGTCGCCGAAGCTGCGGCCGCGGGGCCGGTCATCGCCCGGCCGATCGGAAGACCGCCCGCCGAAGCTCTTGCCCCCGAAGCCTTTGCCGGCAGGCTTGTCGCCGAAGCTGCGGCCGCGCGGCCTCTCCTCCGATGAACGCTCGCGGAAGGCGCGGGCAGGGCGCTCAGCGCCGTCACGGGGCGGGCGGTCAGGACGCTCGCCGCGCGGTGCGCGATCTTCCCACGGCCGGTCACCACCGCGATCGCGTTCGCCGGCCTCGCTGCGCGGGCGCCGTGCCGGCCTTTCGTCTCCGCCGGTGCGGGTAAGAGGACGCGACGTGCGTGCCTCGTCGCCACCACGCTCTTCGCGGCCACGCTCCTGGCGCGGCTTGCGGTCGGGCCTGCGCTTGCTCTCGCGTTCGGGAGCAGCGCGTTCTTCCGAAACGGGCGCGCGGACGCGCTCGACCAGCACGCGCCGGCCCTTCGGATCGGCGATCGGCGTGTCGCGGCGGCGCTTGACGTCGCCGGTGGCCTCGCGCTCCTGCCGCTCCAGCTTCGGGTCGGCGCCGCGGCGCGGCGGGGCCTTGCGCTCGCGCTGCGGCTCGGTCTCGGCATCGCGCCAGACGGTGCGGGTCCAGGGCTTGTCGCCGCGCAGCGGCGCGCGGGCCGGCTCGTCGTCGCGGCCGGCTTCGTCGCGGCGGCGGCGCGGGCGATCGTCGCCGGCCGGGGCCGGGCGCGGCGCGGCGGGCAGGGCGTCGCGGCGCGGCGATTCGAAATCGGCGCCGGCCTTGGCCGCGAGCTCGGTGCCGAGCTGGTCCTGCAGCACGCGCGATCGAATCTCGTCGACCTCGCCCTCTTCGAGCTCGCCGAGCTGGAACGGGCCGAAGGAGATGCGGATCAGGCGGTTCACCGTCAGCCCGAGATGCTCGAGCACGGTCTTGACCTCGCGGTTCTTGCCCTCGCGCAGATCGACCGTCAGCCAGGTGTTGAAGCCCTGCTGGCGCTCGAAGCGCGCGATCACCGGTCCGTAATGGACGTCATCGATGGTGACGCCGTCCTTGACCGTATCGAGCACGTCCTGCGTCACCTCGCCGAAGGCGCGCACGCGGTAACGGCGCAGCCAGCCGGTCTCCGGCAATTCCAGCACCCGCGCCAGCCCGCCATCGTTGGTCAGCAGCAGCAGGCCTTCGGTGTTGATGTCGAGCCGGCCGATGGTCAGCACGCGCGGCAGGTCTTCCGGCAGCACGTCGAAGACGGTCGGCCGGCCTTCCGGGTCGAAATTGGTCGTCACCACGCCGCGGGGCTTGTGGTAGAGCCACAGCCGCGTGCGCTCCCGGGCCGGCAAGGGCTCGCCGTCGATCAGCACGATATCGGTCGGCTTCACGTCGCGGGCCGGGCTGTCCAGCACGGTGCCGTTCACGCTGACGCGACCTTCCGCAATCATCGCTTCGCTGTCGCGGCGCGAGGCGACACCGGCGCGCGCCATCACCTTGGCGATCCGCTCGGGTTCGTCGGCCGTGATCAGCTTGCGCTCGGGCTCAGCCGCGCGCGGGCGGCGCGGACGATCGTCCTGGCCCTCGAAACGGGGCGAACGCGGGCGCGAGAAACGCTTCTCGCCGTCGCGGCCCTCGCCACGCGGCGGCCGGTCGCCCTGCGGCCGGTCGCGGCCTGCGAAGGGGCGGTCGCCCGTGCGGCGCGGGCGCTCATCGCCCGAGCGCTCGCGGAAATTGCGGCCTTCGCCCTCGGTCCTGGCGCGGACCGGGCGGTCGCCATCGAAGCGGCGCGGGCGCGGAGCCTCGCCCTCAGTGCCGGCAGGGCGCTCGAAGCGGCGGGCCGGACGCTCGTCACCAGCCGAATGGCCGCGGAAGGGCTTGCGCTCGCCGTCGCGGGCCGGGCGCTCATCGCGGGCCGGGCGGCTGCGGAACGGCTTGCGTTCTCCGTCGCGCGCGGGCCCGCGACCTTCGCCACTGGGGCGGCTGCCGAAGGACTTGCCGCCAAAGCCTTTGCCACCGGGGCCGGGGCCACGGCCGCCGGCGCCACCGCCCTTGCGTGGGCCGCGGCCTCTGTTGTTGTCGTCGTCTTTCATGCTTGCTCCTGAGCCGGCCGAGCACAACCGCTTTGCGGGAAAGGCCTGGCTCGCTTATTCGCTATGACCGGCGCTTGTAGCAGAGGCTTTCCTTCGCTGCGAGCGTCAAAGCTGGGGTTTTCGATGTCGCTGCCGCAACACTCATCCACCGCCGATGCCATGGCGCTTGCCTTCGACGAGGCGAAGGCTGCCGCCGCGCGCGGCGAGGTGCCGGTCGGCGCGGTGGTGGTGCGTGACGGAGCGATCCTTGCCAGCGCCGGCAACCGCACGCTGGAGCTGAAGGACCCGACGGCGCACGCCGAGATGCTGGCGCTTCGGCTCGCCTGCGAGGCGATCGGCAGCGAACGACTGATCGGCTGCGATCTCTACGTCACGCTCGAACCCTGTCCGATGTGCGCGGCGGCGATCTCGTTCTCCCGGATCAGGCGGCTTTATTTCGGCGCCGGTGATCCGAAGAGCGGCGCGGTCGAGAACGGCGTCAGGCTCTATGAGAGCCCGACCTGCCATCATGCGCCGGAGGTCTATGGCGGCCTGCGCGAGACGGAGGCCGCGGCGCTGCTCCGGGATTTCTTCCGCGAGCGGCGTTAAGGCTCACGTATCCGACGAGGCGATGCCGAACTTCGCCGCGAGCTGCGCGCGGTCCATGCAGGAGACGTCATAGGTCACCTGCCGACCCTTGAACTCCGGACGCTTGCCGAACTCCTTGGTCATCGTGCGAGCGATGTCGTCGATCCGTGCCTCGCAGGCCTGTGCCGTGGTGAAGCCCATTTCGCTGACGCGGCTCGTGGCGCAATGCGCCTCGCCGGCGACGCAGGCCATGATGACCATGGTGAAGGCTTCCATGCGAGCCGCTCCCGTTTCTGCCGGCCGAGGCTGCGCCCGTATGGTTAGCGCTTGGTTAAGCCCGGCGAGGTCCAGCCCTTACTTCCCAAGCAAGGGCCGGACCATCAGGCCAGGCTGCGCCAGCAGAGATACGCTCCCAGCGCCAGCAGGCCGGCGAAGAAGCAGATCTTGAAAGTCGCCGGAGAGATGCGGCTGCGGATGAATTGTCCCGCGCCCATGCCGATCAGCGCAGGGACGAGCGCCAGCAGCGATTGCCAGGCGACGGTGCCGTTGAGCGCTCCCGCCCCGATCAGGCCGAAGGACAGCGCCAGCGTCGAGACGATGAAGGAGATGCCGAGCGCCTGCACCAGCTCGTCCTTGTCGAAGCCAAGCGCCTGCAGATAGGGCACGGCCGGCAGTACGAACACGCCCGTCGCGGCTGTGACGACGCCCGTCGTGAAACCGATCACCGGCCCGAGCCAGCCTTCCCAGCGCGGCGGTACGCGCAGCTTCGCCGCCTTCAAACCGACGAGCGCATAGAGAACAAGCGCGGCGCCGAGCCAGAGCGTGGCACTGCCGTCCTTCTGCTGTTGCAGCAACCCGGCGCCAGCCCAGGTGCCCAGGCAGATGGTCGTAAGCATCGGCCAGAGCCGCTTCAGCGTGGCCCCGAGCTTTGGGCCGGTCGCGATCTGCCAGCCATTGGTGACGAGATTGGGCACGACCAGCAGCGCCGCCGCCTGCGCGGGCGCCATGACCACGCCGAGGATGCCGACCGCGATGGTCGGCAGTCCCAGCCCGATGACACCCTTGACGAAGCCGGCGAGCACGAAGGTCGCGGTGACGAAGATGAGAAGAGTCGTGTTGTCCATGCCCTGCTTTTGGCATTGCCATGGGCGCCTGTCGCGGCCCGACGCTACGGCCCTTGCCGTAGTGTTCCTGCTTGCGGCGCGGCGGCGATGGCGCATCATGCGGCCATGAGCACGCAAGGCCCCTATCTCGCGGAGATCGCCCATCTGATGGGCGATCCGGCCCGCGCCAACATGCTGCACGCGCTGATGAACGGCCGCGCGCTGACGGCCAAGGAGCTCGCCTGGATCGCCGGCGTCGCGCCGCAGACGGCAAGCGGGCATCTCGCCAAGCTGATGCAGGGCAAGCTGATCGATGTCGCCGTGCAGGGGCGCCATCGCTACTACCGGCTGACCGGGCCCGAGGTGGCGACGGCGCTGGAAGGGCTGATGGTGCTGGCCAATCTCGACGGCACGAGCCGGCGCCTGCCGTCCCGCGTCGGTGCCGAATTGAGCCAGGCCCGCACCTGCTACGACCATTTCGCCGGAAGGCTCGGCATCGGCATTCACGATGCGCTGATGGCGGGCGGCCATCTCGCCGCGAGCGAGGGCGGCTATGCGCTGACCGCCTCGGGCAAGGCGATATTCAGGGCGCTCGGCCTCGATCCCGACGCCACCGCCAGGAGCCGCCGCGCCGCCTTGCGCCCTTGCCTCGACTGGAGCGAGCGCCGGCCGCACCTCGCCGGCCATCTCGCGGCCTCGTTCGCCTGCCGCTGTTTCGAGATGGACTGGGTCCGCCGCCGCAAGGATAGCCGCGCCGTGATCCTGACTGAGGAGGGCAGAACGGTTCTGGAGGCTACGCTTCCCGGTTTCCGCTGCGATGCACCGGAGCCAGTCAGCCCCGCGATTCGAGAGCCCGTTCCAGCGCTCGCTTGACCTCTTCCTTGATCGGCTCGGCTGCCGCGAGGATCGTCTTCGCCTTGAAGAAATCGAGCCCACCGACGCCGTCGGCACCGGCACGGATCAGGATATCCGGCGGCTCCTGTTCGATCAGGCGCTGGACCAGCGTGCGCGTCAGGATCTGCGAGGCGCCGACGAGCGCCTCCATCGCGCCGGGAATGCGCGCTTCGCCCGGCTCGGTCATCGGCGCGCTGACATCGACCGCGAGGACGATGCGGCTGGGCGCCAGCAACTCCCGATAGGGCAGGGGATCGATCGCGCCGCCATCGATCAGCACGCGCCCGCCGAGCGCGACCGGCCGGACCAGGCCGGGGATGGCAAGCGAGGCCGCGACAGCAGGGGTCAATGGTCCATCATGCAGCATGACTACGCTGTGGCGATGGTAATCCGCGGCAATCGCCGTGAACGGGATCGCCAGCTCCTCGAAACGATCGGGCACGGCCTCCGGCCAGAACAGGTCGAGCAGGCGCTCGCCATCGATCAGCACGGGATTGCCGAGGCCGCGCACGAGATCGGCGAGCTTGCCGACGCGGCAATCGAGAAGCCGCGCGATCACTCGCGCCCGGTCGCGGAAGGTCGACAGCGCATGCTCGCGCAGCTCCCGGCCGGACAGCCCGGCGGCATAGGCTGCACCGATGATCGCGCCGATCGAGCAGCCGGCGATGCGCGCGGGCTTCACGCCGAGCTCGTCAAAGGCCTCCAGCACCGCGATATGGCTGAGGCCACGCGCTCCACCGGCCCCGAGCACGAGGGCGATCTCGGGCGTCCTTTCGGCGGTGCGGGAACCCGGCATGCCCTTGGTTCCGTCTTGCTGTTCAGGCCGCAGAACGCGTCAGGAACGGCCTCAGTGCCGCCAGTGTGGCCTGCGGGTTCTCTTCCGGCAGGAAGTGGCCGCTGTCGATCGCCTGTCCCTCGGCCTGCGGTGCGAAGGTCTCGCGCCAGACGTCGAGCGGGCTTGCGCCCTTCGCCGGGATGCCGGCCTCGCCCCACAACACCTGCACTGGGCAGAGGATGCGCTTGTTCGCCGCGAGATCGGCTTTGTCGTGCTCGATATCGGTCGTGGCGCCGGCGCGATAATCCTCGCAGGCCGCATGGCTGCGCGAGGGATCGCTGAAGGATTCAGCATAGGATTGCATCGCCAGCGGGTCGAACAGGTCGAGATTCTTCGCGCGGCTCCAGCTCGCGATGGTGCGATCGAGCCAGCCGACCGGGTCTGCCTTGAGCAGGTTCTCGGGAATCGGCTCAGGCTGGGCGAGGAAGGTCCAGTGATAGACCTGCATGGCGCGCGCCGCGTTCATGCCCTCCCACATCGAGACCGTCGGCAGGATGTCGAGCAGGACGAGCCGCTCGACGCGGCCGGGATGGTCGAGGGCGAGGCGATAGGCGACGCGCGCGCCGCGATCATGGCCGATCACGCCGAAGCGGATATGGCCGAGCGCCTGCATCACCGCGACGATGTCCTCGCCCATGCCGCGCTTGGTGTAGGTCTCCTGGCCGCCATCGCCATGCGGCGCGGCCGACCAGCCATAGCCGCGCAGGTCGGGGCAGACGACGGTGTGGGTCTTGGCCAGCTCCGGCGCCAGCCGGTGCCATTCGGCATGGGTCTGCGGAAAGCCGTGGATCAGCACCAGCGGCGGGCCTTCGCCGCCGACGCGCGCGAAGATCTTGCCGAGCGGCCCGTCGATCCAATGCGCCTTGAAGCCGGGGAAGAGACTGTCGATGTTCGCCATGGGCGGCAGCATAGCGCCGCGCAAACGGTCCTGTCAGCCTTGCTCGCGCTTCACCGCTTGCCAGCCGATGTCGCGACGGCAGAAGCCGCCGGGCCAGTCGATCTTGTCGACGGCTTCATAGGCACGTTTCTGCGCCTCGCCGACGGTCTTGCCGAGCGCGACCACGTTGAGCACGCGCCCGCCATTGGCGACGAGGTCGCCATTCCTGAGCTTCGTGCCGGCATGGAAGACGAGCACGTCGTCGAGCGCTTCCGCCTTCTCGACGTCGCGGATGACGCTGCCCGTCTCCGGCTTGTCCGGATAGCCCTTCGCCGCGAGCACCACGGTCAGTGCCGGCTCGTCGCGCCAGCGCAGGTCGACCCGGTCGAGCACGCCGTCGCAGGCGGCGAGCAGCGCCGGCACGATGTCGCTCTTCAGGCGCGGCATCAGCACCTCGCATTCGGGATCGCCGAAGCGGGTGTTGTATTCGATCAGCTTCGGCCCCTGCGCCGTGATCATCAGCCCGGCGAAGAGCACGCCCTGGAACGGCGTGCCGCGCTTCGCCATGCCGGCCAGCGTCGGCCGGATGATCTCGGTCATGACGCGCTCGGTCAGCGCGGGCGTCATCACGGGGGCCGGCGAATAGGCGCCCATGCCGCCGGTATTCGGCCCGGTATCGCCGTCGCCGACGCGCTTGTGGTCCTGCGCCGAGGCGAGCGCCAGCGCATGCGTGCCGTCGCAGAGCGCGAAGAAGCTGGCTTCCTCGCCGATCATCCATTCCTCGACCACGACCTCGGCCCCGGCCGCGCCGAAGCCGCCCGAGAACATCATGTCGATGGCCTCGTTCGCCTGATCCAGCGTCTCGGCCATGATCACGCCCTTGCCGGCTGCGAGCCCGTCGGCCTTGATCACGATCGGCGCGCCCTGGGTGGCGACGTAAGTCTTGGCGGAAGCCGCGTCGCTGAAGCGGCCGAAACCGGCGGTCGGGATGCCGAATTCGGCGCAGAGCTCCTTGGTGAAGCCCTTCGAGCCTTCGAGCTGGGCGGCGGCCTTGGACGGGCCGAAGACCTTGATGCCGGCGGCCCTGAGATCGTCGGCGATGCCGGCGACCAGCGGCCCTTCCGGCCCAACGACGACGAGGCCGATGGCCTGCAGCCGGCAGAAGGCGACGACCGCCGCGTGGTCGGCGATATCGATCACGACATTCTCGCCGCAATGGGCGGTGCCGGGATTGCCCGGCGAGATGAACAGCGTGTCGCAGAGCGGCGAGGCCGAAATCGCCCAGGCGAGCGCATGCTCGCGGCCGCCCGAACCGATCAGAAGAATTTTCATCGCGCTCTCCGCTCCGTCACGGGCGCAATAACGGCACCGGGCGCTGCGGGCAACGCTTCTGCTGTATCGCCCGTCCGGTTATGGTCCCGGCCATGAGCAGCGAATCGCAGCAGACGACCGGCAATGCGCCCGAATGGAGCGTCTCTGACCTCTCGGGAGCGCTGAAGCGCACGATCGAGGACAATTTCGGCTTCGTGCGCGTGCGCGGCGAGATTTCGGGCTATCGCGGCCCGGTCGCCTCCGGCCATGTCTATTTCTCGCTGAAGGACACCAACGCCAAGATCGATGCGGTGATCTGGAAGGGCGTCTTCGGCCGCCTGAAGACGCGCCCGCAGGAAGGGCTGGAGGTCGTCGCCACCGGCAAGATCACCACCTTCGCCGGCAAGTCGAGCTACCAGATCGTCATCGATTCGCTGGAGCTGGCCGGGGCCGGCGCGCTGATGGCGCTGCTGGAGGAGCGCCGCAAGCGGCTGGCCGCCGAAGGGCTCTTCGCCGAGGAGCGCAAGCAGCTCATCCCCTATCTGCCCTCCGTGATCGGCGTCGTGACCTCGCCGACCGGCGCGGTCATCCGCGATATCCTGCACCGCCTGGAGGACCGCTTCCCGCGCCATGTCCTGGTCTGGCCGGTGCGCGTGCAGGGCGAGACAAGCGCCGCCGAGGTCGCCAATGCCATTGCCGGCTTCAATGCGCTTCCCGTAGGCGGGCGGATTCCGCGTCCCGACGTCATCATCGTCGCGCGTGGCGGCGGCTCGCTCGAAGACCTGATGAGCTTCAACGAGGAGATCGTGGTCCGCGCGGCTGCGGCCTCGGAGATTCCGCTGGTTTCCGCCGTCGGCCATGAGACCGACTGGACCTTGATCGACCACGCGGCCGATCTGCGCGCGCCGACGCCCACCGGCGCCGCCGAGAAGGTCGTGCCGGTGCGGGCGGAGCTGATGGGCTTCGTTGCCGATCTCGCGCGTCGCCATGCCGGCGCGATGCTCCGCCTCTCCGACCGCCGCCGCAGCGACCTGCGCGCGCTCGCTCGTGCCTTGCCGGGACCTGAGGCCGTCCTGTCCGGCCCGCGCCAGCGGCTCGATCTTGCCGCGACGCGGCTGGCGCCTGCGCTCGCTCGCAATGCGCGGGCACATGAATTGCGGCTTCAGAACGCCTCGCGCAGATTGGCGGATAACTCGCCGCGGGTGCGGCTCGCCAAGTTGCGCTCTGATCTTGAGGGTTTTGGCCGCGTTCTCGCTACGGCGCGAGGTAATGCCATCAGCGCTGAGCGCACTCGCATAATCCATGCCCGTGACCGTCTGGCAGCGTTGGAAATACGGGCACGCAACGCATTCGGCCAAAGCTTAGTCCAGCGCCGTGAGCGTGGCGCCGTGTTTTCCGAGCGGATCGAGCGCGCCTTCGGTCAGGCGCTGCATCGTCGCGCAGACCGGCTCGCCTCGCTCTGGGCGCTGATCCGTTCGCTCGGGCCTGAGGCGGTGCTCTCCCGCGGCTACGCCCTGATCCGCGACGAAGCCGGTGCCCTGGTGCGCAGCGTCGAGGCGGCTCAGCCGGGCAGGGCATTTTCGCTGCAGGTCGCGGATGGCAGCTTCGGGGTCACCGTTATCGGTGGAGAGGCTGGTGGAGCAAAGCCGCCTGCGCCGCGCCCCTTGCGCAAGGCGCCGACGCCCGGATCGCAGGGCGACCTGTTCTGAGGTTCAGGGCGCGGTCAGGAAGGCCTTGACCCGCTTCAGCGCGTCCTCGCGTGCCGCCATGTTGGTGCCGACCGTGGCCTTGCCGGTGCCGCTGGCGGAATAGGCGATGTTGTCGCGCTCTTTCACCTCGAGGCGCGGATGGTCGAAATCATGCAGCGCGCCGGGATAGAGCACGAGCCCGACCTGCTCGCCACGCGCCTGCGCAGCCTTGGCGAGATGGCCGCAGGGCGCGGCCGGCGTCCAGTCATCGGCCTCGCCGATCAGGATCAGGAGCGGGATGCGGGCGGAGAAGCTCGGCGATTCCGACTGGCTCCGGCAGGCAGGGTAGAAGGCGGCGGCGCGCTTGAAATCGGGCATGCCGTCGGCGGGCATGCGTTCCTTGCGGATCGCGGTCAGGACGGTCAGGCCGCCGCTCGACCAGCCGAGAAGCGCAATCGAGTCAGGCTTGATGTTGCCGCGCTGCTGCAGCCAGCTCCGCGCGGCCATCGCGTCGGCGACGCGCTCGCGGTTGGCCCGGACGGTCAGGTCCTTGACGCCGCATTGCGAGCCGAGCCCGCGCGAGCCGTAGCTGTCCGGCATCAGCACGGCGAAGCCGGCGGCGGCCAGCCGCTCGCCCCAATCGGCATGCCGGAGCGAAAGCTGGCCATGCTCGCGCCACAAGCCGCCGCAACCATGCAAAGCGACGACGGCCGGAAACGGCCCCTGGCCGGCCGGCAGATAGAACACCCCGGTCAGCGTTCCCTGGTCGGTCGCAATGGCCACGCGCTCGTAGCCACCGGCACGGGCTGCCGGTGCTGCGAGCAGCGCAAGGCTCATCAGGCACGCCATGAGGCGCAGGAGACTGGACATCGCCGACCAGAAGGTTATCACAAACCCCGGAGTATCCCGGCTTTCCGTTTCCCGATCAATGATTTGATGCAATTTTGATGAATATCAGCGAGCGCCTTCCGCCTCATGGCCCTGAAGCTGTCGTCGATTACGGCCCCGGCGAGTTCCGCGTGGTCAAGCCGGGCGCTTTCGTGCGCTGCGCCGTGACCGGTGCGCCGATCCGTCTCGACGATCTCCGCTACTGGTCGATCGAGTGGCAGGAAGCCTATTCCTCGTCGGAAGCCGCGCTTCTGAGACTGCGCCGCGCCGGCCGCGCCTGACGAAATCTCAGCTCGCCTTGCCGATGGCAGCGAGCAAGCCGCTGATCCCGGCCGGTTCCGCGAAAGCCAGCGAGACCGGCACCACGACCAGTTCGTCACGCGCATCCTCGGGCCAGAGCGGCGCGAGCTTGGTCCAATCCTTCTCGGTGGTTGCAACCAGCGCGGAGTGCTCCCGGGCAACCGCTAGCGCAGCCGTGACATCGCTTGCCGCGTAAGCGTGATGGTCGCCATGGGCTTGCTCGGCGATGACGGTCGCTCCCGCATCCCGCAGCGTGGCCACGAATTTCTCCGGCCGCCCGATCCCTGACAGGGCGACGACCTTCCGCCCGCGCAAACGCTCGACGGCGGCATCGGCAGGCTTGAGGGTCGCCTTGAGAACCGGCTTCTTCGCCTCGCGCGCGACAGCGGCGACGCGTCCGCCTGCGTCCCCCGGCCCGATCACGATGACGGCGTCCGTTAGGCTCATCTGCTCGGCGAGCGGCGCGCGCAGGGGGCCGGCCGGCAGGCAAAGCCCGTTGCCGGCGCCGCTTGCCCCGTCGACCACCGCGAGCCTGAGATGCTTGACCAGCGAGGGATTCTGCAGCCCGTCATCCATCACGACGAGGCTGGCACCAAGGCCGCGCGCCAGCCTGGCGCCGGCCACCCGGTCGCGGGCGATGACGGTGCGGGCATGGCGCGCCATCAGGAGCGGTTCGTCGCCGACATCGGCCGCGCGATGCCGGTCCGGATCGACCTCGACCGGCCCGGCAAGCTGTCCGCCATAGCCGCGCATCAGCACGAAGGGCTTTTCGCCCCGGGCCTCCAGCAGGCGCGCGATCGCGATCGCGGTCGGCGTCTTGCCGGCGCCGCCGGCGATGAAATTGCCGACGCAGATGACCGGAACACCGGCTTCGGTGCCGGGCTGCCGCATCCGCCGCAAGGTGATCCGCCCGTAGAGGAAGCCGAGCGGCTGAAACAGCCGGGCGAGCAGCGTCGGTGTCTCCCGCCACCAGAAGCGCGGGGCACGCAGCATCAGGGCGCGCTCTCGCGCTGGCCGATCGCGACACGCATGAGCAGCGGTTCGATCGCATGGAGCGTGCGGTTCAGGGCGCCGCCGAGTTCGGTCGCGGTCTGCGCGGCAGCGCGCGCCGCCTGCCGGGCCTCGGCCGGGTTGTTCAGCCAGCGATGGACCGCGCCGGCCAGCGCCTGCGCATCGGCAACTTCGCGCGAGCCGCCGTCGCGATCGAAGGCGGCGAAGATCTCGGCGGCGTTATGGACATGCGGCCCGTGCAGCAGGGCGCAGCCGAGCTTGGCCGGCTCGATCGGGTTATGCCCGCCGATGCCCTCGACCAGCGAGCCGCCGAGGAAGGCGACCTGCGACAAACGGTAGAACAGCCCGAGCTCGTTGACGGTGTCGGCGACATAGAGATCGACGTCGCGCTCCGGGCTTCCGCCCGCTGCGCGGCGCGAGACCGGTACATCGTTCGCCTCGGCCAGCGCCTCGATCTCGGGGCCGCGCTGGGGGTGGCGCGGCGCGATGATCGTGAGCAGCTTAGGCAGATAGGGCTTGATCGCGAGATGGGCGGCGAGCACCAGCTCGTCCTCGCCGGGATGGGTGCTGGCAGCGATCCAGACCGGGCGGCCCGTCGTCTGGCCGTCCAGGATCGCGAGCGTGTCGGGGTCGGCGGGCGGGGCCGGCACGTCGAATTTCAGGTTGCCGCTGACGCTGACGCGCGGCGCGCCGAGCTGCGCCAGACGCTCGGCATCGCCCTGCGATTGCGCGAGGCAGGCCTCGAAGCAGGAGAGCAGGAAGCGCGAGGTCTTCGGCATCTTGTACCAGCGCGCGAAGGAGCGCTCCGACATCCGGCCATTGACCATCACGACGGGGATGTCGCGGCGCTGCGCCTCGATCAGCAGGTTCGGCCAGATCTCGGATTCGCAGATCAGGCACAGGTCCGGCCGCCAGTGATCCATGAAGCGGCGCATGTAGCGCGCCACGTCGAGCGGGATGTACTGGTGGATCACGCCGCCCGGCAGCCTGGCCGCCATCAGCTTGGCGGAGGTGACGGTGCCCGAGGTCACCAGCACCGCAAAGCCGCGCTTCTGCAATTTGGCAATCAGGGGCAGCAGGGTCACGGTCTCGCCGACGCTGGCGCCGTGCAGCCAGACCAATGGCTTGTTCGGCCGCTTGACGCTCGCGTGGCCGCGCCGCTCGGCGAGGCGCGTCGCATCCTCCTTGCCGCGTCGCTGGCGCCAGAGCAGGAGCCCGGCCGCAGCCGGTTCCAGCAGGGAGGTCGCATAGCGATAGCTGCGGAGGATCGCGCCCTTGCCGCTCATGCCGGCGCCCCGGCAGCCAGCTGCTTATCGCGCAGGCCGGCGCCCGGATCGCTGCTGCCGACGATCGCGTAGCCGCGGGCATGGACGTCGTCGAGGCTGGCCTGAAGCGCGAGCCGCGCCGCTTCCTGCGTCGCCTCGTCGGCATCGCGCGCGACCAGGATCGGCTCGCCGACGACGATGGCGCAGCGTCCGAAGGGCAGGCCGATCGAGGCGCGGTCCCAGCTGTTGAAATCGATGCGCCGGCTCGTCACGACGGCGACCGCGCGGATCGGCCGGCCGGAGGCGCGGGCCAGCGCGATGATGCCGGGGCCGACGATACGGGCGCGCTTCGGCACGTCGGCGGTGAGCACCATGGTGTCACCCGCGGCGAGCCGGCGTACCATGGCAAGGAAGGCGCTGGCGCCGCCCTTCTCGCGGACTTTCTTGCCGAGTGCGCCCGAGCCGCGGATCGCGCCGATGCCGAGCTCGCGCAGGGCGACCGCGTTGAAGCCGCCATCGCCATGGCGCGAGACCAGCGAGCAGGCCGGCATCCAGTCCGGCCGGGCGAAAGGGATCATGATGTGCTGGCCGTGCCACATCGCGAAGATCAGCGGCAGGTCCGGCCGGACATGGTCGTAGATATCGGCGGGCTCGAAGACGATCCGGTTCGTGCGTTGCACGAGGCGCAGATAGCCGGCCAGCATCCGGCCAAGCGTTTCCTGCGCCACGCGCGTCTTGAGGATCGAAAAACCCATAGGTCCTGTCGTTCTAAGCCCGTCCGGGCTCAGCTCTTGGCGGTCTCGGGGTCGAGCAGCCGGTGGAGATGGACGATGAAGTAGCGCGTCTGCGCCTGGTCGACGGTCTGCTGCGCCTTGGCCTTCCAGGCCAAGTGCGCGGTGGCATAGTTCGGGAAGACGCCGACGATGTCGAGCTTCGACAGATCCTTGAAGGTGATGCCGTCGAGCGAGGCGAGCTCGCCGCCCAGCACGAGGTGAAGAAGCTGCTTCTGTTCCGGCTCGGTGCTCATCGAACTCTCCTGCGAGGGACGTTGGCGCCCCCATAAGCCATCCCGGCGACCCATGCGAGCGGGCCGCGCCGGAAGCGTTGAAAAAAATCGTCAGGCGGGCTGCGTCCGTCCGTCGCGCAGCCGCTCGATCGCCGCTAGCAGCGGCGCGGTAAGCTTGCCGTTGCTGGCCGCGAGCATACCGTGGACGGGGACCTCGCGATTGTAGACGACAGGCCGGCCCTCGCCGTCGGTGAGCTGCCCGCCGGCTTCGCTCAGCACGAGATCGGCCGCCGCCAGGTCCCAGTCGCGGGCGTCGGGCGAGATCAGGCCGGCATCGATGGTGCCGTCGGCAATGCGCGTGAGCCGCAGCGCCAGCGACGGAATGCGGCCGGCGGCCTCGAAGCTCTCGAACTGCGCGAGCGCATCGAGCATCGGCTTGGGGCCGGCGATGCGCGCGCCGGTCAGCGTGTCCGCCGAAGTCGTCCTGATGGTTTCGCCATTGAGGGTCGCGCCACCGCCGGCCAGCGCGCGATAGGTCGCCTGGCAGGCCGGCGCATGCACGATGCCGAGGATCGGCGCGCCTTGGTCAAGCAGCGCGACACACACCGCCCAGTCTGGCGAGCCCTGCATGAAGGCCCGCGTGCCGTCGATCGGGTCGACGACCCAGACGTAGCGATGCGAGAGCCGCTGCGCGTCGTCCACGGTCTCCTCCGACAGCCAGGCGGCCTCGGGGAGCAATTCGGAGAGACGGATCCGCAGGAAGGTGTCGACGCCGATATCGGCTTCGGTGACGGGCGACCCGCCGCTCTTGGACCAGGTCCGCGCCGCCGTCGCCGCGCCCGGCCGGAACAGGTCCAGCGCGATCGTGCCTGCTTCCAGGCAGCTTTCGCCGACAGCCTTCAGCAGCTCGGCCGCGATCGGTAGCGTGGTGGCGTTCATGGCTTTCCTATCGGCCGTGAAAGTCGCTGTTTCAAGCCGAAAATGCGGCCATGGATCGAAAGATTCCGTCAAGCATCCCGCGGGAAACCACCTGTTTCGGGTCGGATCGCGGCGGAAACACCTTCCTTTAACCCAACCCTTTAAGCGCTCGGACACGGCTGGCGGCCATCCTCACATGGCAAGCACGAGAGCCCCGGCATCGACAGAGGGCTCCGTTGCAGCAGGGATTACAGAGAGGCGTTACAACCGATGGCCAGCGTCACGCCGGCCGCCGGAGAGAGCGGTTTTGTGCCTGCTCTCTCCGGTGGTCCGACAACCACAGCGATCGTTTCCCGCAACCCGATGCCGGATCGTCCGGTCGCTCCGGCGATCGAGCGCGTCGGCTCCGTGCGGATCCTGCGCGGCAATGGCAACTGGCGCGGCGTCGCGCTGCGTCTTGCCAATCCGGCGGGTGACGATGAGCGTTTCGAGCTGGCCCTGACGGCCGGCGACGGCCGCTCCATCGTGGTGGCGTCAGCCGATCAGGAGGATGCGGTCGCGCTCTGGCGGGATTTCGGGCGGACCAGCGGCCTGCCGCTGCTGCTCGAAGCCGCCGATGGCGTGGTGAGCGAGCCTTATCCGCAGCTCGGCCGCGTCGCGCTGGGAGCGGTTCGCATCCGCCGCCGTCACGGCCTGCTCAATGGCCGCCGGCCACGCTTCCTGACCCGTCGCAAGACCGGGCGTCTCGCCGAACTGCCGGTCATCGTCAGCGGCGACCGGATGACGGACTGATCCTCAGAACACCGAACGACTCATCGTATCGAGCGCGAGCCCGGCCACCAGAAGCAGGCCGGCATCGCGGTTCGACCGAAAAATCCGTAGGGCTTCGGGTGCCGTCGCACCATTGATGCGCGTCACTTGCCGGCCGAGATGCACGGCAAAGGCCGCAAAGCCGAGCCAGGCGATGGGGCCGCCGCCGACCAGCCAGATCGCGATGCCCGTGAGCACAACCGCCAGCGCAAAGCACAGCGCCACCGCCTCGCGCGTATGGTCGCCGAAATAGCGCGCGCTCGAGCGGATGCCGGCGATGACATCGTCTTCCAGATCCTGCATCGCATAGATCGTGTCGTAGCCGACCGTCCAGGCTATGGAAGCGGCGTAGATCAGGTAGGCCGGCGGATCGAGCCGGCCGAACACGGCGCTCCAGCCCATCAGCCCGCCCCATGAGAAGGCGAGCCCCAGCACGAACTGCGGCATGTTCGTGACCCGCTTCATGAACGGGTAGATCGCAACGATCACGAGCGAGGCGATGCCGAGAATGATCGTGAAGCGGTTGAACTGCAGCAGTACGACGAAGCCGAGGAGCGCCTGCGCGACCATGAACAGGGCGGCGGCCTTCGCCGTCACCTGCCCGGACGGCAGTGGCCGCCCACGCGTGCGCGCCACCTCGGCGTCGAGCTTGCGGTCGATGATGTCGTTGAAGGTGCAGCCCGCGCCGCGCATCAACACGGCGCCGACGAAGAAGAGCAGGCAATGCCAGGGATTGGGATAGGGCTGGCCGGCAGCGATGGCGGCAAGGCCGGCTGCCCACCAGCACGGCATCAGCAGCAGCCACCAGCCGATCGGCCGCTCGATGCGGGCGAGCTTGAGGAACGGCCGTGTGGCTCGGGGGGCCCGCGTATCGACCCAGTGGCGGGTCAGCGCATCGGGAAGAGGCGCGTCGCGCCCGGGCATCGCTCCGAGGGGAGACGGATCGGGCATGGCGCCGGCGCGCCGGTCAGAGCGCGCCTTGCGGCACGCGCATCCCGCCGCCGACACCGCCGGTGATGGAGTCGGCGCCGCCGAACGGGTTGGCCCCTTGCGCCTGCTGCTGGGCGCGGCGCTGCATCGCGGCCTGCTGCTTCACCGCGTTGCAGGCCTGCGCGCGGAAGCCGGTAACCTTCTTGTTGTCGGCTTGCATGCCTTCGATGAAGGCCGGTGGGATCTGGCACCAGTCCTGGTTGGCGGTGGCGAACTTGATCGCGGCATCGCCGTTATTGACGAGACGGCCGAAGGCGCTGCAGGCTTCCTGCGGCGTCATCTTCTGCTTGGCCTTCTGCGCGGACGAGAGCCGCGCAACGATCGACTGGCGCTCGGTGAGCAGCTTCTGGATCTGTTCGCAGCCCGAGGCCTGCGCGTTTGCGGGAGCAGCCGCCAGGAACGGGGCCACGGCAAGGCCGAGCACCGCGATTGCGCCTGAAGCCATCCAACGCCGCATGGTTTCCTTACTCCAGATTGCCGGCCTCCCCGGCCGATCCTTCGATACGTCCTTAACAGCAGGCGCTGTTAACGCCAACGACTCTTGCGAGTCCATGGGTGGCCTTTTGGGAACGGATCGCTACTAGAAAGAGATTGTGGCGTTTTTCGTAGCGTTCTCGACGATATTCTTGCTTTCCCGGAGGCGCTTGCGCCCATGTCCGTTCCCGATTTCGCCCGGCACCGGCTCTATATCGACCAGCCCTTTGGCCCGGCGGCGATTCTTCCGCTCGAACGAGAGCAGGCCAACTACCTGCTCAATGTCCTGCGCCTGCGGGTCGAGGGCACGGTGCTCGTCTTCAACGGGCGTGACGGCGAATGGCTGGCGCGCCTCGTGCCGGAAGGCCGCAAGCAGGCAAGCCTCGAACTGGTCCGGCAAACGAAGCCGCAGCCTCCGGCCTCCGATCTGCACTACCTGTTCGCGCCGCTGAAACATGCCCGGCTCGACTACATGGCGCAGAAGGCAGTCGAGATGGGCGCGGGGGTCCTTCAGCCCGTGCTGACCCGGCGCACCCAGGTTTCCCGACTCAATCTCGATCGGATGCGCGCCAATGCCATCGAGGCGGCCGAGCAATGCGGCATCCTCGGTCTGCCGGAGATCGAGCCGGAACGCTCCCTGGAAGCCGCCCTTGCTGCGCTGGCGCCGGAGCGGCTGCTGGTCTTCTGCGACGAGGGCATGGCGGAGGCGAGCCCGCTCGCCGCGCTGGCGGCGTGCAAGCCGGCGCCGCTCGCCGTCCTGATCGGACCCGAAGGCGGCTTCGACGAGGCCGAGCGGCAATTGATCCGGTCGCGGCCCAACACGCTGCCGATCTCGCTCGGTCCCCGCATCCTGCGGGCGGATACGGCTGCGGTCGCGGCACTCGCTCTGGTCCAGGCTGCTCTCGGCGACTGGCCGCGCGCCTGAAAACAGGGCGGCGAGACCTGCCGCCAGCGCCGGTCGCCTTTGCGCGAATGCACGATAGCAGTCGTTGTCGAGCGCCCGGCGCTCGCCTATGTCTGTGCATCATCTTCCGGCTTCCTCCGCGCGCTCAGTGCCGGGGGCCGGTCGTCCTGACTCATCTGCCGGAGCGCCCATGGCTCGCGACGTGTCCGATTCGACCCCGATCGGTTCCAAAGCCGAACTGATTGCGTGGATCGCCGCCGGCGAGAAACCGGTCTCGTCCTTCCGGATCGGCACCGAGCACGAGAAATTCCCGTTCTATCGGAGCGACCTCGCGCCCGTTCCCTATGAGGGGCGCGCTGGTGCAGGCGGTATCCGCGCCCTGCTGGAAGGTATGCAGCAGCGATTGGGCTGGGAACCGATCGTCGATGCCGGCCATATCATCGGCCTGGCGGGGCCGGATGGCGGTGGCGCGATCTCGCTGGAGCCCGGCGGTCAGTTCGAATTGTCCGGCGCGCCGCTGGCGACGCTGCATGAGACGGAGGCCGAGCTTCTGGCGCATCTCGCCGATGTGAAGGCCGTGGCAGCCCCGCATGATATCGGCTTTGCCGGCCTGGGCGCCTCGCCGCTCTGGACCCGTGCCGAGACGCCGGTGATGCCGAAGGGCCGCTACAAGATCATGGCGAACTACATGCCGAAGGTCGGCACGATGGGCCTCGACATGATGTTCCGGACCTGCACCGTGCAGGTCAATCTCGACTTCGCCAGCGAGGCGGACATGGTCCGCAAGCTCCGGGTCTCGCTGGCATTGCAGCCGCTCTCCACCGCCCTGTTCGCGTCCTCGCCCTTCCTGGAGCGCAAGCTCAACGGCTTCCAGTCGATGCGCTCCGAGATCTGGCGCGATACCGACAACGCGCGCTCCGGCATGCTCGCCTTCGCCTTCGACGAGGGCATGTCCTATGAGGGCTATGTCGACTGGGCGCTCGACGTTCCCATGTACTTCGTCAAGCGCGGCGACATCTATCACGACGTCGCCGGTGCCTCCTTCCGCGACCTGCTGGCCGGCCGCCTGCCGCAATTGCCGGGCGAGAAGGCGACGATGTCCGACTGGGCCAATCACCTCTCGACGCTGTTCCCCGAGGTCCGGCTCAAGCGCTTCCTCGAGATGCGTGGCTGCGATGCCGGCCCGGCCGACATGCTGGCTGCGATGCCGGCCTTCTGGGTCGGGCTGCTCTACGATACGACGTCGCTCGATGCGGCCTGGGACCTCGTCAAGGGCTGGAGCGCCGAGGAGCGGCAGGCGCTGCGCGACGCGGTGCCGCGCGAAGGGCTTGCGGCCACGATCGGTGGGCGCAAGCTCGCGGAGATCGCTGCCGAGGTCGTGGAATTGTCGCGTGCGGGCCTTGCGCGCAGGGCTCTGAAGAACGCCGCCGGGCAGGACGAAACCCGTTTCCTGATGCCGTTGCACGGCATTCTGGAGCGTGGCCAGAGCCTGGCCCAGGTTCTGGAGGCGCGCTATCGCGATGCCTGGCACGGCAAGGTCGAGCCGGTCATGACTGAAATGGCGCTCTGATATCTCCCGAATTGCCAGTAATCCGCTCAAAAAATGCGATTTTGAGCGGATTGCAGGTCCGGAATTAACGAATTGGACGATTTATGCCGCTAGTCTTGGCGGCATGAAGCACCTTCGCATCAGCTTTGCCGCGCTTCTTCGCGACGAACGCGGAGTGACCGTGATCGAGTACGCGCTGATCGCCGGCCTGGTCTCGATCAGCATCGTGGCGGGCGCGACCGCGATCGGCCAGGACGTCACTGCGAAGTTCACGGCGGTCCTGGCAGGCTTCAAGGGCTGATCAAGCCTCCAGCCCCAAGTCCTGCCTCCGGTTCAGCCCTATTCCGCCGCCGTCTTGAAGCTCGCCAGGTTGTCGAGACTCTGGATGATGTGCTCGGCCAACGCGTTCGACAGAACCGAGGGATCGAAGCGGGTGCGCAGCAACCCGATCTTGCAGGACGGCAAGGTTGCGAAGCCTTCCGAGGGCCCGAGGATGCGCATGCCCGGCCTGACCGCGCTCTCCGGCAGTACCGAGATCGCGAGCCCGGCCAGCACCGCAGCGCCGACGGCAGTGGAGTTCCAGCTCGCATAGAGCACGCGGAAGCGGCGCCCTTTCGATTCCAGCGCATCGACGGCCGCTTGCCGCCAGTTGCAGGTCGGCCGGCCCAGCGCGAGCGGCAGCGGATCCTCCTCATGCACGCTGTGGCGCGCCGAGGTGACCCAGAGCAGCGGTTCGATGCGGATGATCTCGCCCTGGCCGCGGCTTTCGACATGGGTGATGATCGCGAGGTCGATATCGCCGGTCGCGATCCGCTCGGCCAGCATCGGCGTGGGCTCGCAGACCACGGTGACCTCGGCGCGCGGATTCGAATGGGCGAAGCGGGCCAGGATTTCCGGCAGGTAGCGGTCGGCATAGTCGTCGGGCACGCCGAGGCGGATGCGCCCCTTGAGATCGGCATCGGCGAAGGAGGCCACGCATTCGAGGTTCAGCCTGACGATCCGGCGGGCATAGTCGAGCAGGCGCTCGCCATCCTCGGTCAGCTTGGCATGGCGCCCGTCGCGGCCGAACAGAGGCCGCCCGACCCGCTCCTCGAGCCGCTTCATCTGCATGGAAACGGCCGATTGCGTCTTGAAGACGATCTCGGCGGCGCGGGTGAATGACCCGGTATCGGCAATGGCGACGAAGGTCTTGAGCTGATCGGCGTCGAGCACATGAGCCATTGGCGGTCCCCCGTCCACTGTCCATCAATATCAGTGTTGCGAGACATCATAACCATTCGTTTGGCTGATGACCAGAGCCTCGCTAAGGTCTGGATGCACTCCGAAATTTCCTGTCAATGGCGCGTCCGGGCGGGGCGGAGAGGCTGAGATCAACGTTCTGCACCGCCAAAGGAGGCTGTCATGCTGCTCATGACCATCACCGCGAAGTCGCTCTCGTCCATTTCGGCCGGCGTCACGCGTGTTGCCACCATCGGAGCTGCCGGAACGATCCAACTCGTGCGCGCCCTTATCCATCGTCGTGAGGTGATGCGACTCGGCGCCGAGCTTGACGAGCGTGGGCTCAAGGATATCGGCCTTGTGCGCTCGGATATCGATGGCGCGCTGGCGGCGTCCTGGCTCGACGATCCCTCGACCGTCCTGGCTGAGCGCTCGCGCTCTTCGTCGAATCTCGCCGCCGCGCGGCGCGAGCATGCCCTGCGCCATGCCGGCGCCGCGCCGATGCTGGCCGGGAAGGCCGATATCACGGTTGCACGCTGCGCCTGACCCCTTGGCGACAGCGTTCCTGCGGGCGGGAGCTTCGTGCTTCCGCCCTTTTTCTTGTCTTCAGCGTTGAGAGGCTAGGCCTGCTTCAGCGGCGGCCCTGTCCGCCGCCGAGCATGGCGTCGAGGATCGACTTCAGCGCGTTCTGATGCTCGTCCTGAATCTGGCGGCCGTGCTCGAACATCTGGTTGAGCGCGTCGAGCCCGATCGAGCCCGGCCCATTAGCAGAGGACGAGGGTGCCGCCTCCTCGGGCTCCGGTTCCGGCGCGGGCGCGCGCCGTGGCGCGCTGCGCGGGGCGGGAGCAGGCTCCGGCGCCGGCTGCGGTGCCATGCCGCCGAACATGCCTCCGAGGATCTGGCCGAACGCGCCGCCGAACGGATCGGACGGGGCCGCCTGCGGACTGGGCTGCGGCTGGCCGCCGGCCTGCCCGAACATGCCCTTGAGGATCGCCTCGAACGGATTGGCCGGCATCTGCGGCTGCTGCGGTGCCGGCTGCATGCCCGGCATCTGGCCGCGCATCATCTCGGCGAACTGGCCGAGGATGCCGCCCAGCCCTTCGTTGCTCGATGTCTTGGAGAGCCCGCCCATCAGCATTGCGGCGATGACGGGCAGCATCTGCTTGAGGATCGCCTGCGAGACGCCGCTGGTCGCGGCCGCCTGCGCCGCGATCGCCTGGCTGACCTCGCGCGAGCCGAAGAGCTGGCTCAGCACATCGTTGCCGGCATTCTGGGCGCCGGCCGGAATGCCATAGCCGCCGGCCTCGAAGAAGCGGGCATAGGGGGAGGCCGTCATCATCTGCGCCAGCGAGCCGAAGGCGTAAGGGTCTCGCGTCTGCCGCTGCAGCCCCATCGAGAAGGCCGGCAGCAGGGCATCGAGCGCGGCCTGCGTCTGCTGCAGGCTCAGACCGTATTGCTGGGCGAGGTTCGGCAGCGCCTGGCCGTGCTGGGCCGATTGCATGATATCGAACAGGTTCATCATGGACGCTTCTCCCCGGCCGGTCTTTGGTTCCGTGCCTAGGAGGACGATAGCAGGGTGTCCTTGCCTGGCAAATCGGTTGCGGCCTGGCGCTGCGCGGCCCGGCGCTCCAGCCGGGTGATGCCGCGATAGGCGAAGATGAGAGCCAGCACGCCGAAGGCGACGGCGCCGAGCGCCGAACCGGCCATCGCACCTTTCGGCCCGGCAAGATGCGCGCCGAGGATGGCGAGCGGCACGGTGCCCAGCGTGGCGCGGCCCCAGCTGAACAATGTCGACATGAACGGCATGCCGAGATTGTTGAAGGCGGCATTGGCGACGAAGAGCATGCCGACGAAGATCCACATCGGCCCGGCGATCAGGCAGAAGAACAGGACGAGCTCCGCCGTCAGTCCCGTCGCATGGAAGGCGGAAACGAGGACGTCGCGGAAGGCGAAGAGCAGCGCCCAGGAGACGAGGACGCAGCCACCCGCGAAGATCGCCGAATCGGTCAGGCCCCGGCGCATCCGGTCGAAGCGTCCCGCGCCCCAGTTCTGGCCGAGGATCGGCCCGACCGAGCCCGACAGCGCGAAGAGCACGCCGAAGGCCACTGGAACCAGCCGGTCGACGATCGCGAGCGCCGCGATCGCCGCATCGCCGAAACGAGCGACGACGCTGGCGAAGACCGCATTGGCGATCGGGTTCGAGAGATTGGTCAGGATCGCCGGCCCCGCGATCGCGAAGGTCCGGGCGGCATCCTGCCGGACGAAGGACAGGCGCGGACGGTCGATCATGTCATGCACGCTCACGCAGCCATGGAACCCGATGGCGATGATGATGATCCGCGCCAGCACGATCGCGATCGCGGCACCGTCCGGCCCCAGGCCGAAGCCGAAGATCAGCAGCGGGTCGAGCCCCGCTGTCGCGATGCCGCCGCCGAGCGTCACGAACATCGCGCGCCTGGCGTCGCCGACTGCGCGCAGGATGCCGGAGAGGCCCATGCCGATCGCCATCAGGGCGTTCGATGGCAGCACGATGTAGAGGAAGGAGAGGGCGACCGCATGCGACTGGTCGCGCGCGCCGAGCAGGCTGAGCAGCTTCGGCAGGAAGGGCAGCACCGCGAGCGAGATGACGAGCGCCACGAGCGCCGACAGGACCATGGTCGAGGCCGCGATGCGTCGCGCGCCAGGGCGGTCGCCCGCACCGATGCTGCGCGAGGTCAGCGCCGTGACGGCGATCATCAGCCCGACATTCACCGAGATCATCAGGTAGAGCACGATCGTGGCGAAGCCGACGCCGGCCGTCGCTTCCGGCCGCCCGAGCCAGGAGACGTAGAGCAGCGACAGAAGGTCGACGACAAACACCGCCATCAGGCCGACCGAGCTCGTAGCGGTCATCACCGCGACATGGCGCATCAGCGGTCCCTCGAGGAAGACGGCCTGTCCCGGCCGCGCGGTAGCCTCGCTCATCGCTCGGGCTCGCCGACGCCGCCGACCGCGATCTCGGCCCCGCCATCTTCGATGACCTGCCGCGTCTCAGGGGTGAGCGGCTTCGACTTGGCCTTGGGTGGGACGAGCGGCTCGGGCGTGACGCGCGGCACGCGGTTGATCGCGGCGGCGAGCCCCTCGTGGAACTGGATTTCCATGCGCTGCGCGTCGCGGTCGCGGACATGGTCGATCACGAGATCGGCCTCGTCGCGGGTCAGGCCCAGCGTCTCCAGGGTGACGCGGCCGAAGCCCAGTGCCGATTCGAAGGTCTCGCGCATCTGGAAGTCGACATTCGCCTTCATCAATTCGATCGCGTGGATGCGGTCATAGGCCCGCACATGCAGCCGCACGCTCGGGAATTCGGCCTTGACCATCTCGACGATGCGGAGCGCGGCCTGCTTGTCGTCGACGCAGATGCAGATGACGCGGGCCTTGCCGGCGCCAGCCGCGCGCAACACGTCGAGCCGCGTGCCGTCGCCATAGTAGATCTTGAAGCCGAACTGGGATGCGGAGCGGATGCGCTCGACATCCGAATCGATGACGGTGACGTCGATATGCTGGAGCAGCAAAGCTTGCGTCACGATCTGGCCGAAGCGGCCGAAGCCGATCACCATCACCGGGCTGTCGCCGGCGCCCTCGTAATCCTCGTCCATCGTCGCGGGCGTGATGCGCGCCAGCAGCACCGCATCGATCAGCTTGGCGACGACCGGGCCGAGCAGCATGCTGATCGCAGCAAGTGCCGTGACCATCGCGGATTGCTGGGCCGTGAGCAGCCCGTTCGCGAGCCCGAGCGGTAGCAGCACGAAGGCGAATTCGCCGGCCGGCGAAAGCAGGGCGCCGGCCCGGACCGCTTCGAGCCAGGACGAGCAGGACAGGCGCAGGATCGAGGTCACCACGGCGATCTTGAACAGCACCAGCAGCGGCGCGGCGAGCGCGAGCAGCAGCCAGTTGTCGGCGACCAGCTTGAGGTCGAGCGACATGCCGACCGCCATGAAGAACAGGCCGAGCAGAACGCCGCGGAACGGCTCGATATCGGCCTCCAGCTCGTGCCGGAAATGCGAGTCGGCCAGCATGACGCCGGCGAGGAAGGCGCCCATCGCCATCGAGAGCCCGACATGCTCCATCAATAGCGCCGATCCCAGCACGATCAGCAATGCGGCCGCCGTCATCACGTCCTTCGCGCCGGTATGGGCGAGGATGCGGAAGAACGGGTTCATCACATAGCGCCCGGCCAGCACGATCAGCACCAGCGCGAAAAGCGCGATGCCGAGGCTCGCCAGCGCCATCATCGGGCTGCCGGTTTCCTTGCCGCCCGTGGTCGCAAGCAGCGGCAGCAGTGCCAGCACGGGCGCGATCGCCATGTCCTGGAACAGCAGGATCGAGAAGGTGCGCCGGCCATAGGTCTCGTTGCCATCGCCGCGTTCCTCCAGCAATTGCAACGCGATCGAGGTTGCCGAGAGGGCAAGCGCCACGCCGACCGCGACCGCTCCCGCCGCCGAAAGACCGAAATACCAGCCGGCCAGCCCGATGCCGCCGGCACTGAGCGCCATCTGCGCAAGGCCGGAGCCAAGGATGTCCTTGCGCATCGAATAGAGCCGCGACGGCTGCAATTCGAGGCCGACGAGGAAGAGCAGCAGCACGACGCCGATCTCGGCCGTGCCGCGGATCGCATCGGGGTCCTTGATCACGCCGAGGATCGAGGGGCCGATGACGATGCCGGCCGCAAGATAGCCCAGCACCGCCGACTGGCCGAGCTTGCGGAAGAGCGGGACGGCGATCACCGCCCCGGCGCAGAAGGTCAGGATCGGCGGGAGATAGCTGGCATGCGAGGCGGCGTCGGCCATGCGGAACTCGGTGCTTTGGAACGGGCTTGGCGGTCAGGCGCGACGCGCGGCGTGGCGGGCCATCGTTCTATCTAGGCTTTCGATGGCGATCCTGCGAGAGGCAATCGGCATGGCGGCCAAGCCTGCGCTGCTTCGCTTCCTTGACATCGCCCCGATCCCGCCGAAAGAAGACGCGGACCGATGGAGAACTCTTCGCGCGTGATCAAGCCGCCGCTCGACATCCTGCTCTGTGCCCCGCGCGGCTTCTGCGCCGGGGTGGTGCGCGCCATCGACGCCGTCGAGAAGGCGCTGAAGCTGCATGGCGCGCCGGTCTATGTCCGCCACGAGATCGTCCATAACAAATACGTCGTCGAATCCCTGAAGCGGAAGGGCGCGGTCTTCGTCGCCGAGCTCGACGAGGTGCCTGACGAGACGCGTCCGGTGATCTTCTCGGCCCATGGCGTCGCCAAGGCGGTGCCGGCTGCGGCGAAGGCGCGCAACCTCTTCGCCATCGACGCGACCTGCCCGCTGGTGACCAAGGTCCATCGCGAGGCCGAGGTCCATCACAAGCGCGGCCGCCATATCCTGCTCGTCGGCCATGCCGGCCATCCGGAGGTGATCGGCACGATGGGCCAGCTGCCAGAGGGCGCGATCACCCTGATCGAGACGCTGGACGACGTCGCGACGCTTGAGGCGCCGGAAGGCCAGCCACTCGCCTATGTCACCCAGACCACGCTCTCGGTCGACGATACCCGCGAGATCGTCGAGGCCTTGCAGGCCCGCTTCCCGGAGCTGATCGCCCCGCACAAGGAAGACATCTGCTACGCCACGACCAACCGCCAGGAGGCGGTGAAGCGCGTCGCGCCGCTGGTCGAGGGGCTGATCGTCGTCGGCTCGCCCAATTCCTCGAACTCGCAGCGCCTGCGTGAGGTCGCCGAGCGTGCCGGCTGCCCGGTGGCGCGGCTCGTGCTGCGCACCGACGAGATCGACTGGTCGGTCTTCGGCAATATCCGCAGCCTCGGCATCACCGCCGGCGCTAGCGCGCCCGAGGTGCTGGTCGAGGAGATCATCGACGCCTTCGCCGCGCGCTACGAGGTCCGCGTCGAGACCGTCTCGACCGCCGACGAGAACGTCTTCTTCCCGCTGCCGCGCGAATTGCGCGGCGAGGCGACGCCGGACGCGGCGGAATAATCTCAGCAGAAGAGTGCAAGCGTGGCCGTCTATACCGAAGTGCCCGATGACGAGCTGGCTGCCTTCGTGGCGCGCTACGGCATCGGCGATCTCCTCTCCGTCAAGGGCATCGCCGAGGGCGTCTCGAACTCAAACTTCCTGCTGCATACGACTAAGGCCTTCTACATCCTGACGCTCTATGAGGAGCGGGTGGACGAGGCGGAGCTGCCCTTCTTCATCGGGCTGATGGACCATCTCGCCCGGCGTGGCCTGATCTGCCCGGTGCCGCTGCGCATGGAGGACGGCGAGGCCGTCGGCAGGCTGGCCGGTCGTCCGGCGGCGATCGTCTCGTTCCTCGATGGCCTGTCCGTCCGGCGTCCGAACGTGACCCACTGTGCCGAGCTCGGGCGCGGGCTGGCCCAGCTGCACGAGGCCGGCGCCGATTTCGGCATGGAGCGGGTCAATTCGCTGTCGGTTCCCGGTTGGCGTCCGCTGGCCGAGCAGGCGGGAGCCGCGGCCGATACGGTTTCGCCCGGATTGGCGCGGCGCGTCATGGCGGAGGTGGAGGTCCATGAGCGTTCATGGCCGCAGGACCTGCCGCGCGGCGTGATCCATGCCGATCTCTTTCCGAACAATGTCTTCTTCATCAAGGACAGGCTGTCCGGCCTGATCGACTTCTATTTCGCCTGCACCGACGCCTTCGCCTATGATCTGGCGATCTGCCTGAACTCCTGGTGCTTCGAGGCCGATGCCTCGTTCAACCTGACGAAAGGCCAGGCGCTGCTCGCCGGCTACGAGAGCGTGCGCCCGCTGACCGCAGCGGAGGTCGAGGCGCTGCCGCAGCTCTGCCGCGGCTCGGCCTTGCGCTTCCTGGTGACGCGATTGGTCGACTGGCTGAACGTGCCACCGGGTGCCCTCGTCAAGCCGCTCGACCCGCTCGAATACGACCGCAGGCTCGTCTTCCACCAGCGCATTGCTGACGCCCGCGAATACGGGCTGAAGCGATGAGCGAAGGTACGGTCGAAGTCTGGACGGACGGCGCCTGCTCGGGCAATCCGGGGCCGGGCGGCTGGGGCGCGATCCTGACCTTCAACGGCGTCGAGAAGGAATTGTCCGGCGGCGAGGCGCAGACCACCAATAACCGCATGGAATTGATGGCCGCGATCGCCGCGCTGGAGGCGCTGAAGCGGCCCGTCACGGTCGCGCTCCACACCGACAGCCAGTATCTGCGGCAGGGCATCACTGGCTGGATCCATGGCTGGAAGAAGAACGGCTGGAAGACGGCCGATCGCAAGCCGGTCAAGAATGCCGAGCTCTGGCAACGCCTCGAAGCCGCGCTCGGCCGCCACAAGATCGAGTGGAAATGGGTCAAGGGCCACGCCGGCGACGAGATGAACGAGCGTGCCGACGCCCTGGCGCGCGCCGGCATGGCGCCGTTCAAGCCGGGGCGCTAGGCGCCGCACAGCTTTCGGAAGGCCGATAGCGCGCTGGCGGCGCGTGCAGCGACTTCCGCATCCGAGGGCTGTTCCAGCGTGCCGATGACCCGCCTGATCTGCTGATCACCGATCAGAAGGCAGAGGAACCACTCTGTCGCCACGCGCGCAGACGGAGCATCCAGCCCGCCGTTGGCCATCCCGCGCGCGATCAGCGTTTCGACCAGCGGAAAAACGGCGCTGCGGCCCGCCTGGCCGATCGTTGCCCCGAGCTCCCCTGTCTCGTCGGAAGCAGCGGTGCGGTTCAGCAGGATCGCCTTCTCGCCCAGCAGCATCGAGAGCAGGATCGGAGCGATATGCTCCAGCGTGGTGATAGTGTCCCCCCCGTCTTCGATGGCCGCCTGCAACGCGTCGGCGGTCGCCTGCGCATTCCGCTCGACCATCGCGGCGAGCAGCCCGCGCTTGCTGCCGTACCAGCGATAGAGCGTCTCGTTCGAGGCCTTCGCCTCCTTGGCGATCGCCAGCATCGATACGCCGCCATAGCCGTGGTCCCGGATCAGCCGGTAGGCCACGGCCTCGATCTCGCGCTGGCGCTCCGCCTTGCTCTCGTCCCGCATCTTGCCCCCACCGCATCTTGAACAAATCCGTATCTCTATGTACGGATAAATCAAGCGTACTGAGATGTACGGATAAGGGGTGCCGCCATGTCCAGCCTGCTCGTGATGTTGTCGACGGCGTCGATCCTGCTCTGCGGCGCGATCTTCGGTTTCTTCTATGCCTGGGTCTGTTCGACGATGTGGGGTCTGGATCAGGCCGACCCGCGCGTGGCGATCGCGGCGATGCAGGCGATGAACGCATCGGTGCGCAACATCGTCTTCTTCCCGGCGTTTTTCCTCACTCCGGTGGTTCTGGCGTTGACGGCGATCGCCCTATTCCTGTCCCGCCAGAGGCAAGCCGCGGGCTGGTTCATCGCTGCGGCCGTCATCTATGCGGCCTTCGGGCTCGCTCTCACGATGCTCGTCAATGTCCCCATGAACGAGGCGCTGGCGAAGGTCTCGCCTGTCCCATCGAATATCGAAGCGGCGCGGGATATCTGGGCCGGCTATTCGGGCAGGTGGCAGGTCTGGAACCAGGTCCGGACGGTGGCCTCCGGATTGGCGCTGGCCTGTGCTGTCTTTGGATTGACGAAGCTGCACTCGGCCGGGTGGAAAGCTGCGAATTAACGCTCGTGCAGATAATGGGTCAGCCGCAGAAGCGGTTTCATCCCGAGCGATTCCGCCAGCCGGATCGAGGCGATGTTGTCCTCGTGGACCTGATAGCGGGCTAGCAGCCCGCGCCGCGCCAGCTCGGCAAGGGCGGCGCTGACCACGCGCGTCCCGAGGCCGCGCCCGCGCTGGTCCGGCCGCGTAACCACGCCGCCGATCTCCCAGACTCTGCCATAGCTTTCGAAGGCGAAGCAGGCGGAGAGCGGCTCGCCGCTTGAGCCGATCACGCAGGTGAAGGCGCGCCCGGCTGCTAGGAGCGGCGAGAGCCAATCCCGTTCATGATCCTGCGTGCAATAGAGCGCGTACATCGCATCCGTGGCGCTGCTCGCGACGAGGACGCCATCGTGGCTGGGAACGCGCTCGGGCGATGTGAATGATAGGAAGCTGGCCTTGCGCACGAGCAGATAGCGATGGTCAACGACTTCAAGCTCGGCCGGGCTGCCGAGCTTGAAGACGATGCTGCCCTCCGCCGGCAACTCGCTCAGCAGCGCTTCCGTCAGCCCGTTGTCGTCACTGCGGATGAGGGCGGCATGGGCTGCCGTCGGATAGGTCTTGCGATCATAATCGCTGGCGGCGGTGTCGAGCAGGACGAGCGTCGCGGTGCCGGCCGGCGAGCGTTGCTGGAACGCCCGCGTGTGCTGCGGATAGGCCTGCAGATGCTTCAGCAGGACGACATTGGCGAGCGGATCGGCACCGAGCCGCTCGATGATCTCAGCCTTGTCCCGGATCGCGATCACGGTCGCTCCGGTCGGGTCTCTCAGCCCAGCGGCTGGCGGTAGACGATGAAGCCGGACTTGTCGGCGACCTTGTCGTAGAGCGCCTGTCCCTGCAGGTTGGATTCATGCGTCTGCCAGTAGACGCGGTAGCAGTTCTTCGCCCGCGCCATCTGGTTCACGGCCTCGATCAGCCTGCGGCCGACGCCGGTGCCGCGCGACTCCGGCACGGTGAACAGGTCCTGCAGATAGCAGATCGGCTTCTCGCTCCAGGTCGTGCGATGGAGCACCCAGTTGACCATGCCGAGCGGTTTGTCGCCCTCGAAGGCGAGGAAGCCGCCCATCGGCTCCTCACCGCCGGTCAGGCGCCCGAAGGTGATCGCGTCGATCTCCGGCGGCAGCGTCGCCTTGTAGAAGGTCAGGTAGCCATGCCAGAGGGGCGTCCAGGCCTCCCGGTCGGTCGCGGCAAGCGGGCGAATGACGATATCGGCCATCGGTTTATCTCCTCCGATCCGGAAGCTAGCCGGGGCTTCGCAGCTTGTCTCATGACAAGCGCAGATCGGATCGATCAGTTGGGCTGGTCTGACGCCAGGAAGCGCTCGACGGCGCTGGCGCTCAAAGCCTGAGCGGAATCCTCCCTCCAAAGATCGAGAATGATGCCTGCCAGACGGGCTCTCGCCCGCCTCTGCTGCTGGCCGCCGACGGTGTTCACGCTATTCACCGCCATCCAGGCGGCGTCGAAGGCGCGAGCCAATTTTGCCAGCTCCGCAGGTTCGACAACGAAGCCCTGAAACGGCATGTCCTCTCCCCATACGCCAGAGAAGTGGAGCAGTTTAAGAGGCCGCGCGCGCCTCGCAATGTCAAAAGCTAGGTCGGCTTACGACCCGTTGCGGTAGTTGAGGTTGCGGAAACTATGCCTTGGAAGCTACGAAATTATGGATTGTAGTCCCCCTGATAATGACAGCGCTGAGCGGCTTCCACGAAACTTTCTCCAGAAGGGAGAATGCGATCTCCACGCAGTAATAACCGGCTGAGTTCACGCTCATCGCCCGCTGGACCAATTGAGAGTTTATGCTTGAACTCAATGGTGATGAGCATTCGTCCTCGGAATGTGACGCTGCGGACACTTGCGATGTCGTGCCATGAAACGAAGCCGCTGATGCGCAGTGGCAGGTCGAAATGCATGCCAGTTTTCGTTAGAATTAGGTGGCTCGACGGAAAAAGGTAACCGAAGCGAAGCTGAATTCTAGAAAATCCGACGATTGCAATAAAAGCCATGCACAACATCAGCAGTGCGACAGCCGAATTCACCTCCCTGGACGACAGGAAGGGCATGATACTTTCCAGACCGAACTCGACGGCGCGGCCGATAGCAAAAAAGGCCGTCATCGCCACGATTAGAACGACCCAATAAAACCAAGATGCAACATATTGAAATTTCACTGTGGCTCTTCCAGCCCTACGCTGCTCCGAACCGGTAACAGACGCCCCAAGAATGTCCGCTTCCGACCGATTGCAGACATTTGCCCTGTCCGGCCAGCCAACAAAAAGCCCGCGCAGCGGGTGCGCGGGCTCAAATCTCGTTCCGTGCCGCTAGGCTCAGAGCTTGGCGAGCATCGCCTCGGCGCCGGAGGCTTCCGCCTTGCCGGCGGCTTCCTCGACGCTGAGGACCTTCACCACGCCGTCCTCGACCAGCATCGAATAGCGCTGCGAGCGGGTGCCGAGGCCGAAGCCCGAGCCGTCCAGCGAGAGGCCGATCTCCTTCGCGAAATCGGCATTGCCGTCCGAGAGGAAATCGATCACGCCGGCGCCGCCGGTCGCCTTCGACCAGGCGTCCATGACGAAGACGTCGTTGGTGCTGGTGACCATGATGGCGTCGACGCCCTTCGCCTTGATCTCGGCCGCCTTCTCCAGATAGCCCGGCAGGTGGTTGCGGTGGCAGGTCGGGGTGAAGGCGCCGGGAACGGCGAAGAGCACCACCTTCTTGCCGCTGAACAGGTCGTCGGTCGTGCGCGCGGCGGGGCCGTCGGCGGTCATGACGCGGAACGTCGCCTGGGGAAGCTTGTCACCCACCTTGATGGTCATGAGCCTGTCTCTCCGTGAAGCCTGCGGCCAGAGGGGCCGCTCGGCTTGAGGGATTAGGGCTTTGAGGCGGGGATGTCGAGGTCGAGCCGCGTCTCGATCGGCCGCGGCGTGCCGCGCACGGTGAAGATCAGCGGGACCGGGCCGGCGATGCCCTTCGGCCGCTCGTCGATGCGGATCTGGGCGACGACCGTGCCGTCCGCCTGCGGCGTCAGGCGGGACTTGCCGAAGGACCACATGCCCGAGCCTTCGACGAAGATATCCTCGATCTTGCCGTCCGGCGGCGGCTGCAGAATGAGACGCAGGCCGGGATCGACCACGCCGTCGTCGGGCGCGGCCTCGACGATCGCGATCTTCTCCTTATGGACGCCGGGCTTGACCGGAACCGGCACGCGCGCCTCGAAGCTTTCGAGCCGCGGCGAGGCCACGGTGGTCACGCCGGGTTCGAGCCACAGGCTGGCCTCGCCCTTGGCGGGGATGCAGATCTTCTCGCAGACGGCATAGTCGAGCTTGAGCACGACGAGCACCGGCCGCGACGGATCGACCGGCTGGACCGAGATCGGGATCACGACCTCCCCGACATAGCCGATGGAATAGCCGGCCGAATCCTGGAAGCGTTCCGGCACGGGCCAGCGCACGTCGAGCCCGCCGATATTGGTCGAGCCCGACCAGTCGAAGGCCGGCGGCACGCCGAACTGCCCGGGACTGCGCCAATAGGTCTTGTAGCCCGGCGACATCACGATCTCGACGCCGACGCGCTGCTTGCCGGTCGAGGTGGTCGGTCCGGCGATCAGGCGCAGCTTCGCGTGCTCGCTCGCGGACCATGGCGAGGTCGCCGCCTCGTGGGTGGCATCTTGCGCCTGCGCCGTGGAACTGAGCGCCAGCGGCAGCATGGCCAACAGAGGGAGAATGCGGTTCACGGGCCCAGCCTTTAACGATTGCGAGCCTGAAAAGCGAACAAAACCTGTCTTCCTCCGCCGGTCGGCGCCTGAACGATCTCGCGGTAATCTCGCGCAGGATTGGGGCACAATCGCGATAGGGACGGCCGCGCGGGGCGCGGCGCCGCTCGTGCACGCGAACGTGATCGAGGGCGGGCGCAACCCGCGAAGGTGCCCCTCGGCATCATCGGCCTCAGCCAAGCCTTGCCGACCCTCCCCGAGAGCCTCTAGCATGGCCTCATGAAAATCGGCTCACAATCGCGCGTCGGCGGCCGCTCCTATCTCGATGGGCAATGCCTGATCGCGATGCCGGGCATGGCCGATACACGCTTCAGCCGCAGCGTCGTCTATGTCTGCGCCCATTCCGAGGATGGGGCGATGGGCATCATCGTCAACAAGCCGGCGGGCGATACGAAATTCCCGGAGTTGCTCGTCCAGCTCGACGTCATCCCCTCCGAGGAGGTGATCCGCCTGCCGAGCCGGGCCGAGCGCATGCAGGTGCTGCGCGGCGGGCCGGTCGAGACCAAGCGCGGCTTCGTCCTGCATACCGCCGATTTCTTCCTGGAATCGGCGACCCTGCCGATCGACGAGGGCATCTGCCTGACCGCGACGCTCGATATCCTGCGCGCCATCGCCAATGGCGACGGGCCGGAGAACGCGGTGCTGGCTTTGGGCTATGCCGGCTGGGCCGCGGGGCAATTGGAGGCTGAGATCCAGTCGAACGGCTGGCTGCATTGCGCCGCCGATCCCGAACTGCTCTTCGACGAGGGCATCGAGACCAAATACCAGCGCGCGCTCGGCAAGATCGGCATCGACCCGGCGTTTCTGTCGCGCGAGGCAGGGCACGCCTGAGGGACGACCACGTCATGCTCGGGCTTGACCCGAGCATCTCGGAAACCAGTGCCTTCTCGTTCTGAGATTCTCGGGTCTGCGCTTTGCTCCGCCCGAGAATGACGGCGGTTCCTACACCGCCTCGGTCGCCGCAGCCGCCGCGCCCATCAGGCGCCGCGCTTCCGCCGCCGTCATCGGCTGGCCGAAGATATAGCCCTGCGCGTATTGGCAACCGAGCTGATAGAGCTCGATCGCATCCGATTCGCTCTCCGCGCCCTCGGCGACGACATCCATGTGAAGATCGGCGGCGAGCTGCACGATCGAGCGCAGGATCACCGGTGGGCGGCCATTGCCCATCTGGCGCACGAAGCTCTGGTCGATCTTGATCGTGTCGAACGGGAAGCGCTGCAGATAGGACAGCGAGGAATAGCCCGTGCCGAAATCGTCGAGCGAGAGGCCGGCGCCGAGATCGCGGATACGCTGCAGCATCTGCGCGGCATATTCCGGGTTCTCCATCACGAGGCTCTCGGTGATCTCGAGCTTGAGCGTGCCCGGCAGCACGCGGCGGCGCCCGAGCACGGTCTTCACGTCATGCAGCAGGTCGTGACGCAGCAATTGCCGGCTGGAGACGTTGACGCTGGCGAAGATCGGCGGCTCGACTTCCAGCGCCGCCTGCCAGGCCTCCAGCTCGCGCGCCGTCTTGTCCATGACATAGACGCCGAGATCGACGATCAGCCCGGTTTCCTCGGCGATGGCGAGGAAATCCTGCGGCATCAGGCGGCCTTCGCGCGGATGGTCCCAGCGCACCAGCGCCTCGAACCCTGCGATGGTGCGGTCCTCCAGCCGGACGATCGGCTGGTACATGACCTGGATTTCGTTGCGTTCGATCGCCCGGCGCAGGTCGCTTTCCAGCGCGAGCCGGTCGTTGCGGTCGGTCCGCATCGCCGGCACGAAGACCTCGATCTTGTTGCCGCCTTGGCGCTTGGCATGGGCCATGGCGAGCTCGGCGTTCTTCAGCGCGTCCTCCTTGCGCGAGGCCGGCGCCGGATCGAACAGGGCAAGGCCGATCGAGGGCGTCAGCACGATCTCGCGCTCGGCATAGGTGATCGGCGTCGAGACGGCGCGGCGCACCAGCTCGGCCAGAGCCAGAATGCGCTCGGGATCGCGCTCGGAGACGAGGATCATCGCGAAGGTGTCGCCGCCGATGCGGGCGAGCGTGTCTTGCGCCCTGAGCAGCCGCCCGAGGCGGCGCGCCAGCGTCAGCAGGATCGAATCGCCGGCCGAGAAGCCGACGGATTCGTTGACCTGCTTGAAGCGGTCGACATCGATGACGAGCACGGTCGGGCGGATATTGTCGTCGGCGCGGGTGAAGCCGAAGATCGCGCCCAGCCGGTCCTGGAACAGCTTGCGGTTGGGCAGGCCGGTCAGGTTGTCGTGGACGGCATCGTGCAGCAGGCGCTCCTGCGCCGTGCGCTGCTCGGTGACGTCGGCCAGCGTGCCGATCACGCGGATGACTTCACCATCGGAACCGATCACCGGACGCGCCTTCACATTGACCCAGTGATAGGCGCCGTTGGCGGAGCGCAGACGCAAGTCGAGATTGAGCTTGCCGCGGCGCTGCTCCAGCACGGCGTCGAGCGTGACGCGATAGCGGTCGCGGTCGGCGACATGCATGTGCTCCAGCCAGCGCGCGGCCGAGCCTTCGAGCGCACCCTTCGGCAGGCCGAGCAGCGTTTCGATCTGGGGGGAGACGAAGATCTTGTCGGAGCTGACATCCCAGTCGAAGACGAGATCGCCCGAGCCGGACAACGCGAGCGCCCGGCGCTCCGTATCCGATACCAGCCCTTGCGAGATCGCCCCACCGGCAAAGGCATGCTGGATCACGGTGAAGCCGATGAGCAGCACGATCAGGACAAGCCCGCCGAGCAGGGCAGGGGCCACCAGATCGCGCTGAAACTGCCCGGTCACGGTGAAGCTCGCGGCGGTCACCCAGACAGCGAGCAGGAACCAGGTCGGGATCAGCATCACCGCCCGCTCATAGCCATGCGTCGCCAGATGCACGACGAGGATGAAGCCGATAGCCGCAACGGCCGCGATCGAGATGCGTGCGATGCCGGACGCCATCGGCGCGTCGAAGACGGCAAGCCCGATCAGCCCGGCGAGGCCGAGAATCCAGAGCAGCGTGACGTGGCCATAGCGCACATGCCAGCGCGACAGGTTGAGATAGGCGAAGAGGAAGACGAGCAGCGTCGCCGCCAGCACCACCTCGGCACCGGCGCGATAGATTCGTTCGATCGCCGGCGTCAGTGGGAACAGGCGCTGGAAGAAGCCGAAATCGAGGCCGGCATAGGCCAGGACCGCCCAGGCAAGCGCCGCCGCGGCCGGGAAGATAACCGCGCCCTTGACCACGAAGATGATGGTCAGGAACAGCGCCAGCAGGCCGGCGATGCCGATGATGATGCCCTTATAGAGCGTCAGGCCATTGGTCTTCTGCCGATAGGCCTCGGCTTCGTAGAGATAGAGCTGCGGCAGGTTCGGCGACTTGAGCTCGGCGACGAAGGTGACCGTCGTGCCGGGGTCGAGTGTGATCAGGAAGACGTCGGCATCCGGGCTTGGCTCGCGGTCGGGCGAAAGGCCCTGGCTCGCCGTCACCGCCTCGATGCGCTTGTCGCCGAGATCGGGCCAGACCACGCCGGAGCCGATCAGGCGGTGGAAGGGCGCGACCAGCAGGCGGTCGATCTGCTCGTCGGAATCATTGGTGAGCGCGAAGACGATCCAGTCCGGCCGCGCACCGGCCTCGCGGGCCTTGACCGCGATGCGCCGGACGATGCCGTCCGGCCCCGGCGCGGTCGAGATCTGGATGACGTCGCCGTCGGATCTGTTGCGCTCGACGACATTGGTCAGGTCGATGACAGGGGCGTCGACGGGAACCCGGACCGCCTCGACGGCCTGGGCCGGCAGGACAGCGGCGCAGAACCACAGGACAAGGCCGGCCAGAGCGAGGCCGACCCGGAAGATGCGCTCGGAAATGGACAAGCTGTGCTCGGCTATCAGGCGGGAAGCGATCATTCGATGTTTAACGAAAAGCCCTATCGGCCGCTCATGGCAAGGGCAAGGCGGAGCGGGGCTGTGGTCAACCGCCGCAGTCACGGTCTGCCACCGGGCAGTATGTCGCTGGAGAGCACGCCGTAGAGCAGGTGATCGGCCCAGTTGCCGTTGATCTTGAGATAGGCCCGCGCCAGCCCCTCGTGCTGGAAGCCGACACGCTCCAGCAGGCGCCGCGACGGCTCGTTATTGGGCAGGCAGGCGGCCTCGACGCGGTGCAGGGCAAGGTCGGAGAAGGCGAAGCGCACGGCCCCGCGCACGGCCTCCGTCATATGGCCCTTGCCGGCATGGCGCCGGCCCATCCAGTAGCCGAGCGTGCAGGCCTGCGCGACGCCGCGCCGGATCAGCCCCAGCGTCAGCCCGCCGATCAGGGTTTCCGTGCCGGTCTCGAAGATGAAGAGCGAATAGGCCTCGTCGGTCGAGATTTCGCGGGCCGCGCGCTTGGCACGCAGGCGGAACGAGGCGCGGGTGAGGTCGTCCTCGTTCCAGGTCGGTTCCCAGGGTGTCAGGAATTCCCGGCTTTCCATGCGCAGCAGTGCCCAGGCCGCGTGGTCGCTGGCCTGGGGCGCGCGCAGATAGAGGTTCGGCGTCCGGATCAGCGGGCGGCTCGGCGGCTCGCTCGGGAAACGGAACAGCGCCATCGCCGGTCAGTCCGCCGCCCGGGCGGCGTGGCGCAGGCGCTTGGCCGGCGGCAGGCCATGGGTCGGGCCGACGGCGGCGATGGTCGGCTGGTGCCCCAGCAGCGAGCGGCCTGCGGCACGCACGTCGTCCAGCGTTACCGCATCGAGCCGGGCGGCCAGTTCCTCGCGCGGGATCGCCCGATCGAAGAGCAGGACCTGCCGCGCCATCTGCTCCAGCTTGCCGCCGGGGCTTTCGAGCGAGGCCAGCAAGCCGACCTTCATCTGGGCGCGGGCACGGGCGACTTCCGCCTCGCTGACATCCTCCGCCGCCTGGCGTAGGCAGCCGAGCGCGACCTCGATCAGTTCGCCCGCATCCTCCGGCGCCGTGCCGGCCCCGATGCCGAAGACGCCGCAATCGGAGAAGGGCCAGTGGAAGGCGTCGATGGCATAGGCGAGGCCGCGCTGTTCGCGCACCTCCTGGAACAGGCGCGACGACAAGCCGCCGCCGAGCACCGAGGCGAAGATCTGCAGCGCATAATGCGCGCCGCCCTTGAAGGGCAGGCCGGGCAGGCCGAGCACGAGATGGACCTGCTCTTCGTCGCTGCCGATGCGGGCCTCGCCGCCGCGATACTCCCCGGCTTCGCGCGGAAGCGGTTCGGCGGGAGCGGCCGGCAGCTTCGCGAGATGTTCCCTGGCGAGCGCCACGAGCTCGTCATGATCGACCGCGCCGGAGGCGGCGAGCACCATGTTGCCGGCATGGTAGTTGCGGGCGAGATAGGCGCGGATCGCATCGGGGGTGAAGCTCTTCACCGTCTTGGCGGTGCCGAGGATCGGCCGGCCGATGGGCTGGTCCGGGAAGGCGGCTTGCAGGAAGCGATCATAGACGAGATCGTCCGGCGTATCCTGCACAGCCGAGATTTCCTGCAGGATCACGCCCTTCTCGCGCTTCAGCTCCTCCTCGGTCAGCGACGGCGAGGTGATGATGTCGGCGAGGATATCGACGGCGAGGCCGAGATCCGAGCCGAGCACGCGGGCGGTGTAGCAGGTGTACTCCACCGAGGTCGCGGCATTGAGGTCGCCGCCGACGCTTTCGATCTCCTCGGCGATCTCCAGCGCGCTGCGCCGCGCCGTGCCCTTGAACGCCATATGCTCGAGCAGATGGGCAAGCCCATGCTCGTTCGGGAGCTCGTCGCGCGCGCCGGCGCCGATCCAGATGCCAAGCGAGACGGTCGCGGCATGGTCCATGCGCTGCGAGACGATGCGCAGGCCAGACGGCAGGGTGGTCAGGGCGACATCGGGATCGTGAGGCCCGTCCTGGCGCGCAGGCGCGGCCAGCTCGTGCTCGTCCACCGGGGCGGTCGCGCTCACGCCGCCGCCCCGCGCACGGCCCGTGCATGCTCACGCACGAAGGTCTCGATCGTGCCGAGGTCGTTCGGCAGCAGCGTCACGCGCTCCTTGCGCTCCATCAGGTCGGCGAGATGAGCGGGAAGCGCCGGCTCGATGCCGCTCGCTGCCTTCACGGCGGCCGGGAACTTCGCGGGATGGGCCGTGCCGAGCACGATCATCGGCGTCGCGGAATCGCGCTTCAGGGCCTGCCGCGCGGCACCCACGCCGATCGCCGTATGCGGATCGAGCAGAAAGCCGGCCTCGGTCCAGCTCCTCCGGATCTCGCCCGCGATCTCGTCCTCGCTCTGCGAGGCCGCGTCGAACTCGCTGCGGATGCGCTGGAGCGCCTCGCCGGCGATCTCGAAGCGGCCGGATTGTTGCAGCGACTGCATGAGGAGGCGGACAGCGGCGCCGTCACGGCCATGCGCTTCGAACAGCAAACGCTCGAAATTCGAGGAGATCTGGATGTCCATCGAGGGCGAGGTCGTCGCATGGACGCCGCGCATCTCATAGGCGCCGGTCTCCAGCGTGCGCGCCAGGATGTCGTTGCTGTTGGTCGCGATGCCCAGCCGCTCGATCGGCAGGCCCATCTGCTTGGCGACCCAGCCGGCGAGGATATCGCCGAAATTGCCGGTCGGAACCGTGAAGGAGACCTTCCGGCCCGGTCCGCCGAGCGAGACCGCCGCCGTGAAGTAATAGACCACCTGCGCCGCGATGCGCGCCCAGTTGATCGAGTTGACGCCCGAGAGCCCGATCTCGTCGCGGAAGGCGTGATGGTTGAACATCGCCTTCACGAGGTTCTGGCAATCGTCGAAGGTACCTTCGACCGCGATGGCATGGACATTATCGGCATCGACCGTGGTCATCTGCCGGCGCTGCACGTCCGAGACGCGGCCCTCAGGGTAGAGGATGAAGACGTCGACGCTCTTCAGCCCCTTGAAGGCGTCGATGGCCGCCCCGCCGGTATCGCCCGAGGTCGCGCCGACGATGGTCGCGCGCTGGCCGCGCTGGCCGAGCACATGATCCATCAGCCGCCCGAGCAACTGCATCGCCACGTCCTTGAAGGCGAGCGTCGGGCCGTGGAACAGCTCCAGCACGAAGAGATTGTCGCCGATCTGCGTCAGCGGGCAGACGGCCGGGTGGCGGAAGCCGGCATAGGCTTGGCTGATCATGCCCGAGAGCGCGCCATTTTCGATATCGCCGTCGGCGAGCGCACCGAGCACGCGCTCGGCGACCGCCGTGTAGGGCTTGCCGGCGAAACCGGCGATCTCCGTTGCGGAGAGTTTGGGCCAGCTCTGCGGCAGATAGAGGCCGCCGTCACGGGCGAGCCCGGTCAGGAGCGCATCGGAAAAGCTCAGCGCCGGGGCTTCACCCCGGGTGGAAACATGCAGCACGATCTTGGCCTCGGTGATCTCAGCCTGATGCTATAGGCCGGTCCGGCGCATTCGGCAAAACCGTTGCGCGCTCAGCCTGCCGCCGTGCCCTTTCGCGTCTGCCAGACCCAGGCCGCGAACACCCCGAGCAGCGTCAGTGCGAGCCCGAACCAGGTCAGCGCATATTGCAGGTGGTTGTCGGGGATGCGGGCGATCAGCTCGCGGACATCGACCCCGGCCGGCGGCGTCATGCCGTCGCCCTCGCGGGCGGCTTCCAAATAGAAGGGCGCTGGTGGCTGGCCGAGCGATGCCGCGATCGCGGCGGGGTCGCGCGTGTAGAACTCGCGGATGGCCGGCAGGTCCTGCGGGGTGAAGCTGTTGCGGGCTTCCGGTGCCCGCAGGAAGCCCTTGATCGTGTCGCTACCGCTGGCCGGGCCAACCTGGCCGAGCCGGCCTTCCGGCACGAAGCCGCGATTGACCAGGATGACGCCGCCATCCTCCAGCTTGAACGCCTGGAAGACCCAGCGCCCGAAGCCGGACAACTGCCGGCTGCCGGGCGGGCCGGCGGCGATCGTGGTGCGCACGCCGGCGATCCGGTCATCGATAAAGCTGCCCTTGGCAACGACATGGGTCAGGTCGAGCGCGGCGGGATCGAGCTTCGCCCATCCCGCGCTCGGCGGTATCGGGGCAGGGATTCCTGCCGCTTGTTCCTGAAGGCGGTCGATATAGGCGTGCTTCTCGCCCATGCGCTGGAGCTGCCAGGTGCCGAGCGTGCACAGCACCACCGTGCCGACGACCGTCAGCAGCGTCGGCAGCAGCAATCCGGGCCTGCGGGGAGCGGGAGACGACACGGCGGTCACGATTCGCGCCTGCCTTCCTCGGCCTTGTGGGCATATTGCAGGGCGACGGCGAGCCCCTTCATCGGCCTGAGCAGGCCGAGGCAGAGGATGATGGCCAGTGGCAGCCAGATCAGCATGTGCAGCCAGATCGGCGGCTCATAGGCGATTTCGACATAGAGCGCCGCGCCCAGCACGATGAAGCCCGCGATCAGCATGATGAACACGGCGGGGCCGTCGGCCGAGTCGGCGAACTTGTAGTCGAGCCCGCAGGCATTGCAGCGCGGCTTGAGCTTGAGGAAGCCGTCGAACAGCGCGCCCTCGCCGCAGCGCGGGCAGCGACCCGCCAGCCCCGTCGAGTAGGGGGAGGGGAGTGTGGGTTCAGGACCGGCCATCGCAGCCTCCCAGAGCATCGCCCCGAAAACTGGAATGCGGTTTTCGGGAAAGCCGATGCAAAATCAAAGGGCCTAAGCAGGAAAGGCGGCCTCGCGGCCGCCTTTCTTCAGACGATACCGCGAGAGCGCGGTCAGCGGCGTCAATGTCCGGCGGCAGGCGCGCCCGCGCCCCAGACATAGATCGCGGCGAACAGGAACAGCCAGACCACGTCGACGAAGTGCCAGTACCAGGCGGCGAACTCGAAGCCGAGATGCTGGTTCGGCTTGAAGTGGCCGAGATACGCCCGGTACAGGCAAACCGCCAGGAAGATCGTGCCGATGATGACATGCGCGCCGTGGAAGCCCGTCGCCATGAAGAAGGTGGCGCCGTAGATGTTGCCCTTGAAGGCGAAGGTGGCGTGCGAATACTCGTAAGCCTGGCAGATCGTGAACAGGACGCCGAGGATCACGGTCAGCCACAGCGCTTGCTTCAGGCCGGCGCGATCGTTGTTGATCAGGGCGTAATGCGCCCAGGTCACGGTCGTGCCCGAGGTCAGCAGGATCAGCGTGTTGAGCAGCGGAAGGTGCCAGGGATCGAAGGTCTCGATGCCCTTCGGCGGCCAGTGCCCGCCGGTGAAGTCGTAGCGCAGGTAGTTGATGTGCTCGCCGGCGAAGAGGCTGGCGTCGAAATAGGCCCAGAACCAGGCGACGAAGAACATCACCTCGGAGGCGATGAACATGATCATGCCGTAGCGGTGATGGATCTGAACGACGCGGGTGTGGTGGCCTTCCTTCTCGGCCTCGCGCACCACGTCCATCCACCAGGCGAGCATGGTGTAGAGCACGCCGAGCAGGCCGGCGCCGAAGACGAGCGGGCCGATATGCATGCCGCCGACCGGCATGGCCTTCATCCACATCACCGCGCCGATCGCCATGATCGTCGCGCTGGCGGCGCCGACGAGCGGCCACGGGCTCGGATCGACGAGGTGATAATCGTGGTGCTTCGTATGGGCCCCGGCCATCGTATTAAGTCTCCGCGTACGGCTTTTTTGTCCGCGCTCGTGGTCTAGCGTGGTTCTACAGTTTCGGATTGCCCGCGTCACCCTTGACGGGGCCGGCCTTGTCCTCCGCGACGGGCTGGCCCGACTTGGAGGCGAAATAGGTGTAGGACAGCGTGATGGCGTGGACCCCGTCGAGCTCGCGGTTCTGGGCGATTTCAGGGTCGATATAGAACACCACCGGCGCCTCGAAGCTCTCGCCGGGCTTCAGCGTATGCTCGGTGAAGCAGAAGCATTGAATCTTGACGAAATAGGCCGCGCCCTTCTCGGGCGCGACATTATAGGTCGCGATGCCCGTGACCGTACGGTCCGAGCGATTCGTCATCTTGTAGAACACGGTCTGGGTCTCGCCGACCCTGACCTTGATCTCCGGGCTTTCCGCCTCGAATTTCCAGCCGAGCCCCGGCGCGACATTGGCGTCGAAGCGCACCGCCATCGTCCGGTCGAGGATTTTGCCGGCGCCGGCCGTTCCGATCATCGGCGTGCCGCCGAAACCGGTGACCTTGCAGAACAGATCGTAGAGCGGCACCGCCGCGAAGGAGGCGCCAAGCATGCCGAAGGCGACGCCGGCACAGATCAGCGCGGTGCGCGCCGGATTGCCCTTGCGTTGCTGGGGAGCGGGCGCCGTCATCACAGCGGCCGGTTCAGGATCGCGGGGCCGGTCTTCACCAGCGTCACCACGAAGAAGAAGATCACGAGCCCGCCGAGCACCAGCGCCAGCGCGATGGAGCGGCGGCGACGGCGCGCCATGTCCTCGGGCGAGAACGGCGCGGGGGTGACCTGTTGCTGACGCTGCTCGCTCATCCGATCACCTTCGGCAGCGCCCACATCAGCCCGAAGCCGTTCTCGACGATCAGCACGGCGAAGAGCAGGAACAAATAGAGGATCGAGAAGCCGAACAGCGACCAGCAGGCCTTGGTCGCGGCGGGGCCTTCGGTCCGCAGCCAGACCTGGATCGACAGCGCGATCATGACGAGGCCGGTCGAGACCGAGACGGCGAGGTAGAGCAGGCCGCCGAAGCCCATCAGGGCCGGCAGGACAGCGACCGGTGCCATGATCAGCGAATAGAGCACGATCTGCCGGCGGGTCGCGGCCGGGCCGGCGACGTTCGGCATCATCGGGATGCCGGCGCGGGCGTAGTCCCCGGACTTCACCAGTGCGAGCGCCCAGAAATGCGGCGGGGTCCACAGGAAGATGATCGCGCACAATACGATGGAGTGCCAGCCGAAATCGCCGGTCACGACAGCCTCGCCGATCATGGGCGGGAAGGCGCCGGCAGCGCCGCCGATCACGATGTTCTGCGGCGTCCAGCGCTTCAGCCACATCGAATAGACGACGGCGTAGAAGAAGATGGTGAAGGCGAGCATCGCCGCGGCGAGCGCGTTCGCGACGAGCCCGAGCACCAGCACGGAGCCGATCGAAAGGGTCAGTCCGAAGGCCAGCGCCTCCGAGGGCAGGATGCGGCCCGACGGGATCGGCCGCTTGGCGGTGCGGCTCATCAGCGCGTCGATATCGGCGTCGTACCACATGTTGAGGCAGCCGGACGCGCCCGCCCCGACCGCGATCGCGAGCAGCGCGGCAAGGCCGAGCACGGGGTGCACCGAGCCCGGCGCGGTGGCCATGCCGGTCAGCGCCGTCACGATGACCAGCGACATCACGCGCGGCTTCAGCAGCGCGAAGAAGTCACGAGCTTCGCCGGTGGAGGCTGTCAGGCTCTCGGTGCGGGTCTCGAACGCAGCAGACATCAGTTGGATCGTCTTCGTACTCTTGTGAACGGCGCCCGTGGGCGCGGGGTCTTCGCGGCGTGGTTGCCGCCCGTCTCCGGAACGCTCCTTGGAGCGCTCGGGGGAAGGGCGGCGGCGGGCCCTGAAGCCCGCCGCCTCAAATCTCAGTGGTCCGAGCCGGTGATGCGCGGCAGCGTCTCGAACTGGTGGAACGGCGGCGGCGAGGACAGGGTCCACTCCAGCGTCGTCGCACCTTCGCCCCACGGATTGTCGCCGGCGAGCTGCTTCTTCGTGAAGGCGACCACGAGGCCGTAGAAGAAGATCAGCAGGCCGAAGGCAAAGATGTAGGAACCGATCGACGACCAGAAATGCCATCCCGCGAAGGCGTCCGGATAGTCCACATAATGACGCGGCATGCCGGCGAGCCCGAGGAAGTGCTGCGGGAAGAACAGCAGGTTCGCGCCGACGAAGGCGACCCAGAAATGCAGCGTGCCGATCCAGTCCGGGATCACGTAGCCGCTCATCTTCGGGAACCAGTAGTAGAAGCCCGCGAAGATGCCGAACACGGCGCCGAGCGACAGCACGTAGTGGAAATGCGCCACGACGTAATAGGTCGCGTGCAGCGAGCGGTCGACGCCGGCATTGGCCAGCACGACGCCGGTGACGCCGCCGACGGTGAACAGGAAGATGAAGCCCATCGCCCAGACCATCGGCGCGGTGAAGCGGATCGAACCGCCCCACATCGTCGCGATCCAGGAGAAGATCTTGATGCCGGTCGGCACCGCGATGACCATCGTCGCGAACACGAAATAGCGCTGCGTGTTGAGCGACAGGCCGGCGGTGTACATGTGGTGCGCCCACACGATGAAGCCGACAACGCCGATCGCCACCATGGCGTAGGCCATGCCGAGATAGCCGAAGATCGGCTTCTTCGAGAAGGTCGAGATGATGTGGCTGACGATGCCGAAGGCCGGCAGGATCATGATGTACACTTCGGGGTGGCCGAAGAACCAGAACAGGTGCTGGTACAGGATCGGATCACCGCCGCCGGCCGGATCATAGAAGGTCGTGCCGAAATTGCGGTCCGTCAGCAGCATGGTGATCGCGCCGGCGAGGACCGGCAGCGACAGGAGCAGCAGGAACGCCGTGACCAGCACGCCCCAGGCGAACAGCGGCATGCGGTGCATGGTCATGCCCGGCGCGCGCATGTTCAGGATCGTGGTGATGAAGTTGATCGCGCCCAGGATCGAGGCGGCACCGGCAAGGTGCAGCGACAGGATGCCGAAATCGACCGACGGGCCGGGGTGTCCGGATGTCGAGAATGGCGGATAGACCGTCCAGCCCGTGCCGACGCCCTTGGCGCCCGGCGCACCCTCGACGAACATCGAGATGATCATCAGGATGAAGGCGGCGACCGTCAGCCAGAACGAGATGTTGTTCATGCGCGGGAAGGCCATGTCCGGCGCGCCGATCATCAGCGGCACGAACCAGTTGCCGAAGCCGCCGATGACCGCGGGCATGACCATGAAGAAGATCATGATCAGGCCGTGGCCGGTGACGAAGACGTTGTAGCTCTGACCGTTGGCGAAGATCTGCAGGCCGGGCTGCTGCAGCTCGATGCGCATCATGATCGAGAGGAAGCCGCCGACGAGACCCGCCATGATCGAGAAGATCAGGTAGAGCGTGCCGATGTCCTTGTGGTTGGTCGACAGGAGCCACCGGCGCCATCCGGTCGGATTGGCGTGATGGGCCTCGTCATGGCCGTGAGCGTGAGCCGCTGTTGCCATCGTTCTTCTCCTCGGCGACTTACTTGGACGCGGCAGCAAACTTGCTGCCCGCATCTTCGGCATTGGCGAATTTCTGCTTCGCTTCCGCGAGCCAGGCGGCATAGCGCTCCTGGCTGACGACGCGGACGGCGATCGGCATATAGGCGTGGTCCTGGCCGCAGATGAATGAGCACTGGCCGTAATAGATGCCTTCGCGCTCGGCCTTGAACCAGGTTTCGTTCAGGCGGCCGGGAATGGCGTCGATCTTGATGCCGAAGGACGGGACCGTGAACTTGTGGATGACGTCGGAAGCGGTGACCTGGACGCGGACGATCTTGCCGACCGGGATGACGGCCTCGTTGTCGACTGCGAGCAGGCGGGGCGCCTCGGCCTCGGCGATGCGCTTGCTGGCGATCGCCTTGGCGCGCTCTTCCTCGTTCAGCATCAGCGAATCGAAGGTGAAGCCGCCGCTCTCCTTCGGGTACTCGTAGGTCCAGCGCCACTGGTTGCCGGTGACCTTCAGGGTCATGTCGGACTGCGGCACCTCGAGCTGCAGCTTGAGCAGGCGGAACGAGGGAATCGCGATCACGACGAGGATGAGGACCGGGATCACGGTCCAGGCCACCTCGAGCAAGGCGTTGTGCGTGGTCTTGGAGGGGACCGGGTTCGCCTTCTCGTTGAAGCGGAAGACGACATAGATCATCAGCGCCAGCACGAAGAGCGTGACGATGGTGATGATGATGTTCAGCCAGTCATGGAACCAGTGGATGAACTCGGCGACGGGCGTGACCGCGCCCTGCAGGTTCATCTGCCAGGGGGACGGCATGCCGGTGCCGGCGATCGCCGGGACGGTCGCCAGCGCTGCGACGGCAAGGGCCGTGGCGGCCGCTGTTGCAAAGGTCCTGCTCAGAAATCGCATCGATCCGACATGCTCCTCAATCGACTTGCCTGGGAGCCGACCGGCTTTGCCCCACGCATGAAGGGGCGACCGTGAAGTCGCCTCATTCTTCGAGATTGCGATAAATCAAAGATCACGCTTGCGCCAGAGGGGCAATGAAGACTGCCCCCATCCACAGTGCGGCAAAATCGCACGAGGCCTTGACGAAGCTCCTGGGCCGGCGTTCCGCCTTGACAGGACCCACCCTGCATGGTCCGAACGCGTTTTATGTTGAGGAGCCGCGGGATTCTCTGGCGCGGTCGGCGTTTTGCCTGAATTCTGCGCTTCTGCTGCGGTTTCAAGGACCGGTTTGAAAGGGATGGCAGGGATGATGAGGATCATCGGAGCGGCAGGCGCCCTGGCGCTGGCGCTCATGGGGACGAGCCTCGCCGCCGGCTCCGCTTTCGCGCAGGGCGCGGTGCGCTCGACACATGGCGACTGGCAGATGCGCTGCGAGGTGCCGCCGGGCGCCAAGGCGGAGCAATGCGCGCTCGTCCAGAACGTCGCCGCCGAGGACCGGCCCAACCTGACGCTTCTCGTCATCGTGCTGAAAACGGCCGACCAGAAGAGCAGGCTTCTGCGCGTCGTCGCCCCGCTCGGCGTGCTGTTGCCCTCGGGCCTCGGCCTCAAGATCGACGACAAGGATATCGGCCGCGCCGGCTTCGTGCGCTGCCTGACCACCGGTTGCGTGGCGGAGGTCGTCATGGACGATGCCCTGCTTGGCCAGCTCAAGGGCGGCAAGAGCGCGACTTTCATCGTATTTCAGACGCCGGAAGAGGGGGTGGGCGTGCCCGTTTCCCTCAATGGCTTCGGCCCGGGCGTGGAGGCGTTGCCGTGATCGACCAGACTGTGTTCGCGAGCCGCTGGCTTGCCCTGCCTTTGCTGTGCCTCGGCCTGGCCGGTTGCGGATCGATGTCATCCGGGGGCAACACCGCGCTAAACGTCGTGATGTTCCAGTCCACCACGCCGCCGCCGGCCGATCAGCTGCCGCGGGAAGACGATGTTGACGCGACGCTGGTCTGCCCCGAGGTCATCATCTCCGATGGCGGCGCCGCGATCCGCGCCCAGGCGGGACAGGATTCGAGTGGCCTGCGCTATCAGATCTCGATCACCAACGTTGCGCGCGAGTGCACCGCGACCGGAAACGGCACCTTCCGCCTCAAGGTCGGCGTCGAGGGGCGTGTGCTGCTCGGCCCGGCCGGCAGCCCGGGTAGCTATGGCGCCACGCTGACGACCACGGTGATGCGCGGGACGAGCGTCCTCGGCAAGCGCAGCGCGCGCGTCGGCGCATCGATTCCCTCCGGGCAGAGCGGCGCCGATTTCATCCATGTCGAGGAAGGCATCATGGTGCCGGCCGGCAAGGGTGATGTCGAGATCTTCGTCGGCCTGGGCGGCGGCGGGCCTGCCGCGCCGGCACGTCGGCGCCGCTGATTAAGGCGGCTTTGCCGTAAAAGACGACGGCGCGCCGATTGACTCAACCGGCGCGTCTTGTATCTGTGCCGAAGCCGCATATCCCCGCGGGAGAGACCGGGTTTCGAGCCCGGCGCCGAAGGCGCAACCGCCCCGGAAACGCTCAGGCAAAAGGGCCGCTGGGGATTTGGCGCTCTGGAAAGCGGCGGGCAGCGATGTCCGCCCACCGACGGGTGTAACTCGTCCGATCTTATGGGTCGGGCGAGGAAATCTCTCAGGTGCCGAGACAGAGGGGGCGCGTTCCGGACACTGTCGTCCGGGGCTTGCGCTTGACTCTGGGAGGGGCATGCCATGGCTGCCGAGGCCACTACCGACACCGCCGGCGCTGCCGCGCCGCTGAAGACCCCGCTCCATGCGCGCCATGTCGCGCTCGGCGCCCGCATGGTGCCCTTCGCCGGTTACGATATGCCGGTGCAGTACCCGGCGGGCATCCTGACCGAGCATAACTGGACGCGCGAGAAGGCCGGGCTCTTCGACGTCTCGCATATGGGCCAGTGCTTCCTGATCGGCCCCGATCACGAGACGACGGCGAAGGCGCTGGAAGCGCTGATCCCCGCCGATATCGTCAATCTCGCCCCCGGCAAGCAGCGCTATTCGCAGCTCCTCAACGAGGAGGGCGGCATCCTCGACGACCTGATGGTGACGCGCTCGATCGATCCCGACGAGGACGGCGCGCTCTATGTCGTCGTCAATGCCGCCTGCAAGGATGCCGACTACGCCCATATCGAGGCGCGTCTGCCGGCCAATGTGAAACTGGTCAAGGCCGAGCATCGCGGCCTGATCGCGCTGCAGGGGCCGGGCGCCGAGGCGGCGCTCGCGAAGATCGCTCCCGAAGCCGCCGAGATGGGCTTCATGTCCTCGCGCACCATGAAGGTCGCCGGCATCAAGGCCAATGTCAGCCGCTCCGGCTATACCGGCGAGGACGGCTACGAGATCTCCGCCGCCGCCAACAAGATCGGCGAGATCTGGGACACGCTGCTGCTCGACGGCACCGTCAAGCCGATCGGCCTCGGTGCCCGCGATTCGCTGCGCCTCGAAGCCGGCCTGTGCCTCTACGGCCATGACATCGACACCACGACCTCGCCGATCGAGGCCGCGCTCAACTGGTCGATCCAGAAGCGCCGCCGCGAGGAGGGCGGTTTCCCGGGTGCAGCGCGCGTCCAGCGCGAGCTGGCGGAAGGCGTTTCGCGCATCCGCGTCGGCCTGAAGCCGGAAGGCCGTGCTCCGGCCCGCGAGGGCACCGAGATCGCGACGCCCGAGGGCGAGGTGATCGGCGTCGTGACCTCCGGCGGCTTCGGCCCGACGCTCAACGGCCCCTGCGCCATGGGCTATGTCGCCAAGGCCCATTCGGCGCCGGGCACGCAGCTCAACCTGATCGTGCGCGGCAAGCCGCTGCCGGCCGTCGTGGCGACGATGCCCTTCGTGCCGAACGGCTACAAGCGCTGAACCCTTTTCCGGACAACTGACGCCAGGAGGAAACCATGGCCGAGACCCGCTACAGCAAGGACCACGAATATATCCGCATCGAGGGTGACGTCGGCACCGTCGGCATCTCCGACTACGCCCAGTCGCAGCTCGGCGACGTCGTCTTCGTCGAGCTCCCCGCGGTCGGCAAGGCGCTGGCCAAGGGCGGCGAGGCCGCCGTGGTGGAGAGCGTGAAGGCCGCGTCCGAGGTCTATGCCCCGGTTTCCGGCGAGGTCGTCGAGGTCAATGGCGAGCTCGAAGCCGCGCCCGGCACCGTCAACGAGGACCCGGCGGGCAAGGGCTGGTTCCTGAAGATCAGGATCAAGGATGCCGGCGAGCTCGACGCCCTGATGAACGAGGCCGAGTACCAGGACTACGTGAAGTCGCTCTGATCGCGGTCATCCCGCACGCGCTGCGGCATGCAATGCCGCTGCGCAGATGCGGGACCGTTCCCCGAAAGAGGCGCCTTCCCGTCGCACGATCCCGTGTCTGCGCAGCGGCATTCCATGCCGTGGCGCGCACGGGATGACACCCCGAAACGGAATCACCCCATGCGCTATCTCCCGCTCACCGATACCGACCGCGAGGACATGCTCGCGCGGATCGGCGTCTCCGATGTCGACGCGCTGTTCAGCGACGTGCCGGCTGGCAAGCTGCTGAAGGCCCCGGTCGATCTGCCCCGCGCCAAGGGCGAGCTCGAGGTCGAGCGCATCCTCGGCAAGATGGCCGGCAAGAACACCGCCGCCTCCGCCGTGCCCTTCTTCGTCGGCGCCGGCGCCTACAAGCACCATGTCCCGGCGACGGTGGATCATCTGATCCAGCGCTCGGAGTTCCTGACCAGCTACACGCCCTACCAGCCCGAGATCGCGCAGGGCACGTTGCAATACCTCTTCGAGTTCCAGACCCAGGTCGCGGCGCTGACCGGCATGGAGGTCGCCAACGCCTCGATGTATGACGGCTCGACCGGCACGGGCGAGGCCGTCCTGATGGCGCACCGCGTCACCAAGCGCCGCAAGGCGGTGCTCTCCGGTGGCCTGCACCCGCACTACACCGCGGTCGTCGAGACCCTCTCCGAGATGGCCAACGACGAGGTCGTGGTCCTGAAGCCGGACGTCTCGGCCAATGAGGACATCCTCTCCCAGATCGACGACAGCACCTCCTGCGTCGTCGTCCAGTCGCCGGACGTGTTCGGCAACCTGCGCGACCTCAAGCCGATCGCCGAAAAGGCCCATGCCCATGGCGCCCTGCTGATCGCGGTCTTCACCGAGGTCGTCTCGCTTGGCGCGGTCGTGCCGCCGGGCGCCCAGGACGCCGATATCGTCGTCGGCGAGGGGCAGTCGATCGGCAACGCCCTGAATTTCGGCGGCCCCTATGTCGGCCTCTTCGCCGCCAAGTCGAAGTACATCCGCCAGATGCCGGGCCGGCTCTGCGGCGAGACGGTCGATTCGACCGGCCAGCGCGGTTTCGTGCTGACGCTCTCGACCCGTGAGCAGCATATCCGCCGCGACAAGGCGACCTCGAACATCTGCACCAATTCCGGCCTCTGCGTGCTGGCCTTCACCATCCACATGACGCTGCTCGGCCAGACCGGCCTCGCGCGCCTTGCCGAGGTGAATCACGCCAATGCCGTCAAGCTCGCCGACCTGCTGGCCGGCGTCGAGGGCGTGACCGTCCTCAACGACAGCTTCTTCAACGAGTTCACCGTGAAGCTGAAGAAGCCCGCCGCCGAGGTCGTGGAGGTGCTCGCCGCCAGGGGCATCCTGGCCGGCGTCCCCGTCTCGCGCCTCCTGCCCAAGGCCGGGCTCGACGACCTGCTGATCATCGCCTCGACCGAGGTGAATACCGATGAAGACCGGGCAGCCCTCGTGGCGGCGCTCGTGGAGGTGCTGTGATGCTGAACCGTCAGGGACGTCCCACCCAGGCCGGCGAGGCCGCTCATACCGAGCACGCCACCTTCACCGGCAACAAGGCTCTCCAGCAGGTCGAGCCGCTGATCTTCGAGATCGGCCATCATGAGGCGACCGGCGTCGACATCGACAAGCCCGCGCCATTCAAGTCGCGCCTCGGCAAGCATGCCCGCCAGGGCGAGATCGGCCTGCCCGGCCTCTCCGAGCCCGAGACGATGCGTCACTTCGTGCGCCTCAGCCAGAAGAACTACGGCATCGATACCGGGCTCTTCCCGCTCGGCTCCTGCACGATGAAGCACAATGCCCGCCTCAACGAGAAGGTGGCGCGTTTGCCGGGCTTCTCCGACGTGCATCCGCTGCAGCCGCTCTCGAGCGTGCCCGGCGCGCTCGACCTGATGCTGGAGCTTGCCCGCTACCTGATGACGCTGACCGGCATGCCGGCCGTGGCGCTGTCGCCGAAGGCCGGCGCCCATGGCGAGGCTTGCGGCATGATGGCGATCAAGGCCGCGATCGCCGCCAAGGGCGAGGGTGCGACCCGCAATGTCGTGCTCGTCCCCGAATCGGCCCATGGCACCAACCCGGCGACGGCGGCTCTGATCGGCTTCTCGGTGAAGGCGGTTCCGGCCCGGCCGGACGGCACCGTCGCGGTCGAGGACGTCAAGGCCCTGCTCGGGCCGGACATCGCCGCGATCATGCTGACCAACCCGAACACCTGCGGCATCTTCGAGCCGCAGATCGTCGAGATCGCCGCGGCGATGCATGAGGCCGGCGCCTATTTCTACTGCGACGGCGCGAACTTCAACGCGATCGTCGGCAAGGCCCGCCCCGGCGACCTCGGCGTCGACGCGATGCATATCAACCTGCACAAGACCTTCTCGACGCCCCATGGCGGCGGCGGTCCCGGTGCCGGCCCGGTCGTGCTCTCCGAGCGTCTGGCGCCCTTCGCGCCGGTGCCCTTCATCCATGTCGAGAACGGCAAGCCGCATCTGATCGAGTCGTGCGACGAAGCCCCAGTGGGCAACCAGCCCTTCGGCCGCATGACCGCCTTCCACGGCCAGATGGGCATGTACGTTCGCGCACTCGCCTACATGCTGAGCCACGGCTCGGACGGCATGCGCCAGGCTTCCGAGGACGCGGTGCTGAACGCGAACTACATCCGCGCCGGGCTCAGTGACCTGATGTCGCTGCCCTTCCCGGATCACCCGTCGATGCATGAAGTGCTGTTCGACGACGAATGGCTGAAGGGCTCGGGCGTCTCGACGCTCGATTTTGCCAAGGCGATGATCGACGAGGGCTACCACCCGATGACGGTCTATTTCCCGCTCGTCGTCCACGGCGCCATGCTGATCGAGCCGACCGAGTCGGAATCGAAGGCGGCGCTCGACCTCTTCATCGCGACGTTGCGCGACCTCGCCATCGCGGCCAAGGGCAATGACAAGGAGCGCTTCACCAGCGCCCCGCATCACGCCCCGATCCGCCGCCTCGACGAGACCCGCGCCGCCCGTTCGCCGGTCCTGAAATGGGAGAAGCCCGCTCCCGCCAAGGCCGCCGAGTAAAGCGTTTTCGGCCATGCTGACGACATTCGTCAGCATGGTGAAGGGCGCTGGCAGCTTCTTAAGCATTCCTTGACCATGTCGCGGAATGATCCCCCGGTGCCGCTCTGTGCGGCCCGGGGGTTTTCATGTCTGCGCGTCCCTCCATCCTCGCCATTGCGGCCGCTGCTTTGCTGGCCTCGACGGCGCTCGTGCGTGCCAACGAGCCGAGCTATGGCCCCAACACCTATGACCGCACGCTCGAGGCGCTGATCGCGCATGAGGACGTCGCCAATCGCGGCGGCTGGCCCAAGGTGCCGGCGAGCGCCACATCCCTGAAGCCGGATTCGCAAGGGCCGGATGTCGTCGTGCTGAAGCAGCGCCTGCTCGCCAGCGGCGATCTCGCGCCCGAGGCGGTGGCCGGCGACGTCTATGACGCGAACGTGGTCGAGGCGGTGAAGCGCTTCCAGCGCCGCCATGGCCTGTCGGATCTCGGCACGGTCGGGCGCCTGACCCTGAAGGCGATGAACACGCCGGTCGAATCGCGTCTGAACCAGCTCACCGCGACGCTGGAGCGCCTCAAGGGCAACGGCTTCAACTTCGCCAATCGCTATGTCGTGGTGAACATCCCCGGCGCCAGCGTCGAGGCGGTCGAGAACGGCACGGTCGCGCAGCGCCACCTCGCCATCGTCGGCCGGCCGGACCGGCCCTCGCCGGTGATCCAGGCGAATATCTCCTCGGTCAACCTGAACCCGTATTGGACGGTGCCGATGTCGATCGTGAAGGCCGACATCATCCCGCATATGCGCAAGGACCCGAGCTTCATCGCCAAGTCGAACATGAAATTGCTCGGGGCCGAGAACAAGGAAATCGATCCGGCCGGCGTCAACTGGGCGACGCTGAAGAACCCCTACTTCTACGTGCGCCAGGAGCCGGGGCCGACCAACTCGCTCGGCCAGATGAAGATCGACATGCCCAACAGCGATGCGGTCTACATGCACGACACGCCGAAGAAGACGCTGTTCCGCAACGACATCCGCTTCAATTCATCCGGCTGTGCCCGCATCGAGGGCGTCCGCGATCTCGGAGCCTGGCTGCTCGAAGGCTCGGAATGGAACCGCCAGTCGATCGAGGACGAGATCGCCAAGGGCGAGCGCAAGAACATCACGCTGAAGAAGCAGGTCCCAGTCGCCTGGGTCTATCTGACGGGCTGGCAGGGCGCGGACGGGCAGGTCCAGTTCCGCGACGACATCTACGGGCTCGACACGCCGCAGGGCATCGTCACCTCGACGATCCAGCCGCGGAAACCCAAGCCCAAGGCGGCGGTCGTGCCGCCGGCACGGCCTGCAGCGACGCCGATGACGGCTTCGGGCAATCCGCCGGCTGCGACGGCGACCGCCAGCAACTGAGAACCGTCAGGGCCGCTTCAGGATCGCCATCACGGCGTCGATGGCTTCGGCACGCGCCTTCGGATCGCTGCCGATGGTGACCAGGCCATCGGGCCGCTGCGAATAGGCTGCCTTACGCTCGCGCAACGGCAGGCTCGGATGGTCAAAATCGTGATAGGCGCCGGGGAAGCCGACGAAGCGTGCCCCGCCGCTGCGGGCTAGTTCTTCGCACGGGGCCGCCGGCGTCCAGTCATCGGCCAGCCCCTGGAAGATCGCGGTATCGGTCTGTGCCCGCCAGCCGCGCTTCAGGATGACGCGGCAGCCGGGATAGAAGGCAATGACATGGCGCAGGCGCCTGGCTTCGGGAGCGCCCGCGACGCGCAAGGCCGTCGAGCCGCCATTCGACCAGCCGATCAGGGCGATGCGCTGCTTTAGGGCGAAGCCCTGTTTCTCCAGCCAGTCGATAGCGGCGAAGGCATCGCGGGCGCGGCCGGCCGGCGTCAGCGAGCGTTCGCGCTCGTTGCAGAGCGCTTTGATGCCGCGCGGTCCGAAGCTGTCGACAAGCAGAACGGCATAGCCTGCGCTGGTCAGGCGCTGCGACCAGTCGCTTTCGCGGGCATTGATCTCGCCCGAGCGGGCGTAGAGCCCGGCGCAGCCGTGCAGACCGACGACGACGGGGAAGGGGCCTGCTCCCGCCGGGCGCGCCAGCCAGCCGACGAGTTCGCGCGAATCGCGCGACGGAAAGCTCACCTTCTCGAAGGCGTTCGCAGAGGTTGCCGCCAAGGCAAGCGGTAGGAGCGCGATAGCGAGTAGGCGGACAAGACGACCGATCATCCCCAAACTCCGCTTCCAAATACGCGATCAGGTTTGCAGGCTAGTCCTCGGAACCACTCCGTCATCCCGGGCTTGCCGCGGGATCCATCGAAGGGCTCCGGAACTCTATGATGGATCCCGGATCTCCGCTTCGCTGCGTCCGGGATGACGTTGTGTTCCGCCCGCATCAACGGGTGCCGGGTGATTGCGGTTGTGACAGTTCGGATCAGGAATCCGGCGGGAGAGCAGCAAAGAAAAACGCCGCGTCCTTGCGGGCGCGGCGTCATCATATCGAGCAATCGGCTCCGGCTCAGTTGAGCTTGGCCTTGACCTCGTTCAGCCCGGCGGCGAAGGCGGCTTCGCCAGCCTTGCCGGCCATCTGGCCGCGCAGGATGGTCGCGGCGGCCTGGGTGGCAGCCTCCGCAGCCGCGGCGCGAACCTCGGCCTCGGCCTGGCTTTCGGCCTGGGCGATCTTCTCCTCGGCCGCCTTGGTCCGGCGGGCGACGAAATCGGCGAGCTTGGCCTCGGCTTCCGCCGCGAGGCGCTTGGCCTCGTCATTGGCGGAGGAGACGATCTCGGCGGCCTCGGCTTCGGCGGCCTTGCGCTTGGCATCGTACTCGGCGAGCAGCTTCTCGGCCTCCTGACGCAGGCGGCGGGCTTCCGCCAGCTCCTGCGCGACCTTCTCGCCGCGCGCGTCGAGCGCCTTCACGATCGCGCCCGGCACGCCGAACTTGACCAGGATGGCCAGGAAGATGACGAGGGCGACGCCGACCCAGAAAGTATCCATCTGAACTCTCCTCAGCCGCGCGTCAGGGCCTGGTCGACAGCCGCCGACGCCTCGCTGGCGCTGGGAGCCTGACCGGTCAGCTTGGTGACGATCGCGGTGGCGATGTCGCTGCCGAGATCGCGGACATTGCCCATCGCCTTGGTCTTGGTCTTGGCGATGGTCGCCTCGGCCTGCGCCATCTTGGCGGCAAGCTCGGCCTCGGTGGCGTGACGCTGGGCGTCGCTCGCCTTGGCGCCAGCTTCGCGCGCCGTCTGGGCGATGCCCTGGGCGTTCTTGCGGGCCTCGGCGAGAGCCTTCTCATAGGCCTGCGCCATATCCTCGGCCTTCGCCTGCATCTCGGTGGCCTGGTCGAGGTCGCGGCCGATCGTGTCGGCGCGCTCTTCCAGGATGGAGCCGAGGCGCGGCAGCGCGACCTTGGACATCAGCCAGTACAGCGCACCGAAGGTGATCGCGAGCCAGAACAGGTTGCTGGCGAAATGCGCGGGGTCGAAGGGCGGGAAGGAGGCCTTCTCGCCGGTCAGGCCCGGAGTGGCAGCCTGCGCCGCACCCGCCAGCAGAGTGGCGAACGAGGCGATAGCCACCGGCCATCCTTTTCGCACGAACCCTGAAGATCGAACCGGCATGGCGTGCCTTTCAGCGCTTAAAGATAGGAAACCGTCGCGCGTTTGGCCGGATGGCCCGAACGCGCGACGAGAAAGCAGTCGACGAAAACGTCAGACCACGAAGAGCAGGACGAGCGCGACGACGAACGCGAAGATGCCCAGACCTTCGGCGAGCGCCGCGCCGATGAAGGCGCGCGGGAACTGGCCGTCAGCCGCCGACGGGTTGCGCAGGGCGCCCGAGAGGAAGTTGCCGAAGATGGTGCCGACGCCGATGGCGGCGAGGCCCATGCCGAGCGAGGCGAGGCCGGCGCCGATGAACTTGGCTGCAACAGGATCCATGGTCTTATCTCCAGTGTGGAAGGTTTTAACGGGGTGGGATGAACTCTCGCGAGCGCTGCCCTTAGCCTCAGTGGCCGGGGTGCAGCGCGTCGTTGAGATAGACGCAGGTCAGGATCGCGAAGACATAGGCCTGCAGGAAAGCGACGAGGAATTCGAGCGCGGTCAGCGCGACAGCCAGCAGCAGCGGCAGCGGCGCAATGGCATAGCTCAGCACGGCGCCCGAGCCGAGCAGCGCGACGACGAAGCCGCCGAAGACCTTGAGGGCGATGTGGCCGGCCAGCATGTTGCCGAACAGGCGAAGCGACAGCGAAACCGGGCGCGACAGGAAGGAGACGGCCTCGATCAGCACCATGAAGGGCAGGAGCCAGCCGGGCACGCCCGACGGCACGAACAGGCCGAAGAAATGGCTGCCATGCTTCACGATGCCGTAGACCAGCACGACCGAGATGACGAGCACGGCGAAGGCGGCGGTGACGATGATCTGGCTGGTGACGGTGAACGAGCCGGGGATCATGCCCAGCATGTTGCTGGCCAGCACGAACATGAACAGCGAGAACACGAAGGGGAAGAACTTCATGCCTTCCTTGCCCATCACGCCTGTCAGCGTGGAGGCGACGAATTCGTAGATCATCTCGGCGAGCGACTGCAGGCGGCCGGGAACGACCGCACGCTGGCTCGAGCCGTAGATCATCAGCGCCGAGACGACGGCGAGCACGATCACCATCCACAGCGAGGTGTTCGTGAAGGAGAGATTGATGCCGAGCGGCTTCAGCTCAACGAGATTCGTGATGTGGAATTGGTGGATCGGATCGATTCCGCCGCCGGCCGCCATTGTCTCGTTCCTCGTCGCGCGGCCCGGACGGCCGCCTTTCGATCAATTCGCCTTCGGACCGCCCTTCGACCCGGAGGTCGGACGCGAACCGAGCCGGTAGACGGCCCTGAAACCCGCGATGGTTCCGATCACCAGGAAGGCGATCAGCAGGAACGGGGACGTTCCCAGCCACCGGTCGCCGAGATACCCGATCAGGGCACCCGCGATGACACCGCCTGCAAGATCCGTCGCGGCGCGAAAGCCTGAGGACATCGCGCCCGCAAGGGCCTTGTCCTCTCCAACCGGGCTCGCGCCCGGCTTTTCGTTCTCTTCCGCCCGCTGGATCGCGGACTTCAGGGAACCCAGTCTTGCGCGCAACTCCGAGTCTGAGGCGTTTGGGTCGGGTTCGGACATGGTCTTGGTCTCCGTCTTGATCGCGTTTACGCCGCGATCCGGCGAAAAACCACTATAACCACGACCAAACCCGCGCATCGAGCCGTCGTCAGCACGGCCTCCTTTATTGGCAGCCCCCCGCGCTGTCAAGGCAGGTGGATAATGTCTAACGCATTGGAATATTTATAAATTCTGGCAAAGTGCGACAATCTTGCCGCATTGCGGGACCGAATGTGGCATTTTTTCAGCGGGCCGCGGCCGCTCACGGCCACGTTTTTGGGGATGACCGGAGCGCTCGAGGCCTGCTTATCCGGCGTCTCGGATGCGCTCGGCCGTCGCCATGTCGACCGACACCATCTGGCTGACCCCGCGTTCGGCCATGGTCACGCCGAAGAGGCGTTCCATCCGGGCCATCGTGATCGGGTTGTGCGTGATCAGGATGAAGCGCGTCTCGGTATTGCGGGCCATGTCGACGAGCAGGTCGCAGTAGCGCTCGACATTGGCGTCGTCGAGCGGGGCGTCGACCTCGTCGAGCACGCAGATCGGGGAGGGATTCGTCAGGAAGACCGCGAAGATCAGCGCGGTCGCGGTCAGCGCCTGCTCGCCGCCGGAGAGCAGCGTCATCACCTGCGGCTTCTTGCCGGGCGGGCGGGCGAAGATTTCGAGGCCGGCATCGAGCGGGTCTTCCGAATCCACCAGCTTGAGTTCCGCCTCGCCACCGCCGAAGAGCACGCCGAACAACCGTTGGAAATGGCCGTTGACGACGTCGAAAGCAGCGATGAGCCGCTCGCGCCCCTCGCGATTGAGCGCGCCGATCGCCTGTCGCAGACGGCGGATCGCCTCGGTCAGGTCGTCGCGCTCGCTGGAGAGGCCTTCGCGCTTGGCCTTCACCTCGGTCAATTCGTCCTCGGCACGCAGATTGACGGCGCCGAGCCGCTCGCGCTCGCCCTTGAGGTTAGCGAGCCGCCGCTCGATCGCTTCCGGCTCGGGCAGCGCATCGCCGGATTTGATTCCAGCGATCGCCTGCAGGCCGTCGAGCCCGGTTTCGAGGCCGTCCTCGATCTGCCGGATGATGTCACCGACTCGCTGGCGAGCGGCTTCCAGCCTTGCTTCTGCCGAGGCGCGGCGCTCGCGGGCACTCGACAAACCCTCTAGAGCGATGCGCGCCTGCCGGTCGGCTTCGGCCAGCGCGGTCTCGCCTGAAGCCAGCTTGTCGGCGGCATCCCGGCGCGCAGCTTCCGCCTGCTCGATCTCCGCGACGAGGCGCCGCCGCTCGGTGAGGAACGTGTCCGGCGCTTCTAAGAGTGTCTTCTGCTCGGCGCCGGCGGCTACGATTCGGCGTCGCGTCTCCTCGGCGCTCTGGAGGCTCGCAGCCGTGCGCTGTTTCCACGCCTTGATGTCGGCGGCGATGGCCTCGCGGCGACGGGCGCGCAGGTCGGCCTCCCGCGCCAGTGTCTGAAGTCGGGCGCGCGCATCGGAAGCGGCGGCCCGGGCCTCGCCCAGCAGCACACGGGCCTTGAGCAGGGTATTTTCCAGTTCGGCGGAAGCGGGCAGGGCGGAAAGCCCTGTCTCCTGCGCTGTGACTTGCTGCGAAGCTTCCGACACGGCTTGGCCGAGGCGCTTGACCGCTTCAGCGAGCGTCGAGCGCTTGACCAGCGTTTCGGCCGCCTTGCGCTCGGCAACGGTCAACTGCTCGCGGGCCTGGTCGACGCCGCGCCGCGCTTGCTTGGCAGCCTCGATCGCGGCGCTTTCGGTCTGCGCGGCCTGTCTCGCCTCGGCGCTCACGGCTTCCAGAGCCCGGCGCGCAGCCTCAGCCGCCTCCCGGGCCGCTTTCGCCTCGCGTTCGAGATCGGCAAGGCGATTCTTCTCGGAGAGCCGCCGCGCGGCAGGCGAGGGGGCGTCGGCCGCGCTGGTGAAACCGTCCCAGCGCCAGAGATCACCCGCTTGCGACACGAGGATCTGACCCTGTTTCAGGGAGCGCCGCAGAGCCTCGCCCTCGTCAGAGGTGACGACGCCGATCTGCGCCAGCCGCCGCCGGAGCGCTGCCGGCGCCTTGACATGGGCAAGCAGCGGTTGGGCGCCCGCAGGCAGGGCGGGGTCGCTCTCGCCTTCGCCGGTATCGTCCCAATGGGCAGGGGCGGTCGCCTCGGTCGACGCGTCGAGATCGTCGCCGAGCGCGGCGCCGAGCGCGACCTCGTAACCCTTGGCGACGCTGACGGCTTCGAGCACCGCCGGCCAGCGATCACCCGCAGCCGGGGCGAGCAGCTTGCGCAGCGTGCCGATCTCGGTGTCGAGGCGCTGCGCCCGGCGGTCGGCCTCGGCGAGAGGGCCGCGCTGCCCGGCTTCCCGCTCGCGCGCCGAAGCGACGGCATTACGCGCGGTGATGACGTCGGCGTCGGTGGCCTTCAGTGCCTTCTCGGCGGCGGCCAGCGCTTCGCGTAGCCGGTCGAGCAAAGTTTTGGCATCGGATGCGTCGAGGGTTTCGAGCTCGCGGCGCAGCTTGTCGCGTTCGGCTCCGGCGCGATCCTGCCGATCGCGCGCCTCGCGCAGTGAGCGCTCCAGGGCGCCGCGCCGTGCGGCGAGATCGGATAAAGCGGCCTGCGCAGTGGCTTGCTCGGCCTCCGCCGCAGCGAGTGCCGCTTCCGCCCCGCGCTGCGCCGCCGCTGCGGCCTCCGCGCCTGACCCGGCGCCGTCGCCTTCGCGAGCGAGCGCTTCGTCCTCCTCCGCCAGTCGGGCGAGGCTCTCGGTCGCGTCGCGGCCGATCGTCTCCTGACGCGACAGGTCGGCCTGCAATTCGGCGAGGCGCTTGCCGAGTTCCTCGGCGCGCTGGCGGGCTCGCCTGTTCTCGGCTTCGAGTTCGTCCAGCCCGCGCTTCAGGCGGACCAGCGCGGCAGCGGCTGTCGCCTCACCCTCGCGCAGTGCCGGCAATTCATGGGCGGCGATCGCCTGCCTCTTAGCGGCCTCGGCTTGAAGTCCGGTCTGATCGGCGACGCCGCGCACGGCTTCTTCCAGCACATGCGCGGCCTGGGCCTCCTGGGCGCGGGCATCGTGCAGGGCGATGACGGCGAGAATCGCCTCGGCCCGGCGGATATCGGAGGCGAGGCTGCGATAGCGCCCGGCCTGCCTTGCCTGACGCAGGAGGGCGTCGATCTGCCCGTCGATCTCGCCGAGCACGTCTTCCAGCCGGGTCAGGTTGTCTTCGGCGCCGCGCAGGCGCAGTTCGGCCTCGTGGCGACGGCTGTGCAGGCCGGCGATGCCGGCGGCATCTTCCAGGATGCGCCGGCGCGATTGCGGCTTGGCCGAGATGATCTCGCTGATCTGCCCCTGCCGGACGAGGGCCGGCGAGCGCGCGCCGGTCGCCGCATCGGCGAAGAGGAGCTGCACGTCCTTGGCCCGCACCTCCTTGCCGTTGATGCGATAGGTTGAGCCCTCCTCGCGCTCGATCCGGCGCGTGACCTCCAGCACATCGGTTTCGTTGAAGGCGGCCGGCGCCTTGCGGTCGCTATTGTCGAGGGTGAGCGAGACCTCGGCCATGTTGCGGGCCGGGCGCTCGTTGGAGCCGCCGAAGATGACGTCGTCCATCCCCGAGCCGCGCATGTTCTTGAACGAGCTTTCGCCCATCACCCAGCGCAGGGCTTCGACGAGATTGGACTTGCCGCAGCCATTGGGGCCGACGACGCCGGTCAGCCCCGGCTCGATCGGGAACTCCGTCGGCTCGACGAAGGTCTTGAAGCCGGCGAGCTTGAGGCGCGTCAGCTGCATCGGCGCGCCAGCTTTCTTCCTTCTCTCCTCGGGGGAGAAGGTGGCCCGGCGGAGCCGGGTCGGATGAGGGAAGGGCAGGGCAGCGCGAGCCTGCCCTCATCCGTCTGCTTCGCAGACACCTTCTCCCCCGAGGGGAGAAGGGAATGCGCAGCGCACGCCGCCTCAATTGCCGAGGAGCGGCTCCAGGATCTTGTCGAATTCGGCGATCGTGAGCGCACCGGAACGCTTCTGCCCGTTGATGAAAAAGGTCGGCGTCGAATCCACGCCAGCCTTGGCCCCGCCATCCTTCACCACCGTGACGGCGTCATAGATATCCTGGCGTTTCAAGCAGGCTTCGAACGATTCCTGTGTGAAACCGGCCTGCTTCACCAGCGCGGAGAGCGCATCGACCGGCTTGTCGGTGAAGGCCCAGTTGCGCTGCTGCGCGAAGAGCAGGTCCGTCATCGGGTAATATTTGTCGTTGCCGTTGCAGCGGGCCAGCATGAAGCCGGCGGTGGCCAGCGGATCGAGCGGGAACTCGCGCAGGTTGAAGCGCACCTTGCCGGTATCGATGTACTTCTTCTTCAGCTCCGGCCAGGTCGCCGCGTGGAAGGTTGCACAATGCGAGCAGGTCAGCGACGCATACTCGACGATGCTGACCTTGGCGTCGGCGGAGCCGAGCCATACGTCGCCCAGCGGGCCGGCATCGGGCAGCTTGGTCTGGGCCCGCGCGGCGGTGCCGCCGGCGAGCGCGGCAGCGGCGATGCCGGCTGCGCCGGTCAGGAGCTGTCGCCTGTTCGTCATCGTGAGATATCCTCGGAAAGGTCGAAATCGGTTGGAGCTATAGAGGCCATCGCGATTGTGGCAAGAGCGCATCATGCCGCGCACCGCTCCGCTCACGAAGCCGTGTCATCGCCTTGCGTTTTCGCGCGCAATGCCACGGCCCGGCCGAGCTTCGCCAGCGCCTCGCGCAGACCCTCGTCGGCGACGCCCGAAACCTGCGCCTCGACGCGCGCCACCGTCTCGCTGTCGAGCTTCTGCACCGGCTTGGCAACGACCGGCGCCGCGACCGGCCCCTGCTTCAGCACGAGCTTGCCGACGGCCCGCCAGCCCAGATGCGTGTTGACGCGCTCGACCAGGAGCGGTCCGAGATGCTGCATCTCCAGCGCGAAGGCGCTCTCGACCCGCACCACCATCGTTGCCGGCTCGGACGCCTCGCCCGGCGCCGGCCGGCGGCGCGGCCAATCGATCTTGAGCGGTCGCGAACGCGCCGCCAGCCGCTCGCCGACGATCTCCGGCCAGAGCGAGACGATGGCGCGCCCCGCGAAACCCTGCGCGGCGAGCGCGGGCGCGATGCAGTCGTCGATCAGCTCTGCGAGAGGTTTGGCGGACATGGCTGCATTGTGGGGGCGCGGCCGGCTGCCCGCAAGTTGCTTGCCGCCGCTGGCGGTGGGTTGGCGAAGCTCTATACAGAGGATCGTTTCAGAGGCTTGAAGGACAGCGGGAACTGCGATGGCACCGTTTTACGTCGTCACAGATTGCGAATTCGACGGGCCGACCCCCGGTGCAAACTCGATGCTCTCGTTCGGCTCCGTCGCCGTCTCGGCCAGCGGCAGCATTCTCGGTGAATTCGAGGCTGTTCTGGAGCCACTGGACGGCGCAGGCCGCGATCCCGGCACCATGGCTTTCTGGCAGAGGCACCCGGAAGCCTGGGCCGCTGCCACCAGCAACGCCGAACCCGCAGCCACTGTCATCGGTCGTTTCGTCGAGTGGGTGAGGTCATTCGGTGGCAAGCCGATCTTTGCCGCGCATCCGGTCAGCCTCGATGGGCCATGGTTCGATTTTTATCTGCGGCGATTTATCGGGCGCCCGCTGCTGGAAGGCCCATGGGTCTCCGATCGCCTGTTTTCTCATGCGCCTCTGTGTCTGATGTCCATGGTCGCGGGCAGCACGGGGCGGGGGCATTGGGAATGCGATGTCGGGAATTATCCCACCGAATGGCTCGGCGATGTCGAGCACACGCATCGCGCGATCGATGATGCGCGTGGCTATGCAAACCTCCTGAGCTTCGTCATCCGGAATGGACGCGTAGCGCACGGACGTTAGGACGGTGCTCGGCGATCCCCGCCCTTCCGCATCGCCGGCCTCTCGGGCTACATCGGCCTCATGAAACCAGAGGCCCGCGCCGCCGACCTTCTCGCCTGGTACGACCGTCATCGCCGGGCGCTGCCCTGGCGTGCGAGCGCGGGCGAGCGGCCCGACCCCTATCGCGTCTGGGCCTCTGAGATCATGCTGCAGCAGACAACCGTCACGGCCGTGAAGCCCTATTACGAGCGCTTCATGACCCGCTTCCCGACGGTGAAGGCTCTCGCCGAGGCGCCGTCCGAGGATGTCATGCAGGCCTGGGCCGGGCTCGGCTATTATTCCCGCGCCCGCAATCTCCACGCCTGCGCCAAGGCGGTGATGGAGGGCCATCGCGGCCGCTTTCCCGATACGGAGGAGGGCCTGCGCGCTCTGCCGGGCATCGGCGCCTATACGGCCGGTGCGGTTGCCGCGATCGCCTTCGACCGGCCGGCGGCGGCGGTCGACGGCAATGTCGAGCGCGTCATGAGCCGGCTCTTCGCCATCGAGGATGAATTGCCCGGCGCCCGGCCCCTGATTCGCGAGAAGGCGCTGGCGCTGCTGCCGCACGGCCGGCCGGGTGATTTCGCTCAGGCGTTGATGGATCTCGGTGCCACCATCTGCACGCCGCGCAATCCGGCCTGCGGCCTCTGCCCCTGGCGCGAGCCATGCCGGGCGCGGCTTGCCGGAACGCAGGAGAGCTTTCCGCGCAAGGCGAAGAAGAAGGCCGGCGTCACGCGCTATGGCGCGGCCTTCGTGCTCACCCGGCAGGATGGCGCCATCCTGCTCCGCACCCGGCCGGCCAAGGGCCTGCTCGGCGGCATGGCCGAGGTGCCGACCAGCGAATGGCGGGCCGATTACGAACTCGACGGCGCGGCGCAGGATGCGCCCTTGCCGTTAAGCTGGACGCAGGTGGCGGAGCCGGTGCGCCATGTCTTCACGCATTTTCCGCTGGAGCTGACCGTGTTCACCGGCAGCGTGTCCGAGCGCACGCAGGCCCCGGCAGGCATGCGCTTCACGCCGTTGGCGAAGCTATCCGGCGAGCCGCTGCCGAGCCTGATGCTGAAGGTGGTCGAGCGCGCCGGGCTCTACAATTCGAAGACGCGATAGGTCATCGTCGGCAATTCGACGGACCATTTGAAATAGCCCTTCGAATAAACCTTGCCGCGGTTCGGCGGCCAGGGGTCGTGAATGCGCAGCGTCGTGCCGGTGCCGTCCGGGTTGCCGTCGCCGCGCATGCCGACGATGACGATCATATGGCCGGGGCTGCCGCGTCCGGCTGTGTATTCGTCGACGCGCCAGAGCATGTCGAACATCAACGGCCCGCGCGACACTGCCTGCCGGAGCTGCTCGACCGACCAGGATTGCGGCGCATTGCAGCGCAGGCCGTGGACGCGGCCATAGCGCTGGCCGGTGACGATCGCCTGGTCGCTTTCGGAGGAGTTCAGCAAACCGCCATCGGAGGCGATCATGTCCGGCGGCGTCTTGGCGATGATGATCGGCACGGTCGATTTCTTCATCATCGCCGTCGATGTCGCCCAACAGGTCGTGTTGGTCGGCTGCGCGATGAAAGGGACCTTGTGCAGGATCGGCGCGAAGGCCTCGGTATCGTAGAGGCAGGACTGGGTCGCCGGGCCCGCCTGGCCATCCTCGACCAGCCAGTTCTTGCGCTGGAAGGCGAGGACCGCATTGTGGGTGAGGGTGCCGAACTGCCCGTCGGGCACGAGCTTGGGTATCGGTTTGAGCTTGGCGTTCAGCGCTTCCTGGAGCGCCTTGACCTCGGGGCCACGGGAGCCGTTCTTGAGGATCGTCGCCATGCTGCCGCCCTCTATGTCATACGGGCGAGCATGCGCTCGCGGGCGGCGGGCGCGCATCCTCTGAACGAATGACGGGAGGGCCGGGCGCTTGCGCCCGGCGGCTCAGGCCGCGGCCATCTGCGCCCGGATCTCGCCACGCAGGGTGTCGAGGACGGTCAGCCCGCCTTCGCGCTCGACATGCCAGAAGGTCCAGCCGTTGCAGGCGGGCAGGCCCTGCGCCAGCGCGCCGACCTTGTGGATCGAACCGACCGCAGGGCCGAGCAGCAGCGTGCCGTCGGCGCGCACGGTGGCCTTGTAGCGGCGCTTCTCGTCATGGACGGTCTCGCCGGCCTTCACCAGCCCGGCCTCGACCAGGCTGAGGAACGGCACGCGCGGCTCGCTGCGCTTTGAGGGCGCGGTCGAGAAGGCTTCCGGCGCCAGCGGCGTCACCGCTTCAATGCGTTCGCGCGCCGCCTTGGCATAGACCGGATCACGCTCGAGCCCAATGAAGCGGCGGCCCAGCGCCTTGGCGACGGCGCCGGTCGTGCCCGTGCCGAAGAACGGGTCGAGGATCACGTCGCCGGGATTCGAGGCCGAGAGCAGCACGCGGGCGAGCAGGGCTTCCGGCTTCTGCGTCGGGTGCACCTTGGCGCCGTTTTCGTCCTTCAGGCGTTCGTCGCCGGTGCAGAGCGGCAGATACCAGTCCGAGCGCATCTGCAGGTCGTCATTGCCGCCCTTTAGCGCTTCGTAATGGAAGGTGTATTTGGAACTCTCGCCCCGCGCCGCCCAGATCAGCGTCTCATGCGCATTGGTGAAGCGCCGGCCGCGGAAATTCGGCATCGGATTGGCCTTGCGCCAGACGATGTCGTTCAGCATCCAGAAGCCGAGATCCTGCAGCGTCGCGCCGACGCGGAAGATGTTGTGATAGCTGCCGATCACCCACAGCGCCCCGTCCGGCTTCAGGATGCGCCGCGCGGCCGACAGCCAGTCGCGGGTGAAGCGGTCGTAATCGGAGAAGGAGGCGAACTTGTCCCAGTCGTCGTCGACGGCATCGACGAGGCTGTCGTCGGGCCGGCGCAGATCGCCGCCGAGCTGGAGATTATAGGGAGGATCGGCGAAGATCAGGTCGACGCTCGCCGGTGGCAGGGCGTTCATCGCGGCGATGCAATCGCCGACGAGGACCTGATCCAGCGGCAGCTCCCGAGGGATGCCGATTTGTTCGGGAAGGCTCTTGGCCTTCATCCGAGCCCCCAGTGCAGGCCGTCCGGTACGCGAAACCTGAATCCGGACGGGAGCACTGGCGGTCCCGGTACGCGAGATACCCATGACGCCAAGACCGTTACGCAACTTCAACGAGGGCGATATTGGTCAGACAGGGTAAAGGTCGGGTTTCCGCTTTGAAAAAAATGCGTGTCATTCTGGGGCTGCAGCTTTTGCCTAGCCCATTGTGAATCAAGGGAAATTCGTAAACGGCGGTTAACGTCTGAGCCTGCCGTTACGGCAGGTTGGCGGGGCGGTCGGCTTCCCTTTCGGCCAGAGCTGGCCGTCATGCTACGGCGTGCCCCGAGCATCTCTGGCACCGAGGCTCCGGGGCCTCTTCCTGGCGGAGATTCCCGGGTCTGCGCTGCGCTCCGCCCGAGAATGACGCGTGAACAAATGCGCCGGCTACCGGAACCAGACGCCTTTCACCGGCGCGAAGGAATAGCGGTGCTCGGGGCAGGGGCCGTGCGCGAGGATCGCCTTGCGATGCTGCGGCGTGCCATAGCCGACATGGCCGGAGAAGCCATAGGCCGGATAGCGCTGCGAGAGCCGCGCCATCATCCGGTCGCGCATCACCTTGGCGACGATCGAGGCCGCCGCGATCGAGGCGACCTGCCCGTCGCCTTGGATGATCGCCTCGCAGGAGCAATCGAATTGCGGCGGGTCGTTGCCATCGACCAGCACATGCCGCGGCGCGAGCGGCAGCGCGGCCACGGCCCGGCGCATCGCGAGCAGCGTCGCTTGGCGGATATTGATGGCGTCGATCTCGACCGCCGTCACGCTGGCGACGGAAACGGCCAGCGCCCGCTCCATGATCTCCCCGAAGAGCTCCTCGCGAATCGCCGCCGGCAGCTTCTTCGAATCGTCGAGTCCGTGAGGCACCCGGGCGGGATCGAGGATCACGGCCGCCGCGACGACAGGCCCAGCCAGCGGGCCGCGCCCGACCTCGTCGATCCCGGCGAGCGGCCAAAAGCCGTTGGCGATGGCGGATGTCTCGCGGTGGAAATCGGCGGGCATGGCGGGGTTATGCAGCAGGCCGGGACGTTGGGCCAGAGCGGCGGGAGCGCGCTCCACCGCTATGCTCTTACCCGACCCAATAGATGCGGGAACCGCGGGAACCCCTCTCCTTACAGGAGAGGGGTTCCCGCGGTTGATTGATCTGCGGCAGCCATCTGGTGAAGGAGATTCTCGGGTCTGCGCTTCGCTGCGCCCGAGAATGACGGCTGACCCAGCGCCTCAAAACAAGCTCAGCTGCGCCTTCTCCTTCTCCGGCTTCACGAAGAGATCCGTCCGCAGCCGGCGCCGGGTTGTATTGAAGCCGATGCGCTCGGCCGCCATCTCGAAGCGCCGGCCGATCATCCAGGCATAGGGGCCGGAGCCGACCATGCGTTGGCCCCATTGCGAATCGTAGTCCTTGCCGCCGCGCGTCGAGCGGATCAGCGACATCACATGCCGGAGCTTGTCGGGATGATGCGTCAGCAGCCATTCCTGCACGATATCGCGGACCTCGAGCGGCAGCCTGAGCAGGACATAGCCGGCCTCCTGGGCGCCCGCCGCCTTGGCCGAATCGAGGATGCGCTCGATCTCATGCTCGTTGATCGCCGGGATGATCGGCGCGACCAGCACCGTGACCGGGATGCCAGCCTCCGAGAGCTTGCGGATCGTCTCCAGGCGTTTGGCGGGGGAGGCGGCGCGCGGTTCCATGCCGCGCGCGGTCTTGGGATCGAGCGTCGTCACCGAGAGCGCGACCTTGACCAGCCCCTTTTCCGCCATCGGCGCGAGGATATCGATGTCGCGCTGGACCAGCGCCGATTTCGTGACGATGCCGACGGGATGGTTGAACTTGGCCAGCACCTCCAGGATCTGCCGCATGATCCGGAGCTTCTTCTCGATCGGCTGATAGGCATCGGTATTGGTGCCGATCGCGATGGTGCGCGGCTGGTAGGAGGGCGATGAGAGCTCCTTCTCCAGCAGCGCCGCCGCATCCGGCTTGGCCGTCAGCTTGCTCTCGAAGTCGAGCCCGGGCGACAGGCCGAGATAGGCATGGCTCGGCCGGGCGAAGCAGTAGACGCAGCCATGCTCGCAGCCGCGATAGGGATTGATCGAACGGTCGAAGGAGATGTCCGGCGAGTCGTTGCGCGTGATGATGGTGCGCGCCTTCTCATAGGCGATCTCGGTCGAGAACGGCGGCAGCTCCTCCAGCGAGCCCCAGCCGTCATCCTCGGTGACGCGCTGCTCCGTCTCGTAGCGTCCGCCCGGATTGATCGTGGCGCCGCGCCCGCGCCGCCTGTCGGGATCGATGCGGTGGCCGGCATAGGCCATAGGGTCAGCCGGCGCGACGATCGGAGCGGAAACACTCGGCTCCCTGTCCGCCCGCCGCAGGGGCTGGGCTGCCGGGAAGGGCCGTGAGGTGGGTCTGGCCTGGGGCATGGTTTCGAACCGGGTCGCGCGCCGGGAATCGACGCATTCTGGTCTCACGTAGAGTGAACATATAGAGAACAAAAGGCAAGTGGCGGGATTGTGGCATGCTGCGTTGCGGCATAGGATTTCGCTCATGCTCACAGCCGTGATCCGCAGCGATGGTTCCCAGCAGGCGCTCGCAGCGACCCTTGCCGTCCTCATCCCGGCGGTGGCGGAGGGCTTTCTCGGCCATGCGGTGATCGTCGACACCATCGGTTCGCCCGAGACCGAGCGCGCCGCTGATGCGACGGGCGCCCGTTATCTGCGCGCGAGCAATGGCAGCGCTTGGCGCGATGGCGCGGCCGGTGCGCGGGGCGAGCGTATCGTCCTGTTCGATGCCGGCGACGTGCCGCAGGCCCATTGGGTGCAGGCCGTGGAGCGCCATCTGCTGGTCGCGGCGGCGAAGCCGGCCCTGATTCCGGCAAGCGGGATTGCCGCATCCCTGCGCGAGCGGCTGGCTTTCTCCTTGGGCGGGCGTGGCCTTGGGCCCGGCCTCGTCATGCTCCGCGCGGCGGCAGCGGCCGGCCGAATCGACCGGGCACCGCTGCGGTTGCCGGTCCTGCGGGAACGGGCCGGCTAAGCCGTTCGCACGCTCCTTAATGTCATCGGCTGGTCATGCTTCGGGCGCATGGCAGATCGCGTTTCGCATCGGAACTTGTGCAATGCAGCATAAGTTCATATGTTGACGGTTGCCCAAAGCACCTCCCTCAGACCTTCGAAAGGAGAGACCCATGCTTGACCGGCACGATTCCTGTTCAGCGTTTGAAGCCGAGCGCGAAGAGGACAAACGCGAGGAACAGCAAGAGGACGAGGATACGTTCTCGCCTCGCGTGCATCAGGAAGGATTCTGGAGCTGAAGGCTCCATGAAAACGAAGCGGAGGGCTGGATGCAGCCCTCCGCGCAGCATGTGAACGTCGCGGGCCCTGTTCGGGCCCGTTCTGTTTTGCGAGCTCGCCCGGTTACCACCGGTTGGAATGAGGACGGCGATAGCCGTAAGGCGGCAGGTTGCCGGGACGCCGCCGGTAGTTGGGATCCCGGTCGTAACCGCGATTGTCGTAGCCGCCGCCGTAGCCGCGCCCTCCGCTGCGGCCAAAGCGCCGCTGCTCTTCCATGTTCTGCTGGATGGTCATCATCCGCTCGCGCCTGGCGGCGCTGGCGGTGAAGGCTATCGGCTGTCCATCGAGCCGCCCGGCGGTCGCCGCCGGAAGCGCCTCGCTCACGGAGGATGCGGACGCAGCCGGCGCCATCATGGTTGCGCCGGCGGCAAGCAGCACCGCGGCGATCAGCAAACGGCACATGAGAGGTCTCCTGTAACTTATGCGGCAGGGCCCATCTCGACGAAAGATAGAGCGTGTGCCGCCCTAGACCGGGTTCCGGAACGTGTCGCAGCGCTGCATCGAGCCGGACTGGAAGCCGACATTGAACCATTTCGTGCGCTGGGCGGACGAGCCGTGCGTGAAGGAATCGGGCACGACCACGCCCTGCGAGGCCTGCTGCAGCTTGTCGTCGCCGATCGCCGCAGCCGAACGCAGCGCTTCCTCGATATCGCCCTGGTCGAGCCGGCCCATCGCCTGGATGTTATGAGCCCAGACCCCGGCGAAGCAGTCCGCCTGCAATTCGATCCTGACCGAGATCGCATTCGCGTCGCGCTCCGAGGAGCGCTCGCGCAGCTGGTTGGCCTTGGGCAGGATGCCGAGCAGGTTCTGGATGTGGTGGCCGACCTCGTGGCCGACGACATAGGCATAGGCGAAGTCGCCGCCGCCGCCGAGCTTGCGCTGCATCTCCTGGAAGAAGGAGGTGTCGAGATAGACCTTCTTGTCGGCCGGGCAATAGAACGGCCCCATTGCCGCCTGCGCCGTGCCGCAGCCCGAGCGGTCGACGCCCGAGAACAGCACGAGGCGCGGCGGCTGGTAGCGGATATTGGCCTGCTGCGGCAGGATCTTCGACCAGATATCCTCGTTCTGCGCCAGCACGGCCGAGACGAAACGGCCCATCTCGTCCTGCGGCGGGCCGGAGGAGCGGCGTGTCTCCTGCGTCTGCGGGCGCCCGCCGATGCCGCCGATCAGTTCGGCTCCGCCGATGAGCAGGCGCGGGTCGATGCCGAGCGCCCAGCCGAGCAGGCCCAGCACCACCATCGTGCCGATGCCGACGCCGCCGCGACCGCCGGGCATGCCGGCGAAACCGCCGCCGCTGCCGCGCCTGTCCTCGAGATTTTCGGACTGGCGGTAATCTTCCCACTGCATGAAGGCGTCCCCGACGAAGCGTCCCCGCAATCTCGCTGGGAGAGGCAGGGAACTCAAGTCGTCTTTGCAAGCTGCTCCTGAACGCCGGCTGACCGCGTCGGTTCCTGAGAGCCTCCATCGAGACCCCTCCGGGTCTTGTTGGAGGCTCTCAGTGGTAGCCGCTATCGGCCCGGACCTTGCCGCGGAAGGTCCAGTACACGAAGGCCGTGTAGAACAGGATCATCGGCAGCAGGAAGGCGACGCCGATCAGCACGAAGATATGGGAGGACGGCGCGGCGGCGGCATCCCAGATCGTGACCGAGGGCGGCACGAGATAGGGGAAGTTCGAGATCGACAGCCCGAGGAAGCAGAGCAGGAAGATCGCGATGGTGAAGGCGAAGGGCGTGAATTCATGCGCGCCGTGGAGCCGCTTCCAGGCCATGTAGCCGCAGAACGCCGTCAGCACCGGGAAGGGCCAGAGCAGGGCGAGATTGCCCGGCGTGAACCAGCGCTCGGCAATGCGCGGATGGGCGAGCGGCGTCCACAGCGAAACCAGCGCGGCGAAGCCCATCAGCGCGAGCAGCAGCGTCCTGGCCTGTCGGCGCGCCCGCTCCGCGACCGGGCCTTCGGTCTTGAAGATCAGCCAGGTCGCGCCGAGCAGGGCATAGCCCACCACGACGCCGATGCCGCACATCACGGTGAAGGGAGTCAGCCAGTCGAACGGGCCCCCCGCGAACTGGCCGTTCGCGACCGTGATGCCTTGGATCAGCCCGCCAAGGATGAGCCCCTGCGAGAAGGCGGCGACGGTGGAGCCGAGCCAGAACGCGAGGTCCCAGCGGTGGTGATGCGGCTTGGCGACCCAGCGGAACTCGAAGGCGACACCACGGAAGATCAGCGCCAGCAGCATCAGGATCACCGGGATGTAGAAGGCCGGCATGATGATGGCATAGGCCTGCGGGAAGGCGACCCAGAGCCCGCCGCCGCCCAGTACCAGCCAGGTCTCGTTGCCGTCCCAGAACGGCGCGACCGAATTCATCATCTGGTCGCGCTCGCCCTCGTCCTTCGTCGTCGGGAACAGGATGGCGATGCCGAGGTCGAAGCCATCGAGCACCACATATAGCATCACGGCGGTGCCGATCAGACCGGCCCAGATCACGGGGAGATACCATTCCATGGGTCGTCTCCTCAGATCGCGGGCTGGATCTTGTCATCGCCGGGCTTGCCGTCGCCGAAGATCGCGGCGGCCTCCCCCTGCGCCGCCTTGAGCGGGCGCTGCGATGGCTGCTCGGGCGCATCCTCGCCGGATATCTCGTCCGGCCCCTTGTCGATCAGGCGGTTGATCAGCAGGATTCCGGCCGTGAAGACGACGGAGTAGACGCAGACGAACAGCGCAAGCGAGATCGCGACCTGCAGCGTCGTGACCGGTGAGATCGCGTCTGCGGAGCGGATGATGCCTGTCGCCAGCCAGGGCTGGCGCCCGACCTCGGTCACGAACCAGCCGGAGAGGATGGCGATGAAACCGGCCGGCCAGGTGTATTGCGCGAGCCAGAGCCAGCGCCGCGATTCGAAGACGGTGCCCTTGCGCCAGAGCCAGGCGCCGACCCAACCGAACAGGATCATCAGCACGCCGATCCCGACCATCGCCCGGAAGGCAAAGAAGGGGATGAGCACGGGCGGCCGGTCCTCGATCTTGAAGTCCTTCAGGCTCGGGAACAGTGCGTTCATGCTGCCGTGGGTGACGAGGCTGGCGACGCCGGGGATCGAGATCTCGAAGCGATTGAGCTCGGCCTTCTCGTCCGGCCAGGCGAAGAGCACGAGCGCGCCGGGCTTCGACGAATCCCAGTGAGCCTCGATCGCGGCGAGCTTGGCCGGCTGGTAGGTCGCGGTATCGCGGCCATGGAAGTCGCCGATCACCGCCTGCAGCGGCGCGGTGAGCGCGATCATCAGGATCGCCATCCGCACCATCGTCTTGGCCGATTCGGTGCGGTGCCCGGCGAGCAGGTGGCGCGCCCCGGTCGCGAGCACGACAAAGGCGGTCGTGAGATAGGCGGCCGTCATCATATGGGCGAAGCGTAAGGGGAAGGTCGGGTTGAAGACGATCTTCATCCAGTCGACGGGATAGGCGATGCCGTCGCGTACTTCGTGCCCGGCCGGATACTGCATCCAGCTATTGGCCGAGAGGATCCAGAAGCCGGAGAGCGCCGTGCCGCCCGCGACGATGACGGCGGAGAGAAAGTGCAGCCAGGGCGGCACGCGCTTCCAGCCGAACAGCATCACGCCGAGGAAGGAGGCCTCGAGGAAGAAGGCCGAAAGCACCTCGTAGCCGATCAGAGGCCCGATGACGTTGCCGACCGCCGTCGAGAACCGGCTCCAGTTGGTGCCGAACTGGTAGGACAGCACGATGCCGGAAACCACGCCCATCGCGAAGGAGACCGCGAAGATCTTGGTCCAGAAGCGCGCGAGCAGATGGAATTTCGCATCGCCCGTCTTCAGCCACAGCCCGAGCAGCGTCGCGATATAGGCCGAAAGCCCGATCGTGAAGGCGGGAAAGACGATGTGGAAGGAAACCGTGAAGGCGAACTGGATGCGTGAGAGCAGAAATGCATCGATGACCATCGCAGAACTCCGTCGGCCACGCCATCAAGGCGCTGGGGAACGCCCGCTTGGGCGCTTCTGGATGTGATCTAATGTAACTCTGCCTTGCGCCGCCCCTGCGCGCAACGTCGCTGCGTCAATTCTTCCCGTCGAGCGCCGCCTTCAGCGCGCGCAGGTCGCGCCAGGCGAGGCGCTTGTCGAGCGGGCGCCGAAGCAGATAGGCCGGGTGCAGCGTCGCGATCGCCCGGATGCGTCGCGCGCCGGTGTCGTATTCCACCCATTTTCCGCGCGAGCGCAGGATGCCGGTGAACCCGAGCAGACCTTGCGCCGAGGGGCCGCCGACGCAGACCAGGATATCGGGGTCGGCAAGCTCGATCTGGCGCTGGATGAAGGGCAGGCAGATCGCGACCTCCTGCGGCGTCGGCGTGCGGTTGCCCGGCGGCCTCCAGGGCAGCATGTTGGCGATATAGACGTCGTCTTTCCGGCTCAGCCCGATCGCTGCCAGCATGCGATCGAGCAACTGGCCGGAGCGTCCGACGAAGGGCAGGCCGATCCGGTCCTCATCGGCGCCGGGTGCCTCGCCAACCATCATCACGCGGCCTTCCGGATTGCCGTCGGCGAAGACCAGGTTCTTGGCGGTGGCCTTCAGCGCGCAGCCTTCGAACCCGGCGAGCGCGGTCTTCAGCTCGTCGAGCGTGCGGGCCTCTCGCGCCAATGCCTTCGCGCTGACCGTCGCGTCGTCCGGAGCCGTCGCAGCCGCTGCCATAGGCCGCACCGGAGCCGCAGGCCGGCCGGGCAGGGGGCGCAGGCGCGGCTGGCCGTTGCCGCCGGCGGGAACCGGATCGGCGAAATGGTTGCGCGGTGTCTCGTCGAGCGCCTCGGTCACGCCCATCTCGGCGTACCAGCTCAGCAACTCATAGGGATCGGGCGCGTCGGGGCCGACTGCATCGGACAGGCTCATAGGGGTATCCTATACCCTGCAAGGCCGCTTCGCGAGCCGACGCAGTTGCAAAATGGAACGCACGCTTGGATAGAGGGGTTCCAGACTGGACGAAAGCCGGCATTGAACGACCCGGCGAAATAGTTCATATATAAACTATCAAGCGGCGCGGTTGCTGAGGCGGAGGGCAGGATGGATCTCAAGGAAGCGCAGAGCGAACCGCGCGAGAGCATGGACTATGACGTCGTCATCGTCGGCGCGGGTCCTGCTGGCCTGGCCGCCGCGATCCGGCTGAAGCAGCTCGACGAGAACCTTACCGTCGTCGTGGTCGAGAAGGGCGCCGAGGTCGGCGCCCATATCCTCTCCGGCGCGGTCATCGATCCGATCGGCCTCGACAAGCTGGTGCCGGACTGGCGCGAGGATCCCGATCGCCCCCTGACCACCGAGGTCAAGGAAGACATCTTCTATTTCCTGACGCAGCCGAACGGCATCCGCCTGCCGAATTTCGGCATGCCCTCGCTGATGAACAACCACGGCAATTTCGTCGGCTCGCTCGGGCTGGTCGCGAAGTTCCTGGGCGCGCGGGCCGAGGCGCTCGGCGTCGAGATCTATCCGGGCTTCGCCGCTGCCGAACTGCTCTTCAACGAGGATGGCTCGGTCGCCGGCATCGCCACCGGCGACATGGGCATCGCCAAGGACGGCACGGTCTCCGAGCGCTTCACCCGCGGCATGGAACTGCGCGGCCGCTACACGCTGCTGGGCGAGGGCGCGCGCGGCTCGCTCTCGAAGATCGCGATCAGGAAGTTTGCCCTCGACGAGGGCCGCGAGCCCCAGAAATACGGCATCGGCCTGAAGGAGCTCTGGCAGGTGAAGCCGGAGAAGTTCCACAAGGGCCGCGTCCAGCACTCCTTCGGCTGGCCGCTCGACAACAAGACCGGCGGCGGCTCGTTCCTCTACCATTTCGACGATAATCTCGTCTCCGTCGGCTTCGTCGTGCATCTGAACTACCAGAACCCGACGCTCTCGCCCTTCGACGAGTTCCAGCGCTTCAAGACCCATCCGCTGATCCGCGACACCTTCGAGGGCGCCAAGCGCATCGCCTATGGCTCCCGCGCCATCACCGAGGGCGGCTTCCAGTCGGTGCCGAAGCTGACCTTCCCGGGCGGTGCGCTGATCGGCTGCGCGGCCGGCTTCGTCAACGTTCCCCGCATCAAGGGTAGCCACAACGCCATTCTGTCGGGCATGCTCGCAGCGGAGAAGCTGGTGCCGGCATTGCAGGCCGGGCGCCAGCATGACGAGGTCGTCGAGATCGAGACGAGCTGGCGCGACAGCGCTATCGGCAAGGACCTGAAGCGCGTCCGCAACGTCAAGCCGCTCTGGTCCAAGTTCGGCACCTTCCTCGGCATCGGGCTCGGCGGCATCGACATGTGGCTGAACCAGCTCTTCGGCTGGTCGCCTTTCGGCACGCTCAAGCACGGCAAGCCGGATTTCGCGACGCTGAAGCCGCTCGCCGAGGTCACGCCGATCACCTATCCGAAGCCGGACGGCAAGATCTCCTTCGACAAGCTGTCCTCGGTCTTCCTGTCCTCGACCAATCACGAGGAAGACCAGCCGGCGCATCTCAAGCTGACCGACCCGTCGGTTCCGATCTCGCAGAACCTGCCGCTCTATGGTGAGCCGGCGCGGCTCTATTGCCCGGCGGGCGTCTACGAGGTCGTCTACGAAAATGCGGAGACGAAGACCAATCCGCGCTTCGTGATCAACGCGCAGAACTGCGTCCACTGCAAGACCTGCGACATCAAGGACCCCGCCCAGAACATCACCTGGACGGTGCCGGAAGGTGGCGGCGGCCCCGGCTACGCGAATATGTGATCGCCGCGATTTACTTGCCTGACGAATCAAAAAGGGCGCGCCTGCCGGCGCGCCCTTTGTCGTTAAAACCGGTCTGATCAGCCCTTGCGGACGATCGGAGCAACCGGCTTGGTCTCTTCCTTGGCGCAGCCGGCGACGAAGCCGCCGAGAAGCGCGACGGCGGCAACGCTCAGAATGATCTTCTTCATTGGAATAGTCCCAGTGGAATCGCTGCGGGAACCGCAAGCGAGCCGAATATAGACACGATATCCTTTGCGGATGATTGCCGTTTTCTTGTGCCGGCCGCTTCGTCACCGGGATTCCACCAGGTGTTGCGCAGCTGCTACGAAACCGCCGCATTCATGGGGAGGCCGGCTTGCCCGCCCGCCCGGAAACCGCCATCTTGGCGGCCTACGCGAAGCGATCACGGTCCGCTTGAAGAGTGCGCCCCGAGATGGTGAGGCTGCGGGCCGAGGGAGAATGGCAGTCGTGACATTATTGAAGAAGGTTCGTGCCTCCGGCACGGCTGCTGCGTTGTCGCTGTTGATGTTCCTGCCAGCCGTGGCCGCCGCCCAGGGCGCGACCCAGTCGCGCTCGGCTGATTCGCTTGAGCCGGGTGATAGTCTGGAGGGTAACTACCTCGCGGCCATCGTCGCCGGCGCCTCGCGCGATCTCGGCGCGGCCTCCGTCTATCTGCGCGAGGCGATCAAGGAAGATCCGCAGAACAACGATCTGACCGAGCGCGCCTTCGTCGCCTTCCTGGCCGACGGTGCCATGCAGGACGCCTTCCGGGCTGCCGACAAGCTGATCCAGCAGGACCCGAGCAACGGCCTCGCCCAGCTCGTCATCGGCATCCGCTCGATCAAGCAGAAGAGCTACCAGACCGCGCGCAACCATCTCCAGCGCGGGGGCAGGGGCCGCGCGGCCGACATCACCGCGACCCTGCTCTCGGCCTGGTCCTATCTCGGCTCGAACAATCCCAAGCGCGCCATCGAGACGCTGGAGCGCCTGAAGGGCGAGCCTTCCTACAATCTTTTCCGCGACTACCATGCCGGCCTGATCCTCGACGCCGCCGGCCGCCGGGCCGATGCCGAGAAGCGCCTGAAATCGGCCTATGACGCCGAGAAGACCACGCTCCGCCTCGTCGATCTCTGGGCGCGCTTCCAGGCCCGCAACGGCGACTTCAACGGCGCAGCCGAGACCTATGCCGGCTTCGACCGCCTGCTGCCGAACCATCCGATCATCCGCGAGGGCATGGAGCTGGTCGGCAAGAAGGAGCAGCCGCCGCGCCAGATCTCCACGCCGCAGCAGGGCGCGGCCGAGGTGCTCTACGGCCTCGCCAGCGCCGGCAATCGCCAGGGCGACGAAGCTGCCGCGCTGCTCTACCTGCGCATGGCGATCTATCTCGATCCCGGCCACGACCTCGCCATCCTGACGCTCGGCGACATCCTCGAGCGCGCGCGCCAGCCGGAAGATGCCGTCGCCGTCTACGACAAGATGCCGGCGACCTCTCCGCTGCGCCCGAATGCCGAAATCCAGGCCGGTCTGGCGCTGGAGAATCTCGGCAAGCCCGACGAGGCGGTGAAGCATCTCGACAAGGTCATCGCGGAGCGTCCTGACGATGTCGACGCGCTCTCGGCGCTCGGCAACATCTATCGCTCGCGCAAGCAGTTCGCCGAGGCCGCGGCGGCCTATGACAAGGCAATCTCGAAGCTCGCTTCGCCGGGCCGGGCCAACTGGGACTTGTTCTATTTCCGCGGCATCGCCCGCGAGCGCATCAATCGCTGGCCCGAAGCCGAGGCCGATCTTCGCAAGGCGCTGGAACTCCTGCCCGATCCGCTCGGTCGTGAGCGCGCGCTGGTGCTGAACTATCTTGGCTATTCGCTGGTCGACAAGCATCTCAAGCTCGACGAGGCGCTCGACATGCTGCGCCGCGCCGTCGAATTGCGTCCGCGCGACGGCTACATCATCGATTCGCTCGGCTGGGCCTATTACCGGCTCGGCCGCTACGAGGATGCCGCGCGCGAGATCGAGCGCGCCTCGGAGCTGCGCCCCTCCGACCCGGTCATCAACGACCATCTCGGCGACGTCTACTGGCGCACCGGCCGCCAGCTCGAGGCGAAGTTCCAGTGGAACCACGCCCGCGATCTCAAGCCCGAGCCCGAGGACCTGGAGAAGATCCTGCGCAAGATCGATCGCGGTCTTGAGGAGCCTTCGGCCAATGCGACCGAAGCCCCGAAGAAGGATGGCGGCTGACGCGCTCGCGTCGCTGGCCTGAAGCCGTGGCCCTGCCGCTGACCACGCGCGCCCGCGCCAAGGTCAATCTCGACCTGCGCGTGCTCGGCCGGCGTGCCGACGGCTATCACGAGCTTGAAAGCCTCGTCGCCTTCGCAGGCGTGGGCGATACGCTCTCGCTCGATCCGGGCGCGCCGCTATCTCTCACGCTCGCCGGCCCCCGCTCCGAAGGGTTGGCGGTCGATGACGGCAACCTCGTGCTGCGGGCGGCCCGTGCGCTCGCTGCCGCGCGCCCGGGCCTGAGTCTCGGGCGCTTCCATCTCGTGAAAAGATTGCCGGTCGCGTCCGGTATCGGCGGTGGCTCGGCCGATGCGGCTGCGGCGCTGCGTCTTCTCGCGCGGTTGAACGGCATTGCTGCGAGCGATCCGGTCCTGCGGCAGGTCGCCGCCGGCGTCGGCGCCGATGTCCCCGTCTGCCTCGATTCGCGGGCGCGATTGATGGCCGGTATTGGCGAAAAGCTGGGTCCGGTGCTCAGCCTGCCGCGGCTCTTCGCAGTTCTGGTCAATCCGGGCGTGGGGGTCGAGACGGTCGCGGTGTTCCGGGCGCTCGGGCTCAAGGCCGGTGAAGTGGCTGCCGAAGCGCGTAGGATCAACCTTGCAGCGCCGGCATCGGCCAGCGAGCTTCTTAGGCACCTGACAGCAATGACCAACGATCTCGCCTCGCCAGCGCAACGCATCGCGCCGGTGATCGGCGAGGTTCTCGAACGGCTCGCGGCGCTGCCGGGTTGCCGGCTCGCGCGCATGTCGGGCTCCGGCGCGACCTGCTACGCGCTGTTCGACGATTGCATGGCCAGCGCCGCTGCGGCGAAGGCTTTGCAGCGCGAGCGGCCGGATTGGTGGATCAAGCCGACGCTGCTGAACTGACGGCCGGTGGGCTGCTCAATGCGCCCGCGCGACGCAGAAATCGACGGCGGCGTTGAGCGCCTGCTTCATCGGAGAGGCTGGGAACAGGCCGAGCGCATCCTTCGCCATCCGCGCATAATGCTCGGCCCGGGCGATGGTGTCGTCGAGCGCCTTGTGCCGGCGCATGATGCCTTGAGCCTCTTCAAGGTCGCCGTCGCGAATTTCGCCGTCCTGCAGCGTACGCTTCCAGAAGGCGCGCTCGGCCTCGTCGCCGCGCCGGAACGAGAGCACGACGGGCAGGGTGATCTTGCCCTCGCGGAAATCGTCGCCGGTGTTCTTGCCGAGCTTGGCGGCAACGCCGCCATAGTCGAGCGCGTCGTCGATGAGCTGGAAGGCGATGCCGAGATTGAGGCCGTAGCTGCGGCAGGCGGCGGCATCGGCCTTCGAGGAATTGGCGATCACCGGCCCGACCTCGCAGGCGGCGGCGAAGAGCTCGGCCGTCTTGCCGCGGATCACCGAGAGGTATTCGTCCTCGGTCGTCTCCGTGTTCTTGGCGACCGAAAGCTGCAGCACCTCGCCCTCGGCGATCACGGAGGCGGCCGTCGACAGGATGTCGAGCGCGCGCAGCGAGCCGACCTCGACCATCATCTTGAAGGCCTGGCCAAGCAGGAAATCGCCGACCAAAACGCTCGCCTCGTTGCCCCAGAGCATGCGGGCCGCGAGCTTGCCACGGCGCATGTCGCTCTCGTCGACGACGTCGTCATGCAGCAGCGTGGCGGTGTGCATGAACTCGACGGAGGCCGCGAGCTTGACGTGGCCTTCGCCCTGATAGCCGCAGAGATCGGCCATCGCGAGCGTCAGCATCGGCCGCAGCCGCTTGCCGCCAGACGAGATCAGGTGATTGGCGACCTCCGGGATCATCGTCACGTCGGAGCCGGTGCGCGACAGGATCATCGCATTGACCCGCGCCATGTCATCGCGCGTCAGCCCGACCAGCGGCTCGATGCTGGCCTGGTTCGATTCCCGTTCCTCGAGGGAGACGACGACACCCACTGAACGCACTCCAAGTCGGATACTCGCGCCGGACGGCGCGCGCTTGCCATGCCACAACCGTCGCATGGGACGCCAGCCCCTGCAAACCGGCGCGACGCCGCACCTTTGCGTGAGCGAGGGCTGAAAGTGCCGGGCTCTTGCGCAGGGCGGGGTGCTTGGGCTCCATGGAGCCATGCACGAACTCATGCGCACCAATGATCTCATCCTGCTCGGCGCCGTCGAGGCGCTGCTGGCCTCCGCCAATCTCGATTGCCTGATCGCCGACCAGCATATCAGCTCGCTTGAAGGCATGATCGGCGCCTTCCCGCGCCGCCTGCTGGTGCGCGAGGCCGACCGCAAGCGCGCTCGCGCCTTGCTGGTCGAGGCGGGCTACGGCGCCGAACTCCGCGATGAGTGAAATCGGGCCAACCTCGGCGCTGGGCGAGATCGTCGAGGATCGCCTGCTCGATGGCCGGTTGCGGCTGCTCCAGCCGCGCAAGGGCCATCGCGCCGGCAGCGACGCGATCCTGCTCGCAGCTGCCTTGCCGGAGTTGGGGCAGGGTGCGTTGCTCGATATCGGCGCGGGCGTGGGCACGGTCGGCCTCGCGGCCGCGCTGGCCCAGCCCGATCTGCATGTCACGTTGCTGGAGCGCGATCCGGAACTCGCCGCGCTGGCCGTGCGCAATGCCGGGCTCAACGACATGGCCGGACGCATGACGGCCGTTGCCGGCGATATCACGGCGCGCGCCCCGATTCTCTCCGAGCTCGGCTTGGCCGCCGCCTCATATGATGCGGTCGCGATGAACCCACCCTTCTACCCGCCGGGCGGGAGCAAGGCTTCGCCGGTTCCGAATCGCAAGGCGGCCCATATGGCCGAGGGGGCCCTGGAACCATGGCTGCGGGCTGCCCGGCGCCTGCTCAAGCCCCAGGGGCATCTGGCGCTCATTCACACGGTGGAGGCGCTGCCGGAGGTGCTGGCCGGTCTCCAAACCGGTTTCGGTGCGGTCGCGATCCGGCCGGTTCATGCCTTCGCCGACAAGCCGGCGATCCGGATCATCGTCACCGCCGTCCTGAACAGCAGAAAGCCGGCAGCTCTGCTGCCGGCTTTCGTGATCAATGGTGCCGACGGACGGCTGACCCCGCTCAGCGATGCGGTGCATCGCGGCCGCGAGCGCCTGGCTCCCGATTACCAGTAATAGGGACGCGGGCCGTAGAAGCGCGGCGGGCCGTAATAGGGCCGCGGACCATAAAAGCGCGGCGGGCCATAATAGCGCCGCGGGCCGTAATAGCGCGGGCCATAGTAGCGCGGCGGCCCGTAATAGCGGCGCGGGCCGTAATAATACTGCGCCTGCTGCACCATGCCTTCGCTCGCGTCGGCGGTGGCCGCGATCGGGGCGGCCCCGACCGGAGCAGCGGAGGCAGAGGTGCTGCCGAGGCCGGCCAAGCCCAGCGCGCCGGCGGTCGCCGCCGTGACGATGATTGTCCGAAACATGAAAACCTCCATGAGATGGCGTCGGCAACGCTTGCCGTCGGATGAAACGCCGCCCTTGAGTTGTGACATTACGTCGCCGAACCTGAACGGCATGGGATCGCGCCGTTCACCTTGCCTTCAGCCAATGGCCGCAATGCGGCCATGCTTGCTGCCGCTCAGCGGCAGACCCGCACCGGGCGGACAACCCAGCGCCAGCCATCCCAGATACGACGCTCGGACCAGAAGCAGCGCGGACGGTGATAGGAGGGGCGCGGGCCATAATGACGGCGCGGGCCGCGATGGTATTGAGCCTGTTCGACCAGGTTTTCGCCAGCCTGCGCGGTCTGGCCTGCCTGAGCGCTAGCCGGAGCCGCAGGGGCAGAGGCGGCCGTCAGGGCGAAGCCCCCGAGGGCACCCGCCACGGCGGTCGCGATAAGCGCTGTCCGGAACATGGTCTTCTCCGTCGATCGAGCCATCGGCAGTGCCGATGGGTGACGCGTCATTGCCGCCGGAAGGCGAGGCCGTTGCTGCTGAACGGCGCGAAGCGGCGCCGTTCAGCTCGCCCCGTCGAAACCGGCGGGAGGCCGGCTCAGCGGCAGATGCGGTGCTGGCGCACGATCCAGCGCCGGCCGTTCCAGAAGCGGCGGGTCTCGGTCCAGCAGCGGCGGACATGCGGGCGGCCCGGGCCGTAATGCGGCCGGCCGCGATGCCAGGCCTGCTGGACGAGGCCGGTCTCGGCGCCGGCGGCAAAGGTCGTGCCGGCGGAAATCGGGGCCGCAGAGGCCGGGGCGCTGCTCATGGCGGCACCGAGCAAGGTTGCGGCGCCAAAGGCGGCGGCAATGATGCGGGTTGTCAACACGGGCGTACTCCTTCGTTGTTCGACCGCCGGCCCGGCATCAAATGCTCGCCCCGAACATCGCTGACCATGCGGTTGCCTTTGTCGATATCAGACCGGTTATGAACGAAACCTGTCCGGCTGCGGTTCCCGTGCAAGCTTGACCATGGCGGGCCCGAACCCTAATCACCGCCATTCCCTCGTTATCGGAAGGTTGCAGGCACTTGTCCGCCCCCGCGCCACTCTCGCATTCCGCCATCCCGGCTTCCTCCCCGGCGATGGACCCGACCCGCTCCTTCCAGGGGCTGCTGCTGACGCTGCAGCGCTTCTGGGCCGAGCGAGGTTGCGTGGTGCTGCAGCCCTACGACATGGAAGTCGGCGCCGGCACCTTCCACCCGGCGACGACTTTGCGCGCGCTCGGGCCGAAGCCGTGGCGGGCAGCCTATGTCCAGCCCTCGCGCCGCCCCAAAGACGGCCGCTATGGCGAGAACCCCAACCGGCTCCAGCACTATTACCAGTTCCAGGTCATCCTGAAGCCGTCGCCGCCGAACCTGCAGGAACTCTATCTCGACTCGCTGCGCGCCATCGGCGTCGATCTCGGCCTGCATGACGTGCGCTTCGTCGAGGATGACTGGGAGAGCCCGACGCTGGGCGCCTGGGGCCTCGGCTGGGAATGCTGGTGCGACGGCATGGAAGTCAGCCAGTTCACTTATTTCCAGCAGGTCGCGGGCGTCGAATGCGCCCCGGTCGCGGGTGAATTGACCTATGGCCTCGAACGCCTGGCGATGTATGTCCAGGGCGTCGAGAACGTCTACGACCTCAACTTCAACGGCCTCGATGGCGAGGACCGCATCTCCTATGGCGATGTCTTCCTGCAAGCCGAGCAGGAATACTCCCGGCACAATTTCGAGCATGCCAACACGGCGATGCTGTTCCAGCATTTCACCGACGCCGAGACCGAGTGCAAGGCGCTGCTCGCGGCCGGCGAGCCGGCCTCGGGCGCCAATCAGCCTCGCCACGAACTCGCCCTGCCGGCCTATGACCAGTGCATCAAGGCCAGCCATATCTTCAACCTGCTCGATGCGCGCGGCGTGATCTCGGTCACCGAGCGGCAGAGCTACATCCTGCGCGTGCGCGAGCTCGCCAAGGCCTGCGGCGCGGCCTGGCTGAAGACCGTCGGCGGGGGAGCGAACTGATGCCCGATCTTCTGCTTGAACTGTTCTCCGAGGAAATCCCGGCGCGCATGCAGCGCAAGGCCGGCGAGGACCTGAAGAAGCTCGTCACCGATGCGCTGGTCGAGCGCGGCCTCGTCTATGAGGGCGCCAAGGCCTTCGTGACGCCGCGTCGGCTCGCGCTGCATATCGCCGGTCTCCCCGTTCGCGGCCGCGATGTCCGTGAGGAGCGGAAAGGTCCGCGTGTCGGCGCGCCCGACGCCGCTGTGCAGGGCTTCCTCAAGGCGGCGGGCCTGACCTCGCTCGATCAGGCGACCATCGTCAGCGATCCCAAGAAGGGCGATTCCTACGTCGCCATCATCGAGAAGCCCGGCCAGGAAACCGTCGCGGCCATCGCCGAGATCGTGCCGGCCGTGATCCGGTCCTTCCCCTGGCCGAAATCGATGCGCTGGGGCAAGGCCTCGGCCGCCGGCGCGAGCCTGCGCTGGGTGCGCCCGCTGCACTCGATCCTCTGCACCTTCGGCGCCGCCGAAACCGAGGACCCGGAAGTCGTGCCCTTCGAGGTCGACGGCATCGTCTCGGGCAACGTGACCTACGGCCATCGCTTCCATGCGCCCGGTCCGATCACGGTGAAGCGCCTCGACGACTACGTGACCTCGTTGGAGAAGGCGAAGGTCGTGCTCGATGCCGACCGCCGCAAGGAGATCATCCTCACCGATGCCCGCAACCTTGCCTTCGCGCAGGGGCTCGATCTCGTCGAGGACGAGGGGCTGCTGGAGGAGGTCGCCGGCCTCGTCGAGTGGCCGGTCGTGCTGATGGGCTCCTTCGAGGAGCGCTTCCTCGACATCCCCGGCGAGGCGATCCGCGCCACCATCCGCGCGAACCAGAAATGCTTCGTGCTGCGCGATCCGGCGACCGGTAATCTCGCCAATCGCTTCATCCTGATCTCGAACCTCGTCGCCAGCGACGGCGGCGTCGCGATCACCGCCGGCAACGGCCGCGTCGTGCGCGCGCGCCTCTCGGACGCCGCCTATTTCTGGCAGACCGATCGCGGCTCGCTGCCGGACCTGGATACCTTCAAGGACAGCGCCGAAAAGCTTGGGCTCGATCTCGCCAAGCCGCTCGACCAGCGCATGGCCAAGCTCGACAAGCTCGGCGTCGTCTTCCACGCCAAGCTCGGCACGCAAGGCGAGCGCGTCCAGCGCATCGCGGCGCTGGCGCGGGAACTGGCTCCCATCGTCGGCGCTGATCCGGCGAAGGCCGAGCGCGCCGCCAAGCTCGCCAAGGCCGACCTCCCGACCGAGATGGTCGGCGAGTTCCCCGAGCTGCAGGGCCTGATGGGCCGGAAATATGCCGAGCTGCAGGGCGAGGACGCTTCGGTCGCCGCGGCGGTCGAGGAGCATTACAAGCCGCTCGGGCCGTCCGATCGCGTCCCGAACGATCCGGTTTCGGTGGCCGTGGCGCTGGCCGACAAGCTCGACACCCTCGTCGGCTTCTGGGCCATCGACGAGAAGCCGACCGGCAGCAAGGACCCCTATGCGCTGCGTCGCGCGGCGCTGGGTGTGATCCGGCTGGTGGTCGAGAATGGGGTGCGTCTCAATCTGGTGCTTCGTGGAGTTGGGGTTGCGTTCATGCTCCACATGCATCGCGATATATTCATGGGCGGTAGAGATCACGCTGATAAGATTTATGAATTCCTTCAAACGTTTGACCTTCGGGGTGAAGCCTTTGGCTCTGTAGTTGAGGAGCTGATTGGTGCAAGGAAAGATCGAATTATCGAGCCGAAACGTTTCCTCGAAATCAGTGACGGTTTGCTCGCCTTCTTCCACGACCGCCTGAAAGTCATGCTGCGCGACCAGGGCGCGCGGCATGATCTCGTCGACGCTGTGCTGGGCGAGGGCGCTTCGGCCAACGACGACCTCCTCCTCATCACCCGCCGCGTCGCCGCGCTTGGCCGCTTCCTCGACACCGAGGACGGCCGGAACCTGCTCGCCGGCTACAAGCGCGCCGCCAATATCCTCAAGGCCGAGGAGAAGAAGGACGGGGAGGGCGCCTTTGCTGCTGCTCCCGACCTGCATCTCATCGCCGAGGCCGGCCTGATCGAGGAGAAGGCGCTCGCCGTAGCACTCGCGCAGGCGACGCCGAAGGCCGAGGCTGCGGTCGCTAACGAGGATTACGAGGGCGCCATGGCCGCGCTCGCTGAAATCCGCCCGGCGGTCGATGCCTTCTTCGACAAGGTCACGGTCAACGATCCCGATCCGGCCTTGCGCGCCAACCGCCTGAAGCTGCTCAACCAACTCCGTCAGGCGACGCGCGCGGTCGCAGATTTCGATCGCATCGCGGGTTGACCTAGCCGTCATGCTCGCCCCTGTGGCGAGCATCCACGTCTTGGACACCGCGTGGCCCGAAGGAAGAGATGAATGGTCGGGACAAGCCCGGCCATGACGGCGGCTCTGACCGTGCAAGCCGCGGCTCCCCCTTCGCCGGCAAACCCGCTTCCGGAACCTATTCCCGCCCTGCGACGTTCTGTCGGCGGGGCTGACAAGCCGCGAATGCGTCGCGGCTGGGCTCCGGGGGGCCGGCTACCGGCCGAGATAAAGGGCTGAAAGCATGTCCATTCTGATTTCGCTGCTGATCACCGTTCTCGTCATCGGCCTCGTGCTCTACCTCGTGCGGATGCTGCCGCTCGATGGGCAGATCAAGAACGTCGTGCAGATCATCGTGATCGTGATCGGCATCATCTCGCTGCTGCGCTATCTCGCTGTTTTCTAAGGCGATTGACGGCGTCACCGCGCTGGTTCAGACTTCACGAGGTCCAGAGGGCCCCGGACGATCCCCGTCCGGGGCCCTTTTCCGTTTCAGGACGTGACCGCGATGAACGCGCCGAACCGCAACGGCCATATCAGGCTGACTTCCCATCCCGAGCCGGGCAGCGCAGCCGCGCGCTTTCCCATCCGATGGGGGGCAGCCACCGCCACTGAGCGCGGCCCGATCATCGCCTCGACCACCAACCCGGCCGACCGCAACGTCATCGGCGCCCATGGCGGCTCGTACTCGGTGTATCGGGCGCTGGCGATCTCGGCCCGCACGATGAACCCCTCGCAGCGTCCGGACCTGACCAACACCTATCCGACGGCGGAAATCCTGCCGCAGCCGCAATGGGCCGATCCGAAAAGAATCGTCTCGCTCGATCCCTTCGGCCACACGGTCGCGCAGGATTTCGGCCGGCTGATCGGCGAGGGCATCGACATCCGCCCCTCGATCGCGATTACCAAGGCCAGGCTCAACCTGCCCGAGATCCTCGCCGCGATGGGCGCGCATCGTCTCGCGGCCGACGGCCATATCCTGCATGCGTCCGGCGATATCAGCGTCACCAAGATCGCGGTCGATCCGGTCTGGTACCTGCCGGGCATCGCCGAGCGCTTCGGCACGACCGAGAGCGACTTGCGCCGCACGCTCTTCGAGCAGACCGGCGGCATGTATCCCGAGCTGGTGACGCGGCCGGACCTCAAGGTCTTCCTGCCGCCGATCGGCTCGATCACGGCTTACGTCATGGGCGAGGCTTCGCGGCTCGCCGATCCGAAGACGCGCATTGCCTGCCGCGTCCATGACGAGTGCAACGGCTCGGACGTGTTCGGCTCCGATATCTGCACCTGCCGGCCCTATCTCACGCATGGCATCGAGGAATGCGTGAAGGAGGCCCAGAGCGGCGGCGTCGGCCTCATCGTCTATAACCGCAAGGAGGGCCGGGCTCTCGGCGAGGTCACGAAATTCCTCGTCTACAATGCCCGCAAGCGCCAGGAGGGCGGCGATTCCGCCGCGACCTATTTCGAGCGCACCGAATGCGTAGCCGGCGTTCAGGATGCCCGTTTCCAGCAGCTCATGCCGGATGTGCTGCACTGGCTCGGCGTCACGCATATCGACCGGCTGATGTCGATGTCGAACATGAAATACGACGCCATGGTCGAGAGCGGCATCACCATCGGCGAGCGCGTCGCGATCCCGCCGGAGCTGATCCCGCCCGACGCCTCCGTCGAGATCGAGGCCAAGAAGGCGGCGGGCTATTACTCGCCCGACGGCGCGCCCGGCGACAACGCCTTGAAATCGACGGTCGGTCGCGACCTCGACAAGTTCTGATTCCGTCACGCCTGCCCGAGTTGATGATGCCCGACCGCGATCCCGAGGCGTTCCGCGCCCTATTGAAACCCACGGCCGTGCGCGAGCGCGCGCAGGAGATGCTGGAGCTCGGGCTCGCCGGCCAGCTGCTGCATTTCAGCGTGCATCCGGACCGGCTCGAGGCCTGCGCCGACTACGTACTGGAGACGATCGGCGCGAATTATCCGACGCTCGACATTCCCTTCCACGCCCGCTGGCGCCATTTCACTGTCGATGGCGAGGATCGCTGGCAGAAGCTCGACAAGACCGCCGGCTTCGCCAACCCCGCCGCACGCGGCCGCGCCGCTTATGACCTCGCTGTCGTCAGCGTCCTGCTCGATGCTGGTGCAGGCCCGGACTGGCGCTATCGCGATGCCGCGACCGGCCGCGAGATCGGCCGTTCGGAAGGGCTGGCGCTGGCCTCGCTCGACATGTTCGCCGCCGGCTTGTTCTCCAGCGATCCCGCCAAGCCCTTGCAAGCCGATGCGGCCGGCCTGAAGCGGCTCGACGCGCCGGCTCTGGCGCGCGGCTTCCAGGCCGGCCCGGAAAATCCGCTGCTGGCGCTCGAAGGCCGTGCCGCCCTACTCAACCGCCTCGGCGAGGAACTGGAACGGCAAGGTTTGTCGCGGCCGGGCGCCCTGTTCGATCGCTTCGCCGCGGCCGCCGAGACCGGCACGCTGCGGGCGCCGCATATGCTGGGCGAGGTGCTCGGCACCTTCGGCGGCATCTGGCCGTCGCGCCTGACATTGGCCGGCGTCGCGCTCGGCGACACCTGGCGTCATCCGCTGATCGCGCCGGGAAAGCCGACCGAAGGGCTCGTGCCCTTCCACAAGCTCTCGCAATGGCTGACCTATTCGCTGATCGAGCCGCTGGAATGGGCCGGCATCACCGTGGTCGATATCGACGAGATGACCGGCCTGCCGGAATACCGCAATGGCGGGCTCTTCCTCGACAGCGGCGTCATCGCGCTGAAGGACGAGGCGGATCGGACGAAGGCGCACGAGGTCTCGTCGCCCCTCGTGGTCGAATGGCGGGCGCTGACCGTCGCGTTGCTCGACGAGGTCGGCGCTCTCATCCGCCAGCGCCTCGGCCGTTCGCGCGAGGAACTGCCGCTCGCCAAGGTGCTCGAAGGCGGGACCTGGGCGGCCGGGCGCCGGATCGCGCGCGAAAAGCGTGTGGATGGCAGCCCGCCCTTGACCATCGTCAGCGATGGCACGGTATTTTGAGGGTAAGCCAAGTCCGAGAGATAGAGGGGTAACCGGCTGATGACTTCGAGCCAGGACGGCGTCACCGTCGTCGACCATCCGCTGGTCCAGCACAAGCTCACGCTGATGCGCGAGAAGGATCGCTCCACCAAGAGTTTCCGCCAGCTCCTCAACGAGATCGGCATGCTGCTCTGCTACGAGGTGACGCGCGACCTGCCGACCGAGTTGATCGAGATCGAGACGCCGCTGCAGAAATCGATGCAGCCGGTCATTTCCGGCAAGAAGATGGTCTTCGCCCCGATCCTGCGCGCCGGCGTCGGCTTCCTCGATGGCATGCTGGAACTCGTCCCGGCCGCGCGCGTCGCCCATATCGGGCTCTATCGGGATCCCGACACGCTCCAGGCCGTCGAGTATTACTTCAAGGCGCCCTCCGATATCGCGGACCGCATGATCGTGGTGATGGACCCGATGCTGGCGACGGCCAATTCCGCCGTCGCGGCGGTCGAACGCCTGAAGGAGCGTGGCGCCAAGGATCTGCGCTTCGTCTGCCTTCTGGCCTCGCCTGAGGGCATCGCCCGCCTGCGCGGCGCCCATCCCGATGTCCGCATCTGGACCGCGGCGATCGACGAGCGCTTGAACGACCATGGCTATATCGTCCCCGGCCTCGGCGATGCCGGGGACCGCATGTTCGGAACCCGCTGACGCTTCGCAATATCCGAACGACAGAAAGCCCGCCCGGTTGGGGGCGGGCTTTCCAATAGATTCAGGTGCCGCCTGAATCGAGGTGCCGGATCACTCGATGATCTGGACGATGCGGCGCGTCTGCGGTTCGACGATCACGGTACGGTCGTTCACGACCGTATAGCGATAGTTCGAGGCGTTCGGCGCGTAATCGGCCGGCAGCTGGTGGTAGACGACGCCCTGCTGCGGCAGGACCGTGCCGACCGCGACCGGTTCGGCATAGGTGTAGGACGGGACGCGCTGCTGAACGACATAGGTACGGAACTTCGGCTCGGCCGCATCGCCGACGATCGCGCCGACCACGGCACCGCCGACACCGCCGACCACGGCGCCCACAGGACCGCCGACGACGGCGCCACCAACCGCGCCCGCCGCAGCGCCGCTGGTCGCACCGCCGACCGCGCCGCCCGAGGGCTGGCTCTGGGCAAAGGCGACCGCCGGGGTGATGGCCAGGGCGGCAACGATAGCAAGCTTCTTGAACATGGGATGTCTCCTTTCGAAGCTAATCTTCGGCGGGACAACCAAGGCGCGCGGGAACAGTTCCCGGAAATCGGGTCACGAGATGTTAACGGTCGGAAACGAACCTGAGAAAAGCTTTCCAGAACAAGGCTTTGGTGGGTCAGCACAGAAGCCTGACCCAGATGCGTAACTGATGAACGCGATGCCGGAAACGAAAACGGCGGGCCATAAGGGCCCGCCGCATCGTCGTCTGAGAGCGCTGGAAGCTTACTGCTTCGGCGCGGCCGAGAGCGCAGGCGTCAGCTTGTCGGCGTCGCGCTTGATCAGCGCAGCGAAGCCGGCCGGGGTCCGCTCCTCGGCCGTCGGCAACACGGTGCCGAGGTCGAGCAGGCGCTTCTTGGTGCCTTCGTCGTTGAGCGCCTTGCCGAGCGCGTCGACCAGCTTGTCCACGGCCTCCTTCGGCATGCCCTTCGGGCCGGCGATGCCGTTCCAGGCTTCGATCTGGTACTCGGGCAGGCCGGCTTCCTTGGTGGTGGGCACGTCGGGCAGGGCCGGCGAGCGCTGGGCCGAGGCGATGGCATAGGCCTTGATCGTATTGGCGCGGACCTGCTCGGCGACCGACACGATCTGGTCGCACATGAAGTCGACCTGGCCGGAGACGAGGTCGTTCAGGGCAGGACCCGTGCCGCGATAGGCAACGGCATTGATCTTCGGCGTGCCGAGGATCCCCTTGAGCAGGGTGCAGGTCGTCCAGGACACCGAACCGAGGCCCGCATGGGCTTCGTTGAACTTGTCCGGATTGGCCTTCACGGCGGCGACGAAGGCCTTGAGATCGGGCGCCTCGAGGTTCTTGCGGGCGACGATCAGGATCGGCGTGCCGCCGGCCAGGCCGATCGTCTGCATGCCGTTGATCGGGTCGTACTTGAGGCCGGGATAGGTGGCGGGCGCCGCCGAGAAGGTGCCGAGATGCCCCATCGCGATGGTGTAGCCGTCCGGCGCGGCCGCGACGGCGCGGGCGATGCCGGTCGTGCCGCCGGCGCCGGCGACGTTCTCGATCACGATCTGCTGGCCGAGCGTCTTCGACATGTGGTCGGCGACGATGCGGGCGATGATGTCGGTCGGCCCGCCGGCGGCGAAGGGCACGATCATGGTGACGGGCTTCGTCGGGTAGGCCTGCGCCTGTGCGCCGCCGGCAAAGGCCAGCGTGGCGGCGGCGGCAAGGCCGAGAACGAGCTTCTTCATGCGTATTCCTCCCTGGGATTGGCTTGAGATGAAACTGGGGGGCCGCCGCCGGGGCGGCAACCCCGTCATTCGGTGAAGACTTCCTCGCGTTTCTTCGAGATCGAGGGCAAGAGCGCGATGGTGAGCACGGCCACGGCGACCAGCAGCAGTCCCGCCGAGATCGGCCGCTCGACGAAGGTCCAGAACGAGCCGCGCGAGATGATCAGCGCCTGCCGGAGCTTCTCTTCCATCAGCTTGCCCAGCACGAAGCCGAGCAGCAGTGGCGCCGGCTCGAAGCCGAGCTTGATCAGCAGGTAGCCGAACAGGCCGAACAGCGCCGTGAAGGCGACGTCGAGCGGCTGGTTGTTCACCGAGTAGATGCCGATGCAGCAGAAGATCAGGATCGCCGGGAACATCAGCCGGTAGGGCACCTGCAGCAGCCGGACCCACAGGCCGACCAGCGGCAGGTTGATGACCAGCAGCATCAGGTTGCCGACCCACATCGAGGCGATCATGCCCCAGAACAGCTCCGGGTTGCGGGTCATGACCTGCGGGCCGGGGATGATGCCGTGGATCGTCATCGCGCCGACCATCAGCGCCATCACCGCATTCGGCGGGATGCCGAGCGTGAGCAGTGGGATGAAGGCGGTCTGCGCGCCGGCATTATTGGCCGATTCCGGCCCCGCCACGCCCTCGATCGCGCCCTTGCCGAAGCGGGAGGGGTCCTTGGCGATCTTCTTTTCCATGGTGTAGCTGGCGAAGGGGCCGAGCACGGCGCCGTTGCCCGGCAGGATGCCGAGGATGCCGCCGATCGCCGTGCCACGCAGCACCGGCGCGGTCGCTTGCTTGATGTCGTTCCAGTCCGGCAGCAGCCGGCCGATCTTGCCTTTGACGACGTCGCGCGCCTCGGGGCTTTCGAGGTTGCGCAGCACCTCGGCGAAGCCGAACACGCCCATCGCCAAAACCGAGAAGTCGATGCCGTCCGAGAGCGAGGCGATGCCGAAGGTCAGGCGCTCCTGCCCGGTCTCTAGGTCGGTGCCGACGGTCGAGAACAGCAGGCCGAGCATGATCATGCAGAAGGCCTTGAGGATCGAGCCGCGCGCGAGCACGACTGCGAAGCACAGGCCCATCACCATCAGCGAGAAATACTCGGCCGGGCCGAAGAGCAGCGCCATCTTGGTCAGCGGCGCGCCGAGCGCGGCGATGATCATGGTCGCGACGCAGCCGGCGAAGAAGGAGCCGATCGCGGCCGTGCCGAGTGCGACGCCGGCGCGGCCCTGTCTCGCCATCTGGTGCCCGTCCAGCGTGGTGACGACCGAAGTCGCCTCGCCGGGGATGTTGACCAGGATCGCCGTGGTCGAGCCGCCGTATTGCGCGCCGTAATAGATGCCGGCGAGCATGATCAGCGCGCCGGTCGGGTCGAGGCCGAAGGTGATCGGCAGCAGGATCGAGATCGTCGCGATCGGCCCGACGCCGGGCAGCACGCCGATCAGCGTGCCGACGAGGCAGCCGGCGAAGCAGAGCGCGATGTTCTTCATCGTCAACGCGACGCCGAAGCCCAGTGCGAGATTGGAGAACATATCCATCGGTCAGATCCCCAGCAGCCAGGGCGCGAGCGGGATCGGCAGGCTCAGCGCGTATTTGAACAGCAGGATGCAGGCCGCCGACATCGCAATGGCGAAGATCACCAGCTCCTTGAGCCTGCGATCGTCGGCCGCCAGGCCCGAGAAGAAGATCAGCAGGGGGCCTGAGACCAGAAGGCCCAGTGCCGGCACCCGGATCGGGCCGAATTCGAAGCCGCGGATGGTGAGTGCGAACAGGCAGGCGCCACCCAGCGCGAAGAAGATGCCCTTCCACGACCAGCCCGAGAGCTTCTCACCATTGTAGCGCAGCGATGCGAGCACCAGCATGAGGCCGAGCGCCCCGCAGATCACCGCGAAGGTCTTGGGCAGCATGCCCGGCCCGAGCTGGCGCAGCGTGCCGGCCGGCAGCTCCCAGGAGAAGACGAAGGCGCCGAGCGCGAGCAGCACCATGAACAGGCCGCCAGCCAAATCCTGCGTCGATCGCACGCGCAGGCCCCGGGCCCGCTCTATCTGGTTCAAACTCATCAGGCTCCTCCGACTGGCGACCCGGTGCGGGCGGTTCGTTTCTGCGTTTTTGGTAGGGCGAAAGGCAGGATGTGGCGCTCATCGAGCAGCGTCACGCTTTCCCGGAGGATCGCGAGGAAATCGTCGCGCGACGGCAGCTTCTGCTGCGGGCGCCAGGACACGCCGACGAGCGCGCCGGGCGGCGGCGGGTCGAGCATCGCACCGCGCAGGCGCCGCATCGTCACGCCGGGGAAGGAGAGGCGCGAGACCCAGTCCGGCGCCAGCGCCATGCCCAGTCCCGCAGCGACCGCCGACATCATCGCCGGCTTCTCGGTCGCCTCGATCGTCACGTTCGGAACCGCGCCGACGCTCTCGAAATAGGCCATGACGAGATCATAGGCATAGGGCCGGATGCGCTTGGACGGCACGACGAAGGGCTCGCCGACCAGATCGAGCATGGTCAGGTGCTCGCGCGCGGCGAGTGGATGATTCTCGTTCAGCACCACGATCGGGCGCTCGACCCGCAGGATCTCGAAGGCGCAGTCGGTCGGCTTGCGCGGCGGGCGGGTCAGCGCCAGGTCGAGCTTGCCGGCCTCCAGCATCTGGACGAGCGCCGCCGTCATCGCCTCGACGAACTTGATCTCGATCCCGGGGAAGCGGGTGCGGAAGGCCACCAGCGCCTCCGGCACGAAGCTCGACGAGGCCGCGTCGATCGCGCCGACACGCAGCACCTTGCCGGACGCGAGCGAGGCCTCGCGCACGGCCCGCGAGGCATGCTCCATCTTGACGAGGATGCCCTTGGCTTCCTCCAGCATGATCAGCCCGGCGCGCGTCATCGCGACCTGACGGGTGGTGCGGGTCAGCAGGGCGACGCCCAGTTCGTCTTCGAGGGTGCTGATCTGGCGCGACAGCGCAGGAGGCGCAATGCCAAGCCGCTCGGCCGCCCGGCCGAAATGCAGCTCTTCTGCTACCGCGATGAAACATCGCAGTTGCCGCACATCCATGAGCCGTCCCCTGTCCCGTGTATCGCTTGCCGCGATATCTCTATCGGTGGCCGTGGCCAATAGCGGTTCCGGCCAAGGTGTCGACCCTACAGAAATTCATAATCTTTTGGCAACAAAGCCTTTCGACTGAGCGCCCCCGCAGGGAGCCCGGCTGTGGAAGGGCTATGGCGACCGGGAGTCGAGGTCAGGCGGTGGGTGCGGGGGCGGTCCGAACCAGGCGGATGATGCGGCCGTCGATGAGGGCGAGCCCGACGAAGATCGCGGCCATGCCGGCGAAATGGCGCGGCAGCAGAGCCTCGCCCAGAAGGCCGGAGCCGAGCAGGATCGCACTGACGGGGATCAGGAAGGTGACGAGCATGACATTGCTCGGGCCGGCCGTGCGCATGATCCGGAAGAACAGCAGATAGGCCAGCGCCGTCGAGATCAGTGCCAGCCCGACGAGGGCGAGAAGGGCCTGCTGGGACGGCACCGGCAGCGTCCAGGGCGGATGCATCACGAAGACGATCGGGAGCATCATCAGGGTCGAGGCCGAGAGCTGGCCCGTGGCCGCCACCAGCGGCGACACGCCCCGGAAGCGCCGGCCGAGCAGGCCGGAGAAGGCATAGGAGACCGCGGCGAGGATGCAGGCGATCTGCGCCGCCAGATTGGAGCCGAGGCCGCTGAGCGCGTCCGGGCCCATCAGGATGGCGACGCCGACGAGACCGGCCAGCACGCCGCCGAGCTTCAGGCCGGTCGCCTTCTCATTGCCGAAGCAATGCATCACCAGCACTGCGAAGATCGGCGTGGTCGCGTTCAGGATCGAGGCGAGGCCGCTCGCGATCTGCTGTTGCCCCCAGAGAAACAGGCTGAACGGGATCAGGTTGTTGAGGATGCCCATCCCGAAGAAGGCGAGCCAGAGGTCGCGCCCGACCGCCATCGAGTGCCCGGCGATTCGCACGGCGAGCAGCAGCGCCAGCGCGGCGAGGCCGACGCGCACCTGCACCACCGCGAAGGGCGGCCATTCCGCGACGGTCAGCTTGTTGAAGAAGAACGAGCCGCCCCACAGGACCGACAGGACGATCAGCAGGAGCCATTCGAGCGGGCCCATGCGCAGCGCGGGAGCGGGTATCGGCTGTGTCATGGCGGAAGCTCTGCTCTCGGGCCGGGTCATCCCGCGTCAGTAGGTGGCCGGACGAGGCCCGGCCACCCGTATTCTGTCCTGGTTCAGGCAGCTTCGGCGTCGCGCGCCTGCCACATCGCCTGGAAGGCCGGCCGCGCCTGGCAGGCGTCGAGCCAGGCCTTCACGCGCGGATGGGCGTCGAAGAGCTGGGTCGCGGGCTTCGCGTAGCGGATGATCTCGGCGACGTTGATGTCGGCGACGGTGAAGCGGTTGCCCATCACGTAGCCGCCATTCTCGACGAGCGTCTTTTCGAGCACGGCAAAAGGGGCGGGCAGGGCGGCGAGAGCGGCTTCCACCAGCTCGGGCTTGCGCTTCTCCGGCGGGTAGGCCGCAAGATGGAACTGCAGGTTGAGCGCATGGGTCTCGCATTCGGTCGCGGCCCAGAGCGACCACATCACCGCGAGCCCTTCTTCCTGGGCGTCCTTGGGCGCGAGCGGCCCGCCATGCTTGCGGGCGAGGTAGAGGTTGATCGCCAGCGATTCGTGCAGCTTGAAGCCGTTATCGTCGATGCTCGGGATATGGCCGTTCGGGTTGATCTTCAGGAAATCGGCGCTGCGGGTATGCAGCGGCACGCCCGGCGCGGTCGGATCGGGCAGGCGATAGGCCTGGATCACCGGCACATGGTTGAAGGGCAGGCCGAGCTCGTTGGCGAGCCAGATGACGCGCGTCGCGCGCGAGCGGTAACAGCCATAGATCGTCAGGGACATCGGCGGAATCCAGCAAGAGAGTGCGGAACGGGGACGCGCCCGGCAGGGGCCTGCGCGTCGCGGCGACAATAGGCCGGTCGCGTGGCATCGGCCAATGCCAATCATCGCCGCGCGCGAAGCAAAAAACCGTTTGACGCGCGCGTCTTGCGGGTGCATTGGCCTCCTGCTCCCGGCCTCTGCGGCCGGCTGCTCACAGGAAACCCCGACCCGATGCCCAGCGACAGTCCCAGCCGACAGTCGAAGCCGTCCGCCGCCGTCTCGCGCGCCTGACCGGGTCCCCGGCTCGCCTGCGATCCGGCCACGACGGCCCGATCGCAAGGAACAGAGCCATGAATGATACCGCCGCCACCACGGACCTCCTTGCCGTGACGTTGGCCCAGACGCTGGCGCAGGAACACGTCGCCGACATCGTCGAGACGTTGAACGACCAGGACACCGCGACCATCGCGCATGTCCTGGCTGAACTGCCCTTCGAGCGCGCCGTCGAAGTGCTTGACCAGCCTGAATTCACCACGGCTGCCGAAGCCGTGGCGCTGCTGCCGGACCAACGCGCGGGCGCGCTGCTCTCCGCCATGTCGGCGGATCGGGCGGCCGACGTCTTCCAGGAGTTCGACGAGGAGGTTCGACAACGACTGAGCGGCCGCATCGACCGCCAGACTCGGTCCGACCTGAAGAAGCTGCTGGCCTATCCCGAGCACAGCGCGGGCTCGATCATGACGACCGAGTTCGTCAGCGTGCCCTCGAACTGGACCGTGCAGCAGACGCTCGACCATATCCGCCGCGTCGAGCGTTCGCGTGAGACGGTCTACGCGATCTACGTGCTCGATTCCGTGACCCGCAAGCTGGTGCGTGCCGTCTCGCTGCGCCGCCTGATCAGCGGCGATCCCGAGGCCCCGGTCGAATCGGTGGTGCCCGCGCATAAGCCGATCTGCGTGACTCCCGAGGTCGATCGCGAGGAGGTCGCTCGCCTCATCACCAAATACGACCTGCTCTCCGTGCCCGTCGTCGATGCCGAGGAGCAGCTCATCGGCATCGTCACCTTCGACGACGTCATCGACGCGATGATCGCCGAGACCACCGAGGACGTGCAGAAGCTCGGCGGCATGGAAGCGCTGGACCAGCCCTATAAGGAAATCGGCTTCCTCGCGATGATCCGCAAGCGCGCCGGCTGGCTCTCGATCCTGCTGGTCGGCGAGATGCTGACGGCCTCCGTCATGCAGTTCTTCGAGGGCGAACTGGAGAAGGCGATCGTGCTGACGCTCTTCATCCCGCTGATCATGAGCTCCGGTGGCAATTCCGGTTCGCAGGCAACATCGCTGATCATCCGGGCGCTGGCGCTGCGCGAGGTCACGCTGAAGGACTGGTGGCGGATCGCGCTACGCGAACTGCCGACCGGCCTGACGCTCGGCAGCATTCTCGGCTTGATCGGCGTCGCCCGGATCATCGCGTGGCAGTGGCTCGGCCTCTACGATTACGGGCCGCACTGGATCCTGATCGCCGCGACCGTCGGCGGCGCGCTCGTCGGCATCGTCACCTTCGGCTCGCTCGCCGGCTCGATGCTGCCCTTCGCGCTGAAGCGGCTCGGCTTCGACCCGGCCAGCGCCTCGGCGCCCTTCGTCGCGACGCTGGTCGATGTCACCGGCCTGGTGATCTATTTCGGCGTGGCGGCGGCGATCCTGACCGGGACGCTGCTGTAAGGCAGAAGCCGTCATTCTCGGGCGAAGCACAGCTTCGACCCGAGAATCTCGAGCAGGATGAGCTCCCGCGCATAAGGAGCATGAGATGCTCGGGGCAGGCCCGAGCATGACGCCTGCCGGCTAGGCGACCGCTTTCGCCACCATCTCCGGATGCTGGCCGATGACCCGCACATAGGCGATCGCGAAATCAGGCGCGGTCGCCCGCGCCTGCTCCCAATCGCGCAGTGTGCCGACCGGAACATGGAAACGGGTGGCGAACTCGGATTGCGACAGGCCGAGTCGGCTCCGCGTCTGGCGGATCAGACGCGCGCGCTGGCCGCGGTCCAACGCCTTGGCCGATGCGTGGAAATCCTCGGCATCGGTTGCATCAGCAGGAAGAGCGGTAGGCTCGTTCTTCACCCTTGTTGCTCCTTCTCACCGAGATGAAGCGGGGTAGGTCACCCCGCCAGACGAAAATGCCGGTGAACAGCTTCTCCTCGACGATCCCGACAACCTTGAAACGTTCCTCGCCATCGATCTCGCGGATGGAGGGGATGATCAGGTGATCGCGGTCCCCGAAGATTCGGTCGCCGAACGCCAGCGGAAGCCCGTGTTTTGCACGGTTGGTCGCGTCCTTGACGGGGTCAAATCTGTCTTCCGACATATGCAGTGACTATACGGGATTTCCGTATTTGGCGCAATCCATCGCACGATGAAGGCCGTCATTCTCGGGCGAAGCGCAGCTTCGACCCGGGAATCTCGGGCAGGGTAACGCGCCTCTTCCGGCCCGAGATGCTCGGGTCAAGCCCGAGCATGACGTTGGGCGGTCCGGCTCAGCTCGCCAGCACGCGCTGCGGCGGGAAGGTGATCTCGACCAGCGTGCCTTCTTTCTTGACGCTGGTGATCGCCATGGCCGCGCGGTTCGCTTCGACCAGCGCCTTGGTCAGCGGCAGGCCGAGCCCCGTGCCGCCGGCGCGGCGCGTCGTCGGCACCTGGCGGAAGGGTTCGAGCGCGAGCCGGAGCTCGTCATCGTCCATGCCGATGCCGGTGTCGCGCACCCTGAGGATCGCCTCGCCCTGGTCCCCGAGCGCCGTCGAGATGATGACCTGCCCGCCGGCATCGGTGAACTTCACCGCGTTCGAGAGCAGATTGATCGCGATCTGGCGGATCGAGCGCTCGTCGGCGACGACGGGCGGCAGCTTCGGTGAGAGCCCCGAGCGCAGGACGACGCGGCCGCGCTGCGCCTCCGGCTGGAGCAGCGACACGGTCGACAGCGCGATCTCGTTCAGGTTGACGCTGACGAAGTCGAGGTCGAGCTTGCCGGCCTCGATCTTGGCGAGGTCGAGCAGGTCATTGACGAGGCTGATGACGTAGCCGCCCGACTGGTGGATATCGCGCAGATATTCCTTGTAGCGCTCGTTGGCGATCGGCCCGAAACGCTCCTCGGCCATCACCTCGGCGAAGCCGATGATCGCGTTGAGCGGGGTGCGGATCTCGTGGCTGATCTTGGCGAGCACGTCGGATTTCTGGGCGCTCGCCGTCTCCGCCGCCTTGCGGGCCTCGACCAGCTCGCCCTCGGTCTTCTTCCAGGCGGTCAGGTCGCGCAGCACGGCGCAGAAGCGCGGCTCGCTGCCATGGGCGATCTGGCCCATCGTCATGAACAGCGCGATCTTGCCGCCCTGGCGCACGCGGCCCTGCACTTCGCGTCCGTCATTGAGCACCGAGGCGACGCCGCCGCCCTTCAGCCCTTCGAGATAGTCGAGCGCCGGCGCATGGCTTTCGCCGGCGAACAGCAAAGTGAACAATTCGCCGGTGACCTCGCGCTGATCGTAGCCGAACAGCGCCTCGGCCGCCTTGTTCAGCGACAGGATGCGCCCGCGATCGTCGACGGTGACGACGCCGTCGGTCGCGGTATCCAGCATGGCGGTGAGCTCGCCGATCCGGGCATCCCGCGCATCGGCATCGAGCCGCAGCGCTTCGACCCGGGCCGCCGATTCGGCCTCCTCCGCCGCGAACTCGGCCGCAAGCTCGGCCTCCTCGGCCTCTTCCGGCGTCAGCACCGGAACGTCGCTGCCATCGCCATTGGGGTGGCGGAAGGCCATCAGCGTCGCCGGCTCGTCCTGCCAGCTCACGCTCGACAGCACGGCATCGACATGGACGAGATGGCCGAGCCGGTCGATCAGCGTCATCGTGCCGCCATCGGTGCGGGCGGCTTCCTTGATCAGGCGGCTGACCTTGCCGCCGGCCTTCAGGTCGGCGAGATCGGCATAGTCCAGCAATTCGAGCAGCGTGCGGTTGGCATAGAGCGCCTCGTCGCCGCGATTGACGAGGACGGCGATCGGCAAACGGTCGAGCACGTCGGCATGCGAGTTGCGCTGTCGGGCTGGAGCAGTGGTCGCTTCGGCTTCGGTGACAGCCTTGGCCGCCGATGCCGCTTCCTTCTCCTTGACTTGCAGCGGCGCGACCGGCGGCAGGCGCGGTGCGCTCGGCTCGTCGTCGCCCGCGAGTCTGGCGCCCAGCGCCTTGGCGATCTCGCGGAAGGCGTTGCGCTCGGCCGAGCTCAGATGCGACTTCGACGGTTCGAGCACCGGCCGGATCGCCGTCAGGTGGCCATTGCGCAACGGCACGATCTTGCCGGGCAACGAATCGGGCTCCGGCGCCGGAGGGGCTTCGGGAGTGGGGAGCGGTTCAGCGACGTCCATCGCCTCGTCGGGCACGGCATCGGCTTCGTCAGCCGCGCCGTCATCGCCATCGAACAGTTCCGACAAATCCTCGGCGTCGGGCTCGCTGGCCGCCGGGGCTTCCTCGTCGACCGAAGCGGCCGGCACGGCTGCGTTGTCGTCGTCGGCAACGGATGAGGCTGCTGCAGTTGTCTCGCCCATGGCGGCAAGATCGGTTGCCGGCTGCTGGGCCTCGTCTTGTGCGATCTCGGCGGCAGCCGGAACCTGCTCCGTCTCGGCGAGAGCGTCCGACGCCACGGCATCCGCCTCGGCCACTGGGAAGGGGCAGCGCTCGTTGAGCCGGGCGATGCCGAAGCCGCGGAAGCCGGCAAGCTGACGGCCGGCATCGAGCACCGGCACGCCGGAAAGCTCGACCGGCGCTGCCTCACCGGGCGAATCGGTGCGCCACAGCACGCTATGGCCGCTCCAGGTCGCATTCTTGGCGAACCGCTCGATCAGTCCGCCATCGCTGTCGGCGAAGCTCAAGCCGAGCAGGTCCTGCCAGCGCTGGCCGATCAGCCCGGCCGCTGCCGTCTGCCCGGTGAGGGCGGCGATATTGTCGGAGAGCTTGGTCAGCTTGCCCTCGCGATCGCTCTGCCAGAGGAAGCGGACCGTTGCCGGCTTGGCGGGAGAGGGCGCCTCGTTGCGGGCGGGAGCGGCAGCAGGCGCGGATTCGATGATCTTTGGAATGGTGACGCCGAGGCGGCGCAGTTCGGAGGCCTGCACGGCGATCGCCAGCGCGGTGCGTCCATCAGCGAGCGAGACCAGCTTGCTGCCGCAGGTGACTGGCACTGCGGCGAAGGTCGCGGTCAGGCGCAGGCGTTCCAGGCGAATGCCGTTGGCCGAGGCCAGGCCGCCGGCCAGCAGGTTCAGGCGTTGCCGGGTCGGTGCCGGCAGGCTCGCTTGCCCGCCGAGCAGCGCTTCGGCTGCCGCATTGACGAAATAGGGCTTCTCGGCGGCCGGATCCCACAGCAGCAGGGCGCCACCGGCGGCAAAGGACGCAAGGGCGGCGTCTTCAGCCGCCGCCACGCTCCACTCCGCCCAGTCCTCTCCGGCCTCGCTCATGCCTGCCTGCTCGCTCGATCCGCGCCCGTTATGCCTAACAAAGCCTTAATAGACCCCAAACGGCGGCAAATCCATGGAACCGAAGATCGCTCTCCCGCTTCTCATCGAAACAGCGTTAACATGGTCGGCGTCGCCGGCTTGTCGCGCTGTTGTCATTGCAGCGCAACAATGATATTGCACTGCACAATGATCTAGGGATGGATCGTCACTCGACAGGAGGATTCGATGAACGGCAAGCAGCCTTATGAAGTGCCCACCGAAATGCGCGAGTTCGCCGAGCGCAGCGTAGAGCAGGCCCGCAAGGCGTTCGACGGCTTCATGGGCGCTGCCCATAAGGCTGTGGACAATGCCCATGGCTCGGCCGAGAGCGCCCGCGTCAACACCCAGGAAGCGACCCGCAAGGCGATCTCCTATGCCGAGAACAATGTAGCGGCCGCGTTCGATTTCGCCCAGAAGCTGGTGAAGTCGAAGGACCTGACCGAGGTGATGCAGCATCAGTCCGACTTCCTGAAGTCGCAGGTCGCCGCGCTTCAGAGCCAGATCAAGGACCTCGGCACCGCCGCGCAGGATGCTGCGACCAAGGCTGCCGAGACCGTCAGCAAGGCGACCAAGGGCCGCTGAGACGAGACTGATTCGGCGCCGTATGGCGCCGCCATCGCTTTTGGCCGGACCCTGTGTCCGGCCTTCGCTGTTTGCCGCTGAAGGAGAGCTGTCATGGTCAAGCCTGCTCCGACCCGGACCAAGTCCAAGGTTCCGGTCAGCCTGTCCCCGGTGAAGGCGTTGACGTCCGCGCCCGCCGCGACGCCGCCATCCGCCGCTGAACCTGAAAAGCCGAAGGCCCCGGCGCAACCCGTTGCCGCTGCGCCTGCCAAGCCCGTGCCTGTGAAGGTCTCTGCTCCCGCGCCGTCGCCGGCTCCTGCCGCTGCGGCCAAGCCGGCTCCCGTCAGCAAGCCCGCGCTTGCGAGCGCCCCGAAAAAGGCGGCGCCGATCAAGGTCCGGGTCGAGAAGCCTGCGGCCAAGGTCGCCGGGCCGAAGGTTGCCGCCAAGGCCGCCAAGCCTGCCGTAGCAGTGTCCAAGCCGGTGGTCGCCGAAGCCAAGCCCGCGCCTGCCAAGCCGGCCGTTGCCGAGCCGGCGCCTGCCAAGCCTGTCGTCGCGAGCAAGCCGGCGACCGTCGAGGCCGCGCCTGTCGCCCCCGCTGCAAAGCCGACTGAGCCTGCTCCTGCTCCTGCTCCTGCTCCGGCTGCCAAGGCGCCGCCTCCGCCGCCTGCATCCCTCGAATCGCTGCCCCTGCCTCGCCCGCCCGAGGCGGCCGCCGTGGTCACGGCGACGGCGATGAGCCAGGCGCTAACCATGGCGCGTGCCTTCGGTGCCTTGCAGGCCCGCATGCTCGACCATGCCTGTGCCGAGCTGGAGGCGACGCTCGGCGATGCGCAATCGCTCGCCCGCAGCAACAGCGCCTCGGAGGCGGTCGCGCTCCAGGCCAAGGCAGTGCGCCGCAGCTACGAATCCTATGCCGAGCACCTCAAGGAGCTCGCCCGGACCGCCAACGCGGCCCTGCGCAAGGACTGATCGAGTGGCCGAATTCGGCGCGTGCGACGGCCGCGCCGAAATTCCATGGCCGGAGTTGAATTACGCGGTTGCAAAAGCGGAAACTCGGCACTAGGGTCCGCGCCGCTGACGACCCCCGCCACGGCGGCCGGTCGCGAAGCCTGGTTTGGGCAGCCATAGCTCAGTTGGTTAGAGCGCTAGATTGTGGATCTAGAGGTCCCCCGTTCAAGCCGGGGTGGCTGTACCATTCTTCTTCCGGACATTGTCGGAACCTTCCCCCTTCCAGGCTGAGCCGGCTCAGCGCCGCCCCTTGAAGCGGCCTTTGCGCTTCGCCATATCTGGCTCAAGCGGAAGGGTTCGCCTTTCGCCTGCGGGATGCTGCCCGGCGGCGGGTCCCGATGTCCATGAGGCGCCTCTCGAGGGCCTGAAGCGATGACGCGTCCACCTAGCTTGTCCCACCCGTTCCTGCTCGGCTTCGACGATATCGAGCGTGCGCTCGATCGCGTCGCCAAGGGTGCGAGCGAGGGTTACCCGCCCTATAATATCGAGCGGCTGCCACGGACGGAGGACGAGCCCGATCGTCTACGCATCACGCTGGCCGTCGCGGGCTTTGCTCGCGAGCAGCTGGAGATCACGCTGGAGGAGAACCAGCTGACCATCCGCGGCCGCCAGAGCGACGACAAGAATCGCCAGTTCCTGCACCGCGGCATCGCCGCCCGTCAGTTCCAGCGCAGTTTCCTGCTGGCCGACGGCATGCAGGTCCTCGGCGCCGATCTGTCGAACGGCCTGCTCGCGATTGATCTGGTCAGGCCGGAACCGGAACGGCTCGTCCGGCGTATCGATATCATGAGCCGGGAGTAGAGGACGGGGACCCGTCCAGCTTTGAAGGATGCGCCAGCGGTTTTCGCATCTGTTCATAATTGAAGGCGCAGTATCGGAACCGCATTCGCACTGCTCTGAAGGAGGGCGCGATGAAACAGGACAGGAATCTCATCCAGATCAACCCGCTGACCCCTGCGGAATTCGCCGCGCTCGGCACCGGGGAGGTCGCCTACCTCAAGTCGATGAGCTCGGACGAGCTGATGCGGATTTTCCCGCAGGCTCCCAAGATCGAGTCCGGCTTGCAGCTCTTCACCCTGCTCTCGGCCGACGGCGCGCCGATCCTCGTCACGGATTCGCGCGAGGCCGCCACGGCCAATGCCTGGGAGCATGATCTGAGGATGGTCAGCGTCCACTGACGCTCGCCAGCCCGGTTCTCAGGGCGCGGTCGCCATCTCGGCGACGGCCGACTGCAACCTCACGATATCGTCCGGCGTGGACAGGCGGTGATCGCCGTCCTTGATCAAGGTCAGGACGACGGGATCACCGCTAAGATGCTCGACGAGCTTCAGCGCCTGGCGCCAGGGCACGTCGGGGTCGCGCATGCCCTGCAGGATATGCACGGGGCAGCCGGCCTTGATCTCGCCGCCGAACATCAGGTGTCGGCGCCCGTCCTCGATCAGGGCGCGGGTGATCGGTGTCGGTTCCGGCGAGTATTCCGAAGGCCGCTGCCAGACACCTTCCTCCATGATCATCCGGCGGATCGAATCGGGCATCTGCGCCCACATCAGATCCTCGGAGAAATCGACGGCCGGCGCGATCAGCACGAGCCCGGCAGGCTGCAACGGCGTTCCGAGCAGTTTGCGGGCCGCGAGCAACGCGATCCAGCCGCCCATCGAGGATCCCACCAGGATCGGCCGCTGGCGGCACTGGCTTTCGATCACTGCCAGCGCATCGCCGATCCAGTCCGACAGGGTGAAGCTGCCGAAATCGCCATCGCTTTCGCCATGGCCGCCATAGTCGAAGCGCAGGAAGGCACGGCCGGTGCCCTTGGCCCAATCGGCCAGCGCTTCGGCCTTGGTCGCGCGCATGTCGGAGCGGAAACCGCCGAGCCAGACCACTGGCGCAGCCGGACCCTCCTGCAGGAGATAGGCGAGGCGGCGCTTCGAGGGGCCATCTCCGACCTCAAGCCATTGCGGCGGCTGGCGCTCCAAGGCAAATCTCCTGTGACGAATCAGGGCGTCGCGGCGATTAAAGGCTGCGGCGTCTATCCGATAGGGGCATATTCGCCCTCGTTTACGAAAGTCCAGACCGAGAGCGAATGTCCTTCCAGCCAGGTGCCCATCTTTCGCTGCCATCGACCGAAACGCATCCGCTGGCGGGGCGGACGATCCTGCAGATCATCCCCGAACTGGAAGCAGGCGGGGCCGAGCGAACCGCCGTCGACATCGCCAAGGGGCTGACCGATTCTGGCGCTCGCGCCCTGGTCGCGACGGAGGGCGGGCGCCTCGTCGCCGAATTGCAGGCGAAGGGGGGAGTCTGGCTGCCATTCCCGGCTGCGTCCAAGAACCCGGTCGCGATGCTGTTCAACATCCGCAAGCTCGCGCGGCTCTGCAAACAGGAGGGGGTGGAGCTGATCCACGCCCGCTCGCGTGCCCCGGCCTGGGTCGCGCTCGGCGCGGCGCGGCTCCTGAAGCTGCCCTTCGTCACCACCTATCACGGCTCCTATAACAGCCGTTCGGCGGTGAAGACGCTCTATAACTCGGTGATGGCGCGCGGCGACGTCGTGATCGCCAATTCCGTCTATACGGCGGGCCTGATCCAGGCGAAGCACCCGGTCGCCGGCGACCGGGTCCGGGTCGTCAATCGCGGCACCAATTTCTCGGCCTTCGCGCCGGCTGCCGTCGGTGCCGAGCGGGTGCAGGCCCTGCGCAAGGCCTGGGGCGTCGAGCCCCACCAGCGCATCGTGCTGCTGCCCGGCCGGCTGACCAACTGGAAGGGCCAGCGCGTGCTGATCGAGGCCGCGCGCATCATGCGCGACGGCGGCGATACCGACACGGCCTTCATCCTCGCAGGCGATGCGCAGGGCAGGGATGGCTACGTCAAGGAGCTCGACGCCCTGATCGCCAAGGCCGGACTGGAAGGCCGGGTGAAGCGCGTCGGCCACTGCTCGGACATGCCGGCGGCGATGCTCTCGGCGGCGGTCGTCGCGGTCCCCTCGACCGATCCGGAAGCGTTTGGCCGCGTCGCGGTCGAGGCGCAGGCGATGGGCACGCCCGTCGTCGTTTCCGATCTCGGGGCGGTCCCCGAGACGGTGCTGGCGCCGCCGCAGGTCGCGCCGGGCGAGCGCACCGGCTGGCACGTGCCTCCGGGCGATGCCGCGGCCCTCGCGGCCGGCTTGAACGAGGCGCTCGCTTTGCGCCCTTCCGCCCGCGATGCGCTGGCGCGGCGGGCGCGGGTGCATGTCGAGCGGCATTTCTCGCTCGAAGCGATGGTCGCGGAAACCCTTGACGTCTATTGCGCGTTGCTGGGGCGCTGACCGGCTTCTGCGCGGTGGGAGATGCCTGCCGTGGCGGTGTCATGCATTGACATCGCCCGTCTTTGTGCAATGTGTCTGCAACAACGGCGCGAAGCGCGCCAAGTACAGGAGAATACCCCCATTCGTCGTCCCTACCGCGCTGCCCCGACCCCGACCAAAGAAGGTCCCCGCTCGAACCGCGATATCCGTGGAGTTCGCGAGGTTCAGCTCATCGACGATACCGGCGCCAACCGCGGCGTCGTGTCCTTTTTCGATGCGCTGAAGCTTGCTGAGGATGCCGGCCTCGACCTCGTCGAGATCGCCCCGAACTCCGTTCCGCCGGTCTGCAAGATCCTCGATTACGGTCGCTTCCGCTTTCTCGAGCAGAAGAAGGCCTCGGAGGCGCGCAAGAAGCAGCGCACCATCGAGATCAAGGAAATCAAGCTGCGCCCCGGCATCGACAAGCACGACTACGACGTGAAGATGAAGGCCATGCACGGCTTCTTCGAGGAAGGCGACAAGGTGAAGGTCACCCTGCGCTTCCGCGGCCGCGAGATGGCGCATCAGGATCTCGGCGTGAAGGTGCTTGAGCGGGTCAAGGTCGATACCGCCGAGATCGCCAAGGTCGAGAGCGACTGGCAGCTCGAAGGCCGCCAGATGGTCATGGTGCTCGCGCCGCGCTGAGGCGCGCGTCACCCGCGATCGCTACTGATCGAGAAAAAGGGCGCCGCTGGCGCCCTTTTTCATGTCGCTTTTCTCAGCAGCCCGTCCAGCATCGCGCCGAAGGCGTCGGTGGCGCCCTTGAGCGCCGCCTCCGGATCTGGCGCATGCGCGATCCATTGCGCCGCATGCTGGGTCGCGCCGAAGATCAGTGTCGCCACCGCCTCCGGATCGAGCGGCGCCAGAACGCCCTCGGCGACGAGCTCGTCGAGGCTTCCGGCCATCATCCGTATGCAGTCGTTCTGGATCGGCCAGCTCCAGGGATCGCCGAGCACGGCCGGGCCGTCGCGCAGCATGATGCGCTGCATTTCCGGCTCCAGCGCCATGGCGAGATAGGCGGCGCATTCGTCGCGGAAGCCGGTCCAGCGATCTCCGGCCCTGGCGGAGACGGCGCGCAGCCTGACCGTCATTTCCGCATCGATCTGGTCGATGACGGCCGCGAACAGGCCCTTCTTGTCGCCGAAATGGTGATAGAGCGCGCCGCGCGTTAGCCCGGCGGCCGCCGTCATCTCGTCCATCGAGGCGCCGGCATAGCCGACCGACCCGAACGCCTCGCGGGCGGCGGCGATCAGGCTGGCGCGGGTCTCCGCGATCATGTCGGCACGAAGTCTGCGAGCCATCATATCCCCATCACATACGCCCCGTATGTTAATTGACATACGAGGCGTATGCAATTACGCACTCACTCACATACGCGGCGTATGTTCGTAATCACGGTCCGAGTCATGCCTAATCCCTATCGCGAGATCTTCCAGGTGCCGGGCGCCTTCGCCTTTTCCGGTGCCGGCTTCATCGCCCGCCTGCCGGCCTCGATGGTCGGGCTCGGCATCGTCACCATGCTGTCCGAGCGTCGCGGGGAATATGCGATCGCCGGCGCGGTGGCGGCGACCTTTGCGCTCGCAAGTGCGATGATCACGCCACAGGTCTCGCGCCTCGTCGATCGCTACGGTCAGCGCCGCGTGCTGATGCCGGCTGCCGCTGCCGGGGCGCTCGCCTTGAGCGGCCTGATGGTCGCGACCTGGACGGGCGCGCCGAGCTGGCTGCTTTTCGTCTTCGCGCTGCTCGCCGGCGTGACGCCGAGCATCGGCGCGATGGTCAGGGCGCGCTGGACCGAGTTCTACCGCGACACCCCGCAATTGCGCACGGCCTTCGCCTTCGAATCGGTGGTCGACGAAGTCATCTTCATCATCGGGCCGATCGTCGCGATCGGGCTGAGCGTCGGGCTGTTTCCCGAGGCCGGGCCGCTGGCCGCCCTGATCTTCCTCGTCGTCGGCGTGCCCTTGCTCTGCGCGCAGCGGCGCACCGAGCCGCCGGTCCGCGCTCATGTGGCCGGCACGGACGTCTCGGTCATCCGCGTCGGCGGCGTCCAGATCGTCGTGCTCGTCATGATCGCGATCGGCGCAATCTTCGGCACGGCCGAGATCACCGCCGTCGCCTTTGCGGAAGCGCAGGGTCAGAAGGCCGCCGCGAGCCTGCCGCTCGCCGTCTACGCGGCGGGCTCGCTGATCGTCGGCCTCGTCTTCGGGACGTTGAGGCTCAAGGCTTCGCTCGCCATGCAGTTCCTCGCCGCGATCGCGCTGGCGGCGGCGACGACCCTGCCGCTGCTGGCCGTGACCGGGCTCTATTCGCTGGCGCTGGTCTTCTTCATGGCGGGCGCGGCGGTTTCGCCGACGATCATCATCGCCATGGGCCTGGTCGAGCGGCTGGTGCCGGCGCGCCAGCTCACCGAGGGCATGACCTGGGCGATCACCGGAATCAATATCGGTATGGCCGCCGGCGCCTCGGCCGCGGGCATCCTGATCGACGCCTACGGCGCCCAGAGCGGCTTCTGGATATCGGTGGGGGCGGGTGTCGCTGCGCTGCTGGTCGTGCTCGTCGGCTATAGCCGCCTGCTCGGTGCGCGGGCCGAAACGCTGGTCTGCGAAGCCGTTTGAAGAAAAGGCCGCTCCCCAAAGGAGCGGCCCGATTTCAGAGGGGGGCTCGCCTCAGCGGATCGGCGGGCCGTATTGCAGGCCGCCCTTGGTCCAGAGGTTGTTGACGCCGCGCGGCAGCGGATTGGTGGTCTTGGCGCCGAAATGGCGCTCGAAGCTCTCGCCGTAATTGCCGACGGCCTTGATGATCCGCACGACCCAGTCGTTGCTCAGGCCGAGGCCTTCGCCGAACTTGCCCTCAGTGCCGAGCATGCGGCGGATCTCGGGGTTCTGCGAGGTCTTGGCGAGTTCCTCGACATTGGCCTGGGTCACGCCGAGCTCCTCGGCATTGATCGTGGCGATCACCGTCCAGCGCACGAGATCGAACCAGGATGCGTCGCTCTTGCGCACCCACGGGCCGAGCGGTTCCTTGGAGATGACCTGCTGGAGCAGAACATGCTCTTCCGGGTCCTTCAGCCGGCCGCGCGTGCCGGCGAGCGAGGAGAGATCGGTGGTGTAGGCGTCGCAGCGCCCTGCCTCATAGGCCTGCACCGTGTCCTCCAGCGTCGCGAAGGCGACGGTCTCGAACTTGATGCCGTTGGTTCGGCCGTAATCGGCGAGGTTGAGCTCGGTGGTGGTGCCCTGCGCGACGCAGACCGATGCGCCGTTGAGGTCCTTGACGCTGCTCACGCCGAGCTTCTTGCGGACGATGAAGCCCTGGCCGTCGTAATAGTTGATCGCGGTGAAGCTGACGCCCTGGCCGATATCGCGGCCGAGCGACCATGTCGTGGTGCGGGCGAGCACATCGATCTCGCCCGATTGCAGCGCGACGAGGCGGTTCTTGCTCGACAGCGAGAGATAGGTCGCCTTGTTCGGGTCGTTGAAGATCGCGGCCGCGAGCGCGCGGCAGACATCGGTGTCGAAGCCCTGCCAGGCGCCGTTCTTGTCCTGCAGCGAGAAACCCGGAACGCCCTCGCTGGTGCCGCAGATGATGTTGCCGCGCGCCTTGATCTTGTCGAGCGTCGATTGGGCAAGCGCAGGGGCTGAGGCGGCGGCCGTCAGGGCCAGGCCTGCGGCGAGGGTGAGAAGCTTCTTCACGGGGAGACTCCAGATGCGGAACGCGCCTGTTGAGCTTACGGCGTGACAATCATTTGAAGGAAGCGGATAAAACGCTGCTGCTTTTCCGGGCAGCCCCATTGGGGATTGCCGGCTTCGCACTTGCAATAGACGCCGTTTTCTGCGATAGGCCCGGCCTTCGATCGCCCGGCTGATAAGGGCTGCCGTGGCGATCGTGCTTTGCTTCCTGAAAGCAAGACATTGGCAACGCGTTCAAAAGACGCGCAGCCACGACCATTGAGGAGCTCAAATGCCCAAGATCAAGACCAAATCGGCCGCCAAAAAGCGGTTCAAGATCACCGGAACCGGCAAGGTGCTCTACGCCCAGGCCGGCAAGCGTCACGGGATGATCAAGCGGACCAACAAGCAGATCCGCAATCACCGCGGTACCACGACCCTCTTCGAGGGCGATGCTGCCAACGTGAAGAAGTTCTTCCTCCCCAACGGCTGACGCCACCTGACATTCCGGAGATCATGACATGGCTCGCGTGAAACGGGGCGTAACGTCCCACGCCAAGCACAAGAAGACGTTCAAGGCTGCCAAGGGCTTCTATGGCCGCCGCAAGAATACGATCCGCGCCGCGAAGGCGGCCGTCGATCGGTCGATGCAGTACGCCTATCGCGACCGCAAGAACAAGAAGCGCACGTTCCGCGCTCTCTGGATCCAGCGTCTCAACGCTGCGGTGCGCGAGCACGGCCTGACCTATTCGGTCTTCATCGGTGGCCTGATCAAGTCCGGCATCGAGCTGGACCGCAAGACCCTGTCGGCCATGGCCATCGACGATGCAGCCTCGTTCGCTGCCGTGGTCGAGACGGTCAAGGGCGTGCTGGGCGCCGAGGCCAAGGCTGCCTGAGCAGCCTCGCATCGCTGAACTGGAAAAGGCCGGCGGTGACGCCGGCCTTTTTCTTTGGGCCCTACGTCTGCACGCTTCCGTTCTTCGGCGGGTTCCAGCCCTCGCCGGCGCCTTCGACGATCCGGTCATAGGCCTCGTCGGGCGAATCCACGTAGCTGAACAGCTTCAGGTCATCCGGCCGGATGAAGCCCGCCGCTGCCATTGCGTCGAGATTGAGCAGGCCTTTCCAGTAGCCGGAATCGTAGAGCACGATCGGCACTGGGCCCATCTTGCCGGTCTGGACCAGCGTCATGATCTCGAACAACTCGTCGAGCGTGCCGAAGCCGCCGGGGAAGACCACGAGCGCCGCCGCGCGCATCGCCAGATGCATCTTCCGCATCGCGAAATAGTGGAACAGGAAGGTCAGGTCCGGCGTCGACCAGGCGTTCGGCTCCTGCTCGTGCGGCAGGGTGATGTTGAAGCCGATCGAGATCGCGCCGGCTTCCGTCGCGCCGCGATTGGCGGCTTCCATGATGCCCGGCCCGCCGCCCGTGGCGATGACGTGATGGCGGCCGGCCTCGCCGTCGCGCAGCGCCCCGCCGCGCTCGGAGGCGATGCGGCCGAAGGTGCGGGCGGCCTCGTACCAGGGATTGCCCTCGCGCACCCGCGCCGAGCCGAAGACGACGATGGTCGAGACGACGCCGCGCGCCCTCAAGCTGTCCTCCGCCTTCTGGTATTCCAGCATGAAACGCGCGCCGCGCATCGAATCGCCGAGGATGAAATCCGGGTCGAGCGCGGCCATCCGGTAAGAGGGCGATTCCTTCTGGCGGGTATTGTCGGGCAAGGCGGCCTCCTCAAGTCGTCGCTTCGCTCTGGCATAACCCGCCCGTTCCCGCTAGAACGCGCCCGTTCCCACGCCTTCAAACGCTTGCGACTTAATTCATGACCGATATCGCTACCCTGGAACGCGACGTCCTCGCCGCGATCGATTCTGCCGCCGATGAAGCCGCCATCGAGGATGTGCGCATCGGCGCCCTCGGCAAGTCCGGCTCGATCTCGGCGCTGCTGAAGACGCTTGGCGGCATGACGCCGGACGAGCGTAAGGAGAAGGGCCCGCAGATCAACGGCCTGCGCGACCGGGTTCAGAGCGCGATCGCGGCTCGCAAAGAGGCGCTGGGCGAGGCCGCTCTCGAAGCCCGGCTTGCCTCCGAGCGCGTCGATATCTCGCTGCCGGTGCAGGACGGCCCCGAGGCGCGCGGCCGCATCCATCCGATCAGCCAGGTCATCGACGAGATCACCGCGATCTTCGGCGACATGGGCTTCGCCATCGCCGAAGGGCCGGATGTCGAGACTGACGATCTCAACTTCACCAAGCTGAACTTCCCGGTCGGCCATCCCGCACGCGAGATGCACGACACCTTCTTCTTCGCGCCGGATGAGAATGGCGAGCGCAAGCTGCTGCGCACCCATACCTCGCCGGTTCAGGTCCGCACCATGCTGGTGCAGGAGCCGCCGATCCGCGTGATCTGCCCGGGCCGGACCTATCGCAACGATTCCGACCAGACCCACACCCCGATGTTCCATCAGGTCGAGGGGCTCGTCATCGACAAGTCGGCCAATCTCGGCCACCTCAAGTGGATCCTCGAAGAGTTCTGCAAGGCGTTCTTCGAGATCGACGACGTGAAGATGCGCTTCCGCCCGTCCTTCTTCCCCTTCACCGAGCCCTCGATGGAGGTCGACATCCAGTGCTCGCGCAAGGGCGGCGAAATCCGCTTCGGCGAGGGCGACGACTGGCTGGAGATCCTCGGCTGCGGCATGGTCCACCCGAACGTGCTGAAGAATTGCGGGCTCGACCCGGAGGTCTATCAGGGCTTCGCCTGGGGCATGGGCATCGACCGCATCGCCATGCTGAAATACGGCATGCCGGACCTGCGCCCCTTCTTCGAGGCCGATGTGCGCTGGCTCGCGCATTACGGCTTCCGCCCGCTCGACCTGCCGACGCTGACGGGCGGCCTGTCCTCATGACGGCATCGACCGGGCAGGGGAGGGCGCGATGACGCCTGCGGGCTGGGCGGCGACGATCGCCGTGCTGCTGGGCGTGATGAACCTGGCGAGCCAGGCCATCGCGCTCTGGCGGCTGCGCCGGCCCCTGCAGCGCTCCGCTCTGCTTGAAGAACTGCCGCCGGTCACCATCGTTCGGCCGGTGCGCGGCATCGAGGCCTTCAGCCGCGAGACGGCGATCTCGGGGCTGGAACTCGACTATCCCCGCTACAGCACGATCTTCTGCGTCGCTGACGCGCATGACCCGATCATCCCGCTGATCGAGGAACTGATCGGCTTCTACGGCAACGAGAAGGCGCGCCTGATCGTCGGCGACGTGCCGGTCAGCGCCAATCCCAAGCTCAATAATTGCGTGCGCGGCTGGGACGCGGCAGAGACCGATTGGGTCATCCTCGCCGATTCCAACGTGCTGATGCCCCGTGACTATATCCAGCGCATGTTGGCTGCCTGGCAGCCCACGACCGGGCTCGTCTGCTCGACGCCGGCCGGTTCCCGGCCTCTGTGCATTGGCGCCGAAGTCGAATGCGCCTTCCTCAACGCCTTCCAGGCGCGCTGGCAATATGTCGGCGAGGCGCTGGGCCTGGGCTTCGCACAGGGCAAGTCGATGCTCTGGAACAAGCCTTTCCTCGACGCCAATGGCGGCATCGCCGCGCTCGGCGCCGAGATCGCCGAGGACGCCGCCTCGACCAAGCTGGTGCGCAATACCGGCCGGCAGGTTCATCTCGTCGGCCAGCCCTTCGAGCAGCCGCTTGGCCGGCGCCGGCTCAGGGACGTCGTGCAGCGCCAGTTCCGCTGGGCGCGTCTGCGGCGCGTGACCTTCCTGCCCTTCTTCGCGCTGGAAATCCTGTCCACGCCTTTGCTAGCCGCCGTGCTGGCTGCCTTCGGTGCATCGGCGCTGGGGCTGTCGGCTTGGCTTGCGCCGCTCCTCGTGCTGCTCGTCTGGTATGCCGGTGATATCGTGCTGTCCGCGAGTGTCGGCTGGTTCCTGAACTGGCGTACTCCGCTCGCCATGCTGGCACGCGACATCGCCTTCCCCGGCATCTGGGCCTATGCCTTCGTCGGCGGCGAGGTGAGCTGGCGCGGCAATGCCATGAAGATCAGCACCGACGGCGCCAACAAGCTCAACGATGCGACGGCGCCGGCACAGGCGGGGCGCGATGGACGCTGACCTGATCGCCTCCTTGCCGGAGCGTTATCGCGATTGCCCGAGCTTTTCCTTCGGCGACAGCCCGGAGCTCGCGACGGAGCTTGCTGCGCTGGTCGTGAGCGGTCGCAAGATCGCGACGGTGAACACGCTCGACGCGCCCGATTGCCCCAAGCTCAACGAGCTCTGGATCGTGCTTGACGGCACGGGCCGGCCGGTCTGCGTCATCGAGACGCTCGAACTCACCCCGCGGCGCTTCGATGAAGTTGACGAGGCCTTCGCCTTCGACGAAGGGGAGGGGGACCGCTCCCTGGCCTTCTGGCGGGACGCCCACGAATCCTATTTCCGGCGCATCGGTGTCTTCAGCCCCGACATGCCCTTGCTTTGCGAACGCTTCCGTCTGGTGGAAGTGCTCGCCCCGATGGACGTAGACCGATGAAGTTCACGATCTCCTGGCTCAAAGAGCATCTCGACACTGACGCCTCCGTTGCGGAGATCGCTGAGACCTTGACCCGCGTCGGCTTGGAGGTCGAGGCGATCGAGGATCGCGCTGCGGCGCTGTCGGCCTTCACCATCGCCTATGTCATCGAGGCGAAGCAGCATCCGAATGCCGACCGCCTGCGCGTCTGCATGGTCGATACCGGGTCCGGCGAGCCCGTGCAGGTCGTCTGCGGCGCGCCGAATGCCCGCACCGGCATGAAGGGCGTGTTCTCGCCGCCGGGCAGCTACATCCCCGGCAAGAAGGTCACGCTCGGCAAGGGTGTGATCCGCGGCATCGAATCGAACGGCATGCTGGTCTCGGAAGCCGAGCTCGAACTCTCCGACGATCACGACGGTATCATCGAATTGCCTGATGATGCGCCCGTCGGCCAGCCCTACGCTCCTTATGCCGGGCTCGACGATGCCGTGATCGAGATCGCGGTGACGCCGAACCGGGCCGATGCACTCGGCGTCGCCGGCATCGCCCGCGACCTCGCCGCCGCTGGCCTCGGCAAGTTGAAGAACGCGCCGATCCAGCCGATCAGCGGCTCCTTCCCGTGCCCGGTGAAGGTCACCTTGGATTTCGCCGCGGACGACAAGAAGCTCTGCCCGGCCTTCGCGCTGCGCCTCGTGCGCGGCGTCAAGAACGGCCCCTCGCCGGACTGGCTGCAGGCGCGCCTCCGCGCCGTGGGCCTGCGCCCCATCAACGCGCTGGTCGACATCACCAATTTCATGACGCTCGACCGCAACCGGCCGCTGCACGTCTTCGATGCCGCCAAGGTAAAGGGCAATCTCACCGTTCGGCGCGCCAAGGCTGGCGAGACCATCCTCGCTCTCGACGGCAAGACCTATACGCTGACCGACGAGCAGGTCGTGATCGCAGACGAGCACGGCGTCGAGTCGCTGGCCGGCATCATGGGCGGCGAGGCCTCGGGCAGCAGCGAGACGACGACCGACGTGCTGATCGAGAGCGCGCTCTGGGACCCGCTGAACGTCGCCCGCTCGGGCCGCGCGCTCGGCATCAATTCGGATGCGCGCTATCGCTTCGAGCGCGGCCTCGATCCCGATTTCGCCCGGCCGGGCCTCGATCTCGCGACCGCGCTGGTGATCGAGCTCTGCGGCGGCGAAGCGTCCGAGATGGAATTCGTCGGCGAGTTGCCGGGTAGCCCGGCCGCGGTCGACTTCCCCTGGTCCGAGGTCAAGCGCCTGACCGGGCTCGACCTGCCGCAGGCCGAGATGCAGGCGGCGCTCACCTCGCTCGGCTTCGACGTCTCGGGCGCGGGCGACCGCGTCACGGTCGCTCCGCCGTCCTGGCGCGCCGATGTCGGTGGCAAGGCCGATCTCGTCGAGGAGATCGTCCGCATCGCCGGGCTCGATCGCGTCGCCTCGACGCCGCTGCCGCGCATCAAGGGTGAGGTCGTCAAGCCGGTCCTCACCGTGCTGCAGAAGCGCACCCGCACCGCCAAGCGCACGCTCGCGGCGCGCGGCCTCGTCGAGGCCGTGACCTGGTCCTTCATCTCGCAGGACCAAGCCAAGCTCTTCGGCGGCGGCTCGCCCAAGCTCGCGCTGGCCAACCCGATCGCCGCCGATCTCTCGGATATGCGGCCCTCGCTGCTGCCGGGGCTGATCCGCGCCGCGCAGAGCAATGCCGATCGCGGTTTCCCTGATGTCGCGCTGTTCGAGGTCGGCCAGGTCTTCAAGAGCGACGAGCCGGAAGGCCAGCTCATCGCCGCGACCGGCCTGCGCCGCGGCACCGCCCGTCTCGACGGCACCGGCCGTCACTGGGACGGCGGCGCCAAGAACGTCGACCTGTTCGATGCCAAGGCGGATGTGCTCGGCCTGCTTTCGGGGCTCGGCATCCCGACCGGCGGCCTCCAGATCGTTGCGGGCGGCCCGGCCTGGGCCCATCCCGGCCGCTCCGCCACGCTCCAGTTCGGCCCCAAGGGCGTGATCGGCGCCTTCGGCGAGGTCCACCCCAAGATCCTCAAGGCGCTCGACGTGAAGGGGCCGCTGGTCGCCTTCGAGATCCATCTCGACGCGCTGCCCCTGCCCAAGGCCAAGCCGACCAAGGTCAAGCCGAAGCTCACGCTCTCCGACTTCCAGCCGGTGACGCGCGATTTCGCCTTCATCGTCGACAAGGCGGTGGCGGCCGGCGACATGGTCAAGACGGCGCAGGGCGCTGATCGTGCGCTGATCGCCAATGTCAGCGTCTTCGATCTCTACGAGGGGGCTGGCGTCGAGGCCGGCAAGAAATCGGTCGCGCTGGCGGTCACGCTGCAGCCGACCGAGAAGACGCTGACCGAGGCCGAGATCGAGGCCGTCGGCAGCAAGATCGTCGCCGAGATCGGCAAGCGCTACGGCGCGACGCTGCGCGGTTGAGTGATCATCCAAGGCGCGTCATGCTCGGGCTCGACCCGAGCATCTCGTGCTGGATGAGCTCCCGCGCTCTTTCGGCGGCAGATTCTCGGGTCACCGCTTCGCGGCGCCCGAGAATGACGCCGTGGGGTGCCGGGGTCTCCCACCATTGATCGACATTATGTAATAATCCATGCGCGAAATCCCTGCGCTATCAGGGTATGCGCTGACGCATTCTTGCATCTTCGCGGTCCTATGAGCCTCACCGAACGTCCCGTCGCGGACAATCTGTTCCCCGGTTTTCGCCTGCTCGACGTCGCGACGTCGGGGCCGCGCATTCGCGTGCGGATCGGCGGGGAGGGGCCGCCGCTTCTGCTGCTGCACGGCTATCCGCAGACCCATGTGATGTGGCGCCGGATCGCGCCGCTGCTCGCCCCGCATTTCACCCTGATCTGCCCGGATCTGCGCGGCTATGGCGATTCCGACAAGCCGCCGAGCGATGCCGATCACGCGCCTTACGCGAAGCGCGCCATGGCGCAGGACATGGCCGAGGTGATGAGCGCGCTCGGGCATGAGCACTTCTGCGTCGGCTCGCATGATCGCGGCGCCCGCGTCGCGCATCGTCTGGCGCTCGATCATGGCGAGCGCGTCCTGAAACTCGCGACCCTCGACATCGCGCCGACGCGCGAGATGTATCGCGACACCACCGACGCTTTCGCCCGCGCCTACTGGCACTGGTTCTTCCTGATCCAGCCGGCGCCGATGCCGGAGCGCATGATCGAGAGCGATCCCGATTTCTACTGGACGAGCCGGCGCGCCTCCGACATGCGGCTGTTCGAGCCCGAGGCGCTTGCCGAATACCTGCGCTGCTTCCGCGATCCCGCCATGATCCATGCGAGCTGCGAGGATTATCGCGCTGCCGCGACGATCGATATCGCCCATGACGATGCCGATGGCGGCAGCAAGCTCGCCTGCCCGTTGCTGGCGCTCTGGGGCGAGCGCGGGGTCATCGGAAAATGCTTCGACCCTCTGGCCTTGTGGCGCGAGCGTGCGCAGGATGTGCGCGGCCGGGCTCTGCCGGGCGGACATTATCTGGCGGAGGAGGTCCCCGATCTCGTCGCCGCGGAGTTCAAGGCCTTCTTCGGAGAAACCGCATGACCGGGACCAACCGCGTTTACCGCATCGCCGTGATCCCCGGCGACGGCATCGGCAAGGAGGTCATGCCCGAGGGCCTGCGCGTGCTCGAGGCCGCTTCCAAGAAATACGGCTTCGAACTGCGCCTCGACGAGTTCGATTTCTCCTCCTGCGACTACTACGCCAAGCACGGCAAGATGCTGCCGGACGACTGGAAGGACAAGATCGGCGGCCATGACGCGATCTATTTCGGCGCCGTCGGCATGCCCCAGCAGGTGCCGGACCATATCTCGCTCTGGGGTTCGCTGCTGCTGTTCCGGCGCGAGTTCGACCAATACGTCAACCTGCGCCCCGTCCGCCTGATGCCGGGCGTGCCCGGCCCGCTCGCCAACCGCAAGCCCGGCGATATCGACTTCTTCGTCGTGCGCGAGAACACCGAGGGCGAGTATTCCTCGGTCGGCGGGCGCATGTATGCCGGTACCGAGCGCGAGATCGTCATCCAGGAGACGGTGATGAGCCGGGTCGGCGTCGACCGCGTGCTGAAATACGCCTTCGAATTGGCGCAGCGTCGCCCGCGCAAGAAGCTGACCTCGGCCACCAAGTCCAACGGCATCTCGATCACCATGCCGTACTGGGACGAGCGGGTGAAGGAGATGGCGAAGCACTACCCCGGCGTCGCGGTCGACCAGTACCATATCGACATCCTGACCGCGCATTTCGTGCTGAACCCGGACCGTTTCGACGTGGTCGTAGCCTCCAACCTGTTCGGCGACATCCTCTCCGATCTCGGACCGGCCTGCACCGGCACGATCGGCATCGCGCCCTCCGGCAATATCAACCCGACCGGCGACCATCCCTCGCTGTTCGAGCCGGTCCACGGCTCGGCGCCCGATATTGCCGGGCAGAGCATCGCCAATCCCGTCGGCATGATCTGGTCGGGCGCGATGATGCTGGACCATCTCGGCGAGCACGAGGCGGCCAAGGGCATCGAGGCGGCGATCGAGCGTGCGCTCGGCGATGCACGGACCCGCACCCGCGATCTCGGCGGCTCGCTCGGCACCGAAGCCGCCGGCAAGGCGGTCGAGCAGGCGCTCTAGGATGCGCGGCTACTTCATCAAAACACGCCGGCCTGATCCGGCTCTCTGACAAACCGCAAAAAGGGGCAACCTGACCAATGGATTTCGCATCTTCCGCCTTCTGGACTTCACTGCTCCAGATCATCTGGATCGACCTGCTGCTTTCGGGCGACAACGCGGTCGTGATCGCGCTCGCCGTGCGCTCGCTGCCGGAGAAGCAGCGCAAGGTCGGCATCTGGCTCGGCGCCGGCGCGGCGGTGGGCCTGCGCATCATCTTCGCGGTGGTTGTCAGCTACCTCCTGAACATCCCGTTCCTGAAGGTCGTCGGCGCGCTGCTCCTGTTCTGGATCGCCATCAAGCTCGCCAAGGGTGAGGAAGAGGCGCATGGCGAGATCGCCGCCAGCGACAATCTCTGGAAGGCGGTACGCACCATCGCCATTGCCGACGCGGTGATGAGCCTCGACAACGTGCTCGCGATCGCCGCCGCCGCCCGCGGCCATTTCGAGCTGTTCGTGTTCGGCCTGCTGCTGACGATCCCGCTGATCATCTTCGGCGCCCGCCTGCTCTCGTCGGTTCTCGAGCGCTTCCCGATCCTGATCTGGCTCGGCGCGGCGCTGCTCGGCTGGATCGCGGGCGAGATGCTGCTCAGCGACATGGCGGTGATGCAGTGGCTCCAGGTCCATATGCCGAGCTGGGTCCAGAGCGTGCCGGTCTCCGAGACGAACCCGGCCGGTCTCCTGCCCGCCAAGGTGCCGTTCTATACGGCGGCGGTGCTCGGCGCGGCCTTCGTCTGCATCGTCGGCTACGCCCTCAAGAAGAAGCCGATCGATCAGGTCGGCTGATTTCCTTCAGCCTGACCGGTAGCGACGAACGCGGCGGCCATGATCTCATGGCCGCCGTTTTTCATGGTGCGGAGAACACCGATGGCGTCCGTGGGAGCGGAGGCGTCGATCACCCGAAAGGTCGTCTCCGACAGAAGCGACACCGCGAAACTCTCCGGCGCCCGCCGGAAGCCCGTTCCCAAAGCCTTCACAAAGGCTTCCTTCGCGGCCCAGAGGCGCACGAAGCTCCGGGCTCGCTGGGGAGTATCCGCTGCTACGAGGGCGGCGCGCTCGTCGGGGTGCAACAGGTCGAGCGGCGGCGCAGCTTGTTCATCGACCTGTTCGACGTCGACGCCCAGCGGATGACGCGCGAGGCCGACGGCGACGATCCCGGCCCGGGTCGCCAATGAAAGATGCAGGCCAGATTTCCTGGGAAGATCAAGCAGAGGGCGCCCGACCGCGTCATGCGCGATGGCGACGTCCTCCTCACGGCAACCGAGCTGACGCGCCACGATCTGCCGCGCCATGCCACGTCTCAGCGCGGAGCGCTCCGTCAGGTTGCGCGGAGCAGCATTCGTCCGGACGAGCCAGGTCGCGGGCAGGGCGGGAGCGATGGCATCGGCGTCGTCGAACCAGTGCATGGCCCATCTGTAGTGCCCCTGCCGAAGGCTGTCGCGCCCTGCGCGGAATTCATGCAGGCGCGCCGTTGGCGCGCGTTGACCTTAGCGCCGGCTTTCCCGCTTTTGGAAGGATCATGTCAGCCGATCCGCACACGCCGCCGGCCGTCCCGGACGCACCGATCACCGCCGCCGGGATGATTCTCGGCCTGCGCAAGGTCTCCGTGCTGATGCCGGGCATCGTCGTCTTCGCTGTCGCCTTCGGCGCGGCCGCGGCGGCGAAGGGGCTCACCCTGTTCCAGACCATGCTGATGAGCGGCTTCGTCTATGCCGGCGTCGCGCAGCTCGTCTCTCTGGAACTCTGGCGCCCCGAATGGACCTGGGGCGCGATTGCCGGCATCGCGGTGGTCACCGCGACCGTCAATGCGCGCATGGTGCTGCAGGGTGCCTCGCTGCAGCCCTGGTTCGCGAAATATCCGAAGACGCTCAACGCTTTCCACCTCTTCTTCTTCACCGATGCCAACTGGCTGATCGGCACGCGCTACCGCGCCGAGGGCGGGCGCGACCTCGGCGTGCTGGTCGGCGCAGGGCTCGCGCTCTGGCTGGTCTGGGTGATCGCGACCGGCGGCGGCTACCTGCTCGGCGCGCTGGTCAGCGACCCGCGCCGCTATGGCATCGATCTCGTCATGCCGATCTTCTTCGCCGCGATGATCGTGCCGCTCTGGCGCGGCAGGCGCGGCATGGTGCCTTGGGTCGTCGCCGGCCTCGTCGCGCTCGTCACCGCCCGGCTGGTCGACGGCTACGCCTTCATCATCGTCGGCTCGCTCGCCGGCGCGATCACGGGAGCGTTCAGCGATGACGCTACCTGATCCCGGCACCTGGGGCGCGATCATTGCCATCACCGCGATGGCCGCCGCGACCTATCTCTGCCGCATCTCCGGCGTGGCGCTGATGAGCATCATCCCGCTGACGCCGCATGTCCGGCGCGGGCTTGCGGCCCTGCCGGGTTCGATCGTCGTAGCGACGGTGCTGCCCCTGATCGAGCGGCTGGGCTGGGCTGCGGCGATCGCGCTTCTTGCAGCCGTCGGCACCATGATCCTGCGGCGCAGCGAGCTCTTGGCGCTGCTCGTCGGCATGGCGGCGATCTCGGGCCTGCGCGCGCTCGGCTACTGATCCATCACGCGGGCCGATTGCTTCCATCACATCACGTCATCCCGATATGCATCGCTGCATGTTGACGGCGAAGGGCGGGGGGAGGACGGTGCGGCTGAGTTAAATCGCCTACAATGGAGCGCCGTCATGGCATGGTATTCTCAGACGTGGACCTGGTTCGATGGCGCCTGGCATGAGGGCAACCCCGGCATCGTCGGTCCGCGCAGCCATGTGCTCTGGCAGGCCTCCTCGGTCTTCGACGGCGGCCGCTACTTCGATGGCGTCGCGCCGGACATCGACCTGCATGCCGCCCGCGTGAACCGCTCGGCCACCGCGCTCGGCCTGAACCCGACCGTCGAGGCCGACTTCATCGTCGGGAAGATGTTCGAGGGCGTCAAGAAATTCGCCCCCGGCACGGCGATTTACGTCAAGCCGATGTACTGGGGCGAGGCCGATGGCCCGTCCACCATCATGCCCGATCCGGAATCGACGCAGTTCGCGCTCTGCCTGTTCGAGGCAGCGATGCCGCAGCCGACGGCCGGCTTCTCGGTGACCAAGGGCGCCTTCCGCCGCCCGAGCTACGAGACCGCCCCGACCGACGCCAAGGCCGGCTGCCTCTACCCGAACAATGCCCGCGTGCTGAAGGTGGCGAAGGCCGCCGGCTTCGACAACGCGCTGGTGCTCGACATGCAGGGCAATGTCGCGGAGACCGCGACCTCGAACATCTTCCTCGCCAAGGACGGCGTGGTGAAGACCCCGGTCCCGAACGGCACCTTCCTGAACGGCATCACCCGCCAGCGCGTCATCAAGCTGATGCGCGAGAGCGGCATTCCGGTCGAGGAATGCAGCCTGCGCTACGAGGATTTCGAGCAGGCCGACGAGATCTTCATGTCCGGCAACTACTCGAAGTGCATGCCGGTGACCCGTATCGACAACCGCACGCTGCAGCCCGGCCCGCTCTTCCGCCGCGCCCGCGAGCTTTACATGGACTACGCACACAGCAAGCCGAAGGCCGCCTGAGCCAGAAGGCAGGGTCCATGGCGCGCCTCGCCACGCGATTGACCGAACGCCTCGGCATCGCCCATCCCATCCTGTCGGCGCCGATGGCGCTGGCCGGTGGCGGGGTGCTGGCCGCGGCGGTCACCCGCGCCGGCGGCCTCGGCCTCATCGGCGGGGGCTATGGCGATGCCGCCTGGATCGAGCAGCAATTCGCTGCAGCCGGCAACACACAGGTCGGCTGCGGCTTCATCACCTGGTCGATGGCCAGGAAGCCTGAGCTTCTGACGCAGGCGCTGGCGCACAAGCCGGCCGCGCTGATGCTCTCCTTCGGCGACCCGCGCCCCTTCGCCGACGAGATCGCCGCGGCGGGCGTGCCGCTGATCTGCCAGTGCCAGTCGCTCGCCCATGTGCGTGTGGCCATCGAGGCCGGCGCCACGATCGTCGTCGCGCAAGGCTCCGAAGCGGGCGGACATGGCGCCAACCGCGCGACGCTGCCCTTCGTGCCCGAGGCAGCGGATCTCATCGCCCGCGAAAGCCCCGACACGCTGCTCGTTGCCGCAGGTGGCATCGCCGATGGCCGCGGGCTCGCCGCAGCCCTGATGCTCGGTGCCGATGGCGTGCTGGCTGGTACGCGCTTCTGGGCGAGCCGCGAGGCGCTGGTGCATGAGCGCCATCATGCTGCGGCCGTCACAGCCACCGGCGACCAGACCGTGCGCTCTTCCTTGCCCGACATCGCCCGCCAACTCGACTGGCCGAAGCCCTTCGATATCCGGGTCTCTGACAACGCCTTCATCGCGAAATGGGCGGGCCGCGATGCTGCGCTCCAAGATGCCATTGCCGTCGAAAGCCCGGCTTATCGCGAAGCCTTCATGGCCGGCGATCCCGACAAAGCCGCTGTCATCTTCGGCGAGGCGGCCGGATTGGTCGCGGATATTCCCAGCGCCGGCGAGATCGTCGAGCGCATGGTGGCTGAGGCCGCGGCCTTGCTCGGTGGCGCAAAGCGCTTCCTCGTCTGAGCTAGCGCAGCAGCCTGAGCAGCCCCGTCACCTTGAGCAGCCCGCCTGCCAGCACCGCGTAGAGCACGGCTGCGACGCCTGACAACAGCAGCACCGCCATCAAAATCGGTTCGAAGGGCAGGGCCGCCGTCAGCTTGAGCGCTAGCGGCTTGCCCCACCAGGCCAGCAGGCCGCAGATCGCCGCCACGCCGCAGATGATCGCCGCGAAGCCGGGCAGGCGCCGGTCGAGCGCGGTCAGGCCGCGTCGCCGCGCCAGGACGAAGAGCACGATCAGGTTGACCCAGGCGCCGGCTGCCGTCGCGAGCGCCAGTCCGGGTGCTCCCCAGTCGCGCCAGAGCAGGAGCTTGATCGCGACATTGCAGGCGATGGCGGCGAGCGCGACCAGCATCGGCGTCATCGTGTCGCCGCGCGCCTGGAAGGCCGAGACCTGTGTGCGGATCATCACGATCGCCGGCAGGCCGAGCGCATAGGCGAACAGAACCGCGCCGGCCGCCGCGCTTGCCGGCGCATCGAATTCGCCGCGCTGGAACAGTCCCGCGATCATCATTTCGGGAACCGCGACGAAGGCGGCGACGAAGGGCGCGCTGGCGGCGAGCGAGATCGCGATGGCGCGGCTCTGCGCGCGATTGGCGGCGGCCTCGTCGCCCCGCGCGATGGCGCGGCTCATCGCCGAGAGCGCGACGGTGCCGACCGCGATCGCGATCAGCCCGAGTGGCAATTGGTAGAGCCGTTCGGCATAGTACAGCGCGGCATAGCCGCCGCGCGGCAGCATCGAGGCGATGATGCCGTCCGTGAAGATCGCGATCTGGACGCCGGCCGAGCCGATCACCGCCGGCCCGAACACCTTGAGGAAATGCCGGACCCCGGCATCCATGCGCGGGCGCACCACCTTGCCGGAGACGCCGGCCCGCCGCGCCGCGACATAGAGCAGGACCCATTGCGCCACGCCGGAGATCGCGACTCCCCAGGCGGCAGCATGGGCGGCGCTCGGGAACAGGAAGGGCACGGCCAGCGCGGCGACGATGAAGACGTTGAGCAGGATCGGCGCGGCGGCGAAGGCGGCATAGCGCTCCACGGCATTCAGCGTCGCCCCGAGGAACGTGACCATCGTCACGAACAGGAGATAGGGGAAGGTGATCCGCGTCAGCGCGACCGCGAGCTCGAAGACCGCCGGGTCCTTGGTGAAGCCCGGCGCCAGCAGCGTCACCAGCCAGGGCATCAAGGGCAGGGCGAGCGCCAGCAGGACGATCTGCACGATCAGCTGGACGGTGAAGAGCCGGTCGGCGAAGAGATTGGCGGCTTCGCGCCCCTCTTTCTCGGCGATCAGCGCATAGGTCGGCACATAAGCCTGGTTGACGGCGCCCTCACCGAAAATGGCGCGGAAATGGTTGGGCAGGCGCAGCGCGACCGAGAAGGCGTCCATGATCGCGCCCGCGCCGAGCACCGCCGCCAGCACGATATCACGGATGAATCCGGTGATCCGCGAGATCAGCGTATAGCCGCCGACCGACAGGATGTTCTTGAGCATGAAGGCCTAGCGGATCAGCGGCGGCAGAGCGTCGCCGCGCGGATGGTCGACGGTGCGGGCGTCGAAGCCGATGCGCTCGCCGATCAGGTAGAGCGGCCGGCGCTTCACCTCGGCGAAGATGCGCCCGACATATTCCCCGATCATGCCCAGCGACAAAAGCTGGATGCCCGAGAAGAACATGATCGAGACGATCAGCGACGGGAAGCCGGGCAGGTCGGTGCCGAAGAAGAGCGTGCGCAGCAGGAAGTAGACGGCGGAGAACGCGGCGATCACGGCGATGATCGCGCCCGACCAGGTCGCGATCTTCAGCGGCACGGTCGAGAACGAGGAAAGGCCATCGAAGGCGAAGGAGAACAGCTTGCCGTATCTGAACTTGGACTGGCCGTGCTCGCGTTCGGCGACATGGAAAGGCACGCCGATCGAGCGGAAGCCGACCCAGGCATAGAGCCCCTTCGAGAAGCGCGCCCGTTCCGGCAGGGCCCGCAGCGCATCGACGGCCTTGCGGTCGAGCAGGCGGAAATCGCCGGCACCTTCCGGCAGCGGGGTTTCGCCGAAATAGCCGAAGAGCCGGTAGAACAGCTTGGCGAAGCCGCGCTTCATCCGGGTCTCGCCGTCGCGATCGGTGCGCTGCCCGTAGACGTTGAGATAGCCCTCGCGCCATTTGGCGAGGAAGGCGGAGATCGTCTCCGGCGGGTGCTGGAGATCGGCGTCCATGATGACGACGGCGTCGCCGAGCGCATGGTCGAGCCCGGCCGCGATCGCGATCTCCTTGCCGAAATTGCGGCTGAAGGAGACGGCGCTGATGCGCGGGTCGGCGGCGTTGAGGTCGCGGATCGCGGCCAGCGTCTCGTCGCGGCTGCCATCGTCGACGAAGACGATTTCCCAGGAGGCGACTTCGCCGGTCAGTGCCGTCCGCAGCCGTTCGACGAGAAGCGGCAGATTGGCGGCCTCGTTGTGCACGGGCACGACGATGGACAGCTCGGGCCAGCGGGATGCCCGAGGCGTACGTTGAACCGGCTGGGGCCCGATATCCGACACGAACGACCTTTCAACCTTGGATGCATTGCCTCGCAGACGAGGCGCGACGCACAGAACCGCAAAGCTTGCCGCCCGACAAGCCCGGAATGGCCGGCCCTTTCATTCAGGCGCAGCCGACCCGGGGTTTGCTCCACAAAAGGGTTGCCACGATCGCGGAAACGGGCGACGGCGGCTTTGGCGCGCATGGAGGATGAGAACGCGATGGCCGAGGGCTTTATCCTGTGCGCCGATGATTTCGCCATGACGGACGGCGTCAGCCGCGCGATTCTCGACCTGCTCGGGCGCGGCAAGCTGACCGCGACCGGGGCGATGACCAATCGTTCGCACTGGCGCCGGCTCGCGCCCGAACTCCGCGCCTTCGCCGACAGGGCCGATCTCGGCCTGCATCTCAACCTGACCTGCGCCGCACCGCTCTCGGCGATGCCGCGGCTCGCGCCGGGTGGCACCTTGCCGGGTCTCAAGGACCTCGCACGCGCCGCCGCGCTCTCACCGGCGGTGCGCAAGGAGATTGCGACGGAGATCGCGCAACAGTTCGATGCCTTCGAGGATGCGCTCGGGCGTCCGCCGGATTTCGTCGACGGTCACCAGCATGTCCATGTGCTGCCCGGTGTGCGCCGGGCGTTGCTTGACAGCCTCGCCCGGCGATACCCGGCCGGCTCGCTTTATGTGCGCGACCCATCGGATCGTCCCGCAGCGATCAAGGCGCGCGGCATCGCGGTCGGCAAGGCCTTCGTCATCGCCGGCCTCGCCGCCGGTTTCCGTAGCGCGGCGCTGCGACGGGGCTTGCGGGTCAATCGCGGCTTTTCCGGTGTGGCGCCCTTCGATCCGCAGCGCGATTTCGGCGCGGACCTCGGGCGCTTCCTGATCGCGCCCGGTCCGCGCCATCTCGTGATGTGCCATCCCGGCTTCATCGACGATGAGCTCGCCAGCCTCGATCCCGTCATCGCGACGCGGCCCGTCGAGCACGCCGCCATCGCCGCTTTCGTGCCGCCGCCGGACCTTCCGCTACGTCGCTTCGGCGCCCTTGAAGGCTGACCGCCGAGGACGTGCCTGCAAGCGATTTGTTTACCGGCATCGGCCATTCTCTTGCAGGGTTGGAGGCGCCGCGCTTTGCCGCAGTTTGCGCCGGTTTCGGAGATGATCGGCTCGATGAAGGTGTTCAGGCGCGCAGCCGGCGCGGGAGAGCCGGCGCAGCCGGGCGGGCAGGGCCTGGGCTCACTCAGCCGGCAGATCGCGGCGGCGGCTGTGGCGATCGTCGCCATCGCCGTCGTCTTTGTCGTGATGGCGATCGCCCGCTACAACGACGCCCGCACACGGGCCGATCTCGACCAGAAAGTCACGGCACTGACCCTGATGGTGGTCAACGCGGCACCGTCCCTGATCCTGTCGCGGGACAACAGCACGCTCGGATATATCCTCGCCTCGCTGCAGCGCGACCCCGATTTCGACGCCGGCATCGTCGCCGACGATATCTCCAGCCTGGCGTCTGCCGGGCGCACCGTCGAGGCGCGCCTGTCACTGACGCCGCGCTGGCTGGCCGAGCGGATCGGCGAAGAGCCCTGGAATGCGCTGCAGACGCGCAACGAGATCGATATCGAGGACGATGTCTATCTGACCAAGATCTATGCCGTCCGCGTCGGCAATCTGCAGAAGCAGATTGGTTATGTCGCCCTGCGTTTCGACAAGACGCGCCTGGTGGCCCGGGCCGCCTGGGAGCAGTTCGTGACCATGGGGCTCGGCCTGCTCATCCTGCTCGTGCTCGGCCCGCTGCTCTGGTTCTCGCTCTCGCGGGCGATGCGCCCCCTGCGCAGCATGACCAAGGCGATCGTGAGCATTTCCGACGGTAATCTATCGACCCCGATCGATGCGCTCGGCCGGCGCGACGAGATCGGCGCCATCGCGCGGGCGCTCGGCGTTCTCAAGATTCGCCTCGCCGAACGGGCGACCCTCGAGGAGAAGCAGAGCGTAGCCGAGGTCGAGAGAATCGCGCGCCAGCAGGGCGTCGACCATGCGATCACCTCGTTCCGCACCGATGTCGGCCTCGCGCTCGAGGCCTTCAAGAATAACGCCGAACGGATGCGCGAGGCTTCCGACGGCCTCGCTCGCGTCGCCGCCGAATCTTCGGAGCGCGCGGCCCGCGCGGCCGACAACGCCCATGGTGCTTCGGGCAATGTCGAGAACGCCGCGCAGGCGGCCGAGGAGATGGGCGCGGCGATCCGCGAGGTCGAGTTCCAGGTCCGCCGCGTCCGCACCGAGATCGTCGAGGCGGCGTCCGTCTCGCGCGATACGGCAGGTTCCGTGCAGGCCCTCGACGAGACCGCCCGTGCGATCGGCGAGGTCGTCAACCTGATCCGCGATATCGCCGCCCAGACCAACCTGCTCGCGCTCAACGCGACCATCGAGGCGGCGCGCGCCGGCGAGGCGGGCCGCGGCTTCGCCGTGGTGGCCAACGAGGTCAAGTCGCTGGCGGCCCAGACGGCCGACGCGACCGACCGCATCGTGGCGCAGGTCGCCGCGATCCAGGGCGCCACCGGCCAGGTCGTGGGCTCGATCCAGAACATTGCCGAGCGCATGAACGCGATCGAGAAATTCGCAAACTCGGTCGCGACCTCTATCGAGCAGCAGGCCATCGCGACCGGCGAGATCGCCAGCGGCGTCGCCATGGCCAGCACCTCGGCTCTTTCGGTGTCGAGCGATCTCAGCGTGCTCGCCGACAGCGTCGAGGAGACCGGGCGCTCGGCGGAGCAGGTGCGTAGTGCGGCCGGCGAAGTCGCCGATCAGGCACAGCGCCTCGACTCGACCGTCGACCAGTTCCTGCGCAACGTCGCTGCCTGAGCAGGGCGCCGATCAGGGCATAAAAAAACGGGGCCGCGAGGCCCCGTTTTCGTATCCGGCAATCTGCCGATTACTTGGCGGCGTCGAAACGCTCGGCCACGTAGTCCCAGTTCACCAGGCTCTCCAGGAAGGCCTTGAGATAGTCGGGGCGACGGTTGCGGTAGTCGATGTAGTAGGAGTGCTCCCAGACGTCGACGCCGAGGATCGGGGTGGCGCCATGGACAAGCGGGCTCTCGCCGTTCGGGGTCTTGCTGACGGCGAGCTTGCCGCCCTTGACCTCAAGCCAGGCCCAGCCCGAGCCGAACTGGCCGACGCCGGCCGCGACAAAGTCTTCCTTGAACTTCTCGACCGAGCCGAACGAGTCGACGATCGCCTTCTCCAGCGCGCCCGGGATCTTGCCGCCGCCATTCGGCTTCATCCACTTCCAGAAATGGAGGTGGTTGTAGTGCTGGCCGGCATTGTTGAAGACGGCCGGGTTCTTGCCATAGGAGCCCTTGACGATCTCCTCCAGCGACTTGCCCTCGAATTCCGTGCCCTTGATGGCGTTGTTGCCGTTGGTCACATAGGCGAGGTGGTGCTTGTCGTGATGGTACTCGAGCGTCTCCTTCGACATGAAGGGCTGGAGCGCATCATGGGCGTAGGGCAGATCGGGAAGGGTAAAGGACATGAGGCCTCTCCTTGGGCTGTGAAATCGCTTGAAATGAGAATGGCCTGCCGGGGGCAGGCTGAGCCGTGGAGGCCCTGCCATTCCCCGCGATAGTTAAGCGCCTGCGGGCCGGTCCACAACCGCTCCTGCTGCGAAAAGCATATGTCTTCTCGACAGGCCGCCACAATCGCGCCAGATTTCTCGCCCTAAGCCCTCTCGATTGGAAACTCTCCCTTATTCAATACGTTAGATAGTGACGCGACGCTCGCTACGGCCCGGCGCCGGTCAGGCCCTGCAAGGATACCGAATTGATCGCGATTTTTACCATTCTGGGCCTGATCCTGTCCGGCGGTGGTGCCTATGCCATCTATGACGGCTGGCCCTATCTGGTGCTCGAGCGGGGGTTCACCCAGGTCATTATCGGCTCGATCGCGAGCAGCGCCGGCCTGATCCTGCTTTCGCTCGCCTGGGTTCTGAAGGAAATCAGGGCAGTCCGGCGCGCGCTGGTCGAGGCGCTGGCGCTTCGTCCCGAACAGCCGGCTCCGGAGGTCGTGGTGGCGGAGCCCCAGCCGGCTGCATCCATGCCGGCTGAGTATCCCTCCTTCGCGCGCGTGGCAGCTCCAGCAGCGATCGGTGCGGCGGCTGGCGTTGTTGCGACGGGCGCCGTGGCACAGGCTCTAGCCGCCTCCGACGACGAAGCCCCGCCGGCGCCCGCCTCCACGGACCGCGATCTGTTCGGCGCGCTCGTGACGCGCAGCCTGGAGGAGCAGGAGCCGGCTGCCGAGGATGAGTCCGAGGAGGCTCATGAAGCCGTTCCCGCTGTGGTCGAACCGGCCGAACCGCTGCCCGACATGTTCGACGAAGCGCCGTTGTCGCTGCCGGAAGATCTGCCGGCATTGCCGCCGGAGCCCGCCGAGACTCCGGTCGAGATCGAGGCCGAACTGCATGAGCCGGCCGAACGAGCCAAGGCCACAGTCCAATTTTCGGACGAGGATTGGGCCTTCACGCGGCGTGATGAACAGATTCCCGTCGACGATCGGGCTTCGGATGAACCCGCCGCAGACGAGCAGCCGGCAAAGCCTGTCGAGGCGGCGGAAACACCGGTTGCGGCCCAAGGCGAAGGCGAACTCGACGAGTTTAGCGCCTTGCGCGCGAGCCTCGCGGGCCATTTGAACGAGCGGGAACGCGAAACCGGCCGTATCGAGCCCTCCTTTTCCGCGGAACCGGACCCCTTCGCCGTGGCGGAGTCCTGGATGGATCGCGCTTCGCCGCGCCGCGAGCCCTGGCTCGACACGCCGCCGGCCGAAGAGCCGGAGCCGGCTGCGGCCGAGGAGGCTCCGATCTGGCCGCCGCGAACCGAAGCTCCCGCCTTCGATGCGCCAGCCGAGGCCGTTGCTGCCGAACCGGAAGCCGCTGCCGACACGCCTGCTGATAAAGAAGCGGACGATTTCGAGCCGGCGGAAGCAGCCGCGCCTGTCGTTGCCGAGGAACCGCCTGTCGACGAGGCTCCGGCTGCCGCGGATTCCCGTCCGGCGTCCGATGAGGGCATCGTCGGCGCCTATCAGGTCGGCGACGCGCATTTCACCATCTACGCCGATGGCTCGATCTGGGCGCGGACGCCCGATGGCGAGTACAGCTTCGCCTCGATGGACGAGCTCAAGGTCTATCTCGCCAGCGAGAAGAGCCGGCTGGGCGTCTGATCAGACGCCCTTCGCCGCGTCCCAGCCTTCGCCGACCGTGTGGATGGCGAAGGCATAGGCCAGCGCCGTCTCCTTCAGCGAGTCGAAGCGCCCGGCCGAGCCGGCATGGCCGGCTTCCATATTGGTGTGCAGCATCACCGGCCCGCCGCCGGTCATCGTGGCGCGCAGCCGGGCGACCCATTTCGCCGGTTCCCAATAGGTCACGCGCGGATCGGTCAGCCCGCCCATCGCGAGGATCGGCGGATAGGCCTGTGCGGTGACATTGTCATAGGGCGAATAGCTGCGGATGGTCTCGAACGCCTTCACGTCGCGGATCGGGTCGCCCCATTCCGGCCATTCCGGTGGCGTCAGCGGCAAGGTGTCGTCGAGAATGGTGTTGAGCACGTCGACGAAGGGCACTTCGGCGACGATCCCTGCGAAGAGCTCAGGCGCCATGTTGGCGACCGCACCCATCAGCATCCCGCCGGCGCTGCCGCCCTCGGCGACGATGCGTCCGCGCCGGGTGAAGCCGGCGTCGGTCAGCGCTCCGGCAGCCGCGATGAAATCGGTGAAGGTGTTGCGCTTGTTCTCGCGCTTGCCGTCGAGATACCAGCCCCAGCCCTTCTCGGTGCCCCCGCGCACATGGGCGATCGCGTAGACGAAGCCGCGATCGACCAGGCTGAGCGGCCGCGTCCGGAACGAGGCCGACATCGCCGAGCCATAGGAGCCGTAGCCGTAGAGCAGACAGGGTGCGCTACCGTCGAGCGCGAGATCGGCCCGGTGCAGGATCGAGATCGGCACGCTTGCCCCGTCCGCCGCCGTGGCGAAGATGCGACGGACCTTATACTTCGCGGGATCATGGCCGGATGGTACATCCTGCCGCTTCAGCAGGGTGCGCTCGCCGGTGGCGAGGTCGTAATCATAGGTTTCGGCCGGCCGCGCCATCGAGGCATAGATGAAGCGCAGCGTATCGGTATCGAATTCGTAGCCCGCGTCCATGCCGAGCCCGTAGGCTTCCTCGTCAAAGGCGATGCTGCTTTCCGAGCCGTTCGCGAGATCGCGGATGACGATGCGCGGCAGTCCGTCCTCGCGTTCGAGCCGGATCAGGCGCCCCTTCAGGCAGACATGGTCGAGGACGAGGCGCCCCGGCTTGTGCGCGATCAGGTCGCGCCAGTTCGCCGGAACCGGGCCGTCGACGGGAGCCGTGACGATCTTGAAGTCCTCGGCCCCGTCGGCGTTGGTCAGGATCGCGAAGACGTCGCCGTGATGCTCCAGACTATACTGACGCCCCGGCTCGCGGCCTGCGACGATCACCGGCTGCGCATCTGACCGGTCGAGGTCGAGGATGCGTGTTTCCGAGGTTTCGTGGTCGCCGATCGTGATCAGCAGGAAGCGGCCGGACTGGGTCTTGTCGATATCGACGAACATGCCGGCATCGGCTTCGTCGTGGAGCAATTCGTCGGTCTCGGCGGGCTCTCCGAGGCGGTGGCGCTTCACCCGCGACGGGCGATGATCGTCATCGAGCGCGACATAGAAGAACGAGCGGGAATCGCGAGCCCAGATGATCTCGCCGGTGGTATCCTCGACGCGATCGGGCAGCTCGCTGCCGCTTTCCAGATCCTTGATGCGGATCGCATGCAGCTCCGAGCCGGCTTCGTCCGAGCTCCAGGCCAGGAGGCGATGGTCGGGGCTGTGCTGCGCATCGCCGAGGTCGAAGAAATCCTTGTCTTCCGCAAGGGCATCGGCATCGAGCATGATCTGTTCGCCCGCTCTGCCGGCCTTGCCTGCCATGCCGCGCGGCTTGCGGCAGATCAGCGGATGTTCGGCGCCCTTGCGATAACGTGAATAGTAGAGGAACGGCCCGTCCGGCTGCGGGACGCTCGAATCGTCCTCCTTGATCCGGCCGCGCATTTCCTTGATCAGGTCCTTCTGCAAGGCCCGGGTCGGTGCCATTAACGCCTTGCAATAGGCGTTCTCGGCCTCGAGATAGCCGCGAATGTCGGCAGGCAGGACATCGGGTTCCCGCAGGACATCCTTCCAGTTGTTGGCGCGCAGCCAGCCATAATCGTCGCGCAAGGTGACGCCATGGACCCGGGTCTCCGTCGTCCGGACCTCAGCCAGTGGCGGCGACGGCAGGCGTCCCCGCCTGCGGGGCGCTTTGCTTGGGGCGTGGCGTGCCTGATCCGTGCTCATGACGATCTCCGACTTGGGACGCGACAGGTAGAGGCGGCGGGAACAGCTTGCAAGACATTCAGGCCGCAGCGGCTTTGGTTTTCCGGCCAGTGCAGCGCAGCATCTGAATGATGATTTGTTGAGCTTTGAGTGTCTCAATTGTTGAGATATGCTGACTTGCACAACTAAACAGTATCGAATAAACGCATACCTCGATCAGTCCGCATTGTCCGATTCTGGGCCGATGGTGCTTGACCCACTATTGGTAGTATTTATCAGGCTGTCGGGTGCGAGGCGGTGGGCGATCAGCGTAAAACGTTACCAAGAACGATAAGGAGAGACATCGCCATGACCGAGACCGATGGAGCGGATTTCATTGAACTGACGGCGGATATCGTTTCCGCTTACGTCTCCAACAACTCCGTGCCGGCCTCCGATCTGCCGGCCCTGATCAGCGAAGTTCACTCGGCGCTGAGCCGCGTGATCGGCGGCGCCGCGCCGGTGGTGCAGGTCGAGGCTCCCAAGCCCGCCATCCCCGTGAAGAAGTCGATCACGGCCGACTACCTGATCTGCCTGGAGGACGGCAAGAAGTTCAAGTCGCTGAAGCGCCACCTGCGCACGCAGTACAACATGTCGCCCGAGCAGTATCGCGAGAAGTGGGGCCTGCCGCCGGACTATCCGATGGTCGCGCCGAACTATGCCGAGGCGCGCTCTCAGCTTGCGAAGAAGATGGGCCTCGGCCAGCAACGCCGCAAGCGCCGCTGAGCAATGGCTCCGGCGTAAGGCACGCCGCATCGGTGAGTTGCTTCGGTTGCTCGGAGGAGCGCCGAGAGGCTCGGAATACTTCAAGATGAAAAAGCCGCCGATGATCTCGGCGGCTTTTTTGTTGTGCCTCGCGGGGAGGGGCGGGGATAAGGCAGGCTGCGGGCTTGCCAAGCGAGAATTAAGAATATAATCCTATTTCTGTGATGCCTCGCCGTGCAGGCGTGGCAGGCTCGAATAGGAACGTATCATGAACATTCAAGGCGACCAACCGCAAGCTGTCCTGCGCGCAACGGCCGGCGCGCGCCTGGCGGAAGTGACGACCGTGGCGGCGGCCCGCATCTCGCTGGCCGGCCTGCGTTCCGCGAGCCGGGGCCGGAAACCGATCGCGCTCGCCCGTCAGACGGCGATGTATCTTTCGCATGTGGCCTTCGGCCTCAGCCTGACCCGTGTCGGCATCTGTTTCGGCCGGGATCGCACGACCGTCCGCCATGCCTGCGCTCTCATCGAGGACCGTCGCGACGATCCCCGGCTCGAGTTCGGTCTGACGGCGCTCGAAGCTGCTCTCCTCGCCACGATGGCGAAGCTCGGCGGTCCGGTCGTGGAGGCCGGGCGATGACCGGCGAAACCCAACGCAACGAGCGCAATCGGCTGCTGAAACATCTCGCAGGGCCGGGGTGCTACGGCCTCGAATCGCCTCTGGGCTGCGGCCGCATCGCGCTTTTCCGCACTGTCAGCGGAACCAGCCTCGGCGCCGGCTATGTCTCTCCGGAAACGGTCGCGGCATTGGAGGCCGAAGGCCTCGTGGCCTGGTCGGCCAAGGGAGGCGCTGCCCGGCTCGGCCTCGCAGCGTCGGAGCCGGGCTCGACACCCACGAAGGAGACCCGGTCTCAGGCGGATAGGCCGCAGGCCCCCGCCATGGATGATCGCGAGAGCCCGCTGCTCTGGCTGCATCGCCGGCCGGGCAAGGATGGCAGGCCGCAGATCAGCGATGCGGAATTCGCGGCGGGGGAGCGTTTCCGGGCCGATATCACCCTGGCGGGTATGCTGCCGCGCACGACGATGAACTGGGATGCCGCCTTCACGCCGGATCAGGCCAGTGCAGGGCCGCGCGACGTCGCAGGTTCGTCCGACACGGCGCTTGCGGCGCGTCAGCGCGTCAGGCTCGCCTGCGATCGCCTCGGGCCGGAGCTCTCGGGCCTGGCGATCGACATCTGCGGCTTTCTCAAGGGGCTCGATCTCGTCGAGAAGGAGCGCCGCTGGCCGCCGCGCTCGGCCAAGGTCGTGCTGCGCGTCGCGCTGGCGGCGCTGGTGACGCATTACGGCCTTGATCGCCGCAGTCGGCAGGCCGGATTACGCAGCTGGCAGGCAGATGGCGCCCGGCCGAGCGAGTTCCCGGCAACCGGCTGAATGCGTTCAGGCCGCGGCCGCTGCCTGGGCGTCGCGCTTGATCCGGTCGATCATCGCGCGCACGCCGTTCGAGCGCTGCGGCGTGAGATGGGCGGCGAGGCCGAGGCGCTCATAGATGGCGAAGGCGTCGGTCGCGAGGATTTCGGAAGCCTCCCGCCCGGAGAAGATCGCCAGCGCCAGCGCCACGAGCCCCCGCACGATATGGGCGTCGCTGTCGCCGACGAAGCGTAGCCGCGTCTGCGGCCCGTTGCCGCCCGCGCGATGCGCGACGAGCCAGACCTGGCTCGCGCAGCCGCGAACCTTGTTGGCGTCGACATGGTCTTCCTCGGGCAGGGGCTCGAGGCTCTTGCCGAGTTCGATGAGGTAGCGATAGCGATCGTCCCACTCTTCGAGCAGTTCGAAATTCGCGACGATGTCGTCGAGGCTTGTCGTCATGTCGGCCTCTTCCCGCGATTGCAGGAGGGCGTCAAGCGGTCAGCGCTGTGCGCCCTGTTTCCCGACCATGGCCGTCGCCGCAGCGTTCAGGATGCGCTCGCGCAGGGCGGGGTCCATGCCTGCCAGGATTTCGGCCGCCTCGCGCGCGGCCGTCAGGCTGCCGGCCACGGTGCGGCTCTCCGTGCGAACGGTTTCGGTGACCTGCCGCACGGCCTGCGGCAAGGCCGCATCGGCCGGCTTGCCGCTGTGCACGGGCGAATTCACGGCGATCAGGCCGATGATCGCGATCTTGCGCAGCAGATAGGCCATGTCGGTCTCCGTCGCCGGCGCCTTCCTGTGCGCCGCGAGGACAACCTAGACCGGGATATCGAAAAATCGCGTCATTCCGAACGCTCAAATGCGAGTCGAATGCGGCAGATGATCTTCAGGTTCCATTCACCTTGCCATGAACATCGGCCGAACCGGAAAAATCAAGTCGAATTGAGATAACTACATGAAAAGACGTCGGAAAATTCGATCTCTCGATCTGGTTGGCTCTTTCGCTGCCGGGCGCCTTAAGCCCCGCTTAAACCCGCCATGACGAGATTGAGCCAAGCGGATGGGGGTATCCGCAAGAGTAAGGCGTTGCGTTCCGTATGGCGATGACAGCATTGAGGACACAGGCGGCGGCACTGGTGCATGCATCGGTGCAGTCGGACCCGGCGGAAAGGCAGCGTCACGAACGTTTCGTTCTGTCGCGCCTGCTCGTCGGCGGCGGCATGCTCGGCCTCGCTCCCGCTTATCTGGCCTGGCGCGGCGCACCCGGCGCCTTCGAGGCGGCGATGATCGTCGCCGCCGCTCTCGCGGTCCTATCCGTCGCCTTCGTCTCCCGCACCGGTCGTCTCGGCGCGGCGCATGCGCTGTCTTCCGCGGCACTGTCGCTTTTCATCGTGGCACTGGCCGGCGCGACCGGCGGCGTGTCGTCGCCGTTGCTGCTCTGGCTGGCCGTCGTGCCGGTCGAGGCAGCCTTCTTCGGTTCGCGTGGCTTCATGCTGCGGGCTGGATGGATCGCCGTGGCGGCGTTGTTCGCGGCCATGGGCTTGCACTGGCTCGGTGCCTTCGCTGAGGCGACGTTCTGGACTGGCGAGGCCGTGCCGCTTCTGGCTGTTTCCGCGCTCGCCCAGGCCCTGGTCGTGACGGCCGTGCTGCTGCGCCGGCGCCATGCCGAGGAGCGCGAGCAGCGCGTCTCCGATGCGCGTTCGCAGCTCCTGCTCGATCATGTCGGCGATCTCGTCACCTGGCACGACGCCAGCGGCGCGGTCGTCTTCGCCAATGCGGCGGCGCGCACGCTCGCCGGTGCCGATCCGCGCGAATTGCTCGGGCGCGGCCTGTTCGAGCGCGTCCATATCGCCGACCGGCCGCTCTTCCTGAAGGCTTTGAGCGATGCCGCCCATGGCCGGGAAGGCGTGACGGTCTGCTTCCGCACGCTCTTCGTGCCGCGTGAGGTCGCGGGCGGCGCCCGCCTGCCGGTTTCGCTCTGGCTGGAGATGCAGGCTTGTCGCGTCGCAGGCGCCGCCGCCGCGGATGGCGCCGCCGTCGTCTGCGTGATGCGCGACGTAACCGCGCGGCGTGCCGACGAGGAGACCCGCGAGCGCGGCCATGCCGAGGCGCTCAGGGCCAACGACGTCAAGGGTCAGTTCCTGGCGACGGTGAGCCACGAATTGCGCACGCCGCTCAACGCCATCATCGGCTTCTCGGAGATGCTGAGCACCGAGGACAATGGCTGGCTCGATGCCGAAAAGCGCCTGGAATACGCCCGTATCATCCACGCCTCCGGCCATCACCTGCTCGAGGTCGTGAACACGCTGCTCGACATCTCGAAGATCGAGAGCGGCGCGATGACCATCGAGCGCGAGCCGCTCGATCTCGCCGCGATGACGCAAGATTGCTGCACGCTGATGGCGCTGCGGGCCGAGACCGGCGGCATCGCGCTGGAGCGCGTGGTCGGGCCGGCGCTACCCGCGATGGAGGGCGATCGGCGCGCGCTGAAGCAGGTCGTGCTCAACCTCCTGTCCAACGCCATCAAGTTCACGCCGGCCGGCGGCCGGGTGACGCTCGCTGTCGTGCGTGACGGCGACACCATCGACCTGTCCGTCGCCGATACCGGCATCGGCATCGCCGCCGCCGACCTGCCCAAGCTGGGCGACCCCTTCTTCCAGGCCAAGGGCGCCTATGACCGGACCCATGAGGGCACCGGGCTTGGCCTCTCCGTGGTACGCGGGCTCGTCGGCCTGCATGGCGGCCGCCTGACGGTCGAGAGCGCGCCGGGCGTCGGCACGCGCGTCTCGGTCCGGCTGCCGGTCGGCGGCACCGAGGGCCTCGAGCAGCCTGCCAAGATCGTGACTTTCGCCCGGGCTCCGCGCCGGGGCCTCGAAACCAAAGAACCTCTCCGCCTGACCGCTTGAAGACGAGCTGACGTAATGTCGATGACCATGGCAGCCCGCGCCCATTCCGGCGCTTCTCTCTCCGCTCCGGTGCGCCGTGCCCAGCCGGCGCGCCGCAAGACGTCCTGGCTCGGCCGCGTCGCGCGCGCTGCCGGCAAGCGGCCGGGCCGGGCGCTCATCCTGCTGACCTTCGGCATCGTCTCGGTCGCGATCGTCGCCAATGCGCTGATGTTCCAGAAGGCGCGCCATCCCGCCCCGATGCTCTCCGCCTCTACGCCGGCCTCCCAGTCGCGGACGACGACCGAACGCCGTGCGGAGCCGGCGCCCGCACCGTCTCCGGCGGCAGAAGCGCCCGCGCAGCCGATCCGTCCGCCGGCGCGCCCCACCGACCTCTCGCAGACGCAGGCTGCCCGTGAGGCTCAACCGCGCCCGCCCGCGCCCGTCCAGGCCGCGCCGCGCGCTGCTGCACCGGCTGCCCCGGCTGCGGCGCCCCGTGCTGCAGCGGCTCCCGCGCGCGATCCGATCGCCGACCTGATCAATGGCGGCGACCTGCGTCCGCCGGCGGATGTGAAGTCTGCCAACCGCTCCGCTGCGACGCCTCGCACGTGATCCGGGGCGCCTGAGATGGCGCGCCTGACCAGCGATTTCTGGGTTTCGGCCTATATCCGCCAGGCGGGGCTCGAAGGTCTCGTTGCCGTGCTGCGGCGTCGCGGCGCACGCGAGGCTGGCGCCATCTTCGTCAAGCTCGACCGGCTGGACGGCACCGCCGCGCTCTATGGCCCGGCCCCGCAGGCGCTGGCCGAGGACGATGGCGAGCGCCGTTTCCAGCTCCTGCTCGATGCCGATCCGCTCGCCGTTGAAGACCGCGTCGATCGCGAGTTGCGTTTCGACAGCGATCTCTGGCTTGTCGAGATCGAAAACCGGGCCGGGGACCCGCGCCTCCAGCTCGTCGAGAGCTGACAGAGCCCGCCGAAGCGCGGCGGCTCAGCCGCGCTCGCGCCGGCCGATCTTTCCAAGAACGTCCGACATCGCCGGCTGAGCATCGGGCCGGGCGGCGCCGGCGCGTGCCGGCGTTCCGCTGGGATCCATGGCCGGCTGATGCTGGCCCCGGCGTTGCGGCGCGGCAGTGGCCGTGCCGGCGATGAGCATGGTCAGACGGAAAGCGATGGCGGGCCTCACCGAGCGCATCAGTGCGACCAGCGCGAAGATCCGTTCGACCGAATGGGCGGCATCGTCGCCGAGCCGGATCAGAAATCGCGTCGCTTCCTCGACCGTGGTGCCGCTGGCGGTCAGCGCAAGCGCCGCAAGGTCCCGTGACGCGTCGCCGGCCATGGCGGCAGCGAGTGCCCCGCCGCCGCCGAGATGCTCGGCGATGGCCGCAAAGGCACTGCCGCGATCCTCAGCCGCGAGGTCGAGCCAGCCGGCGAAGACCGCGCCGGTCAGGGCTGGCCGCCTTTCGCTGGGATGCAGGGCCTCGCGCGCCATCAGCGATTCGAGGACCGCGAGGCGCCGCTCCGCGCCGGCATGGAGGAAGAGCGGCGCGAGCTCGAGATTGGACAGATCGGGACGTGCCAGCAGGCCGGGCCGGTAGGCGGGCTCCGTCCGCGCCCGCGCGATCAGGCTGTCGACGGCCGCGCGTGGCATCGGGGCATTGTGATTGGCGATCAGGGCGAGGTCGAGCGCGCGGCTTTCATCCGCGACCAGCATGAGGACGGCCTGGGCCGAAAGGTCGGAGCGGACGGCGAGCGCCGCGCGCATCGCCTCGTCGCCGGTTTCGACGAGGCGTTCGATCTCTGCTTCCGCGACGGGCATGCCATGGCGCAGGAGCTCGGCCAGCACGGCGCCGCCCTTCGCGGCGAGCCCGGTGAGCACCGGCGCGGGCGTCTGCGGCCAGCCGGCGAGCTTGCGGGCCAGGATCAGCGCCGTCGCCTCGTCGATGCCCGGTAGCAGCGCCTCGGCCATCTCGCTGAAGGCGGCAAGATCGGCAGGCGAGGGCTGTGGCGACGACAGCAGCAGATCCGCCTTGACCCGCAGCGAGATCGGGCTGAGGTCGAGCCCGCCATCCCGCGCGAGGCGGGCGAGGTCGGCGAGTTCCTGGGAAACGGATGCAGGCATGGCAGACTCGGACCGGGAAACCGAAGATGCAGCACTATTAATCCCCGACCGTTAAGGCCGCGTTAACCATGTCCGGGCCTGATGAGCTTGCGGGGCCTTGCGACTCGGTGCTGCCCGCACCTCGCCTGCCTTCGCGTTGCAACTCTGGCGCTGGATAAGGAGGCGCATCATGGCCGTCGTCATCCCCTTTGCGCCGCAGCGGCGCCCGCAGCAGGCTTTGGCCTCTTCGCTTCCGCCGCAGACGGCGGAAATCCTGTTTTTCACGGGCGTTCGTTACGAGCGCGCGCCCGAGGCCCGGCAGCCGGCCGCCAAGACCTCCTCCGCCGGGCGGGCCCGCAAGGTCGCCCCGCGCAAGAGCGCCCGCAGGCAGCCTGCGTGACACAGGGGCCGGCCAAGCTGCTGCTCGCCTTGCTGGCGGCTGCGTCGGTTTCGGCCTGCACCGCCACCACGGGCGACCTCGGCCGTCCGCGTCCGACGGTCTGGACGCAGCTCATCGCGCCCGAAGCGGGTTTCTGGTCCGCCACCATGCGCGGCGAGCAGACATCCTATTTCCGCCTGACCGATGACGAGGAGCAGATGCGCGACCGCGCCTGGCGCTTCGTCATGCCCGGCCACGAGCGCAGCGTCTTCCAGGGTGAGGTCTCCAATCTCGCCCATACCCGCATCCTGCCGGTCGCGGTCCAGTCGACCGATGTCGGCGACTATTTCCGGGCGCTGACTTCGATGTCCTTTGCCTCGCAGGCCTCGCGCTACAACCGGCTGGCGGAGGACGCCAATGCCGACCGCCTGCTGATCGGCCCCTTCCGCGCCAATGCGGGGCGCGTCGTGAACATGGACCGGGTGCGCATGCGCACGGCCGAATCCTCTCCCGACGTTCCGGCCGACAAGCAGGAGCCGGCGATGGCGCGCGTCGTCGAAAACGAAGGGCTCGTCTTCTGGGTCTGCGAGCGCATCGATTTCCGCATCCGCAGCTACCGTTATGCGCTCGCCAATCTCGTCGTCGAGATGGCGTCGCGCGAGGCCGTGAAGGCCGAGCGCGCGATCATGGCGCTGGAGATGGAAGCCAAGCCGCTCTGCCAGATGCAGCTCAACGGCTCCTTCGGCGAAGGCGGCAAGCGCCCGGTCGTCTACAAGGGCTAGCTTAGAGCCTCTTAGTTCGCCGCCCCGCAGGCGACGCCTGTCGCAAGCGCCTCCGCATCGGCCCGGTCGGAGGGCAGGCGCTGCAGGACCCGCGCGACGATCAGGCCCTGGTCGGTATCGGAGACGATGCGCAGTTCCCGGCTGGTCTCGCCCTCCTCGTCGGCGGCGATGCGTTCGTCGCGTTGAGCCTCGGTCATCACCAGGAATTCGAGCGTGCCGCGGATCGCCGCGCGGTCGGTGATTGCATAGAGCACGCCACCGCCTTGCCGGTGCAGCGTCAGGCCGAGCGGTAGTGTGCCCGTGCGGGCGACGATCCGCATCGGTCCGGCCGAGAGGTCGTAGCTGCAGATCGCGGTGACGACATCGGGATCGGCCTCGCGCAAGGCCGGCAGGCCCTGGCTGTTGCCAGGCGAGGGCACCGGCTCGGCATGCCCCTCGTTGCCAAGCTCGCGATAGGCATGGGCGGCATCGTGCCGGGAGAGAGAGGGAATCGCCAGGACCGTCACGATATGCACGATCGCCGCGAGGATGAGCCCGGCGAGCGTCGTCATGACGAAACGCGCGAACCCGGCGCGCAGGCGCGGCCGCCAGCCGGCGAAGGGCAAGTTGCGCCGTTCCGGCGGATCATGGCTGACGGCACTCATCGGCAATCGACGCGCGTGATACGCGGCAGGTTGCCGGCGCGTGTCTCGCCGGTCTGGCTGGAGATCGGCGTGTCGTAGAGCCGCAGGCGGATCTGGAAGCGCCCGCTCGCTGGCAGCGGTAGCCAGTTGCCTGCTTCCGGCGCGGCGGAAGCGAAGATGGCGAGGCTGCCGTCCTCCGGCCGAACGATCTCCGAATCGGTGAAGCTTGTGCGCTCAAGCGGCAGGCGGAAAGGTAGCCCGTCGCCATCGGTGATGCCGACGGTCCAGCCGCGCGTCGTCGGCGTCGCGCCGGAGAGCCGGTAGCGGCAGCGCCCGTCCAGCGCTTGCCCCGCATCGTCCCGCTCGGCGATCAGCTCTAGCCCCTCGCCGGAGCCGAACGGCAGATGCACGCCGCGGGCGAGATAGGCGCGCATATAGGGATCGACCTCGCGGCTGCCGCTGCGCGGCCACGCCGTCCAGGCGCCGACCTCGACCTTGCCGATGGCGGGGCGCCCGGCAACGGCCCAATGCGCGGAGCCGAGGCCGAGCCCGGCCCCGAGGGCGAGGATATAGGCGAGATCGAGAATCCGCACGCTGTCCTTCCGCCTGGGAGAGGCTTCCGCGGCGGAGTTGATCCGCCGCACCCGCTGACGTCAACAGCCTCAGCGCACCCGCGGCTCGTTCCCCGAGATCTCGCGGATGCCGACCTGCACCGGGCGGCTGGCGACGCGCCGTGGCTCCACGGCCTTGAACAGCGAGCCGACGGCCGAGAGCACCTCGAAGGACTGGCGCGGCATATGGCCGGCGCCGGGACCGGATACCGTGGTTGCCGGCGTCGCGGCGCTGCCGGCCTTGGCGATCGCTGCGCTCTTCGGATCGACTGCGGGCACGCCGGGGATCGGCTTCAGCTCCAGCCCCTGATGGGCGAACTGCATGATCTCCTTCCACGTCATCGCCGGCAGCGAGCCGCCGGTCATGTTCGCGGTCTCGGCGGAATTGTCGTTGCCGAACCAGACGGCGCCGACGAGATTGCCGGAATAGCCGACATACCAGGCGTCCTTGTAGCCGTTGGTCGTGCCGGTCTTGCCGGCGGTGACGACGCCGTCGAGCGCGGCGCGCCGGGCGGTGCCTTCGGTCGGCACCTTCGAGAGCATGAAGTTCATGTCCTGCGCCACCTGCGGGCTCAGCACCTGCTTCGGCTCCGGCTCGTCGCGGTCATGGCGGTAGATCACCTCGCCCTGCGAATTGGCGATCTCGAGCGCGGCATAGGGCTTGGCCCGGCGTCCGCCATTGGCGAGCACGGAATAGCCGGCGGCCATGTCGATCACCGTGACCTCGCCCGCGCCGATCGGCAGGGAGACCGTGTCGGTCAGTGGCGTGGTCAGGCCCATGGCATGGGCCGTCTCGATGATCTTCTTGCGGCCGATCGTGGCCGCGCGGGCCTCATGCGTCTCGCCCGTGGCGCGGCCGATGGCGATCGACATCTGCACGGGGATCGTATTGATCGACTTCGCCAGCGCCACCGTCAGCGGCATCGAGCCGGCATAGGAGCGCCCGTAATTGTTCGGGCACCAGTTGCCGATGCAGACCGGCCGGTCGGTGACGATGGTGTTCGGCTTGTAGAGCCCGGCCGAGAGCGCGGCGGCATAGACGAAGGGCTTGAACGAGGAGCCGGGCTGGCGCTGCCCCGCGGTTGCCCGGTTGAACTGGCTCGCGCCGTAGTCGCGGCCGCCGACGATGGCGCGCACGGCCCCGTCCGGGTCCATCACGACGGTCGCCGCCTGCTTCACGCGATAGGCCGGGCCATGCTGGCGCAGGATCGACTCGATCGCCTCGTCGGCGCGCTCCTGGATCGCGGTGTCGTGCGGCGTCTTCACCGTCAGCACGCGGTCGGCGCCGAGCTTGCCCTCGGACGCGAGCTCCTTCACCGCGTCGAAGGCCCAGTCGAGATAGTAATCCGGGCTGGAATCGCGCTTGCGGTCGATCGGCGTTGCCGGGTTGCGCTTGGCGCTGTCGACCTGGCCGGCCGTCATGAAACCGGCATCGACCATGGCGTTGAGCACGTCGTTGGCGCGCGCGCGCGCCGCCGGCAGGTTGACATGCGGAGCGTATTTCGTCGGTGCCTTGAACAGGCCGGCGAGCATAGCGGCCTCGGCCAGCGTGACGTCCCGCACCGACTTGCCGAAATAGTATTCCGCCGCCGCAGCAGCACCGAAGGTGCCGCCGCCCATATAGGCGCGGTCGAGATAGAGCTTGAGGATCTCGTTCTTGCTCAGCCGCGTTTCCAGCCACAGGGCGAGGAAAGCTTCCTTGATCTTGCGGTCGAGCGAGCGCTCGTTGTTGAGGAACAGGTTCTTGGCGAGCTGCTGGGTCAGCGACGAGCCGCCCTGGACGACGCCGGAGGCGCGTGTATTGACCAGCAGCGCCCGCGAGGTGCCGATCAGGTCGATGCCGAAATGGTCGTAGAAGCGGCGATCCTCGGTGGCGAGCACGGCCTTGAGCAGATGGTCCGGCATCTCCTCCAGCTTGAGCGAATCGTCATGCCGAGCGCCGCGATGGCCGAGCGGCGTGCCGTAGCGATCGAGGAAGGTGACGGCGAAGACCTGGTTCTTGAGCGCTTCCTCGTTGCCGATCCGGAAAGAGGGCAGCGCCAGCGCCAGCACGAAAATGGCGCCGACGATGCCGATATTAAGCCCTTCGCTGGCGACTTCGGCGGCGATGCGCTTGCCGCCGCTGACAGTCAGGCGATCGGCGATGCTGCGGATGCGCTCATGGATTTCGCCGGCGCGGCGCCCGGCGCCCCACAGGCTGGCGTCCAGCCATGAGTCGGCGGCCAGCGCGAAGCGCTTCAGCCGCGTCCTCCAGCCCGCCTTCCTGAACTCCATGGCGTTCCAGGCTTTCCGAATGGCCCCCGCCTAAGTCCTGCCGCGAGCTTGGCGTCTTGGCAACAGGCGAGCGCCAGGGAATGGACACATAGGCATCGCTAGCGCCCGGATAAGAGGCGGGACGGTAAATTTCGCCTTTGGGACCGTAAACTGCGACGAATGCTGTGCCATTCCGACCGAGGGTGGAGCTCGATGGTCTTCCATCTTCGCTTCCGTCGGCGCATAAGCCTGCCATGACGCAGACCCCGCCGAAAGATCAGCCCTTCTGGCTGACGACGCCGCTGGAGGCGATGTCGAGCGAGCAATGGGAATCGCTCTGCGACGGCTGCGGCCGCTGCTGCCTCGTCAAGCTGGAGGATGAGGATACCGGCCGCATCTTCGCGACCGATGTCGGCTGCCGCCTGTTCGAGGCCGGCACCTGTCGCTGCCGGGACTACCCGAACCGCTCGCAGAAAGTGCCGGATTGCGTGACGTTGACGCCCGAGGAGGTGCGCACGCTGCCCTGGCTGCCGCCGACCTGCGGCTATCGCCTCGTTGCCGAAGGCAAGGACCTGCCCTGGTGGCATCCGCTGGTCTCGGGCGACCCTGAGACCGTGGTTGCGGCCGGCGTCTCCGTGCGCGGCCGCGTCTTCGCCAACGAGGATGAGGTTCCCGAGGAAGAGGTCGCCGAGCGCATCGTCAACTGGCCGCTGCGCTGGCCCCGGGCCGCGCGCGGGGAGGGAGCCTGACGCAACCCAGCCGTGCTATTGCGCTGCATCAGCCGATGCTGCACACGCTCATTGATTGTTCATGTCGTTTTGGGCATGAGCGCCTCATCCCCGCGGCCGATGACCCTGAGTCATTGGCGGCACGCACACGAAACTTTCACGCCGGCGCGGCGTTTGCCTCGTCCGGTTGAACAGAAGAGGCTATGTGATGGCAGGTGGGAAGTGGGTCTATACCTTCGGCGACGGCAAGGCCGAGGGTGAGGCGGGAATGAAGAACCTGCTCGGCGGCAAGGGCGCGAACCTCGCCGAGATGAGCAATCTGGGCCTGCCCGTTCCGCCCGGCTTCACCATCACCACCGAGGTCTGCACGGCCTATTACGACAACGGCAAAAGCTTCCCGGCCGAGCTCGACGGGCAGGTCAAGGCCGCGCTCGCCGGCATGGGCAAGCTCACCGGCAAGACCTTCGGCGACCCGGCCAATCCGCTGCTCGTCTCGGTCCGCTCCGGTGCCCGCGCCTCGATGCCGGGCATGATGGACACTGTCCTCAATCTCGGTCTCAACGACGAGACGGTCGAGGCTGTCGCGAAGGCCTCGGGCGACGAACGTTTCGCCTGGGACAGCTATCGCCGCTTCATCACCATGTATTCCAACGTCGTGCTCGACGTGGACCACGGCCTCTTCGAGGAGGCGCTGGAGGACTACAAGGAGCGCAAGGGCCTCCATCTCGACACCGATCTCAAGGCCGCCGACTGGAAGCTGCTGGTCGGCAAGTACAAGGAGATCGTGAAGAAGGAGCTCGGCTCCGACTTCCCGCAGGAGCCCGAGAAGCAGCTCTGGGGCGCCGTCGGCGCCGTGTTCTCCTCCTGGATGAACGCCCGCGCCATCAAGTATCGCGAGCTGAACAGCATCCCGGCGAGCTGGGGCACGGCGGTCAACGTCCAGTCGATGGTGTTCGGCAATATGGGCGACACCTCCGCGACCGGCGTCGCCTTCACCCGCAATCCCTCGACCGGCGAGAACGCGCTTTATGGCGAGTTCCTGATCAACGCCCAGGGCGAGGACGTCGTCGCCGGCATCCGCACGCCGCAGGACATCACCGAGGCCGCCCGCAAGGAGGCGGGCTCCGACAAGCCCTCGATGGAACGGGAGATGCCGGAGGCCTATGCCGAGCTTTGCCGGATCTACGGCATCCTCGAGAAGCATTACCGCGACATGCAGGACATGGAGTTCACCATCCAGGAGGGCAAGCTCTGGATGCTGCAGACCCGGTCCGGCAAGCGCACCGCCAAGGCAGCGCTCCGCATCGCGGTCGAGCTCGCGACCGAAGGGCTGATCACGCAGGAAGAGGCCGTCGGCCGCGTCGAGCCCGGTGCGCTCGACCAGCTCCTGCACCCGACCATCGATCCGAAGGCCGAGCGCCGCGTCCTGACCACCGGCCTGCCGGCCTCGCCCGGCGCCGCCGCCGGCGAGATCGTCTTCAATTCCGACGATGCCGAAGCTGCGAAGAAGGCTGGCCGCAAGGTCATCCTCGTCCGCGTCGAGACCTCGCCGGAGGACATCCACGGCATGCATGCCGCGGAGGGCATCCTGACCTCGCGCGGCGGCATGACCTCGCATGCGGCGGTCGTGGCGCGCGGCATGGGCAAGCCTTGCGTCTCCGGCGCCGGCCAGATCCGCATCGACTATGCCAAGGGCACGCTCACCGTCGGTCCGACCACGCTGAAGGCCGGCGATTTCGTCACCATCGACGGCGGCAACGGCCAGGTCCTGCTCGGCGAGATCAAGATGCAGAAGCCGGAGCTCTCCGGCGAGTTCGCGACGCTGATGGGCTGGGCCGACAAGGTCCGCCGCCTCAAGGTCCGCGCCAATGCCGAGACCCCCGAGGATGCGAAGACGGCCCGCGAATTCGGCGCCGAGGGCATCGGCCTCTGCCGCACCGAGCACATGTTCTTCGAAGGGGACCGCATCCAGGCCGTTCGCGAGATGATCCTCGCCCATGACGACAAGGGCAGGCGGGCCGCGCTCGCCAAGCTCCTGCCGGTGCAGCGTCAGGACTTCGTCCAGCTCTTCAGCATCATGAGCGGCCTGCCGGTGACAATCCGCCTGCTCGATCCGCCGCTGCACGAGTTCCTGCCGCATGGCGAGAAGGAGATCGGCGAGGTTGCGGCTGCGCTCGGCGTCACCCCGGACGCGCTGAAGCACCGCGCCGCCGAACTGCACGAGTTCAACCCGATGCTCGGCTTCCGCGGCTGCCGTCTCGCGGTGGCCTTCCCCGAGATCGCCGAGATGCAGGCCCGCGCCATCTTCGAGGCGGCGGTGATCGCCGCCAAGGAAACCGGCAAGCCGGTGATCCCGGAGGTGATGGTGCCGCTCGTCATGGGCAAGCCCGAGCTCGACCTCGTCAAGGCCCGCATCGACGCCATGGCCAAGGCCGTGATCGAGGAGAGCGGCACGAAGATCGACTATCAGGTCGGCACCATGATCGAATTGCCGCGCGCCGCCTTGCGCGCCGCCGAGATCGCCGAGAGCGCCGAGTTCTTCTCCTTCGGCACTAACGACCTGACGCAGACGACGCTCGGCATCAGCCGCGACGACGCCTCCTCCTTCCTCGGTTCCTACACGGCCAAGGGCCTGCTCGACGCCGATCCCTTCGTCACCATCGATCAGGACGGCGTCGGCGAATTGGTGAAGCTCGCGGCCGAGCGCGGCCGCAAGACACGTTCGGGTATCAAGCTCGGCATCTGCGGCGAGCATGGCGGCGACCCGGCCTCGATTGGATTCTGCGAGAGCGTCGGCCTCGACTACGTCTCCTGCTCGCCCTTCCGCGTGCCGATCGCCCGGCTTGCCGCCGCGCAGGCGGCGCTCGGCGCGATCAAGCCGAAGGATGGTTGAGGAATCGCTGCCTCTGGGTAGATGGGGTTGCGGAGGAATAGAGCTTCGATTTCCTCCGCTCCCATGCGGTCGAAATCTTCGGGCACTTGATGGGTCGCCATGAATCCTAGCCGGTTATCTCGCATGGGGGATTCTGAGCGAGCCATCTTGAGATTGCCAGATCGTTGCCGTTGCTCGGTACCTCTACCATAGTTGCGTCATGTCCAGCCTTACCACCATCGGCTTCGATGCCGACGACACGCTCTGGCAGAACGAGCAGTTCTTCCGAATGACGGAGGATCGCTTCGTCGCACTGCTCGGCGAGCACGGCGAGGCGGCCGAGATTTCCGGCCGCCTGCTCGAAGCGGAGAAGCGCAATCTCGGTTTCTACGGCTTCGGCATCAAGGGCTTCGTGCTCTCGATGATCGAGACGGCGATCGAGATCACGCGGGGGCAGGTCCCGGCTTCCGTCATCGGCGAGATCCTCGCCGCGGGGCGCGAAATGGCGGCCCATCCTGTCAAGACCTTGCCGCATGTTCAGGAGACGCTTGCCGCGCTGTCGGGCGACTACAGGCTGGTGCTGATCACCAAGGGCGATCTCTTCGACCAGGAGCGCAAGCTCGCGCAGTCCGGCCTCGGCGATTTCTTCCACGCGGTCGAGATCGTCAGCGACAAGAAGCCGGAGACCTATGGCCGCATCTTCGATCGCCATGGCGACGGGGCAGGGCGGGCGATGATGGTCGGCAATTCCCTGAAATCCGACATCCTGCCGGCGCTGGAGGCCGGTTCCTGGGCCGTCCACGTCCCGCATGAATTGACCTGGGTGCTTGAACATGCCGAGGAGCCGGCGGGGCATGATCGCTTCGTCAAGCTGGCCGACCTGGGCGGTTTGTGCAGCGTCGTGCAGCGCCTGCGTTGAGCAAATCTATTGCAATCAGCAATAGTTTTGCTATAGATTGGCCATGAAGCTGGTGACATACAGCAGGGAGGCCGTGCGCACGTTGCGGCGGATGCCTGCCAATGTCGCCGCGACGATCCGCCTGAAGATCGACCAGTATGCCGCCGATCCGGGCTCGCTGGCCAACAATGTGAAAGCATTGAAGGGCGAAGCCGGCATCTTCAGGTTACGGGTCGGTGATTGGCGCATCCTGTTTTCCGAGGACGGTCGCGTCATCGCCATCCTGAGGATCGCGCCGCGTGGCTCCGTCTACGAATAGGAGGTTGAGGCGATGAACGCGCAAATCTTCACGACCCCCAATGGTGAGCGGATGGTGATGCTCTCGGAAGCGGACTATCAGCTCCTGCTGGCCGCGGCCGAGGACGCTGCCGATAGCGCCGCGGTGCGGGCTTTCCGCGAGCGGCTGGAGGCGGGCGAGGAGGAGCTGCTGCCGGCTGCCATGGTCGAACGCCTTCTCGCAGGCGAAAGCCCGATCCGCGTTTGGCGGGAGCATCGCGGCCTGAGCGTCAGCGGTCTCGCACAGGCGGCTGGCCTGTCGCAGCCTTATCTCAGCCAGATCGAGACCGGCACGCGGCGCGCGGCGGCAGAGAAGCTGGAGCGGATCGCCCAGGCCCTGCATGTGCAGTCGGATGACCTTGTCTAGGTAAGGCGCCTGGTTCAGGCCCCTTGCTGGACCCTTCTTGCATTTCGTGCTATCCGCACCGATGTATGACGAGATGCGGCCGGGTTCTGGCCAATCCTCCGCGCGGGCAATCCGGTCGGCGGGCACGATTCAGATCCACCACACATCGCTACAATACCACTGCAAGACGTCCGCGCGTCGAGCTCTGGGTCGCAACGATACGCGGATCTGAAACGTAAGGATTCCAGAACTATGGAAAAGGGCACCGTGAAGTGGTTCAACGCCACCAAGGGCTACGGCTTCATCACCCCTGAGAACGGCGGCCAGGACGTGTTCGTCCACATCTCCGCTGTCGAGCGCGCGGGTCTCCGCGAGCTGCGCGACGGCCAGGTCGTCTCCTACGAACTCGTTGCCGATCGCAAGACCGGCAAGACCTCGGCCGGCAACCTCGTCGTCGCCTGAGCTGATACCTGATCGACCGGGAGAGCCCAGATCATCGCGCGTCCGATAGGACGCGGTCACGATGATCGATCTCTTAGTTATCGCATCGGAGTTCTCCGAAAAGTGGAACCCGCTTTTCGGTCCGATGCTATAGCGGCCCCGGTCCACGACAAGCCTGCCGGCGCTGTGGCTAGCGGTTCGCCGGCAGGTCCGACTATTTTTGAATTCAGGCCGGATGCGAGCCTGCGGCGCAGCCGAAACCCACATGCGCCCCTCGCATCGCGGCGTCCGGAAAGATCCTTCTTGACCAAGTTTACCGATCTCGGCCTCGCCGAGCCCCTTCTCAAGGCGCTCGCGGCCGAGGGCTATGAAACGCCGACGCCGATCCAGGCGCAGGCGATCCCTCATATTCTGCAGGGCCGCGACCTGCTCGGCGCCGCCCAGACCGGCACCGGCAAGACCGCTGCCTTCTCGCTGCCGATGCTGCATCGCCTGCTCGCCAAGCCGCGCCAGATGCCGGCCCGCAGCGTGCGTGCGCTCATCCTGTCGCCGACGCGTGAGCTCTCGGCCCAGATCGAAGCCAGCATCCGCACCTATGCCCGCTACACCTCGCTGAAATCGACGGTGATCTTCGGCGGCGTGCCCGTCGGCAAGCAGATCCGCGCGCTCGGTGAGAAGGTCGACATCCTCGTCGCCACGCCCGGCCGCCTGCTCGACCTCGTCGACCAGCGCGCCGTCTCGCTGCGCGAGATCGAGTTCCTCGTCCTCGACGAGGCCGACCAGATGCTCGACCTCGGCTTCATCCATGCGCTGCGCCGCATCGCGACCCTGATCCCGAAGGAGCGCCACACGCTGCTCTTCTCGGCGACCATGCCGAAGCCGATCCGCGAGATCGCCTCCGCCTATCTCACCGATCCGGTCGAGGTCGCGGTGGCGCCGGTCGCGACCACCGCCGAGAAGATCGACCAGCGCGTCATCTTCACCGAGCCGGGCGACAAGCCGGCACTGCTGGCGAAGACGCTGAACGTGCCCGAGCTCGAGCGCGCCATCGTCTTCACCCGCACCAAGCACGGCGCCGACAAGGTCGTGCGTCAGCTCGGCGCGTCAGGCATCGAAGCGGCCGCGATCCACGGCAACAAGAGCCAGAGCCAACGTGAGCGGGCACTTGGCGCTTTCCGCGACGGCAGCCTGCGCATCCTCGTCGCCACCGACATCGCGGCGCGCGGCATCGATGTCGACGGCATCAGCCATGTCGTGAATTTCGACCTGCCGAACGTGCCGGAGACCTATGTCCACCGCATCGGCCGCACCGCACGCGCCGGCGCGTCGGGCCTCGCCATCGCCTTCTGCACGCCGGAAGAGCGCGGCGATCTCGCTGCCATCGAGAAGCTGACCAAGGTCGCGATCACCCCGATCGGCGCGGTGCCCTATTGGGATGGCCGCACGCCGAAGAAGCCGCCGCAGAACCAGCGCGGCGGCGGGCGTGGCCAGCAGCAGAACGGTGGCGGACGTGGTGGTCCAGGCCGCCCGCAGGGCCAGCAAGGTGCCCGTCCGCAGGGCCAGCAGCAGGCTCGCCCGCAAGGGCAGCAGCAGCCGCGCGGTGGCAAGCCCGCTGAGGGCGGCCAGCGCAACCAGCCTGCCAATGGCGGCCAGCGCCAGGAGCGTCACGAGCGTCCGCGCCATCCCGAGCGTGCCCCGCGCCCTGAGCAGGCGGCACAGCGAAAAGACGGCGTTTCCGCAAAAGAAGGGCTTGGCGGCGTCGCGTTCTTGCAGCAAAGAACACAGCAACCACGCACCAACGGCGCCCGGCGGCGCGCGCGCTGACGCGCGATCGACCAGAACCAAGGGCGAGCCTCTGAGACGAAGGCTCGCCCACGCGCCCTAGGGCTCACGAAGGACGACAGATGGCGAAAGAAGAACTGCTTGAATTCGACGGCACCGTGGTCGAGGTGCTCCCGGACGGCAACTACCGGGTGAAGCTCGACAACGATCACATCATCCTGGCCTATGCCGCCGGCAAGATGAAGAAGAACCGCATCCGCACCATCGCGGGCGATCGCGTCATCGTCGAGATGTCGCCCTACGACCTTGATCGCGGCCGCATCAACTTCCGCCAGAAGACCGCGGGCCCCGGTCCGTCCGCTCCGCGCCAGAACTTCCGCCGGCGCTGACGAAGCGATGCGCCTGTCGCGAAACGAGCTTCTGTTCATCGCGCTGGGCGCCGTTCTCGGAACGATCGTCGCCTGGGCGGTCCGGGCCGGCCTCATCGCCCCGGACGGAGCCCTGCCGCCTTTCGCCATCGTGCTGTTCGGTCTGGGGATCGTCGAATTGCTCGTCGGTTTTGCGACGGGCCGTCCTCCGGGCACGCTGGTCCGCATGCCCGCTCGCTTCCTCGCCTTCGTCGTCGGCGTTTGCGTTCTCCTGCTCGGCGACAAGCTCGCCTGAGCGGACGCTCCCTGTTACATCGCGCATAGCCGCCATTCCGGGGTCCGGAACCGCCGCCTTTCGGGGTGTTGCCGATCTGCGCAGGTTTCGATCAGATTCAGCGGTTCCTGATTCCGGGCTCACGGCTTTGCCATGCCTGGGAATGACGGCGCTCTGCGCCTTGGGAAAACCGGCCAGGAAAAAACCCCGGCGCGAGGGCCGGGGTGAAAGTGGTCGTTCCGTGGGTATAAAAGGGTCTGCATGAAACTCTGTCGGTCCGCTCAGTAGCGCGAGCGGGACCAGTACTGCGAACCGGCGCTGACCATCACCTGGCGCTGCCGGGTCTCATAGGCGGCGGGAATCTCCTCCCGCACGACCTGGGTGGGGCGCACCATCACCTGGCGCTGACGCTGCGTGTAGACGGCCGGAACCGTCTCGTAATCGATGGTAGCCGGTGAAACCTCGACGCGGCGGCTCTGGTAGCCGTAGCGGGCGGGCACATCGACCCAGCAGCCGACCGTATTGCCCCAGGCGTCGCGCGTCACTTCCCAGCGGCGAGTGGCGGATGAGATCAGCACCTTCTCGGTCACCGTCTCATAGACGGCGGCGCGGTGATGCGGGATGCGGCGCTCGGGAGCGATCATCACCGTGTCGGTGACCGTCTCGTACTCGGCCGGCACGACGCGGCGCTGAACCTGCGCCGGGCGGACCTGATAGGTCTCGTCGATCGTGCCGTAGACCGGCGGCGTGTTGACGAGGTTGTAGCAAGCGGAGCCGCGGCAACCGCCGCCGGCCTGGGCGACTGATGCGCCGAGCACGAGCGCAGCGGTGAGGCTGGAAGCGGCGATGATGCCTGAAGAAAGCGAACGCACCATGTTGACCTGACCTGTCGGTTACGGCGCCGGGCGCCGTTCGTTGGGGACAGGAAGCCTGCTCGAAGTGATGAACGCAAGGTAAACGCTAAAACAAGGTAAAATTAACCAATTCGGTGCTGGTGCGCGCATTCACGCAGATTGCGCCCAAGTAAAGGAAAACGCTCGGATTCTAGTCAGTCGGGCACTGGCCGAGCGGCGATCTGGGAGCGCGGCTCCATTAACGGAGAGAGCCGATCGCGGTGACCGGCAGTCCTGACCGGCGTCATTGGCCGGAGGTCATCCATAAAGGCCGCGCGCCCTTCGAACAAAGGACGCCGGCACCGGAATTGCCTGGCTATGACATTCGCGAGGCTTGGCCCAGCCTTCATGCCGCATCCGTTTGGGCTGGCCCGGTCACTCGCGAGAGTGGCCGGGTCGCGCGCCGCGGAGGGCCTTATGGACGATATCAAGGACAACGCTTTCATCGCGCTCTACCTGGGCCTGACCGCGGTCGTGACGTTCGGTTGGGTCGGCGTCATCGGTTACGGCGTCTGGCATTTCCTGTTCGGGTAGCGCCCGCGCCGGCCTGCCACGTCAAGGTGGATGAGGCCACAGGCGGTCTGCTCCGTCAGGTCTGCCCCGGCCGCAGCTGGTAGAAGACGTGCTGACCGATCGTATCCATCTTCTTCAGCCGCTTCGCCCAGTAAGGCCGCACGTAATTGGCGTGATAATGGGTCGAGGCGCCGACTTCCGGCAGATAGGTCGTGCCGTCATGGACCTCGCGCGCGATCCTGACAGCGTCGCGCCAGGAAGCGGGCTCGGTGATGCGCAGGGACTTGCCTTCGCAGGTGAAGGTGAACTGGCAGGCGAGGTAGCGGTTGCTGTTCTGGTAGACCACGCCGCAGACGCTGCTCGGATAAAGCCCGCTCTTCACGCGGTTGAGCACCACTTGCGCCACGGCTGCCTGGCCCTGGAGTGACTCCGAGCGGGCCTCGAAATAGATGGCTTCCGCGAGGCAGCGCTGCTCCTTCGCCATGTTCTCCGGCGCGATCAGCTTGGTGTAGTCCTGCTTCACGCCGGGCTCGGCCAGGCGCAGGTCGCGATTGGCCGGCGCCGAGGCCAGCGCGATCCGCCCGCGCTGTTGCGGGGCGGACTGAGCCGGCAGGGCAGAGGGCGTCAGCGTGCCGATGACCGAGCCGACGAGCGGTGTCGAGGACGAGGCCTGGCTTGCCTGCGGCACTGACGGCGACGAGCCGTCGATGCTTTCCAGATGAAGCTCCGCCTGTCGCGCCGAGAGGATCTTCGGCTTGAACGGCGAGACCGGCGAGGAATCGGACAGGGCCGGATCGGTCAGCCCCTCGTCGTTGGCATAGGGCTCGAAGCCGGTCTGCGGGCCGTCGACGGCTTCGGCCGCGCGCATCGCGTCGAGCGAGAAGCCGCCCGAGATCAGCTTCGGCTGCGTGTCGCCGAAGACGACGCGCTCCAGCTCGATCGACGGATGTTCGGAGAGGCCCGGCCGCAGGCTCGGCAGCATGTCGCCCTTGGCGGTGCGGTCGACCTCGGGGAAGCTCGCGGCCACGGAGCGCTTCATGTCCTCGCGCGGCGCGCGCGGGTCGACGACGATGCGCCGCTCCGGGTCCTCGAAGGAAAGCTTCGCCTGCGTGACGGCGGATGTCAGGGCAAGGCCGGGCAGACGGAAGGCGCTGGCGGCGACCAGCATCGAGGGGCCTTCCGCCAGTTCGGAGACGGGGCCGGGCGCGACCCGGGCCATGGCGCTCGACGGCAGGCCGGTCGGGCCGAAATTCTGGCCGGCGGAGGCGGTGAAGGAGACGAGCATGCCGACGGACAGGGCCCAGGGCGCGACGGTGCTCGCGGCCCATTTGATGCCGAGGGGGCGCGCCTTCCGCCCATGCCTGTGCACACGCCAATGACTCAAAGCGACACACCCGTCCCGATCGCACGGAACGAAAGACGCTGCCGAACTCTGAGCGCCTTCGTTGGAATCCGTTATCGCCTCGGTAAGGTTGAGCGCCGGTTAACGACAGCGGAGCTTCGTAGGGGACGATGATGCGGCGGCACGCCACCCCTCGTCGTTTCGGCTTCGTCGCGCTATTTTCTCCCAGACGGGAGACGCGCGAACGCGCCTTGCCTTCCATGCTTTGCCGTGATGCGAAATGTCACGAAATCGCGCTGGTTGCCGTGCGGGCAGGGCGATAACGTGTAGCCACACATTCGACGTTTCGGAGATAGCCATGACGTCCACGCCAGCGCGCAGCTACGCTCCGGAGATCATCGTCGCGGCCGGCTGCCTGATCGCGCTCATCACCTTCGGCCCGCGTGCCAGCGCCGGCCTGTTCCAGATCCCGATGACGATCCAGTTCAACTGGGGCCGCGATACCTTCAGTCTGGCGCTGGCGATCCAGAACCTGCTCTGGGGTCTCGGCGCGCCATTCGCCGGCGCCATCGCCGATCGCTACGGTACCGTGCGCGTGCTCTGCGTCGGCGCGCTTCTCTACGCCGCCGGCCTCGTGATGATGGCTTATGCGACGACGCCGCTGCAGCTCCATCTCGGCGCCGGCGTGCTGATCGGCTTCGGCCTCTCCGCCTGCTCGTTCAACCTCGTGCTCGCCGCCTTCGGCAAGCTCCTGCCGGAGCAGTGGCGGCCGATGGCCTTCGGTGCCGGCACGGCGGCCGGCTCCTTCGGCCAGTTCCTCTTCCCGCCGATCGGCAACATCCTGATCGAAACGCTGGGCTGGCAGCAGGCGTTGATCGTCTTCGCCTTCACGCTACTGCCGATCCTGCCGATCTCGATCGTCATGGCGACGCGCAAGACCGGTGCTGCGGCCGGCGCCGCTGCGGCCAACCTGCCGAACCAGACGATCGTGCAGGCGCTAAGCGAGGCCTTCAAGCATCGCAGCTATGTCCTGCTCGTGCTCGGCTTCTTCACCTGCGGCTTCCAGCTCGCCTTCATCACCGTGCATATGCCGGCCTATCTCAAGGACGCCGGCCTGCCGGCCTGGGTCGGTGGCTGGACGCTGGCGGTCATCGGCCTCGCCAATGCCGTCGGCTCGCTCTCCTCGGGCTGGCTCTCGACGCGGATGCCGAAGCGCCATCTCCTCGCCTGGATCTATCTCGGCCGCGCGGTCGCGATCGCCGCCTTCATCCTGCTGCCGCCCAGCCCGACCACCGCGATCACCTTCGGCATCGTCATCGGCCTGTTCTGGCTCTCGACCGTGCCGCCGACCTCCTCGCTGGTCATGCTGATGTTCGGCACAAAGTACATGGCGATGCTCTATGGCTTCGCCTTCTTCTCGCACCAGGTCGGTGGCTTCCTCGGCGTCTGGCTTGGCGGCGTGCTCTACGAATCGATGGGCAATTACCAGTTCGTCTGGTGGCTCTCGGTCGCGCTCGGCGTCGCCTCGGCCCTAATCAACCTGCCGATCGTCGAGCGGCCGGTGAACCGGCCGGAAGCACAGCCCGCCTGATCGGGAAGACGAACCTGCACACGGCCGATGGGGTTGCGGTGGCGGCACGCCGCTGCAACCTTGTCGGCCTTCGTGCTTTTTTGAAGCGGCATCGGAATTCCCGAAAACCGGATTCCACTTTTCGGTCCGATGCCCAGCGCTCGGGAGATGGTGATGACGACGTTCAAGGCCCTCGTGGCGACCAAGGGCGAGGCCGGGCCGAACCTCGCCTTTACCGATTTCGCCGAGAGCGACCTGATGGAGGGCGACGTCACCGTCCGCGTCACCCATTCGACGGTGAACTACAAGGACGGGCTCGCCGTCACCGGCAAGGCGCCGGTGGTGCGCCGCTGGCCGATGATCCCCGGCATCGACTTCGCCGGCCGGGTCGAGACCTCCGACCATCCTGATTTCAAGCCCGGTGACCTCGTTGTCCTGAACGGTTGGGGCACCGGCGAGACCCATCTCGGTGCCTACGCCCAGAAGAGCCGGGTGAAAGGCGACTGGCTGGTGCCGCTGCCGGCGGGCCTGACGCCCGCCGAAGCGATGGCGATCGGCACGGCGGGCTACACCGCCATGCTCTGCGTGCTGGCGCTCGAGAAGCACGGCCTGAAACCCTCTGACGGCCCGGTCGTGGTCACGGGCGCGGCCGGCGGCGTCGGTTCGGTCGCGATCGCCCTGCTCGCCAAGGCCGGCTGGCATGTCATCGCCTCGACCGGCCGGGCCGAGGAGACCGACTATCTCAAGAGCCTCGGTGCAGCCGAGATCATCGACCGCAACGAGTTGGCGGCGCCCGGCCGCCCGCTCGGCAAGGAGCGCTGGATCGCCGGCGTCGACGCCGTCGGTTCGCATACCCTCGCGAACCTGCTTTCGATGACGAAGTATGGCGGCGCCATCGCCGCTTGCGGCCTCGCGCAGGGCATGGACCTACCGGCCTCTGTCGCGCCCTTCATCCTGCGCGGCGTCGCCTTGCTCGGCGTCGATTCGGTGATGTGCCCGAAGCCGCGCCGGCTCGAGGCCTGGCAGCGCCTCGCCAGCGATCTCGACCGCGACAAGCTCGCTTTGATCACCACGACGATCCCGCTCGATGCTGTGATCGAGACCGGCAAGGCGATCGTCGAGGGCAAGGTCAAGGGCAGGGTGGTCGTCGAGATCGGCTGAGGGCTACCCCTCGAACAGCGCCCGCTGCCGCGCCAGCTCGTTGCTGCAGAAATCCATGAAGGCGCGCACGCGCGGCACATGCCGGATGTCGGGATGGGTCAGCACCCAGAGGCCCGTGGCGAAATCCGGATTGGGCGGCAGGAGCCGGATCAGCTCCGGCCGCTGGTCGGCGATGAAACAGGGCAATGGCCCGATGCCGAGACCCTGCGCGACCGCTTCCGCGATCCCCAGCACGGCCGAGCTCTTCAGCGCGATCCGTTCCGGCGCGACATGCTCGCGCACGAATCGGGCCGCCTTCACATGCGAGAGCTGGTCGCCGAGCGCGACCCAGTCGCGCTGGTAGAGCAGGGCGGGGCTGGCTTCCTCCTCGGGCGTGATCCCGTCCGCGGCGCGGCCATAGATTGCCCAGGCGATGGTGGCGATGCGCCGTCCGACCAGCGTCTCGCCCGGCGTGTCGCTGGCGCGGATCGCGATATCGGCGTCGCGCTTCGACAGGTTGAGCGCCTGATTGCCGATGACGACATCCAGTCGGATCAGCGGATGCGCCTTGCGGAAGGCGGCGAAGATCGGCAGCAGCACGTTCTGGTAGAGCGTGTCGGTCGTGGTAATCCGCAATTCGCCTGAGGGCGCGACGTCCCGCCCGGCGAGGCGCCGGGCAAAGGCGGTGACGTCCTCGTCCATCCGGCTCGCCAGCGCCGCCATCTCGGCCCCGGCGACCGTCGCGACATAGCCCGTCTTGCGCCGCTCGAAGAGCGGCAGCCCGACGAGCTCCTCGATCTGGCCGAGCCGCCGGAACACGGTCGAATGGTTGACGGAGAGCGCCGCCGCCGCCCCGGTCAGCCCGTCATGATCGGCAATGGCCTTGATCAGCCGGAAATCGTCCCAGGCAAGCTTGGCATTCATCGGCAAGGCATCCTCCTGCGGGCACGCAAGCCGATATCTTGCAATGATGCAAGCTGGAGGAATTCAAATCTCGGGAGAGCAGGGATCAGCGCGGCGCCGCCGCGCGCCGCAGACGGTCGTTGATGGCTTCGCCCAGCCCATGCTCGGGGATGCGAGCGACCGCTATGGTCTTCCGTCCCATCTCGTCGAGCCGGCGCATATAGCCGAAGAGATGGGCGGCAGCCTCGCGCAGATCGCCGCTCGGGCTGAGATTGAGCGAGGCCGGGTGCGCTTGGGCCTCGGGACCGAAGCCGAGCCAGGCTTCGCCGTCATAGGGCGCCTCGACATCGAGCCTAACCCGCGCCGCCGGGGCGTAATGCGAGGCGAGCATGCCGGGCGAGATCGGCGCATGGCCTGCATCGCCGGCGATGACCAGCGGCCGGCCGATGACATGCTCGATCGCTTCGCGCGGCACCCCGCCGGGGCGGAGCAGGCGCGGCGCGCCGTCGAGGCAGGCGACGATGGTCGATTCGACGCCGACCTCGGTCGGGCCGGCATCGAGGATGGCATCGATGCGCCCTTCCAGATCCGCGATCACATGCGCAGCGCTGGTGGCGCTGATCCGGCCGGAACGGTTGGCGGAAGGCGCCGCGATCGGTCGCCCGGCGGCTTCCAGTACGGCATGCGCGATGGGATGCGCCGGAACGCGCAAGGCAACGGACGGAAGCCCGGCCCGAGCGAGATCGCTCACCGTGCAGCCTGACGAGGCCGGCACGACCAGCGTCAACGGGCCCGGCCAGAAGGCTTGCGCCAGCGCCAGCGCGTTCGCGTCGAACAGGCCCTGCCGGCGCGCGCTAGCCAGATCGGGCAGGTGCGAGATCAGCGGATTGAAGCTCGGCCGCTCCTTGGCCGCGTAGATGCCGGCAACCGCCGTGCCGGAGGTCGCATCGGCCGCAAGCCCGTAGACCGTCTCGGTCGGCATCGCCACGAGCCCGCCCGCGCGCAGCAGTGTCGCAGCCTCAGTGATGCCGGAGGCATCGGCGGCAAGGAGCTTCGTCTGGCGAGGAGGAGACACGGGCTGGTTCACGATGCGATTGACCAAAGATGGTTTATATATAAACTAACTGAGGAGTGCGGCACGGGACGAAGGTCGCGCTCGCTTGCGCGTGGCTTAGGCGATAGTTCCTCGCTACCATCGCGGCAACGGCAAATGCAGGCTGCGGCTGCCTTCAAGGGCAAGTGCCGGCCTCAGGGAGAGACGGTTATGAGCTATCGCGCCCCGGTTTCGGACATGCTCTCCACCATGCGCAACGTCGCGGGTCTCGACAGGCTGATCGCAGACGGGCTGGCGCCGGAGCTCGAAGGCGGCGTGGCGGAAGCCGTGCTCGACGAGGCCGCGAAATTCGCCAACGACGTGATCGCGCCGCTGAACCGCGTCGGCGATCTCACCGGCTCGAAGCTGAAGGACGGCGCCGTCACCACGCCACCGGGCTGGAAGGAAGCCTACAAGGCCTGGGCCGAGGCCGGCTGGAACGCGCTGCCGGCGCCGGAAGCCTATGGCGGGCAGGGCCTGCCGGCATTGCTGCAATCGGCCTGCATCGAGATGTGGAACTCGGCCGCCTTCGCCTTCGCGCTCGGCCCGCTGCTGACGGTCGGCGCGATCGAGGCGATCCATGCGCATGGCTCCGACCATCTCAAGGAGACCTATCTCGCCAAGCTCGTCTCCGGCGAGTGGATGGGCACGATGAACCTGACCGAGCCGCAGGCCGGCTCGGATCTCAACGCGCTGCGCAGCAAGGCCGAGCGCCTCAGTGACGGCACCTATCGCATCACCGGCCAGAAGATCTTCATCACCTATGGCGAACATGATCTGACCGAGAACATCATCCACCTGGTGCTGGCGCGCTTGCCCGATGCCCCTCCCGGCACGCGCGGCATCTCGCTCTTCCTCGTGCCGAAATTCATGGTCAATGCCGACGGCTCGCTCGGCGCGCATAACGACCTGCGCTGCTCTGGCATCGAGCACAAGCTCGGCATCCATGCCTCGCCGACCTGCTCCATGGCCTTCGGCGACAATGACGGCGCCATCGGCTGGCTGATCGGCGAGGAGAATCGCGGCCTCGCCTGCATGTTCACGATGATGAACAACGCCCGCCTCAATGTCGCGCTGCAGGGCGTCGCCATCGCCGAGCGTGCCTATCAGCAGGCGCTGGCCTTCGCCCATGAGCGCAAGCAGGGCGCGGCGCTTGATGCGCCGAAGGGCGCGCCGATGAGCCCGATCATCGTCCATCCGGACGTGCGCCGCATGCTGATGGACATGCGCGCCAAGACGCAAGGCGCCCGCGCCATCTCCTATCAGGTCGCGGAAGCGCTCGACCGCTCGCATCGCGAGACCGACGAGGCCAGGCGCAAGGCGGCGTCCGAGCGCGCCGCGATCCTCACCCCCATCGCCAAGGCCTATGCCACCGATATCGGTATCGACGTCGCCTCGACCGGCGTGCAGGTCCATGGCGGCATGGGCTTCGTCGAGGAGACCGGCGCCGCCCAGCATCTGCGCGATGCCCGTATCGCCGCGATCTACGAGGGCACCAACGGCATCCAGGCGATCGACCTCGTCACCCGCAAGTTGCCGTTGTCCAGCGGTGATGCCGTGCATGCCCTGATCAACGAGATGCGCGGCATCGTCGCCGAGGTCGAGCGCGCCAATAATCCGGGCTTCGGCCATGCCGCCGCCCGCCTCGGTGCTGCCGTCGATTCCCTGGAGTGCGCCACGGAATGGATGCTCGGCGCGCTCGGCGGCAAGCCGGCCGACGCGCTGGCCGGCGCCACGCCCTATCTCAAGCTCTTCGCGCTGGCGCAGGGCGGCACGGGGCTGGCGAAGAAGGCGCTCGCCACCCGCTCGGAAGCCGAGGGCACTGCCGATCTCGCCACGGCCCGCTTCTACGCCGAATGCATCGCGACCGAGGCGCCTGCCCTCGAACTTGCGGTCACGGAGGGCGCCGGTGCGATTGCCGACGCGGCCGCGGTTTTCGCCGCGTGAGCGCAGCCGCGCCCCGTTCAGGCCGCCGCGCCCTTGCGGGCGCGGATATGCAGGAACAGCGGGACGATATGCGTGTCGGCGAGATAGGGGATGGCCCGCGCCGTCTCCGCATCGACATGCGGTTCGGCCATATGCTCGATCGTGAGCCCGGCCGCCACGATCATCGCCACCCATTCGCTCAGCGTGCGGTGGAAGCGCGGCACGCGGAACGGCTCGACGCTGGCCTTGACCTCGACTGGGGCGGCGCCGAAGCGCCAGGTCTCGACCTCGCCGTCGACGCCGTCGAAATAGCGGCCGACCTCGATCGCCCGGATATTGCCGGCGTCGTCGCGCAGCACCTTGCGATAGGGCGGCGCAAAGCAGGGGTGGAGAATAGAGAACTGCAGGAAACCGCCGGGTTTCAGCACGCGCGCAGCCTCCGCCAGCGCCTTGTCCTGAGCCGGCATGTCCATCAGCGACATGAAGGCCGTGGCGAAGTCGAACTGCGCGTCCGGGAAGGGCAGGGCGGTGCCGTCGCCGAACCGGTAATCGATGCCGAGCGGTTTCGCGGCTTCCGCCTCCTGCGCGTGACGGATGAAGGTCGGCGCGATATCGACGGCGATCATGCGTCCGCCAGCTTCGGCGAGCTTGCGCGTGTTCGAGCCTTCGCCGCAGCCGATATCGAGCCCGTTCAGGCCAGTGATGTCGGGCAGGTTCGCCAGGAAGACGGGCGTGTTCTGCGCGTCGCGATAGAGGTCGTAGCCGGCCCGCGCATGCCGGGTCCATGTCTCGGCATTGGCCTCCCAGCAAGCGGCGACATCGGTGCTGTCCATGGTGCTGCTCCGTTGCGAGGGGAGCGGGGCTATAGAGCAGAGGATGGAATGTGGCTAGCGGCGTTTCGTGGGGATTGCCCATGAGCGCGGAGCAACCGTCCCTCTCCGGCCGCATCTGCCTCGTCGCCGGCGCTTCGCGCGGGCTCGGGCGCGGCATCGCCAGGGCGCTCGGCGAAGCCGGCGCGACCGTCATCGTCACCGGCCGCTCCAGCGAGGCCGGGCCGCGCACCGACCAGCGCTCCGAGACCTTCGAGGACGCGGCCCGCGAGGTCGAGGCCGCCGGCGGCAAGGGCTATCCCTATCTCTGCGACCATACCAGCGAACGTGATGTCGACGGGCTCGTCGCCTGGGCCCTCCGTCGCTTCGGCCGGCTCGATTGCGTCGTCGATGCGGTCTGGGGCGGCAATGAAGGCTATGACGGCGAGCGCTATCCCGACGGCTCAAGCTTCGGCACGCCGTTCTGGCGCCGCCCGGCGGCCAGATTGGGCGAGAGTTTCGAGAGCGGCGTCTATGCCCAGTTGCTGCTGGCGCGGGCAGTGGCCCCGGCCATGATCCAGGCCCGCGCGGGCATCATCGTCACGTTGAGCTTCGACATGGGCGGCCTCTATCTCGGCGATGTCTTCTACGACCTCGCCAAGGCGGCGATGAACCGCCTGAGCTTCGCGATGGCCGAAGAGCTGAAGCCTTTCGGCGTTACGGCGTTGGGCCTCTCGCCCGGTCATGTCCTGACCGAGCGCGTCCGCGATGCGGGCTTGGGCGATCAGACCACGGAGACCCCGCTCTATGCCGGCCGGGCCGTCGCGGCGCTGGCTGGCGACCCCGACGTCGCTTGGCATGCCGGGCGAGTGCTGCATGTCGCCGATCTCGCGCGTGCCTATGGCTTCACCGACCGGGACGGTTCGCAACCGGCTCGCTACGTCATCGATAATCAACAGGGAGGCGGCGATGTCGCTCAAGGGTAAGACGCTTTTCATCACCGGCGGCTCGCGCGGCATCGGCTTGGCCATCGCGCTCAGGGCAGCGCGGGACGGCGCCAATGTCACCATCGCCGCCAAGACGGCGGAGCCGCATCCGAAGCTCCCCGGCACGATCTACACCTCCGCCGCCGAGATCGAGGCGGCCGGCGGCAAGTGCCTGCCCTTGATGGTCGATGTCCGCGACGAGCAGAGCGTCGCCGAGGCGATCGCCAAGACCACCGAGACCTTCGGGGGCATCGATATCGTCGTGAACAATGCCAGCGCGATCCAGCTGAGCAACACGCAGACGACCGATATGAAGCGCTTCGATCTGATGCATCAGATCAACACGCGCGGCACCTTCATGGTCTCGAAATACGCCATTCCCCATCTGGCGAAGGCTGAGAACCCGCATATCCTGATGCTGTCGCCGCCGCTCGACATGAAGACGCAGTGGTTCGCGCCGCATCTGGCCTACTCGATCGCCAAATACGGCATGAGCCTCTGCGTGCTCGGCCTTGCCGGCGAGCTGGCGCGCCAGGGCATCGCGGTCAACGCGCTCTGGCCGCGCACGACGATCGCGACCGCCGCGGTCCAGAACCTGCTCGGCGGCGACAAGATGGTGCAGGCGAGCCGCACGCCGGAGATCCTCGCCGACGCCGCCCATATGATCTTCTCGAAGCCCTCGCGCGAGTTCTCAGGCAACTTCCTGATCGATGACAGCTTCATGGCCGGCGAGGGCGTCACCGATTTCAGCCCCTACCGCGTCGACCCCTCAGTGCCGCTGATGCCGGATTTCTTCGTGCCGGCCGACAGCCTGCCGCCGCAGGGCGTGAAGGGCGGCGTCTGACGCCGTCATCGGTTTGACACCGCCGGGAGTTTGGAGTTGGTGCAGTGCAAATCGCGCCGAGCAACGCCACGCTCCCGGATGACCAGCCATGCTTCTGATCCACGGAATCTGTCCCAAGAACGGTGACAAGCTTTCTCACCGTTCGCTGGCCGAAGAGGAGGAGATTCCGCCCGGCTCGATCTGGATCGACCTGCTCAATCCCAGCGGCACGGAGGATTCCAAGGTCGAGAAGCATCTCGGTATCTCGATCCCGACGCGGGAGGAGATGCACGACCTCGAGCCGTCCGAGACGATCTATGCCGAGGACGGCGCGCACTACATGACGGCGCGCGTCATCTGTCATTCGGAAAGCAACGTGCCGCGGCTCGCCGACGTCACCTTCATCCTGACCGAGAAGGCGCTGGTCACGGTGCGCTATGACGAGCCCGGTGCCTTCAACATCTTCCTCAACCGGGCGACCAAGCCGGGCGGCTGCGAGCTTGAGCCGGCGGGGGTGATCGAAGGGCTGGTCGAATCGATCGTCGACCGTGCCGCCGAGGTGCTGCGCGGCGTCGGCGACCGCATCGACCTGCGCTCGCGCCAGATCTTCGACGGCAACAGCGCCAGCGTCGAGCAGGGCCGCGTCTACCAGGCGGTGGTGCGCAAGATCGGCCAATACGAGCACATCATCTCGAATGTCCGCGAGAGCATGGTCTCGATCGAGCGGGTGCTCCTGTACCTCTCGGCGAATTTCAAGCGCACCAAGAAGGCGGCGAGCGGCTTCACCCCGGAATGGCGCGCCGCGATTCGCGACGTGCAGGCGATCGAGGAGCACGCCACTTTCCTGTCGAACAAGCTGCAGTTCATGCTGAACGCGACGCTCGGCCTCGTCTCGATCGAGCAGAACAAGATCATCAAGCTGTTCTCGGTCGTTGCCGTGGTCTTCATGCCGCCGACGCTGGTCGCCTCGATCTACGGCATGAATTTCGAGAAGATGCCCGAACTGAAATGGGAGATTGGCTATCCCCTGTCGCTCGGCATCATGGTGGTGGCCGCGATCCTGCCCTACCTGTTCTTCCGCTGGAAGAAGTGGCTGTGAGGCACTGGCCGCGCGCGCTACGCTGCAAGCCGGATGACTCAGCCGCAGATTCTCTCTGTCCTTCTCGTCGCCGGCATGATGGCCGCCTTCCTGTGGGGGCGGCTGCGCTACGACATCGTCGCGATGCTGGCACTGCTCACCGCCGTCGCGCTCGGGTTGGTGCCGGCGGCTGAGGCCTTCAAGGGTTTCTCCGACGACATCGTCATCATCGTCGGCAGCGCGCTGGTGCTGAGCGCCGCCGTGGCGCGCTCGCGCATCATCGAGCGATTATTCGCGAAGCTGGGCTCGGGCCTGACCTCGACGCAATTGCAGGTGCCGTTGCTCGTCTTCGTCGTCGCGGTGATGTCGGCGATCATCAAGAATATCGGCGCGCTCGCGATGATGCTGCCGATCGCCTATCAGCTCGCCCGCAAGAACGGGACATCGCCCTCTGTCTTCCTGATGCCGATGGCCTTCGCCTCGCTGCTCGGCGGCATCGTCACGCTGGTCGGTACCTCGCCCAATGTCATCGTCGCCCGCGTCCGGCAGGAACTCGGCGGCGAGCCGTTCCGGATGTTCGATTTCGCACCCGTAGGGATCGTCGTGGCCGTCGCCGGCTGCCTCTTCCTTAGCCTCGGCTACCGCCTCCTGCCGCGCGATCGCCGCGGTGCGGTCTCGCTCGATCAGGCGATCGACATCAAGGACTACCTGACCGAGGCCAAGCTCAACGGGAAATCGCCGCTTGCCGGCAAGACGGTCGCCGATCTCAAGGCGATTGGCGAAGGCATCGAGATCGTCTCGATCCTGCGCAACGAGCGCCGCGTCCAGGCGCCGCTGCCCGATGCCTCGCTGAAAGCCGGCGACATCGTGCTGCTGCGCGGTGACGCTGCCGTGCTGGAGCGGGTCGTCGCCGAAGGCGGGCTCGACCTCACCGGCAAGGACCGCCCGACCCAAAAGGAGGATGCGCTCGATCCCGACCGCATCGCCGAGGCGATCATCGGCCCGGATTCGACCCTGATCGGCCAGTCGGCCGGCGATATCGCCCTGCATAGCCGCTTCGGCGTCAACATGATCGCGATCAGCCGATCGGGCGAGCGCTTCAGCCAGCGCCTGCGCGATATCCGCCTGCGGGCCGGCGATATCGTCGTCATCCAGGGCGACGAGAAGCTGCTGCCCGAAAAGCTCTCCGAGCTCAGCCTGCTGCCGCTGGCGGACCGGCTGGTGCCGCTGGGCTCGACGCGCCGCGTCGTCCTGACCGTGACGATCGTGCTGGCCGCCATCATCGCACTGGCGGCGGGGTTGGCCCCGGTGCCGCTCGTCTTCTTCGCTGCCGCCGTGCTGCTGATCGCCTTCCGCTGCGTGCCCCTGCGCGAGGCCTATCACAGCATCGATGCCCCGATCCTGCTGATGCTGGCGGCGCTGATCCCGGTCTCCGACTCCCTGCGGACCACCGGCGCGACCGATCTCTTCGCCTCCTGGCTCGCCATGATCGGAGGCGGTTTGCCGGGTTGGGCCTCGGTCGCGCTCATCCTCGTGGCAGCTATGGCGGTGACGCCCTTCCTCAACAATGCCGCGACGGTGCTGGTCATGGCGCCGATCGGCGCGGGCTTCGCGAAAAACCTCGGCTACAATCCCGATGCCTTCCTGATGGCGGTGGCGATCGGCGCAGCCTGCGACTTCCTCACGCCGATCGGCCATCAGTGCAACACGCTGGTGATGGGGCCAGGCGGCTATCGCTTCAGCGATTATGCAAGGCTCGGCGCACCGCTGTCCCTGCTGGTCATCCTGCTCGCGGTGCCGATGATCCTGCTGGTCTGGCCCTTGAGGTAGCTACAGCCAACCGTTCCGCCTGAAGCGCCAGTACAGGATCGAACAGGTGCAGACGATCAGCGTCAGCACGGAATAGTAGCCGTAATACATCTTGAGTTCCGGCATGTTCTCGAAATTCATGCCGTAGATGCCGGCCACCGCCGTGGGCACGGCCAGGATCGCGGCCCAGGAGGCCAGTCGCTTGGTGATCAGGCTTTCCTGGCTCTGCCCGACCAGCAGGCTCGCCTCGAAGGCGAAGGCCAGAACCTCGCGCAGGCTGTCGATCTTCTCCTGCACGGTGCGGACATGGTCGGTCACGTCGCGGAACATCGGCGCGAGCGTCGGACGGACCTGCGGCACCGTGCCGTTCATCAGGCGCTGGCAGACATCGACCAAGGGCGCCACCGCATTGCGCAGGCGCAGCAGGTCACGCCTGAGCATGTAGAGCCGCTCGATATCGGAGCGTCCCATCGGCTTGGCCAGGATCTTGTCCTCGATCTCCTCGACCTCGTCATGGATCGCTTCGAGCACCGGCATGTAGTTGTCGACGATGAAATCGAGGATCGCGTAGAGGATGAAGTCCTCGCCCTTCGCCAGCGAGGTCGGGCAGGTCTCCCAATGCTGCCTGACCGACTTGTACGAGGTCGAGGCACCGTGCCGGACGCTGACGATATAGCCGCGCCCGACGAAGATATGGGTCTCGCCGAAGGCGATGCGCCCGTCGATCAACTGGGCGGTGCGGGCGACCACGAAGAGCGCGTCGCCATATTGCTCGAGCTTGGGCCGCTGATGCGCGTTGGTCGCGTCCTCGACCGCGAGCGGGTGCAGGTTGAACTGCTGCTGCACACAGCGCAGCAGCGCAGGCTCCGGCTCGCACAGGCCGATCCAGACGACATGGTCGTCCTTGCGTGCCCATTCGCCGGCTTCGGCGACCGGGATATCGGCAACCCGCACGCCATGAACATAGACGCCGGACGCGACGACACCGTCCTGGTGCGGATGCTCCTGTTCGGGCGGCATGGCGGCGTGCGGCGTAGCCCGCGGGGCGGGGGACGTGAGCCGGACTTCCGAGACTGACATGCGACCACCTCGCCGATCGCTGGATCATCGGAGTGCAGGCTAGAACCGTTCGATCTCCGTGGGAAACACTTTTCCGGCAAATGGGATGATGCGGCGAGGGGACACTCGCCGCCGCGCGCATCCGCGCCCCCTGTCATTCCGGGGCGCGCCAAAGGCGCGAACCCGGAACCCACGACCGGGCGAGCCGCCTATAACCCGACATGGAATGCCTCACCCAGTCGTGGGTTCCGGGTTCTTCGCTCCGCGAAGCCCGGAATGACAGGTAAGCGAGTCTCAAGCGGATCAGGGAGAATATTTTTATCGCCAGATCGCCAAAGAATGAAAATATCCGCTTTTGCAGCGGCCGGTTCCGGAGGTGTATAGGAACATTCATCTACGGCCATGGGCCGAAGCAGAAGAGATCCTGTCATGACCACCGCAATTCCCCGGACCGGCACAGCCGGGGCCGGTTCAAAACCGTTCTATTCGAGCTTCGGCTTCCAGGTGCTGGCGGCCATGGTGATCGGCCTCGTGCTGGGCTGGGTCGCGCGCAACATGGGCCCGGTCGCGCCCGGCCAGCCGAACTGGCTGACCGTCACGCTCGCGACCACCGGCTCGATTTTCGTGCAGCTCCTGCAGGCGCTGGTGCCGCCCTTGATCTTCACGGCGATCGTCGCCTCGATCAGCAACCTCCGCCAGCTCTCGAATGCCGCCGCTCTGGTCTGGCAGACGCTGCTCTGGTTCGCGATCACTGCCTTCATCGCCGTGCTGATCGGCATCGCGCTCGGCCTTATCATCCAGCCCGGCATCAATGCCGGCGTCGCCGCCGCCAGCGCCAAGGCGCCGGGCTCGGTCGGCTCCTGGCTCGATTTCCTGAAGGGGCTGGTGCCTGCCAACATGTTCGCCCTGCAGGCGACGACGCGCGTCGAGGGTAGCGGCGCGACCACGCGCCTCGGCTTCAATGTGCTGCAATTGCTGGTGATCTCGATCGTCGTTGGCGTCGCGGCCCTGAAGGTCGGCGAGCGCGCCAACAGCTTCCTTGCGCTGAACGAGTCGTTCCTCGCGATCGTCCGCAAGGTCCTGTGGTGGGTGATCCGCCTGACGCCGATCGGCACCATCGGCCTGCTTGGCAACGCCGTCGCGCAATATGGCTGGCAGACGCTGGAGCAGCTCTCCTGGTATGCCTTTGCCGTCTATCTCGGCCTGGCTATCGTGCTGCTCGTCGTCTACCCGGCGCTGCTCATCCTGCACGGGCTGTCGCCGGCGCGCTTCTTCGCGGGCGCCTGGCCGGCGATCCAGCTCGCCTTCGTCTCGCGCTCCTCGATCGGCACTCTGCCGGTGACCGAGGCTGTGACCGAGAAGAGCCTCGGCGTGCCCCGCGAATACGCCGCCTTTGCCGTGCCGCTCGGCGCGACCACCAAGATGGACGGCTGCGCCGCGATCTATCCGGCGATCTCGGCGATCTTCGTCGCGCAGTTCTACGGCGTGCCGCTAGGCATCCAGGAATACGTCCTGATCGCCTTCGTCTCGGTCATCGGCTCGGCCGCTACCGCCGGCCTCACCGGCGCGACGGTGATGCTGACGCTGACGCTCTCGACGCTCGGCCTGCCGCTGGCCGGTGTCGGCCTGCTGCTTGCCATCGACCCGATCCTCGACATGGGCCGCACGGCGGTGAACGTCGCCGGTCAGGCGCTGGTGCCGACCCTCGTCGCCAAGCGTCAGGGCATGCTCGACCAGGCGCAGTATGACCGTGCCGGCGATATCGAGGTGATCGACGCGACGCCCCGCGCGGCGTGAAGGCAAAGGCACACCCTCGTCATGCTCGGGCTTGACCCGAGCATCTCGTGCCGAAAGAGGCTCTTGCGCCTCAGCGTCCAGAGATTCTCGGGTCAAGCCCGAGAATGACGCCCTGTCATGGTCTTGGGATGCTCAGGCCATCACCTTCGCGACGACCTGCTTCAGCGCCGAACCGTCACGCTCCAGCCAGCCGGGAACCGGCAGGTTCTTGGAGCGCAGGAATTCCGGATTGAACAGCTTCGACTGGTAGCGCGTGCCGTAGTCGCAGAGCACCGTCACGATGGTGTGGCCTGGACCCATCTGCTGCGCCAGCCGGATCGCCCCGGCGACATTGATGCCCGATGAGCCGCCGAGGCACAGGCCCTCTCGCTCCAGCAGGTCGAAGACGATCTGCACCGCTTCCGCATCCGGGATCTGGAAGGCAACATCGACCGGCGCATCCACCAGATTGGCGGTGATCCGGCCCTGGCCGATGCCCTCGGTGATCGAGGAACCCTCGGCCTTGAGAACGCCCGCCGTGTAGTAGGAGTAGAGCGCCGCGCCCATCGGATCGGCCAGCCCGATCGTCACCTTGGGATTGCGCGCCTTGAGCGCCATGCCGACACCGGCCAGCGTCCCGCCCGAGCCGACCGCACAGATGAAGCCATCGACCTGACCTGCCGTCTGCTCCCAGATTTCCGGGCCGGTCGTGTCGAGATGGCCCTGCCGGTTGGCGACATTGTCGAATTGATTGGCCCAGATCGCGCCGTTCGGCTCGGTCTTCGCCAGCTCCTCGGCGAGGCGGCCGGAGACCTTCACGTAATTGTTCGGATTGGCGTAAGGAGCCGCTGGCACCTCGACCAGCGTCGCGCCGGCCAGCCGCAGCATGTCCTTCTTCTCCTGGCTCTGCGTCTCCGGGATGACGATGACCGAGCGATAGCCCAAGGCATTGCCGACGAGCGCGATGCCGATGCCGGTATTGCCGGCTGTGCCTTCGACGATGACGCCGCCGGGCTTCAACAGCCTCTTCGCCTCGGCATCGCGGATGATCGCGAGCGCGGCGCGATCCTTCACCGACTGGCCGGGATTCATGAACTCGGCCTTGCCGAGAATGGTGCAGCCGGTCTCCGCCGAGGCGCGTTCGAGCTTGATGAGCGGGGTGTTGCCGATGGCTTCGATGACGCCATCCTTCATGTCGATCTTCGCGCGGATAGTCATGGCAGGATTTCCCAATTCGTCCCTGACCTGATAGGCGAAAGCCCTACCGAGGTCATCAGTGAGCGGGCCTTTCGCCCCGAGTTCGGAACAATGCCAGTTGCCAAGCCGCAAGCCGGAGAAATTTCTTCTCCGAAGCTCGCCATGAATGAAGTTCTCACCGTCGATCGCCTTGGCCAGAAGGGCGATGGCATCGTGCAGGCCGCCTCCGGCAGCATCTTCATTCCCTACACGCTGCCGGGCGAGACCGTGCGCGCCGTGGTCGATGGCGAGCGGGGCCAGCTCGTCGAGATCATCGCGCCCTCCGAGTCCCGCATCGCCGCGATCTGCCCGCTCTTTACCCGCTGCGGCGGCTGTGCGGCCCAGCACATGGCGCCCGGCCTCTACCGCGAATGGAAGCGGCAGCAGGTCGTCACCGCGCTCAGCCGCGCCGGCATCGATGCGCCGGTCGCCGATCTCGTCGATGCCCATGGCGCAGGTCGCCGCCGCGTCACCTTCCATGCCCGCCGCCAGGGCGAAGCGATGGTCGTCGGCTTCATGGCAGCCCGCAGCCATGATCTGATTTCGGTCGAAGCCTGCCCGGTGCTGGCGCCGGGGCTCGACCGCGCGCCTGCCGTCGCCCTGATGCTGGCGAACCGGATGGGCGGCGCCAACAAGCCGCTCGATATCCAGGTCACCGCCTCGGAAGCCGGGCTCGATGTCGATATGCGCGGCCATGGCCCGCTCGGTGACAAGCTTCGGCTCGCGCTGACGCAATTGGCCGAGCGGCTCGATCTCGCCCGGCTCTCGAACCATGGCGAGATCGTCGTCGAGCGCCGCCCGCCCTTGCAGCACATGGGCAAGGCGCTGGTGGCGCCGGCCGCGGGCGGCTTCCTGCAGGCGACGGCCGCGGGCGAGGACGTGCTGGCCGGGCTCGTCATGGCGGCGCTGCCCAAGGGCAAGCGCGCGGCCGATCTCTTCGCCGGCTGCGGCCCGTTCAGCTTCCGCATCGCCGAGAAGATGCAGGTGCTCGCCGTCGAAAGCGACAAGGCGGCAATGCTGGCGCTGGCCAAGGGCGCCGGTGCGACGCAAGGGCTCAAACCCATCGCGACCGAGACGCGCGACCTGTTCCGCCGCCCGCTGCTGGAGCATGAGCTCAACGGCTTCGAAATCATCGTGCTCGATCCGCCGCGGGCCGGCGCGGAGGCGCAGGTCAAGCGCTTGGCGGCCTCCAAGGTCAAGGATGTGATCTACGTCTCCTGCGATGCGGCGAGCTTCGCGCGCGACGCCGCGACCCTCGTTGCGGGCGGCTATGCGCTGGAGGCCGTGACGCCGGTCGACCAGTTCCGCTATTCCGCTCATGTCGAGCTCGTCGGCGTGTTCCGGCGGGGCAGGAAGGGCTAGGGCTTCAGGATGAGCGCAATTCTCGATCGCATGGCCGGTATCGTCGGCGCGAAGAACGTCATCACCGACGCCGACGCGATGGTGCCCTATCTCAAGGAATGGCGCGATCTCTTCCGCGGCAAGGCTCAAGGGGTCGTCCGCCCCGGTTCGACCGCCGAGGTTGCCGAGCTGGTGAAACTTGCGGCCGAGACCGGAACGGTGCTGGTGCCGCAAGGCGGCAATACCGGTCTCGTCGGCGGCCAGATACCGATCTCCGAGGGCCGGGAGGTCATCCTCTCGCTGCAGCGCCTCGACAAGATCCGCGCCGTCGACACCGATGGCGACACGATGATCGTCGAGGCCGGCGTCACCCTGAAGCGGGCGCAGGATGCGGCGGAGGCCGCCGGCCGGCTCTTCCCGCTCTCGCTGGCCTCGGAAGGCTCCTGCACCATCGGCGGCAACCTCTCGACCAATGCCGGCGGCACCGCCGTTCTGGCCTATGGCAATGCCCGCGAACTCTGCATGGGCCTGGAGGTCGTGCTGCCGGACGGGCGCATCTGGAACGGCCTGCGCCAGCTCCGCAAGGACAATACCGGCTACGATCTGAAGAACCTCTTCATCGGCGCCGAAGGCACGCTCGGCATCATCACCGCGGCGGTGCTGAAGCTCTTCCCCGCGCCGGCGGCCCGCGCCACCGCCTTCCTCGCCGTGCCCGATCCGGCTGCTGCGCTAGAACTGCTCAACGCCGCCAAGGCCGGCGCCGGTGGCACGCTCACGACCTTCGAACTGATGCCGCGCATCGGCATGGATTTCGTCCTGCGCCATGCGTCCGGCACGCGCGATCCGCTCTCCGAGCCCTCGCCCTGGTATGTGTTGATGGAGGTCTCGGCCCAACAGGCCTCGGGGCTCGACGAGCATGTCGAGACCTTCCTCGGCGAGGCCCTGGAGAAGGGTATCGTCACCGACGCGGCGCTGGCGGGCTCGCTGACCCAGCGTGCCGATTTCTGGAAGCTGCGCGAGATGCTTTCGGAGGTGCAGACCTATGAGGGCGGCTCGATCAAGCACGACGTCTCCGTGCCGATCCACGCGACGCCCGAGTTCCTGGCGCGGGCTATCGCAGCGGTAGAGGCGATGGTGCCGGGCTGCCGGCCCGTTCCCTTCGGCCATCTCGGTGACGGCAACATCCATTTCAACGTCAGCCAGCCGGTCGGCGCCGACAAGGCCGGCTTCCTGGCGCGCTGGAGCGAGATGAACGAGGCGGTCCACGCCATCGTCACCGAATTGCACGGCTCGATCTCGGCCGAGCACGGTATCGGCCGCCTGAAGCGCGACCTGCTGCCCGGCGTTAAGGATCCCGTCGAGCTCGACCTGATGCGGACGCTGAAGCGCACGCTCGATCCCAAGCGGATTCTCAATCCGGGCGCCGTGCTGGCGCAGGACTGAGCCACGGATCGCAAGCCTGACCGTCCAATCGGCAGCCTGCACCGGGAAAGGCTGTCGCCGGAGGCTCCTGCTCAAAAATTTGGCAGGATGGCCCGGCCGCTCGATTGACCGCTTTTCGCGGCATCTCTAGCCTTCGCCCTCATAACGATAACATGAGGGGTTGGCTGCTATGATCGGCGTGAAGCGGATGCTGTCGAATTGTGCGCGCAAGCGGGGCAGGGGGCCGACGCGCCGCGCGCTCGCCGCGCTGGCTCTGGCCGGAGCGGCTGCGATGGCCGGTGCGCTGCCCGCGGCCGCCCAGGCGCCGATCAAGTTCACGCTCGACTGGGTCTTCCAGGGCCCGACCTCGCCGTTCCTCGTCGCGCTCGACAAGGGCTACTACAAGGCCGAGGGGCTCGATGTGACGATGGATCCCGGCCAGGGCTCGGCCGGCGCGGTCCAGCGCGTCGCGACCGGCGCTTATGACATCGGCTTCGCCGATGTGAACTCGCTGATCGAGTACAACGCCAAGAACGTCGGCAAGGAAATCCTCTGCGTTTTCATGGCCTATGACTTTCCGCCCTTTGGCGTCCACGCGCTGAAGAAGAGCGGCATCACCAAGCCGACCGACCTCGCCGGCAAGAAGCTCGGCGCGCCGGTCTTCGACGCCTCGTTTCGCCTCTTCCCGGCCTTCGCCAAGAAGAACGGCATCGACGCGGCCTCCGTCCAGCACGTCAACCTGACCCCGCAATTGCGCGAGCAGTCACTGGTGCAAGGCACGGTCGATTTCATCTCCGGCCACTATTTCTCGTCGATCCTCGACCTGAAGGCGCGCGGCGTGAAACCGGAGGATGTCGTCTCCTTCAACTACTCAGACTACAAGATGGACGTTTACGGCAACGGCATCATCGTCTCGCCGGCGTTGGCCGCGAAGCCGGAGGTCGTGACCGGCTTCCTGCGCGCTACCGCCAAGGCCTGGCGGGAAGTCGCTGCCAACCCGGCCATCGGCATCGCCGCCGCCAAGAAGCGCGATCCCCTGATCGACGAGAAGCTGGAGGCCGAGCGCCTCGACATGTCGCTCAGGCTCAATGTGCTCACCCCCTTCGTGAAGGCAAACGGCATGGGTGATGTCGATCCCGCGCGCTTCGCCCGCTCGGTCAAGGATGTCGCCGAGGCCTTCGGGCTGCCGTCCGCGCCTGAGCCGGACAAGGTCTTCACCGGCAAATTCCTGCCGCCGAAGGCGGATCGGATGCTCGGCCCCTGATCCTCAGCCGTCATGGCCGGGCCAGACCCGGCCATCGTGCCCGAGCCTTTTCCTCCCCGAGCTTCTCGGGGCAAGCCCGAGACGACGCCCGGATGGCTGAAACACACGAAGGTCCCCTCGTCGAACTGCGGCAGGTCAGCCTCGCCTATGGCAGCGGCCCCGGCCGCATGCAGGCGCTGGAGGATGCGACGCTTTCCATCGCCAAGGGCGAGTTCATCGCCGTGGTCGGCCCGTCCGGCTGCGGCAAGTCGACCTTGATGAAGCTCGTCACCGGGCTGCTGCCGCCGACCGGCGGCGAGGTCCGCGTGCACGGGCAGGTGGTGAAGGGCCCGATCCGCGGCGTCGGCATGGCCTTCCAGGCGCCGACGTTGATGCCCTGGCGCACGACGCTCGACAACATCCTGCTGCCGCTGGAGGTGGTCGAGCCGCACAAGCGCCGCTTCCGCGCCAACAAGGCCGAGTATGTCGCGCGTGGCGAGGCGCTGCTGGCTTCGGTCGGCCTCGGCGGCTTCGGCCAGAAATATCCCTGGCAGCTTTCGGGCGGCATGCAGCAGCGCTCGAGCCTGTGCCGCGCGCTCGTCCACGAGCCCGATATCCTGATGCTCGACGAGCCCTTCGGCGCGCTCGACGCCTTCACGCGCGAGGAGCTCTGGGGCGTGATGCAGAAGCTCTGGATGGAGCGTCGCTTCACCGCGGTTCTGGTCACGCACGACCTGCGCGAGGCGGTCTATTTGGCCGACACGGTCTATGTGATGAGCCGGCGCCCCGGAAAGATCGTCAAGATCCGCAAGATCGAATTGCCGCGTCCGCGCACGCTGGAGACGACCTTCACCGTCGAGTTCGTCGATATCGTCCATGAACTGCGCGAGCGCATCCATATGGAGCATGCGTGATGCGGCCCCCGGCAGGACAAAGATCATGACGGAACCTCAGAAGCGCATCCTGCTTCTCGCCATGCCCTGGCTTGCCATGGGCGGGTTGCTGCTGGCCTGGGAGATCGCCTGCATCGTCTTCGACGTGCCGGAAATCCTGGCGCCGCGCCCGAGCCGCATCATCGAGACGATGATCCTGCGCTGGGACATCCTGCTGCGCTTCTGCCTGGAGACGCTCTGGACGACGCTGATCGGCTTCGCGCTGGCGATCGGCTTCGGCCTGCTGCTCGGCCTGGCCGTCGGCGCATCGCCTTTCGTCTATTCGGGCCTGTATCCACTGCTGATCGCCTTCAACGCGATCCCGAAGGTCGCGATCGTGCCGATCCTGATGATCTGGGTCGGCGTGGGGGCGCTGCCGGCGGTGATCACCGCCTTCGTCATCTCGTTCTTCCCGATCGTCGTGAACGTCGCCACGGGCCTCGCCACCATCGAGCCCGAGATGCGCGACGTGATGCGCTCGCTCGGCGCCAGCCAATGGGAAATCCTGACCAAGGTCGGCGTGCCCCGCGCGATGCCCTATCTCTTCGCCAGCCTGAAGGTCGCGGTGACGCTGGCCTTCGTCGGCTCGGTGTTGTCGGAGACGGTCGGCGGCAATCGCGGCATCGGCTTCCTGATGCTGTCGGCCGGCGCGCGCAACGACGCGCCGACGACCTTCGCCGGCCTGTTCTCCATCGCCATCATGGGCATCGCGCTCTATGCGCTCTGCGCCCTGGTCGAGCGGCGGATGACCCGCTGGGCCTTCCGCGGCGAGATCGTCGCCTGAGCTATGGCGTCGCGACGTAGCCGTCGCGGCGCGGGTCGGCGGCGCCGGTGAAGACGCCGGTCGCGGGATCGACCGCGACCGCCTGCATGCCGCCGCAGCGCATCGTCCAGCCGACATCGAAGGCGCGCGCCTCGTGTCCGCGCCTGACCAGCTCGGCGATCGTCTCGGGCGTGATCCGGTTCTCGAGCTCGACGAGGCGGCCGTCCCAGAGCCGGGCGCGCGGCGCCTCGATCGCCTCCTGCAGCGGCAGGCCGTAGACGAGATGCTGGACCATGGCTTGAGCCTGCGTCTGCATGATGCCGTAGCTGCCGGGCGTGCCGAGCGCGAGTACGGGCTTGCCGTCGCGGGTCGAGAGCGTGGGCGACATGCACATTGGCAGTTCGTCGCCGGGCTTCGAGCGGTTCGGGCTGCCGGGCTGGACATCGGCCCAGTACAGGAAGTTGTTGAAGCAGAGCCCCGTGCCGGGCACGACCACGCCGCTGCCGAACGGGCTGCCGAGGCTCTGCGTGATGCAGATCAGGTTGCCCTCGGCGTCAGCGACGGAGAGCGAGGTGGTGTGCGCCGGGTCTTCCTTGTCCTGCGGCACCCATTGCTCCGTGGGACCGGTCACTGGCTTGCCGTCGGTCAGGCGCTGGCGCAGGCGCGCGACCGAGGCCTCCGACATGATCTCGGCGAGCTTCTCCGGCGAGGGGTTGTTATGGGCGATGCGCTCGCCCGCCGCGAGGCGGATCGCGCGATAGACCAGGTCGAGATGATCAGCCCCGTCCCGCGGCTTCGAAGCGAGGTCGATCCCGTCGAGCAGGCGCAAGGTCAGCAGGAACTGGAAGCCCTCGCAGGGCGGCGGCGGCACATGCACGGAGAGCCCCTGGAAGCTCGCCGCCATCGGCTCGCGCCAGACCGTTTTTACAGCCGCGAGATCGGCCATGGTCAGCGAGCCGCCGAGCGCCTGCAGATGCGCGATGACTTTCTCGCCGAGAGCGCCGCGATAGAAATGCTCAGGCCCCTTCTCGGCGATCTCGCTCAGCGTCTTCGCGAGATCCGACTGGACGAGCACGGAGCCCAGATGCATCGGGCCGTTGGGCTGGTAATTCTTCGACCAGGCCGGATAGAGCGCGGGAATCGCCTTCAAGAGCGGGTCGTTCTCCTCGAACTCCGCCGCGCCGAACTCGGCCAGCGCGAAACCGTCCCGCGCCAGCGCGATGGCCGGCGCGAAGACCTCGGCTAGAGACTTGCGGCCATAGGTCTTCACCAGCTCGCACCAGCCGGCGAGATTGCCGGGCGAGGCGACGGCGAGCGCGCCGCGCTCCAGATCGGTACGCTGGCTGAACCGGTCAGCCGGGAAGCTCGCGGGGATCGGCGGCACGAAATCGAGCACGCGCACGCGCTTCTCGGCCGCGACCCACATCGTCGAGAGGCCCATGCCGGCGAGCCCCGACATGAAAGGCTCGACCACGTTGAGCGCGGCGGCGGTGGCGGCAGCGGCGTCGAAGGCGTTGCCGCCCTGTGCCAGTAGCTTTGCGCCGGCCTGTGCCGCCAGGGGATGGGCGGCGGCGACCATGCCGTGGCGGGAGGTCATGGTGGGGCGGCGGCCGTGCATGTCAGCGTCTCCTCGTCGTCTTCTGACAGGGATCAGAGCACGAATCCGGCGCTAGAACAGGCTGCCTTGCCCGTCATCCGCGGGAGGCCGGGTCGCTTTGCGCGCATGGCGCTTCGGCTCCTCGGGCGCTTCCTGATGCGGAAGCTCGGCCAGCGGCAATTGAATTTCGGCCGAGTCATTCGCGACCTTGTTGACCGCGTTGCCGATGGCGACGGCCTCCAGCAGCTCGTCCGGCGGCGGCCTGAGCAGGCGCCCGGTCTGTTCAGGCGTGGCCTGCGGATCGAGCCAGGCCTGGTAGTCGCGGGGATCGAGGATGATCGGGCTGCGGTGATGGATCGGGGCCATCGTGCCGTTCGCCGGCCCCGTCATCATCGCGACCGTGTCGATCTCGGACCCGTCAGGCGAATGCCAGGTCTCCCACAGCGCCGCGAAGGCGAAGAGACCGCGATCCGGCTTGCGGAACAGGAAGGCTTCGTTCCGGGCTTCCTTGCCGGTGCCGCTGCGCCGCCATTCGTAGAAGCCATCCGCCGGCAGCAGGCAGCGCCGCCGCGTCAGGGCGTTGCGGAAGGAGGGTTTTTCGGCCGCGCTCTCCATGCGGATATTGATGACGAGCGGGAAATCCTTGGGGTCCTTGACCCAGCCGGGAATGAAGCCCCAGCGCATCAGCATGAACTGCCGCGCGCCGTCATGCAGCCTGACGATCGGCACCGGCTGCGTCGGCGCGATATTGTAGCGCGGCGGGAAATTCGGCTGCTCGCGATAGCCGAAGGTCTCGCGCATCGCCTCGGGTGGCAGGGTGATCGCATAGCGTCCGCACATGCCCGCTGTTTACGTCGAGACGAGCGCTCGGAATCAACACTTTATTTGCGGTTGCACCAACATAGTCGCGCCGATTTGGGGTAGCGGATGAGCGTCATCGCGACGGACATGCTGGCGGGAACGGTGGCCGAACGGCTCGATGCCGGTGCCCACCCGCGTCTGTCGACCGATTTTCTCAACCGCTACAGCGAAGCCCTGATGCTGATCGAGATGGTCGCGATGGACGAGACCATCCTCGCCGATCTCCAGGCTTGGCAATCCGTCGGCTATCGCGAGCATTTCGCCGCATCGGCCCTGCGCTGCGCCGCCTCGGCTCTCGCTGCTTACGACGATCTGAACCCGAACCGGGCCCGGGCCTTCGACGAGGCCTGCCATGCGATGACGCGGCTGGTGCGCACGGTGACGGCGCTTCTCGCGGAAACGCCGCCTCAGCCCGAGCTGCCGGTCATCATCGAGGTCGCCAGCGAGGCCCTGCGTCGGCAGATCGCCCGCACAACCCAGTTCATCAACGCGAATGGCTCGATCGATATCGGAAAGTTCGAGGATACGGCCCTCCAGGCGCAGATCGACGCCTTGCTGGCGCGCTAGTTAGGCATTCGTTGCAGCATCGGATCATTCCGAAAAGTGCATGCCACTTTTCGGCCCGATGCTAGCGCCGCGCTCCCACGAGAAACTCGCGATTGCCGTCGCCGCCCTCGATCGGGGAGGGGATCGGACCTTCAACCGCGAAGCCCAGCCCCTGCAATGTCGCGACGATCTCGTCGCAGACTTGGGTTTGGATCGCTTCGTCGCGCACGATGCCCTTCTTGAGCGCAGCGCGGCCGGCCTCGAACTGAGGTTTGATCAGCGCCGCGATGCCGGCGGTCGGCGCAAGCAGGGCAGCGACTGCCGGCAGCACCAGCTTGAGCGAGATGAAGCTGACATCGATCGCAGCCAGGCTCGGCCGCTCGGGCAGGGCCTCGACCTCCAGCGTGCGGATATCCTGCCCCTCGAAGCTGGTGACGCGCGGATCGGTCCTTAGCGAGTGATGGAGCTGGTCACGCCCGACATCGACGGCGACGACATGGTGCGCGCCGCGCTTCAAGAGCAGGTCGGTGAAGCCGCCGGTCGAGGAACCGACATCGAGGCAGGTCAGCCCCTGCGGATCGAAGCCGAAGGCATCGAGTGCACCCGCCAGTTTCAGCCCGCCGCGCGAGACGTAAGGATGCGGCGCCTGCGCGGTCAGCTCGGCATCATGGGCCACCATTTCCGAGGCCTTGCGCACAGGCGTCCCGTTGACGGTGACCAGCCCCGCCGCAATCGCGGCCTGCGCCCGCGCACGGCTCTCGAAGAAGCCGCGCTCGACGAGCAACTGGTCGGCCCGGCTCTTCATGCCGGCGCCGTCAGGCCAGCTTCACTGCGCTGGGCCGGCCAAGCGCAGTCTCGACGGCCTTGACGATCCCGGCGGCGTCGAGCCCAGCGGCGGCATACATCGCGTCCGGCTTGTCATGGTCCTGGAAGACGTCGGGCAGCGTCAGGCTCCGGATCTTCAGGCCGGCATCGAGCGCACCGTTCTGCGCCAGCAGATGCAGGACATGGCTGCCGAAGCCGCCGACCGAGCCTTCCTCGACCGTGACGAGAACCTCATGCTCGCGGGCGAGCTTCAGGATCAGCGCCTCGTCGAGCGGCTTGGCGAAGCGGGCATCGGCGACGGTGGTCGACAGGCCACGCTGCGCCAGCAAATCCGCGGCCTTGAGGCATTCGGCCAGACGCGTCCCGAGCGAGAGCAGTGCGATCCGCGAGCCCTCGCGGACGATGCGGCCCTTGCCGATTTCGAGGGGTACGCCGACGTCGGGGATCTCGACGCCGACGCCTTCGCCGCGCGGATAGCGGAAGGCAATCGGCCCGTCCTCATAGGCTGCGGCGGTCGCGACCATATGGGTGAGCTCGGCCTCATCCGCCGCCGCCATCACCACCATGTCCGGCAGGCAGGCGAGATAGGCGATGTCGAAGGAGCCGGCATGGGTCGCGCCATCGGCGCCGACGAGCCCGGCGCGGTCGAGCGCGAAGCGCACGGGCAGCTTCTGGATCGCCACGTCATGCACGATCTGGTCATAGGCGCGCTGCATGAAGGTCGAGTAGATCGCGACGAACGGCTTGTAGCCTTCGGTCGCGAGGCCGGCCGCGAAGGTCACGGCGTGCTGCTCGGCGATGCCGACATCGAAGGTGCGGCCCGGGAACTCCTTGCCGAAGGCGTCGAGCCCGGTGCCGGACGGCATCGCGGCAGTGACGGCGACGACCTTGTCGTCCTCGCGCGCCTGCTTGATCAGGGCCTGGGCGAAGACATTGGTGTAGCTCGGCGCATTGGCTGGCGCCTTGGCCTGCTGGCCGGTGACGGGGTCGAACTTGACCACGCCATGATACTTGTCGGCGCTGGCCTCGGCCGGGGCGTAGCCCTTGCCCTTCTGGGTCACGACATGGACGAGGATCGGGCCGCTCTCGGCATCGCGGACATTGCGCAGCACGGGCAGCAGATGGTCGATATTATGCCCGTCGATCGGCCCGACATAATAGAAGCCGAGTTCCTCGAACATCGTCCCGCCCGTCCAGAAGCCGCGGGCATATTCTTCGGTACGCTTGGCCTTGTCATGGAAGAAGCGCGGCAGCTTCTCGGCGAGCTGCTTGGCGACTTCGCGGATCGAGCGATAGGTCCGGCCCGAGACGAGGCGTGCCAGATAGGCCGACATGGCGCCGACCGGCGGAGCGATCGACATGTCGTTGTCGTTGAGGATGACGATGAGCCGCGAGCCAAGCGCGCCGGCATTGTTCATGGCCTCATAGGCCATGCCGGCCGACATGGCGCCATCGCCGATCACGGCGATGACGTTGTTGCGCTCGCCGGCGAGATCGCGCCCGACCGCCATGCCGAGCCCGGCCGAGATCGAGGTCGAGGAATGCGCCGCGCCGAACGGGTCGTAGGCACTCTCGGTGCGCTTGGTGAAGCCGGACAGGCCGCCCGGCTGGCGCAGCGTGCGGATGCGTTCGCGCCGCCCGGTCAGGATCTTGTGCGGATAGGCCTGGTGGCCGACATCCCAGATCAGGCGGTCGCGCGGCGTGTCGAAGACGTGGTGCAGCGCGACGGTGAGCTCGACCACACCGAGCCCGGCGCCGAGATGCCCGCCCGTGACGGAGACGGCGTCGATCGTCTCGAGCCGGAGCTCGTCGGCGACTTGGCGCAGCTTCGCGTCGTCGAGGGCCCGCAGGTCGGCGGTGTCGTGGATCGTGTCGAGGAGCGGCGTGGCGGGACGGGGCACGAGGCTGTCTGATCCTTCGCTGGAATGCCCTCGAAATAGAGCCTGCGCGCCGCGCTTGCAAACCGCAGTTGCGTTTTCGACCAAGTCGACGGCGCGCGTCGCCTTGCCACGAAACGGGTGGTTCCGGCGCCGGCAACGCATTTCAGTGCGTACACGACCGCTTCCGGGGATATCAGACCATGCAACCGACCGATGCCACGCCCTTGCCTACGGCATTCCGCCGCATCGGCTGGTCCAATCTCTTCGCCCAGTTCTCGGAGCAGATCGCGCTTGCCGCTGCACCTTTGGCGGCCGTGCTCCTGCTCGCGGCCGGGCCGGCCGAGACCGGCTGGCTGCAGACGGCGCAGACCTTGCCCTTCCTGCTGCTGTCGATTCCCGCCGGCCTGATGGTCGATCGCGCCTCGCGGCGCCGGCTCATGGTCGGTACCGAGGTGCTGCGCGCCGTTTCGCTGCTCGCAATCCCATTTCTACTCGCAGCTGGCAGCCTCAACCTGAGCTGGCTCGCACTGCTCGGCGCGCTCGGTGCCATCGGCACGGTCTGCTACAGCGTCGCCGCGCCGGCCTTCGTTCCCTCGGTGGTGCCGCGCGAGCGACTTGCCGACGCCAATCGCTGGCTGGAGCTGGCGCGCAGCGCCGCCTATGCCGGCGGCCCGGCGCTGGGCGGGGCGCTCGTCGGCTGGATCGGCGTCTCGACGGCCTATGGGCTGGCGGCCGGGCTCTCGATCCTCGCCGCGATGCTGCTGGCCGGACTACCGAAGGACGAGGCGCCGTCAGGCCCGCGCCGCGACCTGCTGCATGACCTGAAGGAGGGCGCCCGCTTCGTCGCCGGCCATGATCTGCTCCGGCCGATCCTGATGACCGCCGTGTTCTTCAATGTCTCCTGGTTCATCTTCCAGGCGGTCTATGTCGCCTATGCCGTCCAGAATCTGGGCCTGAGCGCCACGCAGGTCGGTATCTCCTTGGGCATCTACGGCGCTGGCATGATCGTCGGCGCCATCCTCGCACCGGCCATCGCGAGGCAAGTCACCTTCGGAACGCTGATCCTGCTCGGGCCTTTCGCCGGGCTATGCGCGGCCGGCGTGATGTTCGCGACGCTCTGGATGCCCTCGGTCTATCTGGTCGCCGCGAGCTTCTTCCTGTTCGGCGTCGGGCCGATCATCTGGACGATCTCGACCATGACATTGCGGCAGGCGGTGACGCCGAACGCGATGCTGGGCCGTGTCTCCGCCCTGATCATGACGGCGACCTTCGGCGCGCGGCCGATCGGCGCCGCGATCGGCGCCTCCGTCGCAGCAAACCTCGGCATCGCCGCCTGCCTTGCGCTGGCGACGGCAGGCTTCCTGGTCCAATTGCTCCTGATCGGCTTCTCGCGGGTGCCGCGCCTGCGGGATATTTCCGAGGCCGTTTGAGGCGTCATCAGCCCTCGGGAAGCGGGATGAACTCGCTCTCGTCGCCGGGCACGGTGTCGAAGCGGCCGGTCTTCCACTCGTGCTTGGCCTGCTCGATCCGCTCCTTCGAGGACGAGACGAAGTTCCACCAGATGTTGCGCGGGCCGTCCATCGGCTCGCCGCCAACGATCATGACGCGGGCCTGGTCGATGGCGAGGATCGAGATGCGGTCGCCCGGCTTGAAGACGAGGAGCTGGCCTGCGCCGAACTCGTCGCCGGCGATGTCGACCTTGCCGGAGACGATATAGATCGCGCGCTCGTCATAGTCGGGATCGAGCGGCAGGATCGCGCCGGGCGAGAGCACCGCCTCGGCATAGAGCGCATCCCACGGGAACTGGACCGGCGAGGTCTGGCCATAGGCCGAGCCCATGATCAGGCTGATACGCTTGCCGCCCTCGACGATGCGCGGCAGATCGCCTGCGCCGTGATGCTTGAACTCGGGCGCGACCTCCTCATGTGTCTTCGGCAAGGCGAGCCAGGCCTGGATGCCGTAGAGCTTCGGGCCGGTGGCGCGCGCCTCCATGCCGGTGCGCTCGGAATGGACGATGCCGCGTCCGGCCGTCATCAGGTTCACCGCGCCGGGCTTGATCGCGAGCGCCGTGCCCAGCGAGTCGCGATGCATGATCTCGCCGTCGAACAGATAGGTCACGGTCGAGAGCCCGATATGCGGGTGAGGGCGCACGTCCAGCCCCTCGCCGAGATGGAACTCGGCCGGGCCCATCTGGTCGAAGAAGATGAAGGGGCCGACCATGCGCTGGCCGATCGCCGGGAGCGCCCGGCGGACCTGGAAGCCGCCGAGATCATGGGAGCGGGGGACGATCACCTTCTCGATCGCCTCGCAGGAGCGGGCATCGCCCAGGATCGGATCGTCGGCGGGGAGTTGCGACATGAGGGCCTCCTTGGTTGAGGCCGAATCTCGCTCCGGAGAGGCGCGCAGGCAAGCGCCCGGCCGCAACCGGCCGCTGGCAGAAATGCAATGCCGCGACACCCGGGGCGCCGCGGCATTGCGTGGTGATCCCGTCTTAAAGCGCCTTGGCGCTCTGCCAGCTCAGTTCTCGACGTCGAGCGGGGCGGCGCCCGTCGGCTTGCCGTCGGCACCGAGCGTGATGCGCTCGATCCGGGCCTCCGCCTGCTTCAGCAGCGCGTCGCAGCGCGCTTTCAGCGCCTCGCCGCGCGTGTAGATGGCGATCGATTCCTCGAGCGGTACGTCGCCGCGCTCCAGCCGCGCGACGATGGCTTCGAGTTCCTTCATCGCCGCCTCGAAGGGCAGGGCGGCGACATCGGCGTTGGTCTTCTCTTCGCTCACGGCCTGATTCCTCTTTGCGGGTGAGCTTATCGGCTGGAGCGCGTCCGGCCGCAACCCGTCTCGGGGCGCTCCTGACTCAGACCGGCAGGGCCGAAGTCTTCTTGATCGTGCGCAAGGTCAGCGTCGACTGAACGCGGGTGACGCCCGGCAATTGCGTGATGATGTCGGTATGGATGCGCTCGAAATCGGCGCTGTCGCGATAGATCACGCGCATCAGATAATCATGCGCGCCGGCCAGCAGATGGCATTCGAGAATCTCCGGCAGGCTCTGCACCGCCTGCTCGAAGCTCTCCAGCGAGGCGCGGCCCTGCTGGTCGAGCGTGACGAAGACGAAGGCCGTGCCGGGAAAGCCCGCGATCTTGTCGTCGAGCATCATCGCATAGCCGCGGATCAGGCCGCTTTCCTCGAGCTGGCGCACGCGGCGCAGGCAGGCCGAGGGCGACAGATGCACCTTCTCGGCGAGGTCTGAATTGGTGATGCGCCCGTCCTGCTGGAGAATCCGCAGGATGGAGCGGTCGCGCGAATCGAGCTCGATCGTCGTGGTCACAATGAAGGCCTCCCGCGCGATGCATCGTCGCAAAATTCGTTCGAGGCAAGCAATCTTCTGCAGCGATCTGGCGTAGACGCCGTAGCATTCACAGCCCCTGCTCGGAAAGCGCGCAGGAAGCTGCGTGATCCCAAGCGGGGATTCAGGCGAGCGGCATGGCGAAGGGCGTGCCTTCGAAGGCGTCGGCGCCGCGCCCGATTCGCTCGATCGCGCGGATCATCCGGCCGCGCCGTCCGAGCGCCGTATCGGCCAGCGCGACGAGCCGGGCATTCGGCGTGGCGGACGGGGCAACGGCGCGCAGGGCGCCGGCCACCTCATCCTCGTCTCGGTCGGGGCCAAGCGCGCAGGCGGCGATATAGGCGGCAGCCGTCGAACGGCTGATCCCAGCCCAGCAATGGATCACCATCGGCTCCGCGCGATCCCAGTCGCGCAGGAAGGCGAGGAGCCGCGCCATATGCTCCTGCCCTGCAAGGACATGGCCGTCGAGCGCTTGGTTGATGTCGGACATCCCCAGGAAAAGGTGCCGCTCGGCCGTGATTCCCGGCGGCCGTGCGACCGTGGTGCCGACATTGATCAGCGTCACGAGATGTCGAGCGCGGACGGCTGCGACTGTCTCGTCGAGCCGCGACAGCGGGGAAACGTGGAGGGTGGGCAAGGACGGGCTCCGGAGCAGTGGCAGACGATAGCATGATCGACAGTGCCGGCATCTCCATGACATGGAGGCACAGCTCCGATCGATCCAGCGCCGAAAAGCTCCCCATGAATCTCTGGTTCCGCCTGATCTGGCTCCTGCTGACGACGCGCTTCCGCCCGCGGCTCGACCTGCCGGCAGACGCGTCCGTCCTGCCCTTCCGGGTCTGGTTCCACGATCTCGACACAAGCCTGCACATGAACAACGGCCGCTACTGGACGCTGATGGACCTCGGCCGGCTCGACCTGATGCTGCGCAGCGGCCTCTGGCGCGCGGTGCTGCGCCATCGCTGGCTGCCGGTGGTCAATGCCGGCACGATCCGCTTCCGCCGCGAGATGCGCCTGTTCCGCCCGTTCCGTGTCGAGACGAAGATCATCTGCTGGAGCGAGAGCTGGCTGGTGATGCAGCACCGCATGCTGATGGCTGGCCGTGACGGTACCGAGATCGTCGCTGCGGTCGCGCTGGTCCGCGCCGCCCTCTACGACAAGAAGGCGCGGGCCTATGTCCCGGTCGCGCGTTTGCTCGGCGAGATCGGCGTCACCGCGGAGAGCCCGGAGCCGAGCCCGGAGGTTGCGGCCTTCCTCGCTTCGGAAGACGCAATGCGCAACGCCGCCTCTGCGGCCTGAGAGAGCGCACGAACCTCTACCGTCATCCCGGATGGAGCGAAGCGGAACTCCGGGATCCATCATAGGGCTCTGCGCTTTACGATGGATCCCGGGGCAAGCCCGGGATGACGGTCGTGGTTCCGAGCACGTAGAGCGGTGCTTACTCCGCCGCGAGCCGCGTCGCGCGCCATTGCGCCAGCAGCGCCCGTAATGCGGCCGGTTTCAGCGGCTTGTTGAGCAGGTGGACGTCAAGCGCATTCGCCGCCTCGCGCACATGCGGCGTCCGGTCGGCGGTGAGCAGGATCGCCGGCATCGGCGTGCGGGCTCGCGCCCGGAGCGCGCTGATCGCGGTCAGTCCGTTGCCGTGGTCGAGATGGTAATCGGCGATCAGGACATCGGCCTCGCCCTTGCTGCCGACATGGGGCAGCGCCTCTTCAAGGCTGGCCGCAATGGTGACCCGGCAGCCCCAGCCTTCAAGCAGGCGCTTCATGCCGTCGAGGATGGCAGGTTCGTTGTCGAGCACGAGCAGCCGCATGCCCGCGAGTTGCCCCGCGGGGGCGTTGCGCGGCGCAGCTGCCGTGGTCATCGCCGGCAGCGGGGCGGCGCGCGGCACCGAGATCGAGAAGCGCGTGCCGCGTCCCGGTGCCGAATCGAGCGTCAGCCCGTGGTCGAGCGCGCGCGCGATGCGCTGCACGATCGAGAGCCCGAGGCCCAAGCCCCGTGCGACCTTCGCGCCCTGGTCGAGCCGCTGGAACTCGCGGAACACGGTCTTCTGCTTGCTCTGGGGGATGCCGAGCCCGGTATCGATCACCTCGACCGCAACCTGGCTGCCCCGGCGGCGACAGCCGATCAGCACCTTGCCGTTCGGCGTGTACTTGATCGCGTTGGAGATCAGGTTCTGCAGCAGGCGGCGCAGCAGGCGCCGGTCCGATCGCAGCGTCAGGCTGGTGGGCATGAAGATCAGCTTCAGGCCCTTTTCCTGGGCGCTCGGCTCGAATTCGCGCTGGAGCTGGCGCATCAATTCGTCCAGCCGGAAGGAGGAGAGTTCCGGCTTGAGCGCGCCGCCATCGAGCCGTGATATCTCCAGCAGCGCCGTCAGGATTTCCTCGACCGCGTCGAGTGAGGCGTCGATATTCTCGGCCAGCTCGGGCTGCCCGCCGCTGCGATCACGCTCGACTAGCGAGGTCGCGTAGAGCCGCGCGGCGTTGAGTGGCTGCAGAATGTCGTGGCTGGCGGCGGCAAGGAAGCGCGTCTTCGAGGCATTGGCCGCCTCGGCTTCCGCTTTGGCGCGCTGGAGCTCGGCATTGACGTGGAGGAGCTCCTCGGTGCGTTCGGCGACGCGGCGTTCGAGGCCTTCGTTGGCGCGTTCGAGCTCCTCCTCGCCGGCGACGGTGTCGGTGATGTCGGTATAGGTCGTGACGAAGCCGCCATCCGGCAGGGCGTTGGTGCGGACCTCGATGACCTTCTTCGACGGATAGAGCTTGAGGCGCACCGGCTCGCGGTCGTTGATGAAGCTTTCCAGCCGCGCCGCCATCAATTCGTCGCGCGCGCCCGTGCCATAGGCGCCGCGGGCTGCGTTGAAGCGGACGATCTCGTCGAGCCCCGTGCCGAACCGGACCAGCGAGGCCGGCAGGTCGTAGAGCTGGATGAAGGCCTGGTTCCAGGCGAGCAGGCGCAGGTCCCGGTCGAGCACGGTGATGCCCTGGCCGGCATGGTCGAGCCCGTGCTGGAGGATGTCGCGATTGTACTGGAGCGCGGCGGAGGCGTCGTCGAGTAGCTTGAAGGCGGCCTCGGTAGAGAGGTTCCGCCGCTTGAGCAGCAGCGAGAGCACGAGGCGCGAGGAGGCCGCGCCGATCGCCGAGGAGAGCAGGTGCTCGCCGAAACGCAGCAGGTGGATATCGGCCTGCCGGCCGCTTTCCGAGGCCTCGCCGCGGCCGCTGTTGAAGCCCTCGAAGGCGCGCTGGGTGCGCTCCGCCCCGAGATAGCGCGCGATCGTCGATTGCAGCTCGCCCTCGGTGATGGTGGTACGCCAGAGCGAGAAGGATTGCGCCATCGTCGTCGGCTGGGATTCGACGAAGGCATTGGCCTGCAGCCTTTCCATCGCGTTGGCGGGCCGCAGCAGCGAGAAGCCGATATAGGCGAGGACGTTGAAGCTCAGGCTCCAGAACACGCCGTGCGGCAGTGCCGGCCATTCAAGCCCGAACAACCCCTCCGGCCGGAAGATGCCGGCGCCGAACGGGCCATGGGCGACGATCTCGCTCCACCAGCCGCCGGGCAGGGCGAGGCTCGGCATCAAGAGCGTATAGGCCCAGACCAGCGTTCCCACCGTCAGCCCGGCCGCAGCGCCCAGCGCCGTGCCGCGCCGCCAGAACAGGCCGCCGAAGAAAGCCGGCGCGATCTGCGCCGTCGCCGCGAAGGAGAGCAGGCCGATCGAGACCAGCGCCGCCTCGCCGGAGGCGCGGTAGTAGAGATAGCCGAGCAGGATCACGACGAAGATGCTGATCCGCCGGATGACCACCACCTGCGAGCCGAGATCGCCACCGAGATTGCTGTTGCCGTCGCCGCGCCTGCCGAACAGCCGCACGGCGCGCCCGGGATCGCTCAGGCCCCGCCGGCCGCGCAGCAGCAGCGGCATGACGAGATGGTTGGAGATCATGATGGCGAGCGCGACCGAGGCGACGATCACCATCGCGGTCGCGGCCGAGAGCCCGCCGACGAAGACGAGCAGCGCGATCATCCCGGCCTCGCGCTGCAAGGGTAGCAGCAGCACGGTCATGTCGCGGTCGATGCCGCTGCCGGGGATGAGGACCTCGCCAGCGGCCGCCAGCGGCAGAACGAACAGGTTGATCAGCACGAGATAGAGCGGAAACATCCAGGCCGCGCGGCGCACGTCGCGCACGTCGCGGTTCTCGACGATCGTCATATGGAATTGCCGGGCGAGCAGCAGCGACGCGCAGCTCGACAGGAAGGTCAGCGTCAGGAAATTCGGCCAGCTCGAGGTGCGCTCCCAGATCGGCAGGGCGCCGTTGGCCGGATGGGCCGCCTGCGCCAGCAGGTCGCCGGCACCGCCGAACAGCCCGTAGACGATGAAGAAGCCGAGCACGAGGAAGGCGACGAGCTTGATCAGCGACTCGACGGCAATCGCCAGCACCAGCCCGTCCTGATGCTCGGTCGCGTCGATATGGCGGGTGCCGAAGGCGCAGGCGAAACCAGCGAGCACGACCGCGACGAGGAAGGGCAGGTCGCTCAATACCGGCACGTCCGGCGTCGGCGGATGGCCGCCGGTCGCAGCCAGGAAGACCGAGAGCGAGTTGGCGACGGCCTTCAGTTGCAGCGAGATATAGGGCAGGGCGCCGATCACCGCGACGAGGCAGACCAGCGCCGCGACGCGCTCGCTCTTGCCATAGCGCGCGCCGACGAAATCGGCGATCGAGGTGATGTTCTGCGATTTGGCGATGGTGACGATGCGGCCGACGAAGCGGTGGCCCAGCCCGATGACGAGGATCGGCCCAACATAGATGCCGAGGAAGTCGAAGCCCGCGCGATTGGCGAAGCCGACTGAGCCGTAGAAGGTCCAGGAGGTGCAATAGACGCCGAGCGCCAGCGCATAGACCGTCGTGCGCGCCCGGCCGGTCATCAGTTTGCGCCCTGAGGTGTCGGCCATATGCGCGACGGCGAAGAGCCCGCACAGATAGGCCAGCGCGACCAGCACCACGGACCAGGCGGGGATCATGCCGCCCTCGCGGGTGCCGTATGCGAACGAGGCCGGGATGCAGGCGCCATGGAATTCCGCTTCTTGGTTTGCCGCAGAGTATCGGACGGCTTGTCGGCTCGCCATAGGCCATTGGCGCAAGTCCTCAGGCCGAATTCGTCCCCAGTTCTTTGCGTTCCAGGCCGATCAGCGCCGGCATTGCTGCGTTTTCGGGCTTTCCCTGTTCTGCGCCGCTGGTCTAGCGTCCGGGACAGGCTGTTGGGGTAGCCTTGCCGATTCTCAAGGGGTGTTTCATGTTGGAAGAATTCAAGAAATTCGCCCTGAAGGGCAATGTCGTCGATCTCGCCATCGGTGTCATCATCGGCGCCGCGTTCAGCCGGATCGTCGACTCGCTCGTCTCCGATATCATCATGCCGTTCATCGGCGCGCTCGGCGGCGTCGACTATTCGAACTACTTCTTCGGCCTCAACAGCGCCGTCACCTCGCCGATCCTCTCGGAAGCCAGGAAGCAGGGCGCGGTCCTCGCCTATGGCAACTTCGTCACGGTGGCGATCAACTTCATAATCATCGCTTTCGTCCTGTTCCTCGTGGTCAAGGGCATCAACAAGCTGCAGAAGAAGCAGCCGCCGAAGGAAGAGGCTCCCGCGGCCAAGCCCGAGGATGTCGTCCTGCTCGGCGAAATCCGCGACCTGCTCAAGCAGAAGCAGGCCTGATCCTGCCCCCGCGCGGCCGTGAATCATCACGGCCGCCGATCGACCCGATCTCGCGATTTCATGCCTCGCCGCGCCGTGATCGGCTAAAGGTGGGGCACTGAATTTCGCGAGGCCGAACCCCATGAACAGCGCCATCCTGCCGGGCAGCACCCTGCTTGCCGAGCTTCGTCCGGAAGCCCGGAACGCGCCGGAAAGCGGGATCGTCGAGGTGGTCAATCACGGCCGGCTCAAGCCGGGCCTGATCCCGCTCTGGGTCGGCGAGGGCGATCTTTCCACCCCCGCCTTCATCGCTGACGCGGCGGCGCGCTCGCTCGCCGCAGGCGAGACCTTCTACACCTGGCAGCGCGGGATTCCCGAATTGCGCGAGGCGCTCGCCCGTTATCACCAGCGCCTCTATAGCCGCCCGTTCTCGGCGGAGAGCTTCTACGTCACCGGATCGGGCATGCAGTCGGTCCAGATCGCGGTACGGCTGATCGCCGGCCCCGGCGACGAAATCCTGATCCCGACCCCGGCCTGGCCGAATTTCGGCGCGGCGGTCTCGATCAGCGGTGCGAGCACCGTCTGCGTCCCGATGGATTACAAGCAAGGCCAGTTCACCCTCGATCTCGACCGGCTCGCCGCCGCGATCACGCCGCGCACCCGCGGCATCCTGGTGAACTCGCCGTCGAATCCCACGGGCTGGACCGCGAGCAAGGCAGAGCAGGAGGCGCTGCTCGCGCTCTCGCGCAAGCATGGCATCTGGATCGTCGCCGACGAGATCTACGGCCGCTTCATCTATGACGGCTCGGAGCGGGCGCCCTCCTTCCACGACATCATGGAGGCGGAGGACCGCGTCATCTTCGTCCAGACCTTCTCCAAGAACTGGGCGATGACCGGCTGGCGCATCGGCTGGATCGAGGTGCCTCTCGCCTTCGGGCAGGTCGTCGAGAACCTGATCCAGTACTCGACCTCGGGTTCTCCGGTCTTCGTCCAGCGCGGCGCCATCGCCGCCCTCGACGAGGGTGAGGGCTTCGTCGCCGAGCAGATCGCGCGTGCGGCCGAAGGGCGCCGCATCGTGTTCGAGGGTCTGAAGGCGACGAACCGCGTCACGCTCTCGGCGCCGGTCGGGGCGTTCTACCAGTTCTTCTCGGTCGATGGCCGCGAGGATTCGCGCAAGCTCGCGCTCGACCTGGTCGACAGCGCCAATGTCGGCCTCGCGCCCGGTACGGCCTTCGGCCCCGGCGGCGAGACAGGCCTTCGTCTCTGCTTCGCCCGCAAATCCTCTGACCTGGTCGAGGCCGTCGCGCGCCTGCAGAAGGCCCTGGCCGCGGCCTGAGGCCAAGGCGGGCGGCGCAACGCCGCCTTGCATCTGGTGGGGAGCGGGTCGGTTGACCCGCTGCCGGACCATCGCCATGAACGCCCAGTGCCGACTGTTCCTGGCGCGGCGGGAACGCGATGAAACCGTTCGGCTACCCCACGAACCGGCTGGTCATCCTCTGGCGGGAAATTCTGGTCATCGCGCTGGCGACCGTCGGGGGCGGGGCCTTCGCCCTGCTCGGCATGCCCGCCGCCTGGCTCTCCGGCTCGATGCTGATCAGCGCGGCAGTCGCGCTGGTGCGCCCGCTGCCGAACCTGCGCCGGCCCTGGTTCGACGCGACCATGGTGCTCTCCGGTGCGATCCTCGGCTCCGCGGTGACGCCGGAGGCGCTCGCGGCTGCCGCCCGCTATCCCGCCTCTCTCGTTCTGCTTCTCGTCGGCGCCACGGCGATCATGCTCGCGACCGGCGCTTATCTGCGCCATGTCGCGCGCTGGCCCTGGATCGATGCCCTGCTGGCCTCCGCACCCGGCGCCTTGTCGACCGTGCTCGCCGTGGCTCAGGAAAAGGGCGCCAATATCGGCCGCATCTCGGTCGTCCAATTGTTTCGCCTGCTCGTGCTGGTCGCGCTGCTGCCGAGCGTGATGCAGTTGAGCGGTGCTGCTGCCGGCATGCCGGTTCCCGACATCAAGTCGGTCGATGCCGGCACCATGTTCGGCGTCGCCATGGCGGGGCTGGCGCTGGGGCTCGTCTTCGAGCGGCTCGGCCTCTCCGCCCCACTGATGTTCGGCGCGACCTTCGCCAGCGCGGCCCTGCATGGCAGCGGCCTCGTCGAGGGCTCGTTACCCATGCCGATCCAGATCGTCGTGCAGATACTGCTCGGCACCACCATGGGCGGGCGCATTGCCCATATCCCGCGCGACGAGCTGAAGGGCCTGTTTCCGCTCGCCATCGGAGGTTTCGCCGTCTCGATCGGCGTCGCCTTCCTGTTCGCCTGGCCGGCCGCCTGGCTCGCCGGCGTGTCCTATGCCAGCGGCATGGCGGCCTTCGCGCCCGGCGGTCTGGAAGCGATGGCGATGCTCGCCTTCGCGATGGGGCTCGATACGCTCTATGTCGGCGCGCACCATCTCGTGCGCTTCGTCGCGATCGGGCTGGCGATGCCGCTGGTGCTCAGCCGCGTGAAGAACGCGCCGCCGCGCTGACGGCCTGAACGCGCGTCCTTAGGCCGGCCGCATCGCTCCGTTCGTGTGCGTCATCACGGAATAGAGCGAGGTCGTGCCGCAGATGAACAGGCGGTTGAGCTTCGGTCCGCCCCAGCAGACATTGGCGACGATCTCCGGGATTGAGACCTTGCCGATCAGCGTGCCGTCCGGGTGGTAGATATGGACGCCGTCGGCCGCGCTGGTCCAGATGCGGCCCTCGATGTCGAGGCGGAAGCCGTCGAACAGCCCGGCCGTGCAGGTGGCGAACACCTTTGACTCGCCGAGTGCGATGCCGTCGCGCCCCATCCTGAAGCTGCGGATATGCCGCGGCCCGTTCTCGGGATCATGGCTTCCGCCGGTATCGGCGATGTAGAGGATGCTCTCGTCCGGTGAGAAGGCGAGGCCGTTGGGCTTGACGAAATCATCGGCGACAATGGCGATCTCGCCGGTCTGGCCGTCGATGCGATAGACGTTGCAGGCGCCGATCTCGCAGGGCGACTTGTCGCCCTCGTAGTCGCTGAGGATGCCGTAATCGGGATCGGTGAACCAGATCGAGCCGTCCGACTTCAACACGGCGTCGTTCGGAGAGTTCAGTCGCTTGCCGCCGAAGTGGCTGGCGAGCACGGTGATCGAGCCGTCATGCTCCGTGCGCGTCACCTGCCGCCCGCCATGCTCGCAGGTGACGAGCCGCCCCTCGCGGTCGACCGTATTGCCGTTGGAGTTGCGCGCCGGCTGGCGAAAGGTGCCGACCTGGCCGCTCAGCGCGTCGTAGCGCAGCATGCGGTCATTCGGGATATCCGACCAGATGAGCGTGTTATGGGCCGGGAACCAGGCCGGTCCCTCCGACCAGCGTGCGCCCGTCCAGAGCCGCTCGACCAGGGCCGAGCCCGGGATGACGCGATGGAAGCGCGGATCGAGGACCGTAACCCCCGTGCCTTCGAGCAGGCCGAACATGCCAAATCTCCCTGAATGCCCGATCGTCATTCTCGGGCGAAGTGCAGCGTAGACCCGAGAATCTCAGGCAGAATGAGGAGCCTTCTTGTCTTGAGATGCTCGGGTCAAGCCCGAGCATGACGGCGCGATGTACCGCAGGGCAATGCCCTACAGCGCAAGCCCCGCATCCCAATAGGGCGTGGCGCCGTAGAGCTCTGCGAGATAATCGACGAAGGCGCGTACCTTCTGCTCCATGTGCCGGCGGCTCGGATAGACCGCGTAAACCGCGACGCGCGAGCCGACCGCATAGGCCGGCAGGACGCGCTGCAACGCCCCCGACTTCAGCTCCGGTCCGACGTCCCAGGTCGAGCGCAGGGCAATGCCGACGCCGCCGAGCAGCGCCTCGCGCACGACCTCGCTCGAATTCGTGCGCAACGGGCCGTTGACCCGCACCGAGACCGGACCTTCCGGCCCGTCGAGCCGCCAGTGGTCGGTATTGTGCGCAATCAGGGTATGGCGCGACAGCTCGGCGATATCGGCCGGCATGCCGTGCTCGGCGAGATAGCCCGGCGTCGCGCAGAGCACCCGGTGGTTCCGGGCGAGGCGCTTGGCGACGAGGCTCGAATCCTGCAGGTCGGCAATGCGGATCGCGAGGTCGAAGCCTTCGCCGACGACATCGACGAAGGCATCGCTCAGCACGAGTTCCACCGTCACCAGCGGATTGACGTCGAGGAAACGCTTGAGATGCGGCGCGACATGCATCCGGCCGAAGGAGGTCGGCGCCGAAACGCGCAGCGTGCCGCGCACCTGTCCGGCGCCGCTCGACACCCAGGATTCGGCCTCCTCGATCGAGGACAGGATCGAGACGACGCGCTCGTAGAAGCCTTGTCCGGCCTCGGTGAGGGCAAGCTGCCGCGTCGTGCGCTGGAGCAGGCGCACGCCGAGCCGCTCCTCCAGCCGGCGGATGCGCTTCGAGATCACGGCCGGCGACAGGTTGAGCTGCCGCCCCGCCGCCGACATGCTCTTGGTCGTCACCACATGTGCGAACACGTCGAGATCGCCGAACCGGTCCATCGCCACGCCACCTTTTCCAATCTGGAAATAATGGCTGGCTTTGGCCGCACTGCAAGTGCCATTGAATTGATCTAATCTGCCGCGCAGACAGAATATGTGCGTGGCGTGCCGCGAGTCGTGGAGATGGGAGGGGAGAGATGAGCGCGATAGCTTTTCCGGTGCCGGATGCCGGCATCCTCGCCCGCCGCGAATCGATTATCGCCGGCTTGGCACGGCTGGTCCCGCCGCAGGCGCTGATCACCAGCGACGACGAGCGCCGTCCCTATGAGACCGATGCGCTGACCGCCTATCGCCGCATGCCGCTCGCCGTCGTCCTGCCCTCGACGACGCAGGAAGTGGCGGCCGTGCTGCGTTATTGCCGGGACGAGGGCGTGCCGGTGGTGCCGCGCGGCTCCGGCACCTCGCTCGCGGGGGGCGCGATCCCGCAGGAGGATGCGGTCGTGATCGGCGTCTCCAAGATGAACCGCATCCTCGAGATCGACTACGCAAACCGCGTCGCGCGGGTCGAGGCCGGCGTGACCAACCTTGCCGTCACCGGGGCGGTTTCGGCCGAGGGCTTCTTCTACGCGCCCGATCCGTCCTCGCAGCTCGCCTGCTCGATCGGCGGCAATATCGGCATGAACTCGGGCGGTGCGCATTGCCTGAAATACGGCGTCACCACCAACAACGTGCTCGGCGTGACCATGGTCATGCTCGACGGCTCGGTCGTTGAAGTGGGTGGTGCCCATCTCGATTCACCGGGCTACGACCTGCTCGGCCTGATCAACGGCTCGGAAGGCCAGCTCGGTATCGTCACCGAGGCGACGGTGCGCATCTTGCGCGCGGCCGAGGGCGCGCGACCGGTGCTGTTCGGCTTCCCGACCAGCGAGCAGGCGGGGGCGGCTGTCGCCGCCATCATCGGTGCCGGCATCATCCCGGTCGCGATGGAATTCATGGACAAGCCGGCGATCGAGATCTGCGAGGCCTTCGCCAAGGCCGGCTACCCGATGGATGTCGAGGCGCTGCTGATCATCGAGGTCGAGGGTTCGGATGACGAGATGGACGCCCAGCTCGCCCGCATCGTCACGATCGCCAGGGAGCACGGCGTCAAGACCGTCAAGGAATCGAAATCGGCGATGGAGGCGGCTGCGATCTGGAAGGGCCGCAAATCCGCCTTCGGCGCCACCGGCCGCATCGCCGACTATATCTGCATGGACGGCACGATCCCGACCGGGCAATTGCCCTATGTGCTCAAGCGCATGGACGAGATCGTGAAGGGCTATGGCCTGCGCGTCGCCAATGTCTTCCACGCCGGCGACGGCAATCTCCATCCGCTGATCCTCTACAACTGCAACGATCCCGTGGAGGCACAGAAGGCGGAGGATGCCGGCATGGACATCCTCAAGCTCTGTGTCGAGGTCGGTGGTTGCCTCACCGGCGAGCACGGCGTCGGCATCGAGAAGCGCGACCTGATGACCTTCCAGTTCAATCCCGAGGACCTCGCCCAGCAGATGCGGGTGAGGGCGGTGTTCGACGAGCGCTGGCTGCTCAACCCGGCGAAGGTCTTCCCGCTGGAAGGCAGGGTGGCGGCGTGATCGTCCACACTCCCACCACCGAGGCGCAGGCTTGCGCCGTCGTGAAATCGGTCATCGACAATGCCGTGCCGCTCACCTTGCGTGGCGGTGGTACGCGCTCTGGCCTTGGCCGCCCGGCCCAGGCCGCCAGCACTCTCTCCAGCGCCGCCTTGACCGGCATCACCCTTTACGAGCCGGCCGAGATGGTCATTGCCGCCCGCGCCGGTACACCGCTCGCGCTCGTGCAGGAAACCCTCGCGGAACGCGGCCAGATGCTGCCCTTCGAGCCGATGGACCATCGCGCCCTCTATGGCAGCGAGGGCGAGCCGACGATCGGCGCGGTCGCCGCCTGCAACATCTCCGGCCCGCGCCGGATCAATGCCGGCGCCGCCCGCGACTCCCTGATCGGCGTCCGGCTGGTCAATGGCCGCGGCGAGATGATCAAGTCGGGCGGGCGCGTGATGAAGAACGTCACTGGGCTGGACCTCGTGAAGCTGCTGAGTGGCAGCCACGGCACGCTCGGCTTCCTCACCGAAGTCACCTTCCGCGTGCTGCCGCGGCCGGAGCGTGTCGCGACGCTGCAATGGCGCGGCCTCTCCGACAAAGTGGGAGTTGCGCTGCTGGCGAAAGCGCTGGGCTCGCCCTTCGAGCCGATGGCGGCGGCGCATCTCCCTGCCCGGATCGCTGGCGAGGAGGCGCTGACCCTGCTGCGTCTGGAGAATTTTTCGGACTCGATCGATTACCGTGCCGATGAACTTGCGCTGCTGCTCGACGACTATGGCACGCCCGATCGGCTGGAAGGAGCAGCCCCGACCGAGCTCTGGGTCGACATCCGCGATGCGGCCTTCTTCGCCGGTAGCGATGACGCGGTCTGGCGGCTCTCTCTGGCCCCGACCAACGGCCCGAAGGCCGCGGCTGCGATCGCGCGGATGATCCCGGCCGCACGCTGGTTTTACGACTGGGGCGGCGGACTGGTCTGGCTCGCGGTTCCCGCCTATGGCGATGCCGGCGCCGCCGCGATCCGCGCCGCGCTGAAGCCGCTCGGCGGCCATGCCACGCTGGTCCGCGCGCCCGATTCGATCCGCGCTGCCGTGGACGTGTTCCAGCCCTTGGCCGAGCCGCTGATGCGGGTAACGGCCGGCATCAAGAAGAGCTTCGATCCCGCCGGCATCTTCGAGCCCGGCCGGATCTATGCGGGGATCTGATGACGCTCGCCGATAGCCTTCCTACTGAAACCCGCGCCAGCTGGGCCCCCAACCGGCTCAGCCCCGTCGCGCTCGCCCTGGCCGCCGCGCTGCTGATCGCCGGCGTCGCCGCGATCCTGCTCTGGATGGGGCGTGAGCCGATCTGCAAATGCGGGACGATCAAGTTCTGGCAGGGCACGGTGATGTCCTCCGAGAATTCCCAGCACATCGCCGACTGGTACACCTTCTCGCACATTATCCACGGCTTCCTGTTCTATGGCCTGTTCTGGCTGATCCGCCGCATCACCGGCCTGCCGATCTCCTTCGGCCTTGCGCTCCTGCTCTCGATCCTGCTCGAAGGCGCCTGGGAAATCGCCGAGAACACCAATGCCGTGATCAACCACTATCGCTCGGCGACGATCTCGCTCGATTATTACGGCGACAGCGTCCTGAACTCGGTCAGCGACATCCTCTCGATGGTGCTGGGCTTCTTCTTTGCCCGCTTCGCGCCGGTCTGGCTGACGGTGACGAGCGCGCTGGCGATGGAGCTCGTCGTCGGCTGGCTGATCCGCGACAACCTGACCCTCAACGTCATCATGCTGCTCTGGCCGATGGACTGGATCAAAGCCTGGCAGGGTGGAGCCTGAGCGATGCAGACGAACTTCACCCCCGAGCGCCTCGCCTCCGATCCGCGCATGCCGGCTTCGGAGAAGATCCTGCGCACCTGCGTGCATTGCGGCTTCTGCACCGCGACCTGCCCGACCTATCTGCTGCTCGGCGATGAGCTCGATTCCCCGCGCGGGCGCATCTACCTGATCAAGGACATGCTGGAGAACGGCAAGCCCGCCACCCCCGAGGTGGTGAAGCATGTCGACCGCTGCCTCTCCTGCCTCTCCTGCATGTCGACCTGCCCTTCAGGCGTGCACTACATGCACCTCGTCGACCACGCCCGCGCCCATATCGAGGAAACCTACACCCGCTCCTGGCATGACCGTTTGCTGCGCAAGGTGCTGGCGGCGATCCTGCCCTATCCCGGCCGCTTCCGCGCGGCGATGCTGATGGCGCTGGTCGCCAAGCCGCTGGCGCCCGTTTTCGGCGTCATCCCTGTAATCGGCTCGCGCCTGAAGGCGATGCTGGCGTTGGCCCCCGCGCGCCTGCCGACCCGTTCCGCCATGGAAGGCCCGCAGAACTTTCTGCCGCCGGCCGAGCGCAAGCGCCGCGTCGCCTTGCTTTCCGGTTGCGCCCAGCCGGTGCTCGATCCCGCCATCAACGAGGCGACCATCCGCCTGCTCAACCGCCATGGCGTCGAGGTCGTGCTGCCGAAGGGGGAGGGCTGCTGCGGCGCGCTGGTCCACCATATGGGACAGGAGCACGATGCACTCGCCTTCGCCCGCACCAATATCGACGCCTGGATGGCGGAGATCGACGGCGAGGGGCTCGACGCGATCCTGATCACGGCCTCCGGCTGCGGCACGACGATCAAGGATTACGGCTTCATGTTCCGTGGCGAGCCTGCCTATGCCGAGAAGGCGGCGAAGGTCTCAGGCTTGGCGAAGGACGTCACCGAGTTCCTGGAGACGCTGGAGCTCGCTCCGGTCCGCGACGTCGCGATGCCGATCGCCTATCACTCCGCCTGCTCGATGCAGCACGGCCAGCAGCTTAAGGATGGCCCGAAGCGGCTGTTGTCGGGCGCCGGCTTCAAGGTCAAGGAGGTGCCGGAAGGCCATATCTGCTGCGGCTCGGCCGGCGTCTACAACATCCTCCAGCCCGAGATCGCGGGTAAGCTGCGCGAGCGCAAGATCGGCAATATCGAGCGCACCAAGCCGATGCTGGTCGCGACCGGCAATATCGGCTGCATGACCCAGCTCGCGAAGGGGTTTGCGGACAAGGGGGCCGCGACCCCGGTGGTGCATACGGCCGAACTGCTGGACTGGGCGACCGGCGGGCCGTTGCCGGAGAAGCTGGCGCGGGCCGGGATCGAGGATCGGCCGTTGCGGGAAAAGGCGCTGGCGGCGGCCGAATAGCCAACAAACGCGTCATGCTCGGGCTTGACCCGAGCATCTCCTGCCGAAGGGGGCGTAGGCGCCTTCTCGTCGTGAGATTCTCGGGTCTGCGCTTCGCTCCGCCCGAGAATGACGCCCCGTGACTTGCTCCCTGCGTCGCGGCGGTCTAACCCGCCTCGTACGTTTTGTACCGCACGCCCCAATCCGAGTTCGCCCCATGTCCGCCGACAAATCCGCCCCTGCCAAGCTGAAGGCCCGCCAGCCGCGCGGCTTCGTCGATCGCGGCCCGGCCGATGTCGCCGCCACCGAACGCATGCTCTCCGTCATCCGCGAGAGCTTCTCGGTCTATGGCTTCGATCCCGTCGAGACGCCCTTCGTCGAGTACACCGACGCGCTCGGCAAGTTCCTGCCGGATCAGGACCGGCCGAACGAGGGCGTCTTCTCCTTCCAGGACGATGACGAGCAGTGGCTCTCGCTGCGCTACGACCTGACGGCGCCGCTCGCCCGCTATGTCGCCGAGAATTTCGACGCGCTGCCGAAGCCCTATCGCAGCTACCGCGTCGGCTACGTCTTCCGCAACGAAAAGCCGGGGCCGGGCCGCTTCCGCCAGTTCATGCAGTTCGATGCCGATATCGTGGGCTCCGGCACCGTCGCGGGCGATGCCGAGATCTGCATGCTCGCCGCCGACACGATGGAGAAGCTCGGCATCAGGCGCGGCGACTATGTCGTGAAGGTCAACAACCGCAAGGTGCTCGATGGTGTGATGGATGCTGCTGGGATCGACCCTGCCGCGCGCCTCACTGTGCTCCGGGCGATCGACAAGGCCGACAAGTTCCCGCTGGAAGAAGTCCGCAAGCTCCTCGGCGAGGGCCGCAAGGACGAGAGCGGCGACTTCACCAAGGGCGCCGGGCTGTCCGATGCCCAGTCCGACCGCATCCTGCGCTATCTCGAACTCGGTCAGAAGCTCGCTGAGCTGGGCAAGGCCAATGCCGAGGATAGCGAAGGTTCCGCCAAGCTCTCCGCCGCAGCCCTCACCGACTTGCGCGCTCTCGTCGAGGGCGCCGAGAACGGTCAGGCCGGCATCGCGGAACTGGAGCAGATCCGCGAATTGATCACGGCGGCTGGCTATCTCGGGCGGGTCATCATCGACCCCTCGGTCGTCCGCGGTCTCGAATATTACACCGGCCCGGTCTACGAGGTGGAGCTGACCTTCCCTGTCACCAACGAAGACGGACAGGTCGTGCGCTTCGGCTCGGTCGCCGGCGGTGGGCGCTATGACGGCCTTGTCGGCCGCTTTCGGCCCGAGCCCGTGCCGGCGACCGGCTTCTCCATCGGCGTCTCCCGGCTGTTCTCGGCGCTGAAGGCGGTGAAGTCGCCGATCGTCGACAGCCGCAACGAGCTTCCGCTCGTCGTGGTCACCGCGATGGACAACAAGTCGCCTGAGTTCATGCCAGGCTATCAGGCGATGGTTTCGGCGCTGCGTCAGGCCAAGGATGCCGACGGCAAGCCGTTGCTGCGCGCCGATCTCTATCTCGGCGCCTCCGGCTTCAACGCCCAGATGAAATATGCCGACCGCCGCGGCGCGGTCTGCGCGATCATTCAGGGCTCATCGGAGCGCGAGGCCGGCACGGTCGTCATCAAGGACCTGATCCTCGGCGCCGAACTCGCCGCCGCGAGCCGCGACGTCAAGGATTCCGCCGAGCACAAGGCCAAGCAGGCCGAAGCCCAGTTCGCCGTGCCGGTCGCGGAGCTGGTCGAAGGCGTGAAGCGGGTGCTGGCGCGACATTCGTAGAGGTTTGAAGGGCGTCATGCTCGGGCTTGACCCGAGCATCTCTTGCCGGAGAGTCTCGGGCCTGCGCTCCCTTCGCCCGAGAATGACGTGAACCTCGAACCGTCCTTCGTCTACATCGTCACGAACAAGCCGCGGGGCACGCTGTATCTTGGCGTGACGGCTGACCTCGTGAGGCGCGTGAGTGAGCATAAGCTGGGTGCGGGACGTTCCTTCACAGCTCGCTACAATCTCGACAAGCTGGTTTGGTTCGAGACGTTCAGTGATATCGCATTGGCGATTCAGCGCGAGACGAGCCTCAAGCGCTGGTCCAGGGAATGGAAGATCGAGCTGATCGAAAAGAGCAATCCGGATTGGGGTGACCTGTTTGGGGATATCCATCCGCCGTCATTCTTGGCTGAAATGTAGCGGAGCATCGGGAAACCCAGGCGGGAAGAAGTGGGCGAGCCTCCTTCTGCATGAGATGCTCGGGTCAAGCCCGAGCATGACGCTCCATCCGACACTCAAAATCCCGTTCACCCATTTCATTCAAATCCCTCGAAAACCGGCGACGCGACTGCTAGGACGGCGCTCGCAACAGGACAGGACGAGCCGTGCCCGCAAGCCGCGCCAGCATCGAGACCGTGATCGCGCTCTTCGCCGGCGAGGGTTACGCCCATGCCGAGCCGGCGATCCTGCAGCCGGCCGATGTCTTCCTCGATCTCTCCGGCGAGGATATCCGCCGCCGCATCTTCATGACGCAGGATGCCGATGGCCGCGATTGGTGTCTGCGCCCGGAATACACCATCCCGGTAGCCCTTGATCACATCGCCTCGGGCTCGACCGAGCCTGCGGCCTATGCCTATGCCGGCCCGGTCTTCCGCATGCGCTCCGGCGAACCGGGCGAGTTCCTGCAGGCAGGGCTTGAATCCTTCGGTCGCGACGATTTCACCGCCACTGACGCCGAGATCATGGCGCTGACCATCGACGCGACGGCCATGCTCGGCCTCGCTGAACCGCGCATCGTCATGGGCGATGTCGCCGTGCTCGGCGCGCTGCTCGACGGTCTGAATGTGCCGCAGGGTGCCCGTCGCCGTCTGGTCCGCGCCGTGGTGCAGGGCAAGGGCACGGACGCCGTCGATGCGCTCGATCCTCCGGCTGCCGAGGGCGATGCCGCTCATGCCGGGCTGCTCAAGGCGCTCGAGGGGCAGGACCCCAAGGCCGCCCGCGCTTTCGTCGAGGATGTGCTCTCGATCGCCGGCATCTCGACTGTAGGCGGACGCTCCGCCGCCGATATCGCCGAGCGCTTTCTGGCCCGTGCCGCCGAGCGCGAGAACCCGGTCAATGGCGACGTCAAGGCGCTGCTGGCGCAGGTGCTCGCTGTCTCCGGCGATCCCGATGCGGCTTCGGCTTCGCTGCGGGCGCTCGCCGACCAGGCCTCGCTCGATATCGGCCGGCAGCTCGACGCCTTCGACGAGCGCACCGGCTTCCTCGCCGCGCGCGGCGTCGATATCGGAGCGATCCGCTTCTCGGCCGGCTTCGCCCGTAATCTCGACTATTATACCGGCTTCATCTTCGAGCTTCACGACACGGCCCGCGGCGACGGCAAGCCCGTGGCCGGCGGCGGCCGCTACGACAACGTCCTCGGACGCCTCGGCGCGAGCCGGCCGATCCCGGCCGTGGGCGCCTCGCTCTGGCTCGACCGCCTGACGGGAGACGCCGCATGAGCCAGATGCCGGATAACGACGCCCCGCTTGTCCTCGCCGTGCCCTCCAAGGGCCGCCTGCAGGAGAATGCCACCGCCTTCTTCGGCCGGGCCGGGCTGAAATTCGTCAAGTCGCGCGGCGAGCGTGACTATCGTGGCGCCATCGCCGGGGTCGATGGAGCGGAGGTCGCCTTCCTCTCGGCCTCCGAGATCGTCGCGCAGCTGTCGTCCGGCGCCGCCCATATCGGCATCACCGGTGAGGATCTGGTTCGCGAGCAGCTTTCGGATGCCGATGCTGCGGTCGAGATGCTGACCCCGCTGGGCTTCGGCCACGCCAATGTCGTCGTCGCCGTGCCGCAGGCCTGGATCGACGTGCGTACCATGGCCGATCTCGATGACGTCGCCTCGGCCATGCGGGCGCGCCATGGCAAGAAGCTGCGCGTCGCCACCAAATACGTGAACCTGACGCGGCGCTTCTTCGCGCAGCACGGCCTCGCCGATTACCGCATCGTCGAAAGCCTCGGCGCGACCGAAGGCGCGCCGGCTGCCGGCACGGCCGAGATCGTCGTCGACATCACTACGACCGGCGCGACGCTCTCGGCGAATGCGCTGAAAGTTCTTGATGACGGCGTGATGCTGGCGTCTGAGGCCAATCTCGTCGCCTCGATGCAGGCTCCGTGGGGCGCGCGGGCGAAGGCGGCGGCAAAGACCATCCTGTCGCGCATTGCGGCGGAGGAAGAGGGGCGCACGCTCCGCGAGGTCCGGGCGCGGCTCGATCTCGCGACGGATGCGCTGGCCGCACTGGAAGAACGCTTTGGCGCGCGTTTGCCGTTCGGAGCGCCAGCCAGCGGCACGCCGCTGACGCTGCATTGCCCGGACAAGGCCGTCTTCGCGCTGGTCGAGCATCTCGACGGCCTCGGCGCCGACGATATCACTGTCAGCGCCCCGGCTTATGTCTTCCGCCGCGCGAACCGCCTGCTGGAGCGCTTGAACGCCCGCATCTGATGCTGCGTGGCAGCATCGGAATGACGGGATCGCCCGCTGTTCAGCCTTGATCCCGAACGAATTGGCCTCTAGGCGTGTTAACCGGTTTGGCGGCACGCGGCGCGGCCGTGCGAGTGAATGCAGGTAAGACGATCATGATCCGACGCCTTGGCCTTGCGGCCGTCCTTGCGGTGTTTGCCGCGCCGATGCTGATGTACGGTGAGGCGATGGCGCAGAGCCGCCAGAAGATGCCGTCGCGTACGGAACTCGGCGGCGGGAATACGCCGATCCCGATGCCGCAGCAGGAGAAGACCTTCCCGCTCGGTGCGAGCTGGAGCGTTGTCGCGCTGAACGGCAAGCCGGTCCAGGACCGTCGCGCGACCTTGCTCGTCGACCAGAACCTGCGCGGCACCGGTTTCGGCGGCTGCAACACCTTCTCGGCCGCGGCCTATCCGCTGCGCCAGCAGGGCTTCGCGGTCGGTCCGATCGCCGTGACCCGCCGCAGCTGCGACAAGGGCATGCTCGATTTCGAACGAGCCTTCCTGATGGCGCTGCGCGCGACCCAGAAATGGGATCTGGTCAGCGGCCGACTCGTCCTGAAGGGTGGGGCCGGCGAGCTGACCCTCAGCCGCTCGCTCTGAGGCTGTTCCTCTCCTCGGGAGAGGCTTTCGACGCCATCGACGGACAACAAAAAGGGTCGCGCGAGCGACCCTTTTTGTTGCGTTGCACCGCGGCTGCCCTCAGGCGGCCGGGGCTTTCGCAGTCGGTGTCGGTGTGAAGGTGCCGTCCGCATTCGGCTCCATGGTGACGAGGGCGTCGTGCATGTTGCGCAGCGTCGTGCGGTGGCCGATCGAGACGATGCGGGTCTGCGGCAGTTCGCGGTCGATCGTCGCGTAGATTTCGCCCTCCAGCTTCTCGTCGAGCGAGGCGGTCGCCTCGTCGAGGAAGAGCCAGTCCGGCTTGCTCAGCAGCGCGCGCGCAACGGCCAGCCGCTGCTGCTCGCCGCCCGAGAGCCGCTGCCCCCACAGATCGACCTCGTCGAGCTTGTCAGCGAGATGGCCGAGCTTGACCTTCTCCATCGCGGCCCGGATCGCGGCATCGTCATAGTCGCCTTCCTCGGCCGGGTAGGCGAGCGCGGCCCGGAGCGAGCCCTGCGGCAGGTAGGGACGCTGCGGCAACAGCATGATCTCGGCGTTGGCGGGGATGCCGACCTTGCCGTCGCCGAAGGGCCAGATGCCGGCAATGGCGCGGAACAGCGTCGACTTGCCCGAGCCGGAAGGGCCGATCAGCAGCGTCGAGCGCGCGGTGCCGAGATCGAGCGCGCCGAGCTTCACGATCGGCTTGCCGTTCGGCAGGAGCAGGGTGGCGTCGCGGATATGCAGGCTCTCGTCGCGCGAGGTCTCGCGGCCGAGCGCCTCCTCGCTGATCGAACCGTGCTGCGCATCAGTAATCGCGGTCTCGAAGGAGGTCAGGCGGTTGATCGAGGCGAGATAGGAAGCAATCGAGGAGTAGCTGTTGATGATGAAGGACAGGGCCGTCTGGACCCGGTCGAAGGCGCCGGCGACCTGCATCATGACGCCGAGCGTGATCGTGCCGGCGAAATAGTACGGCGCCAGAATGATGTAGGGCAGGACGACGCTGAGCTGGTTGTAGGACAGCGTGAAGCTGGTCAGCTTCAGCCGGCGCCAGACCAGCCGGTAGAAGTTCTCGACGATGTCGCGGAAGCGCTGCGCGAGCTGGCCGCGCTCTGTCGGTTCGCCGACCATCAGCGCGATCTGCTCGGAATACTCGCGCAAGCGCGCCAGCGAGAAGCGGAAATTCGCCTCGCGCTTCTCCTGCTCGAATTCGAGGCGGATGAGCGGGCGGCCGATGATATGGGTCAGCCAGGTCGCAGCTGCCGCATAGAAGAATGCTACCCAGAAGATGTAGCCGGGAACCGCGAAGGAGGTACCCGGCAGGGTGAAGGCGACGGGAATGTTCCAGAGGATGATCGAGAACGACACCAGCGTGGAAACCTGCGAGAGCAGGGGCAGCGCGAAGCCATAGGTCGAGTTAACGAAGGAGCGCGTGTCTTCGGCGATACGCTGGTCGGGGTTGTCGACTGTGCCGGCGAGCGCGATCCGGTAATGCGTCGCATGGTCGAGCCACGCTTTCGTGTACTCGTTCGCCATGAACTGGCGCCAGCGGATCAGGATCGTATAGTTGGCGAACAGCTCGATCAGGTTCGAGGCCACCCACAGCGCGGCCCAGACGCAGAACACGTAGAAGAGCTGATACCAGAACGCCGCGGCGTCCTTGTTCTGCAGCGCGTCGTACATGTCGCGGTTGAAGAATGAGAGGCGCAGCGTGATGCCGACCTGCACCTGATTCAGCACGATCAGGAAGACGAAGAGCGAGACCGCGAGCGTGCCGAGCCGGATGCTGAACGGCCCGACCGGCCAGAGATTGGCAGTCGTGATCTGGTCGGATTCGAAATAAGGCGAGGCGATGCGGGCGATCCGCGCGATCACCGGCACGAAGGAGATCGCGTAGATCAGGATCGCGAAGACGCCGACCGTTGTCGGCAGGCTCGTCGGGATCGGCGGGATGCCGAGAGCCGCCGGCCACCAGCCGAATTGCGCCGCGATCGCGGATGCGCCGAACACGAGATATTCGATCGCGAAGACGCTGGAGAAGATCCGCAGGAAGAAGGGCAGTGCCGGCGAGCGGAAGGTGACGACCGCCAGCAGCAGGCCGATCACGCCCATACCGATCACGCCGGCCGATCCGGCCTGCTGGCCGCCGACCAGCGCGGCTGCCGCCAGCGCGGCGACGAGAATGCTCAACAAGCGCATAGATGGGAATCCTGGCGGGAAACGGTGAGAGCCACGATTCGGACCATGTCGCAGCGGGAGTGGCCTTTCAATGGCGGCGCGCCCGGATGAGCAAATTGTCATCTCGTGGAGAGCTGGCGGCGAGCCAAGGGGCCTGAAACGCAGCGCCCCGGGCGAGCGGGGCTCGTCCGGGGCGCGAAGCTGGAAGGTTTGGCTCTAGCCGATCACGGGGCGGCGACGATCTTGCCGGCGTCCCACTTGTACATCGAGAAGCTCGGCGAGCTCAGGTCGCCGGTCTTGCCATAGGTCAGCGTGCCGATCGCGGTCTTGACCGGCATGCCCGACTGCAGGGCCTTGGCGGCGCCGTTCGCGTCGCCCGGCTTGCCGGCCTTCTCGATCGCGGCCTTGAGCACCTCGACCGCGGCATAGGCGTTCAGCGTGAAGGCCTCGGGCGGGATGCCCTTCTCCTTCAGCGCCGCGACGGCCTGGGCCGAGTCGGGGTTCTTCAGCGCGTCGGTCGCGTTGGTGAAGAGCGTGCCGGTGGCATGATCGCCGCCGATCGCCGCGAACTCGGTGTTGGACAGGCCTTCGCCGCCGATGATCACCGCCTTGACGCCGGCATCGGCGAGCTGGCGCGCGAGCAGGCCGCCTTCCGGATGATAGCCGCCGAAATAGATCACCTCGACATTCGCGGCCTTGAGGCGCGTCACCACGGCCGAGAGGTCCTTGTCGCCGGGATTGACGGTCAGCGCCGCCACTTCCTTGAGCCCGCCGGCATTGATGCCCTTCTGGAAAGCATCGGCCAGGCCTTTGCCGTAGGTGCCCTTGTCATGGACGATCGCGATCTTCTTGTCCTTGAGGTTCTTCAGGACATAGGAGGCGGCGATGTCGGCCTGCTGGTCGTCGCGGCCGCAGGTGCGGAAGACATTGGTCAGGCCACGCGTCGTCAGCGCCGGCGAGGTCGCGGTCGGCGTCACCATCAGTACGCCGCTTTCGGCGAACACGTCCGAGACCGCCATGGCGACGCCGGAGGTCACCGGCCCGACCACGAACTTGACCTTGTCGCCGACGAGCAGGTTGGCGGAAGAAACGCCCTGCTTCGGGTCGCCGGCATCGTCGGCGAGTTTCAGCACGAGCTTCTCGCCGAGCACGCCGCCATTCTTGTTGATCACGTCGACGGCGGTCTGGGCGCCGTTCTTGACCTGGTCGCCATAGGCGGCGACCGGGCCGGTCAGCGGCGCGACGAGCCCGATGGTGATGTCGGCCTGTGCGGCCTGGGCAGAGAGGAAGAGGGCGGCGGCGAGCGCGGCGCCCGATAGGAGTTGGGAATTTTTCATTTGCATCTCCCTACGACATGCAACTTTAGCGCGCGATCCCGCGCGGGATCGCTTGCCGCCTGTATAGGCCAGGATGCCGTCCGAGGGCACTGCCCAAGCTTTCATCAGCCCTGTCGGCAAATGCATGGCTGTGCGGCAGGCAGTATCCGCATTCAGCCGTTGCGGGCCTTGCGCTGGGCTTCCAGCTCCTCGGTAACGGCGATCACGTCGAGATAATCCTCGTGGCGGGCCGGCGCGTAGCGCGAGACATGGCCGTCGGTGAAGCTCTTCCAGGCCTCCGGAGCGGCCTCCTTCATCGCGTTCATGGCGGCGACGAAATCGTCCTTCAGCCCCTGCGGCAGGTTGGCGCGGGTCGAGAACGGGCTCGCCGGGATCAGCGGCGAGGTCCAGAGCACGCGGGTCGAGCTGGCCGGGATCATGCCGCGCTGGGCGAGTCGCTGCGCGACGCCATGCTCGGCATTGACCTGATAGGTCGCGACGACGTCGAACTGGCCGCGCACCAGCGCGAGCACCGAATTGTCATGGCCGCCGGAAAAGACCGTGCCGCTGAAATGGGCTTTCGGGTCGATGCCCTGCTTGCGCAGGAAATAGGACGGGAAGGCGTAGCCGGAGGTCGAGTTCGGGTCGGCGAAGGCCATGACCTTGCCCTTGAGATCGGCAAGGCTCTGATAGGGGCTCTCCGCCCGCACCAGCAGCACGGAGTAGTAGCCTTCCTGCCCCTGGTTATCGACGTCGCGGATCAGCGGCTGGAGCTTGTCGCCGAGCACCCGGCGGCCGAGCGCGTAGACCGCCGGCCCGAAGCGCGCGAAATCGACCTGGTCGGCCCGCATCGCCTCGACGAGGCCGGCATAGTCCGAGACCCGGAAGAAACGCACGGGCACGCCGAGGCGCTGCGACAGGTAGTCGACCATCGGCTGGGTGCGGGCGATGGCGCCGACCTCGTTCTCGGCGGAGGAAACGCCGAAGCGAACTTCCTTGATGCCCTGCCGCCAGTCCGGTGCCTGCGCGAAGGCGGGGGCGATGCTGCCGGCGGCAAGGCCGGCGAGGACGAAGCGGCGTGTCGGCATGATGGTCTCTGGCGCGATGATCTGATCGCGCCTCGATGCGCGCACGCGACGACGGCCGGATGGCAGGCGGATGACAGTGCCGTGAAACGAAAAAGGCCCGGCTTGCGCCGGGCCTTCCTTGATTGCCTGAGAGGCTGGATCAGAAGTCCATGCCGCCCATGCCGCCGCCGCCCATCGGGGGCATCGGGGCGTCCTTCTTCGGCAGGTCAGCGACCATCGCCTCGGTGGTGATCAGCAGGCCAGCGATCGAAGCCGCGTCCTGGATCGCCGTGCGCACGACCTTGGTCGGGTCGATGATGCCGGCCTTGACCAGATCGCCGTACTCGCCGGTCTGGGCGTTGTAGCCGTAGGTGTAGTCCTTCGACTCCAGCAGCTTGCCGATCACGACCGCGCCGTCATCGCCGGCGTTGTCGACGATCTGGCGCGCCGGAGCGGCGATCGCCTTGCGGACGATCTCGACGCCGGTCTTCTGGTCGTCGTTCTGGGTCTTGATGCCCTTGACCGAGGACAGGGCGCGCAGGAGGGCGACGCCGCCGCCCGGCAGGATGCCTTCTTCGACCGCAGCGCGGGTCGCGTTCAGGGCATCGTCGACGCGGTCCTTCTTCTCCTTGACCTCGACCTCGGTCGCGCCGCCGACGCGGATGACCGCGACGCCGCCGGCGAGCTTGGCCAGACGCTCCTGGAGCTTCTCACGGTCGTAGTCCGAGGAGGTCTCCTCGATCTGGGCCTTGATCTGGCCGACGCGAGCCTCGATGTCCTTCTTCTTGCCGGCGCCGTCGATGATCGTGGTGTTCTCCTTCTCGATGCGCACGCGCTTGGCGCGGCCGAGCATGTTGAGCGTCACGGTCTCGAGCTTGATGCCGAGGTCTTCCGAGATCATCTGGCCGGCGGTCAGGATCGAGATGTCCTCGAGCATGGCCTTGCGGCGATCGCCGAAGCCCGGAGCCTTGACGGCCGCGACCTTCAGGCCGCCACGGAGCTTGTTGACGACGAGCGTGGCCAGGGCCTCGCCCTCGACGTCCTCGGCGATGATGAGGAGCGGCTTGCCGGTCTGCACGACGGCCTCGAGGATCGGCAGCATCGCCTGGAGCGAGGACAGCTTCTTCTCGAAGACGAGGATGTAGGGGTCGTCGAGCTCGGCGACCATCTTCTCGGAGTTGGTGATGAAGTACGGCGAGAGGTAGCCGCGGTCGAACTGCATGCCCTCGACGACGTCGAGTTCGGTATCGGCGGTCTTGGCTTCCTCGACGGTGATGACACCCTCGTTGCCGACCTTCTGCATGGCCTTCGAGATCATCTCGCCGACCGACGAGTCGCCGTTGGCCGAGATGGTGCCGACCTGCGCGACTTCCGCGTTCGAGGTGACCTTCTTCGAGTTCTTCTTGAGGTCGGCGACGATGGCCTCGACGGCCAGGTCGATGCCGCGCTTCAGGTCCATCGGGTTCATGCCGGCCGCAACCGACTTGGCGCCTTCACGGACGATCGCCTGGGCGAGAACGGTGGCGGTGGTGGTGCCGTCGCCGGCATGGTCGTTCTGGCGCGAAGCGACTTCGCGGACCATCTGGGCGCCCATGTTCTCGAACTTGTCGGCGAGCTCGATCTCCTTGGCGACGGTGACGCCGTCCTTGGTGATGCGCGGAGCGCCGAACGACTTCTCGATCACGACGTTGCGGCCCTTCGGACCCAGCGTGACCTTCACGGCATTGGCGAGGACATCCACGCCGCGCAGCATCTTGTCGCGGGCTTCAGTGCCGAATTTGACGTCTTTGGCAGCCATGAGAGCTACTCCTTAGAACTTGAAACGGAAGAGAGCGGTCAGGCGGCGATCAGCCGACGACGCCCATGATGTCGGATTCCTTCATGATCAGGAGGTCCTGACCGTCGATCTTGACCTCGGTGCCCGACCACTTGCCGAACAGGACGCGGTCGCCCTTCTTGACGTCGAGGGCAACGAGCTTGCCGGCCTCGTCACGCGCGCCGGAACCGACGGCGATGACCTCGCCCTCCTGGGGCTTTTCCTTGGCGGTCTCGGGGATGATGATGCCGCCCTTGGTCTTCTCTTCGCTGTCAAGGCGGCGGACCACAACGCGGTCATGCAACGGACGGAACTTCATGGTTCTGTCTTCCTCTCGGTCTTATTCGTTTCGGGTGCCTCTGAAGGGCTCCCGGGGGAGGCTGTTAGCAGTCACCAAGTGAGAGTGCTAACAGATGCCAGCGGAGATAGGCGCGGGGGTCCGGAGAGTCAAGGAAGCACCCGGCGATAAAGTGAACGCGGCGGATGCGGTGTCGCAGGCGGCCTCGGACCTGCTGGCAGCAGCGCTTGAACACGCTAACATGGCGGAATGACGACGCCCTCGCCCGACCCGCGCCTCGACGCCATCGCCCGCTCCTGCGTCGCGCTGCATGTCCGCATGACCGCACGCGCCGTGACGCGGGCCTATGACGAGGCGATGCGCCCGAGCGGGCTCAAGATCACCCAGTTCGTGCTGCTTTCGGCGCTCTCAACCGGGCAATGGAAGTCGGTCACCGAGCTGGCCGAACGCTTCGCGCTGGAGCGGACCTCGCTGACGCGCAACCTCCAGCTTCTGGCGGCCGAGGGCATGGTCGAGCCGGTCGAATGCCGCGGCCGGGCCTCGGTCTATGCAGTGACCGAGAAGGGCAGGGCCGCGATCGAGGCCGCGATCCCGTACTGGCGGGAGGCGCAGGACAAGATCGAGGGCGGCTTCGGTGAGGACCGCTGGCGCGAGACCCGCGACGGTCTCAAGGCCCTGCGCCGGGCGGCGCGCGGCGAGCGTTGAAGCAGCGACGATCGGTTGACCGGCGCCCGGTCACATCTCTATCGTGCAGATACACGAATGGAGATCGGCATGAAGCGCGCGGTTGGGGTGGTGTCTCGCGAGGAACTGGTCGCGGGCGATGGCTTGAGTTTCCTGCGCGGGATCATCGCCTGCACCAATCCGGCGCCGCCCTTCGCCGACGCCATGGATTTCGAGCTGGCAGAGGCCGACGAGGGCAGGGTGGTCTTCGTCGGCCAGCCCTCGGCGCGTTTCTTCAATCCGCTCGGCACGATCCATGGCGGGTGGACCGCGACGATCCTCGATTCCGCCATGGCCTGCGCTGCCCATGCGACGCTGAAGCCGGGCGAGGGCTACACCACGCTGGAGATGAAGCTGAACTATGTCCGCCCGGTCATGCCGGATAGCGGCCCGGTGCGCTGCGAAGGCAAGCTGATCCATCGCGGCAGCTCGGTGATCACGACGGAGGGCAAGCTGGTCGATGCGCGCGGCAAATTGCTCGCGCATGGCACCGAGACCTGCCTGGTCTTCCCGGCGAAGCCTAGCGCCGGCTGACGGCGATCGCGCCCGCGACGATCAGCAACGCACCGAGATAGGTCGTGTAGAGCGGCACCTCGCCGAACACGAAGAAGCCGAGCAGGCTCGCCCAGATCAGCGCCGTGTACTCGATCGGAGCCAGGCGCGAGGCAGCGGCCCGCGCATAGGCCGAGGTCAGCGTCAGGTGTCCGGCGACGCCGAGTGCGCCCGCGAAGAGATAGGCGCCGAGATCCGTCCAGGTCATCGGCACGAAGGCCAGCGCAGCCGGAATGGCGAGGCAGACCGCCGGCCCGACATTCTGGAAGGCGACGATGACGGTCGGACGTTCCCTGACCGCGATGCGCCTGAGCAGGATCAGGTTGAAGGCATAACTGACTGCCGAGAACAGTGCCGCGGCGACGCCGAGACCGGCGCCGCTGACATGGCCCTGCAGGCGGGGCCAGACCATCACGAGCATGCCGGCGATCCCGAAGCCGAGCGCCTGCAGGATGCGCTTGTCGATCTTCTCCTTGAGCAGGAGCCCGCCGAGCAGCGCGACGAAGACCGGCGCGAGGAAGGAGAGCGTCAACGCCTCCGCCAGGGGCAGCACCGAGACCGAATAGAAGAAGCTGCCGGCGGTCAGCACCACCAGCGGAATTCGCGCGAGATTGCCGATCAGGCTGGCCTGCGTCGGCCGGGGCGGGCGGGCGATGGCGAGCACGATGAGCGCGCAGATGCCGCCCATCAGGAAGCGCATGAACAGCGCCACGATGAACGGGTGCTCCTGCATCTGGCCCTTGATCACCCCGTCCATGGCGGTGAGCAGGGCGATGCCGAGCGCGGCCCGGAAGGCAACGGAGAGCGTCATGGGCTGACGTGCAGCGGCTTGCGGAAATGGTATTCCCAGCTTGCCGAGACGTCGCCGAGATAGCGCTCGCCCGGCCAGCGGGTAAAGCCGAGCTTCTCGTAGAAGCGATGGCCGCGTGTGAAGCGCGTATCCGACCACAGCGTCATCTCGGTGAAGCCGCCCTGTCCGGCGAAATCCATCGCCCTGGCGAACAGCGCCTGCGCCAGCCCGGTGCCCCGGAGGGCGCCGTCGACATAGACCTTGGCGAGTTCGACCGCATTCTGTTCTGGCACCGGCACGATGCCGAGCGAGCCGGCGATGCGCCCGTCCGGTCCGTCCACGATCCAGAGTTCGCCGCCCTTGGCTGCGAAATAGGAGGCCGGCCGGCGCAGTTCCGGCAGCTCGTCCTCGACGAAGATGCAACCCGGATATTCCGCGAAGCTCGCCGCGATGAGGGCGGAGAGCGGGCCGGAATCGTCGTCACGGGCAGGCCGGATGGGCGTCGTCATGATGTTGGCCTTACGGTCAAATCCTGTCGCCGTGAAGATGCGGGAATGGCATCGCCCAATGCCGTGGCGACAGGGCGAAGAGGGTGATGCTTCGCAACGCCTCTTGGAAAACCGGTTTCGTCCGGCTACCCCCGGTTTAGACGGCGTCAGCGCCGATGAGTCGTGCGCTTCGGCGTGGCAGCCGCAGGATCGGAAGGGAGTGACGAAGGCCCGATGACCGTTCTTCTGCCCTTCATCGTCAATGCCGGGCTGAACTTCGTCCTCGGGCTGCTCGTTGCCCTGTTCCTTGGCCCGGAGGCGTTCGGGCTCTATGCGATCGGCGCCGCCACAATCGTACTCGTCAACACGGCGCTGCTCGACTGGCTGAAGCTCTCCATCGTCCGCTTCTACTCGGTCGAAACCCGCGAGAGCGATCCCGGCATCCGGGCGACGCTCGATCTGCTCTTCGCCGGCGTCAGCCTGTCGCTTTGCGCGCTCCTCGCCGCTGCGCTGCTGGCGGGCGTCGATGCCGGGCTCCCGGCCGCGCTGCTGATGGTCTCGGTCGCGGGCGGCATCGCGGCGGGCTGGTTCGATTATCACGCGGCCATCGCGCGGGCCCGCTTCCTCGATGCGGCCTATGCCCGGCTCGTCCTCGTCCGCAGCGTCGCGGCCCTGTTGCTGATGGTCGGCGGCGCCTGGTGGACGCGCGATCCGGCCGTCGTGCTGCTGGGCGGCGTGCTCAGCGCGGTTGCTGCGGTTGTCGCCAATCGCAACCGGCTCGCCGATATGAAACCCGCGCCGGGCGCGCTCCGGACCGACCTGATGCGTGGGTTCGCGCGGTACGCGTTACCGCTGGTCGCGGGCAACGCGGTCTATGCCGCGATCCCGCTGCTCAACCGCGCCATCCTCGCCGACAGGCTTGGCTACGCCGAGGCCGGCTATTTCTCGCTGGCCTCCGATATCGGCCTCAGGCTCTTCCCGGTGCTGGCCTCGATGCTGGAGATCGTGCTGCTGCGCGAGGTCATCCGCCTCGACGAGACGCGGGGGCCGATCGCCGCGCAGAAGCGCATCGCCCGCAACATGGTGCCCGTGATCGCCTGCGTGCTGCCGGCGGCGCTCGGCTTCTGGCTGATCCTGCCGGCCTTCGAGCGGCTTTTCGTGCCGGCGAGCTTCCGTGGCCATTTCTCTGGCCATATGGCGCTGCTGCTGCCGGGCTTCGCGGCGATCGCGCTGTTTCAGGCCGGTCTCGCGCCCGTCTTCCTGCTGGCGAAGCGCACGCTCGTCGCGATCCTCGCCTCCCTGATCGGGCTCGCCGTCAATCTCGCCGTCATCTTCGCGCTGCCGGGAACGCTCGCGCCCGCGACGGTCTCGATCGCGCAAAGCGCCGCCTATCTGACGGCGCTGCTGGTCATGACCGTGGTCCCCCTGCGCGCGCTTCCGGTCCTGCCGCCGCTGCGGGAGATCGCTTGCGTTCTCGCCGCCGGTGTCGCGATGGGCCTTGCGATCTGGCCGTTGCGCGGCACGCTTCCGGCTGCCCTCGAACTGCCGCTGCAGATCGGGCTCGGCGGGCTGGTCTATGCGGGAGTGATCCTGGCCTGCGATGTTGGCCGCTGGCGCACCGGCCTGAAGCTGCGCTGGCTCGCCCGGCGCTCCGCGCGCCGGTGAGGCAGCAAGGTTTCCTTCACCCTGTCGTTTGACTGCTCGCTAAGGTTAATTCCGCGAATTGCGCCGGTTAAGGCCGGTTTCCGCGCCGGAGAGTCAACGATTCACCATTCCTTTCAGGGCACGCCGCAGGCTTTCAGGCAGTCGATGTCGAGAGTATTGCGTCATGCGTCGAAAGATTGTCCTTCCGCTCCTCGCTGCTGCCGGAGCCCTGGCCGTGGCGGGGCCGGCCCTCGCGCAGGGCTATCGCCAGAACTACGGCTACGCCACGCCGAACGATCCGATGGCTTCAGGCGGCGGGCGCGGCAACTATGGCGGCGGTTTCATCGAGATGCTGATGACCGGCCGCGACCCGACGCCTGCGGGCCGTGGCGGCGCGGTCTATAACCGCCCCGGCGGCTATGCCTATGGCCAGCGAGTGCAGCCGCAGGGCGGCTATGAAGACCCGTTCGAGGCGGCGCGCCAGCCGCATGCCGGCCGCCGCATGGCCGCGCTCGGCGAGCCTGTCGAGCCGCAGCAGGGCATCCAGCACATCGTCGATCCGCGCTTCCGCAAGCAGGAGGTCGCCTATGACGGTCCCCACAAGCCGGGCACGATCATCATCGACACGCCGCAGCGCTTCCTGTTCCTGGTGCAGCCGGGCGGCCGGGCCTTGCGCTACGGCATCGGCGTCGGCCGGCCGGGCTTCTCCTGGGCCGGCATGAAGACCGTCAGCCGCAAGGCGGAATGGCCGAGCTGGACGCCGCCGGCCGAGATGCTGAAGCGCCGGCCCGACCTGCCGCGCTTCATGACCGGCGGTCCCGACAATCCGATGGGCGCGCGCGCCATGTATCTGGGCTCGTCGCTCTATCGCATCCACGGCACCAACGAGCCGAACACGATCGGGCAGGCGGTGTCCTCGGGCTGCATCCGCATGACCAATGACGACGTCACCGACCTCTACGAACGCGTCCGCGTCGGCGCCAAGGTGCTGGTGATCTGAGGCAAGTCCTCGTCGACGAACCATGAAGAACGGCGGCCACGCATCGCGGGCCGCCGTTTTTCGTATCTTAGCCGGTCAGGGGCGAAAGGCGCCGTCAGACCCAGCTGTCATCATCCGCGTTGCCATCGTCGAAGCCGGGATCGGCATCATCGTGGCTCGCGTTCTGGTAATTGGCCTCGCCGTCATAGCCCTGGCCGTAGCCGTTGTCCTGCGCGGTCTGGTTGGACGCCGGCTGGGCGCTGGCGCTCTGGTCGGCGGCCGCCTGCTGGGGCGCAGCCGGGCTGGCATTGGAGCCGGCACCGGTGTCGCTCGCAGTCTGCGCCGCAGGCTTGCTGCCGCCGCCGAAGGCGTTGGTCAGCACATTGCCGAGCATCATGCCGCCGGCGACGCCGGCCGCCGTGGTCAGCGCGCTGGCCATGAAGCCGCCGCCGCGTCCGGGCGCCTGCTGCGGCTGGTTGCTCCACGGGCCGGGCTGGCCCTGCGCCTGCATCGGCATGGCCTGAGCCGGGGCAGCGGCCTGCGGCTGCGTGTTCCAGGCGCCGGACGGTGCTGCGGCGTCAGTGCGCGGCGGCACGGGCGGAACCGAGCCGGTGCGCGGCACCGATCCACCGCCGAAGATGCCGGACAGGAAGCCGCCGGCCTGCGGCTGCGCCGTTTCGCTCGCGCGCGTCTGCGCCTCGCGCAACTGCGCCTGCAGGCTCTCGACCTGCTGGTTCAGGTTGGCGAGCGCCTGCTCCTGCACATAGACCGCCTGAGCCATGGCATAGGGCGCATAGGGCTGCTCGCGCAGGCGTTCCGCGATAAAATTCTCAGCCTCGGGGTCGCGGGGCTGGTTGGCTGCCTGCCGAAGGCGGTCGAAAATCCCGGCGATCACGTCGCGTTCTTGCGGCGTCATCGTCATCTCCTCTCGTTGCGCGGCGCGGTTGCGCCGTGCTCAAGAGGTGGGATCGGCCTGTGACGGTATCAAGGCGTCGCCGTGACGTACGCGCATCGGGCCGGGAAACGCATTGCGCCTTTCCCGAATCCGATGCGGCGAAGAGGTCCAATCGGCCTCAGATGCTGCCGAGATCGTCGTCCGGCGGCGGCATCTCGTCGACATCGGAGGGGGCCTGCAGCGAGCCGCGGTTCAGCACCACCACTGTCGTGCCGGACGGAACGCGGCTGTAGAGGTCGATGATGTCCTGGTTGAACAGGCGGATGCAGCCGGACGAGACCGACTTGCCGATCGACCACGGCTCGGAGGTGCCGTGGATGCGGTAGAGCGTGTCGCGGTTGCCCTGGTAGAGGTAGAGCGCGCGGGCGCCGAGCGGGTTCTCGAGCCCGCCGGCCATGCCGGCCGCCCAGGGGCGGTTCCGCTCCGGCTCGCGGGCGATCATCGCCGCCGTCGGGGTCCAGCGCGGCCACTGCGCCTTGCGGGCGACCGTGGCGCGGCCGCGCCAGGACATGCCCTGCTTGCCGACGCCGATGCCGTAGCGGACAGCCTTTCCGCCTTCCATCACGAGATAGAGATAGCGGTTGTCGGTATCGACGACGATCGTGCCGGGCTGCTCGCGGGTCGGGTAGGAGACGATGCGGCGCAGGAACTGCGGCTCGACTTCCGAGAGATCCGTCGCCGGCAACGGGTGCTGCTCATCCGGCCGCTCGCCATACATCGCCAGGTACTCGGCGCTGATATGCGGCCCCTGATGCGCAACCTCGAACGGCTCCGGCGGCCGATTGGCGACGCAAGCCGCCAGGAAGAGCGGGCTCAGGGCTGCAAAGACGCGGCGGGTCGGCCGGGCGAGGGGGGAGGCGGACGGACGGTCGGGGGACATCGACGGAAAACTCGGCGTTACGGGCAAAAATGAACGGCAGGACGGTGCGTTGGTTCCATGCGCCGCTGTTGACCTCCGTTCAAGGTGGCCGAGATGGCCGTGGGGTGAACGTGATGTGGCAAAAATGTGGTTGGCGGAGCCTGTTGCGATCGGGCAACAGGTGAGTTGCCGGGACAGGCAGATGCCAGGCATCGGCAGCCCGCTCCAGATCGGGCCGCGATGGCTGCCGTGTTGTCGCCCGGGCATGTCCGATCAGTTAAATATTTTTTGACGATGAGGCTCAATAGTGACCCTGTTTCGTCGATAGCCGCTGCCGCTTTACATCAGTCTTCTGATCACCGGCGAAGCCATGCGAGTTTAGACGATTGCCTGCCGCCTATGCCTACGTGTTGCTGGCGGCGCGCCACTCCGGAGAGCGCTGCATCATGTCGCTCTTCCCGGGAGATGGGCCTCCATGCTGAAACTGCCTTCGCTGCGTCTGCCGATCGCGACGCGTCTGGCGATACTGGCCGTGCTGATCGTCGGCGTCGCCGTCGCGGCTTCGGTCGCGGTGTCGCTGCGCGCAGCCGACAGCGCCATGCGCGAACGCGCCCAGTCGAGCCTGGCCATCAACATCAACCTGCTGCGGGACATCCTGCTGACCAAGGGCGAGCCGAGGCTTGAGGGCAGCAAGCTCATCTTCGGCAGCGAAACCATCAACGACAACTTCGCGGCGGTCGACAAGGTCAAGGCGCTCTCGGGCGGAACGGCCACCGTCTTCATGGGCGACACCCGGGTGACGACGAACGTCACCAAGCCGGATGGGACGCGAGCGGTCGGCACCAAGCTGGCGCAGGGCCCGGCCTACGATGCCGTCTTCAAGGAGAAGCGGACCTATTCCGGCGCCGCCGACATTCTCGGCGTGCCCTATTTCACGATCTATGAGCCGATCGTCCAGAAGTCGGACGGCAACGTGATCGGCATTCTCTATGTCGGCATCAAGCAGGAAGAGTTCCTGACCGTCATCGGCGAGATGATCCGCGCCAACATCATCGCCGGTCTGGCGATCGCGGCCGTCGCTGGCTGCCTGCTGTTCTGGCTGGTCCGCCGCATGATGAGACCGCTTGGCAGCCTAAGCGCAGCCCTGAGGCGTCTCGCCGAGGGCGATCTCGACACGCCGGTTCCCGCTTTCGGTGGCGGCAGCGAGTTCGGCGCCATGGCCGGCGCCGTCGAGGTGCTGCGTCAGGCCTCGATCGAGAAGGTCAGACTGGAGCAGGACGCCACGGCGCAGGCCGAATTGATGGGCCAAACCCGCCGTCAGACGGAGGCCCAGCGACAGGCCGCGGCACAACAGCAGGTTGAGCAGGCTCGGGAGTTGGAGGATGTTGTCGCCGCGCTGGCCGAGGGGCTTTCGGCCCTCTCGCAAGGCGATCTGCGCCATCGCATCGAGGCCGAGATGCCGGCCGCCTATGTGAAGCTGCGCGACGATTTCAACGAGACGGTGGACCGGCTCTCCGACACGGTGGCGACGATCCAGACGACCTCGGCCGATGTGGGCCTCGCCGCGCGCGAGATCAACATGGGCGCCGACGATCTGTCGAAGCGCACCGAGGAACAGGCCTCCTCGCTGGAGGAGACGGCCGCCACGACCGAGGAACTCGCGGCTTCCGTCAAGGCTTCGGCCCAGGCCTCGAAGGATGCAGCGCGGATCGCCGACGAGGCGATGCAGGCGGCGCAGTCCGGCGGCACCATCGCCGGCCAGGCGGTCGATGCCATGGCCCGCATCGAGACCGCCTCGCAGAAGATCTCCGACATCATCCGGGTGATTGACGACATCGCCTTCCAGACCAACCTGCTGGCGCTCAACGCCGCGGTCGAGGCGGCCCGCGCCGGCGATGCCGGCAAGGGCTTCGCGGTCGTTGCTTCGGAAGTGCGCACGCTGGCGCAGCGCTCGAGCTCCGCGGCCAAGGACATCTCGGGGCTGATCTCCTCGTCCAATGTCGAGGTCGGCGAGGGCGTCAAGCTGGTGCGTCAGGCCGGCGACCAGCTGGCGCGCATCCTCGCGGCCTCGCAGAAGGTCGCGGCGACGATCGCCGACATCTCGGCGGCGTCCGGCGAGCAGGCCAACGGCATCGACGAGATGAGCCAGGCGGTGGCGCATCTCGACGAGATGACCCAGCAGAACGCGGCCCTGTCCGAGCAGAGCGCGGCCTCGGCCGGCTCGCTCTCCGGCCGGATCGAGCAGCTCAACGCGCTGGTCGCGGCGTTCAAGACCGGCCGCGAGGCCGCAGGCCAGGCGGGTTACGCCCAGCCGGCCACGGCTCCGCGTGCGGTGAAGGCGCCGATGCGTGCAGCCGGGCGGCCCGCGCCTGCTTCCGCAGCCTCGTCCGGCGAGCCGGAGCGCCTGCGCCAGCTGGCCGAGGCCGCTTTCGTCCAGTCCCGAGCCCCCGCACCGCGCAAGGTCGCCAATGGCGGCGGCGGCCGGGCCAGCGATTCCGGATGGGAGGAGTTCTGATCAGAACCTGACGACGCGCAGGTTCTTCAGCAGACCCAGCCTTTCGCGATCCCACCAGCGCCAGAGCATCATCACGGCGACGACGGTGAGCCCGGTCACCAGCCCGATCCAGATGCCGCTGCCGGCGAGCGGCGTCATGAAGCCGAGCACGGCCGAGAGCGGCAGGCCGATGCCCCAGTAGCCGATGCCGGCGAGGATCATCGGCAGGCGGGTGTCGCCGAGGCCGCGCAGGATCGACGAGCCGATGACCTGCGCCCCGTCGGCGATCTGGAAGACAGCCGCATAGAACAGGAAGACCGTGGCGATCTGGGCGACCGCTTCCGCGCCCGGCTTCGACCGGTCGAGGAAGGGCGCGATCAGCCAATGCGGCACGATCGCCATCAGGACGGCCGTGAAGCACATGAAGCTCAGTGCCAGGATCAGCGCCATCATCCCGGCGCGCCGGATGCCCTCCTTGTCGCCGGAGCCGAAGGCACGCCCGACCCGCACGGTCCCGGCCTGTCCGATGCCGAGCGGCACCATGAAGGCGAGCGAGGCGATCTGGATCGCGATGGCATGGGCCGCGAGCGCGGTCGACCCGATCAGTCCCATCATGAAGGCGGCGCCGTAGAAGATCAGCGATTCGAACGAGAGCGTCAGCGAGATCGGCAGGCCCATGCGCCAGAAGGCGCGATAGCGCGGCCAGTCCGGCACCCAGAAGCGGCCGAACACCTGGTAGCGCCGGAAACGCCGGTCGAGCGAGACGACGAGCGCGAGGCCGAGGAACATCAGCGCCGAGGATATGGCCGTCGCCAGCCCCGAGCCGGGCAGGCCGAGTGCCGGGAAGCCGAGCCGCCCGAACATCAGGCACCAGTTGGCGAAGGCGTTGAACACCACTGCGAAGAGCACGACGATGAAGGCCCAGCGCGGCCTCTGCAACGCGGCGACGAAGCCGCGCAGGCACAGGTAGAGGAAGAAGGGCAATAGGCCCCATTGCAGCGTGTGGACATAGGACGTGGCTGCCTTCGAGAGGGCCGGGTCCTGGCCCATCGCTTTCAGGATGAACTCGGCCTGCCAGAGGAAGAGCCACATCGGCCCGACCATGGTCGCAGCCGCCCAGAAACCTTGCCGGACCGTTCGGCGCAGATCGCGCACCGCATGCCGGTTGCGGCCGAGCTCGATCGCGATCATTGGCGCGACCGCCCCCATCGCGCCGATGCCGAAGATCAGGGCGGCGCTATAGAGATTGGTGCCAAGCGCGCCCGCCGCCAGCGCCTCGGGGCCGAGCTGGCCCATCATGATGACGTCGGTCGCCATCATCGCCGTCTGCGCGATATTGGTCAGCACCATCGGCCAGCACAGGGCGAGCATGGCGCGCGCCTCGATGAGCCAGGGATGATCGGAGCGGGATGCGGCGATTGCAGACATGGGGCGCCGCTTCTACCGCCGATTGCAAAGTCGAAACAGTCGCTGCCACGCTGTTCACCGCCCTGAGCCGATGCGCTGCACGCGGGTCGACAAGTCCCGCCGTGGTCTGCATCTTGCCTCGCAGACTGCTGGAGGGCCTGAGGCGATGAGCACCAATCTGAGGATCGATGGCGCGAGGTTGACCTCGCGCCTGGCCGAACTCTCGAAGATCGGTGCGACGCCGGAAGGCGGCTGCCGCCGCCTCGCCCTGACCGATGAGGACAAGCAGGGCCGCGACTGGCTCCTCAGTCAGATGAAGGCGCTCGGCCTCGATACCCGCGTCGATGCGATCGGCAATATCGTCGGCATCCTGAAGGGGCAGGAGAGCGGCCCGGCCGTCATCATGGGCTCGCATATCGACACGGTCGGCACGGGTGGACGCTTCGACGGCGCGCTCGGCGTCGTCGCGGGCGTCGAGGTTCTCGCGGCCCTGCGCGATGCCGGCCTGACGCCGAAGCGCGACATGGCGGTGATCGCCTTCACCAACGAGGAGGGCGCGCGCTTCCACCCCGACATGCTCGGCTCCTATGTCTGGGCCGGCGGCATGAGCGTCGAGGCGGCACATCGGGAGGTCGATTCCGAGGGCGTCGGCCTCGGCGCCGAACTGAAGCGCATCGGCTATGAGGGCGCCGAGAAGCCGGGCTTCCTGCCGGCCCATGCCTATATCGAGATGCATATCGAGCAGGGCCCGGTCCTCGAGAACGAGGGCGGCGGGCTTGGCGCGGTCACCGGCATCCAGGCGATCTGCTGGCTCGAACTCACCCTGAAGGGCCGCCCGAGCCATGCCGGCACGACGCCGATGGCCTATCGCAAGGACCCGGGGCTGGCCGCCGCGCGCATCAACATCTTCGCCAACGAATTGACCAAGACCATCCCGCACCAGCTCGCCAATAGCGGCGTCATCCGCGTCCAGCCCGGCAACGTCAATGTCGTGCCGGAGACTGTGGTCATGACGCTCGACCTGCGCAATCCGCTCGATCAACCGCTCGCCCAGGCCGAGGCTGCGGTTCGCGCCTTCTGTGCCGAGCTCGCCGAGCGCGACGGCATCGAGATTTCCTTCCGCGACCTCGCCCGGTTCCCGGCAACGCCCTTCGCCGAGGAACTGATCGCCGAGGTCGAGCGTAGCGCCGGCGAATTCGGCCTGCCGATCCGCCGCATGATCTCCGGCGCCGGCCACGATGCCCAGATGATGGCGCGTCTCTGCCCGACGGCGATGGTGTTCATTCCCTCGATCGGCGGTCTTTCGCACAACCCGGCCGAGTTCAGCACCGATGACGACATGGTCGCCGGCGCCAATATCCTGCTCACCACCGCCTGGCGCGTCGCCAACGCCTGAGAGGTCTCCGCATGACGACGATCGCCACGCTTTCCGCCGCCGAACTCGGCCCGCTCTATGCCAGCAAGCAACTCTCCCCCGTCGAGGTCGCGAAGGACACGCTCGCCCGCATCGAGCGCTTCGAGCCTGAGGTCAATGCCTTCGCCGTCCGCGACGAAGCGATCACGCTCGCCATGGCCGAAGCCTCGCAGGCGCGCTGGCTGAAGGGCGAGGCGATCGGCCCGCTCGATGGCGTGCCGGTCACCATCAAGGACAATCTCGGCGTCGCCGGCTGGTCGATGCAGCGTGGCTCGGCCATCGCGTCGGATGCGCCCTTCGCTGAGGATTCCCCCGTCACGGCGCGGCTCCGCGAAGCCGGCACGGTCTTCCTCGGCAAGACCACCATGCCGGAATATGGCTGGAAGGGCGTCGGCGATTCGCCCGCGACCGGCATCACCCGCAATCCCTGGAACACCGGCACGGGGCCGGGCGGTTCCTCCTCGGGCGCGGCGGTCTGCGCGGCGCTCAATCTCGGCTGCATTCATATCGGCACCGACGGGGCGGGCTCCGTGCGCATTCCCGCGGCCTTCACCGGCGTCGTCGGCCTGAAGCCGAGCTATGGCCGCGTCCCGGCCTGGCCGATCTCGGTCATGGGCTTCCTAGCTCATCTCGGGCCGCTGACCCGCACCGTCATGGATACGGCGCTAGCGATGAAGGCGATCGGCCAGCCCGATGCGCGCGACATGACGGCGCTGCTCGATCGCCCGCCGGATTATGTCGATGGTCTCAAGGGCAGCATGAGGGGCTTGCGCGTCGCCTGGTCGCCGCGCCTCGGCCAGAATGTGACCGTCGATCCCGAGATCGCCGCCCTGACGGCGGCTGCCGCGCAGGCCTTCACCGAGCTCGGCGCGACGGTGGAGGAGGTCGATCCCGGTTTCGACGATCCAATCGAGATCCTGATGACGCTCTGGTCTTCTGGGGCTGCGCTGGCCTTGAAGAGCATCGATGCGGCCGGGCGCAGGCAGATGGACCCGGGCCTCGTCGCGGTGGCGGAGCAGGGCGAGCGCATCCCGGCCTCGGCCTATGTCGATGCGCTCCTGAACCAGCGCAACGCACTGGCCTACCGCATGGCGCAGTTCCACCAGCAATACGATCTGCTGCTGACGCCGACCCTGCCGCTGCCGGCCTTCGCTGTCGGGCGCGATACGCCCGAGCACGGCGCCTATGGCGAGGACTGGACGCGCTGGACGCCCTTCACCTACCCGTTCAACATCACCGAGCAGCCGGCGGTCTCGGTGCCTTGCGGGCTGACCAAGGCGGGCCTGCCCGCCGGGCTCCAGATTGTCGGCGCTTTCGGCAAGGATGCGCTCGTGCTGCGGGCCGCGGCGGCCTTCGAGCAGGCGCGGCCCTTCGCCCGCGTCAATGAACCGGTCAAACCGATTTAGCCCGCGAATATTTTTCGCTTTTCCCGGAACGGGCTAAAAAAGCCCGTCCGGGAGCCGAAACACCGGGTTCTCCCCCGAAAGTTCCGTCTGGCACGAACCGTGCAGGCGAAGATCCGGCCTCGGTCGGGTGCTGCTGCGTGTTGTCAGGCGGATTTTTTCTGCCCAAACTTGCGGCAAGGCAGCCCGTTCAGAGGCGCCGCTTCAGGGGAGAGCATGATGGATCGCAGGACGTTTCTGAAATCCGCGACGGGCGCCGGCATGGCCGCTGCGACCGGTGGGCTGGCGATGCCGGCTCTCGCGCAAAGTCCAGCCAAGACGCTACGCTTCGTGCCGCAGGCCAATCTCGCGAATTTCGACCCGATCTGGGGAACGCAATACGTCGTCCGCAACGCCGCGGCGCTGGTCTGGGACACGCTCTACGGGATCGATTCGAAGTTCCAGCCGCAGCGCCAGATGGTCGAGGCCGAGGAGGTCTCCTCCGACGGCCTGACCTGGACCTTCAAGCTGCGCTCCGGCCTGAAATTCCATGACGGCACGCCGGTGACCTCCAAGGACGTGGTGGCGAGCCTCGTGCGCTGGTCGGCGCGCGATCCGATGGGCCTGATGCTGCGCGCCATTCAGGTCGAGCTCGCTCCCGTCGATGAGTTGACCTGGAAATGGTCGCTGAAGCAGCCCTTCCCGAAGATGCTGCTGGCGCTGGCCAAGAACAACGCGCCCTGTTCCTTCGTGATGCCGGAGCGCATCGCCAAGACAGACCCGTTCACGCAGATCACCGAGTTCGTCGGCTCGGGTCCGATGAAGTTCCTGCGCAGCGACTGGGTGCCAGGCGCCAAGGCGGTGTTCGAGAAATTCGCCGACTACAAGCCCCGCTCCGAGAAGGCGGACTGGCTCGCCGGCGGCAAGAACATCCTCGTCGACCGGATCGAATGGGTGATCATGCCCGATCCGGCGACCGCCGCCGCCGCGCTCCAGAACGGTGAGGTCGACTGGTGGGAAACCCCGCTCGCCGACCTCGTGCCGGTGCTGAAGGGCCACAAGGATATCAACGTCGATATCGGCGATCCGCTGGGCAATGTCGGCGCCTTCCGCATGAACCACCTGTTCCCGCCCTTCAACAACGTGAAGGTGCGCCAGGCCGTGCTGACGGCGCTGAACCAGGAAGACTACATGCGCGCCGTCGTCGGCGACGATGAGAAGCTCTGGAAGCCGCTGCCGGGCTTCTTCACGCCGGGCACGCCGCTCTACACCGAGGAAGGCGGCGACATCCTCAAGAAGCGCAATGTCGCCGAGGCCAAGAAGCTCCTCGCCGAGGCCGGTTACAAGGGCGAGCCGGTGGTCTGCGTCGTCGCGCAGGACATGGCCGCGACCAAGTCGATGGGTGACGTCACCGCCTCGCTGCTCAAGAGCATCGGCATGAACGTCGACTTCGTCGCCACCGACTGGGGCACGGTCGGCTCCCGCCGCGCCCAGAAGACGCCTCCGGGCCAGGGCGGCTGGAGCATGTTCCACACCTGGCATGCCGGCGCCGACTGCATCAATCCGGCCGCCTATACCGCGATCCGCGCCAATGGCGAGAAGGCCTGGTTCGGCTGGCCCGACGTGCCCGCGGTCGAGACCGAGGTCACCAACTGGTTCAACGCCAAGGACCTCGCCGAGGAGAAGGCGGCGATGGGGCGGCTCAACAAGGCGGCGGTCGAGAACGTCGTCTTCGCGCCGACCGGCTTCTATCTCAGCTATCAGGCCTGGCGGAAGAACGTCACCGGCGTGGTCAGCGGGCCGCTGCCGTTCTTCTGGGACGTCAAGAAGGGCTGAAGTCCCTTTCGCGGAGCGGCAAAGCCGCTCCGCCTTTGCGGAGCCCGCTCGGCTCTGCTGCCTCGCTTTGCCGCGACCCGGAAGAATTCCCGGCCGCGGCTCCCGGATTTGCCGTGATCGAGGTCCGACTGCCTTATGCTCGCTTTCGTCGTCAGGCGCATCATTACGACCATCCCCGTGATGGCCTTCGTGGCGCTGTTTGTGTTTTCGCTGCTCTACATCGCGCCGGGCGATCCTGCCGCGATCATCGCCGGTGACCAGGCGTCGCCGGCCGATGTCGAGCGCATCCGCGCCAGCCTGGGCCTGGACCGGCCCTATCTCGTGCGCTTCGCCGAATGGTCCTTCCGCGTCATCCAGGGCGATCTCGGCACCTCGATCTTCACCAACCTGCCGGTGACGCAGCTGATCGGGCAGCGCATCGAGCCGACGCTCTCGCTGATGGTGCTGACGCTGATCTTCGCCGTCGTGGTCGCCGTGCCGATGGGCGTTGTCGCGGCCTGGAAGGCCGGCAGCTGGATCGACAAGGCGGCGATGGGCTTCGCCGTGCTCGGCTTCTCGGTGCCGGTCTTCGTCGTCGGCTACCTGCTCGCCTATTTCTTCGCGCTCAAGCTCGATTGGCTGCCGGTGCAGGGCTACACGCCGTTCTCGCAGGGCTTCTGGCCCTGGCTCAGGAACCTCATCCTGCCGGCCGTCACGCTCGGCCTCGTCTATATCGCGCTGATTGCCCGCATCACCCGCGCCACCATGCTCGAAGTGCTGCAGCAGGACTATGTCCGCACCGCCCAGGCCAAGGGCGTGGCGCAGAAGGACGTGCTGTTCCTGCATTCGCTCAAGAACGCGGCCGTGCCGATCGTCACCATCATCGGCATCGGCATCGCGCTCTTGATCGGCGGCGCCGTCGTCACCGAGAGCGTCTTCGCCATTCCCGGCCTCGGCCGGCTCACCGTCGATGCCATCCTGCGTCGCGACTATCCCGTCATCCAGGGCGTCGTGCTGATGTTCAGCCTGGTCTACGTGCTCGTGAACCTGCTGATCGACCTGACCTATACCCTCGTCGACCCGAGGATCCGCTATTGACCGCGCAATCGACCCTTGCGGCACCAGCCGCTGAACCGGTGAAGGCTGAACTGAGCCGTGCCGCCCGCTTCCGCCGCTACCTGCGCCGCCATCCTTCGGTGGCGATCGGCGGCGGGCTCCTCGTCTTGATGGCGCTGATCGGCATCTTCGCGCCATTGCTCTGGACCACCGACCCGACCGCGATCTCGCCGGCCCGCCGCACCCGCGTGCCGTCCGAGCTCTACTGGTTCGGCACCGACATGCTCGGCCGTGACGTCTATTCGCGCGTGGTCTACGGCGCCCGCGTTTCGCTGCTCGTCGGCTTCAGCGTCGCGGTCCTGTCCTCGATCATCGGGCTCACCATTGGCCTCTTCGCCGGTTTCGTGCGCTGGGCCGACGGCATTATCATGCGCGTCATCGACGGCATGATGTCGATCCCGCCGATCCTGCTCGCCATCGCCCTGATGGCACTGACCCGCGGCTCGATCCAGAACGTCATCATCGCCATCACCATCGCGGAGATCCCGCGCGTGGCCCGCCTCGTGCGCGGCGTCGTGCTGTCCTTGCGCGAGCAGCCCTATGTCGAGGCGGCGGTCGCCAACGGCGCGCGCGTGCCGCGCATCATCCTCAGGCATATCCTGCCCAACACCTTCGCGCCGATGAGCGTGCAGGCGACCTATATCTGCGCCAGCGCCATGATCGTCGAGGCGATCCTGTCCTTCATCGGCGCGGGCGTGCCGCCGGCGACGCCGTCCTGGGGCAACATCATGGCCGAGGGCAGGGCGCTCTGGCAGGTCCGGCCGCATATCATCCTGTTCCCGGCGGTGTTCCTCTCGATCACCGTGCTCGCGGTTAACCTGCTCGGCGACGGGCTGCGCGACTCGCTCGATCCAAGGCTCGCCAAGACCCTCTGAGGGCCTGCCCCGCAGCTGGGACAACCCACGCCCCGCATTGCCGGCGCTTGACGCGCCGGCTCAGTGCTTGAAAGCCTTGCCAGCAGGGTGATCCTGACCCGGAGCCTATGACGTGACCCGCATCCTGACCGTCGCCGCCGCCCAGCTCGGCCCTATCCAGCGTGATGAGAGCCGGGCCTCGGCCGTCGCCCGCATGGTCGAATTGATGCGGCAGGCCAAGAGCCATGGTGCCGATCTCGTCGTCTATCCGGAAGCGGCGCTCACCGCCTTCTTCCCGCATTGGTGGATCGACGACGAAGCCGAGATCGACAGCTGGTTCGAGAGTGCCATGCCCTCGAACGAGACCGCCCCGCTCTTCGAGGAGAGCAAGCGCCTCGGCGTCGGCTTCCACCTCGGCTATTGCGAGCTTGCCTTCGAGCAGGGCCGCAAGCGCCGCTTCAACACCGCGATCCTCGTCGACAAGGCGGGCACGATCGTCGGCAAGTACCGTAAGATCCATCTGCCGGGCCATCCCGAGCATCGCCCCGCCGCGCCCTTCCAGAACCTGGAGAAGCGCTATTTCGAGACCGGCGAACTGGGCTGGCCGGTCTGGCGGACGATGGATGCCAATATCGGCATGATGATCTGCAACGACCGCCGCTGGCCGGAGAGCTATCGCTCGATGGGCCTGCAGGATGTCGAGCTGATCGTGCTCGGCTACAACACGCCCAAGCATAACCCGCCGGCCCCGGACCATGACCGGCTCGGCAATTTCCACAACCAGCTCGTGATGCAGGCCGGTGCCTACCAGAACGCCACCTGGGTCGTCGGTGTCGCCAAGGCGGGGCTCGAGGCCGGTGTCGACCAGATCGGCGGCTCCTGCATCATCGCGCCCACCGGCGAGGTGGTCGCGCAGGCCGTGACGGAGGGCGACGAACTCGTCGTCGCCCGTTGCGACATGGACCTCGGAAAGAGCTATAAGGCCTCCACCTTCAACTTCGCCAGGCATCGCGAGCCCCAGGCCTACGGCCTGCTCGTCGAGCGCAAGGGCGCCGTCTCCCCGGTTTGATCAGCCTCCAAAGGACAAAAAAGTGACCCACGATCTCATCCTGAAGGGTGGCCGCGTCATCGACCCCTCCCAGAAGCATGACGGCATCCTCGATGTCGCCTTCACGGACGGCAAGGTCTCCGGCTTCGGCAAGGACCTGAAGGGCGCCAAGGAGATCCGCGACGTTTCCGGCTATATCGTCTCGCCCGGCCTGATCGATCTGCACACCCATGTCTACTGGGGTGGCACCTCGCTCGGCATCGATGCCGACGAGTTCTGCCGCGTCTCCGGCGTCACCACCTCGGTCGATACCGGTTCGGCCGGCCCCGGCAACTGGCCGGGCTTCCGCAAGCACGTCATCGAGCAGAGCCAGGCGCGCATCCTCGCCTATCTCCACGTCTCGCATGCCGGCATCTACGGCTTCGACCATCGCGTCATGGTCGGCGAGAGCGGCGACCTGCGCCTGATGAACCCGATCGACTGCGCCGAGGTTGCCGACAAGAACCGCGATTACATCGTTGGCATCAAGGTTCGCGTCGGCCTGCATGCCTCGGGCGAGCAGGGCACTGCGCCGCTGAACATCGCGCTGCAGGTCGCCAACGAGGTCGGCATGCCGCTGATGTGCCATATCGACCATCCGCCGCCGTCCTATGAGGAAGTCATCGGCATGCTCAGGCCGGGCGACGTGCTGACCCACGCCTTCCGCCCCTTCCCGAACGCCCCGGCCACTGCGCAGGGCACGGTGAAGCCGGAGGTGCTGGCCGCCCGCAAGCGCGGCGTCATCTTCGATATCGGCCACGGCAAGGGCTCGTTCTCCTTCAAGACCACGCGCGCCATGCTGGCCAACGGCTTCGAGCCGGACGTGATCTCGTCGGACGTGCACAAGCTCTGCATCGATGGCCCGGCCTATGACCAGGTCACCACCATGTCGAAGTTCCTCTGCATGGGCATGACCCTGAACAACGTCATCGCCGCCTCTACCGTGAACGCCGCCATGGCGCTGAAGCGCCCGGAATACGGCTCGCTCAAGGTCGGCTCGCTCGGCGACGCGACGATCCTGACCGTCAAGGAAGGCAAGTTCGCCTACGAGGACGTCGTCGGCGAGATCCTGACCGGCGACCGCAAGATCGTGTCCGAAGGCGTCGTGCTCAAGGGCAAGTGGTGGCACCCGAAGCGGACCAGCAAGTTCCCGAAGGTCGCGGCGTAAGCTTTCATGTCACGCGAAACGGGCTGGCGCCGCATGGCGCCGGCCGACCTGACGGCCGTGATGGAAATCGCGGCCGTCGTGCACCCGGACTACCCCGAGGACGAGGCGGTCTTCGCCGAGCGTCTGCGTCTGGCGCCCGAGGGTTGCCATGTGCTGGCGGCGGGAGACGGGGCGCTTCAGGGCTATCTCGTCAGCCATCCCTGGCCGGCAGGCACCGTCCCCACCCTGAACTCCCTGCTCGGCGATATCCCGCAGGGTGTCGCGAACTGGTATCTGCACGACCTCGCCCTGCTGCCTTCCGGGCGGGGCAGCGGCGCGGCGGGTGCGATCGTCGCCGATATCGCCCGTCAGGCCGCCGAAAGCGGCTATACGAGCCTGGCGCTGGTCGCAGTCAACGATTCGACCGGCTTCTGGCGGCTGCAGGGTTTTCGCGAGATGCATGACCCCGCGCTTGATCGCAAGCTTGCAAGCTATGACGATGCGGCCCGCTACATGCGCCGCGAGCTGAACGACTGACAGAATAGGCCGGCACCAGAGATGCCGGCGGGATTTGAGGAGAGGAACGCCATGAGCGCCGAAGACAAGCTGAAGGAACTGGGGCTGATCCTGCCGGACGTGCCGACGCCGGTCGCGACCTATGTCAGCTTCAAGCAGGTCGGCGACATGGTCTATCTCTCGGGCCAGGGCCCGAAGCGAGCCGACGGCACCTATCCGACCGGCAAGGTCGGCGCCGATGTCACGATCGAGCAGGCCTATGAGCACGCCAAGCAGACCGGCCTCGGCCTGCTTGCCGCGATGAAGAAAGCGGTCGGCTCGCTCGACAAGGTCGAGGTCGTCAAGCTGCTCGGCATGGTCAACGCCGCCCCCGATTTCTCCGATCATCCCAAGGTCATCAACGGCTGCTCGGACCTGTTCGTCGCCGTGCTCGGCGACCGTGGCCGCCACGCCCGCTCGGCCGTCGGCATGGGTTCGCTTCCCAACCGCATGACCGTCGAGATCGAAGTCATCATCAAGGTGCATCCATGAGTGTGACCGCGACCACCTCCAAATCCGTCGACCAGCCGGCCGCGACCCCGCTCGCCGCCGAGATCGCACGCGTTTACGGCACGCCCGCCGTGGTGATCGACCTCGACAAGGTCGATGCCAATATCGCGCGCCTCCAGGCCGCCTGCGATGCGGCAGGCGTCGCCAACCGCCCGCATATCAAGACGCATAAATCGCCGGTTCTGGCACGGCTCCAGGTCGAGGCGGGCGCGCGCGGCATCACCTGCCAGAAGCTCGGCGAGGCCGAGGTCATGGCGGATGGCGGCATCGACGACATCATGATCAGCTACAACATCCTCGGCGAGGAGAAGCTCGGCCGCCTCGGCGCCCTCCAGCGCCGCGTCCGGATGATCGTCGCCGCCGACAACCCGGTCACCATCTCCGGCCTGCCGCTTGCGGGCGAGATCGCCGGTCGTGACCTGGAAGTGGTCATCGAATGCGATACCGGCCGCAAGCGCGCCGGCGTCGAGACACCCGGTGAGGCGGTCGAACTCGCCAAGATGGTCGCGGCATCGCCGGGGCTGCGCTTCGCCGGCTTCCTGATGTACCCGCCGGAGGATGGCTGGGAGCGCACGCAGGTCTTCCTCGACACCGCCAATGCCGGCCTGCGCGATGCCGGCCTCAAGGCCGACATCATCTCGACCGGCGGCTCGCCCAACATCCCCAACATGGGCAAGCTCAAGGGCGCGACCGAGCACCGCTCGGGCACCTCGATCTTCAACGATCGCATGCAGATCGCGGCCGGGGTCGCGACGCTCGAGGATTGTGCACTGACCGTCTATGCGACGGTGGTGAGCCGGGCCGGCCCCGAGCGCGGCATCCTCGATTCAGGCTCGAAGACGCTGACCAGCGACAAGGGCAATCTCGACGGCCACGGCTATATCCTCGAATATCCGGCAGCGCGGATCGCGCAATTCGCCGAGGAGCATGGCTTCCTCGACCTCTCCGCCTCGAACAAGCGCCCGCTCGTCGGCGAGGTCGTGCGCGTCGTGCCGAACCATGTTTGCGTCGTCGTCAACATGGTCGATCGCCTGATCACCGTGCGCGGCGACAAGCTGATCGGGGAACTGCCGGTCGCGGCGCGCGGCCGCCTCACCTGAGCTAGTTCTGTAGAATCTTCGATCCCTTGATCGTGACATTGCCGGACGCCTTGGCTTCGAGGCGTCCGGAGGCGCTGAGCGTGATATCGCGCCCTTGCAGCTGGACGCTGCCGTCCTTCTTCATGTTCAGCCTGGCATCGCCGCTTTTCAGTGAAGCGGCATCGGCACTTTCGATCGCAAGCGTCTTGCCGACACTGACGGCCATGCCCGCCCCGACGCTCATCGCCATCTCCTTGCCGGCTGTGATGGCGAAGTTTTGCCCGCTGTCGATATCGCAGCCCACCGCCGCGCTGACGTTGAAGCTGCGCGTTTCGAACGAGGCTTCATGGCCGCTGCTGACGCGCAGCCGGTTGCCGATCACCATGGTGGCATTGGCGCCCGCGGTCACGGCGAGATTGCCGCCGGAGGTCAGCGTCATTGCGCTGCCGGCCGTCAGCGCGATGCCCATCCCGCAAGTGATCGTCAGCGAGCCCGGCGCGTTGATCACGACATTGCCGCCGCGATCCGCTGAGATCGCCTGAAGCAGGGCTGCGACCTGCGCTTCCAGCGTGGCGATGCGCTTCTGGAGGGCTTCGGTGCTTGGGTCGGCCATCGCATTCCCCTTCTCGTCGGCATGATGGGGTGACGAAGCGTCAGCCTATCATGCGCCTGAGGTGGCGAGAATGCATTTGGCCGGTCAGCTCTCCGGGTGCCGGGCGTTCCAGGCGGTTGCGTATTCCGTGCAGAGCCGGTCGAGCTCGGCGCGGTCGGTGACGCCGGCCGGGCGCCCGCGCGAGGGCGAGGCCTGCTGGAACGGCACCGAGCGCTGATGCGCGACGCGCCAGAGCCGGCGCAGCTCCGCCAGCGGGTCGGTGTGGTCGTCGACGCGGATGTCGAGGCTGGGCACCGGCTCGCCGGCCCAGACGCGGATCGCAGCGGATTGCTTGCCGCGCTTGTCGCCGCCGGCCTTCTCGCCGGCCTCCAGAGCGACCAGCAGGCGCTCGTCGAAATCCAGCGCCGAGGCGGCGATGTAGGCCTTCAGGGTCTGCTGCACGACCTCGGGCCCGGCGAGCATGTTGCCGGCGACCGAGACCTGCGGCCCATCGACGGCGCCACACCAGTCGATGCAGGCCGCGCCCGTATGCGAGGCGGTCTTGCCGTCGCGGTCGATGACATGGAGCTGGCGATGGGCGCGGCCCTCGTCGGCTGCCGTCAGCGTCGCGATGATCTCAACCGCCGAGCGGCCCTCCTGCAGTAGCCTGAGGCCGTCGATCCCGTAGAGCGGATTGACGAAGGCCTGCGTCGCGATCGCGCCGATCCGCCCGCCGCCATAGGGCACGCGGGCGCCGACGGCGAAGGCGCAGGTCGAGACGGCGACGCCATAGGCGCCGGTCGCGGCGTCGCGGGCGACGATGGACCAGGTCATGCGGTCAGTTCCCAAGATGACGATGACTTCGGATCGGGGCGATCCGAAGTCATCGTCATCAATTCTAAATGTTCAGAGCGGGGCTCATGCGAAAAACCGGTTCCCACTTTTTCGCACCCCGCTCTATCGGCCGGCGGCATAGGCCTGCATCAGACGCGGCGTCGCGGCGGCGCGCAAGAGGCCGTCATCGCCGCGTTCTGCCGCAGTCAGGCGCCCGACCGTCCAGGCCGGGGCCTTCTCGACGGCATGCCCGCGGCGCTCCAGCTCGGCGAGTGCGGCGGCGCCGATGCTCTCCTCGATCATCATGTGGCCCGGCCGCGACGAGCGCGGATAGAACGAGGACGGGAAGTGCTGCGTGTGGAACAGCGGCAGGTCGATCGCCTCCTGCAGGTTGAGGCCGTGATGGACGCGGCGCAGGAACAGGCCGAGCTGCCACTGCTCCTGCTGGTCGCCGCCCGGCGTGCCGAAGGCGAGGCGGGGCTTGCCGTGCTCGAAGGCGATCGAGGGCGTCAGCGTCGTGCGCGGGCGCTTGCCGGGCGCGAGCGAGGAGGGCAGGCCTTCTTCCAGCCAGAACATCTGGGCGCGGGAATTCAGCGGGAAGCCGAGTTCCGGGATGACCGGCGAGGATTGCAGCCAGCCGCCCGAGGGCGTCGCCGCGATCATGTTGCCCCATTTGTCGATGACGTCGATATGGACGGTGTCGCCCTTGCGGCCGGCCGCGACCATCGAGGCCATGGTCGGCTCGCCGACGCTAGCGCCGCCCTGGGTCGGCTGGGCGATGGCGCCGAGCGCCCTCATCGCATGCGCGACCTGCGCCTCGTAGCCGGAGACGACGCCCGGCCGCAGCTCCAGCGAGGCGCGCTCGCCGATCAGCCCGCGCCGTCCGGCCGCATAATCCTCGGAGAGCAGGGTCGCCAGCGGCACCTTCACGAAATCCGGGTCGCCGTAATAGGCCTCGCGATCGGCGAAGGCGAGCTTCATCGCCTCGACGACATGGTGGACGAATTCGGGACTGGCCGGGCCCATCCCGGCGAGATCGACGCCTTCGAGGATCTTCAGCGTCTGCAGGAAGGCCGGACCCTGGCCCCACGGGCCGATCTTGAAGACCTCCCAGTCGTGATAGGTCACGGAGGTCGGCGTCTCATAGGTCGGCTTGTAATTCGCCATGTCCTGCGCGGTCAGCAGGCCCTTGTTGCGGCGGCCGGAGGAATCCATCACCTCCTGCGTGCGGCAGAAGCGGTCCATCGCCTCGGCGACGAAGCCCTTGTACCAGGCGTCATAGGCGCCCTGGATCTGCTCCTGCCGGTCGCTGCCCTTGGCTTCAGCCTCGGCGAGGATGCGCTTGTAGGTCTCGGCCGCGGCCTTGTTGGCGAAGAGCTTGCGCGCCTCCGGCACGTTGCCGCCGGGAAGGTAGACCGCGCCCGATGTCGCCCATTCATTGCTGAAGAGGTCGGTCAGCTCCCGGATCGAATCCGAGACGCGCGGCAGCATCGGGTGGCCGTTCTCGAAATAGCCGATCGCGGGTTCGAGAACGTCGCGCAGCTTGAGCCGGCCACGGTCGCGCAGCAGCGTCATCCAGCCGCCGAAGGCGCCGGGGATGACGGTCGCGAGCAGGCCGGAACCGGGGATCAGGTCGAGGCCGAGCGCCTTATAGGCCGCGATGGTCGCGGCCTGCGGGGCGGGTCCCTGCGCGCAGAGTGTCTCGACCTTCCCGGTCTCGGCTGAATAGAACACGGCTGGCATGTCGCCAGCCGGGCCGACGAGATGCGGCTCCACCACCTGCAGCACGAAGGCGGCGGCGGCGCAGGCGTCGAAGGCGTTGCCGCCCTTTTCCAGCATCGCCATGCCCGAGGCGGTGGCGAGCCAGTGGGTCGACGTCACGACACCGAAGGTGCCGAGGATTTCGGGGCGGGTCGTGAACATGGGCGTATCCCTGAAGCCTAGTTTTCTTTCGGGTCGAGCGCGTCGCGCAGGCCGTCGCCGAGCAGGTTGAAGCCGAGCACGGCGAGGAAGATGCAGACACCCGGCGCCACCGACATCCACGGCGCCTGCTCCATGAAGTTCTTGGCGACGTTGAGCATCTGTCCCCAGGAAGGCGCCGGCGGCTGCTGGCCGAGGCCGAGGAAGGAGAGGGCGGCTTCCAGGATGATCGCCTGCGCCATGAACAATGTCGACTGCACCACGATGGGGGACAGGGTGTTGGGCAGGACATGGCGGAACATCAGCCTGAGATCGCGCGCGCCGACTGCCCGCGCGCCCTCGACGAAATCCTCCGCCTTGACGTTCATCACCTGTCCGCGGATCAGCCGGATGAAGATCGGCACGGCTGACAAGCCGATCGCGATCATCGCATTGGTCAGCGACGGGCCGAGCACGGCGGCAAAGGCGATGGCGAGGATCAGGAAGGGGCAGGCAAGCAAGGCCTCGGTGACGCGCGAGATCACGATGTCGATCCAGCCGCCATACCAGCCGGCCAGCAGGCCGAAGGGCAGGCCGATCGCGACCGCGATCAGAACCGAGACGATGCCGGCAAGCAGCGAGGCCTGCGCCCCGAAGAACAGCCGCGTGACCTGGTCGCGGCCGAGTTCGTCCGTGCCGAACCAGTAGAGCTCCGACGGCGGCTTGCGGATGGCGAGGAAGTTCGACTTGAACGGATCGGCCAATGGCAACACCGGCGCGAGTACCGCCATCAGCACGAAGATCAGGACGAGCCCGCCGCCGAGCAGCGCGGACTTGTTGCGGATCAGGCGCGCCAGAACGCCGGGCCGGCCTTTGGAGCCGGCCGATGCGCCGGCGGAGGCGATGGAATCGAGCGATGCCATCAGCCGGTCCTCAGGCGCGGGTTGACGAGGATGTAGAGGATGTCGGCGATCAGGTTCATCAGGATGAAGCCGATGGCGGTGCACAGCACCACACCCTGCACCACGCCGTAGTCGCGGTTGAACACGGCATCGACGATCAGCTTGCCGAAGCCGGGAATGGTGAAGACCTGCTCGGTCAGCACTGCGCCCGCCAGCAATTCGCCGAAGAGCAGCGTGGTCAGCGTGATGATCGGCACCAGCGCGTTGCGGAGCGCATGGCGGTGCACGACCGTATCCTCGTCGAGCCCCTTGGCGCGGGCGGTGCGGACATAGTCCGAGCGCAGCACCTCCAGCATCGCCGAGCGGGTATGGCGCATCAGGAAGGCGGCAAGGCCGTTGCCAAGGACAAAGGCCGGCATGATCAGGCGCTTGATCGCCTCCCAGGGGTGCTCGAAGATCGATTCATAGCCCGATGACGGCAGCCATTTCAGGTGAACCGAGACCAGCAGGATCAGCATGATCCCGAACCAGAAATTCGGGATCGACAGTCCCGACAGGGCGGCCGCGCTGGCGGAATAATCGACGATCGTGCCCTTGTGCCGCGCCGCCAGGATGCCGATCGGAATGCCGATCGCGACCGCGACGAGGATCGAGGCGGTGGCGAGCTGGATCGTCACCGGCAGCTTCTGCAGGATGAGCCCGAGCACCGGCTCGCCGGTGCGCAGCGAGCGGCCGAAATCGCCCTGTACGACCTGCCCGAGCCAGGCGAAGAACTGGACGAAGATCGGATCGTCCATCCGGTAGATCTCGCGCAGCCGCGCGATCACCTCGGGGTCGCGTTCCTCGCCTGCGATGACGAGGAAGGGATCGCCCGGCAGCGCGCGCTGCAGGGCGAAGACGAAGAGCGATACCAGGAAGAGCGTCGGTATCGCGATCAGGAAGCGGCGGAGGATCAGGGTGAACATGGTGCGCTCGAACCTGCTCCGTCATCCCGGATGCAGCGAAGCGGAACTCCGGGATCCATCGTAGAGAACTGCGCTCTACGATGGATCCCGGGTCGACCTTCGGCCGCCCGGGATGACGGCGCGGTTGTGAAGCTGAAAGCTCCCCTCACGAGCGCTTCATTCCCGCCAGCCGGATGATTCCGTCGGGATTGATCGCGAAGCCCTGCAGATTGGAGCGCATCGCGAAGAACACCGTCTGGTTATAGAGATAGACGATCGGCAGCTCGTCCTGCAGGATCTTCTGCGCGGCGTCGTAGCGCTTCTTGCGCTCGGCCGGCTCGTAGATCGTGCGGGCCTCGTCGAGCAGCTTGTCGACCTCCGCATTGGCGTATTTGCCGTCGTTCTGGTTGCCCTTCGAATGGGCGAAGGGGTGGATGTTGCCGTCCGGATCGATGCGGCCGGACCAGCCGACGCGGCTCATCTGGAACTTGCCCTGCTGCTGGTCGCGCAACTGGCTGGCGAACTCCGTCGAGCGGATCTGGATGTCGATGCCGGCTTCCTGCGCCATCGCCTGGATCACCTGCCCGAGCTGGGCGTCGACCGGGTTGTTGGTGACGAAGAGCTCGACCGAGACCTTGGACTGCCCGGCTTCCTTGAGCAGCGCCTTCGCTTTGGCGAGGTCGCGGGCCGGCACCGGCAGATCGGCGCTGACGAAGAAGTTGCCGGGGTTGAAGGGCTGGTTCGACGGCGCATAGAGCCCTTCGAACACGACCTGGCTCAACACCTTGCGGTCGATCGATAGCGAGAGCGCCTGGCGCACGCGCTTGTCCTTGCCCATCGGCTGGTTGGCGGCTTCGCCATGGTTGGTGTTGATGGTGATGCCCTGGTAGCCGAGATTGGCGATGCTCTCGATCTTGAGCGATTTGTCCGATTGGGCCGATTTCACGTCGGTCGGCGCCAATCGCTCCAGCATGTCGAGCTCGCCGGAGCGCAGGTTGGCGAGGCGGACCGTCGTATCGGGGATCGAGCGATAGAGCACGCGGTCGAAATTGTACTTGTCGGCCTCCCAGTGCTCTTTGAACTTTTCCAGCACGATCCGGTCGTTCTGCACGCGCTCGACGAACTTGTAAGGGCCGGAGCAGACCGGTTTCGCCCCGACGTCGCCCGTCAGGATCTTGGGCGAGAGCATCATGCCGGCGCGGTCGGTGAGCTGCGAGAGCAGCGTCGCGTCCGGGCGCTTCAGCTTAATCACCAGCGTGTTGGCATCAGGCGCTTCGATGGTGTCGACCGAGGCGAGCTCGGCCTTGCGCAGCGAGTCGGGCAGGGTGCGGGCCCGCTCCAGATTGGCCTTGGCGGCCTCGGCGTTGAAGGCTTCGCCATCGTGGAACTTGGCATCGCTGCGCAGCTTCATCGTCAGCGTCAGGCCGTCAGCGGAGAAGTTCCATTCCGTCGCCAGCCGCGGCACCAGCTTCAATTCCGGCGTGATATCGACCAGCCGGTCGCACAGGCCCATGAAGACGATGCGGCCGACGAAGGTGCGCGCCTTGTGCGGGTCGAGCATGTCGGGATCTTCCTGCAGGCCGATCCGCAGGGTGGACGGCGCCTGTGCCAGCGCCGGCACTATCGCGAGCGCAAGTGCGGCGGCCGAGATCGCAACCTTCAACAGCTTCATGATTTCCCCTCGTTCCGGACGGTTTTCGGCGAACGTTCCCGGCGCGTCATGCGCGGATCGTCCTGCTCAATTCGTTCCTTGTGGCACTAATCTGACTCAGATCGCGCCCGCCGTCGATGATGCGCCGCATCAATTCGCAGGCAAGTTTGCCTGTCCCTTAGGCAGATATGACTTGGCCCGGAAACCGGGGTTCCATGTCCGGGGAGGACATGCACGATGCGGCCATGGCGGTCGCCTCGACGGGCGGCAGGCACTAGAACGACGCTCGATAGAAGCGTGAGGGAGAATGAGCATGCTGCTGGGCGTGATCGCCGACGACATGACGGGCGCGACCGATGTCGCGCTGATGCTGAACCGGGCGGGCATGCGTACCGTCCAGGTCATCGGCGTGCCGCCGGCCGGCTCCGCCCTGCCTGAAGCCGATGCCGTCGTCGTCGCGCTGAAATCACGGACCAATCCGGTGGCCGAGGCGGTCGCGGATTCGCTTGCAGCCTGCGAGGCGCTGCTCAAGCGCGGCGCGCGCCAGATCCTGTTCAAATACTGCTCGACCTTCGACTCGACCGCCGAGGGCAATATTGGGCCGGTGGCGAATGCGCTGGCCGAGCGCCTTGGCGCGAAGCTCGCCATCGTCTGCCCGGCCTTTCCGGCCAATGGTCGCTCGATCTACCAAGGCTATCTCTTTGTCGGCGCCGTGCCGCTGCATGAAAGCTCGATGAAGGACCACCCGCTGACGCCGATGCGGGATTCCAGCCTGATGCGATTGATGTCGGCTCAGGCGAAGACCGAAACCGGCCTCGTCGATTATGCGACGGTCCTCGCCGGCCCGGCCGCCGTGAAGGCGCGCCTCGCGAAGTTGCAGGCCGATGGCATCCGCTATGCCGTCACCGACGCGCTGACCAATGAGGACCTGATGACGCTCGGCCATGCCGTGTCCGAGCATGTCCTGCTGACCGGCGGCTCCGGCATTGCCATGGGCCTGCCCCAGAATTTCCGACGCGCCGGCCTGCTGCCGGAGCGTCCCGGCCCGCAGGACTTGCAGGCGCCGGCCGGTCGCGCCGGCATCATCTCGGGCAGCTGCTCGACCGCGACGCGTGGCCAGATCAAGGCGGCGCTGGAAGCAGGTTACCCCGCGCTCAAGGTCGATCCCTTCGCGCTGGCCGATGGCAGGCAGGACGCCGCCGGCCTCGCCGCCTGGGCGCTGGCGCAGCCCGCCGACAAGCCGTTCCTCCTCTATTCCAGCGATGACCCGGCCGAGGTCGCGGCGGTGCAGGACAAGCTCGGCCGCGAGAGGGCGGGCAGCATCGTCGAGCACGCTTTTGCCGAGGTCGCGCGGCGGCTTTCCGAGGGCGGCGTGACGCGGCTTCTGGTCGCGGGCGGCGAGACATCGGGCGCGACCGTGCTGGGCTTGGGCATCCGCACGCTGGAAATCGGCCCGGAAATCGACCCCGGCGTGCCCTGGACACGCGTCGTGGACGGGCCAGAAATGGTCGTCGCGCTGAAATCCGGCAATTTCGGCACGCCGGATTTCTTCCTGAAGGCCTGGAGCCTGCTGCGCTGATGCCCGATTTGCCTGCGCTGAATCTCGTATAGGATCAGCCTGCGAACTGGGAGCCGGCATGGACATGGCATTTCTGGGCGAACTTCTGACCAACGTAGCGGATCGTGGCCGCGCGCTGATCGGCTTCGAGCGTTTTCTCGGCAGCCGCTCGCGCCCGATCGACAAGCTCTGCGAGGATCTGCTCTCCGGCCGCGGCGAGGCCTCGGGCATGGCGCTGGCGCAGGCCGTGCTGGAAGCCTGGCAGGGCCTCGACAAGCCCGGCCGGCTCGCCTTCTTCAATATGCTGCAGGAGCGCTTCGGCCCCGATCACGACCGGCTCGACCAGGCGATCGAGGCCTATCGTGCTAAGCCGGATGCCGCGACCGTCTCCGCGCTCCATCTCGCGGCCGAGCCGCGCCGGCAGGAATTGCTGCGTCGTCTCAACCTTGCGCCCGAGGGCACGCATGTTCTGGTGCGGATGCGCGAGGCGCTGTTCGAGGCGATGGCGGCGGAGCCCGGGCTGAAGGGCATCGACGACGATTTCCGCCATCTCTTCGGCTCCTGGTTCAACCGCGGCTTCCTCGTTCTGCGCCGGATCGACTGGCGCACGCCGGCCAATGTGCTGGAGAAGATCATCCGCTACGAGGCGGTGCACGAGATCCAAGGCTGGGACGATCTGAGGCGCCGGCTGGAGCCGGCGGACCGGCGCTGCTTCGCCTTCTTCCATCCGCAGCTCGTCGATGACCCCCTGATCTTCGTCGAGGTCGCGCTGACCGGCGACATTCCGCGCAGCATCGGCGAGGTGCTGGAGCCGGAGCGCACGATCCTGCCGGCGCAGCAGGCGACGACGGCGGTGTTCTATTCGATCTCGAACTGCCAGGAGGGCCTGCGCGGCATCTCCTTCGGCAATTTCCTGATCAAGCAGGTGGCCGAGGACCTGAAGCGCGAATTGCCGGGGCTCGATACCTTCGTCACGCTCTCGCCGGTGCCGGGCTTCGCCCGCTGGCTGGCCGGCATCGCCGACGAGCCCGGTGATCTCACCCTCACCAATGAGGAGCGCGCTGAACTCGCCCGCCCGGCCGGCGAGACGATCTCGCTCGACGACGCGACGAAGGCGCGCCGCGACAAGCTGCTCGGCCAGATGACGGCGCAATACATGCTGCGGGCACGCACGGCGTCGGGCCGCGTCATCGATCCGGTCGCACGCTTCCACCTCGGCAACGGCGCGCGGCTGGAGCGGATCAATGTCGGCGGCAATCTCTCGGCACGGGGCCTGCGCGAGTCGCATGGCGTGATGGTCAATTACCGTTACGACCTCGACGATATCGAGACCAATCACGAGGCCTTCGCCACCCGCAACACGGTGGTCGCCTCCTCCAGCGTGCGCAAGCTGCTGCGCCCTGCTACGAGCTGATACGGAAACGCCTGAAAGGACCCGAAATCATGGGCAATCACCTCTTCGACCTGATCCGCTCGCGCATGCCGGCGCCGGATGCGCCCTTCGCGCTGCTCGATGACGGCCGGCGTTTCTCCTATGGCGACATGGTCGCGGTGTCCGCCCGCTTCGCCGCTGCGCTCACCGGGCTCGGCGTCAAGCCGGGCGATCGCGTCGCGGTTCAGGTCGAGAAGAGCTTCGAGGCGCTGATGCTCTATCTCGGCACGGTCCGGGCCGGCGCGATCTTCCTGCCGCTCAACACCGCCTATACCCCGGCCGAGATCGAGTATTTCCTGGGAGACGCCGAACCTGCCGTCTTCGTCTGCGATCCCGCCAAGGCTGAAGCGCTGCGCCCCTATGCCGAGAAGGCCGGCGCGAAGCTTGAGACGCTCGGCATCGGCGCCGGCAGCCTGCTCGACAAGGCCAATGCCGCCTCGGGCGATTTCGCCGACGTCGCGCGCGGGCCGGACGATCTCGCTGCGATCCTCTACACCTCCGGCACGACCGGCCGCTCCAAGGGCGCGATGCTGAGCCACGACAATCTGTCGTCGAATGCGCTGGCGCTGGTCGACTACTGGCGTTTCGGCAAGGGCGACGTGCTGCTGCACGCCCTGCCGATCTTCCATACGCACGGCCTCTTCGTCGCGACGAACGTGATCCTGCTGTCCGGCGCCTCGATGATCCTGCTGCCCAAGTTCGATCCGGAGCAGGTCTTCAAGCATCTGCCCCAGGCGACGAGCATGATGGGCGTGCCGACCTTCTATGTCCGCCTGCTTCAGGATGCCCGCCTGACCAAGGAGGCGACGAAGCATATGCGCCTCTTCGTCTCCGGCTCGGCCCCGCTGCTGGCCGAGACGCATCGAGAATGGCGCGACCGCACCGGTCACGCCATTCTCGAGCGCTACGGCATGACCGAGACCAACATGAACACCTCGAACCCCTATGAGGGCGATCGGGTCGCCGGCACGGTCGGCTTCCCGCTGCCGGGCGTCTCGGCCCGCGTCACCGATCCCGAGACCGGCAAGGAGATCGCCCGAGACGAGATCGGCATGATCGAGGTGAAGGGCCCCAACGTCTTCAAGGGCTATTGGCGCAATCCCGAGAAGACGGCCGCCGAGTTCCGGCCGGACGGCTTCTTCATCACCGGCGATCTCGGCAAGATCGATCTCGCCGGCTACGTCCATATCGTCGGGCGCGGCAAGGACCTGATCATCACCGGCGGCTACAACGTCTATCCGAAGGAAGTCGAGACCGAGATCGACGAGATGCCGGGCGTGATCGAGAGCGCCGTCATCGGTTGTCCGCATCCCGATTTCGGCGAGGGCGTAACCGCCGTCGTGGTCTGCAAGCCCGGCGCCGAGATCACCGCGAAGGGCATCGCCGCGGCGCTGGAGCAGCGGCTCGCCAAGTTCAAGCAGCCCAAGCAGGTCTTCGTCGTCGCCGACTTGCCGCGCAACACCATGGGCAAGGTCCAGAAGAACCTGCTGCGCGAGCAGTACAAGGATATCTACGCCAAGCAGCTCAAGGCGGGGGAGTAAACCTTCTTCACTGCGTCATTCTCGGGCGAGGCGGAGCCTCGACCCGAGAAATTCATGCAGGAAGAGGCGCCTTCTCTTTCCAGAGATGCTGGGGTCAAGCCCGAGCATGACGGCTAAGCTCAGACGGTTCACACCAGCGCCGGCACGCCGAGTTCGATCGTCTCGCCGTCAGTGGGGATGCGCAGGCGCCGCGTGTCGACGCCGCGCTCCTTCGCCGCCTTGCGCAGCGCCGAACGGCTGACCGTGGCGTGGTCCAGCGCTTCCATATGCGTCGCGATCACCGTCGCCAGCGGAAAGGCCTCGGCGAGATCGAGCGTCTGCTCGTCATCCATCACGATCAGCGTGTTGTCCCACATCGCCCCGCAGGAATGCGTCACGATGACGTCCGGTCCCGTCGCCGTCGCGGCGTCGCGCAGCGGCGGGTAGAACACGCTGTCGCCGCACCAGTAGAGTGTCGGCTCACCCGGTGCCTCGAAGCTCAGGCCCATCACCCGCCCCATCGTCTCGACGACGGCGCCGGTGCCGTGCTGGGCCGGGTGCCGCTTCAGGATGATCTGGCCCAATCGGATGAAGCAGTCGATCGCGGTGATCGAGGAGAAGCCCGCCTGCGCGATCGCCGCCTCATCGCCGGGCTGGCAGATGATGGCTAAGTCCTTCGGCAGGCGCTCCTTGGCCACCTCGTCGAAATGATCGGCATGGAGATGCGAGACGATCACGGTGTCGACGCCGGCGATGATGTCCTCGACCGGCTCGGGCAGTTCGACCATCGGGTTCTCCGAGCGCCCGGTGAAGGAGCGACGGCTATGGCGCGGGCCGAAATCCGGGTCGATCAGGAAGGTCCTGCCGCCATAGGAGAGCTTCAGCGTCGCGTTGCGGAGAAGTTTGAGCTTCATATCCGTCGGCTCCTCGTCAGGGAGGGGCATTGTTCCGCATCCCGCCACGAAGAGACCAGTTCGGATTTGTGAAGCTCTTTCCACGTTCGCGTGACGTATCACGCCGCCGCGAACTGGCCGTAGGGCACGCTCTCGCGCGCCTTGCGCAATGCGCTCGCCCACCAATGGAGCTGCGCGAGCATCGTCGCCATCGCTTGTTCCGCGCGGTCGGCATCGAGCAATCCGCCTTCCGCATCGAAGCGGCTCCAGACATCGGCGAAGGCGACGCCGTCGCGGATCGGTGCGGCATGCAGCTCCCCGAAGACGAGGCGCAATTGCTCGACAGCGCGCAGGCCGCCCGAGATGCCGCCATAGGAGACGAAGCCGACCGGCTTGCCGCGCCATTCCGGCCCGACCGCGTCGATCAGGAATTTCAGGATTGCCGGATAGCCGCGATTATATTCCGGCGTCACCACGACGAAGCCGTCGGCCCAGCCGATGATGCTCCTGAGCTCTTCGAGGGCAGGATGCTTGCCGCTGACATGGCGGGGCGGCAGGTCGATCTCGCCGGGGTCGACGACCGCGAGATCGAACGGGCCGTCGCCCGCGATCTGCGAGATCGCCCAGCCGGCGACCTTGTCGCAGAAGCGGCCTTCGCGGCTGCTGCCATAGATCAGGGCGAGCCTGATCCGCGTATCGACCTTCTGGTGCATGGAAACGCTCCGGTTTGCATCACGGGAGCAGGGCTTATAGAACCTCAAGTAAGGTTAAGGTCAAGAGGCGTATTCCGATGTCCCAGCAGGTGCGTTTGCCGGGCGAGCTCAGCGTCGGTGATGTCGCACGCCGCAGCGGGCTTGCCGTCTCGGCCCTGCATTTCTACGAGGCGGAAGGGCTGATCCGCAGCCATCGCACGGCGGGCAACCAGCGCCGCTATGCCCGCGAGGTGTTGCGCCGGGTCGCGATCATCAAGGTGGCGCAGCGTGCCGGTATTCCGCTGAAGACCATTCGCGAGGCCTTCAAGGCCCTGCCGCAGGAGCGCACGCCGACCGTCGCCGATTGGGCGCGGCTGTCATCCGCCTGGAAGCAGGAGCTGGAACGCCGCATCGACCGGCTGACCCGGCTGCGCGACGATCTCAACGGCTGTATCGGCTGCGGCTGCCTTTCGGTGCGGGATTGCCCGCTGCACAATCCGCTCGACCGCCTGGCCGAGGAGGGGCCGGGGCCGCGTCTCCTCGATCCGGAGTGAGGCTCAATCCGCCTTGTAGAGCGTATCGAGCGGCATCCGCGCGACATCGACCATCAATTGGACGAAGCCTTTCGCCTGAAGCGCAGCCGTCGTCTTGCCCTTCGCAGCCGTCGCGAGGCCGGCGTCGCCGGCGGCACCGGCGCGGTTCACGTCCTGCGCCATCCAGGCGAAGGCATGCAGGCCGGTCGGGCGCAGATGGGTGTAGCCTTCCTCGGCCATCGTCACGGTATGCGGCTTGAACAGCGCGGCCCGGCTCATGTCGACGAGGTCCGGCCGGAAATGCAGCATCAGCGAGGTCTCGACATCGCCGCCATGGATGCCGTGGCGGATGTCGAGTTCGCCATAGAGCCCCTCGGGCAGGCCGAAGGACATCCAGGCCGTGCAGACGGCGAGCATGCCGTGATCGACGCGCAGCTCCCGCGCCACGATCTTCATCGGGTCGACATTGCCGCCATGCGAGGTGATCAGCACGAGCTTGCGCAGGCCCGCCCGCTTCACGCTCTCGCCGATCTCGATCCAGGAGCGGACGGCGCTGTCCCAGCCGATCGTGACGGTGCCCGGCGAGTGCAGGTGCTCGTTCGACTTGCAGACGGCCTGCGTCGGTAGCACGAGCACGTCGAGATCATCAGGCACGAGCGGCATGGCCTCGGCCAGCATCCCGTTCATCACGGTGGTATCGACCGAGACCGGCAGATGAGGGCCGTGCTGCTCGATCGCAGCCAGGGGCAGCACCGCGACGGTGCGGTCAGGCGAAAGCGTGGCGAAGTCGGAGCTCTTCAGGTCGCCCCAGAAACGTGCGGTCATGATCAGGCCTGTTAGGAGCCGGTGCGATCGCCTTGTTTCTGTGCAGAAACCCGGCGGCACGGCGTTGCATTGTCCCGTCGTCCTATCGCATGGGATAAGGAGACGGGCCAGTGGCCGGGTCGGCCGCGGCGTGAGGGGAGATTGCGAGATGACGACGATGAAATATCGCGTGAACCGGCGCGCCGCGCTGGGGCTGATCGGCGGCTCCACCGCCTCCCTGCTGATCCCGATGCCGGGCGCGCGCGTCAATGCGCAGACGCTCGACAAGGTCAGCTACCAGACCAACTGGCGCGCCCAGACCGAGCATGGCGGCTTCTATCTGGCCGCGGCCAACGGCATCTACAAGAAATACGGGCTCGACGTGGAGATCCGCCCGGGCGGCCCGCAGCAGAACCCGACCCAGCTCCTGCTCGGCGGCCGCGTCGACATGATCATGGGCAACTCGCTGGAGGCGCTCAGCTTCGCGCATGAGAACCTGCCCTTCCTCTGCATCGCCTCGATCTTCCAGAAGGACCCGCAGGTCCTGATCTCGCATCCCGGCCAGGGCAACGACACGCTCGCCGACCTCAAGGGCAAGCCGATCCTGATCGCGGCGCAAGCCCGCGTCGGCTTCTGGCCCTTCCTGAAGCTCAAGTTCGGCTTCCAGGACGAGCAGATCCGTCCCTACACCTTCAACATGGCGCCGTTCCTGGCCGACAAGAAGCTGACGCAGCAGGGCTTCCTCTCCTCCGAGCCCTTCGTCATCCGCAAGGCGGGCGTCGACCCGGTCGTGCATCTCCTCGCGGATGCCGGCTTCGAGAACTACAACACCACGATCACGATCTCCCGGAAGATGGTCCAGGAGAAGAAGGAGCTGGTACAGCGCTTCACCGATGCGACGCTCGAAGGCTGGGCCGAGTACATGAAGGGCGGCGCCGGCAACGAGGCCGCCAATGCCCGGATCCTGAAGGACAATCCCGACATGGATCAGGAGAAGATCGACTACGCGCTCAAGGTGATGAACGAGCGCGGCATCGTCGTCTCCGGCGACGCCAAGACGCTCGGCATCGGCGCCATGACCAACGCGCGCTGGGCAAGCTTCTACAAGACGATGAGCGAGGCCGGCGTCGTTCCGGCCGGCGTCGACGTGAAGAAGGCCTACAGCCTCGACTTCGTCAACAAGGGCATCGGCAAAGGCTGAGCCGGACGAACATTGCTGAAAAGATGACTGTGACGATGGACGAGACGAAGCCGCAATCTGCCGCGAGCACGCCGCTGGTGGCGGTCCGGCACGTCTCGAAGCGTTTCGCCAACGGCACGCTCGCCGTGCGCGATGTCGATCTGGAGCTGGGGGCAGGGCAGTTCATCAGCCTTCTCGGCCCGTCAGGCTGCGGGAAGTCGACGCTGCTGCGCATGATCGCAGGGCTCGGCGCGCCGAGCTCGGGCACGATCACCTGGCCGGGCGAGACCGGCGAAGCACAGGGCAGCGCCGGCCATGGCGCACGCGATCTCGGCTTCGTCTTCCAGGATCCGACGCTGATGCCCTGGGCCAATGCGCTCGCCAACGTCATGCTGCCGCTCAAGCTCAAGGGCGTGGCCAGAGCCGAGGCCGAGGCGCGCGCGGCCGAGATGCTGGCGCTGGTCGGGCTCAAGGGTTTCGAGAAATCCTATCCGCGCGAGCTCTCGGGCGGCATGAAGATGCGCGTCTCGATCGCCCGCGCGCTGGTGATGCGGCCGAAGATCCTGCTGATGGACGAGCCCTTCGCGGCGCTCGACGAGATCACCCGCCACCGCCTCAATGACGATCTGTTGTCCCTGTGGGAGCGCGAGCGCTTCACCGCGGTCTTCGTCACTCATTCGGTCTTCGAGTCGGTCTATCTCTCGCAGCGCATCGTGGTGATGGCGGCACGGCCCGGCCGGGTCATGGCCGATCTCCAGGTCGATGCCGCCTATCCGCGCGACGAGCTGTTCCGGACCTCCGGCGAATACGCCCATCTCTGCCGCGTCGCCTCCACCAAGCTCAAGGAGGCGATCGGCCAATGAGCGCGCCCGTCGAAACACTGAGCCCGGACGGCACCGACGCGCAGGCATTGCCCGTCGCGATGGCCGAAACCCGTATCCTCGGCCTGCCCGCCAGCGTCTGGCCGCGCATCCTCGCGCCGCTGGTCATCGGCATCGCCATGCTGGCGCTCTGGGAATTCGCCGTCCGCTGGAACGAGATCCCGCATTATGTGCTGCCCGGGCCGATCCTCGTCGGCCAGACGCTGGTCGCGGATTGGGGCACGCTCTCGGGCTCGCTCTGGGTCACATTGAAGATCACCTTCATGGCGCTCGCTGCCGCGGTCGTCGTCGGCGTGACGCTCGCCGTGCTGTTCAGCCAGTCGAAATGGCTGGAGATGGCGCTTCTGCCCTATGCGGTCATCCTGCAGGTCACGCCGATCGTCGCGATTGCGCCGCTGATCATCATCTGGGCCAACGACATCGACCTGTCGCTGCTGATCTGCGCCTGGATCGTCGCCTTCTTCCCGATCCTGTCGAACACGATCCTCGGGCTGAACTCGGCCGACCACAACCTCGTCAACCTGTTCGAGCTCTACGGCGCCTCGCGTTGGCAGACGATGCGCTATCTCAAGCTGCCGGCGGCGCTGCCCTATTTCCTCGCCGGGCTGAAGATTTCAGGCGGTCTCGCGCTGATCGGCGCGGTCGTCGCCGAGTTCGTCGCCGGCACCGGCGGCAGCGCTTCGGGCCTCGCCTATCGCATTCTGGAAGCGGGCTATCAGCTCAAGATTCCGCGCGTCTTCGCGGCGCTGGTGATGATCTCGCTCTCCGGTATCGCGATCTTCCTGGCGACGAGCCTGATCTCGTACCTGCTGCTGCACCGCTGGCACGAAAGCGCGATCCGCCGCGAGAACTGAGCGGCTGGCCGAGCAGTTAGACGAAATAGGCGAGCTTGCGCTCGGCCGGCAGCGCGTCGATCTCGCGCATGGCGGTCTCGGACGGGCTCGTCGCCAAACGCAGGGCCTCCGGCATCGCGTCGTCGGAATCGCTGAAGACGATATCGTCGTCGAGCAGCGGTGCGGTGGCCAGGCGCGCTTCATCCGCAGGCCGGTCGATGCGCTCCATCGGGACGGGCTGGTGACCCTCCGTCGCGATCTCGAGATCGTCGTACTGGCGCGGCATTGAGGAGGGCGGTGGCACGGTCATCGCTGCCATCGACTCGAAGCTCACGCTCGACTCGCGCGAAACCTCGCCGAAGGCCCTTAGACTCGAATCCAGCATCGCGATGGTGTCGGCGATCTTGTCGATGCGCTGCACCACGCTGTCGACGACGCCGATCGCGGTCGAGATTTCGGCCGCGCGCCGGTCGAGCGCGTCGCAGGCTTCCTGATCTGCGCCGGTCTCGCGCAGGCCCCAGGCCGCTTCCTGGATACTCTCGGTCGCGGCGAGCACCGTGCCGGCCGCCTTCTCGATCTGGGCGGCGAGCCCCGACGAGCGGGCCTCGGCCTTGCCGCTGATGCGTTCGAGATCGGTGCGCAGATCGCTGATCAGCGCGGCTGCCTCGATCAGATTGGTTTCCCGGCTCGTCTCCTGCACGCCGAGGCCGACGACCCGCTCGATCCGCTGGATGGCGCCGAGCAACTGCAGCGTGTCCGCCTGCCGGTTGCGCTTGGCATATTCGACCATGAACCAGCGTCCGCGCGCGGTTTCCATCACCGCGGCTTCGATCGCCTCGTAATCGGCCTGGCTCAGCGGTGTCAGCGAGCGCGCATCGCCCATGACGAATCTGCCTTCGAAGGACCGGCCGAATCAGCAGGGCGGTCGTGACGTTATCTGTCGAGCCTGCCTTGCGATTTCTTAAGGAATTGCTGCTTTCGCCCCGAATTGGAACAGGTCGCCCGAGAAGGCGTGGTTCCCGGGCCTTTCGCGGCATTGGCGGCGCCGCGGAAAGCAATGGATGGCCCGCAGCTTGCCAAGCCGGCGCGGCACGGCAATACAGGGCGGGGGGTGGAGGCTGAGGCGACCGGCAAAGCGCGGTCGCGCACGGCTGCAGGGCCGCTTCGGCCAGGGGAACAGGGACCTCACGGCGACATGGCGAGCCTCGATACCGCCGAACCGCAGGCGATTATCCGCGATGACGCGGACGCGCTCGTGGTGGCGCTCTCGGGCTCATGGAGCGCCGACCGTGCCCCGCGCATCGAGGAAGTGATCGGCGAGATCACCGAGAGCCTGACGACGGCGGGCGCCCGGATCGACCTCACCGATGTGACACGGCTCGACACGCTCGGCGCCTATGTCCTCAACCGCCTGAAGGCGCGGCAGGAGCGGGACGGCGTCGCGGTCGAACTCGTCAGCAGCAGGCCCGAGCACGGCCTCCTGCTGGCCGAGGTCCAGGTCCATGACGACGATCCTCCGAAGCCGCACCGGCATGTCGGCGTGGTCGACATCCTCGTCGATATCGGCGAGGGCGTCGTGCGCTTCGGCCGCGACATGGTCGGCGGCGCGATGTTCCTCGGCGAGGTCGTGGTCGGCTCGGCCAGCGTCCTGCTCGGCCCGCGCAAGTTCCGGGGGCCATCTCTGGTCAACCAGATCGAGTTGATCGCCTTCAACGGCGCGCCGATCATCATGCTGATCTCGTTCCTCGTCGGCTGCATCGTCGCGCAGCAGGGCATCTTCCAGCTCCAGCAGTTCGGCGCCTCCGCCTTCGTCGTGAACCTCACCGGCATCCTGATCCTGCGCGAACTCGCGGTGCTCCTGACCTCGATCATGATCGCCGGCCGCTCGGGCTCGGCCTTCACCGCCGAGATCGGCTCAATGAAGATGCGCGAGGAAATCGATGCGCTGCGCGTCATGGGCCTCGATCCGATCGAGGTTCTGGTCGTGCCGCGCATCCTCGCGCTGATCATCTCGCTGCCGATCCTGACCTTCATCTCGGCGATGGCGGGGCTGGTCGGAGCGGGATTGGTCTCCTGGCTCTATGGTGGGATCGGCGTCGACACCTTCCTCGCCCGCCTGCAATCGGTCATCACCTGGAAGCATTTCGCCGTCGGGCTGATCAAGGCGCCGTTCATGGCCTTCGTCATCGGGCTGATCGCCTCGATCGAGGGGCTCGCGGTCAAGGGTTCGGCGGAATCGCTCGGCCGGCAGGTCACGGCCTCGGTGGTGAAGGCGATCTTCATGGTCATCGTCGTCGATGGGCTCTTCGCCATGTTCTTCGCCTCGATCGAGTTCTGACGATGACGCGGCAGGACGTTTCCCAATCCCACCCCAAGCAGGCGCCCGGCGAACCCGAGGCGGTCATCCGCGTCCGCGATCTCAAGGTCGCCTTCGGCGACAAGGTGATCATGGATGGGCTCGATCTCGACGTGCTGCGCGGCGAGATCCTCGGCTTCGTCGGCGGCTCGGGCCAGGGCAAGTCGGTGCTGACGCGCACGATCCTCGGTCTTGTCCGCAAGCGGCGGGGCACGATCGAGGTCTTCGGCGAGGATGTCGACGATCTCAACCAGCAGCAGCGGCGCGTACTCGAGCGGCGCTTCGGCGTGATGTTCCAGCAGGGCGCGCTGTTCTCGGCCCTGACCGTGAAGCAGAATATCCAGGTGCCGATGCGGGAGTACCTTCAGCTCTCGCCGGACCTGCTCGACGAACTGGCGATGGTGAAGCTCGATCTCGTCGGCCTGCCGCGCGATGCCGCCGACAAGGCGCCTTCCGAACTGTCAGGCGGCATGATCAAGCGCGCTGCGCTTGCCCGCGCGCTCGCGCTCGACCCGGAGATCGTCTTCCTGGACGAGCCGACATCGGGGCTGGACCCGATCGGCGCCGCCGAATTCGACGACCTGATCATGACCTTGAAGCAGACTCTCGGTCTGACCGTCTTCATGGTAACCCACGATCTCGACAGCCTGTATCATGCCTGTGACCGAATCGCCGCTCTGGCGGACAAGAAGGTGATCGCGGTCGGCCCGCTGGCGACGATGCTGGCGTCCGACCATCCATGGTTGAAGGCCTATTTCGGCGGAGAGCGCGCCATGGCCAGGCTGCCGGCGGGAGAGCAGGGACGAAGCGGCTAGGCCATGGAATCGCGCGCCAATTACGCACTCGTCGGTCTGTTCACGCTCGCGGTCCTCGCGGCGGCCTTCGGCTTTGTCTACTGGTTCAACAGCGGTGGGGCAGGAAGCAAGGAAAGCATCCGCGTCATCTTCACCGGCACCGTGACCGGGCTTGGACGCGGATCGAGCGTGCTGTTCAACGGCCTGCGCGTCGGCGAGGTCACCAGTATCGAGCTCCAGCCGGACGATCCGCGCCGCATCTACGCCGTGATCCAGGTCGCCAACACCACGCCGGTGCGCGACGACACACGCGCGCGCATCGAGGCTCAAGGTTTGGCGGGCGTGGTCGCATTGCAGCTCATCGGCGGTGACCCCGCCGCCCCGATGCTGAGGGCCAAGCCGGGCGAGCCGATGCCAACGATCATCGCCGAGCGCTCCGAGCTGCAGGACATCATCGAGACCGTGCGCAACGTCGCGCAGAAGGCCGACGGAATGCTCACCTCGCTCGACGGGCTGATCAAGCAGAATACGGGCCCGATCAACAACACCGTCCGCAATGTCGAGAAATTCTCGCAGGCGCTCGGCAACAACGCCGATGGCGTCGACAAGCTGATGGCGAGCTTCGGCAGCATTGCCGAGACGATCCAGCCACTCTCGCAAAAGCTGCAGGCGCTCAGCGAGGAATTGACGGCCGTCGTCCGTTCGGTCGATCGCAGCCGGATCGCCAGCATCGTCGACAATGTCGACAAGTTCACTGGGGCGCTTGGCGGCTCCAGTGCCGAAGTGGCCAAGGTGGTGAAGGACGCCGCCTCGATCTCGGCCAAGCTCGACAAGGCGGCCGATCAGATCGAGGGTGTGCTGACGGCAGCAAAGGGCTTCCTCGAATCCGGTTCCGGCCCCGATGGCCGCAGCGCCTTCCAGGAAGTCGCCGACGCCGCCAAGTCGATCCGGACGCTCGCCGACAATCTCGACAAGCGCACCGCCGAGATCACGGCAGGCATCAACCGCTTCACCGGGCCGGGGCTGCGCGATGTCGAATCGCTGGCGGCCGATGGCAAGCGCACGCTCACGGAACTCAACCGCACCTTGCGGAATTTCGAACGCAACCCGCAGCAGTTCATTTTCGGCGGCAGGCCGCCGCTTCCCCAGTACAACGGATCGCGCTAGCCCCATGACGACCGAGGTTCAGTTTCCTCCGGCCCGCCGGGCTCGCCGCTTCCTCCCCATCCTGGCCGTGGCCGCCGCCGCGCTCCTCGCCGGCTGCGGTGGCGGAGCGACGCCGACCACCTTCGATCTGTCGGCACCGGGCGGGCTCAGTAAGGTCGGTGGTTCGCGCGCCATCATGGTCGTGGCCGAGCCGACGGCGGTGCAGGCGCTCGATTCCGATCGCGTCATCGTCCGGGATTCGAGCGGCGCGCTGTCCTTCGTCGGCGGGGCGCAATGGGCGGACCGGGTGCCGGCGCTGGTGCAGGCCCGCCTGATCCAGACCTTCGAGAATGCCGGCCGGGTCGGCTCCGTCTCGGGGCCGGGGCAGCGCATCTCCCCCGACGTCCAGCTCAACACCAATATCCGCAGCTTCAACATCGACGCCGCGACCGGCATGGCGGTGGTCGAGATCACCGCGCGGATCGTCGGCGACCGGACCGGGCAGATCCAGCGGGCGCGGCTCTTCGCGGCGCGGGTGCCGGCCGGCGCGGTCGACGGGGCGGGCGCGACCCAGGCGCTCGACCGGGCGCTGTCGCAGGTGCTGGTCGAGATCGTGCGCTGGGCGCGCTGAGCGCATCCCCCCGGCGATTTCCTTTCGCCCACGCCTGCGCTAGATTCTGATTCCGGCTCGGCCCGAGCCTCCCCCCTCCAGCCGGGGAAGCATCATCATGTAGGGCATTCCGACGACCTGACCGACTGTCCGGGCATCACGCATGAGGAGGGATTGCGCCAGCTGCTCGCGATAGGAGGTTCACGTCATGAATTTGTCGGCCCCGATCCATCAGTTGAAGCGCAAGGCCAGGCTTTTGAGCCGGGCGGAACGCATACCGCTCCACGCGGCGCTCGATCGCATTGCGGTCGAGGAAGGCTATCGCAGCTGGAGTTTGCTGGCGGCGAAGCAGCCGGGAATGACGTCCGTTCGCGCGTTGTGGCCGCTGGCTAGAGCCGGGCGACCTCGTCCTGATCGCCGGGCGGCCGGGACAGGGCAAGACGCTTGCAAGCCTCGCCTTGCTCGCGGAAGCCATGCGGGCCGGGCGTCGCGGCGTGTTCCTGACGCTTGAATACACGCCGGCCGACGTGCTCTCCCGGCTGCATGCGATCAAGATCGAACCGGATGAATTCGCCGGCCTGTTCGACTGCGACTGTTCCGATGCGATCAGCGCCGACTATGTCGTCGCGAGGTTGGCGGACGCATCGCGCGGCACCGTGGCGGTGATCGACTACCTGCAGCTGCTCGACCAGCGCCGCGACACGCCGGAGCTCGCTCTGCAGGTGAGTATGTTGAAGGCGTTCGCGCGGGAGAGGGGGCTGATCCTCGTTTTCCTCTCGCAGGTCGATCGTTCCTATGAAGGCGCGGGCAGGCCATTCCCCGAGATCGCGGATGTGCGATTGCCCAACCCGCTCGATCTCTCCCTGTTCGACAAGACCTGTTTCGTGAGCCGCGGCGAGGCGCGTTTCCGGGCGGCGGCTTAGGCGGCCATCGGCCTCTCGGCAGCACCCCACCAAAAGGAAAGGCCGCCTTCGCAGGCGGCCTTTCCCGTTTCGACAGGGATAGTGGCGCTTACTCGAAGCGCCCGCTGGCATGGGCCAGCATCGTGTAGACTTTGCCGGTCTCCGAGGTCAGGTAGGTCTTGGCCACCATCGAGTCGCGGTCGTCCTTCGCGGCTTCGCCGAGCAGGCGCTCGAACTCCTCGATATAGCGGTCGACCGTGTCCTTGAACTCGGCGTCGCGGCGATACTTGCGGCGCATCTCGTCGAAGGTCTGCTGGCCCTGCAGCGTGTAGAGCCGGCGGGTGAAGACGTTGCGCTCGCCGCGCTTGTAGCGGTCCCACAATTCGACGGCCGCGTCATGGTCGATCATCCGCGCGATATCGACGGAGAGCGAATCGAGCTTCTCGATCGAATGCGTCGTCGGCTTGCTCGGCTCGGGCTGCTTGTCCTCGCGCGAGGCGCGGGTCAGCAGGTCCGAAAGCCAGCCTGCCTTGGCCGGCTGCTGCTGGGCTGCCTCCGGCTGGCGGCGCGGCGCTTCCTGCACCGTGGCCGGGCGGCTCGGCGCAGTCGCGGTCTCGATCCGGACGGTTGTGCGCGGCGCGGCAGGCTGCGCGGGCTCGCTCGCCGCATCGATGGACGGCCGCAGCAGGGGTTCCTCAGGGGCGGGCGCAGGCTGCGGGGCCGGCGTGAACGCCTGGGCAGGCCGGGTCGGAGACACCGGGGCAGGGGGGGCGGCGGCCGCAGCCGCGACCGGGCGGCGGCTGGCGGCGTGGTCGATCGGCAGCGAAACGTCGCCACGGCGGCCGGACCGCGTCACGATCTCGGTGAGGTCGTTCAGCGCCTTGATCTGCTCGGCCACGACCCGGCGCATGGCCGAGGTCGATTCCTGGGCCTCCGCCGGCAGTTCGAGCACGCCGCGCTTCAGTTCGGCGCGGGTGGCTTCCAGCTCGCGCTGGATGTCGCCGGTAATGCCGCGCATGTCCTGCGCCGCCTTCTGGAAGCGCTCGGTCACCTTGGTGATCTCGCCGCCGATCTCGGTCGAGACCTGGGCATAGGCCAGGCGCAGGGCTTCCGCCGTGCGCTCGCGCTCCTGGCCGGTCGCCGAACGGATGGCCTCGAACTGCTGGGCGATCGCGTTCGTCGTCGATTCCGCCGAGTCGGACAGAACCGTGCCGATCTGGCGGGCGCGCGCCTCGGCCGTGCTGAGCGAGTCGTCGATCAGCGAGGCGAAGGAGCGGGTGATCGACTCGACATCGTCGGTGCGGTTGGCGATCAGCCCGTGCAGCTGCTCCAGCGCATCGCGGCGCTCGGCAAGCGCCTTGCCGACGCGGCCCTCGATCTGCTCCAGCCGGCCGGCGACGGCGTTGAGCGCCGCGCTGCTGGCCTGGGTCACCTCGTTGAGCGAGGTGCCGCGATCGTCGAGCTGGCCGATCAGCGCGGTCGTCTCGCGCAGCGTACCCTCCGAGAAGCTCTTCAGCTCTGCGATCTGCGCCGTGACCTGCTGCGAGGCCGAGCCGGCCTCCGCCATCACGGTGCCGATCACGTTCTGCAATTCGCCGACGCGGGTCGACAGGCTGTTCTCGACGGCGGCGAGGTTCTTGTTCGCGCCGTTGACGATCTGCTGCATCAGCTTGTTGGCCTCGCCGAGGCGCCCGAGCATCCCGCCGAGCTCCTCGCGCAGCTGCTCGTTGGTGCCGACCAGCGCCTCGATCGACTGGCGCGAACCGGCTTCGAGCGTCTCGCGCAACGCGTTGGAGGAAGCCTCGACCGCGTTGGTGATGACCGCGCCGCGATCGCGCAGACCGGCGACGATGGCGTTGCCGCGGCTTTCGAGCGCGCGCACCACCGTCTCGCCGACCGTGGCGAACTCGGCCGCCAGCGCCTCGCCGCGCTCGTTCAGCGCCTCGACGGCACCATTGCCCTTGGCGTCGAACACGGCGCGCAGGGTCTCCACACGCTCGTCGAGCGACTGGGTGAGGGTCTCGCCCTGGCGGCCGATGAGTTCGACGAGGCTGTGGCCCTTGGCGTCGAAGGCGGCGCGCATGGCGTCCGTCCGCTCGTCCAGCGAATTGGTGATCGCCACGCCCTGGCGCTCCAGCGCCGTGACGATGCCGGCGCCCTGGCCCTCGAAGATTGCGCGCAGCTGCTCGGCGCGCTGGTCGAGCGCGCCCGAGATGGCGTCACCGCGACGGCCGAGTGCGGCCACGATGCCGAGCCCGCGATCGTCGAACAGGGTGCGCAATTGCTCGGCGCGCTCGGTGAGCGCGGCGGCGATCGCCTCGCTCTGGCTGGCGAGCGCCGAGACCATGCCGCCGCCCTGGTCGTCGAAGAGGGCGCGCAGTTCCTGAGCCCGCTCGGCAAGAAGCGTAGCAATCGCTTCCGAACGGCCCTGCAGCGTCGCGGCGATCTCGTCGCCGCGCGTGTCGAGCGTGTTCGAGACGGTGTCGAGCCGGCCGACGACGCGCTCTTCGAAGCGCGCGACGCTCTGGTCGAGCGTATCGGCGATCTGGAGGGCGCGGCCGCCGAGCGTCGCGTTGATCGTGTCGGCCTTGTCGCTGAGCGTGCGGGTGAGCGATTCGCTCTTGGAGGTGACGACCTCGCCGATCTCGTCGGCCTTGGCCGCGAGCGCGCGGGTGACCTCGCGTCCGCCCTCGGCCAGCACGCGGGCGATATCGACCGTGCGCTCGACCAGCGCCTCGTTGAGGGCGGTGGCGCGCGAGCCGAGGCTGCCGTCCATGCGGGCGATCAGGCTGTCGAGCGTGCCGGCGATCTCGGCGCTCTTCGTGCCCGAGCGGTCCTCGAACAGCTTGATCTGGCTTTCCATCGCCTCCGCCGCCTCGCGGGTGCGGCTGGCGAGCAGCTCGGCCGCTTCTAGCGCGCGGGTGCCGGCCTTGTCGGCCAGCATGACGCTGTCTTCGGAGATCAGCTTCTCGACCTGCGCGATACCGGAATGGAGCGCGGCGGTGAGCTGCTGCGCGTCGCCGGAGATCTTGGCGGTCAGGACGCCGCCCTGGACGACGATGAGGTCCTCGAAGGCGCCAAGGCGCGCGGCGAGTGCATTCTCGACGTCGCGGCCCTGCGTATCGAACAGCGTCGAGAGTGCGGCGAGGCGCCCGCCGAGCGCCGCCTCGATCTCGTGTCCGCGCTCGTCGAACAGCTTGGTCAGCGCGTCGTGGCGCAGCGCCAGCGCCTCGTTCAGCGCCTGGGCGCGGCCCTCGACCGAACGCAGCATCGACTCGGCATTGGCCGAGAGCGCCTCGTTGACGCGCCCGCCCTGCTGGGTCAGCGCCAGCACGATCTCGCGGCCGGTGCCGGCGAGCAGGGTGCGCGCCTCCTCGGCATGGACGGTGAAGGTGTCGCGCAACCCTTGCGTCGCTTCGGAGACGCGGTCGGCGACATGGCGGCCGTCGACATTGATCGTCTCGGTGAGGGTGCGGGTCGCCTCGGTCATGCGGCGCGCCAGATCCTCGCTCTGCTCGCCGAGCAGGGTGTGGACCTCGCGGCCGGTGCTGACGAGGTCGCGCACCATGGTCTCGCGCTGCTCGCCGAGCAGGGCGCCGACCTTCTCACCGGTCTCACTGACGCTGGCGAGGAAGCCAGTCTGCTGCTGTTCGAGGGCGTTCTGCGCCGCCTCGATGCTGCCGGTGATGCGGGAAGCCAGCGTCGCGCCGCGCTCGTCGAGCTGCTGGTCGATGCTGGCGCCGGTCTCGGCGAGGCGGGAGATCAGCGCGTTCGAGCGCTCCGCCAGGATGCCGTGCACCGAGCGGCCGACATCGGCGACGCGGCTGGCCAGCGCCTGGCTCTCGTTGCCGAGCAGATCCTTGATCTCGAGACCGGCCTGCGAAACCTTGACGGTCATCGCGCCGGCCTGCTCGTCGAGCAGGGCACTGACGCGCATGCCGGTCTCCGAGAGGCCGGAAAGCAGGCGCTCGCTTTCGCTGCCGACGACGGCGCTGACATCATGACCGGCCTGGGTGAGGCGGCTGACGAGCAGTTCGCTCTCGTCGCGCAGGCGCGTCTCGACGGTATTGACCGCGCCCGAGACGCTGGAGACCAACGCTTCGCTGCGCTCCGACAGGAGCTTGGCGACATCGGCGCCGGCGTTGGAGACGCGCGCGACGGTGGCGTCGCTGTGCTCGCCCATCAGGCTGGCGAGGCTGCGGCCGGCTTCGGCAACGCGCTCGACGACGCCGTCGCTCTGCTGGCCGACCAGGTCGGCGAGCTCGCTGCCGGCGCTGGAGACGCGGTCGACGAGCTTCTCGGCCTGCTGGTCGAGCAGGGTGTGGACGGTCTGGCCGGTCTCGTTGAGGCGGTCGACGAGCTTGCCGCCCTGCTCGGTGAAGAGCCCGTTCACCTGGCCCGCGACATCGGTGATGCGGCCGGTGAGGGTGTCACCATGCTGCGCGACGGACTCGCTCAGGGACTGGCTGGCGTCGTTGACGCGCAGGATGATCGCCTCGCTGCGCTCGCGCAGCACGTCATCGACGGTGCGGGCGGTCTCGTTGAGGCGGCTGACCAGCGTGTCGCCATGGGTGCCGATGAGGCCGTGGACGCTCTCGCCGACTTCGGTGAGGCGGCTGGCGATGGCTTCGTTCTGGCGGTTGAGCAGGCTGTTGACGCCGCGGCCAACCTCGGCGAGGCGGGTGGTGACGCTCTCGCCCTCGTCGGAGAGGGCGCTGCGCAGCGCTTCGCCGGATTCGGCCAGGCGTGCCTGCAGGGCTTCGCTCTGGCTCTCGATCTGCGCGACCATGGTGCGGCTGCTGGCCTCGAAGCGCTCTGCGGCTTCCGTGCCGCGCGCCGAGATGTCGCGGGCGAGCGTCTCGCCGGTGTTCTTGAGCAGTTCGTTGACGGTCTCGACGCGGCCGGTCAGCGTCTCGGCGACCTGGTTGCCGGTCTCGCTGATAGCGCGGGTGACGTCCTGGGCACCGGTGGTCAGGCGCTCGGTGAGGACCGCGCCGGTGCGCTCCAGCGAGCTCGCGATTTCCTTGGCGCGGCCGTCGAGCATGTCCGACAGGTTGCCGCTGGCGCCCGCCAGTCGCTCGGAGACTTCGCCGGAGGTAATCTGCAGGCGCTCGACGAGGTCGTGGCTGCGGCCGCTGATCTCCTCGATCATCTTCTCGCCGGCGCGGCCGAGCGCCTGCGTGATCTGGTCGCCCTTGGCGCCGAGCGAGCCGGTGACGCGGTCGCCGGCCTGCGAGACGGCTTCCGCGATGGCGCGGCTGGCGCTGTCGAGGTCCTTGGCAAGCCCGTCATGGGCGCCACTGATCGCGAGCTTCACGCGCTCGGCATTGCCGACCACGGCCTCGCGCTGGGTGACGAGTTCGTCGATCAGCGAGCGCAGGCGGATCTCGTTATCGGCATAGGCGCGTTCCAGCGTCGAGATTTCGCCGCGGACGATGGTTTCCAGTTCTCCGGCGCGCGCCACGGCACGCTCGATGCCGTCGCCCATGGCGGCGACCTCGCGGCGGATGGTCTGGCTCAGCGACAGCACGGAATCGGCGCCGGCAACCTCCGGCTCGGCGAGGCGCAGCGCGACCTCGGTCATGGCGCGCGAGATCAGGCGCATTTCCTGAGTGCGGCGATAGAGCGCCGCCAGCACAAAGAAGAACACGACCGGCGCGCCGATCGAGAGCGCGAGCAAGGTCCATTCGCCGATGCCGAAGCTGGCGACGGGTTCAGGCAGGCCGTTGCTGAACGAGCCATAGCGGCCGAGCAGGACGAAGGCGGCGCCGCCGAGCCAGGCGAGCGAGGCGAGCGCTGCGAACCAGTACGGCTTGCGCGACGGGCGCACGGCGAAGGCCTGGACGAGCGAGCTCGAATCCCGGCGGTCATCATTGGCGACGCGGCTGGTATCGGGCGCGATCGCGGCGCGCGGCGGCGCGGGCTGCTGCTGGGCGGGAGCGGCAGGCGCGGGCGGGATCGCGGCCGGAGCCGGCTCGACGCGCGGCATTTCGAGCTTCAGGTCGTTCTCGCTGGTCGTGGGTAGCCGGGGCTCGGTCTCGACCGGCGTGTCAGTGCCGTCCTTGGGCTGGTCAAGGCGGAGCGCCTCTTCGATCGCCGACATCGCAGCTTCAGTGGGGTCCTGGAGCTTCTTGGGTCGATTCATCGTTGCCGCCTCGCCACGCTACTGAACATGGGCGCGTATGGTGATCTCCGCCGCCCCATGCCGCCTCTGGCCGGGTGAACGGAGACACTGCGCCCATCATTTACCAATTGGAAGGGTAGTGGACCCCTGGAGCCTTGGAAACCCATTTGACCGCGCGATTCACAAACGTCGTTAACGCCTCGTTTACCATCCGGGCGCTTCCTGAAGGGCATGAGACCGGCCGATGCGGCGATTTGATGACCCGTTTTGAAGAGTTCCCGACATGACCGAGAAGGCCATCGATTTCGCCTATCTCTCCAGCCAGACCGCCGGTGACCACGAGCTTGAGCGCGAATTGCTCACGCTCTTCGCCCAGCAATGCGTCGTCCATCTGCGCGCGATCCATGGCAGTGCCGACCGGCAGCAGCGCATGGATGCGGCCCACACCTTGAAGGGTGCGGCCCGTGCTGTCGGCGCCTGGCAGGTCGCCGAGGCTGCCGACCGCATCGAGGAGAGCTTGGCCGGGTCGCAGCAGCAGGCAAGCGAGAGCGCGCTCGATGCGCTTGCCTTGGCTGCCGCCGAGGCGAGGGCGGTCATCGCGCGCTTCGACTGCGCCGCCTGAGCGGGTGGCTGCGGCGCGAAACCCCGTTCCGTGCCGCTTTGAAATGCTCTAAGCGGAGGCCGTCATCGCGCCGCCGGAGTCCTTCATGCCGAATATCACCTTCATCGACGCTCAGGGCGAGAGCCGCACCGTCGAGGCCGAAGCCGGCTCGACCGTGATGGAGACGGCGATCCGCAACGCGATCCCCGGCATCGAGGCGGAATGCGGCGGCGCCTGCGCCTGCGCTACCTGCCATGTCTATGTCGACGATGCCTGGACTGCCGCTGTCGGCCCTGCCGAGCACATGGAAGAGGACATGCTGGACTTCGCCTTCGACGTCCGCCCCAATTCGCGCCTGTCCTGCCAGATCCGCATCCGCGATGAGCTCGACGGCCTGATCGTCCGCACGCCCGAGCGCCAGGGCTAGCCCTGCCGATCTAGTCCGGCGCGCGGCGCTGCGCCGCATCCCGCATTTTGCGCTGGATCATGGCGCGCGTACTGGCAAACTCCATGATGGTTTCGAAACCAGCCTTGGAGGATGCGATGTACAGATCGATCATGGTCCCCGTTGATCTCGCCGAAGCCGATCTCGCCCAGCCGGCGATCGCGGCAGCCGTATCCTTCGCCAAGATCTCGGGTGGAAAGGTGCGACTGGTCTATGTCCGCTCGCTGATCCCGGTCACCTATATGGAATTCGTGCCGGCCGATTTCGATTCCGAGCAGCAGGAGGATGCCGAGGCGAAGCTCGCCGAGATCGCCGCGAAGGTCGATCTCCCGGCCGAGCAGGTTTCGGCCAAGGTGCTGATCGGTTCGGTCCATGGCGAGGTGCTCGCCGAGGCCGATGCCGGCGGTATCGACCTCATCGTCATCGGCTCGCATGAGCCCGGCATGCTCGCCTATGTCATCGGCTCGAACGCCTCGGCGATCGTGCGCCGGGCGAAATGCTCGGTGCTGGTCGTCCGCTGAGCCTCAGCCGGTCCCGCCGGGGACGAGACTTTCAGGCACCTCGCCGGTCGCGAGTTCGCGCGGCCGGTTGAGGCTGACCAATGGCCAGACCTGCCAGAACGAGGCGGCGATCAGCAGCACGCCGAGCAAACTGGCATTGGTCGCGCCCTGCTGGAACGCGCGCAGCGTGAAGGCCGTCAGCATCAGGACCGAGAGCGCGCCGACGACGGTGACGCCGAGCCAGATCGGCTTCGGCCGACCGGCGACGAAGCGGGCTTTGGGATTGGCGCGCGCGATCGCGGCCGACAGCGCCGTGACGAAGCGGTGGTAGCGCGGATCGTCGCGGTCGAGATCGGTCAGCGAGCGCCAGGACAGGTTGCCGAAGGTCACGGTTCGGCCGTCGCTGAGCCTGAGCTGCGTCTTGTAGCCCTTCGACGAGATGTTGCCGGGGGCATAGACGAAGCGCACCTGCTCGACCGCGCTGAGGCGGATGCTGTCGACCCGGCGTGTCCGGTCGACTTCCAGCGTGTCGCCCTCGAGCTTGTAGCCGATCTCGAAGCCGACGGGCTTCGGCCGCTGGCGCCAGCTCGGCGCAGGGCCGTCGTCGTCTTCGTTCATGACAGTATTGGTCACCGCGCCAGAACCTTCATCGCGCCATCGAGCCCGTCGAGCGTCAGCGGGAACATGCGCCCGCCCATCAATCCGCCGATCTGGCGGATCGACTGGGTGTAGTTCCAGAGATTCGGCTGCACCGGGTTGAGCCAGACCGATTTGGGGAACTTGGTCGCCAGTCGCTCCATCCAGACCTCGCCGGCTTCCTCGTTCCAGTGCTCGACCGAGCCGCCGGGCATCGCGATCTCGTAGGGGCTCATCGAAGCGTCGCCGACGAAGACGAGGCGGTAGTCGGACGGATAGGTCCTGAGCACGTCCCAGGTCGCGATCTGCTGGTCGTGGCGCCGGCGGTTCTCCTTCCAGACCCGCTCATAGGGGCAGTTGTGGAAGTAGAAATGCTCGAAATGCTTGAACTCGGCCCGCGCCGCCGAGAACAGCTCCTCGGCCAGCTCGATATGCCAGTCCATCGAGCCGCCGACATCGAGGAAGAGCAGCACCTTGACGGCGTTGCGGCGCTCGGGCCGAAGCTGGACGTCGAGATAGCCGTGCTTGGCCGTCTCGGAAATCGTGGTGTCGAGGTCGAGTTCCTCGGCCACGCCGGTGCGGGCGAAGCGGCGCAGGCGCCGGAGCGCGATCCGCATGTTGCGCACGCCGAGCTCACGGGTGTCGTCGAAATCCTTGAACTCGCGCTTGTCCCAGACCTTCACCGCCCGGAAATTGCGGTTCTTATCCTGGCCGATGCGGATGCCTTCGGGATTGTAGCCATAGGCGCCATAGGGCGAGGTGCCGGCGGTGCCGATCCACTTGTTGCCGCCCTGATGGCGGCCCTTCTGCTCGTCGAGCCGCTGCTTCAGCGTCTCCCAGAGCTTCTCCCAGCCCATCGCATCGATCTGGGCCTTTTCCTCGTCGGTCAGGAATTTCTCGGCGAGCTTGCGCAGCCATTCCTCGGGGATGCCGGCTTCCTCGATCGCCTGCTGCAGCGTCTCCATGCCCTTGAACACCTGGGCGAAGACGCGGTCGAACTTGTCGAGATGGCGCTCGTCCTTCACCAGCGTGGCGCGGGCGAGATAATAGAACTCGTCGACCCTGTGTTCGGCGAGGTCGGCCTCCACCCCTTCGAGCAGCGTCAGATATTCGCGCAGGGTCACGGGGACCTTGGCGGCGCGCAGATCGGTGAAGAGGCGAAGGAACATGAGACAGCGTCATTCTCGGGCGGAGCGCAGCGTAGACCCGAGAATCTCGTCGAAGAGATGCTCGGGTCAAGCCCGAGCATGACGACGAGACTCAAGCAGCGTCCGCGTTTCATGCGCGAACGCCGCTCGATCCCGATGATGGCCTTACGCCACCGCGTCGGCGAGGTCCTTGGTGACCTTGAACTTCACGACGGTCTTGGCAGGAACCTTGATGGTCGCGCCGGTCGAGGGGTTGCGGGCCTCGCGGGCTTCGCGCTTGGCAGCAGAGAGCTTGCCGATGCCGCCGAGGGTGACGTCGTCGCCCTTCTTGAGGGTCTTGGCGACGGTCGTGCCGAGCGAGGCCAGGATGGCCGAGACGTCGGCCTTGGTCTTGCCGGTCTCTTCGGCGATGGCGGCGATCAGTTCGTTCTTGGTCATGAAATCCTCCTTGAGAAGGTTGTTCAGGCGTCGCGTGCTCGATGACGGCCGTTCATGCTCGTTTCCGGCATGAGCGGCCGCGGCACATGGGTGCCATTCGCGGCGCGCAACTCACGCAGTTGCCACGGCTAACGCGGAAAGACGATGCCCGCGGCGGTAGATACGCACAGGAAACGGCTTCGTTCCATCGGATTCAGGCAGGAACGAGCCCAATTTAGAGCCATGACAGGCTTTTGCGGTCGAATTGACCAACCGTCAGGTGCCGGGACCGGCGAATCGCTGCTGCGGCGGCGGCGTGCAGCCGCAGCAGCGAAAGTGTTGGGATCAGGCCTGGATGCCGTCCACGTACCAGTCCATTTTCGAGAGCATCTCGTCGCTGGCGGTCTCGCCGGCCTTGAGGCGCACGACGCCCTTCTGGTCCTTCAGCTCGCCCGTGAAGGGGTGGAGCGTGCCGGCGATGATGCCCTTGGTCACCTCGTCGGCGGCGGCGCGGGCCGCGGGCGTGACCGCGTCATTATAGGGCGCGATCTTGACCATTCCCTCCTTGAGCCCGTGCCAGACGGCGCCGGTCTTCCAGGTGCCGTCCATGGCCTCCTTGACGCGCTTGATGTAGTAGCCCGACCAGTCGTCGACGATGGCCGAGAGATGGGCCTTCGGCGCGAAGGACCTCATGTCCGAGGCCTGGCCGAAGGCGAAGACGCCACGCTGCTCGGCCGCCTGGAGCGGGGCGGCGGAATCGGTGTGCTGGGTGATCATGTCGGCACCCTGGTCGATCAGCGCCTTGGCGGCATCGGCCTCCTTGGCGGGGTCGTACCAGGTCGAGCACCAGACAACCTTGGTCTTGAAGTTCGGGTTCACCTTGCGGGCGGCGAGGTGGAAGGCGTTGATGCCCATCACGACTTCCGGGATCGGGAAGGAGGCGACATAGCCCGCCTGGCCGGTCTTCGACATATGGCCGGCGATGGTGCCGATCACGGCGCGGCCCTCGTAGAAGCGCGCATCGTAGGTCGCGACGTTCTCGGCCCGCATATAGCCCGTGGCGTGCTCGAAATGGATCTTCGGGAACTGCTTGGCGACCTGGATCGTCGGGTTCATGAAGCCGAAGGAGGTCGTGAAGATCAGCTGGTTGCCGGCCTGGGCGAGCTGGCGGATGGCGCGGGCGGCGTCCGGCCCCTCGGCGACGTTCTCGATGAAGCTCGTCTTGATCTTGGCGCCGTATTCCTTCTCCAGCGCCAGCCGGCCCTGGTTATGCGTCCAGGTATAGCCGTGGTCGCCGATCGGGCCGACATAGACGAAGCCCACGCCGAGCGGGGCCTGCGCCGAAGCGCCGCGGCCGAGGATCGGCAGGGTGGAGGCGGCGGCCGCACCGAAGGTCAGCTTGCGGCGGGTGATGATGCTGGTCATTACGAGAACTCCCCGTTGTGAATTGCGGCGTCAGGACGCCGAGAAGGGTTTGCCGAGGCAGGCGGGCGCGTCGAGCCGGCCGGTCTTCCGTCCTAGCGACATCATGGTCAGAACTGCAATCGTCGCAAGGTAGGGGGCCATCGCCAGAACCTCCGGCGCGAGCCAGGTGACGCCGGCCGCCTTGAGCTGCAGTTCGAGCGTCATCACGGCGCCGAAGAGATAGGCCCCGAGCAGCAGGCGCCCCGGCTTCCAGGCCGAGAAGACGACGAGGGCGAGCGCGATCCAGCCGCGGCCGGCGGTCAGGCGGTCGGCCCACATCGGCGTCAGCGCCAGCGAGAAATAGGCCCCACCGAGCCCGGCCAAGGCGCCACCGAAGGCGACCGCCGCATAGCGGATGGCGACGACCGGATAGCCGATCGCATGGGCCGAGGCATCGTTCTCGCCGACCGCACGCAGGATCAGGCCCGGCCGCGTCCGGCGCAGGAACCAGCTGACGCCAGCGACAAGCGCAAGCGAGAGATAGATCAGGATGTCGTGGCCGAAGATCACGCGCAGGATCGGATGCTCCGACAGCGCTGCCGGAAAGACCGGCTGGAGCCGCGTGATGGTGCGCCCGACGAAGCCCGCACCGATCAGCGAGGAAGCGCCGATGCCGAAGATCGTCAGCGCGAGCCCGGTCGCGACCTGATTGGCGGTGAGCGAAAGCGCCAGTACGGCAAAGACCATCGAGGCGGCGATGCCTGCGGCCATCGCCGCGACGAGGCCGATCCCGGTGCTGCCGGTCGAGAACGCGACGGCGAAGCCAGCGACCGCGCCGCAGAGCATCATGCCCTCGACGCCGAGATTGAGCACGCCCGCCTTCTCGGCGACGAGCTCGCCCAATGCGGCCAGCAGCAGCGGCGTCGAAGCCGCGATCAGGGTCATCAGGATGGAGGCGAGCATGGCGGAGGTCATGCCGTCCTCCGCTTGAAGGCGATCCGCCAGCGCACCAGAACGTCGGTCGCAAGCAGCATGAACAATAGCATCGCCTGGAACAGGCCGGTCGCGGCCTGCGGCAACCGGACGGTCGATTGCGCGATCTCGCCGCCGACATAGGTTCCGGCCAGCACGATGCCGCCGAAGACGATGCCGAGCGGGTTCAACCGGCCGAGGAAGGCGACGATGATCGCGGTGAAGCCGTAGCCGACCGGGAATTGCGGTGTGAGCTGGCCGAACGGGCCGGCGGCCTCGAACAATCCGGCGAGACCGGCGAGCGCGCCGCTGATCAGCAGCGTCGCCCAGGTCGTGCGCGTGGCGCTGAAGCCGCCATGGCGGGCCGCGGCCGGCGCGAGGCCGACGACCTTGATCGCGTAGCCCGCGGTGGTCTTCTCCATCAGCAGCCAGGCGATGACCGCGAGCACGAGCGCGGCGGGAATGCCGAGATGGACGAGCGTCCCCTCCAGCACTGTGGGCAGCGTCTGGTCAGCGGTGAACATCCGCGTCTGCGGGAAGTTGAAGCCGCCCGGGTCCTTCCAGGGACCGCGCACCAGGAAATACAGGAATTGCACGGCGACATAGGTCAGCATCAGGCTGGTCAGGATTTCGCTGACCTGCAATTTCACCCGCAGGAAGGCCGGGATCGCGACCCAGGCCATGCCGCCGAGGATGCCGGCCAGCACCATGGCGGGCAGGATCCACCAACCCGTCATGTCATAGGTCAGGAGGGCGACGCCGGTGCCGGCGATGGCGCCCATGACGTATTGCCCCTCGGCGCCGATATTCCAGACATTGGCGCGGAATCCGATGGCGAGCCCCAGCGCGATCATGACGAGCGGCGCGCCCTTGACCCCGATATCGCCCCAGCGCTGCGGCTCCAGGAACGGCGTCAGGAAGATGCTCTCGACCGCGTGGAAGCCGTCATAGCCCATGGCGGTGAAGACGACCATGCCGATCAGCATCGTGAGCCCGATCGCGATCAGCGGGCTCGCTAGCAGCATCAGCGTGCTCGGCTCGCGGCGGCGGCGCCATTCAAGCATGGGCCGCCTCCGCGCCGTGGACGCCGCCCATCATCAGGCCGATCTCGTCGATGCCGAGGCTCGCGACCGGGCGCGGCGCCGACAGCCGCCCCTCGTTGATGACGCAGAGCCGGTCGGCGAGTTCGAGCAATTCGTCGAGATCCTGCGAGATCACGACGACAGCAGAGCCCTTGGCGGCGAGGTCGACGAGCTCCTGCCGGATCGCGGCGGCAGCGCCGGCATCGACGCCCCAGGTCGGTTGCGACACCACGAGCACGGCCGGCTGCTGGCCGATCTCGCGGCCCATGATGAATTTCTGCAGATTGCCGCCCGATAGCGAGCGGGCGAGCGCCGCATTGCCGGTGGTCCGGACGTCGAAGAGCTTGATCACACCATCGGCGAAGCGCTTCACGCTAGCGCGGCTGATGAAGCCATGCGGCGCCAGCGGCAGGCGATGGCGCGCCGTCAGGATGCCGTTATCGGCGAGCGAGAAATCCGGCACGGCGGCATGGCCGTTGCGCTCCTCGGGCACGCAGGCGAGGCCGAGTGCCCGGCGGGTACCGGCGCCGTCCAGTCCGACAGCTTTCCCGTCGAGCTTGATCGCTTCGGCATGGGTAGCGAGCTGTTCGCCCGAGAGTGCGGTCAGGAGTTCGGCCTGTCCATTGCCCGCGACACCGGCGATGCCGAGTATCTCTCCGGCCCGCGCCTCGAAAGAAACGCTCTCCAGATCGGTGCCGAAAGGCGGCTCACCGGGGAGCGACAGGCCCTTGATCTCCAGCCGGACGGCGCCGGAGCCCGTCGCCTTGCCGTGCTCAATCTTGCGCAGTTCGGCGCCGATCATCAGCTCGGCCATGCGCTTGGTCGTCTCGACCTTGGGGTCGCAGGTCGCGACGACGCGCCCGCCGCGCAGGATCGTGGCGCTGTCGCAGAGTGCTTTGATTTCGTGCAGCTTGTGCGAGATGTAGAGGATCGAGCAGCCCTCAGTCGCGATCTGGCGCAGCGTCGCGAACAGGCGCTCGACCTCCTGCGGCGTCAGCACCGAGGTCGGCTCGTCCATGATCAACAGCTTCGGCTTCTGCAGCAGGCAGCGCACGATCTCGATGCGCTGGCGCTCACCGACCGAGAGCGTATGGACCTCGCGCTCCGGATCGAGCGGCAGCGAATAGGATTGCAGGATCGCGGCGACACGGGCTTTCAGCTCGTCGCGGTCGACGGCTTCGTCGAGCCCGAGCGCGATGTTCTCGATCACCGTCATCGCGTCGAACAGCGAGAAATGCTGGAAGACCATGCCGATGCCGAGCTTGCGCGCGGCCTTGGGCGAGGGGATCGCGACGGGAGAACCGTTCCAGGAGATGGTGCCCTCGTCGGCCTGCTGGACGCCGTAGATGATCTTGACCAGCGTTGATTTGCCGGCCCCATTCTCGCCGAGCAGGGCGTGGATTTCGCCGGGTTGGACGCTCAGGCTGATGTCTTCATTGGCTTTGACGCCGGGAAAGCTCTTCGAGACATGGGCGAGCGCCAGCCGCGACGGCACGTCCTGCTCACGCGGCTGATTCATGTCGCGAACGTCTCCCTTTCGCCGGCTCCCGGCGGCCAAGCAAGCAACGCACCAGCTCGGCTGCCGTCAAGGCCGCGATCACCTCCGGGCGCTTGTCGTCCACATCCGAACCGCCGATCGGGCAGGTCAGGCGCGTGAGCGCCTCGCGCCGCCCGCCGCTGCGCAGGAAGCCGGATTCGAAGCGAGCCCGCTTCGTGGCCGAGCCGATCATGCCGACATAAGCCGCATCGCCGCGCGCCAGCGCCGCCTCGGTCAGCCGATAGTCGAGCGCGTGGCTATGCGAGAGCACGACGAAGGCAGCCTTGGCCGGAGCGCTCGCAATCGCATCGACGGGATCGGCCATGCGGATGCAGGTGACGGCGGCTGGAAGCCCGCTCATGACGTCGTCGCGGTCGTCGATCAGCGAGATGGAGACGGGCAGGGGGGCCAGTGCGTGCGCCAGCGCGCGGCCGGTATGGCCGGCGCCGAAGATCAGGACCGGCGGCCACGCTGCGGCTTCCGCCTTCTCGCGGGCGCTGAACAGGGCGATCTCGGCCGCGCCGACATGGTGCAATGAGACACGCACCCGCCCGCCGCAGCATTGCCCCATCTGCGGCCCGAGCGGGATATCGAGTACCTGATCCTCGGCCCCCTCGCTGAGCATGTGCCGGGCGAGGTCGATGCAATGGAATTCGAGCTGCCCGCCGCCGATCGTGCCAGCGATGGCGCCGGGGCTGACGGCCATGCAGGCGCCGGCCTCGCGTGGGGTCGAGCCTTCCGCCGCCTCTATCCGGACGAGGACGATACCGTCGCGCTGATGGGCGGCGAGGAAGGCGGCGAGGCTCATGGCGCTGCCTCCGCCCTGACCCGCTCGACCGCATCGAGCACCCGTTCCGGGGTCGCCGGCGCGTCGAGGCGTGGGCAAACCCGGTAGTCGCCGACGCTCGCGACCGCATCGGACAGCGCGTGCAGCACCGAGATCGCCAGCATCAGCGGCGGCTCGCCGACGGCCTTGGAGCGATGGATCGTCGGCTCGCGGTTCGGCGCATTCTCCAAGAGATCCACGTTGAAGATGCGCGGCCGGTCGGAGGCGACGGGAATCTTGTAGGTCGAGGGCGCGTGCGTCGACAGCCGGCCCTTCCTGTCCCAGACCAGCTCCTCGGTGGTGAGCCAGCCCATGCCTTGCACGAAGCCGCCCTCGATCTGGCCCTTGTCGATCGCCGGATTCAGCGATTGCCCGCAATCATGCAGGATATCAACGCGCTCGACCTTGTACTCGCCGGTCAGCGTATCGATCGCGACCTCAGCCGCGGCGGCGCCGTAGGCGAAATAGTAGAACGGGTGGCCGCGCCCGGCCTTGCGGTCCCAGTGGATTTTCGGCGTCGCATAGAAGCCCGTCGCCGAGAGCTGGACGCGGGCCATATAGGCGGCGGCGATCAGTTCCCTGAAGGCGATCTCGCGAGCGCCGATTTTCACACGGCCCGGCAGGAAGGCGATGTCGTTCGCCTCGACCTGCCAATGCTTCCCAGCGAATTCCGTCAAGCGCTTCTTGATCGTCTCGCAGGCATCGAGCGCGGCCATGCCGTTGAGATCGGAGCCCGACGAGGCGGCGGTGGCGGAGGTATTCGGCACCTTGCCGGTCGTCGTCGCGGTGATCTTGATCTGGTCGAGCCCGATGCCGAAGGCGTGGGCCACCACTTGCGCCACCTTGATATAGAGCCCTTGGCCCATCTCGGTGCCGCCATGGTTCAGCGCGACCGTGCCGTCGGTATAGACATGGACCAGCGCGCCGGCCTGGTTGAACCAGGTCGCGGTGAAGGAGATGCCGAACTTCACTGGCGTCAGCGCAATGCCGCGCTTGATGACGGGGCTCGCCTTGTTGGCCTCGCGGATCGCCGCCTTGCGCGCCTGATAATCGCAGCGCCGCTCCAGCTCCGCGATGACGTCGCCCGCGATATTGTCCTCGACCGTCTGGTGATAGGGCGTGACGTTGCGTCCGGCGCCGCCATAGAGATTGCGTCGGCGCACCTCCAGCGGATCAAGCCCGGTCGCATAGGCGACCTCCTCGATGAAGCGTTCGGCCCCGACCATGCCTTGCGGCCCGCCAAAGCCGCGAAAGGCGGTGTTCGAGCAGGTGTTGGTGAAGAGCGGCTCGGAGCGGGCACGCACCGCCGGATAGAAATAGCAATTGTCCATGTGGAACAGGGCGCGGTCGGTCACCGGCCCCGACAGATCGGCGTTCCAACCGCAGCGCGCCGCATAGACGGCGTCGAGCGCGTGGATGCGGCCGTCATCGTCGAAGCCGATCTCGTAATCGCAAACGAAATCGTGGCGCTTGCCGGTGATCGCCATGTCATCGTCGCGGTCGGGCCGTAGCTTCACCGGCCGCTTCAGCCTGCGGGCCGCGATGGCAGCGACGCAGGCGAAGAGATTGGCCTGCGTCTCCTTGCCGCCGAAGCCGCCTCCCATGCGCCGGACCTCGACGGTGACCGCGTGCGAGCCGACTCCGAGCACGGCGGCCACCATGTGCTGGACTTCGCTCGGATGCTGGGTCGAGACCAGCACCGCCATGTCGTCGTCCTCGCCGGGGATGGCCAGCGCGATCTGGCTTTCGAGGTAGAAATGCTCCTGCCCGCCGATCGCCATCGCGCCTTTCAGCCGGCGCGGGCTCGCTGCCATGGCGGCTGCGATCTCGCCGCGTTCCAGCTTGAGCGGGGCTGTGACCAGCTTCCCACCGGCTTGGCGGGCGGCGGCGATGTCGATGAGCGGCGTTTCCTCGGCATATTCGGCCTTGGCCAGCGCCGCGGCATGACGCGCCTGCTCACGCGTTTCGGCGACAACGGCAAAGAGCGGCTGGCCGTGGAACAGGACGGCCTCGGTCGCGAAGACCGGCTCGTCACGCAGATGCGTCGAGGAGATGTCGTTCGCGCCGGGGATATCCGCCGCCGTCAGCACGGTGACGACGCCCGGCGCGGCGCGAACCGCTTCCAGATCGAGCGAGAGCAACCGACCATGAGCGATCGTGCTCGTGCCGAGATAGGCGTGCAGCAATCCCTCGGGTGCGGCGATGTCGTCGATATAGAGCGCTTCCCCCGCGACATGCTTAGGCGCGGAATCATGGATGCGGGAGCTACCGAGAGGGCCGCTCTCCACCGGGATATCGAGCTTGCGACGTGCGTCAGCCATGGGCGGCCTCCGCCAGCAGGCCGGCGACCCGCGTCTGCGTCTGCGCTTGCGTCGTCTCGATCAGGAAACGGCGCAGCAGGTTGCCGGCGATCTTGAGCCGATACTGCGCCGAGGCGCGCATGTCGTCGAGCGGCGTGAAATCCTGTGAGAGGGCGGCGATGACTGCCGTGACGGCCATTTCGTTCCAGCGTTGACCGACGAGGGCGGCTTCGGCCGCCGCCGCGCGCTTCGGGATGCCGGCCATGCCGCCATAGGCGAGGCGAGCTTCGCTGATGCGCCCGTCGCTGCCGAGCGTCAGCCGGAAGGCGCCGCAGACGGCGGAGATATCCTCGTCGAAGCGCTTCGAGACCTTGGAGGCATGGAACAGCACGCCCTCCGCCTGCTTCGGCACCAGCACCGCCTCGACGAATTCACCAGGCCGTCGATCCTGCTTGCGGTACTCGATGAAGAAGCTTTCGAGCGGGATGCTCCGGCGCTCGATCCCCGTCCCGCCGCGCCTTGCCAGCACCAGCGTCGCGTCGAGTGCGATCAGGGCCGGCGGCAGGTCGCCGATCGGCGAGCCATTGGCGACGTTGCCGCCGATCGTCCCGGCATTGCGCACCTGCTCGCCGCCGAAGCGGCGCATCAACTCGTCGAGCTGTGGCGAGAGGGCAGCGAGCGCTGTGCGGACGTCGATGTGACCAGCCATCGCCCCAAAGCGCAGATGATCGCCTTCGTTGCTGATGGCGCGCAAAGCTTCGATCCGCCCGAGATAGATGACGGGATCGAGACGCTTCATCGCCTTGGTGACCCAGAGCCCGACATCGGTCGCGCCGGCGACAAGAGTCGCCTGTGGGTGTGCCGCGACGAGTTCGGCCAGTGCTTCGATTGTCGCGGGCGCATAGAAACTCCCGCTATCGCCTTGCAGGGCCAGCGTCTCGGCATCGTTCAGCGCTGCAAGCCGCGCGGCGACGACCTCCCGCTCGCGCAGGAAAGGGTCTGCGTCCCGCGGCGCGATCTCGTTCATGCGGCGGCCGGCGGCGATGATCGACTCGTAGCCGGTGCAGCGGCAGAGATTGCCGGCGAGCGCATCCTCGATGCGGCCGGTGTCCGGGGCCGCCTCGTTGAGTCTCAGCGCCAGCAGCGACATCACGAAGCCCGGCGTGCAGAAGCCGCATTGCGAGCCATGGCATTCCACCATCGCCTGCTGAACCGGGTGAAGGCTGCCATCCGTGCCCTTCAGGTGCTCGACGGTGAGCAACTGGCAGCCGTCCAGCGTCGGCAGGAAGCGGATGCAGGCATTGATCGCCTCGTAGCGCAGCTGCCCGCGATCCAGCCGGCCGACGACGACAGTGCAGGCGCCGCAATCGCCCTCGGCGCAGCCTTCCTTGCTGCCGGTCATGCGCTGGTCGAGGCGCAGCCAGTCGAGCACGGTCAAAGTCGGATCGCAGCGGTCGATCTCGACCAGCCTGTCGCCGAGCAGGAAGCGCAAGCTCTCACGCATCCTGCCCGCCCCATTTGCAAAGCCAATTCATGCCTCCAGATTAGGCATGATCTGCGCTTGGCCGGAAGCTTCGATTTGGTGCAGATGTGATGTGGAATTGTGCCGGAGCTGCCCGACGTGACTGCACCAACCGCTTTGCGCGCGCTGCGCGGTCGCCTGCTCTGGTTCGTCGATGACCCGCAGACTGCCGGTGAATCGGCGCATCGCTTCATCGAGGATGGGCTACTCGTCATCGAGAACGGGCTGGTCAAGGCGGCCGGCGAGGCGCGGGAATTGCTGCGGACGCTGCCGGTCGATGCCGAGATCGTCGACCATCGCCCGCATCTGATCATGCCGGGCTTCATCGACGCCCATATCCACATGCCGCAGACGCAGGTCGTTGCCTCCTATGGCGCGCAATTGATGGAGTGGTTGAACAAATACACCTTCGTCGAGGAGCAGAAGCTCAGCGAACAGGGCCATGCCGAGAAGCTCTCGCGCTTCTTCCTCGATGAATTGCTGGCCAACGGCACGACCACGGCGGCGGTCTATGCTTCAGTCCATCCGCAATCGGCCGAGGCGTTCTTCACGGAATCGCAGCGCCGCAACACCCGCATGATCGCCGGCAAGGTGATGATGGACCGTAACGCGCCGGAGGCCCTGACCGACACGGCCGAGAGCGGCTATCGTGATTCGAAGGCATTGATCGCGCGTTGGCACGGCAAGGGCCGGCAGCTCTATGCGATCACGCCGCGCTTCGCGATCACCTCGACGCCGGAGCAACTGGCGGCGGCAGGGAAGCTGGCGGCCGAGCATCCCGACTGCCATGTCCAGACCCATATCGACGAGAACCGCGCCGAGATCGCCTTCGCCCGCGAGCTCTATCCGGAAGCTGCGGATTATGCCGACATCTATCGGCGTTACGGACTGCTCGGCCCGAAAAGCCTGATGGGTCATTGCATCCACATGACCCACAATGAGTGGCAGGCTTTTGCGGAGACAGGGGCGGTTGCGGTGTTCTGCCCGACCTCGAACCTCTTCCTCGGTTCAGGGCTGTTCGACTGGGCTCATGCGAGACAGCGCGGCGTCAAGGTCGCGGTCGCCACCGATATCGGCGGCGGCACCTCCTATTCGATGCTCAGGACCATGGCCGAGGCCTACAAGGTGTTGCAGCTCCAAGGGCAAAGCCTGTCGGCTTTGGAAGCCCTGCATGCGATCACGCGGGGCAATGCCGTGGCGCTCGGCCTCGATCAGCTGATCGGGAGCTTCGAGACCGGTCGCGAGGCGGATGTCGTCGTGCTCGATACGGGCGCGACGCGGGCGATGGCGCACCGCATGGAAACGGTGCGCGATCTCGCGGAGGAGCTGTTCGTGCTCGTCACGCTTGGCGACGAGCGCAATGTCGCCGCGACCTATGTGATGGGGGAATTGGCCGCCGGCTCGTCATTCTCGGGCGGCGTGTAGCGCCGACCCGAGAAACTCATGACGAGAAAGCTGGTTTCCGAGATGGTCGGGTCAAGCCCGACCATGACGGCTGTTGGAGTGCCTCAGCCGAGAACGCCACCCTTGCGGGCGTAGTCGATATAGATTTCGCGCAGGCGCAGCGCGGTCGGGCCGGGCGCGCCGTTATGGATCGTGTGGCCGTCGATCGTGGTCACCGGCATGACGAGGCTGGTCGCGGAGGTGATGAAGGCCTCCTCGGCGTCGAGCGCCTCTTCCAGCGTGAATTCACGCTCTTCGAAGCTGAAGCCGGATTCGGCGAGATAGGCGAGCACCGCCTTGCGGGTGATGCCCGGCAGCACCTTGTTGGAGAGCGGGCGCGAGATCAGCGTCTTGCCCTTGACGATCCAGGCGGTGGAGGAAGCGCCTTCCGTCACCACGCCGTCCTCGGTGAGCCAGGCCTCCTGCGCGCCATTTTCCAGCGCGAACTGCTTGGCGAGCACGGGGGCGAGCAGGTTGACGCTCTTGATGTCGCGGCGGGCCCAGCGCAGGTCCGGGGTCGAGACGACCTTGATGCCGGTCTTGGCCGTCGGCGCATTCACGAAGTTGCGGGCCTGGGTGAACATCACCAGCGTCGGCTGGACATCCTTCGGGAACGGGAAGTCGCGGTCGGCCGCGCCGCGCGAGACCTGCAGGTAGATGCCGCCCTCGTCGAGAGCGTTGCGCTTGATCAGCTCCTCATGGATCGCGACGAGCTCGGCCTTCGACCAGGGCAGGGCAAGCCGGATTTCGCCGCAGGAGCGCTCGAGCCGGGCCAGATGCGCCTCGCAATCGACCAGCTTGCCGCCGATCACCGCCGAAACCTCGTAGATGCCGTCACCGAAGATGAAGCCGCGGTCGAAAACGGAGATCTTGGCCTCTTCCTCGGGAAGATAGGCGCCATTGACGTAGACGATGCGGCTCATCGATGCGGACTCGCTGATTGGAAGGGAACGCCGGACCTTCCTAGCGAAGCTTGGCGCCGCTTGCGAGCCTCAAGGCGGGGAAACGGCCCGGCGTCTGATGCAGGGCCGGCGTTCAGGCCTTCAGGCTCAGGAACCGCGTCGGGATCGCGCCGCGCAGGTTCTGCTCGAAGCCCGAGAGCTTCGGCGAGACCAGGTTCTTGGTCGAGTAATGCAGCACCGGGATCCAGGGCTCCTCGCGGATGACGATGCTGTCGGCTTCACGCAGGATCGCGGCGCGCCGGGCGATGTCGAGTTCCTCGGCAGCGAGCTTCATCAGCGCATCGAATTGCGGGTTCCGGTACTTGCCGATGTTGAAGCCGGCATTGTCGCTCTCGAACAGGAAGAGGAAGTTCTGCGGGTCGGAATAGTCGCCGATCCAGCCGTAGCGGGCGACGTCGAAATCGCCGCCGTCGCGCAGATAGGCGAAATGCGTGCGGAAATCGGTCTCGACGAAGCGGGTTTCGACCCCGATGGCGCGCCACTGTTCCGCTATTGCCTCGGCGGTGCGGCGGTTGTTGTCGGTGGTGTTGAAACGGAATTCGACCTGGAGCGGCACGCTGCCGAACCCGGCCGAGGCGAGCAGGCGCCTGGCTTCGTCCTCGCGCTCCAGCACCGAGGCATGGCGGAAATCGAGTTCGGCGCGCTCGCCGTAATTGCCGATATGCGGGGGGATCACGCCATAGGCCGGCAGCATCGTCCCACCCCAGATCCGGTCGGCGATGAATTCGCGGTCGATCTGCAGCGAGAGCGCCCGCCTGACACGCTCATCGTCGAAAGGCGGCTTGGCGCTGTTGATGATCAGGAAATAGGTCGCGAGATAGGGGCCGATGCGGACCTGATCTCCCAGCTTCTCCTTCAGCGCCTTGAACTGGTCGGCGGGTATGTCGGTCGTGAGATGCAACTCCCCGGCCTGGAAGCGTCTCGCGGCGGCCGCGAGGTCCGAGGCCGGATAGAAGATCACGGTGTCGATCTTCACTTCAGTGGCCGCATGGAAATGCGGATTGCGGTCGAGCCGGATATGCGAGTTCGGTGCGAACTCCCTGAGCATATAGGGGCCGTTGGTGATCCAGTTCTCCGGCCGCCCGGGCTCCTGCGCCGCCCTGGCCGCGCTCGCCTGGTGGACGGGTAGGGCGCTCTGATGGGTGAGCAGTTCGAGGAGATAAGGCGTCGGCTGCTCCAGCACGATCTCCAGCGTGCCCTCGTCGGGAGCGCTGACGCCGAGCGTCTCAAGCGAGGAGCCGGCGGCGGCCTTATGGATCGCCTCGGCATTGCGGATCGGGAAGAGCAGGTTGGCGTATTTCGCGCCGGTTTCGGGATCGATGATGCGCCGGAAGGAATAGACGAAATCCGAGGCCTTGACCGGGTCGCCGTTCGACCATCTGGCATTGCCGCGCAGCTTGAAGCGCCAAGTCTTGCCGTCCGGGCTCATCGTCCAGCTTTCGGCCACGCCGGGCACGACCTCGCCCTTCATGTCGTGGATGACGAGGCCCTCGCGCAGATCGCGCAGCAGATGGGCTTCCGCGACGGTCGAGGTCTTGTGCGGATCGAGCGTCTCGGGATCGCCGTCATTGCCGCGGTGGAAGACGATGCGGCCCTGCGCAGCGGCGCGGGTCGCGGCCAGGATGGCGGCGAAGGCCAAAGGGACATGGCGGCGCGTGACGTCGAGCATGGCAACCTCCCTCAGCCGGGCGCCGTTGCGAGCGATGCCCGACTGATGAAGTAGAGCCTGCCTGATTGAGTCTGCCAAGTCGGAAAAGCCGACCTTGCGCTAGGGGGCTTCGACGGCCCGGTCGTTCTCGAAGACCACGCGGCAATCCCCGGCCTTCTTGCCGCAATCCGCCAGCGTGTTCCGTCGGGCTGTTTCGAGGTCCCGTTCGCCAAAGCGATAGGTGAAGCTCTTGCCCGTCGGGCTCACGGCCATCGCCTTTTCACCGGGAGCGCTGAAATAGTTCTCGAATACCGGAGCACGGCCTTCGAGCCCGATGCGTTCGAATTCTGCCTTGGGCCGTCCGGGCGTCAGGGTCGGCAGGTTCCAGGCACGCAAGGAGGCGTCCATCTCCCGCAACCAGACAAAACGGGCTCGGCCGTTCTGGAAAGCCGCGTGGCCGCGAGGGAGGACTTCCGGCAACGCAATGAGGCGCACGTCGCCGCCACGGTCGAGGGCCGCCGCCCGGATGCGGTCGACCAGGGATGGTGGGAAAAGCTCGTCGTTGCCGGCATAGACCCAGAGCTGCGGCAGCGTATCCTTCCACGGCCAGTGCAGGATGGTCGCGACAAGTGCGTCCCGGCCCTTCTCGACGCAATCACCGAGTTCGAGCCCGCCGGCGACGTTGATCACCGCCTTCAGGCCCGGCGGCTTGCGCTGGGCCAGTGCCATGACCGCGGCGCCGCCTGCCGATTCGCCCAGGGCGATGATGCGGTCGGACGCGACGTCGGGGCGCTCGGCCAGCGCCTTGAGCGCGGCCTCGAGTTCCTTCGCGTCGCTCTCGAAGCGCTGCGCCATGTCGGGCAGTGCGCAGCCCGCGCCTTCCGTCGAGAAGGGACCGTCCGATTGTCCGAAGCCACGCCGGACGACGACAGCGGCAAGCCAGCCACGGCGGGCGAGATCGCGGGCGATCGAGGCGTAGTTGACGGCGCGCAGATCGCTCATCCGCATATTGCCCGGCGCCTTGCCGTGCGTGATCAATGCGAGTGGCAACTTGCCCGAGCCCCGATCCGGGCGGATGATCAGGGTTTCGAGGCGCGCTGCGCGGCCTTCGATCTGGACGCGCAGGAATCCGGGCTCCTCGCGCAGCACCTCCTGTGCCCCTGCCGCCGCCGCGGGCAGGCAGAGGCCGATGACAAGGGCGGGCAGGACGCGTGCCATGGGCCCCGTGCCGGCTAGCCGGCCGCCGCAGCGGCTGCGCGCTCCTGCGCCTCGACCACCGCGACGGCGGTCATGTTGACCACGCCGCGCGCCGTCACCGAGCCGGTGAGGATATGCGCGGGCTTGGCCGTGCCGATCAGGATCGGGCCGACCGGCAGCGCATCGGCCATCACCTTGGCGAACTGGTAGGAGATGTTGGCGGCGTCGAGATTGGGGAAGATCAGGATGTTCGCCACATCCTTCAGCGTCGAGGAGGGCAGGACGCGCTCGCGGATCAGCGGGACGAGAGCGGTGTCGGCCTCCATCTCGCCGTCGCATTCGAGATGCGGCGCACGCTCGCGGATCAACTTCAGCGCCTTGCGCATCTTGAGCGAGGAGGGCGTATCGGCCGCGCCGAAATCGGAATGCGAGAGCAGGGCGACTTTCGGGGCGATGCCGAAGCGCTGGACATGATCGGCCGCGAGCACGGTCATGTCGGCGATCTCTTCCGCCGTCGGGTCGTGCTTCACATGCGTGTCCGACAGGAAGAAGGCGCCCTTGTTGGTGATGATCAGCGTCATCGCCGCGATGTCGCAGACGCCCGGCGCCAGGCCGATGATGTCCTTGATATGCCGCAGCCGCGACATGAACCGGCCTTCGAGGCCCGAGATCATCGCATCGGCCTCGCCCCGCGCCACGGCGAGCGCCGCGATCACGGTGTTGTTGGTGCGAACCAGCGCGCGGGCGGCTTCCGGCGTGATGCCGCGCCGGCCGGCGATGTCGAGATAGCTCTGGACGTAGTCGCGATAGCGCGGGTCGTCCTCGGGGTTGACCACCTCGAAATCGGTGCCGGGCCTGAGCGTCAGGCCGAAGCGCTGGATGCGGGTCTCGATCACGCTCGGGCGGCCGATCAGGATCGGGATCGCGAGCCCTTCCTCCAGCGCGACCTGGGCGGCGCGCAGCACGCGCTCGTCCTCGCCCTCGGCGTAGATCACCCGCTTGGGATCGGCCTTGGCCTTCTGGAACAGCGGCTTCATCAGGAAGCCGGAGCGGAAGACGAAGCGCGAGAGCTGCTCGCGATAGGCCTCGACATCGACCAGCGGCTTGCGGGCGACGCCGGTGACCATGGCGGCCTCGGCGACGGCCGGGGCGATGCGCATGATCAGGCGCGGATCGAACGGGTTCGGGATCAGCGAGTTCGCGCCGAAGGTCGAGGCCTCGCCGCCATAGGCGCGCGCCGCGATGTCGGAGGTTGCCTCGCGGGCGAGCGAGGCGATGGCGCGCACCGCGGCGAGCTTCATCGCCTCGTTGATCGTCGTCGCCTGCACGTCGAGCGCGCCGCGGAAGATATAGGGAAAGCACAGGACGTTGTTGACCTGGTTCGGATAGTCCGAGCGGCCGGTGCAGATCATCGCGTCCGGACGCACCGCGAGCGCGTCCTCGGGCGTGATCTCGGGATTTGGGTTGGCGAGCGCCAGGATCAGCGGCTTCGGCCCCATTTGCTTCGCCATCTCGGGCTTCAGCACGCCGGCGGCGGAGAGGCCGAGGAAGACGTCGGCGCCGCCGATGACCTCGGCCAGGGTCCGGGCGTCGGTCTCCTGCGCATAGACCTCTTTCCAGCGGTCCATCAGCGTGTTGCGGCCCTTGTAGACCACGCCGTCGAGATCGGTGAGCCAGATATTCTTGCGCTGCGCGCCCAGCTCGACCAGCAGGTTGGTGCAGGCGAGTGCGGCCGCGCCCGCGCCGGAGACGACGATCTTGACGTCGGCGATCTTCTTGCCGGCGAGGTCGAGCCCGTTGAGGACGGCGGCCGAGACGATGATCGCCGTGCCGTGCTGGTCGTCATGGAAGACCGGGATCTTCATCCGGGCCTTGAGCTGCTCCTCGATCTCGAAGCATTCCGGCCCCTTGATGTCCTCGAGATTGATGCCGCCGAAGGTCGGCTCCAGCGCCGCGACCACCTCGACGAATTTCTCGATGTTCTTCTGCTCGACCTCGATGTCGAAGCAGTCGATCCCGGCGAATTTCTTGAAGAGGACGGCCTTGCCCTCCATCACCGGCTTGGAGGCGAGCGGGCCGATATCGCCGAGGCCGAGTACGGCGGTGCCGTTGGTGATGACGGCGACGAGGTTCTGGCGCGAGGTCAGCTCGGCCGCCTCGGAGGGATCGTCGACGATCGCCTCGCAGGCGGCGGCGACGCCGGGCGAATAGGCGAGCGCCAGGTCGCGCTGGTTGCCGAGCGGCTTGGTCGCCTGGATCTCAAGCTTACCGGGCCGGGGCTGGCGGTGATAGACGAGCGCGCCCGAGCGCAGATCGGTGGAGAGCGTGCTTTTCATGGCGCGAAGATCCCTGCAGTCCGAAGGATGCTGGTCGCGCGAAAGCCCCCATGCCGTCAAGCCGTCGACACCGCTAGCAGTTTCGCCGGTGCGGAAAGGGTGATGCGGGCGCGAACTTGAATCAATCTGGCAAGATGCTGAATCGGCTTGCGAGAAACCACACGCAAGCGTTGGAAACGATTCGACAAATTTCCAGCGCCGCCGGCGCGAAGGATCAGAACGCCTTGAACGTGATGATCGTGTGGGTGTCGGCGATCTCGGGAATCGACTGCACTTTCTGCGCGACGAAATGGCCGATATCGACATCGGCCGCCACGTGGAACTTGGCCAGGATGTCGTAATTGCCGGCGGTCGAGTAGATCTCGGAAGCGATCTCGCGATCGGCCAGTTCGCTGGCGACCTCGTAGGTCTTGCCGAGCTTGCATTTGATCTCGACGAAGAAGGTCTGCATCGCGCGCTCCGAAACTCTGATGGGTCTGGATAGAATCTTCGGTGCGATGAGATCAAGCGCCGGCGAGCGCGGCGATCCGCCGGGTCATCGCATTTTCCGGGTCGGTCAGTCCGGCGATCACGGTGAAATGGTTGGCGCCGGGGATTTCCTCATAGCGTGTCGTCACCCCTTCCAGCCCCCAGACATCGACGAGCCGGCGGCTCTGCCGGTGGTACTCGTCGCTCTCGGCGCCGCCGACCACGGCATCCATCGTCAATCGCGAGGGAGCTGGCCAGAACAGCGGGCTTTCCAGTTCCGCGGCGGCCAGGTCGAGATTCAGCGCCTTGTTGATGCTGGTCTCAGTGAGGGGCTTCAGGTTGTAGAGGCCTGAGATGCCATAGGCGGCTGGCACCAGATGATCGGGCAGATCGGGATCGACATTCTTCCAGTCGGTAGCGAGCGTGCAGGCGCTGAGATGGCCGCCGGCGGAATGGCCGGACGCGACGACCGGCAGGCCGAAGCGCCGCCATAGCGCCGCTGCTACCTGCTGCAGTTCCCAGACGATATGGCCGAGATGGACCTGCGGGCAGAGATCGTAGCCGACGACCGCGACCGGTAATCCGAGGCGGTTCAGCCCGCGCGCCATATGCGAGAAATAGCTGCGGTCGAGCGCCTGCCAGTAGCCGCCATGGATGAACATCACCAGCGCGTTGCCGCGGATCGTCTCGGGCTTGAACAGGTCATAAGCCTGACGCACGCCCTCGCCGTAGGGGACATCGAGCTCGCACAGCGCCTCGCTGCGATAGGCGGCGGCATCGGCCTGCCAACCGGCGATGATTCCCGGATGTTCCGGCACGCGGGCGCGGTTGTTGTATTCGGTCTCGTAGTCCGGCGACATCGGTCTTCCATCGCTGAAGGGCGCGGGTCTGCTGGGCGGCACCGTGGCAGCCCGGCGCGCTTCGCGCCAGCGCTTTTGACAGGACCCCGCGTCGGCGCCAAAAGGCGGCAAGCTCGCAGCAGGCGGGCAACGGAGGTCGCCATGGAAAACCCTGTTCTCGCCGAGGTCACGCGCGGCAATGTCGTCGAATCGCGCCATCGCGGCGCGGCGATCGTCGTCGATGCCGATGGCGGCGTGGTGTTCTCGGCCGGCGATGTCGAGCGTCCCGTCTTCCCGCGTTCGGCCGTCAAGGCGATCCAGGGCCTGCCATTGATCGAGAGCGGCGCCGCCGACCGCTATGGGCTGACCGCGGCCGAGATCGCGCTCGCCGTCTCCTCGCATTCGGGCGAGCCGCTCCATGCCGAAACCTCGCTCGCGATGCTGAGCAAGGCCGGCCGCGATGCCGGCTGCCTCGAATGCGGCGCGCATTGGCCTTCGAACGAGCTGGTCTCCCGCGCCCTGGCGAAATCGGGCGCCGAGCCCAGCGCCCTCAACAACAACTGCTCCGGCAAGCATGCCGGCTTCGTCTGCCTGTCCTGCAACATGGACGAGGACCCCAAGGGCTATGTGACGGCGGGCCACCCGGTACAGCAGGCCGTGCGCGGCGCGCTGGAGGCGGTGACGGGCGCCGCGCACAGTGCCGACCGCATGGGCATCGATGGCTGCTCGATCCCGTCCTATGCCGTGCCGCTTTCGGCGCTGGCGCTGGGCTTCGCCCGCTTCGGCACCGGCCGCGGCTTCGGGCCGGAGCGGGCGAAGGCGGCGGCGCGTATCCGGGCGGCGGCTGCCGCCCATCCCTTCATGGTCGCCGGCACCGGCCGCTACGACACCCGCCTGATGGACCTGCTGGGTGAGCGCGCCTTCACCAAGACCGGCGCCGAAGGCGTCTATTGCGCGTCTCTGCCGGAGCTGGGTTACGGCATCGCCCTGAAATGCGATGATGGCGCCGGCCGTGCCGCCGAGATCGCACTCGGCGCGCTGATCGCACGTTTCCTGCCGATGGACGACGCAACGCAGGCCGCCTTCGCGCCGCTGCGCGAGACCGTGCTGAAGAACTGGAACGGCATCGAAGTGGGCCGGATTCACGCTTCCGCGGTCTGAGCCGGGCTCAACGCACCGCATTGTTCGCGACCACGATCCCCGAGGCCCTGGCATCGGGGGCCTTGGTCAGGTCGCCCGTGACGGGCTTGCCGTATTCGGTGCCGATCACGGCGCCGTCGCGGGCCTCGGCGATGACGTTGTTGGCGACCAGCGCGTTGCGCTCCTTCGGCACCAGGGAGACCGAGACGCCGATCCCGGTCTTGCGGATGACGTTGCCGGTGGCGGCGAGATTGCGCATGCCCCAGGACCAGCCGAGCGCGATGCCGATATCGCTGGCCTCCTCGATGACGTTGCCGGTCACCACTGCTTCCGCCTCGACATGGATGCCGTAGCCGCCGACCGGGTCCTTGCTGTAGGGCACGGCCTTGCGCGTCGCCCGGCGGATGATGTTGTTGGCGCAGACCGCCATGCGCCCACCCTGGTCGAGATTGGTCATGGAGGCGCCGGACGTGCAGTCCTCGACATGGTTGTTGGCGATGATCGCGCCCTCGAAGGCGAATTCGCTGTAGAGCGCGACCTCGCCGCAGCGCCGCCCCTGATTGCCGAGAATCTGGACGCCCGAGCCGGAATTGTTGCGGATGAAGCTCAGAGCGCAGTCGCGCAGCTGGTTGCCCTCGATGATGACGCCGCCGGCGCGGAAGACGCTGATGCCGTTGCCGTTCTGCCCGCTGCCGCCGCCATCGGTGCGGATGCGCAGGACATGGTTGCCGCGCACGATCGATCCGTCGTCGCCCACCTGGCTGCGCCAGACCTGGATGCCGTTATTGCCGCAATCTTCGACCCGGTTCTGCTCGACGGTGAGCCCTCTCGAATCGATGGCGAACAGGGCGGCATCCCGCATGTCGCGGAAGCGGCTCGCCGTGACGCGTCCGCCGCAACGATCGAGCGTCAATCCAACCGAGCCAGCCTTGGTGAAGGCGCAGCCGGAAATCGTGAGCTCGCCGACATTCTCCGCCACAAGCAAACCGCTGCGCTGGGCCGAGGGGATGTCGAGCCCGTCGAAGCTCAGGCCGATCAGCTCGGCTCGGCCGATATTGCGCGCGACCAGCAGGGGCTGGCCGCTTGCCGTGACGAAGTGCGTTTCGCCGGGCACACCGACGATCCGAGCATTCTCGGGCAGGGTGACGCTGCCGACCCGGTAGCGGCCGGGTGGCAACAGGAGCGGGCTTCCGCGCGTGGCAGCCTGCTTGAGGGCGGCCTGCAACTGCCGCGACTGATCCTCGGTGGCGCCGGGCCGCAGCCCTAACTGGCTGGCGTCAAGTCCGAGATGGCCGAGCGGACCGGCAGCCGTGCCGCGCGACTGTGCCGAGGCGGGCAGAACGGCCGAGGCCGTGCCGAAAAGGCCCATCGCCAGCGCGCTGCGTCGGGAAAGCACCATGGAAACTCCTGCTCGGCTGCGACGGATCAAGCCGCATGCCAGCCTCGGCTGTGCCGATCTGGAACCGGGGTGCACGACGCGAGCCCTACAATCCCAGCGCCCGCGCGATCTCGTCCGCCGCGGATGTCGGGGGCAGGCGGCCGGCCGCGACGGCGGCCTCCAGCTCCGGGGTGCGGGCCTTCAGCGCGGGATCGTGCCGGAGCCTGGCCTGCAACCGGTCCTGCACCATCGCCCACATCCATTTGACGTCCTGCCGGCGGCGCTTTTCGGCGATCAGTCCCTTGGCCTCGAAGCGGGCGCGGTGATCCTCGACCTTCGACCAGAGCGCGTCGAGCCCGAGCCCGGTCAATCCCGAGATCGTCACGACCGGCGTGCTCCACAGCGACGAGGCGGGCGCCAGAATGTGCAGGGCCGCCTTGTACTGGGCGGCGGCCGCGCGGGCAGGCGTCGCGCCGTCGCCATCGGCCTTGTTGACCGCGATCATGTCGGCGAGCTCGATGATGCCCTTCTTGATGCCCTGCAATTCGTCGCCGGCATTGGGCAGCATCAGCACGAGGAAGAAATCGGTGAGGTCGGCGACTGCGGTCTCCGACTGGCCGACGCCAACCGTCTCGACCAGGATCACGTCGAAGCCGGCGGCCTCGCAGAGCAGCATCGTCTCGCGGGTCTTGGCGGCGACGCCGCCGAGCGTGCCCGAGGAAGGCGAGGGGCGGATATAGGCATTGGGGTCGATCGCGAGCCGGGCCATCCGCGTCTTGTCGCCGAGGATCGAACCGCCGGTGCGGGTCGAGGACGGGTCGACCGCGAGCACAGCGACCTTGTGGCCTTTTTCCGTGAGATAGGTACCGAGCGCATCGATCGTGGTCGATTTGCCGACGCCGGGCACGCCGGTGATGCCGACCCGGATGGCGCGGCCGGTATGCGGGAGCAGCCGCTGGATCAGGGCCTGCGCCTGCTCGCGATGGTCGGCACGGCGCGATTCCGCCAGCGTTATCGCCCGGGCCAGCGCTGCGCGCTCGCCGGCGAGGATCGCGTCGCCGAGCGGATCGGCTGGAGAGCTGCTGTCGACCATGCCTCCAGTTAGCAAGTCGCGGGAGCGGGCGACAAGGCGTCCTCGCGCTTCACTTGCTTCATCACTGTGTCATGTGCGCATCTTGTGAATTCGCTGTTGCGGTGAGACGACTTGGCAATGATGTGCGTGGCGATGCGGCTTCGTGTTTTCCTGTTGGCCCTGTTCCTCCCGCTGGCGCTTGCGGCCTGCGGCACGCCGCGCGTGCTGGAGCTGAGCCAGGCCCCTAAGGCGGACGTCGCGGGGACCGTCCAGATCTATGTCGCGACGACCCGCGAAGCCTCGGCGCAGCCGGTCTATTTCAGCGGCGAGCGTGGGCCGAAGCTCTCCTTCGCCCGCCTCGACATCACCGTGCCGCTCGTCCACAAGTCCGGCAATCTGGAGCTGCCTGACTCGGGCCCGGGCGACCCGGCGAAGCATTTCACCGCGACCAATCTCCAGAAGCTCGACCTCGCGCCGGTCGTTTCCGACGTGCGCAGGGAGCTCGCACGGCGGCCGGCTTCCCAGCGCGACGTGCTGGTCTTCGTCCACGGCTACAACACGAATTTCGCCGATTCCGTCTATCGCTTCGCCCAGATCGTCCATGATTCCGGCTTCAAGGGCGTGCCGGTGCTGTTCACCTGGCCCTCGCGCGGCCAATTGCTGGCCTATCCGTATGATCGCGAAAGCGCCTTCTATTCCCGCGATTTCCTCGAGGCGAACCTGCGTGCCATCGCCCGCGATCTCGGTCCGTCGCGGATGGACATCCTCGCTCATTCCATGGGCACGCTGCTGACGCTGGAGACGCTCCGGCAGGCCGCGATCCGGGGCGACGGCGCCTTCGGCGGCAAGCTGCGCGACGTCATGCTCGCGGCACCCGACGTCGATCTGGACGTGTTCCGGATGCAGATGCGCGAAATCCGGCGGCCGATAACGGTTTTCGTTTCGGCTGATGACCGGGCGCTCGACTTCTCCCGGCGCTTCGCCGGTGACAAGAAGCGGCTCGGCGCAGTGTCGAGCAAGGACACCGAGACGATCGCGGAGCTGGAAAAGCTCGGCGTCAAGCTGATCGACCTCTCCGAGGTCTCATCCGGGGATAGCCTCAACCACGCGAAATTCGCGTCCTCGCCGAAAGTGGTGCAGCTCATCGGCCAGAGGCTGCAGCAGGACAAGGGCATTGGCTTCGCCGGGCCGCAATTCGGCGACCGGTTGGGCGATGTCGCCGGCGGCGTGATGGGCACGGTCGGCTCGACCGTCGGGCTCGTCGTCACCGCACCGATCACGATCATCTCCGGCGCGGCGCAGTGATGTCGCTTCCGTGCAACGCCTGCGCGATTGCGCGCAGGCGGCGGCAGCCTTGCCCCATTCTGGCCGCCTTGCCCTGCCTTTAGAAGGTCCGGCTGCCAGTTCGGCCTCTCACATTCTGACCGGATGCCTGTCTCCATGCCCGTTACAAGGCGCGCCTTTTCATGCCGTTCGCTGGCCCTCGCCGCGTTCCTGCCGCTCGGCCTCGCCGCTTGCGCGCAGAGCGAGGCGAGCGTGTCGCCCTTTTCCGAGCCCGAGCGCGCCGACACCTCGGCGCTCGGCAAGGACCCGCGGCTGCTCGTCGTAACGACGCGCCGGTCGACGGGTAACGCCACGCCCTATTTCAACACGGATCGCGGCCCGCTGACCTTTGCCGAGGTCAGACTGTCGCCGCCCGGGCGCGGCATTTCGGGCCGGGTCTCCTCGGCGGTGAGCGGCGACTGGGCGGTGCTCGGCGTTTCGCGCGAGACGTCGGGGGATGCGGCGCGGGCCTTCGCGGACGCTGCGAACGGACGCGACGTCCTGCTCTACATCCACGGCTTCAACGAGACTTTCGAGACAGCTGCGCGCAGCGCCGGCCAGCTCTCGCATTCGCTGGAATTCCAGGGCCGCACGGCGTTGTTCACCTGGCCCTCCGGCGGCAAACTCTTCGACTACGCCTATGATCGCGAGAGCGCGCTCTGGTCGCGCGACGGCTTCGTCCAGGCGCTGCAGGCGCTCGTCGCCAACCCGACCGTCGGCCGCATCCATATCGTCGCCCATTCGATGGGCACTTTCCTGACGCTGGAAGGCCTGCGAGAGCTGCGCGATTCCCAGGAGATCTACGCCCGGATCGGCTCGGTCGTGCTGGCCTCGCCCGATGTCGATATCGACGCCTTCGAGCAGACGGTGAAGAAGCTCGGGCCGCTGGCGCAGCGCATGACCGTGATCATTGATCCCGGCGACCGGGCACTGGCCGTCTCCGCCCGTATCGCCGGCGGTGTCGCGCGCGCCGGTGCGGCGGATCGCTCGCGGTTGGAAGCCTTGGGCGTCAGGGTCGCCGATACCTCCGGGCGCGGCTGGAGCATGCTGCGTCATGATCTCTTCCTGTCCAACAGCGAGGTCACGCAGGTCGTGCGCCGCGCCATGGATCGCGGCGGCTAGAGGAGCGGGCGAAATGAAGAGGCTTGGCAGGAGAGCGGTGGTCGTCGCGCTGGCGCTGGGCCTTGGGCTTTCCGCCGCCTCTGCCGAGACGCCGGCGCTTTTCGCCGGGACCGGCTCGGCCGAGGGCAGCTATTCTGACCCGCTGCCGGCGACCATCGCGGTGTCGACCTATGCGCCGCCGGTTTGCGCCGCCAAGCCATGCCCATTGCTGATCGCGGTCCACGGAATGGGCCGCAATGCGAAGGGCGCCCGCGATGCCTGGAAGGCTGCCGCCGACCGGGCCGGTTTCCTCGTCCTGGCGCCTCACTTCGACAAGGATCAGTTTCCGAGCCGCCGCTTCCAGCAGGGCGGGGTGCGCGGCGAGCCGGACAAGGCGAAATGGACCTTCGGCCTGATCGAGCGGCTGTTCGACGCCGCCCGCGCCAGCGGCCGTGTTGCCGGCGACAGCTATACGATCTTCGGGCACTCGGCCGGTGCCCAGTTCGTGCATCGCATGGTCATGCTGATGCCGGAGGCGCGCATCGCGACGGCGGCCGTGGCGAATGCCGGCTACTACACGCTGCCAGCTCTCGCTGGCGAGCGTGCCTATCCGTATTCGCTCAAGGGTACGCCTGCCACCGATGCCACTCTGGCCCGTGCCCTCGTCAAGCCGATGCTGGTCATGATCGGTGATCAGGACATCGATCCCAATCATCACCAGCTCAACAAATCCCGCGGCGCCGAGGAGCAGGGCGCGACCCGCTTCGCACGCGGCGAGCATTTCATGGCCACGGCTCGCGACGAAGCGCGCCGCCTCGGGGTGACGCTGCGCTGGCGGGAGGTCGTCGTGCCCGGCGTGGCGCATCAGCAGAGCGGCATGGCCAAGGCTGCGGCGGCCGAGCTGTTCGGCGCCCGCTGAGAGCTTTTAGACTGGCGGCAAGCCGGAGCGCTTCTTGATCGTCGCCAGCGCAAAATTGGATTCGACCGACTGGATGCATTTCAGTCGCGTCGCCTTCTGCTTCAGGAAGCGCTCATAGCCCTCGATGCCGTCGGTGACGACGCGCAGCAGGTAATCCTGCGAGCCGGTCATCAGGTAGCACTCCGCCACCTCGCTCCAGCTTTCGACGGCTTTCTCGAATTCGGATATCTGTTCCTGGTTCTGCTGGGTGAGACGCACCGAGACGAAGACGCTGAAGGGCAGCCCATAAGCCTTGGGGTCGACGACGGCCGTGTAGCCCTGGATGACACCGGTCTCTTCCAGCCGCTTCAGGCGCCGGAGGCAGGGCGTTGGCGACAGCCCGACGCGCTGCGACAGGTCCTGATTGGTGATGCGCCCGTCCTCGCGCAGCACGGCGAGAATCCGGCGGTCGATGCTGTCGAGCACGATATGCTCCATCCCTGTCAAAATTGAGCAGAAAGCTGCTCAGGGCACATTAGGATGATGCTGATCGGCCAAGCAATGGCGCGATGATGGGAATAATCTGGTGGCAGAAAACGGCCTGCGTCGCAGGATCGCAAGGGAGACGGCCATGAGCGAAGACAATTACCACAAGGACCGGATCGCCAACCGCAAGCTCCATCCCGAGACGCTGATGATGGGCTTCGGCTATTCGCCGGCCATGTCGGAAGGCTCGCTCAAGCCGCCGGTCTTCCTGACCTCGACCTTCGTTTTCGAGAACGCCCAGCAGGGCAAGGACTTCTTCGATTTCACCTCGGGCCGGCGCCAGCCGAAGCCCGGCGAGAAGCCCGGCCTCGTCTATTCGCGCTTCAACCACCCCAACATGGAAATCCTCGAGGATCGCCTGGCGATCTGGGACGAGGCCGAGAAATGCGCGGTCTTCGCCTCCGGCATGGCGGCGATCGCCACCACCTGCTTCGCCTTCCTGCGGCCGGGCGATACGATCCTGCATTCGCGCCCGCTCTATGGCGGCACCGAGACCCTGCTCAAGAACCAGATGGGCGCCTTCGGCGTCACGCCCTTCGGCTTCACCGACGGGCTCGACATCGAGCAGATGCGTGATGTCGCCCGCGCCGCTGCCGCCAAGGGCCGCGTCGCGATGATCCTGGTCGAGACCCCGGCCAACCCGACCAACGGTCTCGTCGATCTCGCAGCCTGCAAGATGATCGCCGACGAACTGGAGAAGTCGCAGGGCCATCGCCCGCCTGTCGTCGTCGACAACACCATGCTCGGCCCGAAATACCAGAAGCCGCTGAAGCAAGGCGCCGACCTCTCGCTGCTTTCGCTGACGAAATATGTCGGTGGCCATTCCGATCTCGTCGGCGGCTCGATCAGCGGCTCCGAGGCGCTGGTGCGGCAGGTGAAGGCCTGGCGCGGCTCGCTCGGCACGCAGGCCGATCCGAATTCCTGCTGGATGCTGATGCGCTCGCTGGAGACGCTCGACATCCGCATGAGCCGCGCCAACGAGAACGCCAAGCTCGTGGCGGAGTATCTGGAGAGCCATCCGAAGGTCGCTCGTGTCCACTATCTCGGCAATCTTGCGGATGGCGACCCGCGCAAGGCCGTCTTCGACCGCCAGTGCACGGCGGCGGGCTCGACCTTCGCCTTCGACGTCAAGGGCGGCGAGAAGGAGGCTTTCGCGCTGCTCGACCATCTCCAGATCATGAAGCTCGCGGTCAGCCTCGGCGGCACCGAGACGCTGGTCTCGCACCCGGCCGCGATGACCCATTCCGGCGTCGCCCGTGAAATGCGCGAGGAGATCGGCCTGACCGACGCGCTGATTCGCATCTCCGTCGGTATCGAGAATATTGAAGACCTGATCTCGGATCTGGCGCAGGCTTTCGAGGCGGTCTGACCACTTCTGTGTCCTAAACCCCGACCCGTCCCCAGCCCGGCAGCTTCAGCGCCGGGCTGCGCAGGTCGAGCCCGGCGACGAGGCCGAGCAGGTTGATCTCGATACCCTCGACCCAGCCCACGGTCACACCGGCAAGCCCGTAGAGCGAGGCCTGGATGCCGGTGCGGCTGGCCGTCAGCCCGGCGAAGAGCCCATCGGCGCGCCAGTCTTTGCCCAGCGCGGTCGGCGGTAGCGCCTGCCGGAGCTCCGGCACCTCCGCCAGGACATGCTGGACGAAGCTGTTCGAGTTCGGCCCCGGCCAGGCGAGATAGCTGCCGGGGCTGGAATAGGCGTAGTCAGCCACCGCGGCGCGGATGCGCGGGATCAAACGCTCGGCCGCCTCACCGCGAATTTCCGCGACAGGCTCCGGCATGTTGCCGAACCAGCGGCCATCGGCATCGCGATGGTTGACCCGGACCGGCGCGCCCCAGCCGACGACATCGAAGCGGGTATAGGCGGAAGCGCCACGCTCCTTCACCACGACCCAGGAATGGTGGGCGAAGATGCCGCGCCAGCGCCCGACACGCGCGGCAAAGACGTGCACGGTCGCTTCGGGCTCGACGGAAGCCGCCGGCAGGAGCTTGGCGCTCGTCCAGTCGGCGCGCTGCCAGTTCGGTGCATGCGCCTGCCAGTACCACCAGCCCGCATGGCTCGCGAGCGGCAGCAGGAAGGCGATCGCGAAGAACAGCAGGAAGCGGCGGAACAGGCGCATGCGGTACGGTATGTGCATGACGGTGGGGGCCGGCAAGGCTGCCGCCGTTCACGCTTGCGTCAGGCGCAGCTTGCCTGTGCGCGGGCATCCGGTCGCGCCCGATCGCGGTTGATGCCGGGGGGAAAGCTGGTAGCGTGCGCGCGCCAACACGATGGAGGGGCGGATTGGGTAGGGCGACGAAGCGACTGACCGAGGCGATTGCCGCTTGCGCGATCGGACTGGGACTTCTGGCCACGCCGGTGGCCGCGCAGGACAAGCAACTGCGCATCTTCAACTGGTCTGATTATGTCGATCCGGAGGTGCTCGATGCCTTCAAAAAGGAAACCGGCATTACCGTCGTCTACGACACCTTCGACCAGATGGAGACGGTCGAGACCAAGCTTCTCGCCGGCAAGACCGGCTACGACCTGATCGTCGTCACCGCCTCCTTCCTGCCGCGCCACATTCCGCTGGGCCTCTACCAGCCGGTCGACAAGGACAAGGCGCCGAACCTCAAAAACCTCTGGCCGGACATCCAGACAAGGCTCTCGAAATACGATCCCGGCAACAAATACGCCGTGAACTACATGTGGGGCACTACGGGGATCGGCTACAACACCGCCAAGATCAAGGAGCGCCTCGGCCCCGACGCGGTGATCGACAGCTGGAAGGTTGTTTTCGAGCCGGAAACGCTGAAGAAGCTCTCGAACTGCGGCGTCCACGTGCTCGACGCTGTCGAGGAGATGTTCCCGGCGGCTTTGCGCTATCTCGGGCTCGATCCCGACTCGAAGAACGAGGCCGATCTGAACAAGGCCGGCGAGCTCCTGCGCAAGATCCGCCCGCACATCCAGAAGTTCCACTCGTCGGAATATATCAACGCCCTGGCGAACGGCGATATCTGCCTGGCGGTCGGCTATTCCGGCGACATTCTTCAGGCGAAGAAGCGGGCCGAGGAAGCCAAGAACGGCGTCCAGATCGCCTATTCGATCCCGAAGGAAGGCGCGCTGATGTGGTTCGACTCCCTGGTGATCCCGAAGGATGCCGGCAATGTTGAGGCTGCCCTGAAGTTCATCGACTTCGTCAACAAGCCCGCCATGGCCGCGAAGAACTCGGACTTCATCCAGTACGCCAACGGTAATATCGCCTCGAAGCCGTTCCTCTCGGCGGCGGTGCGCGACAATCCCGGCATCTATCCGTCGGACGCGGTGATGGCGCGGCTCTATACGATCACGCCCTATGACCAGAAGGCCCAGCGGCTGGTGAACCGGCTCTGGACTCGCGTCAAGACCGGCAAGTGACCAGCGTCGGACAGGTCACGGGCACCATGAAGAAGAGCTCGCCCGGCAGTGTGCGCCGGGCCTTCCAGCCCTGGAACGACCCGGCGGCGAAGCCGCTCGTCGCGTTCCAGGGCGTGACCAAGCGCTTCGGCGGCGTCACCGCGGTGGGCGACCTTTCGCTTTCGCTCTATCCGCGCGAATTCTTCGCGCTGCTCGGGCCATCCGGCTGCGGCAAGACCACGCTGATGCGCATGCTTGCCGGCTTCGAGACGCCCGATGCCGGCACGATCCTGCTCGACGGGCAGGACATCACCGGCATCCCGCCGCATCTGCGGCCGATCAACATGATGTTCCAGTCCTATGCGCTGTTCCCGCATCTCAGCGTGGCCGGCAACATTGCGTATGGGCTGAAACGGGAAGGGCTGCCGCGCGCCGAGATCGACCGGCGCGTCGAGGAGATGCTGGCGCTAGTCAAGCTCTCCGGCTTCGGCGGGCGCAAGCCGCACCAGCTCTCCGGCGGCCAGCGCCAGCGCGTCGCGCTTGCCCGTTCGTTGGCCAAGCGGCCGAAGCTTCTGCTGCTCGACGAGCCGATGGCGGCGCTCGACAAGAAGCTGCGCGAGCAGACCCAATTCGAATTGATGGACCTGCAGAGCGAGCTTGGCCTCACCTTCATGGTCGTCACCCACGACCAGGACGAGGCCATGACCATGGCCGACCGCATGGCGGTGATGGATCATGGCAAGCTCGTCCAGATCGGCCCGCCGGATGTGATCTACGAGGCGCCGGCCAATCGCCACGTCGCGGAATTCGTCGGCGATATCAACATCTTCGATGGGCGGATCGTAGCCGTCGAGGGCGAGTTGGTTCGGGCTGAGATGCCGCATGTCGGCATTGTCGAGCTCGACGAGGAGGCGCCAGCGCTGCAGCCGGGCGAGCCGCTCGTCGTCGGCATTCGGCCGGAGAAGATCGAGATCGGCCATGACGAACCGGAGCAAGTCGTCAACAAGGTCGCGGGCGAGATCTGGGACATCGGCTATCTCGGCGATTTCACCATGATCCAGGTGATGCTCGGCGGCGAGGGCGGCCAGCTCGTCAAGGTCGCGCTGGCCAACCGCACGCGTCGGCTGGCCCGGCCCTTCGCCTGGGATGACAGGGTCTGGCTCTCCTGGGATGTCGAGGCCGGCGTGGTGCTGCCGCCATGAGGGGCGTAGGGGCAGGGGCGTCATTCTCGGGCGAAGCGAAGCGCAGACCCGAGAATCTCTGGCAGGACGAGGCGCTGGAGCCCTTCTTGTCACGAGATGCTCGGGTCAAGCCCGAGCATGACGGTGGGGCCATGCCATGAGCGCGGTCGCTTCGCTGCAGCGGCTGCGGCGCCTCGTCGTGGCCGTGCCCTATCTCTGGCTGACGCTGTTCTTCCTCGCGCCCTTCGCCATCGTGCTGCGCATGGCCTTCTCGCAGGCCGCGACCGCTCTCCCGCCCTATCAGCCGCATTGGGAAGGTCTGGCCCAGCTCGGCGAATTCCTCTCCCAGCTCGACCTCGCGAATTTCAGCCTGCTCGGCGACGACGCGCTCTACTGGCAGAGCTATCTCTATTCCCTGCGCATCGCGGCGCTGACGACCGTCTTCGCTCTCGCGATCGGCTATCCGCTGGCTTACGCCATGGCATCAGTGCCCGCGCGCTGGCGCGGCATCCTGCTCGTCTTCGTCATCCTGCCGTTTTGGACCTCCTTCCTGATCCGCGTCTACGCCTGGATCGGAATCTTGAGGCCGGACGGATTGCTCGATGCGGCGCTCGCTTTCCTGGGCCTTGAGGCCGAGCCGCTTCGTCTCCTCAACACCGAGACGGCCGTGCTGCTCGGCATGGTCTATTCCTATTTGCCCTTCATGGTGCTGCCGCTCTTCGCGACGCTGGAAAAGCTCGATCGCGGTCTGCTGGAGGCGGCCGCCGATCTCGGCGCCACGCCGGTCACGGCCTTCCTGACGGTGACCCTGCCGCTCTCGCTGCCGGGCATCCTGGCCGGCTCGGCGCTGGTCTTCATCCCGGCGGTCGGCGAGTTCGTCATCCCCGATCTGCTCGGCGGCCCCGATACCGTGATGATCGGCAAGGTGCTGTGGAGCGAATTCTTCTCGAACCGCGACTGGCCCTTGGCTTCGGCGGTGGCGGTCGTGCTGCTGGTCGTGCTGGTGCTGCCGCTCGTCCTGCTCCAGCGTGCTCGCCTGAGCCGCGAGGGGGCGGCATGAGCCGGCTCGGCCCCGGATTGATCCTCGCGCTGATCGTCGGCTTTGCCTTCCTCTACCTGCCGATCCTGACGTTGATCGCCTATTCCTTCAACGCTTCGCGGCTGGTGACGGTCTGGGGCGGCTTCTCGACGCATTGGTATGGCGCGCTGATGCAGAACCAGCCGCTGCTCGACGCCGCCTGGCTCTCGATCCGCCTCGGCTTCGTCTCGGCGACATTGGCGACGGTCCTCGGCACGTTGGCGGCGCTGGCTCTGGCGCGGCATGGCCGCTTCATCGGGCGCACGATGTTTTCCGGCATGGTGCTGGCGCCGCTCGTCATGCCCGAGGTGGTGACGGGCCTGTCGCTGCTGCTGCTCTTCGTGGCCGTCGATGTCGAGCGCGGCTTCTGGACGGTCACGATTGCGCACGCGACCTTCAGCCTCGGCTTCGCCTGTATCGTCGTGCAGTCGCGGCTCGCCGGTTTCGACCGCTCACTGGAAGAGGCCGCGCAGGATCTCGGCGCCACCCCCTTCGTTACCTTCTGGACAGTGACCCTGCCGCTGATCTGGCCAGCGGTGGCGGCTGCCTGGATGCTCGCCTTCACGCTCTCGCTCGACGACCTTGTCATCGCGAGCTTCACGACGGGGCCCGGCGCGACGACGCTGCCGATGCGGCTCTATTCGGCGGTCAAGCTCGGCGTCTCCCCCGAGATCAACGCCGCCTGCACGATCATGATCGGGGCCGTCGCCGTCGTCGTGATCGCGGCCTCGCTGCTTTTGAAGCGCGAGCAACTGGCCGGCAGTTAAACGGCGGCTGAACGGCGCCCTCAAAGCCCGTTCAGCCACGACCTGCGAATGTCCGATCCGTGGCAGGGCGAACCCTGCCGGAACAGGACATGAGACCATGTTTGGCAATCGCGCCCGGATCGGTTTGGCAGCGCTCGTGCTCAGCGGTGCCGTGCTCGCAGGCTCGGCCTTCGCCGGGGTCGGCGAGGCCCAGGCCTTCGGTGGCTATGAGCGTTCCTATGATCGCCCGTCCTACGGCTATGGCTGGCGCCCGGCGCCGCCCGCCGTCCACGGCTTCTGGGGCCAGCGCCGCTGGCATCGCTATTCCGACGGTTACGGCTCGCGGCCGCCTCCGCCGCGCTACGGCTATGGTCACGGCTGGCGGTAAGTGTCGCCACGTCGGTCGTGATCATGGGGCGGGCGCTACCAGCTGGCAGCGCCCGCCTTCTTTTATTCCGCAGCCGTCCGCTGAGCGTAACCAAGGCGCTGGTTGAGCTCCTGAAGGAGCTTCTCGGCGGCGTCCGCAATGACCGTGCCGGGCGGGAAGATCGCCGAGGCGCCGGCTTCGATCAGCGCGTCGAAATCCTGCGGCGGGATGACGCCGCCGACCACGATCATGATGTCGGGGCGGCCGGCCTTGGCCAGCGCCGCCTTTAGCTCCGGCACCAGCGTGAGGTGGCCTGCCGCCAGCGAGGAGACGCCGACGATATGGACGTCGTTCTCGACCGCCTGACGCGCTGCCTCGTCGGGCGTCGCGAAGAGGGGGCCGATATCGACGTCGAAACCGAGATCGGCGAAGGCCGAGGCGATGACCTTCTGGCCACGATCGTGCCCGTCCTGGCCCATCTTGGCGACGAGGATGCGCGGGCGGCGCCCATCCGCTTCCTCGAAATCCTGGCATAGCAGCTGGACGCGCGTCACGGCTGGGTTCATCTCGCCGACCTCCCGCTTGTAGACGCCCGAGATCGCCTTGATCTCGGCCCGGTGGCGTCCAAAGACCTGCTCCATCGCCATGGAAATCTCGCCGACGGTGGCCTTGGCACGGGCGGCCTTGACCGCGAGATCGAGCAGGTTGCCGTTGCCGGCCGCGCCATTGGTCAGCGCGGTCAGGGCGGCCTGCACTTCGGTCTCGCTGCGCTCGGCCTTGAGGCGCCTGAGCTTGTCGAGCTGCTGGGCGCGCACCGCGGCATTGTCGACCTTGAGCACGTCGATCGTCGCCTCGTTGTCGGGCTTGTAGCAGTTGACGCCGATGATCGCCTGCTGGCCGCCATCGATGCGGGCCTGGGTCTTGGCGGCGGCCTCCTCGATGCGCAGCTTCGGGATTCCGGCCTCGATCGCCTTGGCCATGCCCCCTAATTTCTCGACCTCCTGGATATGGCCCCAGGCCTTCTCGGCAAGTTCCGCAGTGAGCCGCTCGACATAATAAGAGCCGCCCCACGGGTCGATGATCCGTGTCGTGCCGCTCTCCTGCTGCAGCAGGATCTGGGTGTTGCGGGCGATGCGGGCCGAGAAATCGGTCGGCAGCGCCAGCGCCTCGTCGAGTGCGTTGGTGTGCAGCGACTGGGTGTGCCCCTGTGTCGCCGCCATCGCCTCGATCATGGTGCGCGGCACGTTGTTGAACACATCCTGCGCCGTCAGTGACCAGCCCGAAGTCTGGCAATGGGTCCGCAGCGGCAGGGACTTCTCGTTCTGCGCCCCGAAATCCTTGACCAGCTTCGCCCAGATCAGGCGCGCGGCGCGCATCTTGGCGACTTCCATGAAGAAGTTCATGCCGATCGCCCAGAAGAAGGACAGGCGCGGTGCGAACACGTCGACCGAGAGCCCCGCGCGCTGGCCGGCACGGATATACTCGACGCCGTCGGCCAGCGTGTAGCCGAGCTCGAGGTCCTGCGTCGCCCCGGCCTCCTGCATGTGGTAGCCGGAGATCGAGATCGAGTTGAATTTCGGCATGTTCGCCGAGGTGAAGGCGAAGATGTCGCCGATGATCCGCATCGAGGGCGAGGGCGGGTAGATATAGGTGTTGCGGACCATGAACTCCTTGAGGATGTCGTTCTGGATGGTCCCCGAGAGCTGGGCCTGCGGCACGCCCTGTTCTTCCGCCGCGACGATATAGAGCGCCAGTACCGGCAGGACGGCGCCGTTCATCGTCATCGACACGCTCATCTGGTCGAGCGGGATGCCGGAGAATAGCGTGCGCATGTCGTAGATCGAGTCGATCGCGACGCCGGCCATGCCGACATCGCCGCCGACACGCGGATGGTCGCTGTCATAGCCGCGATGGGTGGCGAGGTCGAAGGCGACCGAGAGCCCCTTCTGCCCGGCGGCGAGATTGCGCCGGTAGAAGGCGTTGGAATCCTCGGCCGTGGAGAAGCCGGCATATTGCCGGATCGTCCAGGGCTGGTTGACATACATGGTCGGGTAGGGGCCGCGCAGATAGGGCGCGATGCCCGGCAGCGTCTCGACAAAGGGCAGGCCGTCACGGTCTGCCGCCGTGTAGACCGGCTTGACCGGGATGTCCTCGGGCGTTTGCCAGGCTTCGCCGGTGGGCAGCGCGCCCTGCGCAGGCCGTGCCGATCCGGCGAAGGACAGCTTCGTGAAATCCGGGATCGCGGTCATGCCCGTGCCTCCAGTTTCGCCAAGGTCCGGCGCCGTTTCGCCAGCGCCGCTTCGAGTTTTCTGCGCTTGTCCGACGGGGCGTCGCTCTTGTCGCTGTCGCTGAAGTCGAGTCCGCCGATATGGCCTTCAAAGAGGATCGCCAGAAGCAGGGAGACGATGATTACCGGAATCCAGAGCGTATAGCGACCAAGCCACCAGGCAAACGCCGCCGTGCCGAGGCAGGCTGCTGCGACGGCGAGCGGATGATACATGAAATAGTGCAGCTTCGCCGCGACACCGATCAGCAAGAGCGCAATCAGGCCCACCGCGACCAGCGTATCGATGATGGCCCCGCGCCAGAGCTGGCCGTCCGTATGCTCCAGCAACGCGATTTCACGCCGCAATCTTTCGATGCGGCGCCGGCGCAGCACCGAGAGGGAACCGGACGAGGCCGCCATCGCGCTCACGCCTTGTCCCACCAATGGTGGAAATGGTGCACCGGTCCGTGGCCGTGGCCAACCGCGACCTGATCGGCCGCGGCGATGGCGGCGGAGATATAGGTCTTGGCGTGGCCGACGGCTTCCGGCAGTGCCAGTCCCTTGGCGAGATTGGCCGCGATGGCTGAGGACAATGTGCAGCCCGTGCCGTGCGTGTTGCGCGTCGCGAGGCGGGGTGCGTTGAAGCGCTGGCGTGCGCCGCCTGAGAGCAGCAGGAGGTCGCTGCTGATCTCGCCGGTGCCGTGGCCGCCCTTGACCAGGACGTTCGCCGCCCCCAGCGATGCGAGTTTCTCGGCCTGCTCGTCCATCGCCTGATCGGTCTCGGCCATGCTGGAGCCGAGCAGGGCGGCGGCTTCCGGCAGGTTCGGCGTGATCAGGGTCGCCAATGGGAAGAGATGCGTGCGGATCGCGTCTACCGCCGATGTTTCAAGCAGCCGCGCGCCGGAGGCGGCGATCATGACGGGATCGAGCACGACATTCTTCGCGCCATGGCGCTTCAGGCCGGCCGCGACGGTCTCGATCAGCTCCGCCGTCGCCAGCATGCCGATCTTGACCGCGCCGACGTCGAGGTCCTCGAAGACGGCGTCCATCTGCTGGGCGACGAAATCGCGCGGCACGGCATGGATGGCGCTGACACCTTTCGTGTTCTGCGCGGTTAGCGCGACGATGACGCTGGCGCCATAGACCTGATGCGCGGCGAACGTTTTGAGATCGGCCTGGATACCGGCGCCGCCGCTCGAATCCGAACCGGCGATGGTGAGGGCGATGGCAGTCAAACTCTTGTCTCCGGTCAGGCGCCTGTGACGGCCTGCGCTTGCGTGAGCGTCTCGACCACGTCGCAGCCCATATAGATGAAGGTGGCGATGCCGGCCTTGTTCAAGGCTTCGGTCTCGGCCGGGCGCCCGGCGAGCCAGACCGTCGCTCCAGCCTTCGTAAGCGCTTCGGTAGCTGCGGCGCCTTCGGCAGCATAGGCAGCGTCCGAGCCGCAGAGGCAGGCGAGCTTCGCGCCCGAGGCGCGGAAGGCGCCAACGAGAGCGTCGAGATCGGTGGCGCCATCCTTGGCGAAGCCGTCGCCTGACGGAGCCGCGAGTCCGCCGGCCTCGAACAGGTTGCGGGCAAAGCCGGAGCGCGCCGTGAAATCGGCGATCGGGCCGAGCGTCGCCAGGAAGACGACCGGGCGCTGCGGCTGGGCATCGGCCTTGTCGCGCAAAGCCTCGAACGGTTCCGCCAGCCGGAGCGAGGGCAGGGGCTCTGCGTGCAGGCCCGTGGCGGGGGCGGCCAGCGCGTCGGCCCGGCCGGCGCCGCCGACGAAGGAGCGGATGATCTCGCCCTGGTTCCGCTCGGCGAGGCTGCCTTGCACGCGCTTGCCGTCGAGCTTGACCGGCGCGATGGCAAGCACCTTGGCCGTTTCCTCGCGAATGTTCGGGAATTCGCTGGTGCCGGTGATCGGTTCGCGGCGCGTCGCCACGGCCTTGGCGCGGGCGGTACGTTGTTCGGCGAGCGCCTTCTGGAGATGGCCGTTGACCAGCGCTGCGACGATGCCGCCGAGATCGCCGCTGCGCTGCCGTTCGATCTCCTGGAAGGCCTGCCAGCCCTGCTCGCAGAGGGTCTGCGTCAGCGTCTCGAAGCCGCCGGCACCGGCGGCGGGATCGGCGACGCGCCAGAGATTGCTCTCTTCGAGCAGGATGAGCTGGGTGTTGCGGGCGACGCGGCGCGCGAAGACATCGGGCAGGCCGAGCGCGGCGGTAAAGGGCTGGACGGCGATCGAATCGGCGCCGCCGACGCCTGCCGCGAAGGCCGCGACCGTGCCGCGCAGCAGGTTGACGTTCGGATCGCGCTTCGTCAGCGAGCGCCACGCCGTTTCCGCATGGATGCGGGCGGGTTTCGGCGTCAGGCCGCAGGCTTGCTGGACGCGGTTCCAGAGCAGGCGCGCGGCGCGGAATTTGGCCACCGTCAGGAACTCGTCGGTATCCGCGACCAGCGTGAAGGCCAGCGTATCGCGGGCCTCGGACAGAGTCATACCCTGTGCTTCGAGCGCGCGCAGATAGGCAACCGACGTGGCAAGCACCGCGCCAAGCTCCTGCGCCTCGCTCCCACCGGCCTCATGATAGGGCCGGCTGTCGACCTCGATGAACGGCCCGGCGAAGCCATGCTCCTTGAGGGTACGGATGGTCGCCCCCAGCCGACGGCCGAGTTCGGGCCAGGGTGCCGCCAGCGAGCCACGGCTGGCGAAGACGCCGATCGGGTCGAGGCCGAACGAAACGGAAATCTCACTTGCTGCGTGGCCGCGCTTCTCGATCAGGGCGGCGAGCAGCAGGGCATTGATCCGGCCTTGCGGGGCCGGATCGAGCCGCAGATGGATCAGGTCCAGCATCACGCCGTCAAGCGCGGCGTCGAGCGTCGCGACGTCGTCGGCGATCAGGCCGTAGCCGCGCGCCGCCAACGCCCCGGCGAAGCTGATGGTGAGCGTGTCGGCGCCGCCTTCGAGGTCGGCGAGGGCGAGCGCCCGCGCCTCGCCCGGCTGCGGATGGTCGAGCCTGCCCGCGACATGCCAGCGCCCGGTCTCGGCACGCAGGGCGCGCTGGGGCGCCGCGGCGGCGGGATAGAGCGGTTCGATGCGGATGCCGTCGGCGGTGCGGCTGACGAGCTTCTTCTCGAAATCGGCACCCTTCAGGACCTTGTCGACCGCTGAGCGCCAGGCGTCATGCGACGGCGCCGCGAAAGCGTCGAGATAGGGAAGGTCGGATGGGGCAGCCGAGTTCATGCGCGCCGATACTCCTCTTCCGCATAGTGTGCAGCCGTGGAGCGCTGATTGCCATGGGCGCGCGCGCACCGCCATCCCTACTTCGTCGCAAGACAGGTGCGAGAATGCAAAAACGCCGCAGCGCTATCCTGAGACAGCGCCGCGGCGTTTGGGAATACGAGTGAGATCAGACGAACTGGCCGAGGCCCGGGATCGCGCCGACGATCGCGCCCATCGCGTCCTCACCGGCCTTCTCGCGGCCGACAGCGAACATTTCCTTCGAGACGCTCTGGATCTGGCCCATGGAGAGGCCGGCGCCCATCAGCTGGCCGCCGAGCGCCATCACGCCGCCGCCACCGCCCATCAGCCCGCCGATCGCGCCGAGCATGCCGCCCTTGGCGCCGCCTTCGGCATCGGCCAGCGCCTGCGCGCCCGGCAGAGCCGCCATCAGCTGGCCGATCTCGGCGGCCGGGCCTTCCTTCTGCAGGAAGGCGAGGATGATGCCGACCGCCTTGCGGGCGAGCTCTTCGTTGATGCCGGCAACCGCGGCCACGCGCGTGAGCAACTCTTCCATGGACCTTAAACCCCTCGCCAAACGGCTTCGCCACGAAGCCTTCAAAAAATAGTTTACATGTTTACGATCTGATTTCCAACGGCCGCGGGCTTCCGCCTTCTGCGTCCTTTGGTTACACCCTTGCCGTACCGGCACGAAACCTTATGGGCGAATTTCAATGGCGAATGACGGCGCGATTCTGATCGGCAAGAGCGGCAAGCCTGAAAACCTCCTGCTGAAGCTCGCCAATCGCCATGGGCTGGTGACCGGCGCGACCGGCACCGGCAAGACGGTGACGCTGCAGGTCATGGCCGAGGGCTTCGCCCGCAACGGTGTCCCGGTCTTCGCGGCCGATATCAAGGGCGACCTGTCCGGCATCGTCGCCCCCGGTGATTCCAAGCCGCCCTTCGTCAACCGGGCCAAGGAACTCGGCCTGAAATACGAGCCGGACCAGTTCTCCACCGTCTTCTGGGACGTGTTCGGCGAGCAGGGCCATCCGGTCCGCGCCACCATCTCCGAGATGGGGCCGCTGCTGCTGGCGCGCCTGCTCGACCTCAACGATACGCAGGAGGGCGTGCTCAACATCGCCTTCCGCATCGCCGACGAGCAGAAGCTCCTCCTGCTCGACCTCAAGGACCTGCGCGCGATCCTGACCTTCATCGCAGACAATGCAAAGGAGCTGACGACGAAATACGGCAACGTCAGCGCGACAACGGTCGGCACCATCCAGCGCGCCTTGCTCGTGCTGGAGAACCAGAAGGGCGATTTGTTCTTCGGTGAACCGGCGCTCGACATCAACGACCTGATGAAGACGGATCGCGACGGCCGCGGCATCGTCAACATCCTCGCCGCCGACAAGCTGATGAACAATCCGCGGCTCTACGCGACCTTCCTGCTCTGGCTGCTCTCCGAGCTGTTCGAGCAGCTGCCGGAGGTCGGCGACCTCGACAAGCCGAAACTCGTCTTCTTCTTCGACGAGGCGCATCTGCTGTTCAACGGCGCGCCCAAGGCGCTGCTGACGGCGGTCGAGCAGGTGGTGCGCCTGATCCGTTCGAAGGGCGTCGGCGTCTATTTCGTCACGCAGAACCCGCTCGATATCCCCGATACGGTGCTGGCCCAGCTCGGTAACCGCGTCCAGCACGCGCTGCGCGCCTTTACTCCGCGCGACCAGAAGGCGGTGCGCGCTGCTGCCGAGACCTTCCGGCAGAACCCGAAGATCAAGACCGAGGAGGCGATCAGCCAGCTCGCCGTCGGCGAGGCGCTGATCTCGATGCTCGAAGGCAAGGGCTCGCCGGAGATGGTCGAGCGCGCCCTGATCGCGCCGCCGATGGCGCAGGTCGGCCCCTGCTCGCCGCAGCAGCGCCAGCAGGCGATCAACGCGTCGCCCGAGAAGGGCAAGTACGAAACCATGGTCGACCGCGAGTCGGCCTATGAGATTTTGATGGCGCGCAAGAACCTCAATCCGGATGGCTCGCCGGTCGAGGCGTCTACCGATGGCGGGGGCGGCGGCATCCTCGACACGATCGGCGGCTGGCTCGGCGGCGGCGCTCCCCAGCAGCGCCCGAAGACCGGGCCGGGTTCGCGCGGCGGGGCATTGCCCCAGAGCATGGCCGAGAAGATCATCACCTCGGCGGCGCGTTCGGCCGCGACCTCGATCGGCCGGCAGGTCGGCACCGCGATCCTGCGCGGGATTCTGGGTTCGATGTCGGGCGGAAAACGCTGAAGGTTGCTTACGGCGTCATTCTCGGGCGGAGCGAAGCGCAGACCCGAGAATCTCGTGACGAGAAGGCGCTGGTTTCAGAGATGCTCGGGGCGACCCTGGGCTCGACGGCGGGTGATCACGCCCCCGTCGCGAAGTCGTAGAGCAGCTTGAGATTCAGCGCGATGATGACCGCAGCGATGATGGCTGCGGTCAGGCTGAGCCAGCGCGGGGCGACGAGCGCGCCCATCTTGGCCTTCGACGCGGTGAACATCACCAGCGGCACCACCGCGAACGGCAATTGCAGGCTGAGGATGACCTGGCTCAGGATCAGGAGCTTGGCCGTCTGTCCCTCGCCATAGATCAGCGTGACGGCGATTGCCGGGATGATGGCGACGAGGCGCGTCACCAGCCGCCGCATCCAGGCCGGCAGGCGGATGCGCAGGAAGCCCTCCATCACGATCTGGCCGGCCATGGTCGCCGTCACCGTCGAATTCAGGCCGCAGCAGAGCAGGGCGATGGCGAAGAGCGATGGCGCGATCGAGGCACCGAGCAGCGGCTGAAGCAGCTCCTGCGCACGGCCGAGCTCGGCGACATCCGTATGGCCCGCCTTGTGGAAGGTCGCGGCTGCGAGGATCAGGATCGACGCGTTGATGAAGAGCGCGAAGCAGAGCGCGACGGTGGAATCGATCGTCGCGAATTTCAGCGCTTCGCGCTTCTCCGGGATCGTTTCGCCATAGGCGCGCGTCTGCACGATGCCGGAATGCAGGTAGAGGTTATGCGGCATCACCGTCGCGCCGATGATGCCGAGTGCGATGTAGAGCATGTTCGGGTTGGTCACGATCTCCGTCGTCGGCGCGAAGCCGCGAATGACCTCGCCCCAGTTCGGATCGGCCAGCGCGATCTGGATGCCGAAGCAGACCGCGATGACACCGAGCAGCGTGATGATGAAGGCCTCGATCCAGCGGAAGCCGCGCGTCTGTAGCCAGAGGATGACGAAGACGTCGAAGGCGGTGATCAGCACGCCGATCTCGAGCGGGATGCCGAAGAGCAGGTTGAGGCCGATCGCAGTGCCGATCACCTCGGCGAGGTCGGTCGCGCAGATCGCGAGCTCGGCAAGCAGCCACAGCGGCCAGGCCATATAGGGCGGATAGGCGTCGCGGCAGGCCTGGGCGAGGTCGCGCCCGGAGGCGATGGCGAGCCGCGCGCAGAGCGACTGCAGGATGATCGCCATCAGGTTGGAGATCAGCGCGACGACGAGCAGGGTGTAGCCGTACTGGGCACCGCCGGCCAGCGATGTCGCCCAGTTGCCGGGGTCCATGTAGCCGACGGCGACCAGATAGCCCGGCCCGAAGAAGGCGAGGAACTTGCGCCAGTTCGACGAGGTCGGCGTCACCTTGATGGTGCGGAAGACATCCATCAGCGAGGGTTCGCCGCGCGATCGAAGCCAAATCGACGAGGATTCGGGAGCGCTTTGCGACATGACGAATCCTTGCTGCAACTTGGTTGCAATAAGGGGTAACGGCTCCGTGCAGGCATGTCAATGCAATTGCAAATGGTTGGCAATTAGGTCCCCGCCGGGCTGGCGGAGCCTGCCCGTCATGCGTGAATAGGAGCTGACGCTTGCACCTGGGCTTGCCATGATGACGTCATCTGAATCGCATCCGATGGCTGCCATGACCAAGCTTCCCGCCATTCTCGCCCGTCTCGACGATGGGCTCGACGCCTCGCTCGATCGCCTCTCAACCTGGCTCGAAATCCCCTCGATCGGCACCGATCCGGCCTATAACGCACAGACCCGCGCTGCCGCCGAATGGCTGCGGGCCGATCTGGAAGGGCTCGGGTTCACGGCGGAATTGCGCGAGACCGGCGGACACCCCGTCGTCCTCGCTCACCGCCCCAAGCCCGGCGCGCCGCATGCGCTGTTCTACGGCCATTACGACGTCCAGCCGGTCGACCCCGTCAGCCTCTGGGATACCGATCCGTTCAAGCCGGTCGTCCGCGAGCTGGAACCCGGCCGCAAGATCATCTCGGCGCGCGGCGCCTGCGACGACAAGGGCCAGGTGATGACCTTCATCGAGGCCGTGCGCGCGACGCTGGCCGAGACCGGCGACCTGCCGATCGGCCTGACCATCCTGGTCGAGGGCGAGGAGGAATCCGGCTCGGTCAATCTTCCCGGTTACATCAAGGCGAATGCGGCTGAGTTGAAGGCCGACTACGCGCTGGTTTGCGACACGGGCATGTGGGACCGCGAGACCCCGCTGATCACCTCGACGCTGCGCGGGATGGTCTATCAGGAGGTCACGCTGACCGCGGCCGATCGCGATCTGCATTCCGGCCTGTTCGGCGGCGCGGCCGCGAACCCGATCCATCTCCTCGCGCGTATCCTCGGCGAGATCCACGACGAGACCGGCCGCATCACCATTCCCGGCTTTTATGAGGGCGTGCACGAGCCGACCAATGCCCAGAAGGCGGAATGGGCCGACCTGAACCTGACCGAGAAGGAATTCCTCGGCCAGGTCGGCTTGAAGCATTCCATCGGCGAGAAGGGCCGGATGCTGATCGAGCAGATTCAGTCGCGCCCAACCTGCGACGTCAACGGCATTTGGGGTGGCTATACCGGCGAAGGCAGCAAGACGGTCATCCCGGGCCAGGCCTCGGCCAAGGTCTCGTTCCGACTCGTTGGCGATCAGGACCCGGCGAAGATCGCCGCCGCCTTCCACCAGTTCATCCGCGAGCGCCTGCCAGAGGACGTGACCGCCGAATTCATCAGCCATTCCGGCTCGCCGGCGCTGGCGGTGCCGGTGGATTCGCCGGTTCTCCAGAAGGCGCGCGTTGCGCTCGCCGAGGAATGGGGCGGGCGCGTCGTCTCGATCGGCAGCGGCGGCTCGATCCCCGTCGGCGGCGATTTCAAGCGCACGCTCGGCATCGACACGCTCTTCGTCGGTTTCGGCCTCGACGACGACCGGGTCCATTCGCCGAACGAGAAGTACGATCTATCCTCCTTCCACAAGGGCCAGCGCTCCTGGGCCCGCATCTTGCAAGCTCTCGGTTCATGAAATCTGTCTGTGTCTTCTGCGGTTCCAATCCCGGCAATGACCCCGTCTATGCGGCGGGCGCCCGCGCCATGGGCGCGGAGATCGCCCGGCGCGGCCTGACGCTGGTCTATGGCGGCGGTGCGGTCGGCCTGATGGGCATCGTCGCCAATGCCGCGATGGAGGCCGGCGGCCAGGTCCACGGCGTCATTCCCAAGGCGCTGAAGGACAAGGAGGTCGGCCATGTCGGGCTGACCCGGCTCGAGGTCGTCGACACCATGCACACGCGCAAGGCGCGCATGGCCGAGCTCTCTGACGGCTTCATCGCCATGCCTGGCGGCATCGGCACCTTCGAGGAACTGTTCGAGATCTGGACCTGGGGGCAGCTCGGCATCCACGCCAAGCCGCTCGGCCTGCTCAACGTCGCCGGCTTCTACGATCCGCTCGCGACCTTCCTCGACCGCACCGTCGAGGCCGGCTTCCTCAAACAGAACCACCGGGCGATGGCGATGACCGACACCGAGCCGGCGACCCTGCTCGACCGGATGCAGAACTACGTGCCGGCCGCGACCTACAAATGGATCGAGAAGGAGCAGGCCTGACGCTTCTCGGGCGATGCATCTCAGGATTGTAGGAATTTTGTCCTTGACATCGCGACGCTGATCCGGTAGAGATCAGGAACGCTCACGAAATCTGCCCGAACGAAGCCGCCGCGCTCTCCAGCCGGCGGCTTTTTCGTGCCTGTCATCGGGAAGGACGCGATGGCCGAAGACGACGAGACAACGCCGCAGCTGGCCGCCGGGCCGAAGTCGAAACGGAAGACGATCTCGCGCAGGGCGGTGGTGGGCCAGCTCTGGCGTGCCGCCAAGCGCCAGATCGACAGCCATGAAGAGCATCTCGCCGACCTGCCGAAAGGCACGACCGCGAGCGAGGCCGACGCCAAGGCGCTGGCCGTGCTCGCCCGCACCGTGCGCGAGCTGGTCGCGATCGAGGAGCCTCCGGCCACGAGGAAGGACAAGCGCACGGATGACCCTTCCGCTGCCGACGATCTGCGACATGTCGCACAGCTCCGTCAGGATCTTGCTCGACGTCTTGAAGCGCTGGCCGCTCAAGACGCGGGTGAGAATTCTCAAGAAGCTGATGCCGACGGCGACAGCGGATGACGTCGAGCTCATTCGCAGTACCTGGGAGATCTGGGCACGCCCCGATCAATTGCCGCCCGAGCCGCTGAAGCCGATCTGGCTGGTGCTGGGCGGGCGAGGGGCCGGCAAGACCCGCACTGGCGCAGAGTGGGTCAAAGGCATGGCGCTGGGCCATCCGCCCTTCGCGGAGATGCCGACGGAGCGGATCGCCCTGGTCGGCGAAACGCAAGCGCAGGTCCGTGACGTGATGATCGAGGGCGTCTCCGGATTGCTCTCGATCCATGCGCGCTGGGAGCGGCCAACCTGGCAGCCTTCGCTGCGCCGCCTGCAATGGTCGAACGGCGCGATCGCGCAGGTCTTCACCGCCGAGGACCCGGAGGGCTTACGCGGCCCGCAATTCGGTGCCGCCTGGTCCGACGAACTGGCCAAGTGGCCGAATCTTGGGGAGTGCTGGGACATGCTGCAATTCGGCCTGCGCCTTGGCGATCATCCCCGCCAGGTCGTGACGACGACGCCGCGCCCGCTGCCATTGGTGAAGCGCCTGCTGGTCGAGCCGCATGTCGCAGTGAGCCGGGCGCGGACGCAGGACAACCGCTACAATCTCGCGGCAGAGTTCGTCCGCACGGTCACGCAGACCTATGGCGGTACGCGGCTCGGCCGGCAGGAACTCGACGGCGAGATCGTCGAGGAAAGCCCGGACGCGCTCTGGACGCGGGCCATGATCGAGGCGGCCCGCGAGCGCGAGAAGCCGGCGCTGGCACGTATCGCGGTCGCTGTCGATCCGCCCGCCACCTCCTCGCAGCGGGCGGACCGCTGCGGGCTCGTCGTCGCCGGCGTCGACCATGACGGCATCGGCCATGTGCTGGAGGATGCGACATTGGCCGGCGCGCGGCCGCAGGAATGGGCGGAGCGGGCGGTCGCGCTCTATCGCCGCCATGAAGCGGATGCGCTCGTCGTCGAGGTCAATCAGGGCGGCGAGATGGTCGAAAGCATCATCCGCGAGGTCGATGCCGGCGTGCCCGTCATTTCGGTGCGGGCAACGCGCGGCAAATATCTCCGCGCGGAGCCGGTCGCTGCGCTCTATGCGCAGGGACGGGTGCGCCATGCCGGGGCCTTTTCCGCGCTCGAAGATGAGATGTGCGCCTTCGGGCCGCGCGGCCTCGAAACCGGCCGCTCGCCGGACCGGCTCGACGCACTCGTCTGGGCGCTGACCCATCTGATGCTGGCGCCGAAGGCCCGGCCGCGGGTGAGGGGCATCTGATGCGTCATTCTCGGGCGGCGTGAAACGCCGACCCGAGAATCTCAGGACGAGAAGGCACTGGTTTCCGAGATGGTCGGGTCAAGTCCGACCATGACGGCAGATCGTTTCACGCTCAAACAGCGAGACATCCATGTTCGATTTTCTTCGCAGCCTGCGCGGCCTCGCCGCGCCGGGCCAGAAGCGCTCGCGCGTCGGGCCGCTGATCGCGCTGCACGAGGCGGGGCGCGCTGTCTGGACGCCCCGCGACTATGTCGCGCTTTCGCGGGAGGGCTATGAGCGCAATCCGGTCGTGCATCGCTGCATCCGCCTCATCGCGGAGGCGGCAGCGCAGACGCCGCTCGTCGCCAAGGTGGGTTCGCGCGAGATGCCGGATCATCCGGCGCTCGCCCTGATCGAACGGCCCAATCCGCGCCAGGGCGGCATCGCCTTCCGCGAGATGCTGGTCGGGCACCTGCTCGTCGCCGGCAATGCCTATGTCGAGGCGGTCAGCGCAGGCCGCGAGCCGCGCGAACTCTATGCGCTCCGGCCCGACCGGATGCGCGTCGTGCCTGGTCGCGACGGCTGGCCTGAAGCCTATGACTACACGGTCGGCGGCGACACAGTGCGTTTCCGCCAGGACGAGGGTGGCCTGCCGCCGATCCTGCATCTGACGCTATTCCACCCCGTTGACGACCACTATGGCCTGTCGCCGATCGAGCCGGCGGCGGTCGCGCTCGACATCCACAATGCCGCTGGTAGCTGGCACAAGGCCCTGCTCGACAACGCTGCGCGCCCCTCGGGCGCCCTGGTCTATGACGGCCCGGAAGGCGCGACGCTGACCGATGCGCAGTTCGAGCGGCTGAAGCAGGAGCTGGAGGACTCGTTCCAGGGCGCCCGCAATGCCGGCCGGCCGCTCCTGCTCGAAGGAGGGCTCGATTGGAAGCCGCTTTCGCTGACGCCGGCTGAGCTGGATTTCGTCGCTGCCAAGGGCGTGGCGGCTCGCGAGATCGCGCTCGCTTTCGGCGTGCCGCCGCTGCTGCTCGGCCTGCCCGGCGACAACACCCACGCCAATTTCGCCGAGGCTAATCGTGCGCTCTGGCGCCAGACCGTCATTCCGCTGGTGCGCCGCACCGCGCAGTCCCTGGCGCAATGGCTTGGGCCCGCCTTCGGCGACGAGTTGGTGCTGGAGCCCGATCTCGACGCCATCGAGGCGCTGGCCGAGGAGCGTGAATCGCTCTGGCGGCGGCTCGGTACTGCGGCTTTCCTCGACGAGGACGAGAAGCGCGAGGCCGTCGGCTATGGCCGGCGCGCCTCCGGGAAGGAGGCCTCATGAACATGCTCGAACAGGTCGTCGCGGCCTTCGTCGGCCGCGCCGATGTTGGCCATCTCGGCCTGCTGCTCTGGGCAGCGAGCGCTTCGGGGCTGGCCTGGCTCGTCCTGCGCGAACTGACCGCAGCCAACCGGCGCTTCGATGATTTCGTCCGCGAGCTCAATCGCTTCAACGCACGCCACGAGGGGGACCCTTCATGAAAGGCAGAAACGGCGCGGCCAAGCCGCCGCCAAAGGCTCCCGCACGGCCCACCCGCGCGGGCGGGGCGTCACGCAGCGGCGCGCCCGTCGAGACCTTCAGCCGTTTTGTCCGTCAGCTTGCGAAGCTTGAGGACGAACGGACGAAGGGCGGCAGGGACGGCGGGGAGGGCGATCGATGATGCCGCGCAGCCCGGCCCGCGCCTCGTTCGCATCCAAGCTGCTGCCGCTCCCGCCGGCCCGGATCGGGCTGGACGGCGTCTTCGAAGGCTATGCCAGCCTCTTTCGCATTCCCGATCTCGGCAAGGACATCGTCGAGCCCGGCGCTTTCCGCGAGAGCCTGCAAAAGCGCGGGCCGGGCGGCGTGAAGATGCTCTGGCAGCACGACCCGGCCGAGCCGATCGGCCGCTGGTCGAGCCTGATCGAGGATAGCCGCGGCCTGTTCGTGCGCGGTCGGCTCTCGCTCGCGGTTGCCCGCGCCCGCGAGCTCCATGCGCTGATGCGCGACGGGGCGATCGACGGGCTCTCGATCGGCTTTCGCCACGAGAAGGCCCGCACCGAGCCGCGAACCGGCCTGCGCCGGCTCGAACGCATCGATCTCTGGGAGGTGTCGATCGTGACCTTCCCGATGCTGCCCCAGGCCCGGATCGCTGTCGTCAAGGCGACGCGGCCCTCCGCCTTCATCTGACCCATCACCCGAGGAGAGACCATGAGCCATCTAAACACCGCGCCCGAGACCAAGGCCGCCGGCGGCGATCTCGCGCTGGCTTTCGAGGACCTGCGCTACACGCTGGAGAATTACCGCGCCACCAACGAGGAGCGCCTCGCCGGCCTGGAGGCGCGCCAGAGCGTCGATCCGCTGACCGAGGAGAAGCTCGTCCGCATGGATGCGGCGCTTGACGACACCATGCGTCGCATCGACCGGCTGACGCTGGAGCGCTCCCGCCCGGCACTCGGTCAGGACGGCCCGCGCGATCCGCTGACGGCGGAGCACAAGGCGGCTTTCGCGTCCTATGTCCGTACCGGTGAGGCCGGCGGCCTGAAGCGGCTGGAATCCAAGGCGCTCTCCGCCGGCTCCGGCCCGGATGGCGGCTATCTCGCCCCGGCCACCGTCGAGGGCGAGATCCTGCGCCGCCTCGCCAATGTCTCGCCGATCCGTTCGCTCGCCACGGTTCGCACGATCTCGTCGGGCACCTACAAGAAGGCTTTCTCGACGACTGGCCCGGCCTCCGGCTGGGTGGCCGAGACGGCGGCGCGGCCGCAAGGCGCTTCGCCGACCTTGGCCGAGCTCTCCTTCCCGGCGATGGAGCTCTACGCCATGCCGGCGGCGACGCAGACCCTGCTCGACGATGCCATCGTCGATATCGACCAGTGGATCGCCGAGGAGGTCGAGAGCGCCTTCGCCGAGCAGGAAGGTGCTGCCTTCGTCACCGGCGACGGCGTCGACAAGCCCAAGGGCTTCCTAGCCTATCCGACGGTCGCAGACGCCTCCTGGAGCTGGGGCAATATCGGCGTGCTCAATACGGGCGTGGCTGGCGCCTTCCCGGCCTCGAACCCCTCCGACGTGCTGGTCGACCTCGTCTATGCGCTGAAGGCGGGCTTCCGCCAGAACGCTTCCTTCGTGATGAACCGCAAGGTCCAGGCGACGGTCCGCAAGTTCAAGGACGCCAATGGCCACTATCTCTGGCAGCCCCCGGCCTCGGCCGGCGCGCCGGCGACGCTGCTCGGCTTCCCGCTGGCTGAGGCGGAGGACATGCCGAACATCGCCAACAACGCGGTCTCGATCGCCTTCGGCGATTTCCGACGCGGCTATCTGGTCGTCGACCGGGCCGGCGTGCGCATCCTGCGCGATCCCTATTCCGCCAAGCCCTATGTGCTGTTCTACACGACCAAGCGCGTCGGCGGCGGCGTTCAGGATTTCGCCGCGATCAAGGGCCTGAAGTTCGCCGTCTAGGGCTGATCAGCGCGAAAACCACCAGCTGAAGGCGGCGCGCGGCTCGGCTACCTGCTCAGGCGGCGCTTCGCTGCCGAGCGAACGTAGCCGCGCGGCGCCTTCGGCGATCCAGCTGCGATAATCGCTGACCGGCGTGATCGCAGTGAAGCCGCCGCAGATCCGGCGCGCCTGCGTCTTCAGCGGGCCGCTGGACCAGCTGACGATGCCGACGAGGTCACGCGAGCGGGCCCCGCTGCCGCGCAGCACCGGCCCGCCCGAATCGCCGCGGCAGGCGCCGGCCCCCGGCGTCTCGCCGCGGTTCTCGGCATCGACCGCGACCTTGACGGTGTTCTGCGTGGTGTAGTTGCCGGCATTGACGAGCTGCGTCTCGCGCAGCCGCCGTGCCGTGCGCTTGTTGTTCTCCGCCGACAAGCCGTAGCCGGCCATGGTGACGGTCTCGCCCTGCCAGAGGCCGCTGCCGAGCGTCAAAGGCTCGATATCGCGCGGCAGGGGCTGGGCCAGGCGCAGCAGCGCGAGGTCGGTGCCGGGTTGGGTGCGCGGCGTCGTTCCCGGCACGAAGCTCGGATGCGGCAGGACTGCGACCACCATCTGGCGGCGCGCCCGGAACTGGGTGTCGAGGCTGACGACGCTGATCGAGCCGCCGCCCATCAGGCAATGGGCCGCGGTGAGCACGATCTCTGGGGCGATCACCGCGCCCGAGCAAAGCTCGCCGCGACTGGTCTCGACCCGGACGGTCGAGGCGCGGGCGCCGAGCGCGTCACGTGAATCGACACCGCCGACCACGGCGAGCGCCGGCTGAGAGGCACTGATGGCCAGGAAGCAGGCAAGAGCGAGTGACGAGCGCAAGATCATGAAACGAACCAATGGACCGGCCGATCAATCTAGGCTGTGGCGCGGCACAGTCCAGTCCTTCCGTCAGCGACCGCGTGTCCAGCGTGCGGTTTCGCCCCATTTCGACAGGGTGGAATCGATCCAGCCGCGTTGCGGCGCAACCAGAACGCCCTGGCTGAGCAGCCCGCATTGGCGCCCGGAAGGGCCGGTCGACCAGCTCGTGACCGCGACGATGCCGTCATCGCCGAAGATCGGTCCGCCGGAATCGCCCTGGCAGGCGCCGGCGCCGGGGCGCTTGCCGCCGCCGGCACCGTCGGCCGCCCAGAGCAGGATGCGGCCGGGGCCGTAGGGCTCGACCGTGGTCAGCGCTGCCGAGCGATAGGTGCCCGTGCTGCGGGCTTCGCCCTCGCGGGCGACGCCGTAGCCGGCGAGCGTCACGCTGCTGCCGGCGCGTGGCAGCGAACCGTCGACAAGGCTCGCTGCGCTGAACCGGCCGGGCAGGGGCTCTGCCAGGCGGACCAGCGCGAGGTCGATCGTGCGGCGGCGGCTGCGGATCGCGCCGGCATCGAATTCCGGATGCATCGCGACTGAAGACGGCACGACGAGGACGGGCTCGCCGCCCTGGCGCCAGTGAACGCGCAATTCCGCGCCGCCGGCGGCGCAATGCGCCGCGGTGAGGATGGCGCGCGCCGATAGGACGATGCCGGTGCAAACCCCGCCGCGGGCGTTCAGAACCATCAGGGTCGAGCCGGCTTCCGGCCCGCCTTCCTGCCCGGCGACGACGGCTCGCGCCGGCAGGCTCCCGAAGCTGGCGGCGGCGCAGGCAAGGCCGATGGCGGCGATCCGGTTGGCGATGTGCATCGGGTGCTCCTCTCCGAGAGGGCGCTGAATAGCGCGCCCGGCGCCGCAGATGAACCCTCTCGGCTGCGGCTTCGCGGTCGAATCCATGAAATCGAACGAATGAAGGGAGCGCCCATGACGCCGCTTGCCCTGGGCCCACCGGTGATGGAACCGGTGACGCTCACTGAAGCCCGCCAGTTCCTGCGCCTCGATCAGACCGATGAGGACAGTTTGCTCATCACCCTTATCACGGCCGCAAGGCTGATGATCGAGGCTGCTTCGGGTCGCTGCCTGATCGAGCAGCCCTGGCGCATCGTGCTCGACCGCTGGCCGGCCGGCGGCGAGATCCGCCTGCCGCTCTCGCCGCTGCTGCGCATCGAGGCCGCGCGCGTCTACGACGTGCTCGGCGTGGCTCAGGCTGTCGCGAGTGCTTCGCTGACCATCGACAAGGCTGCCGATCCGCCGATCATCCGACTGACGGGCGAGGTGCCCGAGATCGGCCGTGCCCATGGCGCGATCGAGATCGACGTCGCCGTCGGCTTCGGGGCAACGGCTGGGGCAGTGCCCGCGCCGCTGCGGCAGGCCGTGCTGCGTCTCGCCGCACGCTGGTTCGAGCTGCGCGGGGATGTCGCCGGGCGCGATGCTCAGGCCTTGCCTGCTGCGATCGCCGCGCTGGTCGCGCCGTTTCGTCGCGGGAGGCTCTGAAGATGGCGCAGGAACTCGCTGCCATCGGCCGGATGCGGCGCCGGCTGGTGCTGGAAGCGCCGGTCGCTTCGCCGGACGGGCTGGGCGGCGCAACGCAGGTTTTCGAGGCCGTGGCCGCGCTCTGGGCGCAGGTCGAGTGGATGTCCGGCACCGAAGCCTGGCGGCAGGGCCGGTCGGAACAGTCGCGCAACTATCGCATCACGATGCGCTGGCGCGGTGACGTCGATGCCGGCCGGCGCCTGCGCGATGGCGATCGCCTGTTCGACATCCGCTCTGCCGCCGATCCCGATGGCGCGCGCCGGCGGCTGGTCTGCCTCGCCGAGGAGGTGACGCCATGAGCGACGCCATCCTGGCCCTCCGCGCTGCCGTCCAGGCGCGCCTCGTCGCCAATGCAGCTTTGACCACGCTGATCGGTCCGGACCGCGTCTTCGACGAGGCGCCGCGCACTGCGCGCGGGCTCTATGTCGTCCATGGCGAGGTCGAGGCACGCGACTGGTCGACTGGCAGCGACCGGGGCTGCGAGCAGGAGTTCGCGCTCGTCGTCTGGGCCGCGCAGAGCGGCTCGTCGCGCCAGGCGCTGGAAGCCGCAGGCCTGATCGCCGCGGCGCTCGATCAGATCGACCTCACCCTGGACGGGCATGCGCTGGTCAATCTGCGCTGGCTGTCGAGCCGGCTCGCCCGCGAAACGCGCAACGGATTGCCTCAGGTGACGATCCGCTTCCGCGCCGCCACCGAAACGCTCTAGTTCGAAAAGGAGAAGCCGCATGGCGGCACAGAAGGGCAAGGACCTGCTGCTCAAGGCGGGGGATGGTGCCGGCGGCTTCGTCACGGTTGCCGGACTGAGGGCGCGCCAGATCGCCTTCAACGCCGAGACCGTCGATGTGACGCACTCGGAATCGGCCGGGCGCTGGCGGGAATTGCTGGCGGGGGCCGGCGTGCGCCGCGCCAGCATCAGCGGCGCGGGCATCTTCAAGGACGAGGCCTCCGATGCGCTCGTCCGGCAGAGCTTCTTCGACGGGGTGATCCGGGATTGGCAGATCGTCGTGCCTGATTTCGGCACGATTTCCGGGCCGTTCCAGCTCACGGGCCTGGAGTACCGCGGCGACCATGCCGGCGAGGTCACCTTCGACCTGTCGCTGGAATCCGCCGGGCTCCTGGCCTTCGCGGCGCTCTGAGGAGGCGGTCATGGTCAATCGTCATCGCGGCGAGACCGCGCTCATGGTCTCCGGCGAAACCCTGCCGATGCGCCTGACGCTCGGCGCGCTCGCCGAGCTCGAACAGGCCTTCGCCGTCGATAGCCTCCCGGCGTTGGGCGAGCGCTTCGTCGAGGGCAGGCTCTCTGCCCGCGACATCATCCGCATCATTGCCGCGGGCCTGCGCGGAGCGGGCAGGGCGATCCGCGACGAGGATGTCGCGGAGCTCTCCTTCGATGGCGGCCTGAGCGGCGCGATCAAGGCGGCGATCGCATTGCTCGAGGCGACTTTCGGCGAGGGTGGGGACGCGGCCCCCCCTCAGCCGCCGCCGGCATAGGCGCGCCGGCGGCTTTCCCCTGGGACGAGGTGATGGCCTTCGGGCTCGGCCGTTTGGCCTGGCCGCCTGATCGCTTCTGGGCCGCGACGCCGCGCGAGATCGCGGCGGCGTTGCGAGCGCATCAGGACCTCTCCCGAAGCTCCGCCCCGGAGCGCCCGGCGCTCGCGGCGCTGATGGACGCCTTTCCTGACGCCTGAGGCGGCAATTCCAACCACCATAGCGAGAGAGTGGCCATGACGGATGATGACGGTATCGAGTCGGGAGGGCGCCTCTCGGACCTGAGGGCGATGGACCGGTTGACCCAATCGCTGAGCCGCTCCTCCGAGAGCTTCGGTAAGTCGATCGTCAGCGCCTTCTCGCGCGGCGTCGTCGAAGGTAAGCGCTTCGAGGATGTGCTGCGCAGCGTCGGACGCTCGATGACCGACAGCCTACTCAAAACCGCTCTGAAGCCGCTGCAGACCGGCCTGTCGAGCTTGTTGAGCACGGGCGTCAAGAGCCTGACGGGTCTTTTCGGAGGTATTGGCTTCGGCGGCTCCGGCGGAACGGTGCCGATCGCTCCCTTCGCCGAGGGCGGCATCGTCGCCTCGCCCTCTTATTTTCCGACCGGGCGCGGGCTCGGCCTGATGGGCGAGCGCGGCGCCGAGGCGATCATGCCGCTCGCCCGCGGTCCGGACGGGCGCCTCGGCGTGCGTGCGGGTAGCGGGCAGGGGCGGCCGCTCAGCGTCGTGGTGCAGGTCTCGACTCCCGATGCCGACAGCTTCCGCCGTTCGGAGGCGCAGGTCTCCGCGGCGATAGCCCGCGCCGTTGCGCGCGGGCGACGGGCTCTTTGAGGGAGGGGAGGCATGCCGGATTTCCATGAGGTCCGCTTTCCGCTCGATGTCGCGCGCGGCGCGCGGGGCGGGCCGGAGCGCCAGACCCAGATCGTGACGCTCGCTTCCGGGCGCGAAGTTCGAAACAGCCGCTGGGCGCATTCGCGGCGCCGTTACGATGCCGGACTCGGCATCCGCAATCTCGATGCGCTGGCGGCCGTGGTGAGCTTCTTCGAGGAGCGTCGCGGCCGGCTCCATGGTTTTCGCTGGCGCGATCAGCTCGACTGGAAGAGTTGCCCGCCCTCGCAGCAGCCGGCCGCGACCGACCAGGTCATCGGGGTCGGTGACGGTGTCGTCGCCGCCTTTCAGCTCTGCAAGGCCTATGGCTCCGGCGCGTCCGCCTATAGCCGGGAGATCACCAAGCCCTGCGCCGGCACGGTTCGGGTCGCCATGGACGGTGTCGAGCTCGCGGCCGGCGCCTTTTCCTGCAGCCTGTCGACAGGGCAGGTCACCTTCGCAGCCGGCTCGATCCCGCCTCCAGCCGCCGTCCTGACAGCCGGTTTCGCCTTCGACGTACCGGTCCGCTTCGACACCGACGCGATCGAGGTCGATCTCTCCGCCTTCGCGGCCGGCGAGATCCCGCGCGTTCCCGTGGTCGAGATCATTCCCTGAGGCCCGCCCATGCGTGACATCCCCTCCGGTCTCGCCGCTCATATCGAGACGGCCGCGACGACGCTGTGCCATTGCTGGAGCCTGACGCGCCGCGACGGGCTCGTGCTCGGTTTCACCGATCATGATCGCAAGCTGTCTTTCGAGGGCGTCGATTTCGCCGCGACGACCGGCCTCGAAGCCGCGGAAAGCGCAGCGGAACTCGGCTTCGCCATCGGCGGCGGCGAGGTTGCGGGCGCCTTCGCCGCCCTCGGGCTGAACGAGGCCGACCTGGCGCGCGGGCTCTACGATGATGCGCGCGTTCGCGTCTGGTTGGTGAACTGGGCCGATCCCGGTCAGCGCGTGCTGCTGGAGGAAGGCTTCGTCGGCGAGATCAAGCGCGGCGAAGCGAGCTTCACCGCCGAAATCCGCAGCTTCGCGAAGGCTTTCGACGAGGAGCGCGGCCGGCTCTATATGCGCTCCTGCTCGGCCGATCTCGGCGATGCGCGCTGTGGGCTCGCGCTTGTCGCGGCGGAAGCGGTGGTCGTCGAGAGCGATGGCCGCCTCTCGCTCTCGGCCGAGGGCATGGGGTCCTATGCCGATGGTCATTTTACCGGCGGCCGGTTGGTCTTCACCAGCGGCGCCAATGCCGGCTTCGCCACCGAGGTGAAGAGGCACGGCCGCGAGGGCGCGCAGGCACTGTTCCAGCTCTGGCAGGCGCCGGCTGTGCCGATCGCCCCCGGGGACGGCTTTCGGGTGACGCCGGGCTGCGACAAGAGCTTTGCGACCTGTCGCGCCAAATTCGCCAACGGCGTCAATTTCCGCGGTTTCCCGCATATGCCGACGACGGATTTCATCATCGGCGGCGTCCGCCCCGGCGACGGGGCGCTCGACGGCGGGAGCCTGTTCCGATGACGCGCGACGAAATCGTCGAGGCGGCGCGGCACTGGCTGGGCACGCCCTATCACCACCAGGCCTCGTTATGCGGTGTCGGCTGCGATTGCCTCGGGCTGGTACGCGGCGTCTGGCGCGACCTCTGCGGCGACGAGCCGGAAACGCCGCCACCCTATTCGCCGAGCTGGGCCGAAAGCCTGCGGCAGGAGACGCTCGCCTTGGCTGCCGAGCGCCACCTGCAACCGCTCGCCCTTACGGGAGCGCAACGCGGCGACGTGCTGCTGTTTCGTTGGCGCGAGCATCTGCCGGCCAAGCATTGCGCGATCCTGGCAAGCCCGGATCGCATCATCCACGCGCATGACGGTGCGGCCGTCGCCGAGGTTGCGTTCACGCCCTGGTGGCGGCGCCATCTCAGCCATGCCTTTTCTTTCCCCGGAGTGACCGACTGATGGCGACGCTTCTTCTCCAGGTTGCCGGCGCAGCTCTCGGCACGGCCCTGGGCGGGCCGGTCGGTGGCGCGATCGGTCAGGCGCTCGGCGGCCTCGCCGGTGCCAGCATCGACCAGGCCTGGCTCGGCAGCTCGGGCGGGAACAAGATCGTCGATGGGCCGCGCCTCAAGGAGGTCAATGGCCTCGCCGCGACGGAGGGCGCGGCTATCCCGCGCCTCTACGGCCGCGCGCGGCTTGGCGGGCAATTGATCTGGGCGACGCGCTTCGAGGAAGAGGTCACGGTCTCGATCACGCGCACCAAGAGCGGCGGCAAGGGCGGCAGCCGTGCGAAGAAGACCTTCGAGACGACCTATAGCTACCATGCCAATCTGGCGATCGGCCTGTGCGAGGGGCCGATCGCCTTCATCCGGCGCATCTGGGTCGACGGGCGCGAACTCGATGTCCAGACTGTGCAGATGCGCGTCCATCACGGCTATGAGACGCAGGAGCCCGATCCGCTGATCGCGGCGAAGGAGGCGGGCGAGGCGCCGGCCTATCGCGGCCTCGCCTATGTCGTGTTCGAACGTTTTCCGCTGGCCGATTACGGCAACCGCGTGCCGCAGTTCGACTTCGAGGTCGTGCGCGCCGTCGACGGGCTGGGCGGCATGATCCGCGCGGTGGCGCTGACGCCCGGCGCCGGTGAGTTCGTCTATGACGTCCGCCCGGTCAGCCATGAGTCCGCGCCCGGCGTCACCGAAAGCCTGACGCGCCACCAGCTCTATGGCGGCAGCGACGCCGATACCGCGCTCCATCATCTCGTGTCGCTCTGCCCCAATCTGCGCCGCGTGTCGTTGGTCGTGTCCTGGTTCGGCGACGATCTGCGTGTCGGGTCTTGCGGCGTCGCCCCCCGCGTCGAGATCCCGCACAAGCCGACGGTCGGGGCGGAGTGGTCGGTCGCCGGGCTGTCGCGGTCCTCTGCCCGTGTCGTCAGCCAGATCGGCGGCAGGCCTGCGTTCGGCGGCACTCCCTCGGACGAGAGCATCGTCGCGCTGATCCGGCGCCTGCGTGTCGATTACGGTCTGGAGGTCGTGCTTTACCCCTTCCTGATGATGGATATCCCGGCCGGCAATGGGCTGCCGGACCCCTACTCGGATGCGGCGAGCCAGCCGCGCTATCCCTGGCGGGGCCGCATCACCTGCGATCCGGCGCCGGGCGAGCCGGGAAGCCCGGAAGGCGGCGCGGCCGTCGCGGCGCAGGTCGCGTCCTTCGTCGGCACGGTTGTTCCCGCCGATATGGCCGCCGCGGGCTCGAACGTGACCTGCGCCAAACCGGATGAATGGTCCTATCGCCGGCTCGTGATGCATTGCGCCGCGTTGGCTCAGGCTGCTGGCGGCGTCGAGGGCTTCGTCATCGGTTCCGAGATGGTGGGGTTGACGCATCTGCGCGGCGCGGCCGGTTATCCGATGGTCGACGCGCTCGTGGCCATCGCACAGGACGTCAAGGCCATGCTGCCCGGCGCCACCCTGACCTATGCTGCCGACTGGACCGAATATGGCGCGGATGTCCGCGATGACGGAGAGGCGATCGATTTTCCGCTCGATCCGTTCTGGGCGTCGCCCGCAATCGGCGCGATCGGCATCGATTTCTATCCGCCGTTCTCGGACTGGCGTGATTCCGGCAGCCATGCCGATGCTGCGATCGCGCGGGGGCCGGCCGATCTGGCTCACCTGCGCCAGCGCCTGACCGCCGGCGAAGCCTATGATTGGTACTACGCCGACGAGGACGGCCGCGCCGCACAGACGCGCCTGCCGATCACCGACGGCGCCTACGGCAAGCCTTGGACCTTCCGGCCGAAGGATCTCTGGGGCTGGTGGAGCCAGGCCCATATCCGTCGTGCCGGCGGCATCGAGACGACGGCGACCCCGTTCGTGCCGGGCGCCAAGCCGATCTGGCTGACCGAGATCGGCATTCCCGCCGTCGACAAGGGCGCCAATGCGCCCAACATGTTCCCCGATCCGAAATCGGACGAAGGCGGCTATCCGCCGTTTTCCAGCGGCGCGCGTGACGATCTCGTGCAGGCGCGGGGACTGGAAGCCATCATCTCCGGCTTCGATCCGGCCCGGGTCGGCTTCGACGCTGCGCGCAATCCGATCCATCCGGTCAGCGGCATCCGCATGGTCGATCCCAACCGGATCTTCGTGTGGAACTGGGACACGCGGCCTTTCCCAGCCTTTCCCGACCTCTCCGGCATCTGGGCCGATGGAGCGAATTTCGAGACGGGTCATTGGCTGAACGGGCGCCTGGAAGGCACGCCGGTCGATCGGCTCGTCGCGAAACTGCTCGCCGATTTCGGATTGCCTGTGGCTGACCGGATTGCGGTCGACGGCTTCGTCGACGGCTATGTGCTGGATCGCCCGCTATCGGCGCGGCAGGCCCTGGAACCGCTGGCTCAGAGCTTCGGCTTCGACGCGATCATGAGCGCAGGCGCTCTGCGTTTCGAGGGCAGGGGCGGCAAGGTCTCGCGCCTGCTGGGCACGGATGATCTCGTTCCCGATCGCGATGGCGAACCCTTCACGCTCAGGCGCAGCCAGGAAACCGAGCTCCCGCTCGAACTGCGTCTTGGCTTCAGCGACAGCGAGGCAGACTACCGCAACGCCGCCGCGCGTTCGCGCCGCCTGGCCGGAGCGGCCCGGCGCGAAGTCTCCGTCGAAACCGCGATTGTGACCCGCTCCGCCGAAGGCCGGCGTCTCGCGGACCAGCGCCTGCAGGAAGCCTGGGCTGGGCGTGAAAGCCTCGAATGCGAGCTGTCTCCACGCTGCATCGCGATCGAGCCCGGGGATGTCCTGTCCGTCCCGGTCGAGTCGGGCAGCCGCCTGTTTCGTGTGACCCGCATCGCCGACGGGCCAACGCGGCGGGTGAGCGCTCGCGCCGTCGAGCCGGCGATCTATGTTTCGACGGGAACCAGCGGTGGCACGCGCCCGCCGCGAACGCCTCCGGCGTTGCCCGGACGCCCATTGGCCGTGCCGCTGGCCCTGCCGATCGTCACCGTGCAGCCGCCGCCCTTGCTGTCGCTGGCGGCTTTCGCTGCCCCCTGGCCCGGCGCTCTGGCGATCTGGCGGGCCGACGAGGCAGGCGTGTTCGATCTCGACGGTTTCGTCGAGGCGCCCTCGATCGTCGGCGAGACCCTCACGGCGCTGCCTCAGGGACCGCTCTGGCGAACGGACCGTCGTGCCGTGCTGGAGGTCAGGTTGCGCGGTGGCGTGCTCTCCTCCGTCTCGCCGGAGGCCGCGTTGGCGGGCTCGAATGCTCTGGCCCTGCTTGGAGCGGACGGCGCTGTCGAGATCGTCACGGCTGCGCAGGTCGAGTTGATCGGGCCACAGCAGTTCCGCCTGTCGGGGTTGATTCGCGGAATCGGCGGCAGTGAGGCCGCGGCGGCGCGCACCCTTCCGGCCGGCGCTCGCGTCGTCGTGCTCGATGGCGCGGCCGTCTCGTTGACGGCAGACTTGGCCGATCTCGGGCGGACGCGGCGTTATCGCGTCGGGCCTGTCCGTGACGATGTCGGCGATGCCACGATGGTGGAGTTCACGGTCCCGATCGCCGGGGAGGCGCTCGTGCCGCTATCGCCCGTCCGGCCGAAGGCGGCGAGGACGGGTGCAGGCATCGTCATCGACTGGTTGAGGCGGACGCGAATCGACGGCGATTCCTGGGATCTGGTGGAGGTGCCTCTCGGAGAGGAGGGAGAGCATTACGAACTCGGCGTGCTCGACGGCGAGGCTTTGCTTCGTACCGAAATCGTGAACGCGCCGGAATGGACCTATCCTGCTGCGCAGGAACTCGCCGATTTCGGCTCGCAGCAGCGGGAGATCGCGCTCTCGCTCCGCCAGCTCAGCGCCACGGTCGGCCGCGGGCGCGAATGGCGTGGACGAGTATCGATACGCTGATCTACTGTGAGTTGTGAACGAGGCGATGCATTCATGGCGCATTCACGCGGATGGGATTAGCCCATGTCGATGATGCCGGTCGAACCGATCCTTGCTTTTGCGCTTATCGCCTCCTCGCCGATGCCGGTGATCCGCGTCGACGATGCGACGCCGATCTCCTGCCTGTCCTCCGAAGAGACCCGCGACGCCGTCGCCGAAGGGCGCGTCATGCAGCCGGCGGAAGCCTCGCGCCATGCCCGCCACGCCGCCCCTGGCGAGGTCGTTCGCATCAGACTCTGTCGACAGGGCGAGGATTTCGTCTATGTCGTGACGACGCTGAAGCGCGACGGCCGCGTCGCGCGGGTGACGCTGGAAGGACAATCCGGCAAGATCGCCACCATCCGCTGACAGCCGTTGCGGCTTCCCCAACTGGAGCGACCCCACCGTGAGATTGCTCGTCGTCGAGGACGACAAGGACCTCAACCGCCAGATCGTGACTGCGCTTGAGAATGCCGGCTATGCCGTCGACAAGGCTTTTGACGGCGAGGAAGGCCTCTATCTCGGCGAGGCCGAGCCTTATGACGCGGTGATTCTCGACCTCGGCCTGCCGAAGGTCGATGGCGTCGCCGTGCTGCAGGGCTGGCGCCGGGCCGGCAAGACCATGCCGGTGCTGATCCTGACCGCGCGCGACCGCTGGAGCGACAAGGTCTCGGGCTTCGATGCCGGCGCCGACGACTATGTCGTGAAGCCCTTCCATATCGAGGAACTGCTGGCGCGCGTCCGGGCGTTGCTGCGACGCGCGGCGGGTCATGCCACCTCGGAGCTGGTCTGCGGCCCCGTCCGGCTCGACACCCGCGCGAGCCGGGTCGTGGTCGACGGCAATCCGGTGAAGCTGACCTCGCACGAGTACCGCCTGCTCTCCTACCTGATGCATCATCAGGGCCGGGTGGTATCGCGGACCGAGCTGGTCGAGCATCTCTACGATCAGGATTTCGATCGCGATTCCAACACGATCGAGGTCTTCGTCGGGCGCCTGCGCAAGAAGCTCGGCGTCGACATCATCGAGACCGTCCGAGGCCTCGGCTACATCGCCGCCGCCCCGGAAAAGGTCTGATCGCGGGCGATGCCGCTCAAATCCCATCGCTATTCGCTGGGAACGCGGCTGTTCTTCTCCGCGGCCGTCTGCTGCGTGCTGATCCTCGTACTGGCCGGTGTCGGCCTGACCACCTTCTACCGTCGTTCGGCCGAGCGCGGTTTCGACGAGCGGCTCTCGGTCTACATCAAGCAGCTGGTCGCGGACCTCGCTGCGCCGCCTGAGACTGAACGCCAGACGATCGGCGATCTCGGCGAGCCGCGCTTCGACCTGCCGCTCACCGGCTGGTACTGGCAGATCACAAGGCTGGACGGCGAGCGGCCGAATGTCCGCGCCTCGCGTTCCCTCGTCGGTGGGCAGCTCCCCAAGCTGCTCGATCAGCCGATCGTGCCGAACAGCCGGGGGCTGCGCGAAAGCTATGTCTCCGGCCCGGACGACCGGCTCCTGCGCATCCTGGAGCGCGAGATCGATGTGGGCGAGGATGGGCGCTTCACTGTTGCCGTTGCAGCCCCCGCCGACGAGATCGAGGGGGACATCCGGGATTTCCGCTTCGCGCTGGCGATGACCTTCCTGCTGCTTGGCATCGCCCTGGTCGCATCGACATTGGTGCAGGTCCGCTTCGGTCTGCGCCCGCTGGTGCGCCTGCGCTCTGCCGTCGGCGCCGTTCGGACGGGTGAGAACCCGCGCATCGTCGGGCAGTATCCGCCCGATCTCGCACCGCTCGCCAGCGAGCTCAACCAGCTCATCGACGCCAATCACGAAATCCTCGACCGCGCCCGCACGCAGGTCGGCAACCTCGCGCATGCACTGAAGACGCCGCTCAGCGTGATGATGAACGAGGCCGACACGAGCGGCGACGGCCAGTTGCCTCAAACCGTCCGCGCTCAGGCCGCGATCATGCGCGACCAGGTCCAGTACTATCTCGACCGGGCGCGGGCCGCGGCGCTTTCAGGCGCGCTCGGCGGCGTGACGGAAATCCCCCCCTCTCTCGATGCGCTTCTGCGTACCTTTACCAAGATCTCGCAGGGCAAGGGCATCTCCGGTTCGCACACGATCGCACCCGGCCTACGCTTCCGCGGCGAGAAGCAGGATCTGGAGGAGATGCTGGGCAATCTCCTCGACAACGCCTTCAAATGGGCCTCTTCCACCGTCGAGGTCTCGCTTGCGGTCGAAAAGGCACCTGACACCGAGCGGATCGCGCTGCTGATCGACGATGATGGCCCCGGTCTGCCGGAGGGCGCCATGGCTGAAGTCCTGAAGCGAGGTCGTCGGCTCGACGAGACCACGCCGGGATCGGGGCTCGGCCTCTCCATTGTCGTCGACATCGCCAAGCTTTATGGCGGCGGGCTCACCCTGCATCGCTCGCCGCTGGGCGGATTGAGGGCGCGGCTTGAGCTGCCTTCGGTTTAGAAGAATTCTTTGCCGCGTGACCCTTTGTCACCATGAACCCGGGCGGACGATTGGCTAAGAACGCCGCATGATGATCTGGGCCATCTTTGCAGCCATGACGGGAGCGGCGATCTTCGCCTTGCTCCGGCCGCTCAGTCATGGCCAGACGGAAGGGTTCGGCGATACGGCCGATGCCCGCAGCCTCTATCGCGCCCAGCTCAAGGAGATCGACCGCGATCTCGCACGCAAGCTGATCGGCGAGGAGGACGCGCAAGCCGCCCGTACCGAAGCCGCCCGCCGGCTTCTGCGCGCCGCTGGCGACGAAACCGGAGCCGCGGGCGAAACCGAGCCGTCCCTGCGTCGCCGCCGGGCAAGCTCCGCCTTGATGCTCTCGGTCGTGCCTTTGCTCGCCCTCCTGATCTACGGGCTCTACGGCTCGCCGAACCTGCCTGACCAGCCGCTGGCGGCACGGCTGGAAAAGGCCGGCCCGCAGCAGGATTTCGCGATCATCCTCGCGCGCATGGAAGCCCATCTCGCCGCCAATCCGGGCGATGCCAAGGGCTGGTCGCTGCTCGCACCGATCTATCTCCGCCAGGGCCGGTACGACGAGGCTGCGAAAGCCTTTGCCGCGGCCGCCCGCGTCGGCAAGCCCGATGCCGATCTGCTGGCGGGGCTCGGCGAGGCCCGCATCATGGAAGCTGGCGGGGTCGTCACCGCTGCTGCGCGTGAAGCCTTCGCCGAGGCCGTCAAGCTCGATCCGAAAAGTCCGCGAGCCCGTTACTACCTCGCGCTTGCCAAAGAGCAGGACGGCGATGGCGAGGGCGCGCAGGCCGCTCTCACCCAGCTATTGGCTGAGGCGCCTGCCGATGCCGACTGGGCCGGCGCCGTTCGTGCCCGTTTGGAGCGCATGCAGGCCGATGCCGGCCGCAAGGCGGTCGCAGCCCTTCCCGAAGCCGAACGCCAGCAGGCGATCAAGGCGATGGTCGACGGGTTGGCCGAGCGCCTGAGCGCAGGCGGCGGCAGCTTGCCCGAATGGAGCCGCCTGATCCGCGCCCGCACCGTCCTCGGCGACAAGCCTGCGGCGTTGCAGGCCGTAAGGACCGCGCGCGAACGCCTCGCCGAAGACAAGGACGCGCTTGCGGCCATCGACGCTCTCGCCGATGAATTGGCCTTGAAGGAGGCCGCGCCATGACGATTGCCCAGCCGACGCGGCCGCTCCCGGCGAAGCGCCGCTTCACCCGCAAGCAGCGCAGGCTGACGCTGATCGCGATGGCCGGTGCCGTGCTGTCCCTGGCCGCCGGCCTCGTCCTCTTCGCGATGCGCGACACCATCGTCTTCTTCTACGGCCCGACCGAGATCACCGAGAAGGGCGTGCTGCCCGGTACCCGTATGCGCCTCGGCGGGCTGGTCGAGGCGGGCTCGGTTCAGCGCAGCGACGGCAAGCGCGTTACCTTCGCGGTGACCGACGGCAAGACCTCGATCAGGGTCGGCTATGATGGCCTGCTGCCCGATCTCTTCCGGGAAGGGCAGGGCGTCGTCACCGAGGGCGTCTTCGAAGGCGCCGGCCGCTTCAAGGCGGACTCGGTGCTGGCGAAACATGACGAGACTTATATGCCGCGCGAAGTCGCCGATACGCTGAAGAAGCAGGGGCATTGGCAGCCGGGCGGTGCCGGCTCTCCTGCCGCTGCGCCGGCAAAGCCGTGAGCCTGATATGATCGTCGAGATCGGCCATTATGCGCTGGCGCTCGCGCTCGGCGTTTCCGTGATCCAGGCGGTGGTGCCGTTCTGGGGCGTGTTCCGGCAGGACCGGACGCTGGCCTCGGTCGGCAGCAGCGCGGCGCTGGTTTCGTTCGCGCTGGTCGCCCTGTCCTTCGCGGCTCTGGTGACGTCCTATGTCCGCTCCGATTTCTCGGTCGGCAACGTCGTCGCCAATTCCCATTCGGCGCAGCCGCTGATCTACAAACTCACTTCGGTCTGGGGCAACCACGAAGGCTCGATGCTGCTCTGGGTGCTCATCCTGACGCTGTTCGGGGCGCTCGTCGCATTGTCGCGCCGCTCGCTGCCGCCGCGCCTGCGGGCTGGGGCGCTCGCCGCGCAGGGGCTCGTCGCGGTCGCCTTCCTCGCCTTCACCCTGCTGACCTCGAACCCGTTCCAGCGATTGTCGCCTGTGCCGGCCGAAGGGCAGGACCTCAACCCGATCCTGCAGGACCTCGGCCTCGCGATCCATCCGCCGCTGCTCTATGTCGGCTATGTCGGCTTCTCGATCACCTATGCCTTCGCCGTCGCGGCGCTGATCGACGGGCGCATCGACGCGATGTGGGCGCGCGCCGTCCGGCCCTGGACGCTGCTGGCCTGGATATTCCTGACGCTCGGGATCGCGATGGGCTCGTACTGGGCCTATTACGAGCTCGGCTGGGGCGGCTGGTGGTTCTGGGACCCGGTCGAGAACGCCTCCTTCATGCCCTGGCTCGCCGGCACGGCGCTGATCCACTCGACCGTGGTGATGGAGAAGCGCGACGCGCTGAAGGTCTGGACGATCCTGCTGGCGATCCTGACCTTCTCGCTCTCGCTGCTGGGCACTTTCATCGTCCGCTCGGGCGTGCTGACCTCGGTCCATTCCTTTGCGACCGACCCGGCACGCGGCCTCTTCATCCTCCTGATCCTGATCTTCTTCGTCGGCGGCTCGCTCGCGCTTTTCGCCTGGCGCGCGCCCCTGCTGCGGCAGGGCGGCCTGTTCGCGCCGGTCTCCCGGGAGAGCGCGCTCGTCGTCAACAACGTCTTCCTGGCGACGGCCTGCGCCACCGTCTTCGTGGGCACGCTCTATCCGCTGCTGCTGGAGATGGTGACCGGCGACAAGATCTCGGTCGGCCCGCCCTTCTACAACGCGACCTTCGTGCCGGTGATGGTGCCGCTGCTGCTGATCCTGCCGCTCGGCCAGTCGCTCGCCTGGAAGCGCGGCGACCTGCTCGGCGCGGCCCAGCGCAACGCCATGGCCTTCGGGATCGCCGTCTTGGCCGCTCTCGCGCTGCTCTTCTTCACGCGCGGCGGGCCGGTTCTGGCGCCGCTCGGCGTGGGCCTCGGCGTCTTCCTCGTCCTTGCCGCCGGTTTCGATCTCGGCGAGCGCATCATGATGCGTGCCAGCGGCTGGCGGGCGATGCTGTCGCGGGCGCGCGGCCTGCCGCGTTCGGCCTGGGGCACGGCCTTCGCCCATGCCGGCGTCGGCTTGAGCATCATCGGCATCGCCGCCCAGGCCTGGAGCACCGAGGCGATCACCGTCCTGAAGCCCGGCGAGCGCCTGACCAGCGGCCGCTACACCATCGTGCTGGAAGGCATGTCGCCGCGCACCGGACCGAATTTCCGGTCCGAGGTCGCCCGCTTCCAGGTCTTCTCGGGCGATCGCGAGCTCGCGCCGGTCGAGGCCTCCAAGCGCGTCTACACGGCCCGCTCCATGCCGACGACCGAGGCCGGTATCCGCACGGACGGCCTGAGCCAGGCCTATGTCAGCCTCGGCGAAGCGCAGGATGGCGGCGTCGCGGTGCGTCTCTACGACAAGCCGTTGATCCTGCTGATCTGGATCGGTTCGCTCGTCATGGCGCTCGGCGGCGGGCTCTCGTTGACCGACCGGCGCTTCCGGCTGGCGGCGCCGAAGCGCGCTGTGCCCGTGACCGCCCCGCAGCCGGCGGAGTGAGGGCGATGCGGCGGATCGCTTTCATCTTCGGTCTGATGCTGCTGGCGGCGCCTGCGGTGCAAGCCGTGCAGCCTGACGAGATCCTGCCCAACGCGGCGCTGGAGCAGCGGGCGCGCAACATCTCCGGCGGCCTGCGCTGCCTCGTCTGTCAGAACCAGTCGATCGACGATTCCGACGCGCCGCTCGCCCGCGACCTGCGCATCCTTGTCCGGGAGCGCATCGTCGCTGGTGACGACGACAAGGCCGTGGTCGATTTCGTCGTTGCCCGCTATGGCGATTTCGTCTTGCTGCGCCCGCCGCTCAACGCGCAGACACTGCTGCTCTGGGGTGCGCCGTTCCTCATCTTGCTCGCCGGTATAGCCTTCGTCTGGCGACGCGGGCGGCAACGGATGGGTGAGGAGGCCGCTGCCACCGTGCCGCTGACCGATGAGGAGCGCAGCCGCATCGACAGGCTGCTGCGGGACGAGCAGGGCTAGCCACTGCCGTCTCGCTCGGGCTTGACCCGAGCATCTCTCGCCGAAGGAGGCTGCGATGCTCTTCCGGCCTGAGATTCTCGGGTCAAGCCCGAGAATGACGCCTCGGCCCCGCGCCGCAACCTTACGAAAGCGTCATCTTCAGGCCAAAGCCGCGTAAGGCGGCCGGCGTCATGGTTCTCGTCACGAGCAGGGGAAAGCGCCCTGTCGCTCCACGAGGTTCAGATCATGACGACAAAGAACGACACCCGGAAGTCCATTCTCAAGCGCGGCGCGCTTCTGGCGGGCACCGCCATCCTTGGCATCGGCCTCGCCGCCGGCATCGCCGACAGCGCCCTGATGCAGAACCACAACGCCGTTGCCCAGCCGATCCAGCTCTCGGGCGCGCAGACCGCGCTGCCCTCCTTCGCCGACCTCGTCGAGAAGGTGAAGCCGGCTGTTGTCTCGGTCCGCGTCAAGACGCAGGCCGCTGCTGCCGGCGACGAGCAGAATCTCGATGACCTGCCGCCGCAGCTGCGCCGCTTCTTCCGCGAGCGCGGCGAGGGCTCTGCCCCGAGCAAGCCGCAGCCGCGTCAGGGCATGGCCCAGGGCTCGGGCTTCTTCGTCAGCCAGGACGGCTATGTCGTGACCAACAACCACGTCGTCGAGAACGCCGTCGAGGTCCAGCTCGTCACCGACTCCGGCAAGACGCTGGATGCCAAGGTGGTCGGCACCGATCCGCGCACCGATCTGGCCCTGCTGAAGGTCAAGGATGCCGGCGACTACGCCTTCGTGCAGCTTGCCGACGGCAAGGCGCGCATCGGTGACTGGGTGCTGGCGATCGGCAATCCGTTCGGCCTCGGCGGCACGGTCACGGCCGGCATCGTCTCGGCGCAGGGCCGCGATATCGGCTCGGGCCCCTATGACGACTTCATCCAGATCGACGCGCCGATCAACCGCGGCAACTCGGGTGGCCCGACCTTCAACCAGAAGGGTGAGGTCGTCGGCGTCAACACCGCCATCTTCTCGCCCTCCGGCGGCAATGTCGGCATCGCCTTCGCGATCCCGGCCTCCACCGTCAAGCAGGTGGTCGAGTCGCTGAAGAAGGACGGCACGGTGGCGCGCGGCTTCATCGGCGTGCAGATCCAGCCGGTCACGACCGAGATGGCCGACGCCATCGGCCTGAAGGACGCCAAGGGCGCGCTCGTCGCCGAGGCGCAGGGCAACGGCCCTGCCGCCAAGGCCGGCATCCGCCGCGGCGACACCATCACCGCTGTGAACGGCGAGGCGATCAAGGACGCTCGCGAGCTGTCGCGCAAGATCGCGACCTTCGCGCCGGGCGCCAAGGCCACGATCACGCTCTTCCGCGAAGGCAAGTCGCGGGACGTGACCTTCGAGGTCGGCCGCCAGCCGGCGGCCTGAACCGGAAGTGCATCGGGCTTCCCCGGAAAGCTGCCCTGCTTTCCGGTCCGATGCTGAGCAGGGTCCCTTCGGTTTCCTGTCGCCCCAGCCGAGGGACCTTGCCGTCGCGGCGGCAGGCCGGATGCGTATCATCCGGCCTGCCGTTCTCGCGTTTGATAGGCTAGGGTTGATCCATGCGACTCCTGATCGTCGAAGATGATGCCGAGGCTGCGGCCTACCTGACCAAGGCGTTCCGCGAGGTCGGCCATGTCGCTGACCATGCCGCGGACGGGTTGGAAGGCTATGCCATGGCCGAGGGCGGCGGTTATGACGTGCTGGTCATCGACCGGATGCTGCCGCGCCTCGACGGGCTCTCCCTGATCCGCTCGCTGCGCGAGCAGAAGGACGATACTCCCGCGCTGATCCTCTCCGCGCTCGCCCAGGTCGATGACCGGGTGAAGGGCCTGCGTGCCGGCGGCGACGATTATCTCCCCAAGCCCTATGCCTTCTCGGAGCTTCTGGCCCGTGTCGAGGTGCTGGCCCGCCGGCGCAGTGCGCCCGCCTCGGAGCCGACGACCTACCGCGTCGGTGAACTGGTGCTCGACCGGCTCGCCCATCGCGTTACCCGCGAGAGCCAGGAGATCGTGCTGCAGCCGCGCGAATTCAGGTTGCTCGAATATCTGATGAAGCATGCCGGCCAGGTCGTGACCCGCACCATGCTGCTGGAGAACGTCTGGGATTATCATTTCGATCCCCAGACCAATGTCATCGACGTGCATGTCAGCCGCCTGCGCGCCAAGGTCGACAAGGGCTTCGAGCAGCCGATGATCCACACCATCCGCGGCGCCGGATACCTGGTCCGTGATAGCGCGCGCTGACGCCTCCCCGCATAAGCGCCAGCGCTTCCTGCCGACGCTGTTCCGCACGACCGCCTTCAAGCTGACGGCGGCCTATCTCGTCATCTTCGCGCTCTTTGCGGCGTTTGCGCTCGGCTATGTCGCCTGGAACGCGCAGCGCCTGCTGACCGACCAGATCCGCTCGACCATCGATGCCGAGATCCAGGGCCTGGCCGAGCAGCAGCGTCAGGGTGGCATCCGCCGTCTCGTCAACATCATCGAGCGCCGCTCGCGGGCGCCGGGCGCCTCGCTCTATCTCGTCACCACGCCAGTCGGCGAGCGCATCGCCGGCAATGTCGAGGCGATCCCGCCCGGCACGCTCGACCGCACCGGCGAGAGCGAGATCGAATATGCCCGCTCCAGCGAGACGGTCGACACGCCGAGCCGCGCGCTCGTGCGGGTCTACATGCTTCCGGCCGGCTTTCGCCTTCTCGTCGGCCGCGACCTCGAGGAGCGCGACCGGCTTGGCATCGTCATCCGCCGCGCCGCCGGCTGGTCGCTGGCTTTGGTCTTCGTCCTCGGCTGCTTCGCCAGCTGGTTCGTGGCGCGGCGCGTGCTGAAGCGCATCGACGGCATGACCGAGACCGCGCATGGCATCATGGCGGGTGACCTGAAGGGCAGGCTCGCCATCACCGGCACGGGCGACGAGCTCGATCGGCTGGCGCTCAACCTCAACGCCATGCTCGACCGCATCGGCGAGTTGATGGCCGGCATGCAGCAGGTCACCGACAACATCGCCCATGACCTCAAGACGCCGCTGACACGCCTGCGCAACCGCGCCGAGGAGGCGCTGCGCACGGCCAAATCGCCGGATGAACTGCGGGCCGCGCTCGATGGCGCGATCGAGGAGGCGGACAACCTGATCCGCGTCTTCAACGCGCTCCTGATGATCGCGCGGCTGGAGGCCGGCCGCATCAGCGAGAACATGAGCGAACTCGACCTGTCCGAAGTGGTCTTGGGCCTCGCCGAGCTCTACGAGCCCCTCGCCGAGGAAGCCGGCCTCTCGCTCGCCTGCGCGGTCGAGCCGGGCCTGAAGGTGCATGGCAACCGCGAGCTGATCGGGCAGGCCCTGAACAACCTGATCGACAACGCCCTGAAATACGGCACACCGGAGCAAGGCGGCGACGGCACGGTTACGGTCTCGGCGCGGCAGATCGGCGATCAGGTCGAGCTTGCCGTCGCCGATCGCGGCCCCGGTATCCCGGAGGCCGATCGCGGCCGCGTGCTCGACCGTTTCGTGCGGCTCGATGCCAGCCGCAGCAAGCCGGGCTTCGGGCTTGGCCTCTCGCTGGCGTCCGGTGTGGTGCGGCTCCATGGCGGCCAGATCAGGCTGGAGGACAATGCGCCGGGCCTGCGCGTGGTCATCCTCCTGCCGGCCGGCAGTCCGAAGCCTGTGGACACGCCGGCCCTCGTGGAGCCAGCCGCCTCGACAGCGGCGCCAAACCCTGCTGGCCTGCCCACCCACTAAAGGGTTGTATGTCCGAGCCCTCATCCTGAGGAGCGCTTCGTAGAAGCGCGTCTCGAAGGATGCTTCAGATGGTTCAAAAAGGCCTCCTGGAACATCCTTCGAGACGCCATTCCCTTGGGAATGGCTCCTCAGGATGAGGGCTCGACATTGGCTGCGAGGGAGTTCGCAATGGCGGAACGGCTCTGTGACAGGCTCGAGGCTGCGCCGGTCCTGCCGGCGAAGGCCAAGGCCGAGGCGCTGCTGAAGCGCGAGCTGATCGAGCGGCTCCATGACGAGGAAGCGGCCGGGGCGCTGAGCGCGCATCTGGCCGAGCATCCGCGCAGCGCGGCGCTCATCGCCGGCATCCTCGCCCATTCGCCCTTCCTGACGCAGATCATGCGCTTCGATCCGGCCGGTTTGCTTGCCGCCTTGACGGACGCGCCGGAGGCGCGCCGCGACACGCTGCTCGCCGGCATCGCGGCCTTTGCCGGCGCCGGCTGCGAAACCGCCGACCTGATGCGGGAACTGCGCCGCTTCCGCCGCTCGATGGCGCTCCTGATCGCGTTGGCCGATATCGGCGGCGCCTGGGATGTCGAGACCGTGACGGCCGCTCTTACCGCGACTGCCGACATGGCGACGCAGCTCGCGACCAACCATGTCCTGCGCCAGGCGGCCGATCTCGGCCGGATCAATCTCGCCGATCCCGCCAATCCGGGGCTCGGATCCGGTCTCGTCGTGCTGGCGCTCGGCAAGCACGGTGCCGGCGAGCTGAACTATTCTTCCGATATCGACATCGTCGTGTTCTTCGACCCGGAGGCGGCTGAAGCGGCCGGCGTCGGCGAGCCCACGAGCTTCTTCGTCAAGCTGACCCAGCAGATCGCACGCATCATCCAGGAGCGCACGCCGGACGGCTATGTCTTCCGCGTCGACCTGCGCCTGCGGCCGGACCCGGCCTCGACCCATGTCGCGGTCTCGCTGCCCTCGGCCTATTCCTATTACGAGACGGTCGGCCAGAACTGGGAACGCGCCGCCATGATCAAGGCCCGGCCCATTGCCGGGGACATCGAGGTTGGCCGGCGCTTCCTGAAAGACCTCGCGCCCTTCATCTGGCGCAAGTATTTCGACTTCGCGACCATCGCCGACATTCACGCGATGAAGCGCCAGATCCAGACGGTGAAGGGCCACGAGACCATTGCGGTCGCCGGCCACAACGTGAAGCTCGGGCGCGGCGGCATCCGCGAGATCGAGTTCTTCGTCCAGACCCAGCAACTCGTCTTCGGCGGCCGCCGCCCGGCTTTACGCGGCCCGCGCACGCTGGAGATGCTCGGCGAATTGACGACCGAGGGCTGGATCACGCCGCAGGCCCGCGACGAACTCTCCGAATCCTATCGCTGGCTGCGCACCATCGAGCACCGCCTGCAGATGCAGGCCGACGAGCAGACGCAGACCCTGCCCAAGGCGGCGGCCGAACTCGAAGGCTTCGCCCGCTTCTGCGGCTATCCCTCGACGGCCGCCTTCGGCAAGGCGCTGACGGCGCATGCGAAGCGCGTCGAGGGGCATTATGCCCTGCTCTTCGAGGAAGGGCCGAGCCTCGCTTCCGAAGCCGGCACGCTGAGCTTCACCGGCTCGGAGGCCGATCCCGAGACGATCGAAACGCTGGGCAAGCTCGGCTTCCGCGATGGTGCCACCGCAGCGGAAACGGTGCGCGGCTGGCACTTCGGCCGCCGCGCAGCCGTGACCAGCGCCCGTGCCCGCGAGGTGCTGACGGAACTGACGCCTGCGCTGCTCGTCGCGCTCGGCCGCACCGCCGATCCCGATGGTGCGCTCGCCCATCTCGACAACGCCTTCGTCCGCATGCCGGCTGCGGTGGAATTGCTGACGCTGCTGCGCTCGCATGATTCCCTGCTGACGCTCTTCGCCGAGATTCTTGGCAGCGCGCCGCGCCTCGCCAAGGTCGCGGCCCTGCACCCGCATGTGCTCGACGGCGTCATCGATCCCGCCTTCGGACAGGCGGTGCTCGATGTCGAAGCGTTGGAGCGCCGCATCCGCAACTATGTCGGCTCGCCGCCGCCGAGCGTCGAGGACGGGCTCGATCGCCTGCGCGACGCGGCCCGGCAGGAGAATTTCCTGGTCGGCGCCCGCTTGCTCTCCGGCGTCTATCCCGCGCAAGGGGCAGGGCAGGCCTATTGCGCGGTGGCGGAAGCCTGCCTGCGCGTCGCCTTTGCCGATACGCGCCGGTCCTTCATCGAGGATCACGGAACCATCGAGGGCGCGGAGACGGTGGTGCTCGGCCTCGGCCGGCTCGGCGCGGGCGAGCTGACGCCCTCATCCGATCTCGACCTGATCCTGCTCTATGACCGACCGGAGGAGGCAGGATCGAGCGACGGCGCCAAGAGCCTCGATCCCGTCACCTGGCATGTCCGCTTCACCCAGCGCCTCGTCGCGGCGCTGACCGTGCCGACGCGGCGCGGCACGCTCTATCAGGTCGACATGCGCCTGCGCCCGACCGGCAACAAGAGCCCGGCCGCGACCCAGTTCGCCGGCTTCGAGGCCTATCATTCCGGCGAGGCCGAGATCTGGGAGGAGATGGCGCTGACCCGCGCCCGCGTCGTCGCTGGCGATGCAGGCCTGGCGAAGCGGGCCGAGGCCTCGATCCGCGCAATCCTCTCGCGCAAGCGCGAGCCCGCCAAGGTCGCGGCGGCCGTCGCCGAGATGCGCGCGCTCATCGCCAAGGAGAAGGGCGAGAAGGACCCCTGGGACCTGAAGCTCGCCGCCGGCGGCATCACCGATCTCGATTTCCTCGCCCAGTTCCTCGTGCTGGCCTATGCCAGCGAGAACCCCGGCCTGATCGTCAACGACACGGCCTCGGTCTTCGCCGCGGCCAAGGCTGCCGGCCTGCTCTCGGATGGCGATGCCTCGGTCCTGCTGGAGGCGCATCGCCTGATCGGCGACGTCCAGCTCTGGCAGCGCTTCACGGTCGAGGAGGCTTTCGACCCCAAGGCCGTGCCGCCCCGGGTGCTGCGCCGGATCGCGACGGCGGTCGGCCGTCCGGATGCGAAGGTGCTGAAGGCAGAGCTGGACGAGGTCCGTTCCAGCGTGCGGGCGATCTTCACGCGCGTGCTGGGCGAAGCGCGGAAGGGGAGTTAGGCGTCATTCTCGGGCTTGACCCGAGAATTTCAGAACGAGGGGGCGCGGGAGCCCCTTCCGGAAGGAGATGCTCGGGTCAGGCCCGAGCATGACGAGGCGGTGGAGGCCGGAGCCTCACGCCGCCTGCGCGGTGACGCGATTGGCGCCGCCGTCGAGCGGCAGGTGGACCATGACGATGGTGCCGGCACCCATCGCCGAGCGCAGGCGGAGCGAGCCGCCATGCATCTCGGTGAGCGAGCGGGCGATGGCGAGGCCGAGCCCCGAGCCCTTGTAGCTGCGGACCAGATCGCCCTCGACCTGCTCGAACGGGCGGCCGACCCGGTCGATCTTCTCCTTGGGGATGCCGATGCCGGTATCCTCGATGAAGATGTTGAGCGCGCCGGGGACATGGCGGGTGCGGACCGCGATCCGCCCGCCTTCCGGCGTGAACTTGGCGGCGTTGTCGAGGAGGTTGCCGAGGATCTGGTAGAGGGCGTGCGGGTCGGCTTCGAGATGGGTGTCGAGCGGGCCTTCGATGGCGAGCACCAGCTGCTTGCGCTCCACCTCCGGCTGGACCTTCTGCAGCGCCTGGTCGAGCACCGGGCCGAGCGCGATCTCCGTCTTCTCCAGCCGCATCCGGCCGGATTCGATGCGGGACATGTCGAGGATGTCGTCGATGATGCTCAGGAGGTAGCCGCCGCTGGAGCGGATATCGCGGACATAGTCGGTGTATTTCTCGCCGAGCGGGCCGAACATGCCGTTCTCCATGATCTCGGAGAAACCGATGATCGCGTTGAGCGGCGTGCGCAGCTCATGGCTCATATTGGCGAGGAACTCGGACTTGGCGCGGTTGGCGCTTTCGGCGGAGGCTTTCTGCTCGAGATAGCGTTCGGCCAGATCGGCGAGCTGCTGGGCCTGGGCTTCGAGCTTCTGGCGCGAGGCCTTGAGATCGGTGACATGCATCAGGAGCTGGTGCTCGGACTGGGTCAGCCGCTCTTCCTGCTGCTTGAGCTTGGTGATGTCGGTGCCGACCGAGACCGAGCCGCCATCCTTGGTGCGGCGGCCGTTGATCTGGAGCCAGCGGCCGTCCGAGAGGCGGGCCTCGTAGGAGGCGCCGGCATTGCCGCGCTGCACGCGCATCGGCTCGCGGTCGATCTGCGGCTGGGCGGAGCGCTCCATGATCTCGTCATAGGAAGCGCCGGATTGCAGGGCCTCGGGCGGGAGCTGGTGAAGCTGCTGGTACTTGGCGTTGCAGAGCACGAGGCGGTTATCGGCATCCCAGAGCACGAAGGCTTCCGAGATCGCCTCGACGGCGTCGCGCAGGCGGGCGTCGGCGGTGGCGGTGCGCTCGGCCATGCGGCGCTGCTCGGAGATGTCGACGACGATGCCGACGAGGTGGCGCGAGCGGGTGCGGCGGTCGATCACCAGCTCCGCACGGGCCTTGAGCCAGATCCATTCGCCAGCGGCGGAGCGGACGCGGAATTCGCGGTCGAGATGGTCGGCCTCACCGCGGCTGATCGCGTCGGCCAGCGCGTAGAGGTCGACATCCTCCTGGTTGATGAAGCTCGAGACCTCGCCGAAGGACATGTACTCGCCGGTACGGTCATAGCCGAGCAGGGCATACATCGAATCCGACCAGTAGATTCGGCCGCGGGCGAGGTCCCAGTCCCAGAGGCCGCAATGGCCGCGGTTGAGCGCGGTATCGATGCGCTCGCGGACGCAGTCGCAATCCTGGTCGGCGGCACTCGCCCGCTTCGACTGGAGCATGAAGGCGAGCGTGGTGACGCCGAGGACGAGCCCGGCGGCGCCGAACAGCAGGATCAGGCCGGAGCGGCGCAGCTGCCAGGTCGAGAGAGCGCGGGAGACCGGCTGGAGCACGGCGACCTGTCCGAGCGGGGAGGAGAGGTTGCGCACGCTGGCGAGGACATCGACGCCGTTCGGCAAGGTGATGCGCATCACACCGGCGCGGTCGCCGAAGATGGTCAATGGCTGGGTCGGGCCGAGGAAGTCGACCAGCGTGCGCTGCGTCTGGCCGATGGCCGGCTCGCTGGCGATGATACGGCCATCGGCGCCGCTGACATGGACGATACGGCCATGGGCGGCGAGGTGGCGGGCCGTGAGGGCGGCGAGCACGGCGGTCGGCTCCTTGCCGGTCAGCGTCGCGGCATCGAGCTCGCGGGCGACCAGCGCCGAGACCAGGTCCATGTCGCCGGTCGCGTCGACGAGGGCGTCATCGCGCATGGCCGAAGTCTGGAACAACGCCCCGGCACCGAGGATGACGAGGAACAGCCCGACGAGCGCCGGGATGGCGGTGCGGAAGGTGGGCTCGAAACTTTCGAAGCGATGATACAACGGGTGCGTCAGCGAGCGTGCTACACCCAGAATCGTATCGGCGCGCACAGGTGCGCAGCCCGCGTTGGCACGCGACATGCCCGGTCCCCCTTCGGAACTTTACCGTCAGTAAGATCGGGAGACGTGCCGCATCCCCGCGAATCACTGTCAGTTGAATCCGGACGACTCGGTTTGTCTAGCCCTGAGTTGAGTCAGGAGTGTCGAATTCCCCTTTAGGTTGTAGTGCTTATGGCGATGAATCCTGCGCGGGTAATGAAACGTTAATGTTTTGGACAGGTCGGCATTAACCATTCCGGAGAGCGCTCAGGCGAGCGCTCTTTCGGCGATGTCGGCGACGTCTCGCGATAGGTTCGGCAGCCGCGCCACGGTGCTCAAGGCCTCCTGTGCAAGGCCCTTGCGACCGGGCTCCAGCATGCGCCAGCTCTTGAACGAGCCGAGCAGCCGCGAGGCGACCTGCGGGTTGGTCTTGTCGAGCGCCACGACGATATCGGCGACGAACTCGTAGCCCGCGCCATCCGCCCGGTTGAACTGGGTGAGATTGGCTGCGAAGCCGCCGATCAGCGCCCGTACGCGGTTGGGATTGCCGAGCGAGAAGGCCGGGTGCTGCATCAGCGTCTTGACCCGCTCCAGCGTGCCGGGCTCGGCGATCAGCGCCTGCGCCATCAGCCATTTGTCGAGCACCAGCGGCTCGCCCGCATAGGTCTCGGCAAAGCGGGCGATCAGAGCTTCCCGGCGCTCGCCGGGGATCAGTGTCATGGCTGCCAGCGCGGCGAGGCGATCGGTCAGGTTGTCTCCGCCGGCGAACTGCTCTTCGCAGAGGTCGGCGGCGTCAGTCGGGGCGGCCAAGGCCGCCAGCCCGAGCAGTTCGTTGCGCAGTGCCCGCCGTCCGGCGGACGCGGCATCAGGACGATAGGTGCCGCTCGCCGCCAAAGCCCCGCGCAGGCCCGGCAGGTCTCCGAGCAAGGCCTTGCCGATCGCGCTCGACAGTTTGCGGTGGGCTGCGAAGATCGCGTCGGGATCGACATCCCCACCGATCTCGCGGGCGATATCGGCCGGCGCCGGCAGGCGTAGCACCTGCGCGGCGAAGGCGGGGTCGGACAGCGCATCGCTCTTGAGGAAGACCTGCAATGCCTCGCCGAGCTTGCCGGCGGTCGCCGTCAGAACTCCCGCATCGGCGCCGGGCTTGCCGGCGGCCACGAGCACGCGGGTCGCGACGCTCTGGAGCGATTGCCAGCGATTGAAGGAATCGCTGTCCGCCGAAAACAGCCGCAGCAAGTCGGCATCCGACAGATCGAGGTCGAGCCGCGCCGGGGCGGAAAAACCGCGCATCAGCGAGGGGATCGGCGCCTCCGCGACATCATCGAAGGTGACGGACAGCGACGGCTGGTCGAGCACGACGAGCCCGTCGCCGGCATAGGCGTTCGAGGCGGTCTTCAGCGGCAGGTCGCCCTTCGCGCCGACGAGGCCGAGCTTGATCGGGAGAACGACCGGCTGCTTTTCGGGCTGGCCCGGCGTGGGCGGTGTGCTCTGTGCCAGATCGAGCGTGTAGCGCTTCGCCGCTGCGTCGTATCGGCCGGAGGCGACGATGGTCGGCGTGCCCGCCTGCTCGTACCAGCGGGCGAAATGGTCGAGATTCTGGCCGGAGGCCTCAGTGAAGCAGGCGAGGAATTCCTCGATCGTCGCGGCGGTGCCGTCGCAGCGCTCGAAATAGAGGTCCATGCCGCGCTTGAAGGCGTCGTCGCCGATCAGGACCTTGAGCATGCGGATGACTTCCGCGCCCTTCTCGTAGACCGTCGGCGTGTAGAAGTTGTTGATTTCCTTGTAGGCGCGCGGCCGGACGGGATGGGCGAGGGGGCCGGCATCCTCGGAGAACTGGGTCGAGCGCAGCGTGCGGACATCGGCGATGCGCTTCACCGGGCGCGAGCGCTCGTCGGCGGAGAATTCCTGGTCGCGGAAGACGGTCAGGCCCTCCTTCAGGCAGAGCTGGAACCAGTCGCGGCAGGTGATGCGGTTGCCGGTCCAGTTGTGGAAATACTCATGCGCGATGATCGCTTCGATCGAGGCGTAGTCGCCGTCCGTCGCGGTCTGCGGATCGGCCAGGACGTATTTGTCGTTGAAGATGTTGAGGCCCTTGTTCTCCATCGCGCCCATGTTGAAATCCGACACGGCGACGACGTTGAACACGTCGAGATCATAGTTGCGGCCGAAGACCTGCTCGTCCCAGCGCATGCAGCGCACCAGCGAATCCAGCGCCCAGCCAGCGCGGTCGGCCTTGCCGGGCTCGACATAGACGGCGAGCTCGACCTTGTGGCCGTCGGCCGTGACGTAATCCTGACGGACATGGTCGAGCGCCCCGCCGACCAGCGCGAAGAGATAGGCGGGCTTGGGGTGCGGATCGTGCCAGACGGCGAAATGCCGGTCGCCGCCGGGCAGTTCCGCCGCCGCGACGAGATTGCCGTTGGAGAGCAGCACCGGCGCTTCGGCTTTCGCCGCTTCCAGCCTGACCGTGTAGACGCTCATCACGTCCGGCCGGTCGAGGAAATAGGTGATGCGGCGGAAGCCGTCCGCCTCACACTGCGTGCAATAGACCTTGGAGGAGCGGTAGAGCCCCATCAGCTTGGTATTGGCGGAGGGGTCGAGCTCGGTCTCGATCGTCAGCGTGAAGTCATGCGGTGGCGGGTTCGGGATCGTCAGCGCCTGCGGCGTCACCGTATAGGCGGACGCATCGAGCGGCTTGCCGTCGATGGCCAGCGATTTCAGCACCAGCTCGTCGCCGTCGAGCTTCAGCGGCGCACCGGGCTGTCCTTCCGGATTGGGCCTGAGCGCCAGGAGCGCGCGCACCCGCGTCTTCTGCGGATGCAGGCCGACGTCGAGATCGACGGTGTCGATCAGCCAGTCGCTGGGGCGGTAATCCTCGAGGCGGATCAGCGGGGCGTCTTCGGTACGCATGGAATCCCTGATGGCGAAGGTCAGGGGGCGGTTCTAGAGCATGCCGGCGCGGGAGGGAAACGCGCCGTCATGGCGGAAAACGGGCCGTCATGCTCTGGCTTGACCCGAGCATCTCATGACAAGGAGGCTCGGAGCCTCCTCTGGAAAGAGATTCTCGGGTCTGCGCTTCGCTCCGCCCGAGAATGACGGCTGGGGCGCGTCAGGAACCGGCCGGAACCGCCGGCTCCGCATGGCTCACCAGCCGGCAGACCTGCGGCCGGGCGAGGCGCACGGCACGCTCGATCGCATCGACGGCATCATGCACGGCGGCGACGTCCAGCGTCGGATCGACCCGGCAATGGTAGTTCACCACCAGCCCCTTGGCGGTCTGGCGCACGCGCACGCTGTGGATGTCATGGATCGGCCCGGCGACTTTCGCGGCCTCGCCCGCCAGCGCCTTGCCGATATCCTCGACGGTTTCCCAGGCGGCGTTGTGGCCGGAAGGCTGCCCGGTCTCCATCGGCTCGATATGGGTCTCGACCTCGGTCTCGCCGCCGAATTCGGCCCGGATCGCGCTTTCCAGCCGCGTCGCGATCTCATGCGCCTCGCCGAGCGGCAGGCTCTGGTCGACCTCCATGTCGAGGCTGACCGAGAGCTTCTCGCCGATCGAGTGGACGGTGACGTGGTGCACCGGGATCTTGAGCTTGAGCGCGATCAGCAGCACGCGCTCCAGCGCCGTCTCGTCATCGACCTGCACGGGGTCGGCGGTGATCGTGATCTCGGCGCCGGGCTCGACCTTAAGCAGGGCGTCGCCAAGCTGGGCCTTGATCGCCACGACCCGGTCGAGCGGTAGCGTCCGCGAGACGCTGATGCCGATCTCGCCATGGACGCGCCCCCCGGCCGGGCGCACGCGCAGCCAGTTGACGCCGACCACGCCCGGCACGCCGCGCGCAACCTCGCGCAGCTTCTCGCTGACCCCCTCGGGAGCTGTATCCATGAGTGTGGCGAGGACGCGCCGTGCGAGGCGATAGGCCGAGAAGGCGGTATAGGCGGCGATCGCGAAGGCTGCGGCGGTGTCGGCGCGCTCGATGCCGTACCAGACACCGATGAGGCCGACGAGCACCAGCCCCGAGCCGACGAAATCCGCCGAGAAATGGGTGGCTTCGCCGGCCAGTGCCTCGCTGCCGGTCTCCTTGGCGACCTTGGTCAGCGAACGCCAGCGGATCGCGTCGACGATCATCGAGAGTACGAGCACGCCGATGACGAGCGGCGTCACCTGGACGTGTTCGATGACATTGGTCCAGAGCCGGTTGCCGGCCTCCCAGAGGATCGCGCCGGCGAGCGTGAACAGGATCGCCGTCTCGACCAGCGCGGCCAGCGCCTCGACCTTGCCATGGCCGTAATGATGCTCGTCGTCGGCCGGCTTGTCGGAAGCGCGAACGGCGAACCAGGTGAACAGCGTCGAGCCGACATCGACCAGCCCCTGCAGGGCGTCGGTGAGCAGGGCGAGCGAGCCGGAGATGATGGCGCCGACGATCTTCGCCGCGGTGAGCAGGATCGTCGCCATCACCGAGATGATCGCGGCGCGCTGCTTGATCTGCGCGATCTGGGCGGGCGTGGCGCGCACGGCCGGTGCCGTCGCCGGCCCGTCTTGCGTTGTCGTCATGGCGCGTCCTGTTCAGATGGCTTGGAACGGCGATGCTCTTGCCTGATTTAGGAAACGGATCAACCCTGCCGCCACACAACGAGGAAGACCGATGCGATATCTCCACACCATGGTGCGCGTAACCGATCTGGATCAGGCGCTCGATTTCTACGTCGACAAGTTCGGGCTGGTCGAAACCCGCCGCATCGAGAACGAGAAGGGCCGTTTCACGCTGGTCTTCCTCGCTGCCTCCGACGATCTGGCGGAGGCGAAGGCCGGCGCTTCGCGCGGTCGCCCGACGCTGGAGCTGACCTATAACTGGGACCCGGAAACCTATACCGGTGGCCGCAATTTCGGCCATCTCGCCTATGAGGTCGACGACATCTACGCGACCTGCGACAAGCTGATGAAGGCCGGCGTGACCATCAACCGTCCCCCGCGCGACGGCAACATGGCCTTCATCCGTTCGCCCGACAACATCTCGATCGAGCTGCTCCAGAAGGGCGAGCCGAAGGCCCCGGCCGAGCCGTGGGCGAGCATGCAGAACACCGGGAGCTGGTGAGGCCTTGGCCGGCGTCTTCTGCCTGGGCATCGCCACGCTGGACTATGTCTACAGCGTCGAGACCATGCCGACTCGCGGCGAGAAGTACCGCTCCCGCGGGCTCGCCGTCGTCGGTGGCGGTTGCGCCGGCAATGCCTCGGTCGCGGTCGCCCGCCTTGGCGGCGCCTGCTGGCTAGCGACGCGCCTCGCCGATGACCTGACCGGAGACCAGATCGTCGCCGATCTCGAATCGGAGGGCGTCGATGCCGGCTTCGCCCGCCGCGTCGCCGGCCTGCGCTCGCCCGTCTCGGCGATTCTCGTCGATGCGGAAGGCGAGCGCATGGTGATCTCCTATTCCGATCCGGCGATGCCGGAGGATATCGGCTGGCTGCCGTCGAGCCTTCCGGAGGGAGCGGGCGCCGTGCTCGCCGACACCCGCTGGGGGGAGGGCGCGCTTGCCGCCCTGAAGCTCGCCCGCGTCGCAGGCGTGCCCGGCCTGCTCGACGGCGACCGCAGGCCGCCGCATCCCGATCTTGTGGGCACGGCGAGCCATGTCGCCTTCAGCCAGCAGGCGCTGCGCGAGATTTCGGGCGAGGAGGATCCGCGCACCGGCCTCGCCAAGGTCGCGGCCGGCGTCCCGACCTGGCTCGCGGTCACGCTCGGCAAGGAAGGTGTGCTCTTCGTCGATGAAGGCGATGTCCGGCACAGCCCGGCTTTCGTCGTCGATACCGTCGATACGCTGGGCGCAGGCGATGTCTGGCATGGCGCCTTCGCATTGGCCTTGGCCGAAGGGCAGGCCGAGCCGGCTGCGATCCGCTTCGCCTCGGCGGCGGCCGCGATCAAATGCACCCGCTTCGGTGGCCGCAGCGGGGCGCCGAAGCGCGACGAAGTCGAGCGCTTCCTCGCGCATGCCGCCAGCTAGCACGTTCAAAAGCTCATTTCCCTCCAGCGTCGCGCAGTCGTCACGCGCGTCGGGCATCTGACCCGGCGCGCTGCCGCGCATCGGTCGAGCTCAGGAGAGAGCATCATGCTGGCGATCCAGGGTCTGAAATGCATCTATGACACCACGGGCAAGGGCTGGGCGATCGAGCTCGTCCTGAGGGCCGATGGCGAGGAAGCCGTGCGCCGCTTCGATGTCGAGGGGGCCGAGGATGCCGAATTGCTGATCGAGGCCTTCGAGGATGCTTCGGCCAGCGCCTTCGATCCGGAGACCGGCGAGATCGTCTTCGGTTACGAATATCTCGACCTCGACGAAGAGGACGAGGAAGATGAGGGCGACGAGGACGAGGAAGCCGACGAATCCGAAGAGGATGACGAGGATTCCGAAGAGGCCGGCAAGGACGAGAAGCCGAAAGGCTGAAGCCTCGCCTGAACGGGCCGCGTGCGGCCCCGTGACGATCATGAGCCCGGAGAGGCAGCCGCCTCGCCGGGCGATCTCGTTTCGGAGGTTGCCATCGGCCGGGCTTTTTCGGGTGCTGGTATCGGCGCCGGGATCAGGTGCAATCTGCGGAAGGCTTAAGACGCAATGACGGGCAGGGAATGACACAGGAACAGGATGATGATCGGGTCGCGGAAGCGCCGTCGGCCGCTCTCGCGACCTTGGCCGATCCGGCGGGTCTCGCCGGTGCGGCCAGCAAGAAGCGCGGTGTCTGCGCCATCAGCGGGCAGGAGATGGCGCGCCGGAACCTGATCGAGATCGGCACGCTGCGCCCCGCGCTCGCCGACCATATCCGCAACGATTTCCCGGATATGCCCGATCACGCGCTGATCAGCCTGAAGGAGCTCGCGCGCTACCGCACCCGCTATGTCGAGGAGATCCTGCGCGAGGAGCACGGCGAATACTCCGACCTCGATCGCGAGGTCGCCGAGAGCATCGCTCGGCAGGAGACCATCGCCGAGAATACCGAAGATGATTTCGAGGAACACCGCACGCTCGGCGAGCGTTTCTCCGACAATCTCGCGAGCTTCGGCGGCTCCTGGGCCTTCCTGATCAGCTTCGGCTTCGTGCTGGTCATCTGGATGGCGATCAACGGCCTGATGGGCGAGACCAAGGCCTTCGATCCCTATCCCTTCATCCTGCTGAACCTCGTGCTGTCCTGCATCGCGGCGGTGCAGGCGCCCATCATCATGATGAGCCAGAAGCGGCAGGAATCGAAGGATCGCCTGCGTTCGCTCAACGACTATCAGGTCAATCTCAAGGCCGAGCTCGAAATCCGCCACCTGCACGAGAAGATGGACCATCTCGTCACCCGGCAATGGCAACGCTTGGCCGAGATCCAGCAGGTCCAGCTCGAGATGCTGCAGGAGGCGCAACTGCCGAAGCCGCGGGCGAAGCGGCGCAAGAAGCCCGTCGCCAAGAAGAAGCGCGCGAAGCCGGCCGAGGCGCTCGTCGCTCCCGTGTCCGACAAGCCGGAAGGCGAGGCCTAGCCGCGCTTCGCTTGACTCCCCATCCTCCCGCCGGTCTTTTCGTCGGCAAACGAATCCGATCGGGAGGATGATGATGGTTTCTTCGCGTTTCGCGCCGGTTGGCGCGCTCATCGCCGGCCTGGCTTTCACGGCCCCGGCTTTCGCCCAGGGTCAGGTCACCGTCTATTGCTCGATCCTCGAGGAGCAGTGCCGCGAGGGTGCTGCGATGTTCGAGAAGGCCACCGGCATCAAGGTCTCGATGGTCCGCAAGAGCACCGGCGAGGTCTATGCGCAGGTCAAGGCCGAGGCGAGCAACCCGCGCGGCGACGTCTGGTGGGGTGGCCCGGGCGAGCCGCATCTCCAGGCGGCCGACGAAGGCCTGCTCGACGAGTACAAGTCACCAAAGCTGCCGGAACTGCATGTCTGGGCGCAGCGCCATGCCGAGCAGTCGAAATTCCGCACCAACGGCATCTATCTCGGCGCGCTCGGCGTCGGCTACAACACCGAGGTGCTGAAGAAGAAGGGCATCGCCGCGCCGAAATGCTGGGCCGACCTGCTCGATCCCAAGCTGCGCGACGAGGTTCAGATCGCCGATCCCAGCTCGTCCGGCACGGCCTATGTCTTCCTCGCGACGACGGTGCAGCGCCTCGGCGAGGAGAAGGGCTTCGAGTACCTCAAGGCCCTGCACAAGAACATCAGCCAGTACACCAAGTCCGGCATCGCCCCGGTCAAGGCGGCAGCGCTCGGCGAGACGGCTGTCGGCATCGCCTTCATCCACGACATGCTGACGCAGAAACTGCAGGGCGCCCCGATCGAGACCTTCGCGCCCTGCGAGGGCACCGGCTACGAGACCGGCTCGGTCTCGATCATCAAGGGCGGCAAGAATCCGGAGGCCGCGCGCAAATTCGTCGATTTCACGCTCTCGCCCGATGCCCAGAACATCAATGCGAAGCTGAAGATCAACTCGATCCCGTCGAACAAGAATTCGCTGCTCTCGCCGGACGCGCCGAAATTCGCCGAGATGAAGCTGATCGACTACGACACCCCGCGCTGGGGTTCGCCGGTGGAGCGCTCGCGCCTGCTCAAGAAGTTCGACACCGAGGTCAAGGCGCTGCCGCGCTGAGGCCCCTGTGACATCCAAGCTTGGTAGCACGGCCGCCGGTTTGTGCTACTAAGCTGCGATCCGGGCTCGGGCGCGTGGTGCCTTAGCCTCAAGCCATGGGATGCCGCCGATGCTTCGCGCCACCTCCGTCCTTCGCAAGGCCGCCGTCAAGGCCGAGCGCGTCGTCGATACGCTGCCGCTGGGCCATCGCGACCGCTCGATCAATGGCGTGAGCGTTCGCGCCACGGGCGGGCTGGAATTCGCGATCTCGCTCGACAAGGCGACGGCGCTGAACGACGGCGATGCCCTGAAGCTCGAAGACGGCATGCTGGTCCAGATCAAGGCCGCGCCGGAAAGCCTGCTGGAAATCCGCGCCGAGAACCCGCTGCGGCTGGTGCGTCTCGCCTGGCATCTCGGCGGCCACCATGTCCCGGCCGAGATGACGGCCGAAGCGCTTTACATTCCGAACGATGCTGCGCTCGGCGAGCTGGTGCGCGGGCAGGGCTGTTCGATGACGGTGGTCGAGCGCCCGTTCCAGCCGGAAGCGGAAGTCCACCATCACGCCCATGGCGACGATTGCGGCTGCGGGCACGACCATCACGATCATCATCATGGTCATGACCACGGCCATGGGCATCATCACGATCACCACGGCCATGATCATGCGCATGACCACAAGCACGAGCATGCTGAGAAGCACGATCATGCGCATGGCGACGGCTGTGGCTGCGGCCATGACCATCACGGCCATGGTCATCACGATCATGGCCACGGCCATGGCGCCGCGCACGGCCACAAGGGCCATTCCCACGATCATTGAGGCGGATGCAGCGCGTCATGCTCGGGCTTGACCCGAGTATCTCGGGACGAGGACGCGCCTTTCCCTGCCAGCCATTCTCGGGTCTGCGCTTCGCTTCGCCCGAGAATGGCGGCTGAAGGCTTTGCGAAAGGCGAGCCTTAGGCCCGCCTTTCGCGTTTCAGGCCGCGTAGCCCTTGACCTGTGCCAGCGCGGTCATCACGCCGCGGAGTTCCGCAAGGCCACGCAGGCGCCCAACGGCCGGGTAGCCCGGGAAGCTGCCCTTGCCGACATCGTCGAGCAGCTCGTGGCCATGGTCCGGCCGCATCGGAATCCGCCAGTGCGGGTGGCCGGCAGCCTTACGGCGCTGCTCCTCGGCCATCAACACGTCGACCAGCGCGACCATGTCGGTGTCGCCGCCGAGATGCTCAGCCTCCATGAAGGAGCCGTCCGGGTCCTTGGCGACGTTGCGCAGATGCGCGAACCAGATCTTGTCGGCGAAGCGGCGGGCGATGCCGGGCACGTCGTTCTTCGGATTGGCGCCGAGCGAGCCCGAGCACAACGTCAGCCCGTTCGCGGAAGATTCGACCGAGCCGAGGATGTAGGCGATGTCGTCCTCGGTCGAGCAGATTCGCGGCAGGCCGAACAGCGAGCGCGGCGGGTCGTCCGGATGGATGCACATGCGGATGCCGACCTCTTCGGCGGTCGGGATGATCGCCTCCAGGAAGCGCTTCAGGTTGGCGCGCAGCTTGTCATGGGTCATGCCGGCATAGCGCTCGAGGATGCGGGCGAGGCCGGGCAGGTCGTAGCGGTCGAAGGCGCCGGGCAGGCCGGCCATGACGCTGGAGAGCAGGCGGTCGCGATCGGCCTGCGTGGATTTCTCGAACCAGGCCCTGGCCTTGTCCATCACCTCCGCGGAGTGCCCTTCGTCGGCGCCCTTGCGCTTCAGCATGAAATGGTCGAGCGCGACATATTCGTGCAGGTTGAAGCGTAGCGCCGTGCCGCCGCCGGGCAGCTTGTGGGCGAGCTCGGTGCGGGTCCAGTCCAGCACCGGCATGAAATTGTAGCAGATCACCTCAAGCCCGCAGGCGGCGAGGTTGCGCATCGATTGGCGGTAGTTCTCGAAGACGGTTTCGAGGTCGCCTTCGCCGATCTTGACGCTTTCATGGATCGGCAGGCTCTCGACCACCTTCCATTCGAGGCCGAGGCTCTTGTCGGCGCGGACGATGGCCTGGCGCTTCTCGATCTCCTCGACACTCCAGACCACGCCATAGGGGATCTGGTGCAGCGAGTTGACGATGCCGGTCGCGCCGGCCTGCCGGGCCTGCGCCAGAGTCACGACATCATCCGGCCCGAACCAGCGCCAGCATTGTTCCATGGTGTTGTTATCCTTGTGAGAAATGTCGCTGCGCGGCGAACGGGCGTCAGGTGGTTTCGGGAGCGAGGCGGGAATCGTCGAAGGCGTCCGCATGGTCCTTCGCGATCGTGTCGATCGTCGCGAAGACCGTGCGCAGATGCGCGCGCATCGCGGCTTCCGCGCCTTTGGCGTCGTGCTTCATGATGCAGGCCGCGATGATCCGGTGCTCGTTCAGGATCACCTCGGACCAGGACGGCGTCTCCAGCGAGAGGCAGCGCACCCGGTCCATCTGGGCCTTCACGCTCTCGATCATGCTCCAGACCGCACGGTGGCCGGCGATGCGCGAGATCTCGGCATGGAACACCTCGTCGAGGCGGAAGATCTCGGAGCGCTCTCCGCGCCGGACCGCTTCCGCCTGCTGCTCGACCTGGGCGGCGAGGCGGCGGCAATCGGCATCGCCGATGCGCTGCGCGGCCAGCACCACGGTGCGGCATTCCAGCGTCTCGCGGATGAACTGGCTGTCACGGACGGCGGCAAGGTCGATCGGTGCGACGAAGGTGCCGACCTGTGGCACCGCGACGAGGAAGCCCTCGTCGACCAGCCGCTTGAACGCCTCGCGCACAGGTGTGCGGCTGACGCCGAAGCGCAGAGCCATCCGCGCCTCCGACATCGATTCGCGCGGTTTCAGCGCGCCGCTGATCACATCGCCGCGCAGAACGCTGTAGATTTGGTCCGTGCTGTGACGGGTTGCAGGGTGGGCCATTGCCAAGCTCTCGACGACTAGTATACTAGGATACTGATCAACCGGGGGCTGCGTCAACTTGGCAGGTTCCCGGGGCGAGGGCAGGGGCCGGATCGGGGCGGTCGGGCCTGCACATCATAATAAAGCTCGTAAGCGGGCATCCACATCTGGAGGAGAAATCATGGCTCACGACAGCATCAATCGGCGTCATTTCATTGGTGGCGTTGCCGGCCTCGGCGCAGCAGTGCATGCGCCCGGCGTCTTCGCGCAGCAGCTCAAGCTGCCGGCCTCGCCGCTGACGATCAGCATCATCGACGTCGGCGGGGCGCTCGCCCTCGTCCAGACGCCGCTGGAGAATTATCCGAAGGCCAATCCCAAGGCCGTCTCGCGCATGGTCTTCACCAAGGCCCCGGCGCCCGAATTGCCGGCCAAGATCAAGGCCCAGCAGAATGCCGGCCGCCTCGACATCGATATGGTCATCGGCGGCCTGGACGTCCTTTCAGCCGGCATCGACCAGAAGCTCTGGGTCGATCTGCTCCCGCGCCTGCAGGCCGAATTGCCGAAGCCGGAGGATATCTACCTCAAGCCGGCGCTCGCCATGCATAATCTCGGGCAGGGTCAGGCCATGGCGATGGTCTATTACCCCTCCGGTCCGCTGCTCGAATACATGCCGGATCGCGTCAAGCAGGTGCCGACCACGGCGGAAGAGCTGCTGGCCTGGACAAAGCAGAACAAGAACCGCTTCTTCTACGGCCGCCCGGCCAATTCCGGCCCCGGCCGCACCTGGATCATGGGCCTGCCTTATCTCCTCGGTGATAAGGACCCGAAGGATCCCGAGAAGGGCTGGGACAAGACCTGGGCCTATCTCAAGGAGCTCGGCGAGAACATCGAGTACTATCCGGGCGGTACCGGCCAGACGATGAAGGAGCTCGGCGATGGCTCGCGCGACATCATCGTCTCGACGACGGGCTGGGACATCAACCCGCGCGTGCTCGGCATCGTGCCGAAGGAAGCCAAGATCCAGGCGCTGAAGGGTTTCCACTGGGTCACCGACGCCCAGTACATGATGATCCCGAAGGGCGTCTCGGACGAGAAGCTCAACGTGCTGCTCGACCTGATCCGCCACATGCTGACGCCGGCGCAGCAGGCCTTCACCTATGACGAAGGCTATTTCTATCCGGGCCCGGCGGTGAAGGACGTGCCGCTTTCGATGGCCCCGGCTTCCAGCCAGAAGGCCATCGCCGAGTTCGGCCGCCCCGAATACGAGAAGCTCATCGCCGACAACCCGATGGAAACCCCGCTCAACCCCGACAAGATGGTGATCGCCTTCCGCATCTGGGACGAGCAGGTCGGCGGCGCCAAGAAGAAGTAATTGCGATTGCAGCGGCGGGCCCCGGCTTGGTCCGGGGCCCGCCGCCTGCTGTTCCGATCCCGTTTCTCAGATCCATCCGGAAGCCATGACCATCAACGCAGCCTCGTTCCGCGAGCTTCGGCTCGACCGTCTGAGCCGTGACTTCGGCACCCATAACGCGCTCAAGGACGTCTCGCTGACGATCGGCAAGGGCGAGTTCATCGCGCTGCTCGGTCCGTCCGGCTGCGGCAAGTCGACGACGCTGAACCTGATCGCGGGCCTGCTGCCGGCGACCGGTGGCGGCATCTGGCTCGACGACAAGCGCATCGATCCGCTGCGCCCGGAAGAACGCGGCTTCGGCATGGTCTTCCAGAGCTATGCGCTCTTCCCGCATATGAACGTGAACAAGAATATCGGCTTCGGCCTGAAGATGCGCGGCCTGCCGCGCGCCGAGATCGACAAGCGTGTCGCCGAGGCCGCGGCGCTGGTGCGCCTGCAGGGCCAGACCGAGAAGCTGCCCGGCCAGCTCTCCGGCGGCCAGCAGCAGCGCGTCGCCATTGCCCGCGCCATCGTCGTCGAGCCGCCGCTCGTGCTGATGGATGAGCCGCTCTCGAATCTCGACGCCAAGCTGCGTCTGGAGATGCGCGCCGAGATCCGCCGCATCCACAACACGCTCGGCGCCACCACGATCTACGTCACCCACGACCAGGAGGAGGCGCTCTCGCTCGCCGACCGCATCGTCGTGCTGCGCGACGGCCAGGTTCGCCAGGTCGGCACGCCGGAAGACCTGTTCATGCGGCCGGACCATCTCGACGTCGCCGAGTTCATGGGCTTCCGCAACAAGGTGAAGGGCAAGGTCGCCTCCGCCGGGGACGGCAAGGCGACGATCACGGTGGGCGACGCGCAGCTCTCGGGCCGTGCTCGCGATGCGGTGTCCGCCGGTGCCGACGGCTATCTGGCGATCCGCCCCGAGGATCTGCATCCGGTCGCGGCCGGTCAGCCCGGTCTCAAGGCGCAGGTTGTCTCGACCGAGTTCCGCGGCCGCGAGTTCGTCGGCTTCGCCCGCATGGCGGATGGCACGGACCTGTCCTTCCTCGCCCATGACAAGCTGTCGCCGGGCGAGGCCGTGACGCTCGCCGCCGATCCCGACCGCGTCCTCGTCTATGGAGCGGCGGCGTGAGCACCGACACCTCCTCCATTCCGCTGAAGCAGCGGCTGGCGGCACGCGGGCTCGACGGGCTGACGCTGCTCGTCCTGCCGGCGGTCCTGTTCCTGCTGGCGCTGTTCATCTACCCGTTCTTCTACGGGCTCTTCCTGTCCTTCGAGCCGAAGCAGGGCGGCATCTTCGCCAACTACCAGCGCTTCTTCTCGGATCGCTTCCTCTATGGGACGATCGCGACGACGCTCTGGCTCGCGCTTCCCGTGACCATCGCGACGCTGCTGCTGGCGATACCGATCGCCTTCCGCGTCCGCCTGATGCGCAACCAGCGCCTGCTGACCACGATCCTGGTGATCCCGATCACGCTCGGCACGGTGCTCGTCGCAGAGGGCCTGCTGAACTATCTTGGGCCGCAGGGCTGGTTCAACCGCGTGCTGATGACCTTCGGCATCATCTCCTCGCCAGTGAAGCTGCTGCACAACTACTGGGGCGTGATGCTCTCGCTGGTCATCACCGGCTTCCCCTTCACCTTCCTGCTAACGCTGTCATATCTCTCCGGCATCGATCCGGCGCTGGAGCAGGCGGGCGCGACGCTGGGGGCAGGGCCGTGGGAGCGCTTCAAGCACATCCTGTTCCCGCTCCTGCTACCGGGGCTCGCGATCACCTTCTGCCTGAGCTTTGTGCAGGCCTTCTCGGTCTTCCCATCGGCGGTGCTGCTCGGCGCGCCCTCGGGGCCGACCCGCGTGATCTCGATCGCGGCCTATCAGGCGGCCTTCGAGGAATACGACTACTCAATGGCTTCGGCCGTCGCGATGATCATGGGCGTGGTTCAGCTCACCATCGTCGTCGTTGTCCTGGCCGCGCGCGGCATGCTGTATCGCGGCCCTGCCGGCGGCGGAAAGGGTTGATCCAATGGTGAAGGATACCCGTCTCTCGACGAAGCTCTGGGCGGCCGCCAATTGGGCGCTGATCGGCTTCTTCATCGTCAATCTCTTCGCGATGATCGGCACGGTCGTCGTCTCGTCCTTCTCTACGCGCTGGCTTGGCACCTGGCTGCCGGCCGGCTGGACGACGCGCTGGTATGCGGCCGCCTGGTCGGAATTCCAGCTCTATGACGTGCTCTTCGTCACCTTCCAGATCGTCTTCCTGGTGGTGGCGCTCTCCGGCCTGATCGGCGTGCCTGCGGCCTATGCGCTGGCGCGGCGGGACTTCCCGGGCAAGAAGCTGGTGATGCTGCTCTTCCTGCTGCCGCTGCTCGTGCCGCCGATCACTTTCGGCATCCCGCTGGCGACGGTGCTCTACCAGACCGGCTTCGCCGGCCAGATGTCCGGTGTGGTGCTGGCGAATCTCGTGCCGACCGTGCCCTTCGTCATCTTGGTGATGATCCCGTTCATCGAGCAGATCGACACCAAGATCGAGGCGGCGGCGCGCGTCTTCGGCGCCAACACCTTCAAGCTCTTCGTGCATGTGCTGCTGCCGCTGCTCATGCCGGGCATCCTCGCGGCGCTGCTTCTGGTGCTGGTCAGGACGCTCGCCATGTTCGAGCTGACGTTCCTCACGGCCGGCCCGACCAGCCAGACGCTTGTCGTCGCGCTCTACTACGCGGTCTTCGCCGCGGGCGTGCGTGCGGTGCAGTCGATCGACGCCATGGCGGTGATCTACATGGTCACCACCCTGATCTGGCTCGTGATCGCGCTGCGCTTCGTCAACCCGACGCAGATCGTCGCGCGCGCCAAGAAGTGACAACGGCGGCGGCGTTCCTCACGAGCGCCGCCGTCATTTTCCATCGGTCTCCGGCCGCTCGTCCTCGTTGGCGGCGCTGCGGTTCCTGAACAGCCGCCACAGCGATTTGCGCATGCGTTTCGACGTCATGTGAGCGCCTGCCGGCCGGCGCTCCAGCGTGATCTTCTGGTCGTGATAATCCTCGAGGCCCGGACGATGGCCGACGCTGATCAGCGTCGCCGCGGCGAGCTCATCGTCGAACAGGCCCAGCAATGAAGCCTGGCTTCCCTCGTCGAGCGCCGAGGTCGCCTCGTCCATCACGATGATGTCGGGCTTTTGCAGCAGGAGGCGGACGAAGGCGACGCGCTGGCGCTCGCCGCCGGACAGGGCGCGATCCCAATCGTCCTCCTCTGCGTCGAGCTTCTTGGCGAGATAGCCCAATCCGCAGCGCTGCAAGGCCGCGAGGATCGCCTCGTCCGCCACCGCGCGGTCCGAATCCGGATAGAGCAGGATCGCGCGCAGGGTACCCTTCGGCAGATAGGGCTTCTGCGGCACGAAGGCGATGGTCTGGCCGGACGGCACGCGGATCGAGCCGGAGCCCCAGGGCCAGATGCCGGCGAGCGCCCGGATCAGCGTGCTCTTGCCGGAGCCGCTCTCGCCCGCGATCAGCGTCTTCGCGCCTTGTGCGATGGTGACGGTGGCATCGGCCACCACGATGCGGCCGTTGCTATGGGCGATGGACAGGTTCTCGAGATGGATCGCGTCGTCTTCGCTTTCGCCGAGGACGATCCGCTCGTCCTTCTCCATGATCGTGCCGATATCCAGCGCCTCCAGCTCTTCCACCAGCTCGTCGACGCGGGTGACCGAGGCGAACCACTCCGCCAGCCGCACGAAATTGTCGACGAACCAGATCAAGGCGGCCTGGACGGCGCTGAAAGCCGCGACGACCTGCACGACCGCGCCGAGCGTGATCGCGCCGGCCAGGAATTTCGGCGCGATCAGCAGGAGCGGCACGATCGGGAACAGCGCGCCATTGGTATTGAGCACCAAGGCGATGATGCCCTGCTGCCGCACGATCCTGAACCAGGCCGCCACCACGCGCCCATAGCCTTCCCCGGCGGAGCTGCGTTCGTCGGCATCGCCCTTGATCAGCGCGATGCTCTCGGCATTCTCGCGCAATCGCGTCATCTCGGCCCGGAACTGCGCTTCCATCTCGTTCTTGTGCGCGACGCGGGCGACGAGCGGGCGGCCGGCGAGATAGGCCGCAAGCGAGGCGATCGTGGCATAGACCACCGCCGCCACCGCCATATAGCTGGGGATCACGATCGTGGTTCCACCCAGCGTGAATTCGGCCGAGCCGGCGACCTGCCAGAGGATCGCGGCGAAGGTCGCGGCCGTGACGAAGGCGCTGATCAGGCCGATTGCAAGCTCAACGAGCGGCTCGATCGAGAGCCGGGCGTCCTCGGCGATCCGGTATTCCGGCGCGGTCATCTTCTTGGAGAGGAAGCCCAGGCGATAGTAGCGCTGATCGGCGATCCACCAGCCGGCGAGGCGGCGCGTCAGGTTCTCGCGCCAGCGCACCTGCAGCAGCATGCGGCTGACGACGAGGCCCGAAACCGAGAGAGCGGAAGCCGCCAGGAGAAAGGGCAGCCAACCGGTCGTCGCCCAGACCGCCTCGACGTCGCGCTTTTCGAGCGCGTCGAAGAACCAGCGGTTCCAGCGGTTGATGCCGACGGCACTGGCCGTCTGCGCCGCGATGAAGATCAGGACGGCGGCTGTCAGCCCCCAGGCCTGCCAGCGCGCCCTGCCGCGCCAGTAGCGCAAAGCGATGCGGAAGAACTGCCGCATGCGGGAGCGGCGCGAAACACGCGGAGCCTCGGCCATGTGCTACTCCGCCTTTCAGGTGCCGCCGCCATTCGGAAAAGGCTTGCGACAGGCAGCCTCCATCCCTTCCAACCGGCAGCCCGGCGGCACGGTTCCATGGGCTTGTGGCGGCGGTTCGAACGGGGCGGAAACCGGATTTTTCGCCGTGCCCCTCGCGCGTCGAGGCGATTTGCGCCATATACGCCGCAGTTTCGCCGCGTGGGCGTCGTTTGACGCCGGGAGCGGCTATCTGGCGACGACGCACCACCGCAATCAGGCACCGGCAGGCCGAGAGTTGAACGCAGAAATCCCGACAACCGAAGCTGGTCGCGCAGCGAGCTTCTGGCGCTTTTCCGTGGCGCCGATGATGGACTGGACGGACCGGTATTGCCGGGTGATCCACCGCCTGATGTCGCGCCATGCGCTGCTCTATACCGAGATGGTGACGGCGCAGGCCGTGATCCGCGGCGATCGCGAGCGATTGATCGGTTTCGACACCGTCGAGCATCCGCTCGCGCTTCAGCTCGGCGGCAATGACCCGAAGCTCCTGGCAGAAGCCGCGAAGATCGGCGCCGATTTCGGCTATGACGAGATCAACCTGAACTGCGGTTGCCCCTCGGACCGTGTGCAGGGCGGGGCCTTCGGCGCCTGCCTTATGCGCGAGCCCGCGCTGGTCGGCGATTGCGTCGCGGCGATGAAGGCCGTGGTCGGGGTCCCCGTCACGGTGAAATGCCGGATCGGCGTCGATGACCAGGACCCGGAAGCCGCGCTGGATGCGCTGACCGCTTCGGTGCGCGCGGCCGGCGTCGATGCCCTGATCGTCCATGCCCGCAAGGCCTGGCTGCAGGGGCTATCGCCGAAGGAGAACCGCGAGATCCCGCCGCTCGACTATGAACGCGCCTATCGCCTGAAGGCGGCCAACCTCGACCTGCCGACCGCGATCAACGGCGGCATCAAGGCGCCCTCCGAATGGTCTGCGCATCTGGAGAGGCTTGATGGCGTGATGATCGGCCGCGAGGCCTATCAGAACCCCGAAATCCTGCTCCAGGTCGATCCGCTGCTCTTCGGCAAGGCGGCGCCGGTAGCAGACGCCTTCGCCATGCTGGAGGCGCTGGAGCCGCATCTCGCCGCGCATCTGGAGCGGGGCGGGCGGCTGCATGCCTTCACCCGCCATCTCGTCGGATTGTTCCCCGGCCGTCCGGGCGCTCGCCTGTTCCGCCGCCATCTCGCCGAGCGCTGTGTCGGAGCCGATGCCACGCTGGAAGACCTGCGCGCCGCCATCGCCCATGTATCGCGCCACGAGGCCGCAGCCGCCGCCTGATCACGCCGGTTCGTTGCGGGAAACGCGATTTGCTGCGAAGCCGTGGCTGGCCTCTTGGAGTGGGCGGCGATTCCAGCTTCGACGGGATGGCAGGGCGATGGCGCAGGACGGGATCAGGCTGGTCAATGTGTTCACGCATCAGCGGCAGGGCGGCAATCCCTGTCCGATCGTGATCGACGCGGCGGCTTTGCAGGATGAGGACATGCGGGCAATCGCGGCCCGCTACGGCCATGAATCCGGCTTCGTCCGGCCGCCCTCCGGCGCCGATTCCGATTTCACCTTCCGCTTTTGGGTGCCGCGCCACGAGATGGAGATGTGCGGACATGCTACGATCGGCGCCCTCTGGTGCCTGGCGACGGCCGGCCGCCTTGATGCCGGGCAGATGCGGATCGAAACGCGCAGCGGCCCCGTCACCGGCTATGTCGATGACTTTGCGTCCGAGAATCCGTCCGTCGAGATCAGCCAGCCGGTCGGCAAGGTCGTCGACCTCAAGCGTGCGCAGGAAGAGGATGTGCTCGCGACGCTCCGGATTTCACGCAGCGACCTGCTCGACCTGCCGATCCAGAATGCCGTGACCTCGCGCGTCAAGACGCTGATTCCGATGAAGAGCGTCGCACATCTTCAGGCACTAACGACCGATATGGCGCTGACCGAAAAGTGCTGCGAGCGCATCGCCTCGACCGGTCTCTACCCTTACGCCGTCGCGGACCAGGCCGAGCGGCGTTTCGAAGCCCGGCAATTCCCGAAATCCTCCGGCTATCCGGAAGATGCGGCGACCGGCATCGCCGCGGCGGCGCTGGCCTTCGGCCTGCTCAAGAATGATCTCGTTCCCCGCGACAGCGGCCGTATCACCATCCTGCAGGGCCGGGCGATGAACGCGCTCTCGGAAATCCGGGTCAGGATCGGCTTCGCCGACGGCCGGCCCGTCGGCTGCCTGCTTGGCGGCGAGGTCATGCCGGCGGACGATCACGCGGCCTGAAGCATCGCGGCGATCTTCACGCAGCCCGGCAGGGGCGCATTGCCCGTTGTCCTGTTACCGGGTTGCGGTAGCTGCTGTGCTGGCAGCCCGCCTCCCGCTCGCGCGTCGCTTCCGCTGCGACCAGCAGCCAGGCGATCACCAATCCCATCGCGATCAGCAGCGCATAGCCGACAAGGCGCGGAACGGACGCGATGATACGCTCGCCGGGCGTCCTGGCCTCGCGGGAATCGTGCGTCTCCGAAGCGTTGGTGGAGGCCGCCGCGATGCTCATGGGTGCAGCACGGTCTCGATCACGAACAGGGCATAGGGCACGGACATCGCCAGCACGCAGCAGAGGGCCCGGCTCGTCGCGACAACGAGTTCGGAACGCCGCAAGGACGTGATGAAGCGGGATCGCCGGGAAGGGGCGGAGATGAACGTCATGTGAGAGATGTTTCGTTTAGTGGGAATTGTTCCCACATATATCGCCTTGCTCTTGCCCTCAAGGGGCAGGAGAAAATTTGTGGGATTGTATCCCACATTGGAAAAGCCTAAATATCGCCACATGTCGGACGCAGCCCAGGACCCCACTGCCGAGAAGCTCTATCCGCCGCTGGCGCGGCTGCTGCGCCCGCTTGTGCGGCTATGCATCCGCGCCGGAATGACCTTTCCGGCGCTGTGCCAGCTGCTCCGGGAGCTCTACGTCAATGTGGCGGAATATGATTTCGCGCTGCCGGGCAAGGAGCAGACCGACAGCCGCGTCAGCCTGCTGACCGGGATCCATCGCAAGGAGGTCAGCCGCCTGCGCGGTGCCGGCGCGCCGGTCAATGCGGTGCCGGCTTCTGTTTCGCGCACGGGCGCGATCATCGCGCGCTGGCTGGCCTCGCCGCGCTACTGCGACGCGGCGGGGACACCCGCCCCCTTGCCGCGCACGGCGGATGCCGGGCAGCCCTCCTTCGAGGAACTCGTGGCGTCCGTGACGCGCGATCTGCGCCCGCGCGCCGTGCTCGACGAATGGATCGACCGCCGAATCGTCACAATCGATGCCGAAGACCGGATCGCCTTGGCCGAGGCGGCCTTCATTCCCCAGCATGGCGACGACGACAAGTTGTACTATTTCGGCCGGAACCTGCACGACCATCTCGCCGCCTCGGTCGCCAACGTCCTGGCCAGCAAGCCGCCTTTCGTCGAGCGCTCCGTGCATTATGACGGGCTCTCGGCCGAGCTGGCCGCACGCCTGGAGGCGCGTTCGCGCGAGCTTGCCCTTGAGATGCTGCAGCAGCTCAACCGCGAGGCGAACGCCGCCTGCGAGAGCGATGCGGGCGGCGGTCACCGCTGGAACTGCGGCGTCTATGTCTTCCGTGAGGAAGTCCCCGGCGAAGCTCCGGCCGGGGGCAGCCAGGGATGAGCGGCCGCCTCGCATTGACGCGCCGGGCGCTGCTGGCCTCTCTCGGCTGCGCGGTGGCCTGGCGTCCGGCCGTCGCGGCGCCGGAGCGGCCCCGCGATGTCGGGATCGGCGGCACCGGCTTCGCGCCGGAGGGGAGTTCGGGCTCCGACCGGGGTATCGGCGGCACCGGCTTCGTCGGCACGATCCAGCGCTTCGGCAGCATCATCGTCAATGACAGCCGCATCGCCTATCCGCAGGATGTGCCGGTCACCATCGACGGCCTCGTCCGCAGCGCCCGTGATCTGCGCATCGGCCATGTCGTGCGCGTCGTCGCGCGGCCCGATGCCGGCGGGCTCGTCACGAACACCATAGCCGTCGAGCGGGAGGTGGTCGGGCCGGTCACGGCCGTCTACCGCGACGGTATCGATGTGCTCGGACAGGCCGTCCAGATGCGGCCCGGCGAGCCGTCGAAGGGCTGGCGGAAGGGCGAGCATGTCGCCGTCAGCGGCCTGCGCCGGCTGGACGGAACGATCGTCGCCAGCCTGATCGAACGTTCCGGCAAGGAAGCCATGCGCGTCATCGGCGTCGTCGAGCAGGACGATGACGGGCTCTGGATCGGCGGCCTCAAGCTGCTTGAGACCGATCCGGCTCTCATCAGCCGTCGCATGGCCGTCTCGGGGCGGATCGCGAAAGGCGGTTTCCGCCCGAGCGATATCGCGCAGGCCTCGCCGCTTCCGGCAGGCAGCGCGTTCTCGGTCGAAAGCTATGTGCGCGGCGGCGATGGCCAGCTTCTGCTCGGCTCGGGCCTGGCCGTTCGCAGCGAGGCTTTCGGTTACGCGTTCTCGCCCTGGCAGGATGTGCGCGCGGTTCTGGATGGCCGTATCGGCCCCGATGGCATCCTAAGCATCGACAACCTGCGCCTGGCCCGGACGAATGGCGAAGGCGGGGGCAACAGTGGCGGCCCGGCGGGCCCGCAGTCCCTCGGCCCGCAATCCCTTGGCCCGAACGGCTTTGGCCCCGGCATGATCGGCGGTGGGCCGGTTGGTCCTGGAGGTCCAGGAGGAGGCGGTCCGGGTGGCTTCGGAGGTCCCGCTGGAATGGGCCCTGGAGGCGCAGGCCCTGGCGGTCCAGGCGGTCCAGGCGGACCCGGCGGCGCCGGCGGGCCAGGAGGTGGCGGCCCCGGCGGGGGAGGACCGGGCCGCTGACGACGCTTTACGCGGTCAGGAGGCGGCTCGCCCCGGGGGGCGGTCCAAGCAATCTGTCCAGCGTCTCGTCGAGATCAGGCTCGAACGGTCTGAGCGTTAAACTCTGCCGCTTGGCGAAATCGCAGTCGAGGACCGCATTGAGCGGGCGTTTGGCTGGCGTGGGGTGAGCGCTTGACGGAATCGCGATGATCTCGGTCATGCCGCGCCCGCGTTGGGCGGCTGACTCCAGGATGATCCGGGCCTGCTCCGCCCGGCTCAGGACGCTTTCTCCAGCGAGATGCATCAACCCGCCGCTCATCACCCCGTCGCGCAGCCGCCATGACAGCGTCAGCAGGGCCTTGGCGAGCGCCGGGGCATAGGTCGGCCTGCCATGTTGGTCGCCGACGATCGTCAGCCGGTCGCGGCCTTCGGCCCAGCTCAACAAGCGGCTGACGAAGCTCGCGCCGTGACCTCCGAAAATCCACGATGTCCTCACCACGAGCGCGGACGGCAGCGCATCCAGCACGGCGCATTCGCCTGCATATTTGGAGGCGCCGTAGACACTGGTCGGCCGGGGCGTGTCGCTTTCGCGATAGGCGCGATCCAGCCCCCCGTCGAAAACGCTGTCGGTCGAGACATGGATCAGCGGCAGCTTGGATCGGGCGCAGGCTTTGGCCAGCGCGGCCGGACCATCCCGGTTCAGGGCGAAGGCCGCAAGCGGCTCGCTTTCCGCCTTGTCGACCGCCGTATAGGCGGCCGCATTGATGACGATGGCCGGACGGTACCGATCGAGAAGGCGTTCGGCGGCATCCGGCTCCGCCAGATCGAAGTCCGGTCGCCCCGCGGTAACCACGTCGTTGCCGCCACGTTCGGCAAGCGCTGTGGCCAATTGGCCGGAGCGCCCCAGCACCAGAATGGTTGGCTGGCTCATGCCGCGTGCCGCCCGCCTGCGGCAGGAGCGGAACCTGCAGCAGGCGTCGCCAGAGGAATGCGCGAGTGGTGACGCCACAACGGGATCAGGGCGCGATCTGGCGGACCCAGCCGGTTGCGTGCGCCATCGGCCAGCCCGTTGAGCAGGGCAAATGCGCAATCGCGGGAGAAGCGGTGATGGGCGAGGTGGACCGCGAGCCTGACGGGCAGCGAAACCACGAACTTGGCCTTGTGCGACAGCGGAACATGCGGGAGGCGCAGCATGGCGAGCTGGTTGCGGACATAGGTGTAGAGGCGGCGTGCCGGCTGGTCGGTGAGGAGCAATCCGAGCGGCAGGCGGATGATCCCGTGGCCGAGCTGGTGCGGCATTGAAACCGCCGGATCGACCCAGATCGAGTAGCCTGCTGCCCCGGCGCGCAGGCACCATTCGATATCGATGGCATCGATGAAGTAGTCGCTGCGGAAATCGCCGATCGCGGCGAGCGCGTCGAGGCGGATCAGCGAACCTGACGAAATCACGAAACGCGTGCGGACCGGGGCAATCTTCTCGTGCGGCCGCGCCTCCGCCGTCGAAAGCCGCATGGCCTTGCCTGCGACATCGACAGGTTGCGGCCCGACGACCGCCACGCGCTCGCCTTGCGCCGCGAGGTCGCGATGGGTCGCGGCGAGAGCGCTGACGATCCCCGATCGCGGTTGGCTATCCTGGTCGAGAAGAAACAGGAAATCGCTGCCGCACGCCTCCGCGAGCTGGCGCAGGGCATTGTAGGCGGCGCCGAGCCCCCGGTTCAGCCCGGGGCGTAGCACGACGAGCTCGGCCCGGCCGGCGGCGGCCTCGAGCGCTTGCTGCTCCGCGCCGCTGACGGGGGAATTGGCGTAGATGGCGATGGTCGGGACATCGTCGGCGAGGGAGGCGACGAGGCGGTGCAGCGCCTCGAATTGCGGGCGATAGATCACGATGCCGGCGACGCAGCGCGTCCGGCTTTCGGCAATGTCGATCATGCCGGAATTCTCCTGGGGGATGGCGAGAGGGAAGGGGACAGCACGTCCTGCAGCGGCCCGTCGGCGACGAGCCGGCCGTGTTCCAGCCGCAGCGCCCGCGTGCAAAGACTGGCGAGCAGGCTGTCGCTATGCGAGGCGAGGACGAGGATGCCGGCGCGGGCGACGAAAACCTCCAGCCGCATTTGCGCCTTGGCCATGAAGGCGGCGTCGCCTGCGAGGATGCCCTCGTCGAGCAGCAGCACTTCGGGATCGACGCTGGTGCAGATCGCGAAGGACAGGCGCGTCTGCATGCCCGCCGAATAGGTGCGGATCGGCATGTCCAGGAAGCCGCCGAGCTCGGTGAAAGCGGCGATCTCGTCGATCCGGCTTTCGATCTGGCGGCGGCTCAGGCCGAGATAGAGCCCGCGCAGGCGGATATTGTCGTAGCCGCTCGCCTCGCCATCCATGCCGAGCCCGATGTCGAAGAGCGGCGCGATCTTGCCATGGACGGCGACGCGCCCTCTTTGCGGGACATAGATGCCGGCGAGCACGCGCAGCAGCGTGGTCTTGCCGGCGCCGTTATGGCCGACCAGCGCGACGCGCTCGCCATGGGCGATACCGAAATCGATGCAGCTGAGGGCTTCGACACAAGTCCGCGCCCTGGAGTCGGAGCCGATACGGCCGCCGGTGGCGCTGCTGACGATACGGTTGCGCAGGGAGCGGGCGCTGCCGCCATAAAGTGGGAACTGCACGCTGACGCGGTCGAGGCGGATCGAGCTCATCGTCGCCTCACAGCCAATAGGCCACGCGCCAGCGCAGTCTCGCATAGAGGACGAAGGCGAGACCGAGATTGAGCAGGGTGACGCCGCTAGCGACGACGAAGCTCTCCATCGGGACGCCGGCCCCGAGCAGGGGCGCGCGCACGATCTCGATCAGGTGGAACAGCGGGTTGAGCTCCGCGAGGAGGCGCCGCGTGCCGAGGTCGTCGGCGCGCCAGAGCACCGGCGTCACGAAGAGCAGCATCTGCGTCGCGTTGGCGACGAGGGGCATCATGTCGCGAAAGCGTGCGCCGACGAGGCCGAGCGTCACGCTCCAGCCGATGCCGTTGAGCAGGAGAAGCGCGAGGCCCGGCAGGGCAGCGAGCCCGGCCCAGCCCGGCCTGACGCCGCAGACGGCGAGGACGACGAGGACGATCACCGCGTTATGGGCGAGGATGATCAGGTTGCGCCAGACGACGCGCAGGACATGGATGCCGATCGGCGCCGGCATCTGCTTGATCGCGGCGGTCGCGGCCGTGAAGGTCGCCGCGCCCTCGTTGAGCAGGGCGGTGATCAGCGACCACAGCACCATGCCGACGGTGACATAGGGCAGGTAGGCGACGACGGGCACGCGGAAGAGCGCGGCATAGGTGATGCCCAGCCCCGCGACGAAGACGGCCAGGCTGATCGTCACCCAGAACGGGCCGAAGACCGAGCGGCTATAGCGCTGGCGGACATCGTACCAGCCCATGGTGAGCCAGAGCTCGACAAGGCTCAGGGCATCAGCGGCATCGGCAATCGCGCCGCGCCAGGGATGGCGGCCGCGCGACCGCGCATCGTGAACAAGCATCGCAGGGGCTGACACCAGCCGATCTCCTCGAACGCACCTCCCGCCTGCCGTGAGCCGCAAGAAACCAACGGCAGCGGGTTGACAGGCTGGATAAGTGGGAATAATTCCCACGTCAACAGCGCGTGGGAAAATTTCTCACGAATTGAGGACGCGCCCTTCCCGGGCGGGAGCACGGAAGCGAGCAATGAAGATCAGGAAGGCAGTGATCCTGGCCGGCGGGCGCGGCACGCGGATCATGGAAGAATCGGTCTCTCGCCCGAAGCCGATGATCGAGATCGGCGGGCGGCCGATCATCTGGCACATCATGAAGCTGTACTCACGCTACGGCATCAACGAGTTCGTCGTGTGCCTGGGCTACAAGGGCTATTTCCTGAAGGAGTATTTCGGGAACTATCTGCTCCACTCCTCGGACGTGACCTTCGACTTCACGCAGGGCGGCATGACCGTCCATGCCGGCCGGGCCGAACCCTGGAAGGTCACGCTGGTCGATACCGGCCAGGAGACGATGACGGGCGGCCGCCTCGCTCGCGTGAAGCCCTATCTGGAGGGTGAAAGCTTCTGCCTGACCTATGGCGACGGCGTCTCGGACGTTCCGATCGACCGGCTGGTGGCCTTCCACGAAAGCCATGGCCGGGCCGCGACGGTGACGGCGGTGCGTCCGCCCGGCCGCTTCGGCGTGCTCGATCTCGACGGCAACGGCGTCAGCGGCTTCCGTGAGAAGGCGGCGAGCGATTCAGGCTTCATCAATGGCGGTTTCTTCGTGCTGGAGCCGCACGCTCTCGATCGGATCGCCGGCGACGACATCGTCTGGGAAAGCGGTCCGATGGAGGGCCTCGCCCGCGATGGCGAGCTGATGGCCTATCCGCATGACGGCTTCTGGCAGCCGATGGACACGCTGCGCGACAAGCGCCGCCTCGAGGAGCTCTGGGAGACCGGCGAGGCACCATGGCGGGTCTGGTGAATCCCGATCCCGGCTTCTGGCGCGGGCGGCGCGTGCTGGTCACCGGCCATAGCGGCTTCAAGGGCAGCTGGCTCGGCCTCTGGTTGGCGCGGCTGGGCGCGGTGCCGCTCGGTTTGTCGCTGCCGGCACAGGACGAGGCGGAAAGCGAGCGGCTCGGCTTTCTGGACGGTATCATGCCGGGCGTCGCCTGCGACATCCGCGACGGGCAGGCGGTGCAGGCGGCGCTGAAGCGTAGCGCGCCCGAGATCGTGCTGCATCTCGCGGCCCAGCCACTGGTCCGCCGCTCCTATCGCGATCCGCACCTGACCTTCGAGACCAATGTCATGGGCACGCTGAACCTGCTGGAGGCGGTTCGCCTCCAGCCGAGCGTGCGCAGCGTCGTCATCGCGACCACGGACAAGTGCTACGAGAACCGCGAATGGCCCTGGGCCTATCGCGAGAGCGATCCGCTCGGCGGGCACGATCCCTACAGCGCCAGCAAGGCCTGCACCGAAATCCTCGCGGCCTCCTGGCGAAATTCCTTCGCGGCCTCGCTGGATCGCCCGATCGCGATCGCGACCGTGCGCGCCGGCAATGTCATCGGCGGCGGCGACTGGGCGCAGGACCGGCTCGTGCCGGATGCCGTCCGGGCCTTCGCCTGCGGCCAGTCGCTCGCCCTGCGCAATCCGCAGGCGACCCGGCCCTGGCAGCACGTCCTCGATGCGCTCTGCGGCTATCTGCTCCTGACAGAGCGGCTCCACACGGGGGACGGCCGTTTCGCGGATGCCTGGAATTTCGGACCCGACAGCGGCGCCGAACGATCCGTCGCGGCGGTGCTCGAAACGCTGGCCCGGCTTTGGGGCGATGGCGCCTCATGGACGAGCGAAGGGGCATTCGGCCCGCATGAAGCGAGCCGGCTCGCGCTCGATTCCGGCAAGGCGCGCCAGCATCTCGGCTGGCGACCGCGCCTCGATTTCGAGGCGGCCATCACGCTGACCGCCCGGTGGTACCGGCGCCATCGCCTGGGCACCTCCGCAGCAGACCTCATCGCCGCCGATATCGAATCCTATGAAAGCGGAGCCCTTCGCTCATGAACTCCTGTAAATGCCGCTTCTGCAGCGCGCCGCTGACCACGATCTTCGCCGATCTCGGCATGAGCCCGCTGGCCAATGCTTTCGTCGCTCCCGACGATGCGTCCGAACCGGAAATCTTCTTTCCGCTGCAGGTCTTCGTCTGCGATGCCTGCAAGCTGGTGCAGGCGCGCGATGTCGAGACGCCCGGCGCGATCTTCAGCGACTACGCCTATTTCTCCGGCTTCTCGCAGAGCTGGCTCGACCATAGCGAGCGTTATGCGGCGACGATGATCGAGCGTTTCGGCCTCTCGCAGGCCAGCAAGGTCGTCGAGGTCGCCAGCAATGACGGCTATCTGCTCCAGTATTTCCAGCGGGCGGGCCTGCCGGTCCTCGGCATCGAGCCGGCGGCCAATGTCGCAGCCATCGCGCAGCGGCGAGGCATCCCGACACAGGTGCGTTTCTTTGGCCGCAAGACGGCGCGCGATCTGGCGGCGCAGGGCCATCAGGCCGACCTGATCGCGGCGAACAACGTCATCGCTCATGTGCCTGATCTCAACGATTTCGTCGCCGGATTCGAATTGCTGCTGAAGCCGGAGGGCGTGCTGACGCTCGAATTCCCGCATCTGCTGCGGATGCTGGTCGATAACCAGTTCGACACGATCTATCACGAGCACTTCTCGTATTTTTCCTTCCTCGTGATCGAGCGCGTGCTGGCGGCGCATGGGCTCGCCGTGTTCGATGTCGAGCGCCTGCCGACACATGGCGGTTCGCTGCGCGTCTATGCCGGCCATGCCGGCGCCGAAGGGCGAGAGCCCTCCGAGGCGGTGCTGGCACTGCGGCGGGAGGAGGAGGCGTTCAGCCTCGACAGGATCGACGCCTACACGGGTTTCGCCGAGCGGATCGCGCGGGCCAAATGCGCCCTGCTGAATTTCCTGATCGATGCCAGGCGGGCGGGCAAGCGGGTCGCGGCCTATGGCGCCCCGGCGAAGGGCAACACGCTGCTCAATTATTGCGGCGTCGGGCCGGAGCTGGTCGCCTTCACCGTCGACCGCAGCCCGCACAAGCAGGGCAGGCTCCTGCCGGGGACGCGCATCCCGGTGAAGTCCCCGGATGCGATCCTGGCGGAAAAGCCGGACTTCCTGCTGATCCTGCCCTGGAACCTCAAGGGCGAGATCATGCAGCAGATGGCGTCGCTGCGCGATTGGGGCGGGCGCTTCGTCGTCCCGATCCCCGAAGTCGAGGTGTTCGCGTGATCCTCACCGAAACCCGCATCGCCGGGGTCTTCATCGTCGATATCGCGTCGCTCGCGGATGAGCGCGGACATTTCGCCCGCTGCTACTGCGCCGATGTCTTCGCCGGGAACGGCATCCGCTTCGCGCCAGCCCAGTGCAACCTGTCCTTCAACCCGCATAGGGGCACGCTGCGCGGCCTGCACTACCAGGCGATGCCGGAGCCGGATGCCAAGCTCGTGCGCTGCACCCGCGGCGCGATCTTCGATGTCGCGGTCGATCTGCGTGACGCTTCGCCGACCCAAGGCGAATGGGTCGGTGTCGAACTCGATGCGGCAAGCGGGCGGGCGCTGTTCGTGCCGGAAGGCTGCGCCCATGGCTTCCAGACGCTCAAGCCGGACAGCGAGGTCTTCTACATGATGGGCGCGCCCTATCGCGCCGACCTGGCGCGCGGCCTGCGCTGGAACGATCCGGTCTTCGGCATCGACTGGCCGGACCAGACGCCACGCCTGAATGCACGCGACGCGGCCTGGCCCGACCACAGCGCCTGACCTCCCTTTCCGGAACACGGATCAAGACATGACGGATATCGAGACCACGGCGGCCGGCCAGGACGGCGCCGAGACCAGCGCATATGGCCCGTTCCATTCGCTGCGCGCATTCCTGAAGCGGCAGGCCGGCCTACCTTTCCACCCGGCAGGCAGCTTGCGCCCCGATGCAACGGCGGGCCATTGGCGCAGTGACGGCTTCGATTGCTACTTCTATGTGCCGCAACGCGCGCCTGCCGGCCTTCTCTCCATCCGCTTCGCCGCGACGCTCCCCGACGCGGACGAGCAGCGCCGGGATTGCTGGCGCCTTTATTTCGATATCGGCGAAGGTTTCCGTCGCGAGGACAGCGTGGCCATCCCGACGGGCGGCGGCAGGATCGAGATCGCCACGATCATCGATCTGCCGGCGCCGGCCCGCGCCTTCCGCATCGACCCCAACGAGATGCCTTGCCGCTTCGCACTGCACGATCTGGCACTGTCCCCGCTCGCCGTTCAAAGACCCTCTCGATTTGCTCTGCTTGGGCAATTGCGGGATCTGCATCGGCGCGGCGTGCTTGCGCGCAAGCTGATGCGGGCCGGCGGCATGCTGCTGCGCGGCGAGTGGCAGGCGCTGCGCCAGCGGCTCGCCTCAGGCGCGGCAGGAGAAGTTGCCGCCTATGGCCACTGGCAGCGCAAGCGAACGGTGACGGAGGAGCTGCGCCAGCGCTTCGTCGCGAAAGCCGTTGAGTTTCCGATCAGGCCACGCTTCTCGATCATCATGCCCACCTTCAATTCGCCGCCTGCCTTCCTCGAAAAGGCGATCGAATCCGTGCTGGCGCAGACCTATCCGGACTGGGAGCTGCTTGCGATCGACGATGGCTCGACCGATCCAGGGACACATCGCATCCTCAGGGAATTCGCCGCCCGCGATCCGCGCATCCGGCCGACCTTCCTGCCCGTGAATGGCGGCATCGCGCGGGCCAGCAATGCCGCCCTCGCGCAGGCGAGCGGGGACTACATCGCCTTGCTCGACCATGACGACATGCTGGCGCCGCACGCGCTCCACGCCTTCGCTGACGCGATCAACCGGCATCCGCAGGCGGACTGGCTCTATTCGGACGAGGACAAGATCGACGAGGCCGGCCGCCGCTCCGCTCCCTTCTTCAAGCCGGACTGGTCGCCGGCCTATTTCCTGTCCTGCATGTATTCATGCCATCTCGGCGTCTATCGGACGAGCCTGGCGCGAAAGCTCGGCGGTTTCCGCCCGGATTACGATTTCGCGCAGGATTACGACCTCGCGCTGCGCTTTGCCGCGGCGACGCGACAGATCGTCCATATCCCGGACATTCTCTATCACTGGCGCACGCTGCCGCAGTCGACGGCCTCGGGTGGCGAGGCCAAGCCGCAGGCCGAATTGGCGGCCCGGCGAGCGGTGCAGGATTTCGTCAACCGCAGCCGCCATCGTGGTTCCGTCGTGCCTGGTCCTCTCCCCGGCACACATCGCGTCCGCTTCGACATCGCCGGCGAGCCGCTGGTCTCGATCGCGATCCCCACGGCGGGCTATCGCAGTGACGATGGTAGAAGCTGGTACGTGCTCGACCTCATCAGATCGATCCGCGCGCTGACGACATACGCGCATATCGAGATCGTCGTGGCTGAGAATGGCGATCTCGCTCCGGAGCAGGAACAGGCGCTTCGCGATCTCGGCGCGCGGCTGGTCCGCTACGAAAGCGCGGTCTTCAACCTCTCGGACAAGATCAACCGGCTGGTCGAGGCGACCCGGGGCGATGTTCTGCTCCTGCTCAACGACGACATGCGCATCATCTCGCGCGGCTGGATCGAGGAGATGCTGATGTGGTGCCAGCAGGACGGCATCTCCGGCGTCGGCGCGAAGCTGTTCTTCCCCGATGGGCGGATCCAGCATGCAGGCGTGCTGCTGCTCGGCCAGGGGCCGTCGCATCCCTATTACCTGCACCCTGCCTCGGAGATCGGGCAGGTCTGCTCGGCCGTCGTCCCGCGTGACTACAGCGCCGTGACCGGCGCCTGCATGATGGTCAGGCGCGCGGATTTCCTGGCGGTCGGCGGTTTCGACCCGGCTTATCGGATCAACTACAACGATATCGACTTCTGCATGCGCCTCAACGCCCATACCGGCAGGCATTTCGTGTTCACGCCCCATGCCTGCCTTGAGCACCACGAATCCGTCAGCCGGCCCGAGCCCGAAGCCGGCGAACTCGACAGGTTCAACCGCCAGTGGGCGAGCGCGGTCGGGCGCGATCCGTTCTACAATCCCAACCTGTCCCAGACCTCGGCGCGTTTCGCGCTGACCAGCGATCCACGGTCCATCGCCGAGACTTATGGGCTGTGAGGCCGCCAGCCAGGTAACATGCGCTTCATTGCCACTCATGCAGTCCGCACATGTGGGCGCCCTTGGGGAAGGCGAAGTTCGCTGATCGCGCAGAATCCGCGGCCGTCGACGGTGCAGATTTGAGCTAGATCAATTGTCGCGGCGCGACGTTCGCAAGAATTCGCATTTGAGTAGACACGCTCTGCGACATCGGTTTTCTTTCCTCGATCTCTAATCTGGTGACGGCGCGTTTTGTGAACGACCGCACGCGAAAGGACCGGAGATGACGACCGAGACCGCGAAGACGGGCGGCCCGGGAGCTGCGCCCGACAAGCCGACAAAACGAGCCGAGCTCTTCGCCTTCCTTATCCTGGCCGTGCTGATCTGGCCGGTCCTGTCGGTGGGCATCGTCGGCGGCTACGGCTTCCTCGTCTGGATGTCCCAGCTCGTCTTCGGCCCACCCGGGCCTCCGCATTGAGGAGGCAGGCATGGGCGAGCAAGCCATCGACCTCGGACGGCGCCGTTTTCTGACCGGACGTTCGGCGCAGCCGGATCCGGAGGGCGTGCGGCCGCCATGGTCGCGCAGCGCCTCGATCGCGGCGGCCTGCACGGGCTGCGGCGTCTGCGTGCCGGCCTGTCCGCAGCAGATCATCGCGCTCGATGCGGTCAGCCGGCCGATCCTGAGCTTCGCGGCAAGCGAATGCAGCTTCTGCGGCGCCTGTGCCGAGGCTTGTCCCGAACCGGTCTTCGATCGGCTCTTGCCGGCCTTCGATCATGTCGCTGCGGTCGGTGCCGACTGCTTCGCCAAGCGTGGCATCGTCTGCCAGAGCTGCGGCGATGCCTGTCCGGAGAGCGCGATCCGCTTCCGGGCCCGGCTCGGTGGTCCGGCCCTGCCGGAGATCGCGAGCGATCGCTGCAATGGCTGCGGGGCCTGCATCGCGGCCTGCCCGACGCAAGCCGTCGCCGTTGGTGCCCGCCCGTCGGAGGCCGCCCATGGCTGAGCGTCCCCGCCCGCGCTTCCATCATATTTCGAGCGCCGTCGTCTCGGCTCTGCCGGCGCGGGTCGAGGCTGTGCTCGCCCGCATCGCAGAGCTTCCCGAGACCGAAATCCACCGGGTCGAGAACGGCAAGATCGTAATCGTGCTGGAAGGCTCCAGCACGGGCGTGATCGGCGACCGGCTCGCGGCCATCAGCCTGATCGACGGCGTGCTCTCGGCCAACATGGTGTTCGAGCAGATCGAAGACCTCGAAACCCTCGACGACCCCGGAGTGATCCCATGACCCTGTCCCGTCGCGAGATGCTGAAGGCGCAGGCGGCCGGCGTCGCCGCGCTCGCCGCCAATATGAGCGTGTCGGCCGATGCCCAGCCGGTGACCGGCGGCGTCGACAGCCTGCAGATCAAATGGTCGAAGGCGCCGTGCCGCTTCTGCGGCACCGGCTGCGGCGTCATGGTCGGGGTCAAGGAAGGCAAGGTCATCGCCACCCATGGCGACATGAAGGCCGACGTCAATCGCGGCCTGAACTGCATCAAGGGCTATTTCCTCTCCAAGATCATGTACGGCAACGACCGGCTGACCCAGCCGCTGCTGCGCAAGAAGAACGGCGTCTACGCCAAGGACGGCGAGTTCACGCCGGTCTCCTGGGCGGAGGCTTTCGACACCATGGCCGCCAAGGCCAAGGCGACGCTCAAGGCCAAGGGTCCGACCGCGCTCGGCATGTTCGGCTCCGGCCAGTGGACGATCTTCGAGGGCTATGCCGCGACCAAGCTGATGCGGGCGGGCTTCCGCTCCAACAATCTCGACCCGAACGCCCGCCACTGCATGGCGTCTGCGGCCTATGCCTTCATGCGCACCTTCGGCATGGACGAGCCGATGGGCTGCTACGACGATTTCGAGCATGCCGACGCCTTCGTGCTCTGGGGCTCGAACATGGCGGAGATGCACCCGATCCTGTGGACGCGGGTGACGGACCGCCGGCTCGGCCATCCGCATGTGAAGGTCGCGGTGCTCTCGACCTATACGCATCGGAGTTCCGACCTCGCCGACATCCCGATCGTGTTCAAGCCGGGCACGGACCTCGCGATCCTCAACTACATCGCCAACCACATCATCACGACCGGGCGGGTGAACACCGATTTCGTCGGCAAGCACACGACCTTCGTGAAGGGCGCGACCGAGATCGGCTATGGCCTGCGCCCCGACGACCCGCGCGAGCTCAAGGCGCGCAAGGCGGAGGATGTCACCGCGACCACGCCGATCGATTTCGAAGCCTATGCCGCCTTCGTCAAGGACTACACGCTGGAGAAGGTCTCGGCCCTGACCGGGGTCGAGCCCGGCTTCCTGCAGCAGCTCGCCGAGCTCTATGCCGACCCCAAGCGCAAGGTCGTCTCGTTCTGGACGATGGGCTTCAACCAGCATGTGCGCGGCGTCTGGGCGAACCAGCTCGTCTACAACCTGCATCTGCTGACGGGGAAGATCTCGGAGCCGGGAAACAGCCCGTTCTCGCTCACCGGCCAGCCCTCGGCCTGCGGCACGGCGCGCGAGGTCGGCACTTTCGCCCATCGCCTGCCGGCCGACATGACGGTGACCAATCCCGAGCACCGCAAGCATGCCGAGGAGATCTGGCGCATCCCGCACGGGATTATCCCGGAAAAGCCCGGCTATCACGCCGTCGAGCAGGACCGGATGCTCAAGGACGGCAAGCTCAATTTCTACTGGATCCAGGTCAACAACAATCTCCAGGCCTCGCCGAACAACACCAACGAGGCCTATCCCGGCTATCGCAACCCCGACAATTTCATCGTCGTTTCCGACGCCTACCCGACGGTGACGGCGATGGCGGCCGACCTGATCCTGCCCGCCGCGATGTGGGTCGAGAAGGAGGGCGCCTACGGCAATGCCGAGCGGCGCACCCATGTCTGGCACCAGCTCGTCAATGCGCCGGGCGAGGCGCGCTCCGATCTCTGGCAGCTCATGGAGTTCTCGAAGCGCTTCACCACCGACGAGGTCTGGCCGGCGGAGATCCTCGACGCCAATCCGAACTACAAGGGCAAGACGCTCTTCGACGTGCTCTACCGCAATGGCAATGTCGACAAGTTCGCCGCGAACGAGATCGACCCCGAATATGACAATGTCGAAGCCAAGCATTTCGGCTTCTACGCGCAGAAGGGGCTGTTCGAGGAATATGCCGCCTTCGGCCGCGGCCATGGCCATGATCTCGGGCCATACGATCTCTACCATCAGGTGCGCGGCCTGCGCTGGCCGGTGGTCGACGGCAAGGAGACGCTCTGGCGCTATCGCGAGGGGCTCGACCCCTATGTGAAGCCGGGCAAGGGCGTCGAGTTCTACGGCAACAAGGACGGCAAGGCCCGGATCATCGCGGTGCCCTACGAGCCGCCGGCGGAATCGCCCGACAACGAGTACGATCTCTGGCTCGTCACCGGCCGCGTGCTCGAGCACTGGCATTCCGGCTCGATGACCATGCGTGTGCCCGAGCTCTACAAGGCTTTCCCCGGCGCGCGCTGCTTCATGCATCCCGAGGATGCCCGCAAGCGCGGGCTCAACCAGGGTGCCGAGATCACGGTGGTCTCGCGCCGCGGCGAGATGCGCACCCGCGTCGAGACGCGCGGGCGCAACCGCATGCCGCCCGGCGTGGTCTTCGTGCCCTGGTTCGATGCCAGCCAGCTCATCAACAAGACGACGCTCGACGCCACCGATCCCATCTCCAAGCAGACGGATTTCAAGAAATGCGCGGTCAAGATCGTTCCGGTCTCGGGCTGATGCGCTCGCGGACCTTCCTCGGGGCAGCCCTCGCGGCGGGCCTCGTCCTCGCTTTCGGCGCCGCCGTCTCGCAGGAGGGCGCGCCGGTCAAGATCGTGCCGCGCCTGACCGGCACCGTCGATCCGATGGCGCTCGAACGCGTGCCGGCTCTCGGCCGCCCGATCGTCGACGACGTCAGGCGGATGCGGAACTATCCGGAGCAGCCGCCGGTGATTCCGCATGCGATCGACGGCTATCAGCTCACCCTCAACACCAATCGCTGCATGGACTGCCACAAGCGCGAGTTCACGGAAGGCTCGGGCGCGCCGATGATCAGCGTGACCCATTTCCAGGACCGTGACGGGCAGGTGCTCTCGGACGTGACGCCGCGGCGCTATTTCTGCACCGCCTGCCATGTCCAGCAGACCGATGTCGCGCCCCTGGTCCCCAACCGGTTCCAGGACGCCAAAGACATCGGGCGGAAGCCATAGCGGGGCGGGATCATGGCCAGGCTCAAATCCCTCGTCCTGTGGTGCTGGGACGTCGTCGTCCGCTTCTGGCGCATCATCAGCCGGCCGAGCGCCTATCTGCCGCTCGGCGTGCTGACGCTCGGCGGCTTCGTCGGCGGCGTGCTGTTCTGGGGCGGCTTCAACACGGCGCTGGAGGTCACCAACACCGAGAAGTTCTGCACCTCCTGTCACGAGATGCGCGACAACGTCTTTCAGGAGCTGCAGTCGACCGTCCACTTCTCCAATCGCTCGGGCGTGCGCGCGACCTGCCCGGACTGCCACGTCCCGCATAACTGGACCGACAAGATCGCCCGCAAGATGCAGGCGTCGAAGGAGGTCTGGGGCAAGATCTTCGGCACGATCTCGACGCGCGAGAAGTTCCTGAACATGCGTCTCGAACTAGCCAAACACGAATGGGCACGCCTGAAGGCAAACGACTCGCTGGAATGCCGGAATTGCCATTCCTCGGTCGCGATGGATTTCACCAAGCAGACGCGGCGCGCCGCCGAAATCCACAGCCGCTTCCTGACCACGGGCGAGAAGACCTGCATCGACTGCCACAAGGGCATCGCCCATCTGCTGCCGGACATGACGGGAATCGAGCCAGGCTGGAAGGATGCGCCCGAATTGCAGGGTAAGGGCAGCGCCTCCTGGCACGGGCCCGAGCAGGCGGTGCGCTCTTACTTGGCCGAAATCAACACGCGTCGAAACGACTAAGCGGCGTTGCGATTTCAGCTGATCATCCACTTTGCCGAGGATCAGCACATGGGGCCCGGTCTTGGGTGTGGCGCACACCAGCCCGGCGCGAGTGCGGGTCAGACGTCGTCTAGTCGCGTCGATGGCGCATGCCCGCGATTGCGCGCATAGTGCTCACTGGCATGAGGGGGAAACTCATCACCACCGACGCGGCTTGCCGCGCAGAAAGCATCGCGTGAAACTCCGGATCGGCTACGAGCTCGACTACGACTTTCCACAGCCTACCCCGTTAATCTTGATGCTGAACGTGCATTTCAGCCGGTTCTCGGACCTAGTGACGCCGGACTACATGCGGATTGAGCCGTCGGTGCCAATCAGCGCGTACCGCGACGGTTTCGGCAACTGGTGTAGCCGGTTGCTCGCACCGGCAGGAGCAATGCGCATCACCGCCGATGCCCTGATTTCCGACAGCGGCCTGCCAGAAACCACTAACCTCAACGCTGGTCAGATTCCCGTGGACCGCCTGCCGGAGGAGAGCATCGTCTTCCTCTTGGCAAGCCGCTTCTGCGATAGCGACCGCCTGCTCGATCTGGCCTGGCAGCTTTTCGGGCATACGCCACCCGGCGCCCCGCGCGTGCAGGCGATCTGTGATTTTGTGCACCAGCGTATCGCTTTCAACTACAACGATGCCAGCGTGACGCGCACGGCCACCGAGGCGTATCGTGAAGGGCGCGGTGTCTGCCGCGACTATGCCCACCTGGCCATCGCCTTCTGCAGGGCGCTGAACATCCCGGCGCGCTACTGCACCTGCTATCTGGGCGATGTCGGCACGTCGCCACCCTGGCCGCCGGGCGATTTCGCGGCATCCTTCGAGGCTTACCTCGAAGGCGGTTGGCAGATGTTCGACCCTCGCAACAATGTGCCGCGCATCGGCCGCGTATTGATCGCGCGTGGCCGCGACGCAGCCGACCTCGCCATCGCCACGACCTTCGGCCCGAACACGTTGACGGGCTTCAAGGTCTGGACTGACGAAGTCGCTCCTGCAGGATGACGATGGCTTAGGCTCGGTCGTCTAAGGGCAGATCATTTCTTCTTCGGCGCTGCGGCCTTGGTCGCCGTCGCCGCGAGGGTCGATGGCGCCGCTGCGATCACCTTCGGCTTTTCCTTCTTGGGCTTCTTTGCTTCGCGATTGCCGCGCTGTTCGCCTTTGGCCATTTTAGGCTCCTGTCATGAAGGAGAGCGGACTGCTCTCCTCGGTCGCGCGCGATCCCGGGGCGTTCAAGAGCCGAACGGCCTTCTGAGCTTCGGGATGATCCGTTCAAGGTGTTTTCGGTCGCTGCCGCGAGCTCTCCGGCGGGTTGGTGGCGAGTGTTTCCCGCTCCAGCGCCTCCTTTTCGAGCCGCAGTGCCTTCAGTCTCGCGGTCTTCGCGTCGCGGGCCTGATTGAGGACCTCCGTCTCGGAGCTGATCCGGTTGCGCACCGAAGATTGCGTCTGCGTTCTCAGAAACGCGTTGTCGGCATCCATCCTCAGCTTCGAATGTTGCATTGTCGAACTCCTAGGTGCGAGCACGGTTTCCGGCGCCCTCAACGACTTCGTGATGAGAGATCACGCGTTCGCGCCCGTCAGGGCCACGCACGCGATACTGCTCCTCCGCGTTGTCGCGCGACGGCATCACGCGCAAGATTTCAAACGGGCCAGGCCGGGGCTGATTGGCAAAGTCACGCGTCAGGTCGACGAGGTCCCCTGCCTTGTAGATGGCGGCGTTCATGTTGTTGTCTCCCTACGGCCCATGTCAGAAGCCGGCCGCGGTCAAGCGGTGATAGCTGGTCCGATGCCGCGAATAGGCTGTTCGAGCAGCTTGCAGAATTGCTTCGCGGTTTGCGTCGAACACGCCCAGCATCTCGGCCTCGACATCGCCCGAGCCAGCGCCGAGCTTGCGCAAAGCGTCGAATTCCACCTGGAAACTCACCTCCAGGGAGGAATCGGAGCCCCAAAAGCTCACGCAGGAGCGCCTTGCATCGAAGAGGCGAACAGGATTGGGAAAGTTCAGATTCAATGTCAGGGTCCTTCCTGTTCGCTTGCCGGGACAGACGTCACGACGCCAGTGCGACCGCAGGTCCTTTGACGGGTACTTCCCACCGCGACATGTGCTGACTTATCGGCGTCATCCCAAGCTCGCCGTCGCCGCTGATATCCGCGTCGATCATGTCGAGAATCCTTTCGTCGACCGTGGCGTCGAACTTCCGCGCGAAGAGACACTCGCTGGCGAGCAGTTCGGGACCGTCCTCAGCCGTGAATGTCCTGGGCCGCAGCTTGATCTCGCCATCGGGTACCCAGTCGATCATCCGCAGATCGTCGCTGACGATCTCGCCATGGGCCCCGGTGTTCATCATCACGGTCTGGAATAAGCCCTCATTGGCGATGAAGGTGTTCCTGTAGAAGGATTTGTATCGCTCGGACTGGGGATCGTGGCAGACGAACTCGCAGAAGCCTCGGCTGACGATCATCCACTGATTGCCAATGTAAGGCGACGCTTCGGCTAGGAAAGGCCGCGAAAGCCATGTCCTGACGACACGGTTCGGGAGTTCGACGACGTAGCGCCCGATGCGCGTCATCGTCTCTGGACGGACCTTGCGTTGGTCGAGCACCTTGATGAACTCCTTGCCGCGATGACGGGACAGGAAATCGGCAATGTAGCTCTGGCTCTTCAGCGGATAATCCTGGCCGCTGAGATTGACGAAGAACTCCCAGTTTCCGTCCATCCGCAGCAGTTGCGCCATGCCTCGCAGTTGCGCATCGACGAGGCTATAGCCACCCCAGACCGCATTCTTGCCCGGCAACACCTCGCTATTGGGGTAGTCAGCGAGGAACGTACGAATGTCGGAAGCGATTTCCGAGCCGGAGCTTTTGTCGACATGGACGAGGTAATGGTTGGCAGGATCGTAAATCGATTTGAACAGGCGCTTGAACTGTTCGGGGTAGCGGTGGACCAAAATGAAATAAGCAATCAGCGCGCTGATCCTTGTGAAATCCTTGAAATTCGTATTGGCGAGCGAAACCAAAATGCCGAATTATGGGACATCAAGAACAGTATTGCGGTGAATCTCAAATAGCCGCTGAATGCGCCGCGTGCCTCGTAAATCAACGCTTAGGATAATCGCGAATTTTTCAGGAAAATTGCCAATTTTCTCAAGCCGACCGAGCCGGAATCGATCAACCGCTAAGCGGTACATTCTCGGCGATCAAGATTCTCAACATGGGGACGAAATCGTTATTTGTAAGTCTGCCACGAAAATAAATGTAAAACCCGCCACGGTACTTCCAGGCGGGATTTTTCCGAACTCGGGGGCTCGTTCCGGCTGGCTCGCCCAATCCTAGGCAACGTCCGTGACCTGAGCCCGTGGAATTGGCGAAGGAAGTCGATGAGGCCAGTTGCCTGAGCTCCGATAAGACCCGAAGCGGATCAAGGATGAATGGGATGATCTCCCGGTTGCGATGGCATTGGAAATACAGGAGATCTGATCTTGGCCGGGATCTCGACTGCGCTCCAGCGAGCCAGCTATTGGCTTCAGATACGGCCGTTGCTGCGGGACGGCGCCGGGCACCCACTGTTGGACGGATTGAGGTGGGCTATAGCGCCGGGCTCGACGCTGGCATTGGAAATGCCGCAGACATTCCATGATCCACACTTTCGGGCCGCCCACGCTGCAAAATTTTCAGCGGTCACGATGGAGGTCACAGCTTCGGGTTTCGAGGCTGTGACGTTGGCGAGCCGAAGTATCAAATATTAAGTCCGTCGCTTGGGAAGCGGCGGACCTCTGACTTCTGTCAGGACTAGGCGGATCCGGCCATCGCCGGGAATTTGGCTTTGCCCTCCTGTCGGTTGCGGCCGGTACATCCGCGGCAACGCATCCAACTGGAGAGCAGGCAGGCATCCGAGGATGCCGCACTGACAACGAGCACTCCGGAAGGGGGCGTGATGAGCCACGACGATCGTAGGGCTCGAATTATTCGACGAAAGGAGTGCCTGCAGTCTTGCTCTAGCGCCATAGTGAATCCACCGCCCGCGCGGCGTGAATCCACAGGAGTTCCACGTTGGACAGATGCCGGCGCGCAGCAAAGGTATTGCGGTCGTTTTCATAAACGGCGGCAAACTTCGGTTTTCCCTACAGGCGCCGTCAGGGTGGAATTGTTCCGCCTTGACAGGCGTCGTCGCCGATGCTTACACTTAACTCAATGGTTAAGTTTCAAGATGGGCAGCTCGACCGGACTTTCTCCGCCCTGGCGGACCCGACGCGGAGGGCCTTGCTCGCGCGTCTGGAGCGGGAGGACGGGCTGTCGGTCAGCGAGCTGGCGAAGCCCTTTCCGGTCTCGCTTCCAGCCATCATGAAGCATCTCGACGTCCTCTCGGATGCCGGTTTGCTGACGCGGACCAAGGCGGGGCGCACCGTGTCCTGCCACCTGAATGCGGAGCCGATGGAGGAGGCGATGGGCTGGCTGGCGCGTTATCAGCGGTTCTGGACCGAGCGGCTCGATGCGCTGGAGGCGTTGCTCGAGGCGCGGCGCAAGGGCGAAGGCTAGAAGGCGGGATAGGGAAGAGGCACATGCATCAGCCGGTGACACCCAGCCTCACGATGAAGCGCCGCCTCAATGCGTCGCCCGCCGAGGTCTACGAGGCCTGGACCAACCCGGAATTGCTGGTCCGCTGGTTCGGCCCGGAGAATGTCGTGGCACAGGAGGCGGAGATCGATCCGCGTGTCGATGGCGCCTACCGGGTCGTCATGATCGAGAATACCGGCGAGCGCCATGAGGTTCTCGGCCGCTATCTGGATGTGGTGGAGAACGAGCGCCTCGTCTTCAGCTGGTCCTGGATCACGACGCCGGAGCGCGTGTCGCGCGTCACCGTCACGCTCAAGCCGGATGGCGAGGGCACGATCCTGACGCTGCTGCACGAGAAGCTCGCCGACGATGCCGCCGTCCGCGGCCACACCCATGGCTGGACGGGCACCATGGTCAAGCTCGAGGCTTATTTCGCCTGAGCGACCGCGCGCCGCGGCATCATCCGCGCCGCGCCGAAGCCGCCGGCTCCGCGCCAGCGGACATTGGAGGAGAGGAGACGATGGAACACAGGATCGTATCCCGTGAGGAGTGGCTTGCCGCGCGCAAGGTCCATCTCGCCAACGAGAAGGAGCTGACCCGCCGGCGCGACGCCTTGTCTGCCGAGCGGCGCGCGCTGCCCTGGGTCAGGGTCGAGAAAGGCTACACGTTCGAAGGTTGGGATGGTGCGCTGTCGCTGGGCGATCTTTTCGCCGGCAACAGCCAGTTGATCATCTATCACTTCATGTTCGGGCCCGGCGCCCGCGAGGGCTGCCCGAGCTGCTCCTTCCTCGCCGATCATTTCGACGGCGCCAACCGGCACCTCAGGCATCACGATGTCAGCCTCGTCGTGGTCTCGCGGGCGCCTTACGCGGAGTTCCAGCATTTCCGGCACCGCATGGGCTGGGATTTCCCCTGGGTGTCCTCGGCCAACAGCGACTTCAACTACGACTTCCACGTCTCGCCGAGCCCGGAGGAGCAGGCGGCCGGCCGCTTCGAGTACAATTATGCGATGCATGACGGGCAGGGCGGCGAGATGCCGGGCTTCAGCGTCTTCTTTCGCAACGACGCGGGCGGGATCTTCCACACCTATTCGACCTATGCCCGCGGCGGCGACCTCCTGATCGGCGCCTATAACTTCCTCGACATGACCCCGAAGGGGCGCAACGAGGTCGGGATCATGGATTGGGTCCGCCATCACGACCGCTACCCGAGCAAGCCGCTCGGCGCGGCGAGTTTCCAGCCCGAGCTCGCGGTGAGTTCCTGCTGCGATTGACGCGATTTTACGAACCCATTCCGGGCTAATCGCGTTGATATCAACATTTGACGAAGCGGCTGCGCCTGGCGGCCGCGAACAGGGAGAAGCACAATGGCCTATGTCGATGGTTTCGTCGTCGCGGTGCCCGCCGCGAACAAGGAAGAGTACCTCAAGATGGCTGCCGATGCGGCGCCGCTGTTCCGGGAATTTGGCGTCAGGCGCCATGTCGAGGCCTGGGGCGACGACGTCCCGGACGGCAAGGTGACCGATTTCAAGGGCGCGGTGAAGGCGACGCCGGACGAGGTCGTGGTCTTCTCCTGGTTCGAATATCCGGATCGGGCGACGCGCGACGCCGCCAACCAGAAGATCATGAACGACCCGCGCATGAAGCAATGGGGCGAGACCATGCCCTTCGACGGCAAGCGCATGATCTATGGCGGCTTCGCCTCGATCCTCGACGAAGGCGAGGGCGGCGCGATGGGCTATCTCGATGGCGTCCTCGTCGCCGTGCCGGACGAGCGCAAGGCGGATTACCGCGATTTCTCGGCCAACCATGCGGCCTTGTTCAAGGAATACGGCGCCCGCCGGGTCGTCGATGCCTGGGGTGATGACGTGCCTGACGGCAAGGTCACCGACTTCAAGGGCGCGGTGAAGGCCGAAACCGGCGAGACGGTGGTGTTCAGCTGGGTCGAATGGCCGTCCCGGGAGGTGCGCGCTGCCGCCTGGGGCAAGATGATGGAAGACCCGCGCATGGCGGCGCTCGAAATGCCCTTCGACGGCAAGCGCGTCGTCTATGGCGGCTTCGCGCCGATCCTGGACACCGCGCGCGGCTGAGGCGGGCGGCTTCCATACACGCAACGGCCATGCGGGGGCGGCATCTTGCCCCCGCCGGCCAAATGGCCGAGAGATCGGGTTGCTTCACCGGATCTCTCGTCATGTTTGCTGGCATTCCCCTCGGCGATCTCGCCTTTCTCGCCGTCTCGCTCGTGCTGGCAGGTGCCGTCACCGGGCTTCTGGCCGGCGTCTTCGGCGTCGGCGGCGGTGCGGTCATCGTGCCTGTGCTCTACGAGGTCTTCCGCGTCATTGGCGTCGCCGACGAGGTGCGCATGCCGCTTGCGGTGGGCACCTCGCTCGCCGTCATCATCCCGACCTCGATCCGCTCCTTCAACGCGCACCGGGCCAAGGGGCTGGTCGATCTCTCGATCCTCAAGGTCTGGGCCGTGCCCGTCGTGATCGGCGTGATCTTCGGCAGCTGGATCGCCCGCTATGCACCGGCCGACCTGTTCAAGATCATCTTCGTCATCGTCGCGCTGATCTCGGCCATCCGCCTGCTCTTCGCCGCCGATCGCTGGAAGTTCGGCGAGGACATGCCCGGCAAGCCATTGATGGTCGCCTATGGCGGCGTTATCGGCGTGCTCTCGGCCCTGATGGGTATCGGCGGCGGCCAGCTCTCCAGCCTGTTCATGACCTTCTACGGCCGGCCGATCCATCAGGCGGTCGCAACCTCCTCGGGGCTTGGCGTGCTGATCTCGATCCCCGGTGCGCTCGGCTTCATCTATGCCGGCTGGCCGAAGATGGCGATCCTGCCGCCGCTCTCGCTCGGCTATGTCTCGCTGATCGGCATGATCCTGTTCATCCCGACCTCGATCTGGACGGCCCCGATCGGGGCCAGCCTCGCGCACAAGCTCTCGAAGCGGCGCCTCGAAGTCGCCTTCGGCATCTTCCTGCTCTTCGTCGCCGGCCGCTTCATCTGGTCGCTCATCCACTGAGGCGGATGGCGATGGGCGAGACCGTGATCCGGCTGCTCCAGACCGCAGATCATCAGTCGCTGGCGGCGCTGATGGTCGAGATGCAGGGGCATTACAGCGTGCCGTGCCCGCCGGTGCAGGACATCCTCGCCGGGCTCGCGGCCTTGCCTTCCGGCGTCGATATCCTCGTCGCCGTGAAAGCGGAGGCGGTGTTGGGCTTCGCCTCCGCCTGCAATCTCTATCCGGGGCCAGGCCTGAAGACGGGCTTTTTCCTCAAGGAAATCTATGTCGCCGATGCGGCGCGCGGCGCCGGCCTCGGCCGGAAGCTCATGACGGCGCTCGCCGAGCTGGCACTGGAGCGCGGCCACCGCCGCATCGACTGGACGGCCGATGCCGACGACGCGGCGCTGCTGCGCTTCTATGACAGCCTCGGTGCCGCGGCCTATCCGAAGAAGGTGTTCTATCGCCTGACCGGCGATGCGTTGATCGGTCTGGCAAAATCCTAGCCGTCATTCTCGGGCGAAGCGCAGCTTCGACTCGAGAATCTCATGACGAGAAAGCGCTGGTTTCCGAGATGCTCGGGTCAAGACCGAGCATGACGTGGCGGTTCGGGCGGCTTCCCGGCCAATCGCTTCGGCAGCACGGCCATGATCTCCAGCCGCTCGGCCTCGCTCAATCGGCCCCATTGCGCGATCTCAGGGAGCGTCCGGCCGCAGCCCTCGCAGAGCTTGCTGACCGGGTCGATGACGCAGACCTTGATGCAGGGCGTCGAGGCGGGGCTCATCGCCCGGCCCAGCCGAGTGCCAGCGCGAGGCCGAGATAGATCGCGATCTCGGCGAGTTGCTGGGCCGCGCCGAGGATGTCGCCGGTCTGCCCGCCGATCAGGCGCCGCGCCATCCGCGACAATACCGCTGCCGCGCCATGTGCCAGCGCGAAGCCGATCAGCAAGCCGGCGATCGGCAGTTGCGCCGCCAATCCAATTCCGGTTGCCAGGAAAAGGCTCAAGCCCAGCGCGATCCGCGCCGTCAGCACCGTCGGCTGGCCGACAGCCGCCGCAGCCCCACTGCTGCGAGCGGCTGGCTGGGTCGCCAGCATGAAGAGCGCCTCGGCGCGCGACCAGGGCGCCGCGACGAGCACCGCGGCTGCCGCAGCCCAGGCACCGGAGCGGTCGAGGATCATCGCGATCAGGCTCGCCCGCAGCAGCAGCGCCAGCCCCAGCGCCAGCGCGCCATAGGAGCCGATGCGGCTGTCCTTCATGATCTCCAGCCGCCGCTCGACCGTATGCCCGCCGAACAGCCCGTCGGCAGTGTCGGCGAGCCCGTCCTCGTGGAAGGCACCGGTCGTCAGCGCCATCGTGGTCAGCGCAAGCGCCGCGACGACGAACCCACTGAGGCCCGCCAACCCGGCGCCCAGCGCGACGAGCGCGGCCGGCGCGGCGATGACCAGCGCGGCGAAGGGCAGGGCGCGCGGCACTTCCCGGAAATCCGGAATGCCATGGCCGTCGCTTTCGCCCGGCAATAGCGGCACCGGCAGGCGCGACCAGAAGCGCAGGCAGATCGCGGTCGCGATTCCCCAGCCCGGCCAGTCCGGCGGGCGCGTCTCGCTCGTGGTTTCCGCCTCTGCCATGCCTGCCGCGTCGTCTCGCTCGATTGTCTTCACGCTCCCGACCCTATAGCAGCAGCGCAGACTTTGCCGCCACGCTCTCGCGCCGGCCGCAGCCCCCTTGCCAGACGGAACAGCCATGGCCGCCTCCGGATTGCCCTTCGACGATATCCGCGACCTCATCGCGCAGATGCCCGGCCCCGACATGGCGGCGGCGAATGTGGTGCGCGCCCGTGACGCCAACCTCACCAAGCCGGCCGGCAGCCTCGGACGCCTGGAGGAAATCGCCGAATGGCTCGCCGCCTGGCAGGGCAAGGCTCCGCCTGAGGTACGGCGTCCGCTGGTCTGCGTCTTCGCCGGCAATCACGGCGTGGTCGCGCAGGGCGTCTCCGCTTATCCGCAGACGGTGACGCGCCAGATGCTGGAGAATTTCGCCGCCGGCGGCGCGGCGATCAACCAGATCTGCGCGGCATATGATCTCGGCTTCAAGGTCTTCGACCTCGCGCTCGACCTGCCGACCGGTGATTTCACGCAAACCGATGCGCTCGACGAGCGTGCCTGCGTCGCCACCATGGCTTTCGGCATGGAAGCGCTCGTCGGCGGCACCGATCTGCTCTGCCTCGGCGAGATGGGCATCGGCAACACCACCTCGGCGGCTGCGATCTATGCCGCACTCTATGGCGGCGATGCCGCGCATTGGTGCGGCCGCGGCACCGGGGTCGATGACGAGGGTCTGAAGCGCAAAGTCGCGGCGGTGGAGGCGGGGCTCAGTCTGCACCGCGCTCATCTCAAGGACCCGCTCGAAGTGCTGCGCCGGCTCGGCGGGCGCGAGGTCGCGGCGATCTGCGGCGCCATCATCGCCGCTCGCTCGCAGCGCATCCCGGTGATCCTGGACGGCTATGTCGTGACGGCCGCCGCTGCGATCCTGCACGCGATCGAGCCTTCGACCATCGACCATTGCATCGCCGGCCATCTCTCGGCCGAAGGCGCCCATGCCGACGTGCTCGCCCGCCTCGGCAAGGTGCCGCTGCTGGCGCTCGACATGCGCCTCGGCGAGGGTTCGGGTGCGGCGCTTGCCGCTGGTCTCGTCAAGGCGGCGGCGTCGGTCCATTCGGGCATGGCGACCTTCGAGCAGGCGCAGGTCGCGCGGAAGGATGACGAGACGACGCGGCACTGAGCTGCAGCTTCGGCGCGCCGCCGCGAACGGCTATCGCCCCGCGGCCGCGTGCCGTTCGACGGCCGCCACGATGATGTCGAGCAGTTCCGTCTGAGCGTTCTCGCGCGTGAGGTCGCCGGCTGCCGCTGCGCCGGACAGGGCTTCTGCCGCGCCCAGCACGCCCCAGAACGCCGCTGCCGGAACGAGTGTCGCGGCAAAGGGCTGAAAGGTGGCGCGGCATTTTGCGATAAAGGCCGCGTTGTAGCCGCGCTTCAGTTGCTCGAGCTCCGGTGAACCCGCAAGCGCCGCACTGACGCCGGGAATCTCGCGCCCCTGCGTCAGCACGCAGTCGAGATAGCAGGCCGCGATCACGCCAGCCCGTGCCGTAAGCTCCTGCGGAGCCTTCGCCAGCGCTTCATCCATCAAGGCCGTCTGGCGCGCGTCATATTCCCGGTAGAGCGCGGCGAGCAGGCCGGCCCGCGTCCCGAAATGATCGTAGACGACGGGCTTGGTCACGCCGGCTTCCTCGGCGAGCCGGCCGAGGCTTAATGAATCCGTGCCCTCGCGGCGCACCAGGCTCCAGGCCGTATCCAGCAATTGGCGATGACGGTCGTCGCGGGTGAGGCGCCGGCGGGTCTGCCGGCCGTCCGCACTTTCATGCGCCGCAGTGGGAGGTTCGCTTGACATTTAATATACCATTAGTAACTTACTAAAAGTATATAGCGTCGACAGGTGGCGCGCAACCGATTAGGACATCAGCCATGCACAGCCTCATCGTGATTTCCCATCCTCTGCCGGAATCGCTGACGGCCGCGGTCGCGCGGCAGGTCGGCGCCGGGCTCGCGCAGGCCGGCCATAGCTTCGAGATCGCCGATCTCGCAGCTGAAGGGTTCGACCCGCGCTTCACCAGCAATGACGTCGCGGTGCACCTGAAACAGGGGCGTGTCGATCCCGCGGTCGCAGCCGAGCAGGCGCGGATCGGGCGCGCCGATGCGCTGGTGCTGGTTTATCCGGTCTATTGGTGGTCGTTCCCGGCCTTGCTCAAGGGCTGGATCGACCGCGTCTTCATCAATGGTTGGGCCTATGAGGAGATGGCGGACGGCCAGATCGTGCGGAAGCTCGGTCACCTGCCGATCCATCTCGTCGCGATCGGCGGTGCCGATTTGCGCACCTATGCACGCCACGGCTATTTCGGCGCCATGCGGACGCAGATCGAGCACGGCATCTTCGGCTATTGCGGCGCGCCGGTGCGCCGATCCGAATTGCTGGTGCCGGGCGAGACCCGGGATGCGGCCGAGATGCTCGAAGCGGGTGAGCGCATCGGCCGCACGATCTTCCCGCAGCTGCCTTCCGCACAGGCGGCGTGAACTCGCCCGCCGCTGCCGGATCAGGAGGCGTAATCCGTCTTCAGGCCCGCCCGCTCGGCATGGCGCTCCTGCGCCAGTTCGATCAGGCGGGTGATGAGGGCGGGGTAGGGCAGGCCGGAGGCCTCCATCATCTTCGGATACATGCTGATCGCGGTGAAGCCCGGCAGCGTGTTGATCTCGTTGAAGTAAAAGGCGCCGCTCTGGCGATCGAGGAAAAAGTCGACGCGCGCGAGACCGCTGCATTCCAGCGCGACGAAGGCGTCGATCGCGAGCTGCCGCACACGCGCCATCTGCTCGGCATCGAGCTTGGCCGGCAGATCGACGCTGGCGCCGTCCTGGTCGATATATTTGGCCTCGTAGGAGTAGAACTCGTGCTGCGGGCCGGCATTGAGTTCGCTGGCGACGCTCGCCACCGGCGGATCGCCATCGAGCACCGCGACTTCGATCTCGCGGGCGTCGATGCCCTGCTCGATCAGAACCTTGGTGTCGTACTGGAAGGCGTCGTCGAGCGCGGCACTAAGCGCCTCCCAGCTCTTCACCTTATGCACGCCGACGCTGGAGCCCATGTTGCAGGGCTTCACGAAGACGGGGAGGGTGAGCGCTGCCTGAGCAGCCTTCGCTGACCCTTCCGGATCGCGCCGCCAGTCGCGCCGCGACAGGGCGAGATTGGGCGCGACCGGCAGGCCGGCGAGCGCCGCCAGCCGCTTGGCGATGTCCTTGTGCATGCCGACAGCCGAGGCGAGCACGCCCGAGCCGACATAGGCCGCCCCGGCCAGCTCCAGCAGGCCCTGCACCGCCCCGTCCTCGCAGAGCGGGCCGTGGATCACCGGGAACACGACATCGACCGGCGCGATGGCCGGTGTCGCGTTGTCGGCCGGCAGGATGGCGGTGTGCTCGCCCTGCGGCTCCAGCCGGATTATCGGCGAATCCGCCGGAATCGGCAGGCTCTCGGTGTTGGCCCCTTCGATCCGGCGCAGGTCATGGCATTGCCAGCGGCCCTGCTTGTCGATGCTGATCGGCACGGGCTCGAAGCGCTCGCGGTCGATATAGCGCAGGACGGAGGCCGCTGATTTCAACGACACCTCATGCTCGCCCGACTTTCCGCCATAGAGCACGGCGACGCGCGTTTTCCGGTTCATGGTCCGATGGTCCGAGAGGCTGGAGGAAATGCCTGAGCGAGGCTGGGAAAGGATGTCGCCGAGCGATGAGGCGAGATTCGGGCGGCTGGATCAGGCGGCGCGCGGCTTCGCCTTCGGTTCGGGCAAGGCTGCGAGCGTGTCCATCACGCGCTCGGCTGGCAGCGTGATCGTGACCTCAGTGCCCGCGCGCGGCTTGGATTTCAGGTGGAAGCCGCCGCCATGCAGGTCGATCAGCCCCTTGACGATCGGCAGGCCCAGCCCCGAGCCCTGCTCGGCCGTCTTGATCGCCAGGGAGCCGCGCCCGAAGCTCTGCATCACGATCGGAATCTCGTTCTCGGGGATGCCCGGGCCGGTATCGGTGACGGAGACATACTGTCCGCCGGTCGCGGTCCAGCCGACCTTGATCGTGATCTCACCGCCCTGGGGCGTGAACTTGATCGCGTTCGAGAGCACGTTGAGCACGGCCTGCCGGATGGCGCGCTCGTCGGCCCAGACGCGTGGCAGGCTGGGCTCCGCCAGCGCGCGGATGCTCTGGCCCTTCGCCTTGGCGCGCAGCGCCAGCATGTGCTGGCATTCGTCGACGATGCTGGGGAGGGAGAGCGCTTCCTCGTTCAGCTCGTACTTGCCGGCCTCGATGCGCGAGAGGTCGAGGATCTCGTTGATCAGGTTGAGCAGATGCTGGCCCGAGCCGTGGATATCGGCCGAGTATTCCTTGTAGGCGGCATTGGCATGCCCGCCGAAGATCTCGTTCTTCATCACCTCGGAGAAGCCGAGGATGGCGTTGAGCGGAGTGCGCAATTCATGGCTCATCGTTGCCAGGAAACGCGACTTGGCGAGATTGGCTTCTTCCGCCTTGCGCCGGGCTTCGTCCGAATTGGCGTTGGCGGTCTCCAGTTCCGCGATGAGCGCGTCCTTCTCGGCCCTGAACACGATCGAGGCGACCGAACTCGCATAAAGCCGGTTGGCGAGGAAGATGAAGAAGAGCTGGGCCGAGGCCGCCATCAGCGCCATGGTGACGCTGTCCATGTCGCGCCGGTCCCAGAAGAACACCATGATCCCGAGGATGATCGGGGTCAGCCCGGCATAGACCGCGAGCGGGATCGTGGCCGAGAGCATGACGGTGAGCGCGCTGACGACCAGCAAGGCGGTGGTGACGAAGACCTTGGCGCCAGGCGCATCGACCTGGACGAAAAGGAGCAGCAGCAGCGACCATGCCAGGCCGTGCATGCCCTCCGCGAAGGCGAAGAGCCGGCGCCAGAGCTTCAGCCGGATCTCATCGGGAGCCTTGGCGAGGAAGCGCCGTGCCATCAGGACGATGATCATCGTCGTCAGCAGCACGATGCCGCTCCAGACCGCGACCAGCGGCGTGGGCAGCCAGAGGCAGGCGGCTGCGGCGATGCCGAGCGCCAGGACCAGCGTGCCGGCTGAGCCGGAGATCCGGTATTGCGCGAAGACGCGCAGCAATTCGTTGTCGAAGGCACGCTCCAGCCCGGTGGAGGAGGTCAGCCGTTCGCGCGCCGACCTGACCTCGCGCGTGACCAGCTTCCGGCGCGCCACGGCCGAGGGGTCGGGCCCGCGCCCGCGCTGCACCTGTTCGGCCGTCACTTCCGCCATGATCGGGAGCGTGTATCCTCGTTCGGCCGCTGCGACATGCAGGGGCCGGCTCGCCATCATGGACACCAAATCGTTAAGCTCTTCCTGATGGCACCCTTCGGATTCGGTCGCTCCCGCTATGGACCCTTCGGCTGGCGCCGCGTCGGCCGGCCGGTCGACTTCGTCGTGGCGCTCGGCCTGCTCGGCTTTCTCGGGTTGGCTGGTGCGATCCTGCAATACCGGCTCGGTCCGGCGCGGGAACTCGTGGGCGCGGCCCAGGCGATCGATGGCGATTCAGTCCGGCTGCTCGGCGAGGAGTTGCGGCTGGAGGGCATCGACGCGCCCGAATACCGCCAGAGCTGCACCGCGCGCGACGGACGCCAGATCGCCTGCGGGCGCGAAGCGCGCCGCGCCCTTCAGACGATGCTGGCGCGCGGCGTGACGCAGTGCGAGATCGGCAAGGCCGATCGCTATGGCCGCGGGCTCGCGCGCTGCCGGCAGGGCGAGACCGATATCAACGCCGCGCTGGTGCGCGAGGGCCATGCGGTCTCCTACGGTGCCTATCGTGCCGAGGAGGACGAGGCGCGGGCGGCCGGCCGTGGCATCTGGGCGACGCAGTTCGAGCGCCCCGAAGCCTGGCGCCGCAGCCACGCCCGCTGAGGCTCTCCGCCATGACCGCGTCATGAAGCGCCGGCAATCCGGTTGACCTTCCGGCGTGGGCCGTGATCGGGTACGGCGGAAGACGGAGATGATCTGATGAAGCTCTATGACGGCGGGCGGGCGCCGAATCCACGGCGGGTCCGCATCTTCTTCGCGGAGAAGGGCGTAGCCCTGCCGGAACTCGTGCCGGTCGACATCGCCAAGAAGGAGCACAAGAGCGAGGCCTTCACCCGGATCAATCCGGCGCAGCGCCTGCCGGTCCTCGAACTCGACGATGGCACGGCGCTGGCCGAGACGATCGCGATCTGCCGCTATGTCGAGGCGCTTCATCCGCAGCCCCCGCTCTTCGGCCGCGACGCGAAGGAGCAGGCGACCATCGAGATGTGGAACCGCCGCGTCGAGCTCGGCCTCTTCGCCAGCGTCGCCGCCGTCTTCCGCCACAGCCATCCTTCGATGGCGGAGCTGGAAGAGCAGGTGCCGGAATGGGCAGAGGCCAATCGCGACCAGATGGACGACCATCTTTGGCTGCTCGAGCTGCAGCTCGCCGCCAATCCCTTCATCTGCGGCGAGGTCATGACGGTGGCCGATATCACTGCGGGCATCGCCATCGACTTCATGAAGCCGTCGCGCATCCCGCTGCCCGAGGATTTCGTCCATATCCGCCGTTGGCATGGCGAATTGTCCGGCCGTCCGAGCTGGAAGGTCTGATGCGCCGGTTCGTCCTGGCCCTGCTCGCCGTTCTAGCGGCTCCAACGCTTGCACCAGCAGCTGAGCGGCTGAGCGGCGAGGCGATCGAGCGTGCCTTCCGGGGCAACACGGTCTCGGGCCGCTATACCAATGGCGGTTTCTTCACCGAGTATCACGACCCCAACGGCCAGGCGCTTGGCCATAACGGTTGGCAGGCCAATACCGATGCCTGCTGGATCACCAAGCCGGACCGCATCTGCTACTATTACGGCCCGCAGAACGACCGGACGGTGCATTGCTTCTCGGTCGAGATGAGCGGCGATCTCTACGTCCTGCGCAACAGCGGCAACGGCATGGTCAACGCGCTGGCCAAGGTCGAGCTCGCCAATCCGCGCAACCATACCGACAACGGCACGCCCTGGTATTGCGACGGGCTGATCTCGCGGGCACCCGAGGCCCCGATGAGCCGGAAGTTGGCGCGGCGCTGATGATCCGGCTCGCACGCACCGCGATGCTCATGCTTGGCCTGCTTGCCGCGAGCCAGGCGTCGGCGGTCGAGCGGTTGACCGGCGATCAAATCAAGCAGCTTTTCGAGGGCAACACCGTCTCGGGCCGCTATTCCGGCAGCAATCTGCCGTTCAGCGAGTACCATCACCCGGACGGCCGGGCGAGCGGGCATAATCGCCATCTGACGAACACCGATGCCTGCTGGACGACGACACAGGATTCCGTCTGCTACTATTACGGGCCGCAGGAGAAGCGCCGCACCTATTGCTTCGCGATCGAGACCAGCGGCGACCTCATCGTCATCCGCAATCGCCCGAGCGGCCGTATCAACGGTCTCGCCCGCGTCGAGAAGGGCGACCCGCATCATTATACCGCGAAGCAGTCCGACTGGGTCTGCGATGGTCTGATCTCGCAGGCTCCGGGACGGTCGAAGCTGGCGCGGCGATGAGCGCCGCCGAGACGCTGGACGAAGTTGTGGCGGAGTTGCGCGCCTGTCGCATCTGCCGCGACGCGCCGCTCTACCTGCCGCCCTTGCCGCACCAGCCCCGGCCGGTCATCCAGGCGGCGGCCACTGCCCGGCTCTGCATCGCCGGCCAGGCGCCGGGAACGCGGGTCCATGCCAGCGGCCGGCCCTTCACCGATCCCTCGGGCGTGCGCCTGCGCAACTGGCTCGGCATCGACGAGGCGGCCTTCTATGACGCGGCGAAGGTCGCGATCGTGCCGATGGGCCATTGCTTTCCCGGCCTCGATGCGAAGGGCGGCGACAAGCCGCCGCGGCGCGAATGCGCGCCGGTCTGGCGAACCCGCGTCTTCGCGGCGCTGCCACGCATCGAGCTTGTGCTGGCGATCGGGCGTTATGCCCAGAGCTGGCATCTCGGTGGGAAGGAAGCCGCCAATCTCTCGGTGACGGTTGCCAACTGGCGCGAAATCCTTGCCCGACCGGTCTTCCCGCGCGTCCTGCCGCTGCCGCACCCATCCTGGCGCAACAATGCCTGGCTCAAGCGCAATCCGTGGTTCGAGGCCGAACTGCTGCCGGTGCTGCGCGACGAGGTGGCGCGGCTGCTGCGGTAACGCGGAAGCTCAGTAGCGGAACGGGCCGGAATCGAGTCCGCGATTCATCTGCCCGCGCACGCTGACCACAGAACGGACCGGGCCGAGCGTGGTCTGGCCGCGGCTTTCCAGATGGACCATCCCGTCGGCCCGGCTGCCATAGCCGTTGCGTGAACTCTTGCCGAACTCGGCGCGGACGCCGCCGCCGAGCCGCACGCAGAATGCCGAGCCCTCCATCCGGACGAAGCCCGCGCCGTATTCCGGGCAGGGGCGGGCGGCCGTGCCAGGCTTGGGAGCGGGCTTGGTGGAGGATTCATAGGGTGCGGATTTCCGCGGCAGCGGCTCGCCGATCGACTGCGCTGTCGCTGCCGTCGCAAGGCCGGTCAGAAGCAGGGCAAGGGCGATGCGGAGCATGACTGGGTTCCGTGGCGGCGGTCCTTGCTACTGAGCCAGCAAGGCGCAGTTGTGGCAAGTCCGGCGTCGTGTCCGCTGCAATAGAAAAACCCCGGCTTGCGCCGGGGTGAGTATCGCTCGCGCGACGGGCTCCGTTGGATCAGAGCTGATTCGAAATGCGCGAGCGGATCATGAAATTATCGAAGGTGTATTCGGCGATCTGGAACCAGAGATAGGCATCGCCGCGGAAGGCGGACATCGAATCGTAGATCTTCTTGAAATCCGGATTCTTGGCGGAGGTTTCGGCATAGACCTCCTTCGACGCTTTCAGGCAGGCTTCGAGGATTTCCGGCGAGAACGGGCGCAATTGCGCGCCGCCGGCGACGAGGCGCTTCAGCGCGGCGGGATTGCGCGCATCGTACTTCGCCTGCATGTCGATATTGGCCTGGGCCGCCGCCGTTGTGAGCAGCGACTTGTAGCTCTTCGGCAGCTCGTCCCATTTCTTCGTGTTGATGAAGAAATGCAGCGAGGCGCCGCCTTCCCACCAACCGGGATAGTAGTAATAGGGCGCGACCTTGTTGAAGCCGAGCTTCTCGTCATCGGCCGGGCCGACCCATTCGGCGGCGTCGATCGTGCCCTTTTCCAGCGCCGGATAGATGTCGCCGCCGCCGATCTGCTGCGGCACGACGCCGAGCTTGCTCATCACCTGCCCGGCGAAGCCGCCGATGCGCATCTTGACGCCCTGCAGGTCGGCGACCGTCTTGAGTTCCTTGCGGAACCAGCCGCCCATCTGGCAGCCGGTATTGCCGCCCGGCAGCGCGTAGATATTGGCCTTCTTGTAGAACTCGTTCAGCAGCTCGTTGCCGCCGCCATGGTAGAACCAGGCATTCTGCTGGCGGGCGTTGAGCCCGAAGGGCACGGCGGTGCCGAAGGCGAAGGTCGGGTCCTTGCCGACATAGTAGTAGGAGGCGGTGTGGCACATCTCGACCGTGCCGTTGGTCACCGCGTCCGCGGCCTGCAAGGCCGGCACGATCTCGCCGGCCGCGAAGACCTGAATCTGGAACTTGCCGTCCGTCGCCTCCGAGACCGCCTTCGCCAGCACTTCGGACGCGCCGTAGATCGTGTCGAGCGATTTCGGGAAGGACGATGTGACGCGCCACTTCACTTCGGGCATTGATTGCGCGATTGCCGGGCTTGCTATTGTCCCCGCTGCGGCCCCGGCCCCGGCAACCTTCAAAAAGTGACGACGCTTCATCAAATCTGCCCTCCCTCAAAGGCAATGCGCGCCGGTTTTCCGGTCGTCGCGAACGTCTGAGAGGAAAGCAGTCCGTTCGCGGACGCAAGAGCCATTTGCATGGCAATCATGCAATTTCGTCATGAGTCCGCGCCGAAGCTCGTTTTTCACAGATCGATCATGTGAGAGCAGGGGCTTGGCCTAGCCCTGAAATGCAACAAGGCCCGGCGAAAGCCGGGCCTTGTATCGATCAGCGGTCGTGATGCTCTCGCGATCAGCGGGCGCGGGTGCGGACCTGGAAGACGTCGAAGCTGAGCTCGGCGACCTGCCACCAGAGATACTGGTCGGAGCGGAAGGCGGCCATGGTCTCGATCGCCTTCTTGAAGTCCGGGTTCTTGGCCGAGATTTCGGCATAGAGCTCGTTGGAGGCCTTCAGGCTTGCTTCCATCACGTCCTGCGGGAACGGGCGCAGCTGCGTGCCGGCCGCGACCAGGCGCTTCAGCGCCGGCGGGTTCACCACGTCGTAGCGGGCTCCCATCTGGGTATTGGCATAGGTGCAGGCGGCGGTCAGCGCGGCCTGGTACGTCTTCGGCAGCGAGTTCCACTTCTCCAGGTTGACGAAGGCATGGACGGTCGGCCCGCCCTCCCAGAAGCCCGGATAGTAGTAGTACGGCGCGACCTTGGCGAAGCCGAGCTTCTCGTCGTCATAGGGGCCGACCCATTCGGCGCCGTCGATCGTGCCCTTCTCGAGCGCCGGATAGATGTCGCCGCCGCCGAGCTGCTGCGGCACGAGGCCGAGCTTCTGCAGCACCGAGCCGGCGATGCCGCCGATGCGCATCTTCAGGCCCTGGATGTCGGCGACCGACTTGATCTCCTTGCGGAACCAGCCGCCCATCTGCGCGCCGGTATTGCCGCAGGGCAGGCCGTAGATGTTGAACTTCTTGTAGAACTCGTTGAACAGCTCGTTGCCGCCGTTCTGGAACAGCCAGGCGTTCTGCTGGCGGGCATTGAGGCCGAACGGCACCGAGGCGGCGACCGCGAAGGTCGGGTCCTTGCCGACATAGTAATAGGAGACGGTGTGAGCCATCTCGACGGTGTTGTTGGTGACCGCGTCGGCCGCCTGCAGCGCCGGGACGATTTCGCCGGCCGCGAAGACCTGGATCTGGAACTTGCCGTCGGTCAGCTCGGAGACCATCTTGGCCATGATCTCGGCGCCGGCATAGATCGTGTCGAGGGACTTCGGGAAGCTCGACGCGAGACGCCACTTGATCTCCGGGTTCGACTGGGCGACGGCCGGCATGGCGACGGCGGTCGCGGCGGCACCGGCCGCAGCGGTCTGGATAAACTGACGGCGCTTCATCTAGGCACTCTCCTCGGATGTCTGGGGGATGCGGGCGTTTCGAAACAGGTTCTGCCGCCCGGCGTTCGGATTCGGGTTGTAGCGAATGGATTTTCGAAGCGCGAGGGATTTCATCGTCGATTCTTGCGACTTTCGGCTAGTTTTCGCTCCCGGCTTGGCGCGCTTCTGCCCGGGTGGTTAAAGCGGCCATGATCGAGACTGAAAACCTGCTGCTGCGCCGCCCGGACATCGACGATCTCGACGCGATCCACGCGATGCGCAGCGAGCCCGAGGTCGTCCGTTTCCTCGGTGGCCGTCCGCTCCATCGCGAGGAGGCCTGGCATCGTTTGACCCGCATCGTCGGTCACTGGACCTTGCGCGGCTACGGCATGTTCGCGGTCGTCGAGAAAAGCAGCGGTGCGCTGGTCGGCGAAGTCGGGTTATTCGACGGCCTCCGGGGCCTGTCTCCTGAGTTCGACAACGCCCCGGAAGCCGGCTGGATTCTGGCGGGCGCGGCGCATGGCAAGGGTTATGCGGGGGAGGCGGCGGCCGCCGCCCATCGCTGGTTCGCCGCAACCCATGGCGAGCGCCGCAGCGTCTGCATCATCGCGCCCGAAAATCTTGCCTCCTTCCGCGTGGCGCACAAGCTCGGCTACAAGAGCTTCGGACAGGTCGAGTATCAGAACGGGCCGGTGGTGATGCTCGAACGCATCCCCGGCTGAATGGCGTGAAGCGGAGGCCGGCATGGATCAGGACAAGCTCGCGAAGCTGCGGCAACGTTATGCCGGGGCCGGAGGCGGCGATATTCACGATCCGCATTTCGCCAAGGTGGCGGCGGCCCAGTTCACCGGCGACAAGCGCAAATGGCCCTTCGCCGATGTCGCGACCTTCGTCGGCGCTCCATATCGTCCGGATGCCCTGACCACGCCCGGTCTTGGCGGCCTCGATGTCGCGATCATCGGCGTGCCGATGGACCTTGGCGTGACCAACCGTGCCGGCGCCCGCCTCGGCCCGCGCGCCGTCCGCGCGATCGAGCGCATGGGGCCGATGGACCATGCGCTGGGGACTGCGCCCTTCACCATGCTCAAGGCCGCCGATATCGGCGATGTCCCGTTCCGCTCGCGTTATTCGCTGGAGAGCTGCCACGAGGATATCGAGGAGACCTTCAGGACGATCGTCGAGGCCGGCGTCTCGCCGCTGGCCGTCGGCGGCGACCACTCGATCACCTATTCGATCCTGAAAGCAGTCGGTGCGAAGCGGCCGGTCGGCATGGTCCATATCGACGCCCATTGCGACACCTCCGGCCCCTATGAGGGCTCGAAGTTCCATCATGGCGGCCCGTTCCGACAGGCGGTGCTGGACGGCGTGCTCGACCCCGAGCGCGTGATCCAGATCGGCATCCGTGGTGGCGCCGAATATCTCTGGGAGTTCTCCTACGAATCCGGAATGACCGTGATCCACGCCAACGAGGTCGACGATCTCGGCCTCGATGCCGTGATCGCCAAGGCGTTGGCCGTGATCGGCGACGGGCCGACCTATGTTTCCTTCGACGTCGATTCGCTCGATCCGGGCTTTGCGCCGGGCACGGGGACGCCGGAAGTCGGCGGCTTGAGCCCGCGCGAGGCGCTCGCGATCCTGCGGGCGCTCAAGGGACGCGACATCGTCGCTGCGGATGTCGTAGAAGTCGCGCCGCAATATGACGCGACCAGCAATACGGCGCAGTGCGCGGCGCAGGTGCTCTTCACCGAGCTCTGCCTGCTGGCTGAGGCGCGCGCTTCGGGAAAAGGAAGACCATGATTCGGATTCGATCGATCGCACGCGTTGCCGCGATAAGCGGGCTCTGCCTGCTGGGGTCCGTGGCTCGCGCCGAGGTGCCGGCGAACGGAAAGGCCTATCTGGACGCCGCCTTTGCTTCCGTCGAATCGCTGTTCAAGCTCTACGAGGGCAAGCCGACCCTGCCGCGTCTGTCGGACCCGGTCGACGGCAAGGTGCTGGCCGATGCCTGGAACGCGCCGGCCATCCTCGGCAAGGCGCCCTATGGCGCCAACGATCTCCCGACGCTGCTCGATATCGTCCAGAAACAGGCGGGGATCCTGCAGGTCTATGCGCTGTTCTCGCCGCAGCCGGGCCGCAAGGAGGCTGACCAGGCGGCGAATGCGGTCGAGTTCCAGGACGAACTGACCCGCGCGCGCGTCTTCCTGCTCCAGGCGGCGGGCGGCGCCCTGTCCGCGATCAACGACTTCTCGTCCAGGCTGAAGGACGACGACAAGACCGAGACGCGGGCGCAGGGTTTGCGGCAGATGCGGCTCGGCCTGCAGGAGATCGTCGTCGGCTCGGCGCTGGCGCTGCGCGGCCCCGGTTTGCGCGATGCGAATCGACAATTGATCGCGCAGGCTTTCGCCGACAACGCTGCCGGCATCGCTTCCGCGCTTGCTCCGCCGGACCGCAACGCGCTCGTCTCGGCGCTCCAGGCGGTTCGCCCGTCCCTGAAGCCCGAGGCGCAGAAGGCGATCTCGGATTTCGCCACGGCCGTGGCGGCCGCGCCGTGCGAGGGCTTCTGCCTGGTCAACTGAGCGGCATTTACGCCGCGCTCAGGGCCGCGTCGCCAGCCAGATCACATGCCGAGCCCCGCCGCCTGTGCGGCGGGCGCGCGCCGTCACTTCCTCCGTGGCAAAGCCGGCCTGGCGCAGTCGCCGCGTGAAACCGTGGTCCGGTCCCGAGGACCAGACCGCCAGAATGCCGCCCGGCCGCAGCGCAGCCTTGGCGGCCTGCAACCCTACAGCCCCGTAAAGTTGGTCATTGCCGGCGACGGTCAGCCCTTCCGGGCCGTTGTCGACATCGAGCAGGATGGCGTCGTAACGCGCCTTTCCGGCAGCAATCGCAGCGGCGACGTCGGTTACGGTGACGCGCGCTCGCGGGTCGTCGAGGCAGCCGGTGAAAACCGCGGCCATCGGCCCCCGCGCCCAGGCGACGACGGCGGGGATCAGTTCGGCCACCTCCACCTGCGCATCGTCAGGCAGATGGGCAAGCGCCGCCCGCAGCGTGAATCCCATTCCCAGGCCGCCGATCAGGATGCTCGGCTGCCGGCGCTGCCCCAGGCGCTCGCAGACCAGGGTCGCCAGCGCCTCTTCCGATCCGCTGAGGCGGCTGTTCATCAGCTCGTTGCTGCCGAGCATGATCGAGAATTCGCTGCCGCGCTGCTTCAGCCGGAGGTCGCCGCTGCCATCCGGCAAGGCTGCGGTGTCGAGGGTCGTCCAGGGTATCACGTCGCTCTCGCCTGTCTGGGAAGCTGCCTTATAGCGCATTCGGCGCAAACGCTTTGAAGCCAAAACGATATGCGCTGATTGCATGAAATATCGCCACGAGCATCGTTGATCGTTCGGTGGCGCATGGCTATTTCATGTTGCGACGCAGCAATCCGCTGCCTTTCCGCGAAAGCCTGTTATGACGCTCGCCGCGAATGATCGCAGCTTGGACGCATCAGCGTCCGCCCATGCGCCTGTCTCGGCAGGGCTCGTGCTGTTCGCGCTCGCCATGGGTGGTTTCGCCATCGGAACCACCGAATTCGCGGCGATGAGCCTGCTGCCCTATTTCTCGGCGGGCCTCGGCATCGACGAGCCGACCGCGGGCCATGTCATCAGCATCTATGCGCTCGGCGTCGTCGTCGGCGCGCCCTTGATCGCCGTGCTGGCAGCGCGCATTCCACGGCGCACGCTGCTGATCGGGCTGATGGGCCTCTTCGCGCTCGGCAACGGCTTAAGCGCGCTCGCGCCGACCTATCACTGGATGCTGGTCTTCCGCTTCCTGAGCGGCTTGCCGCATGGCGCCTATTTCGGCGTCGCGGCGCTGGTCGCGGCCTCGCTCTCGGCGCCGAATCGTCGGGCGCAATCGGTGGCGCGCGTCATGCTCGGCCTGACGGTCGCGACGATCCTCGGTGTACCTGTCGCGAGCTGGATGGGGCAGGTGCTGGGCTGGCGCTCGGGCTTCGCCATCGTCGCCGGTCTCGCCCTGCTGACCGTTGTCCTGATCGCCTTGTTCGCGCCGCGCGACACCGTCCAGCCGGGAGCAAGCCCGTTGCGGGAGCTCGGTGCGCTGAAGCGTCGGCAGGTCTGGCTGACGCTGGCGACGGGCGCGATCGGCTTCGGCGGCCTCTTCGCGGTCTATACCTATGTCGCCTCGACGCTGATGGCGGTGACGCAGGTGTCGCCCGCCTTCGTCCCGGTCGTGCTCGCGATCTTCGGCCTGGGCCTGACCGCGGGCACCCTCGTCGCCGGCTGGGCCGCCGATCGCGCGCTCGTTCCGGCCACGGCGGCGATGCTGCTCTGTAGCGCTTTCTGGCTGGCGGCCTTTCCCTTCGCGGCCGGGAATATCTGGGCGGTCTCGCTGGTCATCTTCATGATCGGCAGCGGCGGCGGGCTCGGTGCCATGCTCCAGACCCGTCTGATGGACGTCGCCGACGACGCGCAGACGCTGGCTGCCGCGCTGAACCACAGTGCCTTCAACACCGCCAATGCGCTCGGTCCCTGGCTCGGCGGCATGGCGATCGCCGCCGGCTACGGCTGGACCTCGACCGGCTGGGTCGGCGCTGCGCTGGCGCTCGGCGGCCTCGCGATCTGGATCGTCGCGGTACTCGACGCTCGCCGCTGAGCCGGCCGCCGATCCTCCACCTCGGATAGAACCTCTAAGCCTTTGGTCTTGGCCGCATTGGGGCGCCCGCCATCGGTTTGGGCGTGCAAGCTGCGAAAAGCTGCATCGCTCCCTCTTGCGAGCGAAGCGAAACTGCGCCCAATCTGTCGCCACAGAACCGGACCGGGATAACAGCAAGACCGGCCGGCTGAACTGCGGAGGTCCCATGAAGAGTTTCGTTCGTTTCATCGCGGCGGCGGCGTTGACGGTCGTCGGCGCGACAGGGGCGCTCGCCCAGGCCAAGGAGTGGAAGGAGATCCGGATCGGCACGGAAGGCGCCTATCCGCCCTTCAACAACCTGAATGCCAAGAAGGAGCTCGAGGGCTTCGAGATCGATTACGGCAACCTGCTCTGCGAGCGGATGAAGGTGAAATGCACCTGGGTCGTGCAGGACTGGGACGGCATCATCCCGGCGCTGCTCGCCAACAAATACGACGTCATCATCGCCGGCATGAACGCGACCGATGAACGCAAGAAGCAGGTCGATTTCACCACGCCCTACAACAAGACCCCGATCTGGATGATCGGCCCGAAGAGCACCAAGTCGGACGACATCTCGCCGGCTGCGCTGAAGGGCAAGTCGATCGGCGCCCAGGGTTCGACCATCCACGCCAACTATCTCGAGAAGTACTACAAGGACTCGACGCCCCGGCTCTACCCGACCCAGGAAGAAGCCAATCTCGACCTGATCAACGGCCGGCTCGACTATATCGTCGCCGATGGGCTCGCCCTCTCGGACTTCCTGACCGGCAAGGGCAAGGATTGCTGCAAGTTCGTCGCCGAGGTGAAGCGCGATGATGCCATCCACGGCCCCGGCGTCGGCGCTGCCCTGCGCAAGTCCGACACGGCGCTCAAGGCGATGTTCGACAAGGCGATCGCCGAGACGATCGCCGACGGCTCGAACCAGAAGATCCAGGACAAGTGGCTGAAATTCGCCAAGTGACGCCTGCAAACGCCTGACTCTCGCCGGCGCCTTCGCGCCGGCGAGCATCCTCTCCTGCACGGCACCCCATGCTCGAAAAATTCGCATTGCTCGGCTTCGGCCCTTCCGGCTGGGGGCCGGCGCTGCTTCAGGGCGCCGCCACGACGCTCTCGGTCGCGCTTGCAACCCTGCCATTCGGCCTGGGGCTCGGCCTCGTCATCGCTCTGTTGAAGCGCTCCGACAACGTCCTGCTGCGCGCGCTGGCGACGATCTACACCACCGTGTTCCGCGGCGTGCCGGAGCTTCTGACGCTCTACATCATCTATTTCGGCATCCAGATCCTGGTGCAGCAGGTCTGGTCGGGCTTCTCGATCCCGCCCTTCGGCGCCGGCATGGTCGCGCTCGGCATGGTGCTTGCCGCCTTCTCCAGCGAGGTCTGGGTCGGCGCGCTGAACTCGATCCAGAAGGGCCAGCGCGAGGCTGCTGCCGCGCTTGGCCTGTCGAAAGCGCAGGCCTTCCGCCTCGTCGTCTTCCCGCAACTGATCCGCGTGGCGCTGCCCGGCCTCGGCAATAACTGGATGGTGCTGCTGAAGGAGACCTCGCTGATCTCCGTGATCACGCTGCAGGACATCATGTTCATCGCGACGCGGGCCAATGTCGTGACCAAGGAGCCGTTCCTGTTCTTCGGCACGGCGATGCTGCTCTATTTCTTCTTCTCGCTGGTCTCCGCCTGGGGCATCGACAAGCTCGAACAGCGCACCAATCGCGGCCAGGCCGCCTTCGGCGGAGCCACGCGATGAACTGGTGCGAGTATCCCGGCTACGCGGTCGGCAGCGAGGTCCTGCAGAACTACGGTTGCCGCATGGCGAGCGGCCTCTGGGTCACCTTCGAGCTCGTGGCGATTTCGGTGGCCATCGGCTTCTTTCTGGCGCTGGGCCTTGCCGTGGCCCGGCTCTACGGTCCGCGCTGGGCGCGGATGGCGGTGAGCGGCTACACCACCTTCCTGCGCGGCACGCCGCTGCTCTGCCAGCTCTTCCTCGTCTATTACGGGCTCGGTCAGTTCCGCGAGTTCTGGCAGGGCATCGGCCTGTGGTGGTTCTTCCGCGAGCCGTTCTTCTGCGCGCTCTTCACCTTCACCATCAACACCGCCGCCTATCAGGCCGAGATTCTGCGCGGCGCCATCCAGGCGATTCCGCGCGGGCAGTTCGAGGGCGCGCTCTCGCTCGGCCTGCATCGCTGGGCGACCTTGCGCCTCGTCGTATTGCCGCAGGCGATGATCCTGGCGCTGCGCCCGCTCGGCAACGAATTGATCGTGATGATCAAGTCGAGCGCGATCGTCTCGCTGGTGACGCTGTTCGACCTGATGGGCGCGACACGGCTCGCCTTCGCCCGCTCCTTCGACCTCACGATCTATCTCTATGCGGCGCTGATCTATCTGGTGCTGGTCGAGATCATCCGCCGCATCTGGGACAGGCTCGAAATCAGGCTCAGCCGGCACATGGCGTTGCGTTGACCCGGTCTCAGCCGGGCAGGGTCAGCACGACCGCGCCACGCGGCGTCGCCACGACGGTATGCTCGTACTGAACGGTGGGCGCGCAAGGGTCGCTGTAGAGCGTCCAGCGATCGCCATCGGCATTCTCGGCCCAGTCGGCACCCAGCGATAGGAAGGGCTCGACAGTGAAGACGAGCCCGTTCGTCATGGTCCGGCGCTCGCTGCGGTCCGGCCATGTCGCGATCTCCGTCGGCTCCTCGTGGAGCGAGCGGCCGACCCCGTGGCTCGCGAGATTGCGCACCAGCGTATAGCCGTTCTTGTCGGCGAAGCGCCCGACTGCCTTGCCGATCCCGGCCAGCGGCTTGCCGGCACCGACCTGTCCGATGCCCGCCCAGAGCGCACGACGGCCGTCACGGCAGAGCCGGTCCAGCTTCGGCCTGACCGGCGGCACGGCGAAGGACGCGCCGGTGTCGCCGAAGAAGCCGTTCTTCTCGGCGGAGACGTCGATATTGACGAGATCGCCCGCGAGGATGCGCCGCGCGCCGGGAATGCCGTGGGCGATCTCCTCGTTGACGCTGATGCAGGTCGCGCCAGGGAACTCATAGGCCAGTTCCGGGGCAGGGCGTGCGCCATGGCGTTCGAGATAGTTGCGGCCGATCGCGTCGAGTTCGGCCGTGGTCATGCCGGGCTCGATCGCCTTGCCCATGGTCGCGAGCGCGCGGGCCACGATGCCGCCGATCTCCTTCAGCGCCTGCAATTCGTCGTCGTTGGATATGGTCATGCGCCGGAGCTAAGCCGAGGCCCTGCAAGCCGCAAGGGAAAAGCCGCATGGGCGAATGGCGCGCAATCGCCTTCCCCGTCCGGCGCGTGCACGCTAAAGCGGGTCTATCTTCGGAGAAAAGCGGGAGTTCGGCATGGCCAAAGTCGCATTTATCGGTCTCGGCGTGATGGGGTTTCCCATGGCCGGCCATCTCAAGGCCAAGGGTCATGAGGTCACCGTCTACAACCGCAACCCGACGAAGGCGCAGGAATGGGTCTCCCGGCATGGCGGCCTCTCGGCGCCGACCCCGGCCGATGCCGCAAAGGGCCAGGAGATCGTCTTCTGCTGCGTCGGCAATGACGATGACCTGCGCTCGGTGACGATCGGAGAGAACGGCGCCTTCGCCGGCATGGAGAAGGGCGCCGTCTTCGTCGATCACACCACGGCTTCCGCCAATGTCGCGCGCGAGCTTTCTGAAGCTGCGAAGCAGGGCGGCTTCGGCTTCGTCGATGCACCCGTCTCGGGCGGGCAGGCCGGCGCCGAGAACGGCGTGCTGACCGTGATGTGCGGCGGCGAGCCCGAGACCTATGCCCGGGTCGAGCCGGTGATCGCGAGCTTCGCGCGCATGTGCAAGCTGATGGGCCCGGCCGGCTCCGGCCAGCTCACCAAGATGGTCAACCAGATCTGCATCGCTGGTCTCGTTCAGGGCCTGTCGGAGGGCGTCCATTTCGCCAAGCGCGCCGGGCTCGATGTCGAGACCATGCTGGAGGTCATCTCCAAGGGGGCGGCGGGTTCCTGGCAGATGGAGAACCGCGGCAAGACGATGAACCAGAACAAGTTCGATTTCGGCTTTGCCGTCGACTGGATGCGCAAGGATCTCGGCATCGTCCTCGACGAGGCCCGCCGCAATGGCGCGCAGCTCCCGGTCACCGCGCTGGTCGACCAGTTCTATGCCGAGGTCCAGAAGATGGGCGGCAATCGCTGGGATACGTCGAGCCTGATCGCCCGCCTCGAAAGCTGAGCCCAGGCCGGCCCGGTGCGCTCAGGCTGCCGGGCCAGGACGCGCCCGCACGAAATAGACGGCGGCGAGGCCCGCCGTCGTCAGAATCCAGACGAACAGATTCATCGATTGCGGCCAGAGTGTCACCAGCCAGCTGATCAGCACGGTGAGAGCCGCGCTGAAGCCGAGCTGGACCGCACCTAACAGGCCGGCGGCCGAGCCTGCCAGCTCGGGCCGGGCCGAGAGCGCCTCTGCCGTCGCACCGGGGATCGTCATGCCGTTGCCGACTGCGTTCAGGGCCAGCGGCAGGAACAGGGTCAGCGGCGACCACCAGGGCGAGAACGACAGGGCAAGCGCTACGGCGGTCCCGACGAAGGAGATCACCAGCCCGCGCCGCACCATCGTCTGCGTGCCGACGCGCACGGCCAATCGCGACATCGCGAAATTGCCGACCATGTAGCCGAGCGCGTTCAGGATGAAATAGGTGCCGTAGACGTCCGAGCCGCGCCCCATCGTCTCGACGACGATATAGGGCGTCGCCGCGATGAAGACGAAGAAGGCCGATGAGGCCGATGAGCCCGCCGCGACGTTCAGCATGAAGTCGCGGTTGCGCACCAGTTCCGGAAAGACGCGGAAGATGCCGAGCAATGAGCTCTGCTGGCCGAGATTGGGCGCCGTCTCCGGCAGGCGTGCGAGCGTGAAGACGAGTACGGCAGCACCGAACAGCGTCATGAACCAGAAGATCGCGCGCCAGCCGAAGGCGGTCTCGATCTGGCCGCCGAGCCAGGGCGCGATCATCGGCGCCACCACCATCACCATGGTGACGGTGGCGATCTGGCTCGCGGCATGGTCGCGGTCGGCGGTGTCGCGGATGATGGCGCGCGACAGCGCGAAGACGGCGCCGCCGCCCGCACCCTCCAGCACCCGCGCAAGCAGCAGGACATGCGTGGTGGGCGCCATGGCTCCGAGCACCGAGCCCAGCGCGAACAGGGCGATGCCGGCATTGACGCAGGGGCGCCGCCCGAAGCGATCGGAGAGCGGTCCGATCACCAGCTGCGTCAGGGCGACCGCGACGAGGAACAGCGTCAGCGTGAGCTGGATCGTGGCGTAGTTCGAGGAAAAATGCCGGGCGAGTGCCGGCGTCGCCGGGGCGAGCAGGTTGAGCGCGATCGGCTGCAGCGCCGAGATCGCGACGAGGATCGCGAGCGTGGGCTTGACCGCAGCCCCGGTCACGCCGCGGGCTTTCGGGTGAGCTTCAGGTTGGAATCGGGCCGCACGCGCTGCCGGTGCATGGTGTAGAGCCCGCTGCCGACGATCAGCGCGACGCCGATAAAGGCGTAGAGGTCCGGCACGTCGCCCCAGACGGCATAGCCGAGCACGGTGGCGAAGACGATGATCGCATAGCGGTACTGCGAGATCACGCCGACATCGGTGCGCCGGAAGGCGCTGATGATGAAGAAGGTGCCGACCGTGACCAGAATGGCGGCGAGCGCGACATAGGCAGTCTGGATGCGCCAGACCGGCACCCACTCCTCGGTGAGGCCATAGGCGACGGCGACGATGCCGACGAGGGTCGTCGTGGTCAGCGACACCACGGTCGAGGGCACGTCGTCGCCGATGGTGCGGGTCGTCAGGTCGCGGGCGGCGACGAGGAAGGTGCTGATCACGGCGACGATGGCGGCGGCGTTGAAGGATTCGGCACCCGGCCGCACGACGAAGAGCACGCCGACGAAGCCGACGGTCAGCGCGACCGCCCGCCGCCAGCCGACGGTCTCGATGCGCAGAAGCACCGCCAGCGCCACGATGAGCAGGGGCGAGGCCATGTTGATCGCGGTGAGGTTAGCGAGCGGCAGCAGTCCGAGCGACCAGCCGAAGGTCAGCGCGCCGAAGGCCTCCAGAATGCCACGCTGCAGCACGCGGGGCCGGAAAGCCAGGCGCAGCCGGTCACCCTCCCGCGCGGCCAGCACAAGCCCGAAGCCGACCACGACCGCGAAACAGGTCCGGAGCGCGATCGCCTGTCCGGCCGGATAGGTTTCGCGGGCGAGCTTCATGAAGACGTCGTTGACGACGAAAAGCGACATCGCCACGAGCATGAAGATGATGCCGCGGCGGTTTTCGGCTGCACTGGCCAAGAGATCAAATCCAGTTCGGAAGGCTTCAGGCCGGCAGGCGCGACAGCGAGAACGGTTTCAGGTCGAACGGGGACTGCCCGACGGTCGACAGATCGGCGAGAATCTCGCCGATCGCGCTCGCGAACTTGAAGCCGTGGCCCGAGCAGGCGGATGCGAAGACAGCCTGTGGCACGCCCGGAACCGTGTCGATGATGAAGCCCTCGTCCGGCGAGACCGTGTAGATGCAGCCCTTCACCGTCAGCGGCTCGCCGGCGGCGTCGGGGATATAGCGTGACAGGCATTCGCGGATGCGCGCGACCTGAGCGGCGCTCGGCGTGCGGTCGGGGTCGCGCGGGTCCATCGGCTCGCGCCCGAAATGCGGGCCGCCGAGCTTGAAGCCGGGGTGCTCGTAGAGCGGGAAGCCGTAGAAATTGCCTTCCTCGACACTGAGGATGAAGACCGGGAAGGCGCCTTCGCGGAACAGCTCCGGCCGGCGCGTCGTGAACCAGCCGATCGTCTGCTTGACCGTGCTGACCTGTTTCGCCAGAGCCGGTACGGCATCGGCGATCCAGCCGCCCGAGGTGATGACGAGGCGCCCGGCCGAATAGGTGCCGCGCTCGGTGCGCACGATCACGCCGCCCTGCGCCGTCGGCGTCCAGTCGAGCAGCGGCTCGTTGGTGCGAACCTCGGCGCCGCGCGATTGCGCCAGCCCGACATGGGCATAGATCGCCTTCTCCGAGGCGACGAAGCCGCCGTCAGGCTGCCACAGGCCGATATGCCCTTCCGGGAGCTGGAAGGCGGGAAAGCGACGGGTCACCTCCGAGCCTTCCAGGACTTCGTGCGTCAGCCCATGGTCGAGGCAGGATTGCAGCGAGGATTCGACCGGACCGCCGCCCTTGGGCGCGAGATCGAGCGAGCCTGTGACATGGAGCAGCTTCATGCCGGCCTGCTCGCCGGTCTGTGCCCACAATTCATGCGCCCGCTTCACGATCGGTACGTAATGCGAGCCCTCGAAATAGGCGAGGCGGATGATGCGGGTCAGGCCGTGGGATGAACCCATCGTGTGGCCGAGGTCGAAGCGCTCCAGCCCGAGCACCTTCAGCCCGCGCTGGGCCAGATGCCAGCATGCGGCGGACCCCATGGCACCGACGCCCGCGACGATGACGTCATAGCTGTGCTGGCTCATGGCTGCCTGTCCCGGTGGCGCGTGAGACCCAGCCATACAGGGGCTGGCGGCGGGGGTCCAATGCGTCTCCGGCAAGGGCGACGTGCGGCGGCGTGGAAGCCTTTGTTAACGGGCCGGGACCATAACCGGATGCAAGGCTTGACCTATGGTGAGACTGGGCTGGGGATGCGAGGCAGGATACGACGCTGGCTGGGCGCCGGACATGCGGTGGAGGACATCCCCGCGGCGGCGCTGCCGGCGGAGGAGGCCACGCCCCATCCGGCTGCGATCCAGCCCTATGACCCCTCCGCCCATGATGCCGTCGACGATATCGAGCGCGACATCCTGCTCGCGATGCAGCGGCTGACGAAGGAACTGGGCGAAGTCGAGGAGCGCTCGGCCGAATCCGAGAGCGGCTCGCGCACGATCCTGGAGAATACCGGCAGCATGCGCATGGCCGTCGGCGCCGCCAGCGAGAACGCCTCCGCGCTTGCCGCCGCGACCCATCAGGTCTCGCAGGCGGCCGAGCAGGTCGATGGCGCGATGGTGGACGTTCGCGACAAGCTCGATGCTGCCGTGTCGCGTGCCGGCGAGGCGGCGCTGATGCTGGATGGCCTTGCCGTCGCGACCGGCGAGATCAGGGGGATCGTCGATTCGATCGCCGAGATCGCCCGCCAGACCAATCTTCTCGCACTCAATGCAGCGATCGAAGCCGCGCGCGCCGGTGAAGCCGGGCGCGGCTTCGGCGTCGTCGCGCATGAGGTGAAATCCCTGTCCGTCGAGGTCAGCGAGGCTGTTGGCCATATCCGCGAACGCGTTGATCGGCTGACCCGCGCCGCCCAGGGCTCGACCGGCATCGTCAACGACACCTTGCAGATCGTGCGCGACGTCAACCCGATCATGGTGACGATCGGGCGGGCCTCGCAGGAACAGGCGAGTTCGACCGCCGAACTCTCGCGCAATGCGCGGGAGGCGGCTCTCTTCGTCGAGGGCGTCGCACGACGCGCCGACGAGATCGACCGCATCGCCCATGAGACGGTCGCCGAAAGCGAGCGCGCCCGGCGGGCGACGCAGAAGGGCAGCCGGCTCGTGGGCAACATGCTCAGGCGCTTCAAGCCCGTTCTCCGCCATTCGGCCTTCGCCGACCGGCGCCGTTTCGATCGCTTCCCGACGGCGCGCAAGGCGCATCTCGTCATTGGCAGCCTCGATGTTCCCGGCCGGCTCGTCGATCTCGGACGAGGCGGGGCCTTGCTGGCCGGCTCGTCCCAGGCGCGATTGCCGACCGGCGGTGCGGGCGTGGTCACGATCGAGGGCCTGCCGCCGCTGCCTTGCCGCATGACGGGCACCAGCGAACTCGGCATGCATCTCGCCTTCGCGGGCGATGCCGCCGCCGGCTGCGGCGCGCTGGCGGGCATGATCGAAGAGATCGAACGCTCCTATCGTCCGCTGATCGAACGCGCCCAGGATTTCGCCCGCGCGGTTTCGGGCGCGATGGAGCAGGCGATCGCGCGAGGCCTGCTCTCGGAGAACGATCTGTTCGATCTCCGTTACGTTCCGGTGCTCGACAGCGAGCCGAGGCAATATCTCAGCCCCAGCCTGCCGGCGCTGGAAGCCGTCCTGCCGCCACTGCTGGCCGGCACGCTCGCTTCCGATCCGCGCCTGGTCTTCGCCTTGCCGAGCGATCGCAACGGATACGTGCCGGTCCATCACCCGGCCTGGTCCCAGGCGCAGCGCGCCGGTGATCCCGCCTGGAACGGGGCTTATGCCCGCAACCGGCGCATCATCGACAGCCGTGCCGGCCTGAGTGCCGGGCGTTCGATCCGGCCTTTCCTCGTCCAGCTCAGCCGGCATGAGACCGAGGACGGCCGCAGCGAACTGCTGAGCGAGGTCAACGCACCGCTGCGCGTCCGCGGCCGCCACTGGGGTGGCGTGCGGATGGCATATCGGCTTTGAAGGGTGTCATTGTTGCGCCTGTAGCGCGTGTCATCCCGCACGCGCTGCGGCGCGCAGTGCCGCTGCGCAGATGCGGGACCGTTATCAGGAAAGCGCGCCTTCTCGCCTTACGGTCCCGTGTCTGCGGCGCACCGCTTCGCGCTGCACCGCGCACGGGATGACAGCGCGTTGCGCTGCCTTACAGCCGGTCCCAATTCACGCTGATGGCGAGCTTCTGAAAGGCCTGCTTCCACAGCGTGGCCGCCTGTTCGAGCCGCGCGGCATCATACACGCCCTGGACCTGATGCACGCTCAGCTCCCAGCTGGACGCACCTGAATCCTGCCAGACCTTGCCGAGCAGGCGCCGCAGGCGCTCCGGATCGCGCGCGCCGGCCGCATTGCCGAACATCGTGAACTGGTTCGAGTTCTGCAGCATGTCGGAGACGAGCAGGATCTTGCGATCCCCGGTCGGGACGCGGTTCTCGCGGCGCGACGCGACGTCCCCGATCGCCTCGACGATCGGGGACTGGTTGCCCTTGCCGGGCTGTGTCAGCACGGTCAGCGCCTCGTCGAGCGGCCGGCCGAACTTCTCGACCCATTTGACGTATTCGCGCCGGGGATTGCCGATCAATTCGCTTGCGGTCTTGCCGGGATTGCAGAGCGAGACCAGCGACGGGAAGCCGGGCTCGAACACGTCGTTGAAGACATAGATCGACAGCATCCGGTCGGTCGGCAGTTCATCGCCGACCTGCTTGACGAGCGCCTTCAGCCGCTTCGCCTGCACCTCGCTCCACGGATCGCTCTTGTCGACGAGGATCAGCGTGTGCCCGACAGGCCCGGTCTTCGGGCACAAGGTCTCCTGGTCGCGCGGCGGGCCGCGCAGCAGGGAAGGCGCCGCGAAGAAGCCGACAAGGCCAAGCCCGGCGAGCACGGAGGCGACGATCGCCCAGTTCTCGGTCTTCATGCCTCGCTCTCTAGCGCTTCATTGCGGCGAAATCCTCTGCCGCCTGTTTCTGGGCCGCTTCGTCCTGCTCGAAGGCTTCGCGCCCGGCCTGCACCGCCCTGAGCTTCACCTGCTCGATCTCGCCGGCGAGGTCGATGCCACGCAGCAGCACCAGCCGGTCGCGGAGCTTGGCCTCGATCAGGGCCGGCATGCTGGTGAGTTGTTGCTCGAAATCGTCGATCTGGCGGCGCGCCGCGACATATTCCGGCAGTTCGGCCGGCTGGTCGATCTCGGCGAGGTTGAGCGATTGCGTGAAATAGGCTGGGGCCAGATCGGTGCGCACCCGGAGATTGGCCTCGCGATACTGCATCATCGCGGCGTCCTTGGCGGCGCGCAGCTGGCCCAGCCGCGAGAGATAGAGATCGCGCGCCTTCTCCGCCGCCGCCTTCACGCCCTGCAGCTTGCCGAGCTCGTCGCGGCAATCCTCGCGGAAGCCGTCGACCTGGGTGCGGATCGCCTCCAGTTCCGGCAGCAATTCGGCATCGAGCCGGCGCCGCTCCTCCTCGACCGCGCTCCAACGCTGGCGCCAGCGCTTATAGGCGGTGGCGTGGCCGGGATAGGTGCCGAAGGCGGTATAGCCCTTGCTCGCCGAGACGAAGGCAACGAGGCAGCCGATGATGACCAGCGCGACCGACTTGATGTCGTAGATCGCGAAGGGGTTCTCCATCATGCGCGGCATGACCTGGAAGGAGCGCGCATCGGGGTTGGCGATCAGCATCTCCCGGTAATGCCCGACGGCGAGATTGAACAGCACGATCAGCCCGATCATGCCGGCATAGGCCGGCAGCGCCCAGAACAGGTGCGAGCTCTTCACATGCTGGCAGTAGCGTGCCGGTCCGACCCCCATGAAGAAGCCGAGCGCGACGTTGAGCGCGGAGATGATGACGGCGGTGGCGGCGCCGCCGACCAGGCCGAAATCGCTGGCTTCGGCGAAGAAATTGCCGTTGAGCAGGCTTTCGATCACCAGCGGCACGACCAGGAAGAACAGGATGAACTGCCATTTGTCGAGCTTGGGATCGGCCCGGCGCTTGTTCTCGTAGTTGAAGAAGGCGTATTCGCGCTTGGCCCGGAGCGCGTCATAGACGCGCTGCTCCAGCTCGCCGCCATGCTTGCTCAGCATCGCGCGCATCGTCGCCTCGACGCCGCGTACCCGGCCCTCGAAGCGCTGCTGCGTGAACAACTCGCGCCGGCTGACGATCTCGGCCTGGATGGCGTTGAGGCTTGCCGCCGCCTCCTGCCGCAGCGTGGCGAAATGCTCGCGCGCCCGGGCGATCAGGGTCTGCTCGGTCTGGGAGAGCATCGTCGCATGGGCCGGCGGCTGGTTCTCGACCGCATCGCTCGCGCCGTGATGTCCGGCCTTGACCGACTCGGCCAGATGATGAGCGGTCGGAGCAGGCGTCATGCGTACGGCCCGCAAGGCCGGGCCCTCATCATTCGCCATGGGCGGCTCGCATCAGGAAATGGCGGGCCTCGACGATATCGGCCCAGAAATCGCGGAAGCCGGGATAGGCCGGGCGCAGATAAGCGCGCTTGAACCAGATTGTCAGCGCGACGAGGCCGCAGAGGCCAAGGGTCGGCAGAATCGCGCCCGCAAGAGCTGGAATTCCCTCGGCAGCCAGGTGCGAGACCATCAACGCCAGCCCGAGCGCGCTCGCGATCGCCAGCAACGCCAGAACACAATGGCGCCCGGTATCGTAGGCGAGCTGTAGAGCACCCGTCATGATGACAATGGAAAAGGCCGCGCAGAGCTCAAGCACCGCAATCCCCGCGACCACAGCGGCGATACCGGCCATGATTCCTGTCGGAGAGGCCGGCGAGAGCACGAGGAAGACGCTGCGCGCCGAGGACCAGGCCAGGAACAGGCAAAGGAGTAGAGTCGCGAGGAGCAGCATGGCGATCAGGGGCAGCGCACGCCGCAGATTCGCGGCCATGATGGCGAGCCGCGCCGCATGGGTCTGCCTGACGGCGCCATCGATCGCACTCGCGACCGCCTTGATCCGGCGGGCCATCGCCTTGAACTGTGACCGCATGCAACTCCACCCGTCGCCGGGACGGTGACCGCATTCGGCTGAAGGGTCAAGCGAGCGCCGGGCGTCGAGTGGCGCTCAGCCGCCGGTCACGCTCATGTGCCGGCCGACGGCCGGGCCGGAATGGCGGCGGTCGATGATGAAGTCGTGGCCCTTCGGCTTGCGCGCGATCGCCTCGTCCATGGCGCGGAAGAGCAGGGCGTCGTCCTGCGAGGCCCGGACCGGGGCGCGCAGGTCGGCCGCGTCCTCCTGGCCGAGGCACATGTAGAGCGTGCCGGTGCAGGTCAGGCGCACGCGGTTGCAGCTTTCGCAGAAATTATGGGTCAGCGGCGTGATGAAGCCGACGAGCCCGCCGGTCTCCTTGACGCGGACATAGCGCGCCGGCCCGCCGGTGCGGTAGGGGTCGTCGACGAGCGTGTACTTGTCCATCAGGCGGCCGCGCACGACCGAGAGCGGCAGGTACTGGTCGACGCGGCCGACCTCGATCTCGCCCATCGGCATGACCTCGATCAAGGTCAGGTCCATGCCGAGCCCGTGCGACCAGAGCATCAGGTGCTCGATCTCGTCGTCGTTGACGCCCTTGAGCGCCACCGCATTGATCTTGACCCGCATGCCGGCCTTGCGCGCCGCCTCGATGCCGTCGAGCACGACCTTCAGGTCGCCCCGGCGGGTGATCTCGCGGAACTTGTCGGGGTCGAGCGTATCGATCGAGACGTTGATGCGGCGTACGCCATAGCCCGCCATCTCGTCGGCATAGCGATGCAGCAGCGAGCCGTTGGTGGTGAGCGTCAGTTCGTCCAGCGCGCCCGAGGTGAGATGGCGCGAGAGCGAGCGGAACAAGCTCATGATGTCGCGGCGCACCAGCGGTTCGCCGCCGGTCAGGCGCAATTTGCGGGTGCCGCGCGCAACGAAGGCGCTTGCGATCCGGTCGAGTTCCTCGAGTGTCAGCAGTTCCTTGCGCGGCAGGAACTTCATGTCCTCTGACATGCAATAGACGCAGCGGAAATCGCAGCGATCCGTCACCGAGATGCGCAGATAGGAAATCTTGCGGCCGAACGGGTCGACCAGGGGCGACCGCGTCAGCGGCTTCATGTCGTCGAGCAGCACGTCTGCCTCACGTTCCCGCATTGTGGAGCGGCCGGTCCGCGCAGGATGCGGGCGCGCCTTCACATTGCTATAGCATGACATTGGCACTGCGCCCGTGAAGGTCAAGCGCCTACCGGCTAACGCCTGCGAAGGACGAATACCGCCCATGTCATCCTGGCCGACCGAACTGCGCCTCTCCAAGGATCGCCGAACCCTGCATGTGACCTTCGAGGACGGCGCGAGCTTCGCGCTGCCGGCCGAGCTTCTGCGGGTCGAGAGCCCCTCGGCCGAGGTCCAGGGCCATCATCCCAGCCAGAAGACGATCGTGCCGGGCAAGGCCGGGGTCGAGATCCTCCGGGTCGAGCTGGTCGGCCATTACGCCGTCAGGCTCGGCTTCGACGACATGCATGAGACCGGCATCTACGCCTGGGACTATCTGCGCGAACTCGGCGAGCAGGGCGAGGAGAAGATGCGCGTCTATGTCGCGGCGCTGGCCGAGAAAGGCCTGTCGCGCGAAAGGCGGTAAGTGTCGGCCTGCGACGATCTCGATCGCCCGGTAAGGAGCGGGAAGCGAGCGTTCGAGAGAGATACGCCAGCTTGACGGTCAGTTCTCTCCGCACTCACGATGATGCGCCAAGCGCGAAAAGGGTTCGGCATGCTCCGCCTTCACTACTACCCGGGCTTCATCAGCCTTGCGACACACATCGTGCTTGAGGAAATCGGCGCCGAATACGAGCTGGCCTTCGTCAATCTGCACAAGGGGCCGAGCCAAAATCCATCATATCGCGCCCTTCACCCAGATGGCCTGGTTCCGGCTCTGGAGGATGGCAGCCTTGTGCTTTTTGAGAGCACCGCGATCATTCTGCATTTGCTTGAAATGAATCCGGATGCGTCGCTGATGCCGGGGCAGGGAAGTGCCCTGCGTCCGCATTTCTATAAGTGGCTCATGTGGCTCTCCACGGCGCTGCACCCCAATCTGTCGCTGTATCTGCACCCAACCAAGGTTGTTGAGACAGTGGAGGCACAGGAAGAGGTGAGGAAGGCAGCCGAGGCTCGGGTCGATGCTCAATTCGATCGTGTCGAGGATGAATTCGCGCGACATGGTGGCCCGTGGCTTCTGGGCGATGCCTACAGTGCAGCCGATGCTTACCTCTTCACATTGGCGCGATGGTCACGCGGAATGACCCGATCTGCCGCGAGCCGGCCTCTGCTTGGCGCTTACCTGCAACGCATGATCGAACGGCCGGCCGTGCAGCGCGTGCACGCCCAGGAGCATATTCCGCAGCCTTGGATTTAAATCGCGCCTGTTCAGAGAGCGGTTAGGTGTGGAGCCTCAACGAAAAAGGCCGGCGTTTCCGCCGGCCTTTTCATCGAAATCTGTTGGTCGCTCAGCGCGCGACGACGACGCGGGTGCCGACCTTGGCGCGCTCGTAGAGGTCGATCACGTCCTCGTTGAGCATGCGGATGCAGCCCGAGGAGACCGCCTGGCCGATCGTCTCCGGCTCGTTCGAGCCGTGGATGCGGTAGAGGGTCGAGCCGAGATAGAGCGCGCGGGCGCCCATCGGGTTGTCGGGGCCGCCCGGCATGAAGCGCGGCAGGTCGGGGCGGCGCTTCAGCATCTGGGCCGGCGGCGTCCAGGTCGGCCATTCCTGCTTGCGCGAGATGGTCTGGGTGCCCGCCCAGTCGAAGCCGGGGCGGCCGACGCCAACGCCGTAGCGCACGGCCTTGCCGTCCGACATCACGAAATAGAGGCGCCGCTCGGCCGAGTCGATCACGATCGTGCCCGGCTTGTGCTTGGTCGGGTAGTCGACGACTTCACGCGGAATGGCGGTGGCCTGCGCCTTGGCCGGGTCCACGTACTGGACGAGCGGCTGGCGGGTCAGAGGGTCGATTTCGGCTCGGGCGGCGGAGCCCAGAGCGAGCAGGCCAAGGCCGGCGAGCAAGGCCAGGCGGGTGGAGCGGATCATCGGAGGAACCTCGGGCGGGTCGGGACGGCTGGTCGCGAAAATGACGCAGAAAAGTCAACGTCTCCTCAACGTCCTGTCAGCTTCCCCAGGGGCGTGCAATCGGCCCGCAATCACATCGACGGGAGCGATCGAGCTTTGCCATGCTGCGTTGCGCGCATGCAACATTGCCCGTGGGCAGTCAGCTCCTCAGCACGACGCAAGCGCCGCGATCGGCCTGGATGCGCCGGCACAAGGCGACGGCCTCGGCGCGCGTCGCTGCGGGCAGCCGTACCCGGTAGAAGGCGCGCGTACCGCGGCTGCGCAGGCGCGTTCCGATCACCATCGGCGGCAGTGTCCCGATGATCGCGCGATGGCGGGCGCCGGCCCGCTGGAAAGTGGCGAGCGCCCGCGCCTTCGAGAAATTGCCGGCAAGCTGCACACCCCAGGGCGCGAAGGGCGCTTCCGTGATCGCCGGCAGGGCAGGGCGCGATTGGCGGATCGCGACGAGCGTGGGTGCGCAATTCGCCAGCGGATCGCCGTCGCGGGTCGCTGGCGGCATGGGTGGCGAGCGCCCGTCGCCATTGGCACGGTCGATCGCCTCCTCCGCCCAGTCGTCGGCAGTCCGGCCGGTGATGGCGAAGACGTAGTTCTCGGTCTCGCTCGGCAGGAAGCGCGTCTGTCCGGCCTTGCGCGCGGCAAGCCAGCCTGCGACGCGGTTCGGCCCGCCATTATAGGCCGCTGCCGCAAGCCCCCAGTTACCGAAGCGGTCGCGCAGCTCCGCCAGGAAATGAGCTGCCTTGGGTACGGCCTGTTCGGGGTCGAAGGGGTCGATCAGGCCGCGCTCGCGCGCCGTCCCGGGCATGAACTGGGCGACCCCCTGCGCACCGGCCGGGCTGGTGACGCCCGCGCGAAAGCTCGATTCCTGGAAGATCAGCCGGGTCAGGAAGGCGGCGGGCACGCCCTGCGCCTTCGCTGCGTCGTCGATCAATCGGCACAGCGCATCCTGGATGCCCGACGAAGCCGGCTGCGGCTCCTCCGCCGCCTGCGCCGGCGCGGACAGCAGCGCGGCGGCGAGCAGCAGCGCTGCAAGCCGTTTCGGCAAGCAGGGCGAACGGAGAAAGCGGCCGGGCATCATTGGCCTTCTCTGCCATGTCTGGGGCGCTGCGGCCATGCAGCGCGCCTTTCGCGTTGTGACGAGGCGCTGGCCTGTGCGATGAGAACGCCGCGTTGTCGCCGGCTCATCGGTCGTGACGCCCTTGTTGAATGAAACGTCGGAGCGGAAGGCCGGAATGGCGAAGGCCTGGATCAAGTGGTCGCGATGGTTTGTCGGGGCGGTGGCGATCAGTGCCGGCCTGCTCTTCGCCTTCGTCGCGGTGCTCGACCCCTTCGGCATGCGCGTCCATGCCGGGCAGGCGTCGCGGCCGATCATGGATATCAACCAGCGCTTCATGTACCCGCAGCTCGTCCGCTCCGGGCGCTTCGACGCGGCGGTGATCGGCACCTCGACGATGCGCCTGCTCGACCCCGAGCTCCTCTCGCGCGGTCTCGATGCCCGTTTCGTCAATCTCGCGATGAACGCGGCGACGCCCTGGGAGCAGACGCAGATGGCGCGGCTCGTCCGGGAGCATGTCCAGGCGCCGAAGCGATTGATCTGGGGCATCGACACGACCTGGTGCGAGGCGGATGCCACCGACGAGGCCAAGCGCTTGACGCCGCGTCCGGTACCCGCATGGCTGTCCCGCGAGGTCGGCTGGAGCGACTGGCCCAAGCTGCTCAACCTGACCAATCTGGAGATTGCCGGCCGGCTCATGGCTCATCGGCTCGGCTTGTCGCGCGAGCGCATCCGCGGCGACGGCTACGAGGTCTTCACGCCGCCCGAGGCGAGCTACGATCTCGCCCGGGCGCGCTGGCACATCTATGCCGGCAATGGCGGTGTCATTCCCGACCTTGCGCCTCTGTCGCCGTCGGCCGCCGTCGCCCCGGCCGAGAGCACCAGCTGGCGTTTCCCGGCCTTGTCATGGCTGGAGGAGAACATCGCGGCCTTCCCCAAGACCACGCAAGTGATGCTGGTCCTGCCGCCCGCCCATCTGATGGCCTATCCGCGCGAGGGATCGGCCGCCTGGCAGCGTTATGCCCGCTGCAAGGCCGAGGTCGCTGCGCTGGCGCGCCGCCAAGGTGCGGTGGTGGTCGACTACGCCCATGCCTCGCCGATCACGGCGCAGGACGCCAATTACTGGGACCCGCTGCATTTCCGGCTGGCGATCGCGGCCCGCTTCGGCGAGGAGCTCGCCCGGATCGGCAAGGGCGGTGCGCCGCAGGACGATGGCGCGGCGGTCGTGCTGCGCTGACGACAGCGTTGAAATCTCTTGATGAGGCGGGTGGCTGGTCGCAGCGGCGCCAGTTCCTTGGGCGCGGCCTGGCCTGTCTGTCGCTCTCTTAATCCGCCCGTAATCGGTCCGCGGGGGCGCTCTCGGCTAAAGCCCGTTCACTCGCCTCGGAATGGGCCAGCGGAACATGGCACTCGGCGCGATGCGGGCTGGCACCCGCGGGAAGGGGGCGCGTCGTTGGGAGGCGGCGCGCTCCCTTTCTCACGCGGGTTGCGCGTAGGAGCATAAGCTGGCCCGGCAAGCCGCGCGCATTTGAGCGCTCGTGCTTTGAGAAGACTGAAAAATCCGGGAAAATGGTGGGCGATACAGGGATCGAACCTGTGACCCCTCCCGTGTGAAGAGTGAAGTCTAGGTCTGCTAGCATATTATGTATCCCTATAGGTACATATCACAGCGCGAATTTTATGGCGTGAAATCAATCGCATAATGGCGTATTATCCATTACAGGACTTTACGATGCCCTTGCAATTTGGTTGTTGCCAGCATGTTGCCAGACGTTCCCGAGGCTTCCGCGAAGCGCTCTCCGGCGCTCAAGCTTCGGCTGACAGACGCGAGCGTTCCCGGCTTCGCTTTGCCCGAGGGCAAGGCCGAGCTTTTGGTCTGGGACGCAGGCATGAACGGCCTCGCGCTCCGGGTTGGGAAGCAGCGGCGTTCGTGGGTCTATGTCTACCGGCCCGCTGGCGCAGGGGCGCGCGCTAATCCGCAGAAGATAGGCCTAGGCGCTTGGCCGGCAATCTCCGTTTCAAAGGCGCGTCAATTGGCGCAGGCGCAAGCCGGGCAAGTCGCCAGCGGAAAGGACCCTGCTTTGGCGCGTCGCGAGCAAAAGCGCCTCGAGGCTTCCAGCGTCGAGAAGGTGCTAGATGCCTATGAAGCGAGCCTGACAAGGCGGAAATATGCGAACCTGCACACAGCCATGTCAGTGCTGCGCCGTGGCTTGGCTGGGCTCGAAAAGCGCGACGTTGCCACGCTGACGCGCCGCGACCTGGTCACCTGTATCGACAAGGCGGCGATCCGACGTGTGGTCGAGACGCCCGAGGATAAGCGCGGGCCTCGGCGAGCGCGAATGCAAACCTTGGGCGGGCCAGGTGCGTCGGACGATCTCCGCACCCGGTTGCGAACCTTATTCGAGTGGACGACCAATAGCGGCATCACGCCTGCCAACCCACTGGCAGGGCTTCGTCGACAGCGCTCAACACGCGCGCAGCGGATCAGCCAGGATGAGAAGGGCAGGGCGCTGACGACCGATGAGCTCGGCCGGGTGTGGAACGCCGCAGATCCGTCAACGTCATTTGGCCGCTATGTTCGAGCGCTCATCCTGACGGGTGCGCGGCGCCGAGAGATGTCGCGGCTGACCCTGGCGATGGTCAGGCCCGACCGCCTTGTGCTTCCTCCGTCTCACACCAAGCAGGGGAGGCCGCACCAGATTCCAATCGTTCCGCTGCTCCAATCGACGCTAGCGCGATGCCCTCGGCAGACAAGCGGTGTGGTCTTCGCCTCCCGCAAGACTGGCGGGGAAATGAGCGGCTTTACGAAGATGCTCGACAAGCTCGAGGCGGAAGCCGGCCTGCGCTTCACGCTGCACGATCTGCGCCGGACTATGCGTTCGGGCCTAACTGAGCTCGGCGTGGATGACACAACGGCGGAGATGATGCTGGCTCACCAGCGCGACGAGCTCGAGCGGATCTATGATAAGAATGATAGGTGGTCGGCGCGCGTCCTGGCTGCGCGGAGGTGGGCGATCCGCGTCTATCTCGCGGGCCGGCTAAAACGGTCCCAGGCCACGGTAGGCAGTCTCTAGATATTGCGTCCTAAGCACGGATGCAGTACCATATGTGTAGTGCCCGTTCCCGCGGGACGTCGCCTGCCACATACTTCGCAAGATCGCCTGAGCAATAGCCTCTAAAGACGCAAGCTCGCTCGATCGCAGGCCACAAAGAGACCTACCCTCACAAGCTCCATAGCCAACAAGTCGCGACATTTATCCGGCGGGGCCGGGCTTCCTGTGAGGAGGTCCGATTATGAGCTTTGATGTTGACGTCATCGATGCGGCGGAGCGCGTTCGAAATTCCCGAGAGCCACGCAAGCGGCGATGGGACCGCGTTCCTGATTTGTCAGGAGCGCCAGATGAGCTGTTGCTCGCGCCATCCGAAGTCTCTGCGCTCTCCGGCATCGCGGAGATCACGCTTTACGTCTGGCGAAAGAAAGGACGCGGCCCCGCCTGGCTCGTCGTTGAGGGCATGCCGCGGCTGAAGCTCGGCGAGTATCGCCGCTGGCTCAATGCGCCGCTGAACCCCCAAAACTGAAAAGCCCGGCGCCGTCAGCACACGGACACCGGGCAAAGCAAGGCTTTCAGCAGATGGAAGAGTATAACAAAGCTCTCGTTGGGTCAACTATTGTTCTGCTTGACGATGTGCGAGATACCGCAAATTCCGCTGTAATCGCTCCAAGAAGCGACAGTAATCTTCGGAATTCTGCAGTTTCACATGCTCGCAATGGCTTCAAGGTCATTCCTTTGGCGCCGAACGGCAAGGAGCCAGCCTTCAAGGGGGTTGATTGGAAGGTATTGGCGTCGGACAACCCTGACCGGGTGCACCGACTTTGGTCCGAAGCGCTAAGCGGCGACCCACTCGACTATAACATCGGGATTGTCACGGGCGGCGGTTTGTTCGTCGTGGACATCGACAACAAGAACGGGAAGGAGGGCAGCCGCTCGCTCCGAGAACTGGAGCGCACGATAGGGACGCTTCAGCCAACCAGAACGGTTCTCTCACCAAATGCGGGTGAGCACAGGTACTTCCACGCCGAGGATGTCGAATGGCTCTCCGGTGGCGCGAATAAACTCGGAGAAGGGCTCGATATCAAAGGCGACGGCGGCTATGTGGTCGCGCCCGGATCCGTCATCAACGGCAAGACCTACGCCGTCGTGCATGATGTCCCGATCGCAGTTGCTACTGAGGAGCTGGTGGATTTCGTACGGGCCCCCAAGCCAATGGTGCGCAACGCGGCGCCCACCATCGAGCTCGACCTGCCGGAAGCCATCACCGCCGCGGCCAAATGGTTGCAACGTCATGCCCCGGAGCACGGCACCTATAACGTGGCCTGCAGGGTACTCGACCATGCGGTGAGCGTCGACACGGCCGTTGAGCTGATGGTCGAGCACTGGAACCCGCGGCGTATCGAGCCGAGGTCCGAGGAACACATCCGTGACCGCGTCGAGCACGCCGAACGATACAGGCGAACGCCCGTCGGCTCATCGTCCGCGGAGCTTGAGTTTGACGATGTGAGCGATGAGGTCAGCACCGATGCGGGGATTCCCGTTTCGCCAGCGGCTCGCCCAAACGACGCATGGGCCTTCCAGACAGCGGACGAAGCCGACCGCGGCGCGCTCACGGCAACGCACAGGCCCCTCGTGCGTGACTATCTCGATTGCGGCGCCATGTCGCTGCTCTACGGCGCGCCAGGGCAGGCCAAGACGTTCTCCGCGCTCTATCTGGCTTATTGCGTTGCCTCCGGGCAACCATGGGCCGGCAACCGCGTCACGCAGGGCCTTGTCTTCTACCTGGTGGCCGAAGGTGGCGGCGGCTTCCGCAAGCGCGTCAGGGCGCTCAAGCAGGTCTATGGCTTCGATGCTGACCTGCCACTGGTGTTCCTGCCGCTCTCGGTCGACCTGCGCAACCCCACGGACGTCAAGGGCCTCGCCAGAACCATCCGGGCGGCCGAGGAGCGGTTCGGCCAGAAATGTGTGCTGACGGTTATCGACACCGTGTCCCGCGTGCTCGCCGGCGGCGATGAGAACTCGTCTACCGACATGGGCGGGCTCATCAAGAACTTCGACAAGATCCGCGAGGCGATCGGCTGCCACCTGATGGCCATCCACCACACGGGCAAGGATGACAGCCGCGGCGCCCGTGGCTGGTCCGGCCTGAAGGCGGCGCTCGATACCGAACTCGAGGTCAAGGACGGCGCCATCACGGTGAAGAAGCAGCGCGATCTCGAGTTCGCGGAGCCGGTCGTCTTCCATCTGGAAGGCGCCGCCATCGGCCAGGGGCCGGAAGGCGAGAGCGTCACGTCGGCCGTGGTGCGCATTGGCGAGAAGCCGAAACCCGTCGAAGCGGCGGAAGAATTCGAGCACGCGCTGACCGAACGCGAGGAGCAGATGCTTCGGGCATACGACCAGGCGGTGCAGGAAAAGTATGGCCGAGAATACTTGAAGGGGCGGCGAGAGTTCTTTTTGTCCGGCCCAGAATGGGACGCCCAAATGACGAAAAACCTTCTCGTCATTGGCGCGAATGACGAGCTGTCTCGGCAGACGTTTGACGCCTATCGACGAAAATTGACGAACAAACGCTTTATCGGAAAAGGCAAGCGTGGCCAATGGTTTAGGGAGAAATGACGAAGAATGACGAAGAATGACGAGAACATCTCCGGTCATTCGGATGGAATGACGAGCCTCTCCCCCACCACTAAGAGTGGGGGAGGCTCGTCATCCGTGACCAGCAGAGCCTATGCAAATGATCCTCGCGCTCTGGCCGACGAAGATTCACTCACGGCGCCGAGCGACGATCCGCTCTGGGATGATGTTTGCGAAACGCTGCTATCCCTGGCGAAGGCGCAGCCGAAGTCGACGACCGCGCCGCAGCAGCTAGCTATGCCTTCGTCGGGCCCCGCGACTCGTAGGCAGCTCCTGCGGGAGGCCGCCCGGCGGCGGCCGCCAGGAGCGGGGACCATGGCCGCTCGGACCCTGGCCGCGTTGGAACCCGGTGCCTGACTGAGCGCGCAGGACATCGCAAGGCGCGTCGGCGCTCGCCAGCGAGCGTTGGCGCCCGACCTCTACACTCGGCTCTGGAGCCGCGGGTGGGTCGAGCAAATCGACGATCCCGATCCCAAGGGGCGGCCGATTCCGGGGAAGGGGCCGCGGGGCCCGAAGAAGCTCTGGCGCCTGACGGCCTTGGGCGAGGCTGTGAGGGCTGCGGTGCTCCAGGGGGCCACCCAAATAGCCGAATACGAAAATCGACCGCTGGTGGGCGCAGGCGAAAACCCGAGGCTGCCGGAGTCGTCAGCCTGCCGTAGGCTGAGGCGCAGGGTCGCAAGGAGGCGGAGCCGTGAAAATCGGGCATGAATTCACGAGCCGCGGCCAGCGGTTCAGCTGCGTGGGCAGCGAAGACTATCTGACTCTGCGCGGGGAATGGATTGAGCTGATTAAGCTCGAAGCGGCCTGCGCAGACTGTCGGCGTTCATTTTCGTTGAAGGCTGCAATGACCGCGATCCGGCGGGCCAATCTCAAGCGACGCTGCGATCGCTGCAAGTCGCCAGGGGTGGCGACGCGCGCAACCAAAGCCCTGCAGCAAAAACGGGCCGTCAAACTGGTTGCGCTGGATCAGGCAGCGCAGAAGGCCGTCAGGAAAGCGACGCGACCCCTCCCGCGGCCGAGACGAGGTCATGCAGCCGTTAAGCTATCGACGGTCGTCGAAAAGCCTGCGGAAGTGCACATGAGAGCGATCCCTACTAAGGCAAAGATGTTCTCATGAGATCGTCAGTCGTCGATGTAATAGTGTAACATTAGAAACTGCCGAATTTCTCGGCTTCGCCTTTGAGCGCGGCGTTTGATGATCGACCGGGATGAGATATGCGCTCGAATAATCTCACGCACATTCTACAAGTGGCGAAGCGCCTTTCCGGGCTCGTTCGCGACCGTAGCCGCCGCTTTCCGCTACGGCAGATCCATGGCATCCTCGAAGCCGAGGGGGATTAGCCATGAGCGATCAGCAGAATGCCCTGTGGGGCGACGGCCCGGCCTTGCCGAAGATGCCAGTCCCGGAAACCCGGCTCGAGCTGAAGCTTGAAGCTCGCGATACGCCAGCCGGCCGAGCCTACGAGCTGCGGCTGTTCCATGCCGAGCTCGCCGTACTGTTCCTGGGGCTGCTCGCCATTATTTTCGGCGCCACCTGGCTGCTGGCGATCGTGGCCGCCGCACTGTTCGTGATCGGGGCTATGACAGCAGTCGACAAGTTCTCCTGGCTGCAGACCGAGGTCATTGCGTCCGCGATCACAGCCGGCCTGCTGGTCGGGGCCGCCTATAGCCTTCGTGAGCTCGGTGTGGCCTCGGATCGCATTTCGGCCATGCTGGCCGTCACTGAGCCCGCAGCGATCGTGACGGCTGCCACCGGCGTCATCGTTTGGCACGCGTTCCTAACGTTCAATGCTGCGGCCGGCATTGCCGCGCGGCTCGATGAGAGTTGAGATCCCGTTAAGCCCTAGATGACTGATCGCGAGCGCAGAGAAATGCTTGTAACCAATGCTTTATGAGATTTTCAGCGAGGGCGCCAATGGCTACATTAACTTTCGACCGACGCGAAGCCATCCTCTTATCCTTGGGGGCTTTCGGCCCATTAGTCGTAGGCGCCGGAACAAGCTATTCTCAGAGTATTATTAGCGACGCTGATGTGGCTGCGGCGATTGCCCGAATCGAACAGTCCGCCAGGAACGCTGGTTTGGTACTGCCACCTAACGTTACACGCTCGCCTGCAGGGGCAAATTCGGGCAATTATCAATCTTCGATGCCGAGGCTTGTGGAGCTGATCGAGTTTACGAGCAAGTCCAACACAAACATCGCTGATGATGCAGCTAATATTCTCGGCGAGGTCAATAAGCGTGAGCGATTTGGTAAGACATCAGCGTCTTCCACGGGAGCTGATAGGAGCCCGAGACCAACACCGTCTAGCCTAGAATCTGAATACAGGACATTATTCAGATCGTGCCGGGTGAATAATAGTAAGCGTGGATTGCTCAGGTGGTACATTGGTAGGATCAATTCTGAAAGATCTCGATATTTGTCAGTAGAGAAGGCGACGGGCGCGCCTTGGTATTTTGTAGGGATAATTCATGCCTTGGAAGCTAGTCTTAACTTCCGCGGTCATCTTCACAACGGGGATGTCCCCCTCACCGAGCGCACGCGACAACACCCGCGTGGTCGACCTACCAGTTGGCTTCCCCCAACGGACTGGGAAGCCAGCGCGATCGATGCAATAAGTGGTGAGGGGTTTGCCGGGAAAAGCGACTGGGATTTAGTTTCAATCCTATACCGGCTCGAGGCCTATAACGGATTCGGCTATCGACGCCGAAATATTAAGACGCCTTATCTTTGGAGCTTCTCGAATCATTACAGTCGAGGCAAATACGTCAGCGACGGAAGTTATAACGCGAGCGCAGTTTCGAATCAATGCGGAGCTGCAGTAATACTTAAAGAGTTGAATGCGTTGGGTTATGTTGAAATCTAAAATTACGTGGAGATCTATCATGATCTTACGAATTTTGATGCTTTTTTTCCTTATCGGCACGAGTGGGCCTGGGGTTGCGATCGAGCCGCATCAGCTCGACAGAATGAAAAAGCTGAGACCAGAGGTATATGAGCAGCTGAAGATCATAATGTTTAGGGATATCGACACATATTCAAAACTTCATCATCACAATCGTTCCGATGAAATTCAATTCGACTATAAAATGAATGGTGGTGATTATTCTAGATGCGGCTTAGATTATTTTTTAAATGCTCTAGTAGAAAACGTAATATTTGACTGGAGGAAAACATACAAGGCACTACAAGGGCTGCTTCCAGGAGAGGAATATGTCACTCTATTGCGGGCAGTTACATTAAGATATAAAAAGAATTACTATATATCGATGATGAAGACATTTCATGATTTGGACAAAGAATCTTCAACTGTTCTTCTCATGTATGGCCAAGGGAGCAAACGTAGCTTAAATCGAACTCTCAGCGCTGAATGCGTCTGGCTATTCGACAAGAACGGACTCAAAGGGTACGACGGTTACGATATTGACGCGGGCAGCAACCATGCGGCTACTAACGAGGCTCTTCTGAGGCGCCTTTGGTTGGAGCTGAGGGTCGACGCGGTTGAGGCGTCGCGCCGCCCGGTTCCTAGAGTAGCCCGCGGCAACTGCGAAATCCCCTCGGCTGTCTCGGTGTCCCCGGTTGCCGATGCGGCAGTTACCGCAGGAATTTCCCAAGCCCTTTTGCGCGTTGCGGATCGGGTGCTTCCGGCCGCTGTGGCGGAAAAATTGAGTGAAATGCCAGTGGGAAGTAAGCTAATCGTGCTTCCTAAAGGATCCCTGCAGAAGGTTCCATTTGGCGCGTTGCCATTAAAAAGCGAATATATTATCGATAGATTTAACGTCGTCGTAGCTAGGTCTTTTAATGATGTTTATTATAGTATCTTCAAGAGTAACTTGGATTTGCAAAATAATCCAAAAGACCGTGACGATGATGCGAATCATAATGAGCGGCGTTATTTGCTCGTAGGAGATCCTGATCTATCCGGTGATCGTGAATTTTGCTGGCCGGCTTTGCCGTTTGCAATGACTGAAATTCATGACGCAGCCAAAACACTACACTCTGGTCCTGTGCTTTCTGGTCGGTCGGCGAATAGAAGAGAAGTGATCGCCCGATTGAGCTCAGGCGCACGAAAGCTCGAATATATTCACTTCGCTACCCACGGGATGGCTGACGATCAGGATCCCGCGGATAAGAGTTTCTTGGCGCTAGCGCAAGGTCATCTCACAGGCGCCGAGATGCGAAAGCTGAAGTTTAGGTTCGAGCGTGATCCTATCGTTGTCATGTCGGCATGCCACTCAGGAACGGGTAAAACGTTCGCCCAAGGCCTATTCGGACTGGTGGATTTCTGGCTGCGAATGGGGGCGTCTCAGGCTGTTGTCAGTCTTTGGGCCGTGAACGATCAAGGTACTTCGCGATTGATGCACTTCTTCGCAAAAGAATTAGCTACGCAGATAGGTAATTCTAACCGTCGACCCGACGCCTCTAAGGCTTTATCAGAGGCTATGCGGCAGATGAAGAAAGAAAATGCAAATCCAGCGATATGGGCGGCTTTTACGACTGTTAGTCGGTTCTAGAGAAGATCGGGAGATCGTCGCTGAAACATAATTCTGTAAAATGATTAGCCTATCGATGCTGTCTTATTTAGGCATTGGTTTCGGCTGGCGGCAGTGACGCCCGTCGCTACATCGGGCGCAACAACTTGAGCTATATGCCCCGCAACGGCGGCATGTTCACGCCGGCGTCGTCGAACTTGGCGAAGAGTTTTCGGATCGCTTCTACATTCCGAGTGCGGCTGTAGAGATTGCACATAGGGCCTCCGCCGTCAGCCTATCCTGCATAAAAGGCCCACTCGAACAAATCGCCCTGCGGGATCGGCGGCTTCGGGCGATGGTGGAACAGGAAGTAGTCGCCGCCATCGTCGGTATCACGGTCATAGGGGCCGCTGACCAGGCAATCGTAGTGCTCGGCCATGTCGATCAGCCAGGCAATGCCTGTCACCGGGCTGAAGTCATCTGCCGAGCAGCCGCCAACCCGATCGAGGGCGCGGGTTTCCTTGAGCGACTGGATTACCTCGTCGATCGCACGCGGGTTTACGAATTCGGAGCTGATGTAGGCGTTTGGATCGAAAGCCATGCTCGCCTCCTTCAGTGAGCGGTTGCCCCTCTGCCGATTACGGGAACCTCGTCGAGCCGGGTGGTATAGCGCGGCGAGCGCTGATCGAACTTCGTGATCCAGGCCTTGCGCTGGCGCTCGACACCGGCCGCCGCCGGAAACACGGCGCCGCGGCCGTGCTGGGCATTGCAGGCGTCCAGCGCCGCCATGAGCCTGCCGGACTTCTCTCGATCCAGCGAGCCGATCAGCGCGCGCTGCGAGAGCTCCAGCGGGACCAGGTCGGTGGTCATCAGCCCGGCCTTGGCATAGCGATAGCCCGGCTTCCATATCCGCCGAGCGCCCCATTGCGCGGCGCGGACCAGAACGAGTGTGTCGTTGCTGGCCTCGGGGAAATCTACTGTGGTCGAGACGGAGCGCGCCGGCCCGCCGTCGAATGGCGAGGTGTGGTAAAAGACCGTGAGATGATCGGTGGCCAGCCCGTGGTGACGAAGCTTCTCGCCGAGCCGCGTCGCATGAGAGGCCACCGCCTCCTGCATCATCTCCAGGTTGTCGACGCGGCCGGCGAAGGAGCGCGTTACGGCGCAGCCCTTCCGCGTCGGCGCGACCGCCTCAAGGTCGATGCATGCGTACCCTCGCAGCTCCTGAATGATCCGCTCGCCGACAACCGTCAGGGATTGGCGGGCGAGCTTCGGGTCGAGCGCGGCGACGTCGGCCGCCGTCTTGCAGCCGAAGGCCTTCAGCTTGGTCTGGCTAGCGGCGCCAATGCCCCACACGTCGGTGAGCGGCATTAGCCCGAGCCATTCCCGGCGCGCCTCCGCGTCGGTCAGGTCGCATACGCCGCCGAGTTGCGGGGTTGACTTGGCGATCTTGTTGGCGAGTTTTGCGAGCGTCTTCGTCGGCCCGATGCCGACGCAGGTCGGAACGCCGGTCCAGGTCGAGACCGTCGAGCGGAGATCCTTGCCCCAATCGACACGCCGTTCCGGCTCGATCGGCGTGGCGTCAAGGAAGCTTTCGTCGATCGAATAGACCTCGATATCTGAGGCGAACCGCTGGTAGACGGTGTTCATCCGTCGGCTCATGTCGCCATAGAGGGTGTAGTTCGACGAGAAGACGACCACGCCTTCACGCTTTACCAGGTCGCGGATCGTGAACATCGGCGCACCCATTCGAATGCCGAGCGCCTTCGCCTCGCTGGTGCGGGCCACCGCGCAGCCGTCATTGTTCGACAGGACGATCACAGGCCGGCGCTTCAGCTTCGGGTCGAACACGCGCTCGCACGAGCAGTAGAAGCTGTTGCCGTCGATCAAGGCAAAGCTCGCGGTCATCGCCGAAAGCGCCTCACGCTGTTGGTGATGACGCCGAAAATCTCGATATCGGCGTCGGGGCCGGGCTCGTACTCGGGATAGCGACGGTTGCCGAACGCGAGACATGATCGGCCCCCGACAAGGCGGAATATCTTCACGGAGCGCTCGCCGTTCACATCGACCACGACCGGATCGCCATCGCGCGGCCGCAGGCTACGATCGACCGTGATCAGGCTGCCGTCGAAGATCCCGGCGTCGATCGCGCTGTCGCCGGCAACTGTCATGATGAAGGTGGCCGGGGCGTTCTGGATCAGCGCTCGGGAAAGATCGATCGGCGCGTCCAGGTAGTCGTCCGCCGGGGACGGGAAGCCTGCGCGCACGGCCTTGCGAAAGACAGCAAGCAGCACCGGCGCTCCGATGGCGACGGGCCGCATCTCCATGCACGCGGCCATCACGGCTTTTGCTCCGCGGCTGGCCGGGCGCCTTGCGAGAACAGGCCGCGCAGATAGCCCCGCGAGACTGAACGATCGGCGTCGGCCAGAAGGACGATGAAATCGTGCGCCAGGGCTCGTAGAGCCGCGGCTTCCGAGCCGTGCTCCTCCATCAGCATGGACACGATGCCCGTGATTTCCGCGTCGAGCGTGGTGTCCTCGACCTGCTGGTCGGCTGGCTGCGCTGACATCTCTTGCGTCCTGAAAAATGAGAACGTAATGAGAACAAACGAGCCCCGAGGAGTCAAGCCATGGCCAGCGTCGAGACCTTCTTCCTGCAGCCCTTCAGGACCCATCGGAAGCGGCTTGTGCCCGGCCAGCGTGTGCTGGCGAAGACGAAGCATCACGCCTTGAACGAGGGCGAACGCTTGGGGAAAACCGCCGAGGGCGTCGCCGTCATCCACGTCACCGCCGACGATGAGACCGGGGAGGTCAGCGATCTCGCTGTGCTGGCGCGTCACGGCTCGATCCCCGAGGAATTCGAGGAGCAGATTCGGGCGCTATGACAATCAATTTGACGCTCCAGCGCACATATGACGACCACCCTCGGCCCGAAGACAACGACAAGTTCTGGTCGGTGGATTGCGATGGCTATTACATAGCCTCGTTAGTTCTCGTCCAAGGCCCTTCGGGCGAGGTGCCAGACTGGCAGTGGAACTTCCATCTCCATCCCGGCAGGCATGGGAATGGTGCGTCGCAGGCGACACCGCTCAGCGGGCGCGCTTCGAGCCGTGATGCCGCGCTCCCTGATATCCGCAAGGCTATGGAGCGCTATCTCGAATTTATCGGCCCGGAAGGTTGGGCTGCGCATGTCAACCGCATGGAATGGCTGAAGGAGCGCAAGGAGGCTACGCGACGTCGGGAGAATCGGGCATAGCCGCGCTCATGCCGTTCCCGCCCGACAACCCGCCGCACGTCTTCTCAATCCTCGCCGGCCGCGAGGTCTCGACATGGTCGGAAGAGTGGAAGCACGAATGCGAAGTGCGGATGCTGGCCGACCTGCCGCTCGCCAAGCGAAACGAAGTCTTCGACGAGCCCGGCAAAGGCATGAAGTTTAAGCGCGGCGACGCCGCGGTTGTGCAACTTCGCGCTGAGGTCGATCGCTACGCCCGGCTGAAGGCTAAGCCCTAGACCTCCCAGCGCCGGGAAACGAACCAGGCGACAGCAGCCACCGCCATCATCGCCGTCGCGACGACAACCGGGTCGTCCATCTCATCACTCCTGAGGGTCGGTAATGTAGAAGCCGAAAGCCGAAGCGCAGGCCAGAACCACGCTGATCTCAAGCAAGCCCATTGTTGCCTCCTCCTGACGATGGAGAAGCAACCTGCTGACGCCTGCCATTGTTCCGCCACGTGTGAGGCGAACTGCGGTGGATGTCTGGGATCAGGATCGCCGGGTCAAGGCCTTGATCGGGAGCTGCCGGTACATCCGCGGCTCGCTCTCCGATCAAAGGCAAATGAAGCGAGCTGGCCGGCTGGGGGAATAGCGCCGGCTCGCTTCGGATGGTCATCTTGGCAGAGGAACCATCGCTATCGGCGACGTGGTGCGGCGGCGATAGCGGGGCATAAACTGGCGACCATCGCTCCAGTTCCGTGGCTGCAAGAATTTCAGCTTCATTGCCACCAAACCCATGCCGCAGCGACTGCTATGGCCGGGATTGCCGCAACCAGGACGGCCAGAGTCATGAGCCGGGAAATCGACCGAGCCTGGCGCCGCGTGTCCGGCCTGCCATCATCATCCGTCATCGCAATTCCTCTTTGCGAGAAACTACGCGTGTCGCGGACTATCGGTTCATTTCGAAGATCGACATTTCGTCAGAATCCTCGCGCAAACCCTTGTACGACGCATGCCTGAGCTTGCCGTCGTCTGTCCACGCGCGGAAGGCGACCTCAGCCACCAGCTCCGGCTTAGTCCAGCGGTTGGCCTGGCGAGAGCCGGCGATCCTCACCGCTGATTTGGGAAGGAGGCGAGCGTCCATCTGCTTGCGCAGTTCTGCTCCACCCATTTCCGTAAATCCCGTTCCGACACTTCCAACATAGACGAGCTCGCTACCCTTGCGCGCTGCTAGCAGCAGCCTTGCAATCCCTCCCAGAGCGATCGCGGAGGGTTCATAACCAACGATCGCAAAGCTCTCCGATTGCACGCATTTGATCTTGAGCCAGTCGCCGCTCCTTCCAGAACGATAAGGCGCATCCCGTCTTTTCGCGATGACTCCCTCGAGCCCGAGCTCGCAGGCCTTCCGAAGGAACCGATCGCCCTCCGCGTCAATCTCCTCGCTGAAGCGGATCGAGCCATGCGGCGTGCGGCCGATCAATTGCTCCAGCATCTGGCGCCGCTCTTCCTGTTCCAGAATGCGCAGATCCTGACCGTCGAGATAAAGCAGGTCGAAAGCATACAGGGAGGCCTCGGCTGCAAAGCGCCTCCCGCCGCGACCGCCCAGCGCCTTCTGCAGAGCTCCGAAGTCCGAAGCGCCCCGCTCATCGAGCACGACCGCTTCGCCGTCGAGAATGGCGCTATCCAGCCCAAGCTCGCGTGCATCATGAGCGATGGTCGGAAAGCGCGCGGTCCAGTCGTGCCCGCCGCGGGTGAGTATGCGAACCCGGCTCCGCTCGATATGGACTGCGAGGCGGTAGCCGTCCCACTTCACCTCGAAGGCCCAATCATCGCCTGCAGGGGCCTTCTTCGCCAGAAGAGCCAGACAGGGCTCAACCCGGTCCGGCATGGAATCGGCAAAAAGGTCGCGCCGAGCCATTCTTCGCCGCGCCACCGGGCCCTTGACCAGATCAGCCGCAGGCCCGGCTCTGAGAACCCGACGCGCACACATTGAACGCAACTCCATAACGCAACGAGTCGCGAACGGGCGGCGAGAGGTTTCGTTCCGTTACCTAGGGTAGCAATGCCAGTGAGCAGACCGGCAGCGAAATGGAGAAGCTAGTGGTGAGTTGCTCGAGCGATTGCCATCTGCACGTCCGCCTCTGAAACACTCAAGAGCGCGGCTATCCGACATGCAAGCTCAGCTTCGCGCCTCCCCCATAACTGGTCGAAATCAAAGACCGTCACGCCGCACGCCACGCCTGAGTCGTAAGCGTAACGAACTAGCAACCCGTCCGGCGTCTCGTCACCGTAGGCCCGCTTCGGCGAGTCATGGACGTACAGAACGTCACTGCAATCGTCGTACTCGGCGGAAATCATTTCTTCCTATCCAACGTCGGTAACACGGCTGGATGAATTAAGGTTCCTGCGTCTTTCACATTGCCACTGAAGTAGCAGCTCGTCACGAAGGCGTGCCCCGGTTGGTTCGGAGCCGGCCTGATCGGAAGACGGAGATAACGCCCCGTTTGATCCTGCACCGAGGTGTTTACGAAAACGTAACTGCCGGGAACGGTGTTGCTCTCAAGGACGATCGCTGGGGCCGCGGCAGTAGCTTTGGCCTCCTCCAAAAGTCCCTCAACTTCGGGATGATTGCGAACGATCTTGTACAGCCACACATCCTCGTAGAGCGTGACCGTAAGGTCGGAAATTACTGAGCATTCAACCTGGAAAAGCGGCGTCCGCGCCAATCTAGCCCCCGGCCGCCTGAGCTTCTTTTTCCAACTGCTCAATGTGAGCATTCAACGCGTCACGTAGCTGAATGGTCGCTTGGTAGCTCAAAATAACCGAGTGTGTCCAGTCGAGCGCAATCGGAACGGGCGCACCCATCTTTGGCGGAGGAGCAGTCACCGGCCTCCCAAATGATAAGATAAATTCAAAAGGCGTTCGACCGACCCCAAAAACACTCGCGTAGTACTGTGTGAGAGGCCTCTCGAAGGCCGCTTCCTGCACGTCGACTGCTGTCGGGTCCAACTCATTGGCCATCGGTCACTCCAGTCTGAACCCCTGTTCAATTGACTGGAAATTCAGCGGCGTCAATCCCGCTACCTTAACTCGGGCGGCAGCGAACAGACCCGCCAGGAAGCTAAGAGCCCGCGAAAACCATAGGTTCGCCGCTTGGGAGGCGACGGGCCTCTGACTTCTGTCAGGACTAGGCGGTTCCGGCCATCGCCGGGAAAATGGCTTTGCCCTCCTGTTGGCTGCGGCCGGTACATCCGCGGCGACGCATCGACTGGAGAGCATGCAGGCATCCGAGGATGCCGCGCTGAGAACCAGATAGGGGCGCGTCTGGTTCCCTGCAAGACGGGGCAAGTACGCGCAGCCTTGCGGCGCTCAATTCTCCTCGTTTGTCTGCCGAGCAGCTTCTTCCCAATTCAGAATCTTCCGCATCTTCGACGCCCATTGAGCCGGATCCTCGGCCAGCTGCTTGGAGAGCAGGTGCTGCGCCACAGCGGGATCGACGTGGGCTCGAGCGACGAGCTTTAGCACCTCGCTATCGCGGCCGCTGAGCAGGCTTCCGAGCGCGACCTTGATGTTGCGGGCGGTGTTGCCGCCACGCAGGCCGCCCTGGGTCGTGCGCAGACCGAGCTCGAGCATCCGCATGAGAGAGCTGAGGTTGCTGGCCGTGGGCGAGCCAGCGGTGCCTTGGACGGTCGCGAGGAACTCCCTAGGCTCCAGCACCCGGCGAGCGCGCTGCAGCGCCTGCATGGCCTCTGGCTGGTCACCCCAGGCCGCGGCAAGGACGCGATCCAGATCGGGGTCCTTCTCGAGGCCGACGAGCCTCGCATAGGAGGGCGGCAGACCGCCGTCCTGCGTCGCCTGGCGATTTGTGTTCGTCACGCGGTCGGCAAGGTAGTCGGACAAGGCGCGGCGCACGCTATCGACGCCTCCAGGCACCTTCTCGATCCGCTTGACGAGGTCAGCCATCTGCGCCGGCGGGTTCTTGCTGCCGAGGATCGACTGGATACCCTTGCGGCCCGTGGCGCCCATGACGGTCGACAGCGCGCTGTCGGCGATCTCGGCCTCCGTGAGCTTGAGTCGGCCCTTGGCGCCCTCGATCGCCTGGGAGAAGCCGTCCTCGATCGACTGTCCGAGCCTCGCCTTTTCGAGCAGCTTTGCGAACTCGGCCTTGGTCTCCGGCGCATGCTCGATGACCGAGCCCCATTCGTCCATGAAGCGGCCAAGCCGTCGCGGATTGATCTTGTTGCCTTCGACAATCTTCGACGCGGCCAGGGAAAGAACGAAGTCGCGCCGGGCGTTCGCGATGGCGGCGGGGTCTGTCGCATCTGCCATGACGCGGTTGAGCGACTGCATGCCCTGAATGCCGCCGCGCTCCGGCTCCTTGATGAAGCGGCCGGCGGTCTGCTCTGGCGGCGTCGTGGTCCGGCCCGTCAGGTCACCCCGCTCTCGATACATGTCGCGGTGGAGCTCGACCACAGGGTCGCCGGCGCCCGGCGCACGATACCGGCGGGAGAACTCATCGCCCAGCGCCAAACCCTGCTTGAGCCGTTCCGCCTGTGGCGTGCCGGCATTCTCGGCGTAGCCGCGGAGCTCCTGGTTGATCGCCGCGCGGAGTGTGTCGACGGCTTCCTTCTGAGGAATCGCGGCCGTATTCCCGCCGCCGATCGACTTCTCGAGTGTGCTTGAGAGTTGCGCGAGCATCGGGCGCGCGTCGTTGAGCTCCGCCAGCGACATGTCCGGGCTGCCTACGGTCTCCCGGGTGACGATCGGGGAACCATCCGCGCCGAGGATCGGGCTAGTCTTGCTCACCTCATGCGGTCGCCGGTCAGCGAGCTCGTCAGCAACAGGGAGGCGCTTGCGGAGGGATTCCGGCAGTGTCACGCCGGCTTGGCGCGCGCGATCCGCGGCGTCGAAGATAGGAGTCGCGTTGATGCGCGCAGCGCCATCCGGGTCGATCGTCCGACTGTTGAGCGCCTCGGCGCGCTCTGCGCGCAGCCGGGCCATATCGCCAGTGATCTCGCGATCGAGCGCTTGAGAGGCTTCGACGCGGCGCGTTGCTGACCCGTCCGCAAGGGAACGCGCCTCGGCCTCTCGCTGGCTGGAGATGGATTCCAGACCGCTCTCTGCCTTCGAAAGCTCAGAACGCGCCGGTACGCGAAGGTTGGCGGCGACTTCGGCAGCCGCGTGTGGGTAGAGGTTCGGGTCGGCCCCTTCGGGGCCCATGCTGCGGACCTGCTCGCCGGCGAAGGTGTTGACGGCGCGATCGCGCTCGAAAATCGGGTTGGTCTCCGGGCTCGACGTGTTGCGGATCCCGCGCTCCACACGCGCCAGCCCCGTGTTCTCTGCGATCTGGCCGGTTGTCGGGACGGGAGCGCCCATGCCGCGGAATTCGGCTACATGCTCACCAATCGTGTCGGCAGCCCGGCGAGCCGCATCGGCTCCGCCGGCCTGCTCCTGCAAGTATCGCGATGCATCAGTTGCCGTGCCGCGGCTCACATAGCTGCCGTCCGGGTTGAACGTCACTCCGCGCTCCGGTCGCCCGGCGGTCGCCCAGGCGAACGTTGCCTTCGGGCCGACGCTCACCGCATCGGCCAGGCTGGCGCCGCCCACGCCGCCGATCAGACCGGCGATGAGGGAGCTGACCGGGCCGCGGGCATCCTCGGGCAGAACCTCGTCAGCGGTAGCCAAGCCGGCGCCAACGCCTGTGCCGGCAGCAGCGTCTCGCGCCAGGGTTGGCGCTGCAGTCTCTCGGGCGTAGGGCTGTAGCACCTCGTCGAACATCCGCGGCGTTTCCGAAGGTGCGCGGGTCGTCGCGATCTGGCGAAGGCCGAGCCCTTGAGCCAGGCCGCCGGTGCCAAAGCGCGCCATCTGATAGAGCGCCTTCTCGCGAGGGCCGAGTTTGTCGTAGTCGACCGGCTCGATTCCCAGTGCCCCCGCCAGCTTCGCAGTTTTGTTGGCAATCCAGTCACTGCCGCCGGTTGGCTCGGTGATGTAGCCGAATGGAAGCTCTTTAGGCTTTCCGGTCGCGGCTCCCGCCACCCACGACGGGATGTTCAGGGCAGCTCGCGCAGCATTGTTCAGGCCTGTTGCCAAGTCGACCGGGAGGCCGAGAATATCGGCGCCGACGCCTCGGGCGATGCCCTGGGCTGCGACCTCGAGGGAAGGGCCGCCGCGGTCGTCAGCGAATGTCGTGCGGCTGCCTGCAGCCGGGAGGCCCATTGCTTTGCGCTGCGCATCTTCCCGAGCGGCCTCAGAAGCCCGCTCATCGGCCACACGCCAGAACGGATCGGACGCGCGAACCTCCGGCGAGGGCGCCGGGGCAATGTTCGGCGGCTGGTGAGCTGCTAGCGGCGCCGACGGTGTAGAAGGCGATGAGGGGCTTGCCTGCTGCAAGGAGCCAGGCGTCGCAGGTGTGGTCGCCGCAGGGGCTGAGAAGAATTCGTCGATCGCTTCATTCAGCGCACTTTCGTCTGGCGCCTCAAACATGTACCGCGCGCCGTCCGGGCCGGTGACCTCCCAGCGGCCCATCAATGAGCACTCCCGCCAGGAGCGCGGCGTGACACGCATCCCCTATGACGGAGGGAAGGCAGAGCATTGCCGTTCGAAGAAGTGGGGATCGTAGTCACGGGGTCCATCCATCAGATCAGACCCGGCGCGGCGAAACCGGCTAAAACGCCCACTAAGCACATCATACCAAGAATGCGTTCCTAGGGGAAGCTCCCTACTAGGAAGGAAAGCTATTTTGAGCGTCGCCGCCGAGCTGCTGGCAGGCAAGAAAATCACTAAATGTATCAAGATTAGAATAAAGTATTGTCTGCAACATGCTGCTTATTACACAATAATAATTGTGTATTAACTGCAGTATTTGGCCCATGTTCGGCAAGCCAACAAATGGAGGCCGAAATGGCACGCAAGAGAGGCAATTCGATCCGCTTTTTCTATCGCCGGGGTCTTTTGCATGCATCCTGGTACGCTCCCGCCCTCAAGAGGGTCTGTACCATCAGCCTGAGGACGTCAGACCCCACGGCAGCCTATGCGATGCTCCAGGTTAAGAAGGTGGAGCTCGGCATACGTGACGAGATGGCCAAAGAATTTGAGAAACCCTTGCCGCCGATGCGGCCGGAAGGCCCGCTGTCAGTTCGCCAAGCACTGGTCGACTACTACCAGGAGCATGTTCTGGGGAGCGGCAAGGTCGCTGATAAAGTGCGGCAGGAGCAGGCTATAACCCACTTAACCGCGGGGTTTCACAGCATGCTTCTGAAGGACGTCGATATTCCTGCCTGTCGAGCATATCGCGATGCGCGACGCTCGGGACGCCTCGGCGGGCGCAGCAGGTACTCCAGTGAGCGTCGGCGAGCCTGCGATGCCACAATCCGCCGAGAGCTCGTTGTCTTAAGAGCGGCCGCAAATCACGCATTGCGATGGAAGAGAATCTCGCCGAACGAAATGCCAACTTTCGAGCTGCCGTCGGGGGCTCGGCGTCAGGTGGAGCAGCGATTCTTCACCCAAAACCAGGTCGCTACGTTGTTCTTCGAGGCGCAAGATGCGTTCACGCGAGACATGATACTGCTCTGCTACTACCTAGGCGCGCGCTACAAGGCGGTGTTGAACCTTCTTGCGTCGCAAGTTCACCTGGACCGAGAAGTGCCTTTCATTGAGCTGAGCGCGCCGGGTGATCTCGCGACAAAGAAGGCCAAGCCCAAGGTTCCGATCTTTCCGCAGATCCGAGGGGTCATCGTGCGTCGCTTGGCGGCGGCGCTGCAGAATGGCGGCCGGCTGTTCGGCGAGACGCGGGACTTCTATGCTGCGCTCACGAAGCTCTGCGCCCGCCTGGGGTTTTCTCCAGGCAACCCGCATGCTTTGCGCCACTCACGGGCAACGCACCTGATGATGGCCGGCGTCAACCCGTACAAGGTCGCCGGGCTGCTGGGCGACACGGTCTCTACGATCGAGCGCGTTTACGGGCACCACAGCCCGGAATTCTTCCCCGGCGAGGACTACGAGCCCCCGAGATTTCCAAAAAACTGAAAATTTGGCGAGGCCCCTCCGGGCTTGGTTGAGACGAAGCGCCGCCCCCCGCCCGGGGGGTGGGTTTGCGTCTGATGAGATGGCCCTAGGGGGCGGCTGGCGCCGAGAAGCGTACACCGACGCCTTTGGTATCTTCCGGCAAGAGCTCGACTCCAGCGGCCTCGAGCGCCTTGCGTAGCTTGGCGATCGTCTCTCCGGGCAACTGGCGCCGACTCTTCTCAAAGTCGACCACGGTTGAGAGGCCGACATCTGCGCCCGCAGCGAGGTCCGGCTGGGTCATGTTGAGCAGCGCGCGGGCGGCTCGGCATTGGCTTGGTGTCATTTCAACATTTTCTGTTGACAGGATCATGGGTCGAGATTATCAACATAAACTGTTGATTGCAACTCTGGGAAACAGCCATGACCAAGCACTTTGACGTCACCGCTCTCCACGCCACCGTTGTTCCTGTCTCCTCGAATTCGGAGGTTTATGAGCGTGTAGTCCTGCTCCAGGCGTTCGCCGATGCCGTTTCGAACCCTGGCGAGATCGTCAACGGCCCGCATAGCCTAGCGCTTGCCGAACAGGCTGCTTTGATCGAAGGCATCATTTCGGCGCCGGCGCGCGACGCGGCCGACGCCGCGGCAAAGGTCCGCATTCTGCTCGAGCACGTCATGCCCGCTACCTGGCGCGGCGCCGATGAGGATCTCGATTGGGATACCGCGATGGCACGGCGCCTGCTGCTTTCGCTGGCCGGGCTGGATCCGATGGCCGATCCGATCAAATAGGCTGTCGAATCGCAGCCCCAAGCGACGAAGAGCCGGCTCATGCAGCCGGCTTTTTCATGTTTGATCGGCGAGCGGCGACGGGGGCAGCCGTTGCCAATATGTTGCCGGCCGTGGCGATGGCGGCTTCTCCGCTATCGCGTTGTCCGGATTATCATCGCAATTTCAATGGGTTGGATGGTGGGCGATACAGGGATCGAACCTGTGACCCCTCCCGTGTGAAGGGAGTGCTCTACCGCTGAGCTAATCGCCCGGACCCGGCCTCTCCTAGTCGGCGCGCCTCATGCCGTCAAGGACGTCCGGGGAGGAGATTTGAACACGCGGTCGACCGCGCCGGCCAACTCGTCGAAATGCTGGATGATGAAATCCGGTTCCAGCGTCTCGATCGGCACGTCGGTATAGCCGAAGGGCACGCAGATCGAGGGAATGCCCGCAGCGCGCGCGGTCGCGATGTCCGTACGGGAATCGCCGATCATCACGGCCCGCGCCGGATCGGCCTTCGCCGCCGCGATCGTCAGGGTGAGATGGCGCGGATCCGGCTTGAAATAGGGGAAGCTGTCGCGCCCGGCGACGGCCGCGAAGCGGCCGGCGATACCGAAATGATCGAGGATCAGCTTCGTGTGCAGGATCGGCTTGTTGGTGCAGACCGCGAGCGCATAGCCTTGCCCGGCCAGCACATCGAGAGCGCCGAGCACGCCGTCATAGAGATGGCTGCTCCCCGCCGTATCCTGCGCATAGATCTCCATGAATTCCAGGAAGAGCCGCTCCAGCGTTTCCGGATCGAGCGGCTGGCCGGAGACCTTGAAGCCGCGCTCGATCAGGACGCGCACGCCCGCGCCGACGAGTTCGCGCGCCCGTTCAAGCGGCAGGGCTGCCAGCCCTTCGCGCACGAGGATCAGGTTGAGGACCCGCATGATGTCCGGCGCGGTCTCGGCGAGGGTTCCGTCGAGATCGAAGACGACGATCGGGGGCAGACTCATGGTCGGGACCTTCGGGATGATTCGGCCGGGCGAGATTCGGTTAAAGGTCGTTGCGGCCGGGCTGGCAAGTCCCGTGCGCGCACCTCCCCAAATTTGCCGTGTGAGATGGTATCGTGCGCGCGATTCGTCGCGCGGCCGGCGGCAGGGAAGATCATCATGTCGAATTTCATCGGAAGACGGGCTGGAATCGCAGGGCTGCTGCTGGCGATGGCGGGTGCGGTGCCGGCCTTGGCCGGGCCGTTCGAATTCGCGCCTGCGCCGCAGACCGACCTCAACCGCGTCTACCGGATCGACAAGGCGACCGGCGAGGTCGGCGCCTGCCAGTTCCAGTTGAAAGAGGGCGGCGTCGGCCTCACCGTCTGCTTCCCGTCGGGCGAAGGAGCGGGTCCGCAGGCGCCCAGCGATTACGGCCTGATGCCGTCGCGTCACGAGAAGGAAGGCGGCATCTTTCGCGTCAATATCCGCACCGGCGAGATGAGCATCTGCTACGTCTTCGACGACAAGACGGTGTGCACGCCCCAGACGAAATGACGCCGGGAGGCCTCCGCGTGCTGGACTCGCCGGCTTCGGCGAGGCAGGAGAGCGGCGTCGTCCGGCCTGGGCGGCAGGCGTTTTCCACAACCTGAGCCGGACGAATCTCATGAATGCCGACGACCTGAAGAAGCAGGCTGCCGCCCGCGCGCTCGAACTCGTGCGGCCGGGCATGCGGTTGGGCCTCGGCACCGGCTCCACCGCGAAGCATTTCGTTGATCTGCTCGGCGCCAAGGTCGCGGAAGGCTTCGAGGTGCTCTGCGTCTCGACTTCCGAGGCGACCCAGGCCCAGGCGGTTTCGCTGGGCATTCCGATGTCGACACTCGATGAGACGCCGGAACTCGACCTCACCGTCGACGGTGCCGACGAGGTCGATCCGCAACTGCGCCTGATCAAGGGCGGTGGCGCTGCACTGCTGCGCGAGAAGATCGTCGCGGCGGCTTCCGCCCGCATGATCGTGATCGCCGATGACGGCAAGCTGGTCCAGACGCTCGGCCGCTTCCCGCTGCCGATCGAGGTCGTGCCTTTCGGGCTTGAGGCGACGCGCCGGGCCGTGGCTGCGGCCATCGCCGCTTCCGGCTCTGAGGGCAGGCTCTCGCTGCGCCAGAAGCCGGACGGCACGACGCTGGTCACAGATGGCGGTCATTACATTCTCGATGCCCATCTCGGTACGATCGAGCGGCCGGAATTGCTGGCGCAGGCGCTGAACATCGTGCCTGGCGTCGTCGAGCATGGCCTGTTCATCGGATTGGCCACCGGCGCCATCCTGGCGGGAGCCGATGGCCTCAAGCTCATCGGCAGGATCGAATGATTCCATTCCGGCGCAAGACACGCTAAGGAACGCGCCACAATGACCGATCCGCCATGGCCCCCGGCCAGCGGCTCGCTGACAAAGGGGTTTCAACGCATGATCCGTCGTTCTCTCGTCCGGGCCGCCCTTGGTCTGGCGCTCGTCTGCGCCGCTCCCGCCTTCGCCCAGGCGCCGGCGCTGACGCAGAGCCATCTCCAGGTGGCGCGCGAAGTCGCGGACGCGACCGGCATCACGTCTGGCATCACGAATATCTATAACGAGTTCGAGAAGAGCGTGCAGGAGCTCATCGCGACCCGCCCGGAGATGAAGAAGGATACCGACGCCGTCGTCGCTGCGCTGAAGCCGGAGGCCGACAAGCGCGCCGAGGAGATGACCCGGACGGCCACCGAGGTCTTCGCCCGGAAGATGACGGAGGCTGATCTCAAGGAGATCGCCGCTTTCTTCAAGTCCCCGGTCGGCCAGCGCTACAACACGCTGCGGCGCGAGGCGATGGACGACCTGCTGAACGTTCTTCAGCCCTGGTCCGTCCAGACCAGCCAATATCTGTTCGATCGGTTCTCGCAGGAAATGCGCAAGCGCGGCCACACCTTCTGAGCTGACGCGCCACCTGAGCCTCAGGCTATCAAAAAGGGCCGGCGAGCATTCGCCGGCCCTTTTTTGTTGCTTTTGCGTCGGCTGCGCTCAATTGACCGGGCCGCGCCCTCCGATGTCCTCCATCAGCGGGTCGCTGAGCGCGGTGCCGGTCTTGCGGTTGACGATGACCGTGACCACCCAGAGCAGCACGCCGATGCCGATCAGGACGCCGGCGATCGTGTACTGGACCGAAGCACGCCCGGTCCATGGCCCGGCCAGGAAGGCGCAGGAGAGCGCGCCGATGATCGGCAGGAAGGTCGGCGTGCGGAAATGCGCGTGGTCGACCGTGTCCTTGCGCAGCACCAGCACGGCGATGTTGACCACGGTGAAGACGCAAAGCAGCAACAGCGCGGTCGTGCCGCCGAGCGCCGGCACCTCGCCGACGAATGTGATCAGCGCGAAGGCGAGCAGGCTGGTGAAGCCGATCGCGACATAGGGCGTGCGCCGTGTCGCATGGACCTTGCCGAGGATGGGCGGCAGCACATGCTCGCGGCTCATGCCGTAGACCAGCCGGCTCGCCATCAGCATGTTGATCAGCGCGCTGTTGGCGACCGCGAACATGGTGATGAAGCCGAAGATCCAGATCGGGAAGTTCGGCGCGCCGGCCTGCACCACCTTGAGCAGCGGCGTCTCGCCTTCGCCGAGCTGTTCCGGCGGCACCAGCGTGATCGCCGAGATCGAGACCAGCACATAGATCACGCCGGTGATGAACAGGCCGATGAGCAGGATCTTCGGAAAGATGCGGCTCGGATCCTTGGTCTCCTCGGCCATGTTGACCGAATCCTCGAAGCCGACCATGGCGAAGAAGGCCAGCGTCGTCGCCGCAATGACCGGCCAGAACACGCCGCCATCAGCCGTCGTCTTGAACTGCATGACGCGCGAGACGTCGCCCTGTCCGGCCGCGATCGCCATCATGCCGATGGTGATGATGATCAGGAGGCCGGTAAGCTCGACGCAGGTCAGCACCACATTGGCCTTCACGCTCTCGCCGACGCCGCGCAGGTTCACGATGGCGACGATCGCCATGAAGCCGAGCCCGATCAGCGTGATGCCGATCCCGCCTGACAAGCCCAGCCCGAAGGCGTTGGACATGTTGGCGGCGAAGGCGCGCGAGGCGGTCGAGGCCGAGGTGATGCCCGAGCACATCACCGCGAAGGCGACGATGAAGGTGATGAAATGCACGCCGAAGGCCTTGTGCGTGTAAAGTGCGGCGCCGGCGGCCTGCGGGTATTTCGTGACGAGTTCGAGATAGCTGAACGCCGTCACCATCGCGACGGCGAAGGCGACGAGGAAGGGCAGCCAGACGACGCCGCCGACCTGGTTCGCGACCTGGCCGGTCAGCGCGTAGATGCCCGTGCCCAGGATGTCTCCAACGATGAAGAGAAGCAGCAGCCATGGCCCCATGACACGGTGCAGGCTGGGTTCTGCGGCGGCTGGCTGACCGGTGCCGGCCTGCGCGCCAAGCGTGGTATCGCTCATCGATAGTCTCCCTCTGCCGCGGCATCGCTGCCGATGCCGGCCCTGGGACAACACAGTTCCGCCGCAATTGTTCACCGGCTGGCCTGCCCTGTCCACCATCCTGCCGTGCTCTGGCGTCATGTCGAAACCGACGTTATGGCCGGGCGGCTGAACTGAAACGGCGGAGCCGGCGACATGACCCGTGATCTCGTTCTGGTGACCGGAGGCTCCGGCTTCCTGGCGGGGCATTGCATCCTGTCGCTGCTCGCGGCGGGCTATGATGTCCGCGCGACGCTGCGCGATCGGGCACGCGAGGGCGCTCTCAGGGACGCCCTGCGCGGAGCCGGAATCGAGGCTGGTGACCGGCTGCAGGTCGTCGTCGCCGATCTGATGCGTGACGAGGGCTGGGATCAGGCGGCGACCGGCTGCGCCTATGTCCTCCACGTCGCGTCACCGCTCGCAGCGGCGGCGCCGAAGGACGAGGACGAATTGATCCGCCCGGCGCGGGAGGGCACGCTGCGCGTCCTGCGCGCCGCACATCGGTCCGGGGTTAGGCGCGTCGTGCTGACCTCCTCCTTCGCGGCCATCGGCTATGGCCGGGTGGTGAAGCGCCCCTATGACGAGCGTGACTGGACGAACGCGGCAGCGCCGGAGCTTGCCGCCTATCCGAAATCCAAGACCTTGGCCGAGCGGGCCGCCTGGGATTTCGTTGATGGCGAAGGGCAGGGGCTGGAGCTTGCGGTGGTCAATCCGGTCGGCATCTTCGGCCCTTTGCTGGGGCCGGATCTCTCGGCCTCGATCCTGCTGGTCAAGACCATGCTGGACGGCAGGCTCTGGGCGGTGCCGCGCCTGATGTTCGGTGTCGTCGATGTGCGCGATGTCGCCGAGCTGCACCTGCGCGCCATGACCGATGCGGCGGCGGCCGGCGAGCGCTTCCTGGCGACGGGCGGTGACTTCATGACGATGCAGGCGATCGCCCAGGCGCTGAAGGACGGCCTTGGCGCGAATGCGGAGCGGGTCTCGACCCGCGTGCTGCCGGACTGGCTGGTGCGTTTCGCCGCGCGCTTCAGCGCGACCGCGCGTCAGGCGGCGACGCCGGAGCTCGGCCGCAGCAAGACGGCGACGAGCGCGAAGGCGCAAGCCATGCTGGGCTGGCAGCCGCGCCCGGCGTCTGAGGCTCTCGTCGCGACGGGCGAGAGCCTCATCCAGCTCGGGCTGGTCAGTCCTCGGCAGCCTTGAACTTGTTCAGCCCCTTCATCGCGAAGGGCGCGACCAGCGCGATGAAGGCGATGCCGAGCAGCGTCGCCGAGATCGGGTTCTCCAGCAGGATCATCGGATCGCCCAGGCTGATCTGCAGCGCGCGGCGCAATTGCTGCTCTGCCATCGGCCCCAGGATCAGGCCCACGACCATCGGCGCGACCGGATAGTCGTAGCGGCGCATCAGGTAGCCCATGAAGCCGAAGATGAAGAGCATGCCGAGCTCGACCGGCGAGCTATTGACCGCGAGCGTGCCCATCGTCGCGAAGACGAGGATGCCGGCATAGAGCCAGGGCTGCGGGATCGCCAGCAAGCGGACCCAAACCCCGATCAGCGGCAGGTTCAGGATCACCAGCATGACGTTGGCGATGAACAGCGAAGCGATCAGGCCCCAGACGAGGTCAGGCTTCTCGGCGAAGAGCAGCGGGCCGGGATTGAGCCCGTATTGCTGGAAGCCGGCGAGCATGATCGCCGCCGTCGCCGAGGTCGGCAGGCCAAGCGTCAGCAGCGGCACCAGCGTGCCGGCGGCCGAGGCGTTGTTCGCCGCTTCCGGTCCGGCGACGCCCTCGATCGCGCCCTTGCCGAACTCTTCCGGGTATTTGCAGAGCTTGCGCTCGGTCGAGTAGCTCAGGAAGGTCGGGACTTCCGCGCCGCCGGCGGGCAGGGCGCCGATCGGGAAGCCAAAGGCGGTGCCGCGCAGCCAGGGCGCCCAGGAGCGCTTCCAGTCCTGCTTGGTCATCCATAGCGAGCCCTTGATCGGAATGATCTCCTCGGGATCGCGGGCGCGCTTGGAGGCGACATAGAAGGCCTCGCCCACCGCGAACAGGCCGACGGCGAGCGTGGTGACCTCGATGCCGTTGAGAAGCTCAGGCACGCCGAAGGTCAGGCGTGCCTGGCCGGTCAGCTTGTCGATGCCGACGAGGCCGAGCGCGATGCCAAGGAACAGGCTGGTGAGGCCGCGCAAAGGCGAGTCGCCGAAGGTTGCGGAGACCGTGACGAAGGCGACGATCATCAGCGCGAAATAGTCCCAGGGGCCGAATTTCACCGCGATCTGGACCAGCCAGGGCGCGAGGAAAGCAAGCCCGATCGTCGCAATCAGGCCGGCGACGAAGGAGCCGATCGCCGCGGTCGCGAGAGCCGGGCCGCCACGGCCGGCCTTGGCCATCTTGGAGCCTTCGAGCGCGGTCGCTAGTGAGGCGCTTTCGCCGGGCGCATTGAGCAGGATCGCGGTGGTCGAGCCACCATACATGCCGCCATAGTAGATGCCGGCGAACATGATGAGCGAGCCGGCCGGATCGAGCTTGAAGGTTACCGGCAGCAATAGCGCGACGGTCAGCGCCGGGCCGATGCCCGGCAGCACGCCGACGGCGGTGCCGAGGAACACGCCGATCAGGCAGAACATCAGCTTGGAGGGCTCGAGCGCGACGCCGAAGCCTTGGACGAGGGAGAGCAGGGTATCCATGGTCGGGCTCTCCTCAGAGGAACAGGCGCTCGAGCGGACCCGACGGCAGGATCAGCGTCAGGAGCTTGGCGAAGACGAGGTAGATGATGAGGCCGAGCACGAAGCCGATCGCGGCATCGACAGCCAGGGCCCGGCGGCCCATGCCACGGGCGGTGCAGGCGAAGACCACGGCGATGGCGATGATGAAGCCGCCGCCGAGCCCGATGCAGGCGATCAGGAAGATCAGCCCGCCGGCGATCCAGAGCAGGGCAGGGTTGTCGGCTTCGTCGGGCTGCGGCAGTCCCTCGCGGAACGCGACGACAAAATGGGAAAGACCGAGGATGACGAGGCCTGCCGCCACGACATAGGGCATCGCGGTCGGGCCGACGCCGTAGGTCGACGTGATGGTCTGCTGCGAGGCGTCATAGCCGACGAGGACGGCGACGATCAGCAGCAGGATGCCTACCACCAGGGCCGGCTTGTTGGCACCGTGCGTGCGCGTGTCGTTGGTCATGGCGTTCCCGCGATCGTGTCCGGCGCTTTTTGGGGCGCTTCTGACGGTTGGAAAAGGGGCCGGTTTCCCGGCCCCCGCAGATTGTAGCGTTTCGGCTGGCTTACTTCACCAGGCCGACTTCGGTCATGACCTTGGAGACGCGCTCGATCTCCGCCTTCAGGAAGGTGTCGAAGGCGGCGCCAGCGAGGAAGGAATCATCCCAGCCGCGAGCCTTGAGGATTTCCTGCCACTCCTTCGACTTGACCATCTTCTCGACCGTGTCGATCAGGGCCTTGGTCTGCTCGGCCGAGAGGCCGGGAGGGGCGACGACCGAGCGCCAATTCAGGAGCTCGAGATCGATGCCCTGTTCCTTCAGCGTGGGCGCATCCGGGGCGTTCTCGAGGCGCTTCGACGAGGAGACGGCAAGCACGCGCAGCTTGCCGGCCTTGATCTGGCCTTCGAACTCGCCATAGCCGGAGACGCCGGCCGTGACGCGCCCGCCGAGCATGGCAGCCAGTGCCTCGCCGCCGCCCGAGAACGGGATGTAGTTGATCTTCTTGGCATCGGCGCCGACGGCCTGCGCGAACAGCGCGGCGAGGATGTGGTCCGTGCCGCCGGCCGAGCCGCCGGCCCAGGTCACCTTGGCCGGATCGGCCTTGAGGCGCTCGGCCAGGTCCTTGGCGGTCTTGAGCGGCGATTCCGTCGGGACGACGATGACCTCGGCCTCGGCGGTGAGGCGCGCGATCGGCGTGACCTGGGTCAGGTTGACCGGCGACTTGTTGAGCAGAATGGCGCCGACCATGACGAAGCCGTTGACCATCAGCTGGTGGCCGTCGCCCTTGGCGCCGATCAGCTGCGCAAGGCCGATGGTGCCGCCCGCGCCGGTGACGTTGTTGACCTGCACGCTCTTGACGATGCCGGCAGCCGTCAGCGCCTGCTGCATCGAACGGGCCGTGCCGTCCCAGCCGCCGCCGGGCGCGGCGGGAGCCATGATCTTCAGCTCGTTGAGCTGCGCGAAGGCGGCTGTGGACAGGGCAGCCAGTGCCACTGCCGTCAGGGCCGTGCGCTTCAGGATGGATGTCAGCATGAATTCCTCCGCTTGCGGGCTTTGGCCCACGGGTTTCTTGGGCGGTCCGCCTGTGGCACCTTGCCGCGCCGGTCGTCAATTGCGCCTGATTGCATAATCGGAAGTCAAGAATTTTCGACGACAGGCCGCTTTCGCCGCATCTTCTATATCTTTGGTTCTACGACTCGCTCGAATGTTCCAGTCCGCCACTGGCCGCATCCGGCATGATCGCGTAAGCGCAGGTTCATGAGCCACCAGACCTCTTCCGGCGCCTCGCCTTTTGAGCCGATTCTGCCCCGGCGTCTCGCCCGTCTCGGCACAGGCCTGTTGATCGCATTGCCACTGGGCATGTGGGTTGCCAATCGCTCGGCGCCGCTTTTCCTCGGGCTGGCTGCCCTGAGCTTCCTTGCCTCGGCCGTCGCGGCGGAGGGCTGGGCGCCGCTTCTGCAGCGCTTGCGAAACGGTATCGGCACGCCGATCGGGCTGGCGCTTGGCGGTTTCCTGCTCTGGTCGCTGATCTCTATCGCCTGGAGCCATCGCATCGGAGCGAGCATGTCGATGTGGGGCGAGCTGGCCCTGCCGCTGGCCAGCGGCTTCGTCATCGCCGCGAGCGGCCGCCTCCAGCCGGGGCGATCGGAAAGTCGGGCCCTGGCGCTCGCGATAGCGCTTGCCGCGGTGTTTATGATGGCCGAGCTCGCGACGGGGCTCTCCGCGCGCATCGCGCTCGATATCGGCAAGCAGGTTACCTACATCTTCAACCGCCCGGTCCTGGTCTGCCTCGTCCTGCTGCCGGCGGCGGTTGCGGGGCTGTCGCTTCGTCGGAAAAGTGGCGCGCTGGACTGGCTGCTGGCGGCGGTCTGCGTCGTCGTCGTGGCGATGATCTCCTTCGATTCCGAGAGCGGTGCGGCCGGGCTCGGCTTCCTCATTCTCGCGCTGACCTGGCTGGCAGCCCGGCTGTTGCCGCGCCTCATGCTCGTGCTGGTCGCGCTCGGCTTTTTCGCGACGATGGCTGTCGCGCCGGTGATCGGGCGCCTCGGCGACGAGGCGTTGCCGCAATCCCTGCATGAGCGGCTCGCCAACTCCCATTCGCGCGACCGGGTCGATATCTGGCTGAGCTTCGGTGAGGCGATCCGGGCGCGGCCCCTGCTGGGCTCCGGCTTCGGCACTTCGCCCACACTGGATCGGCATCCTGTGGCGCTTGAAGTTTCGCCGCCGCGCCGCCAATTGCTCGCGGTCGGTCATCCGCACAGCGCGCCGGTCCAGGCTTGGGTCGAGACGGGCGTCGTCGGTGCTGTGTTGCTGACGCTGGCCGGACTCATGCTGCTGTGGCGCTTGAGGAACCTGCCGGCACGTGACCTCGCGCCGCGTCTGGCGCTGGCCGCCAGCGCCTTCGGCGTCGCGACGGTGGCGCATGGGGCCTGGCAGGGATGGTGGATCGCCGCGCTGGCGCTGGCGTCCATCTGGTTATTGTACGGCTTGCCGTCCGCCGACAAGGACGGTTGAGGGGGTATCATGGCTGAGTTCGACGTCGATCTCTTCGTCATCGGTGCAGGCTCGGGCGGGACGCGCGCCGCGCGCATCGCCGCCGGCCACGGCGCCCGCGTCATGATCGCCGAGGAGGACCGCATCGGCGGCACCTGCGTCATCCGTGGCTGCGTGCCGAAGAAGCTCTTCGTCTATGCCAGCCGCTTCGCCGAGGATTTCGAGGACGCCGCCGGCTTCGGCTGGACCCTGCCGCAGGCGCCCGTCTTCGACTGGCCGACGCTGCGCGACGCCGTGGCCAACGAAGTCACCCGCCTGTCGGGCCTCTATCGCAAGGGGCTCGAGGGCGCGAAGGTCCAGATTCGCGAGGAGCGCGCCGTCGTCGAAGGCCCGCATCAGGTCCGGCTGGTGAAGAGCGGGGAGGTGATCCGCGCCCGCCATATCCTGGTCGCGACCGGCGGCTGGCCGTCCTTCGATCCGCCGATCCCCGGCGGCGAGCTCGGCATTTCCTCGAACGAGGTCTTCAACCTGCCGGCGTTGCCGAAGCGCCTGCTCGTGGTCGGCGGCGGTTACATCGCGCTCGAATTCGCCAGCCTCTTCGCCCGGCTCGGGGTCGCGGTGACGGTGCTGCACCGGGGTGACAACATCCTGCGCGGCTTCGACGAGGATATCCGCATCCGCCTGCGCGATGCGCTTCTCCATGCCGGGATCACCCTGCGACTGGGCTGCACGATCGACCGGATCGAGGAGCTGGCCGACGGCACCCGCCGCGCCCATTGCGCCAAGGGCGAGCCGATCGATGCCGATGTCATCCTCGTCGCCACCGGCCGCCGGCCGAACACCAAGGGGCTCGGCCTGGAGCAGGCCGGCGTCGCGATGGGCCCGCTTGGCGAGATCAAGGTCGATGCGGCCTCGGCCAGCAGCGTGCCCTCGATCCATGCCGTCGGCGATGTGACCAACCGGGTCAACCTGACGCCGGTCGCGATCCGCGAGGGCCATGCCTTCGCCGACTCGACCTTCGGCAGCCGGACCTGGACGGTCGACCACGCCACCATCGCCTCGGCCGTCTTCACGACGCCGGAGGTCGGCACCGTCGGCCTGTCGGAGGCGCAGGCTCTCGCCGCGGGTCATGAGGTCAAGGTCTTCGAATCCGGCTTCCGACCGATGAAGGCGACGATCTCCGGCCGTCAGGAGCGCATCTACATGAAGCTCGTGGTCGACGCGCAATCGGACAAGGTGCTCGGCGTTCATATCCTCGGGCACGATGCCGGCGAGATCGTCCAGGCGGTCGGGATCGCCGTGACGATGGGCGCGACCAAGGCCGATTTCGACCGCACCGTCGCGCTGCATCCGAGCGCGGCCGAGGAGCTGGTGACGATGCGCACGCCGCGTGCGGGCTAAAGTAGCGAAATCATCCTTGTCATTCCGGGTTCGCGACTGCGCGAAACCCCGGAATGACAAAGGTCGTTCCCACCGCCCTGTTGAATCGGGCTGTGAAGCACTTGAATCGGGATGGCAGGCCGTTGCTGTGATAGCGTAACGATGGCCGCTATCCCGTTGCCGGGAATCGGCTTTTCGATCGCTTGCGATGGCGGGCAGGGCGGCCTGCCGCGAGGGCTTCCCTCAGACGGTGGCCATTCCCACATCATCGGTGTATAGCCGCCCCTTCGCGCTACCAAGAGGTTAACGATGCGCGATCTCACAGTCAGGAGCACGTAAGTCCCATGTCCGAGCGGTGGACGCCAGATAGCTGGAGGGCCAAGCCCGTCCAGCAGATTCCGGAATATCCGGACCAGGCAGCCTTGAAGGCGGTTGAGCAGCAGCTCGCCGGCTTTCCGCCGCTCGTTTTTGCAGGCGAGGCGCGCAAGCTCAAGCGGGCGTTGAGCAAGGTCGCCGCCGGTGAAGCCTTCCTTCTCCAGGGAGGCGATTGCGCCGAGAGCTTCGCCGAGCATTCGGCCGACAATATCCGCGACTTCTTCCGGTTGTTCCTGCAGATGGCGGTCGTCCTGACCTTCGCCGGCGGCTCGCCGGTGGTGAAGGTCGGCCGCATCGCCGGCCAGTTCGCCAAGCCGCGCTCGGCCCCGACCGAGACGATCGGCGGCGTCGAATTGCCGAGCTACAAGGGCGACATCGTCAACGACAACGAGTTCACGGCCGAGGCGCGCATTCCCGATCCGCGCCGCCAGCTCGAGGGCTATCGCCAGTCGGCCGCGACGCTGAACCTGATCCGCGCCTTCGCGACCGGCGGCTACGCCAATCTCGACAACGCGCATCGCTGGATGCTCGGCTTCGTCAAGGATAGCCCGCAGTCGCATCGCTACCAGGAAGTGGCCGAGCGCATCACCGAGGCGCTGGAATTCATGCGCGCCATCGGCATCGATCCGGAGACCCATCCGGAGATGCGCACGACCGACTTCTACACCAGCCACGAGGCGCTGCTGCTCGGCTACGAGCAGGCGATGACGCGGACGGATTCGACGACCGGCGAATGGTACGCTACCTCCGGCCACATGGTCTGGATCGGTGATCGCACCCGCCAGATCGACCATGCCCATGTCGAGTTCTTCCGCGGCATCAAGAACCCGATCGGCCTGAAATGCGGTCCCTCGACCACGGTCGATGGCCTGCTCAAGCTGATCGACGTGCTCGATCCGCAGAACCAGGCGGGGCGTCTCACGCTGATCGCGCGCTTCGGCGCCGACAAGGTCTTTGATCATCTGCCGGCGCTGGTGCGGGCGACGAAGCGCGAAGGCCGCAATGTCGTCTGGTCCTGCGATCCGATGCACGGCAACACGGTCAAGGCTGCCAGCGGCTACAAGACCCGTCCCTTCGACCTGATCCTGGGCGAGGTGAAGAACTTCTTCGCCGTCCACCAGGCCGAGGGCACCCATGCCGGCGGCCTGCATCTGGAGATGACCGGCAAGAACGTCACCGAATGCACCGGCGGCGCGCGCGGCATGACCGATGCGGACCTCAACGACCGTTACCACACGTTCTGCGACCCGCGTCTCAACGCGGAGCAGGCGCTGGAGCTCGCCTTCATCGTCGCCGAGCTGGTCAAGCGCCAGCGCGCCGGCCGGGCGCGGCCCGAGGTCGAGGCGGCCGAGTAAGCCGGCGTCGCCCCCCAGCGAAAATGAAAAGGGCCGGTGCGATCCGCACCGGCCCTTTTCTGTTTGCTATCGCTGTCTATCAGAACTTCAGGGCGGCGCCGACGCGGGCCTGGTTGAGGCTCGTGGTGACGCCCTCGACATCGTTGAAGCGGGTATAGAGATACTCGGCGCGGACGATCAGATTGTCGGTCAGCGCCGCTTCGATACCGCCGCCGATCACGCCGCCATAGCCCCAGACATCCTTCTTCGGGCCGCCGACCGTGCGCGGCCAGCCGACATAGCTGCCCAGGGCGACGCCGTTGACGTCGGTCGGACCCCAGTCGGTATAGATCGAGACATTGGTGTCGAAGCGCCCTGCCGCGGCACCGAGCGTGAAATAGGGCATCAGGCGGCCATAGGCATAGCCGAAGCGCGCCCGCAGCGAGACGTAGTCGTTGATCCGGGCGTTCTGGGTCGAGCCGACGGTGAGGAATTCGTTGCCGATGCGCCGCGACTCGATGCGGGAGGACATCGCTTCCTGGTCGATGCGCGAGTAGTCGGCCTCCAGGCCCATGACCACCTCGCCGAAGGCCCAGTTATAGCCGGCATAGCCGCCGAAGATGCTGCCGCTGTCGCGGCGCGGCATGGTGATCGTCATGTCGCGGACATTGGCCGTGGCCGCGATCGTCGTGTTCAGCAGCGCGTAATCCACGAGCCGGTCGACGCTGCGGTCTCGCTCGAAACGAGATTGCGCCTGCCCGGCAAAGCCGCCGATATAGAAGCCATCCCATGAAAACCTGTCGGGCGCCGGCGGCGCGTCCTCGACCTGCGAGCCGCGCAGCACGGGGTAGTCCGCCGCAAGCGTCGGCGCGGCGAAAAGGCTGGTCGCAAGGATCGTAGACCCAAGCATGAGCGCGATGGAACGGATGCGCATCCTGATCTCCCCAAGCGACGGTCCGGTTCCACCCGTTTCACCTCGCTCTGGGCACAATTCATGCCTTGGTAACCCTAATGCCGGGTTAACATCGCTATTCGTCCAGCACCTTGCGTCATGGTCAGTTCGTGCTGCAGGACATCGACCCTTGCCCTTTCAGCTGGAGCCTTGCGCATGCGTGAAACTCTCTGCCGGCTAGGGTGCTGGCTTCCGGTCGCTGCAGCCGCGCTTGGGCTCGCTGCCTGCGGCTCGCTGCCGCCACCGGTCGGCGGCACGGCGGTCGCCTGGGTCAAGGGTCCTGCGGAGGTATCGAACCCGGCGCAAGCGCTCGCAGCGGCACAGGCGCGCTATCCGAACCGCAGCCTGACGGCCAGGGATCTCGTTCGCGTCAGCTGCGCGATGGACGACATTTCCTGGCATGAAGGCAATGCGGTCGTTCCTCCCGGCAAGCATCTCGGGCGGGGGACCATCGTACGCATCCGCGTCGGCACGCCGTTGGTGGGAATCACGGATGGGCATTTCGACGAGATCATCGAGGTCGTGGCCTCGCCGGGCGCGGTGCCGCATGAATTGCCGAGAGCGAGGAACGGGAAGCTGATCGACTACCCTGCGGCTACGGCAAGCAACTATGTCGGTGGGCAGGGAGCCACGCTGGCCCTGTCCTGCTCGGCCGGGCTGTAGGAGTTGCGTCAGTGCGATGGAAGACCGAGGAGGGTTCAGGCGCAACGGCATGATTGTCGCCTGCCGGCAAACGCGCCATAAGCCGGGCCATGACCTCGCCCCTCGTTCGCTTCGCGCCGTCGCCCACCGGCTATCTCCATATCGGCAACGCCCGGCCGGCGCTGTTCAACTGGCTCTTCGCGCGCCGGCATGGCGGCCGCTTCCTGCTGCGCTACGACGATACCGATATTGCCCGCTCGAAGGCGGAATATGCCGATGCCATCGCCGAGGACCTCGGCTGGCTCGGCATCGTGCCCGATCAGGTGATCAAGCAGTCCGAGCGGCTGGCGATCTATGACGCCGCCGCCGATCGTTTGCGCGGGGCAGGGCGGCTCTATGCCTGCTACGAGACGGCCGATGAGCTGGATCGCCGCCGCAAGCGCCAGCTCGCCCGTGGCCTGCCGCCGATCTATGACCGCGCCGCGCTGAAGCTCACCGACGAGCAGAAGGCGGCCTTCGCGGCGGAGGGGCGCAAGCCCCATTGGCGCTTCCTGCTTGAACCGCGCGAAGTCGCCTGGGACGATCTCGTGCGCGGTGCCTCCCATGTCGACTGCGCTTCGCTCTCGGACCCGGTGCTGGTGCGCGAGGATGGCAGCTATCTCTACACGCTGCCCTCCGTCGTCGACGATATCGAGACCGGCGTGACCCATGTCATCCGCGGCGAGGACCACGTCACCAACACGGCGGTCCAGGCCCAGATCTTCGAGGCGCTCGGTGCGAGCCTGCCGGCCTTCGGCCACCACAACCTGCTGACCACCGCGAGCGGTGAGGGGCTATCTAAGCGCCTCGGCCATCTCTCTTTGCGCGGCCTGCGCGAGACCGGCGTCGAGGCGCTGGCCGTGGCGGCGCTGGCGACGCTGGTCGGCACCTCCGATGCCGTGCGTCCGGTGGCGAGCCTCGACGAGCTCGCAGGCCTCGTCGAACTCGCCCATGTCTCGCGCGCGCCGGCCAAGTTCGACGAGCACGAGCTTGAGACGCTGAGCGCCCGCACGCTGCACCAGTTGCCGCTCGTGGCGGTCGAGGATCGCCTGAAAGCGCTCGGCGTCGCCGCTGACGAGGCGTTCTGGCAGGCCGTGCGCGGCAATCTCGCCAAGCTGGACGAAGCGGCCCAGTGGTGGCGCGTGGTGCAGGGGGCGATCGAGCCCGTGATCGCCGATGCCGGCTTCGTTGTGACCGCGGCCGGGCTGCTGCCGGTCGAGCCCTTCGACGCCACGACCTGGAAGAGCTGGACGCAAGCCGTCTCGGCGGCGACCGGCGCCAAGGGCAAGGCGCTGTTCATGCCGCTCCGTCAGGCCCTGACGGGGCTCGACCATGGCCCGGAACTCGCCGCGCTGCTGCCGCTGATCGGGCGCGAAAAGGCGCTGAAGCGATTGGCCGGCGAGAGCGCCTGATGCTCTCACTCCGTCATGCTCGCCCTGGTGGCGAGCATCCACGTCTTAAGCGCCGCTTCCGTTAGAAGAAGCCGTGATGGTTGGGATAAGCCCGCCCATCTCGTGTGGAGCACTCGATCTCCTCACTCATGCCGCTCCATCGCCGAGGCGTGCTTGGTGTCGCGCATGGTCGCGTAGACCAGGAATGACAGGAAAATCACGCCGGCGAGATAGTAGTAGAACCACTGTTCGTGGCCCTGCTGCTTGAAGAACAGCGCAATGGCCGGCGCGGTACCGCCGAAGATTGAGACGGTCACGGCATAGGGCACGGCGACGCCGGTGGCGCGGATCGCGGTCGGGAACAGCTCCGCCTTCACCACGGCGTTGATCGAGGTGTAGCCGGCCGTGAAGATCCAGGCGCCGCAGATCAGCAGGAAGGCCGTGAAGGCCGATTTGGTATCGGCGAGCGCCGTCAGGATCGGCACGGTCAGGAGCGAGCCCGCCAGTCCGAAGAAGATCAGCATCGGCTTGCGGCCGATCCGGTCCGAAATCATGCCGTAGATCGGCTGCAGCAGCGCCGCGAAGATCAGCGAGCCCGCGATGACATAGGTCGTGGTCAGGTCGGAGAGGCCGACCGTCTGCCTGACGAAGGTCTGCATATAGGTCGTGAAGGTGTAGAAGGCCGCCGTGCCGCCGGCGGTGAGACCGACCACGATCGCGACCTCGCGCGGATATTTCAGCAGGCCCTTGAGCGAGCTTTCCTTCTTCTTCATCGTCGCCTTGGCGGCCTCGAAGGACTCCGTCTCGTGCATGTGCCGGCGCATCAGCATGGCGGTGACGGCGAGCATCGCGCCGATGACGAAGGGAATGCGCCAGCCCCAGTCGACGAGCTGTTCATGCGTCAGGAAGACGTTCTGGAGCAGGAGCAACACCAGGATCGCGGTAAGCTGCCCGCCGATCAGCGTCACGTACTGGAAGCTCGAATAGAAGCCGCGATGCTCGGGATCGGCGATCTCCGAGAGATAGGTCGCGCTCGCCCCGTATTCGCCGCCGAGGCTCAGGCCCTCGATGATGCGCGCCAGCGCCAGCAGGGCCGGGGCCGCGAAGCCGATCGTCGCATAGGTCGGCGTCACCGCGATGATCAGCGAGCCGAAGCACATCATCACGACCGAGACGGTCAGCGACAGGCGTCGCCCGTAGCGGTCGGCGAGATGGCCGAAGAGCCAGCCGCCGATCGGCCGCACGATGAAGCCGGCCGCGAACAGTGTCGCGGCGTTGAGCTGCTGCACCACCGGATCATGCGAGGGGAAGAAGGCCGGCGCGAAATAGAGCGCGAAAGCGGTGTAGGCGTAGAAATCGTACCACTCGACGAGATTGCCGACCGAGCCGATGAAGATCGCCTTCAAGCGGCGCCTGGCGTCGTCGAACTGGATGGGATGGGCGGGAGCTGTCGCAGTCGTCTCTGACATGGCGGCCTTCTGAGCTGGGGAGCGTCAGAAGCGGGCGCGCGGCGCGAACGAGCCGTGGGACGGGTCTGGCGGCCTCCCGGAGGCGGCTTGGATGGCCTCTTATGCTGCCGTTCCAGTCATGCGTCCAGAAGCGATCGCATCGCTTTCGATAGGCCTTCCATGCATTGGTTGCATGGAACTTTTTTGCGCTCAGGGCCGCGCGACCTGCGGGCTGAGGTTCGGTGCGAGATTGGGCGCGACGATCCGCACCGTCCGGCGCTCGCCGGTAGGGCTCTGCGATTCGCTCTTCAGCCCGTCCTTCTTGTCGAGCACCTTCTCGCCGACAATATCGGGGCCGACGCCGGCCGACTCGGTGCCCGCCGTCGGCGAATCCTCGGATGGCATCGGCTTCTCGTCAGGCACGGCCGGAACCGGCGCCGGAGCAGCCGTCTGGGTCGGAGCGCCCTTGCGCTTGGGGTCGGCCTTAGGCCGCGACAGTTCGGCTGCGCGCTGCTCGGTCAGGATGACGTCGCCCTTGCGCTTGTCGAGCAGGTACTCGGCATCCTTGAGGGCGGCCGACCAGCTTTGCCCCTGGCCGCGGCAGGTGCAGGCGGCATCGAAGCTGCGGGCGTATTTGCCGGCATTGGCCAGCGAGGAATAGGGCTGGCCGGTCGACCGCGAGGCCGCGTTCTGGATGTCGCCGCCCGTGCTCATGCCATAGGCCAGCGTCTCGGTGCCGGGGCAGAGCGCCTGGCACATCTCGTCGCCATTGCCGGTATTGTTCGCGAGCGGGAAGAAGTAGCCGTCGCAGGTACGGACGCAAACGGTCTGCGGGCCGCCGAGACGCGGCTTCGCCGGCTCCAGCGGCTGTTCGGGATCGAGCTCGGGCAGGGTCGAATCGAGTGTGCCGGGGCCGGGATCACGCCCGAAGATCGTGTCGAAGAAGCCGCGCGGCTGCGCCCGGCAATTGCTGTTGATCGCGGCGATGAGCTGGGCCCGGCGCTGCTCGATGCCGCCGCCCTGCGCCTGCCGCTGCAGCGCACCGTACTGGTTCTGCAACTGGCCGATCTGCTGGCGGATGAAATTGCATTGCGGTGGGGGTGAGTCGAAGAAGCTGAAGCCGCGGTCGCAACCCATGGAGCGGTACTGGTTGCTCAATTGCGCGAGCTGGGCGCCGACGCGCTGCGCGGCCTGGGCCGCGCGCGGATCGCTGCCGCTCTGGCCCTGAAGGCCGTCGAGCTCGGCGCGCCAGGCGTTGCAGGACGCCGACTGCGCCACGGCGGTACCATCGAGGGCGGCCAGCATCACGAGGGCCATGCCGAAGCGTCGGGAAAGTCGCAGCATCATCGCAGGTCGGGTCACGTCATCCATAGTCGAGCCGGCTTGCCGGCTCCGTCCGGGAGCAGTGGTCTAGAACACCCGCCAAACACGACGGAACTATGGAGCGGAGCCGCGCCTCTCGCAGGCCGCGCGGATGCTCCATTGCGAGGGCATCGCATGCCACATCCGGGCAAGCGCAGCAATCCGGGGACGCATGCGCCGCGCCGGTGGTGGAAAACTCCGGTTCTTGCTGGAGCCGGATCCGATCAGGTTGATTCAACCTGATCGGTGAATCCGCCTCCAAATTTGAGTGAGAGAACGCGTTATCCGATCCGACTGCGTTGCAGTCGGATCGGCGCGTGCTCTAGAAGACCTGCGGCAGCGGCCCGCCCGCGCCGGCCTTCCGTGCAGCGCCAACCAGGCAAGCCCGCCCCATGTCCGACTATCTGCCTCTTCACGAAGCCGTCATCCCGGAGCTGCCGAACTATTATCGCGGCAAGGTCCGCGAGAATTACGACCTGCCCGACAACCGCCGTATCCTGATCTCGACCGACCGGCTCTCGGCTTTCGACCGCGCGATCGCCTCGATTCCGCTGAAGGGCCAGGTGCTGACGCAGACGGCGCGCTACTGGTTCGAGCAGACCGCCGATATCTGCCCCAACCATGTGCTGGAATATCCCGATCCGAACATCGTCGTCGGCAAGCGGCTGGAGATCCTGCCCGTCGAGATGGTGGTGCGCGGCTATCTCGCCGGCACGACCGGCACCTCGATCCTGACGATGTACAAGCAGGGCCGGCGCGAGATGTATGGCATGACCTTGCCGGAGGGCTTGCGCGACAACGAGGCGCTGCCGCAGGCGATCATCACCCCGACGAGCAAGGCCTTCGACGGCGGCCATGACGAGCCGCTCTCGGCCGCGCAGATCGTGGGGGAGGGGCTGCTGACCCAGGCCCAGTGGGATACCGTCTCGGCCTATGCGCTGGCGCTCTTCGCCCGTGGCCAGAAGCTCGCGGCTGAGCGCGGCCTGATCCTCGCCGATACGAAATACGAGTTCGGCACCGATGCCGAGGGCAACATCCTGCTGGCCGACGAGATCCATACGCCGGATTCGAGCCGCTACTGGTTCGCCGAAAGCTATCCCGAGCGCTTCGCCGCCGGCGGCAAGCCCGAATCCTTCGACAAGGATTTCGTGCGCAACTGGGTCGTGGCGCGCTGTGATCCCTATACGCAGGATCTGCCGCCGATCCCGCAGGAGCTGATCGACGAGACCTCTGCGGTCTATGTCAGGGCCTATGAGGCGATCACGGGAACCGCCTTCGCTTACCCGTCGAAGGGCGAGGACCCGGCGCAGCGGATCCGGCGCAATCTGGCGAAGTATTTCTAGGCTAGGCTCGTCATTCTCGGGCGGAGCGCAGCGCAGACCCGAGAATCTCAGGCAGGGCGAGGCGAGGAGCCTCCGTGTCATGAGATGCTCGGGTCAAGCCCGAGCATGACGGCCATGACCTGGGTCGCTCTCTATGCCCCGTCTTCCTCGCGATAATTGCCGGCGAGGTGCCGGCCGCGCTCGGTCAGCGTCGAGAGCACACGCTCGAACACCTTGAGCTCGTCGGGCGCGATGCCCTCGATCCAGCGCGCCTCGAAGCCCAGAGCCAGCGGCACGATCTGGTCATAGATGCGCTTGCCCGCGGCGGTCAGCGTGACGAAGGATTCGCGCCGGTCCTGCCGGTTCTCGGAGCGCGAGACGAGACCGCGCTTCTCCAGCTCGCCGACGGCGCGCGAGACCTTGGTCTTGTGCATCTGGGCGAGCTCGCCGATGTCGCGCGAGGTCAGCTTGCCGAACTCGCCGAGCTGCGCCACCACGCGCCATTCCGGGATGCCGATCCCGAAATGCTCGCCATAGATGCGGCCGAGCGCGCGGCCGCCAAGCGTGCCGACGACATTGAGGCGATAGGGCAGGAAGCGCTCCAGATGGAGCGCCTGGTCTTGCGTGTCGGTTGTTGGCTTCTTCGTCATGACGGTGAGGAAGGCGCGCCTCAGCGCGCCTTCAGCCTGTTCATGAACGAGTCGTAGGACAGCTCCGCGACCTGCCACCAGAGCAGGTTCTCGCCGCGGAAGGCGACCATCGAATCGTAGCCCTTCTTGAAGTCCGGGCTCTTGGCGCTGGTCTCGGCGTAGTATTCCTCGGCTGCCTTGAGCGCTGCCTCCATCACCGGCAGCGGGAAGCCGCGCAATTGCGCGCCCTGCGCCACCAGCCGGCGCAACCCGCCCGGATTCACGAAGTCGTACTTCGCCAGCATCCAGTTATTGGCCGCCTCGCAGGCGTTCTGGACGATCGCCTGATAGTGCTTGGGCAGCTTGTTCCAGGCATCCTTGCCGATGATCAGATGCAGCATGGCGCCGCCCTCCCACCAGCCGGGGTAGTAGTAGTACTTGGCGACGCGGATGAAGCCGAGCTTCTCGTCGTCATAGGGGCCGACGAACTCGGCCGCGTCGATCGTGCCGCGCTCCAGCGCCGGATAGACATCGCCCGGCGCGATCTGCGTCGGCACCACGCCGAGCTTGGCGAGCACCGCGCCGCCCATGCCGCCGATGCGGAACTTCAGGCCCTTGAGGTCGTCGATGCTCTTCAATTCGTTGCGGAAGAAGCCGCCCATCTGGCAGCCGGAATTGCCGCAGGGGATCGAATAGGCGTTGAAACGGTCGAGCACGCCATTCACCACCTGCTCGCCGCCGCCGAAATACCACCAGCTATGCTGCTGGCGGGCGTTGAGGCCGAAGGGGATGCCGGTGCCGAGACCCAGCGTCGGGTCCTTGCCGATATAGAAATAGGTCGGCGAATGCGCGCATTCGACCGTGCCGGAAGAGACCGCATCGAGCGCCTGCAGGCCGGGCACGATCTCGCCGGGCGCGAAGACCTGGATGTCGAACTTGCCGTCCGTCGCCTCGGAGACGTATTTCGAGAACTGTTGCGCCGTGCCGAAAATCGTGTCGAGCGACTTCGGGAAGCTCGATGTCAGGCGCCACTTCACCTCGGGCTGCGACTGAGCGATCGCCGGCATCGCGACGGTCGTCGCGGCGGCGGCCAGTGCCCCCGATTTCAAAAAGCTGCGACGTTCCATATGGTTTTCTCCCGAGGGATTGTTATGCCTTTATGCCCTTATTGGCGCGTCCGGGAAGGAATGAAAAGACATGAAGCTTGCCTCGCTCGCGCATGGCCGTGACGGCCGTCTCGTCGTCGTCTCGCGGGACCTGACCCGCGCCACCGACGCCTTTCCGGTCGTGCCGACATTGCAGGCGGCCCTCGACGACTGGGAGCGGAATGCGCCGCGCCTCGCCGATCTCGCCGAGGGGCTGGAGCACGGCTCGGTCCCGTCTTTCCGCTTCCACGAGCACGATTGCGCCGCGCCGTTGCCACGCGCCTATCAGTGGCTCGACGGCTCGGCCTATGTGAACCATGTCGATCTCGTCCGGAAGGCGAGGGGGGCGACCATGCCGGAGAGCTTCTGGACCGATCCGCTGATGTATCAGGGCGGCAGCGATGCCTCGCTCGGCCCGCGTCAGGCCGTGCAGGCCCGCAGCGAGGAGGACGGCATCGATTTCGAGGCCGAGATCGCGGTCGTGACCGGCGACGTGCCGATGGGCGCGAGCCGCGAGGAGGCGCTCGGGGCGATCCGCCTCGTCATGCTCGTCAATGACGTGAGCTTGCGGAATCGGATTCCCAGCGAATTGGCGAAAGGCTTTGGATTCGTTCAGTCGAAGCCGTCCTCGGCTTATTCGCCGGTGGCGGTGACGCCGGACGAGTTGGGCAACGCCTGGCGTGATGGCCGCTTGCATCTGTCGCTGCTGGCGCTGGTCAACGGCACGCTCTTCGGCAAGCCCGATGCCGGTACCGACATGACCTTCGATTTCGGCACGCTGATCGCCCACGCAGCCGCGACGCGCCGTCTCTCGGCCGGCACCATCATCGGCGCCGGCACGGTCTCGAATCGCGATGCCGACGGTGGGCCAGGCCGGCCGGTGGCGGAAGGCGGGCAGGGCTATGCCTGCATTGCCGAGCAGCGCATGGTCGAGACGATCCGGCAGGGCGGACCCAAGACGCCGTTCCTGCGCTTCGGCGACACCGTCCGCATCGAGATGAAGGATGCGACCGGGCATTCGATCTTCGGTACGATCGAGCAGGAAATCCTGCCGCAAGGCTGATCGACCTCCCGGCCGCCTCCCGTCTTGGCGGCGGCCGGGTGGCCGGATAACGTCACGTCCAAAGCGCCGATGTGGGACGCGAGAACCGAGACGCCATGACCGAGACCGTGCCGTTCTATTCGACTGCCATTCCGCTGGCCTTCTTCGTCTGGGGGCCGGTGCTGGTGGTGCTGCTGTTCTGGGCGGTCGGCCTGTGGTCGAACCGGCAAGGCGTGCCGCGCATGCTGGAGGGCGACTGGGACGGCTACAATGTCGCCGATGTCGAGAAGCTGTTCACGATCTATGGCGAGGACAAGCGCTCCCGCTATCGCAACCGCGTGCTGCCGGCCGATGTCGCCTGCGCCTTCACCTATGCGATCGTCGGCGCGCTGATCGTCGCCGGTCTTGCGATGCGGGGCCAACCCTGGTGGGTGGCAGCGCTCTGCGGTGGCGGCTGGCTCATCGGCGGGCTCTGCGACGTCGCCGAGAATTTCGCGCTGGCGCGCATGCTCGACCGCTATCCGCAGGTCGATGGCGGCAATGTCGCCTTCGCCAGCACGATGACGCGGTTGAAGCTCGTCCTGTTCGCGCTCGGCGTCATCGGCGCGCTCGCCGCGGCCTATCTCGTCTTCAAGCCGCTGGCGGGTTGAGGCCGCGCCACGCTTCGCCGGTCAAGCGGAAACGCGTGGCGATCACGGCCGGGTCGCCGATCAGGATCGTCGGGTCCATCGGCGCAGGCTGGAAGCCCAGCCGTTCAGCGAGACGCAGCGAAGCCAGATTGAGCGGATGCGTCGTGACGGCGATGCTGGGCAGTTCGAGCGTCTCGAAGCCATGTCGCAGCAGGCAAGCTGCAGCCTCCCGTGCATAGCCCCGGCCCCAGCTTGCAACGATGAAACGGTAGCTCAACTGAACGTCCTCAGCCGCATCGCCGTCCGGAATGAGCCCGACATAACCGAGAAAGACATCGGGCCCGGCCTTCGCGAACACGGACCAGTAGCCCAGCCCACGACCGACATGGCTGAAGCTGCGTGCCGCGACGGCATCGCGATTCATCGCGGGGTCGCCGACGGCGGCAATATGCTTCATCACCTGCGGGTCGGCGTTCATGCTGACGATGGCGTCGAGATCCGCGAAGCTTCGCGGGCGCAGCAGTAGCCTCTCGCTCTCCAGTTCCGGCAGCATGGCGTGGTTCGTTCCGGTCATGATTCGAAGTCGATGGTGTGCGGCGTAAAGCTCTGGTGCAGCGCCGTTCGGCTTCCCATATCCTGACCGGCGCCAAGCTGGAACGCGCCTGGAGAATGGGAATGCTGCTTCGTCGTTGGGTCCTGGCCGCTCTGGCCCTCACCCTGTCGGGAATGATGCTGTCGCCGGCCTCGGCGCAGGAAGACCTGATCTTCAGGAAATCGACCGTCTGGAAGATGCTGACGCCGAACGACAAGCTCGCCGTCTACGGCGTTGATGATCCCATCGTCGAAGGCGTTGCCTGCCATTACACCGTGCCCGAGAAGGGCGGCGTCTCCGGCATGTTCGGGCTGGCCGAGGAGGTCTCCGAGGTCTCGCTCGCCTGCCGCCAGATCGGCCCGATCAAGTTCAAGGAGAAGGCGGAGCAGGGCGATGTCGTCTTCCGCGAGCGCCGTTCGCTGATCTGGAAGAAGATGCAGATCGTGCGCGGCTGCGACGCCAAGCGCAACGTGCTGGTCTATCTCGTCTATACCGACAAGCTGATCGACGGCTCGCCGCAGAACTCGACCTCGACCGTCCCGATCATGCCCTGGGGCACGTCGAGTGAGCCGCCGAAATGCTCGGAATGGATTCGGTGAAGGCATCAGACCGAAAGGTGGATCCCACCTTTCGGATAAATCTGATCGCAGACCAACGAGTTGGATCGCCACCCTGCGTCCGATAGGACGCGCGTTCTAACGAAAATTATTCGCCGCAGGTGATGCTGAGCGGCTGCTCGGCCGTCTGCGCCGGGCTCTGCTTGGTGACGGAGCCGGTGAAGTCCTCGCGGTTGGCGACGCCGAAGGCGACCGCCTTGCCGAAGCCCTGCGACTCGCACCAGGCATTGGCGACGATCTTGCCGCATTCGGCCTTGGTCGAGATGCAGTCGGCGACGCCGTAGCCGTCGCTGGCCGGGATCAGGAAGGTGCGGGGCTCGTTGGCGGCCGCGACCGAGCGGCTGGTCGGCATGATCGACAGCGAGATGCCGGCGGCGGCGATCCCGAACAGTCCGACGAGGGCCACGGCGCGGCGCATGAATTCTGTTTCCTGATGGGTTGCGGGCGCAGAACCCGCGAATCGGGAGGATGGTTCCGGCCGGTTAAATTTGAGTGAACCGCGGCAACCTTGAGGCAATGCTGCAATGCAGCAATCGGGCGCCCTCTTGACGGAAAGCCCGCGGAAAGGCAATCAGGTCGGACCATGACGCGAGCCGCCATCAACAGCACTTGCATTATTTGCCGCTAGCTTTCGCTGGCCGGCTGCTCACGTCCTCGTCCTGAAAAACGAACCGACAAAAGCGCCCCCGGCCAGCGGCCAGGTCGCCCTTTCGTATTTCGCCGTTCGTTTCCCAGGATTTAGCCCCGATGTCGCCGACCCTGAGGCTCTACAACACGCTGACGCGGACGAAGCAGGACTTCGCGCCGATCGATCCGTCGAATGTCCGCATGTATGTCTGCGGCCCGACGGTCTACGACTACGCCCATATCGGCAATGCCCGCCCGGTGATCGTCTTCGACGTGCTCTACCGGCTGCTGCGCCATATCTACGGCGCCGATCACGTCACCTATGCCCGCAACCTCACGGACGTCGACGACAAGATCAACGCCCGCGCGGCGCGTGACTATCCCGGCCTGCCGCTGAACGAGGCGATCGCCAAGGTCACCGAGACGACGACGGCGCAGTTCCACGCCGATATCGATGCGCTCGGCACGCTCCGGCCGACGACGGAGCCGCGCGCCACCGAGCATATCGAGGAGATGAAGGCGATCATCGAGCGCCTGATCGCGCGCGGCGTCGCCTATGTCGCCGAGGAGCACGTGCTCTTCCACGTCCCGGCCGTTGCTCATCTCAAGAAGGCTCCGAAATACGGCACGCTCGCCCGCCGCTCGCTCGACGAGATGCTGGCCGGCGCCCGCGTCGATGTCGCGCCCTATAAGCGCGACGCGATGGATTTCGTGCTGTGGAAGCCGAGCCGCGATGGCATCGATCCCGGCTGGCCGTCCCCGGCCGGCATCGTCACGCCCGGCCGCCCGGGCTGGCATATCGAGTGCTCGGCGATGTCGATGGCGAAGCTGCTGACCCCCTTCGGCGGCGGGCTCGCCTGCGACGATCCCATGAAGAACGTCTTCGACATCCATGGCGGCGGCATCGATCTCGTCTTCCCGCACCACGAGAACGAGATCACTCAATCCTGCTGCGCCTTTGGCGGGGCGGAAGGGCAGCCGCTGATGGCCAATATCTGGATGCATAACGGCTTCCTGCAGGTCGAAGGCGAGAAGATGTCGAAATCGCTCGGCAACTTCGTCACCATCAACGAACTGCTGGAAACGGATGTCTTCGGCGGCCGGACCTGGCCGGGTGAGGTACTGCGCCTCGCGATGCTCAAGACCCATTACCGCCAGCCGATCGACTGGACGGTGAAGGCGCTGGAGGAGGCGGAGAACGAGCTGAAACAGTGGCACCGTCTGCTCTCGACTTCGTTGCAATCCCGTCCGGCGGCAGATGTCGTTGTGGCCCTGAGCGATGATTTGAACGGAGCGGCGGCGCTCGCTGCATTGCGGGCTCGCGCAAGGAGCGCGCGGGGAGGCGACGAGGTTGCCAGGGACGAACTGGCCGGCGCGCTGGAGCTTCTAGGTTTCGAGGCCTTCGTTGAAGATGCGCGCAACACGAATTATCGGGGCGGCCAGCATCTCGACGCTGGCGGTACTACGATCTCGTCAGCACAGACCCGCATCGACGCCGAGACTGTAAAGGCTCTCATAGCCGCCCGCCTCGACGCCCGCCGCGCGAAGAACTTCGCCGAGTCCGATCGCCTCCGCGACGAGCTCGCGGCGATGGGCATCGCGCTCAAGGACGGCAAGGACCCGGTGACCGGCGAGCCCACGACCAGCTGGGAGGTGAAGCGATGAGCCCGAAGATCCGCCCGGCGGGCTCGCTTTCCTTCGCCATCAAGCTGGTCATGCTGGCGATGGTCGTGCCGCGCGTCGTTCGCTTCAAGCTTCGGCGCGAGCGATGAGCGCGGCACGCGTCCATCTCTTCGATACGACGCTGCGCGACGGCGCCCAGACGACGGGCGTCGATTTCTCGCTCGACGACAAGCGCGCCGTAGCAAGCCTGCTCGACCGGCTCGGCGTCGATTATGTCGAGGGCGGCTACCCCGGCGCCAATCCGCTCGACACCGCTTTCTTCGAGCAGAAGGCGACGAAGCAGGCGAAATTCGCCGCCTTCGGCATGACCAAGCGGGCAGGGCGCTCGGCCGCCAACGATCCCGGCATCGCCGCGCTGCTGGAGGCCAAGGCCGACGCCATCGTCTTCGTCGCCAAGGCCTGGGACTACCATGTTCATGTCGCGCTCGAGATTTCGCTGGAGGAGAACCTTGCCGGTATCGCCGAGAGCGTAGCAGTGGCGAAGGCCGCCGGCCGCGAGGTGATGCTCGATTGCGAGCATTTCTTCGATGGCTACAAGGCCAATCCCGACTACGCGCTCGCCTGCGCCCGCACGGCCTATGAGGCTGGCGCCCGCTGGGTCGTGCTCTGCGACACGAATGGCGGCACGCTGCCCGACGAGGTCGGCGCGATCGTGCGCGAGGTCGCCAAGATCGTACCTGGCGATCATCTCGGCATCCACGCCCATGACGATTGCGGCTGCGCGGTCGCCAATTCGCTCGCGGCGGTCGAGGCCGGCGTCCGCCAGATCCAGGGCACGCTCAATGGTCTGGGCGAGCGCTGCGGCAATGCCAATCTCGTCACGCTGATCGGCGCGCTGAAGCTCAAGGAACGCTATCGCGACCGTTTCGAACTCGGTGTCAGCGAGGACCAACTCGGCGAATTGACCCACGTCTCGCGCGCGCTCGACGAGATGCTGAACCGTGCCCCGAACCGGCATGCGCCCTTCGTCGGCGCCTCAGCCTTCGCCACCAAGGCCGGCATTCACGCCTCGGCCGTGCTGAAGGACCCGCGCACCTACGAGCATGTCGCGCCGGAAGCGACCGGCAACACCCGCAAGGTTCTGATCTCCGACCAGGGCGGCAAGTCGAACCTCGTCGCCGAGCTGGAGCGCATCGGCGTCACGCTCGGCCGCGACGATCCCCGCCTCAACCGGGTGCTGCAGGAGGTCAAGGACAAGGAGGCGCAGGGCTACGCTTTCGAGGGCGCCGACGCGTCCTTCTTCCTGCTGGTGAAGCGCATCCTCGGCGAAGTCCCGGATTATTTCGCGGTCGAGCGCTTCGCCGTGAATGTCGAGCGCCGCTACAATGCGCTGGGCGAGCTCGTCACCTTCTCCGAGGCGATCGTGAAGGTGAAGGTTGGCGACGACCTGCTGATCTCGGCGGCGGAGGGCGATGCCGGCCCGGTCAACGCGCTCGACATCGCCTTGCGCAAGGATCTCGGCCGCTACCAGTCACTGATCGGGGGCTTACGCCTCGTGGACTACAAGGTCCGTATCTTCCAGGGCGGCACCGATGCCGTCACGCGCGTGCTGATCGAATCGGGCGACGAGACCGGCGAGCGCTGGACCACGGTCGGCGTCAGCGCCAACATCATAGACGCCTCGTTCCAGGCGCTGGTCGACTCGATCACGTACAAGCTGGTCAAGGCGGGCGCGACGGCGTGATTTTCTCCTTCTCCCCTCGGGGGAGAAGGTGGCAGCGCGAAGCGCTGACGGATGAGGGCCGTCGGCGCCATTCTTCCCTCATCCGTCTGCTTCGCAGACACCTTCTCCCCCGAGGGGAGAAGGACGTAGCCTCACTCCGTCAGCCGGATCACGCGATCCTTGCAGAGGTCCATGTCGGCGTCGCTCTCGGCTTCGTCCTCGAATCGTGCCTGCACCGTATAGGCGCAGCCCTGCGGCTTGTTGAGCTTGAGCGCGACGCTCTTGCCGGGCGCCAGCGGCTTGGCGAGCTTGGCGACGAGGCGCGGTTGGTCGCCCGGCGTCGCGATCGCGAAATTGCTGAGCGGCACGGTGCGCTGGTTGGTGATCGTGATCTGAGGATGCGGCCGGGAACTCTGCGCCAGGGCGGGCAGGGCGAGGAGGAGCGCGGCGGCAATGCCGGTCCCGGCAACTGCAAGCTGTTGAGCCTTCATGATATTTCCTTCCCCATCTCGAGCGTCGCGCGCTCTGCTGGGGATCAGATACCCGTGATGGGGCGATGGCAAGGCAGCTTTCGGGCAGCCCGCCGCATGCTCCCCACGCAACGACATTCCCATGCAACGACGTGTGAATGCGTCTATATGGGCGCTCTAACTGGAATCGTTTGAAAATGTCAGCGCCGTCAGCGTCGCCCCCGGCGCCGAGCTTTCACCGTTCCGCCGTGATCCAGCCCGGGTCCGGCTTCTTCGCCACCTTCCACGCGCTCTGGCCCTATCTCTGGCCGGCGGAGCGTGCCGATCTGCGTGGCCGCGTCGTCGCGGCCTTCGCGCTGATGGTGTGTGGGCGGCTCGTGCTGATGGGCGTCCCCTTCACCTTCAAATGGGTGACGGACGCGCTGGCCGGTTCCTATTCGAACCTTGAGAAATGGTTGCCCTGGCTCGTTGGCGCGCCGCTGGCCCTGACGGTGCTTTACGGCCTCGCCCGCGTCGGCGCGGCTGCCTTCGTCCAGATGCGCGACGCGATTTTCGCACCGGTCTTCATGCATGCGGTGCGAACGCTCGCGCTGCAGACCTTCGGCCATCTCCACCATCTCTCGCTGCGCTTCCATCTGGAGCGAAAGACGGGCGGGCTCACCCGCGTGCTGGAGCGCGGCCGCAACGGCATCGAGGAGATGGTCCGCCTCGGCCTCAACCAGCTCGTGCCGGTGATCATCGAGGTCGCGCTGATCATCGCCGTGCTGCTCTACCTGTTCGACTGGCGCTATGTCGTCGTGCTGGTCACGATGGTCACGGCCTATATGACCTACACCATCAAGGCGACGGAGTGGCGCATCGCCATCCGCTCGGCGATGAACGAGTCGGATACCGACGCCAATGCCAAGGCGATCGACTCGCTGCTCAACTACGAGACGGTGAAGTATTTCGGCGCCGAGGCCCGCGAGACCGCGCGCTACGACCAGTCGATGGCGCGCTACGAGCGTAACTCGATCAAGTCCTACACCTCGCTCGCCTGGCTGAACTTCGGCCAGGCCGCGATCTTCGCGGTGGGGCTGACGCTGTCGATGGTGATGGCAGTGCGCGGCTTCCAGGCCGGCACCAACACGGTCGGTGACCTCATCCTGATTAACGCCATGCTGATCCAGCTTTACCTGCCGCTGAATTTCATGGGCACGGTCTATCGCGAGATCAAGCAGGCGACGCTCGACATCGCCCAGATGTTCTCGCTGATCGGCCGCGATCCCGAGATCCAGGACAAGCCTGGTGCGCAGCCGCTGGCGGTGCCGGCCGGCGAGGTCGCGTTCGAGGACGTGCATTTCGCCTATGTGCCGGAGCGGCCGATCCTGCGCGGCGTCTCGTTCAAGGTCCTGCCGGGGCAGACCGTCGCCATCGTCGGCCCGTCCGGCGCCGGCAAGTCGACGATCTCGCGTCTGCTCTTCCGCTTCTACGAGCCGCAAGCGGGCCGCATCCTGATCGACGGCCAGCCGATCGCCGATGTCCAGCAGGTCTCGCTGCGAGCCGCGATCGGCATGGTCCCGCAGGACACGGTGCTGTTCAACGACACCATCGAGTACAACATCCTCTACGGTCGCCCCGAGGCGACGACGGCCGAGGTCGAGGAGGCCGCGCGCCTTGCCCAGATCGACCGCTTCATCCGCCTGCTGCCGGAAGGCTATGCGACCTCCGTCGGCGAGCGCGGCCTGAAGCTTTCCGGCGGCGAGAAGCAGCGCGTTGCGATTGCCCGCACCATCCTGAAGGGCCCGCCGGTCCTCGTCCTCGACGAGGCGACCTCGGCGCTCGATTCCTTCACGGAGAAGGAGATCCAGGACGCGCTCGACCGGGTCAGCGAAGGCCGCACCACGCTGGTCATCGCCCACCGGCTCTCGACCGTGGTCAATGCCGACGAGATCATCGTGCTCGACAAGGGCCAGATCGTCGAGCGCGGCCACCACCGCGACCTGCTGGCGGCGAACGGCGTCTACGCCGCGATGTGGAACCGCCAGCGAGAGGTCGACGAAGCCAAGGCGACGCTCCAGCGCGCGACCGAGGCCGAGGGCGAGAGCGTCCGGGTGACATTGTCGTAGAAGCTGGGCCGTCAAAGGTCGTCATGCCCGGGCTTGACCCGGGCATCTCATGACCAGTGCGCTCAGGAGCCTCATCCTGCCGGAGATTCTCGGGTCTGCGCTTCGCTGCGCCCGAGAATGACGTGTTTCACCAGTTTGAAACTGCTCGCAACTGCGGTCCGTTTCCTGCATGCTGCCCCGGCAGGGTAAAGCTGGGGGGCTGCCATGTTCGATCCGACCACATTCGTAGGTTTCCACACCTGGCTGAGCCTTGTGGCCATCGTCGCCGGGTTTCCAGTCACGATGGGCCTGCTGCATGGGCATACGCGGCCGGGCTGGACCGGAATCTTCCTCTCCACGGCCTTCGCCACCAGCGCGACCGGCTTCGGCTTCCCGTTCAACGGGGTGCTTCCGTCCCATGTCGTCGGCGCGATCCATATCGTGCTGGTCGCGATCGCCGGCTACGCGCTCTATGGGCGGCGTCTTGAAGGAAGCTGGCGCCGCATCTACGCGATCATGGCCGTGCTCTCCTTCTACCTGCTGATCTTCGTGCTCGTCGCGCAGCTCTTCGGCAAGGTTCCGGCCCTGCATGCCCTGGCGCCGACGCAATCCGAGCCGCCCTTCGGCATCGCCCAGGGGATCGTGCTCGTCGTCTTCGCCCTGTTGACCTGGAAGGCGGCGGTGCGCTTCGTCCAGGTGCCACAGCGGACAGCCTGACCGGGCCGGCCGCGACATCGCGCGCCGTCCACCGGCGCGCACCGGGGCTTTCCCTTCGCGCCGGAACCTCCTAAATCAGCGCAACGCTCGCCGCCGGCCTTCGGCGGCGACAATGTCATTCCCGTGCGCCTCGCGCCGGCAGCCCAACGGAAACCGCCACATGTCCCTCGTCGATTCCGTCCGCAAGGTGATCGTGCCCATCCACAAGGAGGGCTATGTCTTCATCGCGATCGGCCTCGTGTCGACGATCATCCTCGCCAATCTCTGGTCGCCCTTCGGCTGGATCGGCGCGATCATCACGATCTGGATCTGCTATTTCTTCCGCGATCCCGTCCGCGTCACACCGCAACGGGAAGGGCTGGTGATTTCGCCGGCCGACGGCCGCATCAGCCAGATCGCGCAGTCGCTGCCGCCGCCGGAGCTTGAGTTGCCGGCCGAGCCGATGACCCGCATCTCGATCTTCATGAACGTCTTCGACTGCCATGTGAACCGCGCGCCCGTGCCCGGCCGCATCGCCAAGATCGCCTATACGCCCGGCCTCTTCCTCAATGCCGAGCTCGACAAGGCGAGCGACGACAACGAGCGCAACGCGCTGGCGATCGAGACCAAGTCGGGCATCGTCGGCGTCGTCCAGATCGCCGGCCTGATCGCGCGGCGCATCGTGCCCTTCGTCAAGGAAGGCGATGTGCTGGGCACCGGCGAGCGTTTCGGCCTGATCCGCTTCGGCTCGCGCGTCGACGTCTACCTGCCGTCCCATGTCGTGCCGCTGGTCGGCGAGGGCCAGACCGCGATCGCCGGCGAGACCGTGCTCGCCGACCTGACCGGCAACGAGCCGGTGGCGCGCAGCTTCCGCGACATCTGAGAGCGCGCTCGAAGGGCCGTTTCTGAGGGGCAGTGTCATCCCGTGCGCGCTGCGGCATGCGAATGCCGCTGCGCAGACACGGGACCACCTCCCGAAAGAAGCTCCCTTCTCGAATGGCGCCGAGAAAAGCGCCTTCTCCTGATGACGATCCCGCATCTGCGCAGCGGCACTGTGCGCCGCAGCGCGTGCGGGATGACACGCGTGGGCGCCTAGCCTGCGCCCTCAAAACCGCGTATTCCGGCTGACATGAGCGACCTGTTTCCTCCCTTCGAACCCGAGCGCGCCGAATCCAAGCGCGCCCGCTTCAAGCCGATTCCCTTCCGGCTGCTGGCGCCGAACGTCATCACGCTATTGGCGCTCTGCCTCGGCCTGACCGCGATGCGCCTTATCGTCGAAGGCAAGCTGGAGACCGCGACGATCTGTATCCTGATTGCCGCGGCGCTCGACGGTGTCGACGGCCGCCTTGCTCGCATGCTCAAAGGCACCTCGCGCTTCGGCGCCGAACTCGATTCGCTCTCTGATTTCGTCAATTTCGGCGTCGCCACCGGCTACGTGCTCTGGATCTTCGTCCTGCACGACCTGAAGTCGTTCGGCTGGATCATCGTGCTGACGCTGGCCTGTGCCATGGCATTGAGGCTCGCGCGCTTCAATGTGATGATTGATGATCCCGATCGTCCGGAATGGCAGAAGAACTTCTTCGTCGGCATGCCGGCCCCGGCCGGTGCGATCACCGCGATGCTGCCGGTCTATCTCCACATCATCGGCGTGCCCGTGCAGGAATACGGCGCGCTCTTCGTCGGCATCTACATCCTGTTCATCGCCTTCCTGACGATCTCGCGCATCCCTTGCTATGCCGGCAAGACCCTCGGCACGCGTGTTCCGCGCAACCAGGTGCTGCCGATCTTCGTCGCGGTGGTGATCGTCGCCGGCCTGCTCTTCGCCTACACGTTCGAGGTGCTGGCGGTCGTCGTGATCGCCTATCTCGCGCTGATTCCGGTCAGCGTCGCGCGCTACCGCAAGCTGGAGCGCGAGCATGCGCAGCAGGCGCCGGTCCCCGCGACGGAACCTGCTAATGAAAGCCAGAGCTGATCGTCAGCTTGAAGCTTAGCGGCGGTAGCCGCTGAGGCGCGCCGCATTGGCGCGGGTGCGCCGGGCGAAGGGCTCCAGCGTGCTGTCGGCGGCCTTGACGGCAGCCGTCGCTAGATCGAGCTGGCCGAACGGGTTGAGGGCCAGCCCCCACCAGAAGGCCGTCGTCGCCTGTGTGGCGGCAAAGCTGCTCTCGAGCACGGCCGAAACCTTCTCCGTCACGGCCTTGGTCGCCTCGCGCTGGCCGCGGCTGTCGCCGAAGGCCCCCTTCATCAGCAGCGGCATCCGCATCGCGATGGTCAGCCCGGCGTCGGCATGCATGGACATCAGGCGGGCCGCGAGAACCTGCGCCTCCGCCCCGGTCGCGAGGGCGGAGCCCGTCGATTTGCGCGGTCGGGCCATGAGGGAAACTCCAATAGGTCGACGGCAACAAGGGGCGGAGCGCCGAGGGGGTAGGACTGTGCGGCCAACCGCAACGCTTGGCAATGCCTAGTATACCAGAGCCACAGGCTTCACTTGCATGGAACCGGAGCAGGTTCCGCAAAACGATACGCCAACCAATACGGGTGGGGATGGATTTATCGGGCTGCGGAAATGCTCTAAAGGCTGATCCGGTGCCGATCTTTCCCGGCCCCTGGAATCCTGTCGAGCAGCCTGTTGAGCCTTTTCTCCACTCCCAAGCATCCCGGCTGGCGGCCGATGCTCGTTCTCGCATCGGCCTCGCCGCGTCGTCTCGCTCTGCTGGAGCAGGCTGGCCTCAAGCCGGACGCTTTGCTGCCCGCCGATCTCGACGAGACCCCGCTGAAGGGTGAACGCCCGCGCGACCTCGCTCGCCGCCTGGCGCGCGAGAAGGCGCAGGCCGCGCGCGAGGGCGCCAAGGCCCGTGCCGATCTCGAAGGCTGCTACATCCTCGCCGCCGATACGGTCGTCGCCGTCGGCCGGCGCATCCTGCCCAAGGCCGAGATCGTCGACGAGGCTGCCGCCTGCTTGCGCCTGCTCTCGGGCCGGGCGCATCGCGTCTATACCGGCGTCGCATTGGTGACGCCCTCAGGCACGATCCGCGACCGCATCGTCGAGACGCGCCTGCGCTTCAAGCGCCTCTCCACCGAGGATATCGAGAATTACCTCGCCTCGGGCGAATGGCGCGGCAAGGCCGGCGGCTATGCCGTGCAGGGCATTGCCGGCTCCTTCGTCGTCAAGCTCGTCGGCTCCTATACCGGCGTCGTCGGCCTGCCGCTCTACGAGACCGTCAACCTCTTGGGCGGCGAAGGCTTCCCCATCCGCTTCGGCTGGATGAACGCAGCCTGACACGGCGCCGATGCGGGTTGCCTGATCGCCTCTCGCGGCTGATCTTGCGGCCGGGAAACACGTCGATGAGAGGGAAGCCGAGATGACGGGACGTCTGAGCGGCAAGGTCGCGATCGTGGCCGGGGCGGGGTCGATCGGGCCGGGCTGGGGCAATGGCAAGGCGACGGCGACGATTTTCGCGCGCGAGGGCGCCAGGGTCGTCTGCGCCGACATCAACCGCGACGCGGCCGAGGAGACCGCCGGCATCATCCGCAACGAGGGCGGCGAGGCCTTCGCCATGCAGGCGGATGTGACGAAGGCGGAACAGGTCGCCGGGCTCGTTGGCCAGGCGCTCGGCCGCTATGGCCGCATCGACATCCTCGACAACAATGTCGGCATCGCCGAGGTCGGCAGCGTGGTCGATCTCTCCGAGGAGGTCTGGGATCGCGTCTTCCGGGTCAACCTCACCGGCGCCTTCCTGGCGATGAAGCATGTCATTCCGGTGATGCAGCGCCAGTTCGAGGAGACCGGCGAGGGCGGTTCGATCATCAACATCTCGTCGATCGCCTCGATCCGCCATACCGGCGTGCCCTATGCCAGCTATTCCGCGACCAAGGCGGCGCTGAATCAGCTCACCCGCACCACGGCCGTGCAATACGCGCCGCAGAGGGTTCGCGTGAACGCCATCCTGCCCGGCCTGATGAAGACGCCGATGGTCGAGCATTCCGCTGGCCTCGCCGCAGTCTACGGCAAGGGCGACGTCGATGCGATGTGGGCGGCGCGAGCCGCGCAGGTCCCGATGGGGCATATGGGCGAGGCCTGGGACGTGGCCAATGCCGCGCTCTTCCTCGCCAGCGACGAGGCCCGCTACGTCACTGGTATCGAACTCGTCGTCGATGGAGGCATCACGCTCAAATATGACTGACACTGAAAACGCCGCGCCGCCCGCAAAGCCCTGCTCGATCTGCGGCAAGCCGGCGGTCGCGCGCTTCAAGCCGTTCTGCTCGTCGCGCTGCGCCGATATCGATCTCGGCCGTTGGCTGAAAGGCAGCTACGTCATTCCCGGCGAGCCCGTCGATGAGGCGGAAGAGGGCGCGCCGCAGCAGCGAGAGCGCGAGGACTGAGCCGTTGCGAGATGGATTGAGTTCCGGCCCCGCGTCGGTGCAAGCTGGAGCGCCTGCCCGCCACTGGGCAGCTACGGGTTCGCGTCAAGCCTATCGAACGGTCGTCCATGGATCCAGGCATGCCCTCCATCGTCTCGCAACCGGTATTTGCGACGCTGACGCGTTCGGCGATCTTCCTGGTCGTGACGATCGATCCGGGCAGCGAGGCGGAAGCTGCAGTACGCGGTCTCTGCGCCGACCTGTCCGGGTTGCTCAGGGCGGTCGGCTTCCGCGATCTCGAGGGCAACCTGTCCTGCGTGATGGGCATCGGCTCGCAAGCCTGGGATCGGCTTTTCGACGGGCCGCGTCCGAAGGAATTGCACCCGTTCCGCGAGATCCGTGGCGTGCATCATGCCGTCTCGACGCCGGGCGACCTGCTGTTCCACATCCGTGCCGCCAGCCGGATGGACCTCTGCTTCGAGCTGGCACGGCAGATCATGGCGCGGCTCGAGGGCGCCGTGACCACGGTCGATGAAGTCCATGGCTTCGGCTATTTCGACGATCGCGACCTGATCGGTTTCGTCGACGGCACCGAGAATCCGGCCGGACCGGACGCCGCCGCGGCCACCCTGATCGGCGACGAGGACGCTGCCTTCGCGGGTGGCAGCTATGTCATCGTCCAGAAATACCTGCACGACATCGCGCGCTGGGACAAAGTGCCGGTCGAGGAACAGGAGAACATCGTCGGCCGCTACAAGCTCTCCGATATCGAGCAGCCCGACGCGGTGAAGAAGCCCTATGCCCATAATGTCCTGACCAGCATCACCGAGGATGGCGAGCCGGTCGATATCCTCAGGGACAACATGCCCTTCGGCCAGGCTGGAACAGGCGAGGCCGGCACCTATTTCATCGGCTACTCCCGTACGCCGCGCCGGATCGAGCGCATGCTGGAGAACATGTTCGTGGGCTCGCCGCCGGGCAATTACGACCGGCTGCTCGATTTCAGCCGCGCGGTCACGGGCTCGCTGTTCTTCGTGCCGAGCGCAACTTTCCTGGACGGCGTCACGCCGGAGAAGGCCGAGAGGGCACAGGCTCCCGCGACGCCCGGTCTGGCCTCACCAGCTCCACCCAGATTTCCCGGCGACGGCTCGCTCGGCATCGGCTCCCTGAAGGAAGAGGCAGGCCATGAATAATCTGCACCGGGAGCTCGCTCCCATCTCAGACGCCGCCTGGGCGCAGATCGAGGAGGAAGCCTCGCGCACGCTGAAGCGCTATCTCGCGGCGCGCCGCGTCGTCGATGTGGACGGACCGAAGGGGACTGCTTTCTCGGCTGTCGGGACCGGCCATACCCGCCCGATCGAGGCACCAGCCGAGGGCATCCGCTCGCTGCTGCGCCAAGCCCAGCCCCTGGTTGAATTGCGCGTGCCCTTCACGCTGACGCGCGAGGCGATCGACGATGTCGAGCGCGGCTCGGACGATTCGGACTGGCAGCCGGTCAAGGATGCAGCCAGGACGATCGCCTTCGCCGAGGATCGCGCCGTCTTCGAGGGCTATGCGGCGGCGGGGATCACCGGCATCCGCGAGGGCAGCAGCAACGCTGCGGTGCCGCTGCCGGCCGATCTCGACGATTACCCCGAGGCGGTCGCCAGGGCTCTGAACGACCTCAAGCTCGCCGGCTGCAACGGCCCCTATACGCTGGTACTGGGCGAGGATGCCTACCGGGCCGCCTGCGGCGGCAATGAGGAGGGCTATCCGATCTTCCACCATCTCGAGCGGATCGTGGATGGTGGGGTGATCTGGGCGCCGGCGATCGAGGGCGGCTTTCTCGTGACCACGCGGGGCGGCGATTTCGAGCTCGACCTCGGCCAGGATATCTCGATCGGCTATCTCGCTCACACGGCGACGACGGTCGAACTCTACCTGCAGGAGAGCTTCACTTTCCGCATGCTCACCTCCGAAGCGGCTGTCGCGCTGACGCCGCAGGGCCGATGACGACCGGGACGGAGCATCACGTCGTCATCGTCGGCGCCGGCTTCGGCGGGCTCGAAGCCGCGCGCAACCTCGCGGGTGCTCCGGTCCGGATCACCATGATCGACCAGCGCAACCATCACCTGTTCCAGCCGCTGCTCTACCAGGTCGCGACCGCCTCGCTGCCGACCTCCGAGATCGCCTGGCCGATCCGCTTCCTGCTGCGCGGCCACAAGAACGTCACGACGCTGCTCGGCACGGTCACCGGTATCGATCGGGCGAACAGGCAGGTGCTGCTGGAGGACGAGCGGCCGATCGGCTTCGACACGCTGATCCTCGCGACCGGCGCCCGCCATTCCTATTTCGGCCATGACGAATGGGAGCCCTATGCGCCGGGCGTGAAGACACTGGAGGATGCGACGCGCATCCGGCGGCGCATCCTCTCCGCCTTCGAGCAGGCCGAGTGGGAGACCGACCCGGAGCGACGGACGCAATGGCTCACCTTCGTGATCATCGGCGCGGGGCCGACCGGCGTCGAGCTCGCCGGCACCATCGCCGAGCTGGCGCATGACACGCTGCGCGGCGATTTCCGCAATATCGACACCCGCAGTGCCCGCGTCATCCTGGTCGAAGCGGGCCCGCGTATCCTGGCCGGCTTCACCGAGGACCTCTCGGCCTATGCCGAGCAGGCGCTGAACCGCCTCGGGGTCGAGGTCAGGCTGGGGCAGCCGGTTTCCGAGTGCCGTGCGGACGGAATCATGCTCGGCGCTGAATTCCTGCCGGCGCGGACCACCTTGTGGGCGGCGGGCGTCGCAGCCTCGCCTGCGGCGGAATGGTTGGAGACGCCAGCCGACCGGGCAGGCCGCGTCCGTGTCGAGCCCGATCTTACGGCGCCCGGCGAGCCCGATATCTTCGTGATCGGCGATACCGCCTTCGTCGCCGGCGCGGACGGCAAGCCGGTGCCCGGCATCGCGCCGGCGGCCAAACAGCAGGGGCGCTATGTCGCCGATCTCATCAAGGCCCGGCTGCGGGGCAAGCCGGCCCCGCCGCCCTTCGCCTACAGGAATGCCGGCAATCTCGCGACGATCGGCAAGCGCGCGGCCATCGTCGATTTCGGCTGGATCAAGCTGCGCGGGCGCCTGGCCTGGTGGATCTGGGGCATCGCCCACATCTTCTTCCTGATCGGCCTGCGCAACCGGCTCGCCGTCGCGCTCAACTGGCTCTGGATCTATGTCAGCGGCCACCGCAGCGCCCGGCTCATCACCCAGCGCGATTCGGCAGGTTCACGCGAGCCGCAATGAAGCATCGCTTGACGCCCCGAGAGGGCGCGCAAGTCGGTCGGGCTTGGTCGTATGATCAGCTGCTTGGCAGGGAAATGGTGCCCAGGGACGGAGTCGAACCGCCGACACTGCGATTTTCAGTCGCATGCTCTACCAACTGAGCTACCTGGGCGAACCGGGAGCGGCGCGAGGCCGTCCGTGTTGGTGGGGGCGATATAGAGGCAGGCGCTCGGCCTGTCCAGTCACTTCAGCCGGCTTTCTTCATCGCGGCGTCAACTGGCTCCGAACCTGTGGATTGAGGCACCCGCAACCTGGCAGCGTGCGAAAGCGCTTCAGGACGCCGCCGCCTGCCGCGACTCGCTGTGTCCGAGCACGGCGGCCAGGCGATCGATGGCCGTGAGCGCCGCATGGCGCGCGCGTTCCGATTCGGCGATCGCAGCCTGACTGTAGAGCAGCCTGGCGAAACCGATCACGTTGTTCATCACCTGGAACGAGGCCTCATGCAGCTCGCTCGATGCCCGCAGCACATCGTGGAGGCGCGCGACATGGATTTCCGCGCTTTCCTGCAGGGCCTTGGCGTTGAGAACGCCGGCCTTGAGCACGTCGACGCGCAGCGTCTCGATGTCGCGTGCGAGGAGGTCCTGGATACAGTCAGCCATCGCCGCTCCTTCAAAGGAGGTTGCCCCGGTCAGCCAGAGATCAGATTACCATCGAAGCGTACGGACGGCAGCGGAAAGCCTGACCTTTGGTTAGTCGCTTCTTTCCAGGATCGGGACGGCGCGCAAAAGCCCGCTTGATTCTTCGAAGCCTGCGCGATGACACCGCCCGCTACGCGAAACATGGCGTTGACGCCGCCGGCCGATGCGGAAACGATGGGGCATGCTTGCTGCTGCGGCTCCCGCGTGCCGGGGTCCATTTCGGCCGGGACGATGGCATGAACGCTTTTGCGTGAGCGCTCCCGTTTTTGCCGCAGAGCTGCCAGGTCCCGATCTCCCGGAGTTTCCAACGATGAACCAGACGAGGCCGCTCGCGGCGGAGGCGGATGCGCCGCTGCGTCTCACCAGCCTGGCCCATGGCGGCGGCTGCGGCTGCAAGCTGGCGCCTGCCGTGCTCCAGCAATTGCTCGCCGGGCATCCGGCCGCCGGCCCTTACGCCCAGCTTCTCGTCGGCATCGAGACCGGTGACGATGCCGCCGTCTGGCAGGTCGATGACGAAACCTGCGTCGTCGCGACCACCGATTTCTTCATGCCGGTCGTCGACGACCCCCGCGATTTCGGCCGCATCGCCGCGACCAATGCGATCTCGGACGTCTATGCGATGGGCGGCAAGCCGATCATGGCGCTCGCGATCCTTGGCATGCCACTCGACAAATTGCCGATCGAGGTGACACGCGAGATCCTGAAAGGCGGCGCCTCGATCTGCGCCGAGGCCGGCATTCCGGTCGCAGGCGGCCATTCGATCGACGCGCCCGAGCCGATCTACGGGCTCGCGGTCATCGGCCTGCTCAAGCCTGCGAGCCTGCGCCGCAACAGCGGCGCAAAGCCCGGCGACGCACTGATCCTGACCAAGGGGCTGGGCGTCGGCATCTATTCGGCCGCCTTCAAGAAAGGTGAGCTCTCCACCGCCGCCTATGACGAGATGATCGCCTCGACGACACTGCTCAACCGGATCGGCGCCGAGTTGGCGCAGGACGATGCCGTTCACGCGATCACGGACGTCACCGGCTTCGGCATTCTCGGCCACGGCCTCGAAATGGCGCGCGGCTCTGGCGTCACGCTGAAGCTCCGGCTTTCCGATTTGCCGTTCCTGTCCCAGGCCGAGCGTCTCGCGCAGGAGGGCAGGGTGACCGGCGCCTCCCATCGCAACTGGGCGAGTTATGGCGAGGGCGCTGTCCTGCCGGCCGGTTTGCCGGACTGGCAGCGCCATCTGCTGACCGATCCGCAGACCTCCGGCGGCCTGCTGGTCTCCTGTGCGGCGGGGCGGGCCGAGGCCGTGCTGGCGCAGATCAAGGCTGCCGGCTATCCGGCGGCGCGGATCATCGGTTCCGTCGAGGCCGGGCCGGCGCAGGTCGTGGTGAGCTGAGACGCGTCACCGCGTCTCCTGCACTTCGAGGTTCCGGCCCCAGACATCGAAGAAGGCGCCCTTGTTGAGGGTGAGCCGGTCCTCGCGCAGCGCCGCTTCGAGCTCGCGCAGCCGGTTGCGTGCGGTCGCATCCGGCACGAGCCCGCCATCGTCGTCGCGGGTCGGAAAGAAGGCCGCGCCGTCCCAGTTGACGCCGGCACCGCGCAGCATCAGCACGATGTCGCCCCAGTCGATCTCGTTGCCGACGACATGGACGAAGGTCGAGCGCAAGGGTTCGACCTTGGGCTCGGCGATCTTCACCAGCACGATCAGTGCCGTGAACGGGCCCTTGCGGAAGAGCTTGCCGAGCCAGCGGTCGAAATCGGTTCCCAGCCCCCTAGAAGTCGACACGCGGCGTCTCGGGCATGTAGCGGTCGAACAGGACGTAGAAGTCGCTGCCGGTCTCGGCGCCGTACCAGTCCTCGAAGGTGGCGAGGGCCTCCTGCACGGCGTCCTGGCTGTCGCGGTCGTCGGCCATGGCAGCCTGCAAGGCTTCGAAGACGGGCGTCAGCCGCGTCAGAACCAAGTCCTGCCGTGGCCCGATCTCGTCCCAGCCCAGCGATTGCGCCACGGTGAGCCGTGCGCGAGCGACTGCCTCGCCGGGGTCCTCGGCTGCCGCGATGGTCGTGCTCGCATGGCGCAGCAGGTTGAGGCGCCGGAAAGCCCGGCTGCGGGCCTGCGCGAGCGTGTCGATCCGCATCGCAGCCTCACGGCGATAGGCATCCTCGGCTTCGCGCGCGGCTTCCGCAGCCTCTTCGAAGCGGGCGATCAGGTCGATGGCGGCTGTTTCAGCGTCCGTCATGCGACCCTCAGTGAACTGGCGGAAGAGAATGGGAGTCGAACCCACCAGAGACCGTCTGACGGCCCCTCCCGGATTTGAAGTCCGGACGCCCCACCGGGGACGCTTCTCCTCCATCGCTCCAGCCGGGCGGGCGGCCGAACAGGTCGAGCCGCCGCCGGTTGATGCGTCTCAGGTCGCCGCGGCGGATGGTGACGCCATGGCGATCGAAGAACTCGAGAATCTGGATAGCGACCTTTCGGCCGTTGTCGAGCCTGTCGCGGAACTGCGCCGCATTGAAGCCGGCCGGATGCAGCGCCGCAAGCTCGGCTGATAGGCCGACCATCTCGGCCAGCGTGTCGCGCAGGAAGAAATGGTCGAGCGCGACCTCATGGACATCGCCGCGCCGGCCGGTGAGCCGCAGCAGGCGCCGGATCTCCTCCTCGGGCCGCCCGAGCAGATGACCGATATCGCGCACGCGGGGCGGGCGGAAGCGCTCGCTATCGGCAATCAGCGGCGAGACCTTGGTCCAGAGCGCTTCGTCCTCCGGCAGGAGCCGGGCTTCATGGCCGGGCCGCCTGAGCCATGATCCGGCGGGCACCAGCACGCCGTCATCCTCGAAACGGACGAGCGCCTGCCGGAACAGCGGCGCCGGCCAGCGCGGCGCGATGGCGAAGCGCAACCGCGCCAGACCGATGCCCGGCAGGTCCGGGTGTTCGGCATGGAAGGTGTCGAGCCTTTCGGTCGCGGCCTGCGCCAGTGCCTGCCAATGCGCGGGGAGCAGCGCGAGCGGGCCGATTCTGACGAGGCCGAGCCGGGTCGTCAGATCTCCCGCCGCACCGGGGCCGAGCGCGCGGTCGCGCACGAAGCCGTCGAGATCGGCATGGTGAGGCGGCGCCGAGAGCAGGGCCTGCAGCGCTTCCGCAGGATCGGGCTGGCGGAGCGCAGTGAGCTGGGCGAGGCGCTCCGGGCTGCGACGACGGCGTTCCGGCGCGTGCAGGTCAAGGAAGCGCCCGCCGCCGATCGTGCGCGAGGCACTGGCATCGCGCAGCACGAAACGGTCGAGCGCGGCAGCGGCGAGCGGCTCGTCGAGCACGAGCTGGATCAGGCCATCCGCGCCGGCAGCGATCTCGTCTCCGAGCAGCACGACGCGCGCGCCGATTTCGGCCGCGGCATGGTGCAGTCGCACAGGCTGCCACATCGTCAGCGCTTTCTCGCCCGGCAGCAGCGAAACCTCCGCGTCGATCCGCGTCGTGGGAGCATGGAGGGCGGGCGTCACCACCATGTCGCCATGCCGGATCGCGTCTTTCGTGATGCCGGGGCCGCTGAGATTGAGCGCGCAGCGCTGGCCGGCCATGCCGCGCTCGGCGGGGCGGTTCTGCGCATGGATCGAGCGCACGCGCGCCGGCAGCCCGCCGGGCGAGACGATGACGCTGTCGCCGATCGCCACGCTGCCGGACAGGACCGTTCCCGTCACCACCGTCCCGGCGCCCTGCAAGGTGAAGCAGCGATCGACTGCAAGCCTGAAGGCGCCGTCGCCTTGCCGCGCCTGGCTTTCGTGAGCCCGCGCCGCGAGCAATGCAGCCAACTCTGGTAAGCCTGCCCCGGTCAGTGTCGAGACCGGCAGCATCGGCGCCCCGGCGAACGGGCCTGACATTAGCAGCGCCGCAATCTCGCCCTCGACCGCCTCAATCCGCTCCGCATCGACCAGATCGGCCTTGGTCACCGCGACGACGGCCTCGTCGATGCCGAGCAGGCGGGCGATGGCGACATGCTCGCGCGTCTGCTGCATCACGCCGTCATCGGCGGCGACGACGAGCAGCAGGAGGTCGATGCCGGCGGCGCCGGCCAGCATCGTGTGCACGAATTTCTCATGGCCGGGCACATCGATGAAGCCGACGACCGAGCCATCAGCCTGCGGCCAATAGGCGAAGCCGAGCGCGATCGAGATGCCGCGCGCCTTCTCCTCCTTCAATCGGTCGGTATCGACGCCGGTCAATCGCCGGACCAGCGAGGTCTTGCCATGGTCGATATGGCCGGCGGTGCCGATGATCATGGCGCCGTCTCTGCGGGAGAGACGGCTGCGCGCGCGGCCTTGATGAAAGGCGCGGCGAGCGGGCTGCCCTTGCCTTCGGCCGAGAGCAGCAAGGCAAGCGCCCGTTCAGCATCCGGCGACACGCCCTGGCCGAGCAAGGTCGCGGCGCCGAGCATGGCCTCGGAATCCGGGTCGCCGGCCGCCATGCCGCGCTGCCACCATTGTGTGGCCGCCTTGGCGTCGCGATCCACGCCGAGCGCATCGTGATGCATCATCCCGAGCCGGGTCATGCTGGTGGCGATGCCGGCCTCCGCCGCGGCCTGTGCCCAGCGCAGGGCCTCGGCGCGGTCGGCAGGGTCTCCGCCTTCCAGCAGCATCCAGGAGAGCATGTCCTGCGCCGGGGCGTCGCCCTGCTCGGCGGCGAGCCGATAGAGCCGCATCGCCTCGGCATCGCTCTGCTCGACGCTTTCGCCCTTGAAATGCAGGGCCGCGAGATTGCGCTGGCCGACCGGGTCGCCGCTTTCGGCTGACAGGTTAAGCCAGCGCAGAGCCAGGGCCGGATCGCGCGCGACGCCGAGCCCCTCGGCGAAACAGGCGCCGATATTGTTCTGCGCCCGTCCGATGCCGGCATGGGCGAGCGGTCCCCAGAGCGCGAGCGCGGCCGCGTGGTCGCCGCGTTCGACGGCCGCCGCGGCGGCGGCCATCTTGGCGGCGACATCGTCATCGGCGGCTTCGTTCCGGCCGAAAAGGCGCTCAAGCCAGCGCATCGGGCGATCCGGATTTCAGGGCGTCGAGCTGGCCCGCGAACAGTGCCTCGTCCTCCAGGCAGCGCAGGTCGAAGACGAGCGCCCCCTGCGCGATCCGCCCGATCACCGGTACCGGCACGGCGCGGAAGGTAGCCGCCAGCTTCTCGACGGCGGAGCCGGCCGCCTTGCCCGCCGGGCGCAGCGCAAGCCCCGCGCTCGGCAGCGTCTCCAGCGGCAGGGCTCCGGAGCCGATCTGGCTGGCGCAGTCGATGATCTCGACGACCCAGCCCGGTCCGACCGCTGCGGTGACCTTCGGCTGAAGGCGTTCCGCCAACGCGCGCAGGTCTGCAGCCGTCCGCGTGAACAGCCTGAGCGTCGGCAGGCGCTGTGCCAATCGATCGGGATCGCGATAGAGCCGGAGCGTGGCTTCCAGCGCCGCGAGCCGGAGCTTGTCGAGACGTAGCGCTCGCTTCAGCGGGTTTTTCGCCAGTTTCGCGATCAAATCCTTCCGGCCGGCGACAATGCCGGCCTGCGGGCCGCCGAGCAATTTGTCGCCGGAGAAGGTGACGAGATCGGCGCCGCCTTTCAGGGCATCCTGGACGGTCTTCTCCTTGCGCAGCCCCCATCGCGAGAGATCGATCAATGTGCCCGAGCCGAGATCGTCGACGAAGGGCAAGTCGTGCTGGCGCGAGAGCTTGGCGAGCTCCGCCGGCTCGACCTCGGCGGTGAAGCCCTGCACCACGTAATTCGAGGTGTGGACCTTCATCACTAGACCGGTTTCGGGGCCGATCGCCTCGGCATAGTCCTTGAGATGCGTGCGGTTGGTGGTGCCGATCTCGCGCAAGGTCGCGCCGGCCCTCGCCATGATGTCCGGCATGCGGAAGGCGCCGCCGATCTCGATCAATTCGCCGCGCGAGACGATCGCCTCACGCCCTCTGGCGAGCGTGTTGAGCACGAGCAGCACGGCCGAGGCGTTGTTGTTGACGAGGATCGCGTCCTCGGCCCCGGTCAGTTCGCGGACGAGATCGCGGACATGCGCGTCGCGCTCGCCGCGCTGTCCCGCCTCGACTACATATTCGAGATTGGTCGGCGCGCGCATGGCCGCGACCACGGCCTCGATCGCCTCCTCGGCCAGCAGAGCGCGGCCGAGATTGGTGTGCAGCACCGTGCCGGTCAGGTTGATCACCGGACGCTGCGAGGGTCGCTCACGCTCTTCAAGCCGGTCCAGCGCCATGCGGCCGACCTGCTCGACCGAGGCGGCCGCCGGTTGGCCATCGGTGCGCAACCGCTCGACCGCCTGCCGGATCGCGTCGGTCGCTGCCGCCCGTCCATGGCGCGCGATGGCGAATTCGCCATTGGCGCTGCGCAGCACCGTATCGACCGATGGCGGACGGACAAGTTCGGGCTTGTTCATCAGGCTCCCTCCGGGAGACGCTTGATCAATATCCGAGCAGGAATGGGTTCACCCCTGCGCGCCGCCAGCCGGCTTCCGTCACCAAGAGGTCGAGCCCCAGGCTCGCGACATCGTCGGCCACGGCCTCCAGCTCGGGCGCCTTGCGCCGGTTCAGGATCTTCACATAGGTCCGGCACTCGTCGCAGGTCTCGGCCTTGATCGTGTCGGCGATCCCTTCGATCTCCTGATAGGCGATGCCCTTGGTCGAGCCGCAGGAGACGCATTTGACCCGGACATGGTTCCATTGTGCTGCGCAGAGCGAGCACTGGACATAGCGCACGCCCTCGACATGGAGATCGGCGACCACCGCGCTCGCGACCGGCGGCCCGCCGCAGCACGGGCAGACGCCATCGGCGACCGGCTGGGGCAGGGTGGGATCAAGCAGGGCGCTGCGCCCCGCCGCGACAACCTGCAGGGCAGCGGCGGCGAAGATATGCTCGGCCACGGCTTCCACCGGCACGGCATCGGCGAGCACAGCGGCGAACATCGCTTGCCGCGCCTCCGGCGCCGCCGCGGCAGCACGGGCGAGGGCCTCACGAGCCAGGTCCGGCATGGCGACATCGGCGAGCAGCGTCGCGAGCCGGTCGAAGGCCTCGGAAACGGCGGCGTCGGTCGCAAGCTCTTCGCGCGGCAGCAGTGGCATGGCATTGCCGGCGCGCATCCTGAGGTCGCCGGGGGAGGGCATGTCGGGGGCGCTGATCGCTGCCGACAGCGTCGCCTGCGCCTGGCTCACCCCGCCGAGGAAGGCGAGATAGGCTTCGAGCTGATGGCCGGGCGCGAGCGCGGCGAACCGCGCCGCCCGCCGGTCGAACAGCGTCGCGGGTTCGGGCAGGCGCACGAAAGGCGGCTTGTCGCGTTCGGCAATGCCGACCTCTTCGAGGGCGGCGTAGCCCGGATCGTCACTCATTTGGCATCCTCTCGAACCGCACGGGTCACGGGAGGCGGCGTGGCCTTGGACCGCGCCGCAGGCGAATTCATTCGGCCGGGCCGGGGCTATGGCGGCGCGGCGGCGTCTGGCGCTCGTCGATCACGCCCTCGCGCGCTTCCTGCCGCAGCCAGAGCCGGTGATGGCGGAAGGCCCAGCCGCCCGTCACCTTGCCCTCGGTCATGGCGCTGATCGTGCCACGGACATAGAAGCCGGCATAGATATGGACGATGACGACGAGCAGCATGGCGACCGCCGCCAGCGCATGCACGATATGGCCGAGGCGCTGCTGATCGATGGTGAAGCTCGCGCCGAAATACTCGTACCAGATCATGATGCCCGTCCCGAACAGGACGATGATGAGCAGCGTCATCAGCCAGAAGACGATCTTCTGCGCGCCGTTGTACTTGCCGATCTCGGGCAGGTTCTCCTCGCGGCCCGACATCACCTCGCCGATATGGCCCATCCATTTGGTGTCGGCCTTCGTCCAGAAATTGTACTTCACCATCTGGACGAACAGGATCGCGAAGCTCGCGAGCAGGACGACGCCGAGCCAGGGATGCAGTGCCCGCGTGTTGGAGCCGCCGCCGAACAGGCTCGACAGGAAGAACAGCGACGGGTGGAACAGCGCGGCCCCGCTCAGCGTGAGCAGGATCAGCGAGATCGCGGTGACCCAGTGATTGACGCGCACGCGGCCGGGATAGCGGTCGACGGTCGTGCGCTCCTCTTCACGCCTGACGGCCACGGGATGCCTCCTCGTCGATCAGATGCTCGGCCTCGCGATCCTCCGCGCGGCTGACATCGTTGCGTCGCGCCACCGTCGCATGGACGAAGGCGAAGGCGGCGGCGAAACCCACGACCGCCATGCCGGCATATTTGGTCAGCCCCTTCCAGAGCTCGACGACCTGGCTGATCCGCGGATTGTTCGGCAGGTTGGCATAGAGCTGCGGCTTGTCGGCGTGATGCAGGACATACATCACATGCGTGCCGCCGACGCCGGGCGGGTCGTAGATCCCGGCATTCTTGAAGCCGCGCGACTTCAGGTCGGCGATGCGGCCCTGGGCATGGTCGAGCATGGCCTGCTTGGTGCCGAACACGATCGCGCCGGTCGGGCAGGCCTTGGCGCAGGCCGGCGCCTGGCCGACCGAGACCCGGTCCGAGCAGAGCGTGCACTTATAGGCCTTGTGGTCGGCCTTGCTGATGCGCGGGATGTTGAAAGGACAGCCCTTCACGCAATAGCCGCAGCCGATGCAGTTCTCCGAGACGAAGTCGACGATGCCGTTATTGTACTGCACGATCGCGCCCGGCGAGGGGCAGGCCTTGAGGCAGCCCGGGTCGGCGCAATGCATGCAGCCGTCCTTGCGGATCAGCCATTCGAGATTGCCGCTGTCCGGGTTCTCCCATTCGGTGAACCGCATCAGCGTCCAGGTGTTCTCCGTCAGGTCGTGCGGGTTGTCGTAGACGCCCCGGTTGATCCCGACTTCCTCACGCAGGTTGTTCCACTCGAGGCATGCCGCCTGGCATGCCTTGCAGCCGATGCATTTGGAGACGTCGATGAGCTTCGCCACCTCGAAGTCGTGGCGGACATCCGGCGGCCTGAAGGTGGTCGCCGAGATGCGGGCGAAGTCCTGACTTTGCAATCCTGCCATTGGACCCTCCCTAGCTCGTCGCTGGACCGTTGGACGGCTCGACATTCACCAGGAACGCCTTGAACTCGGGCGTCTCGATGTTGGCGTCGCCGACGAACGGGGTGAGGCTGTTGGGGCCGAAGCCCTTGCGCGCCGCACCGGTGAAGCCCCAGTGGAGCGGGATGCCGACGACATGGACGGTCTTGCCGTCGCAGATCAGCGGCTTGATGCGCTTGGTCACCACCGCCTTGGCATAGACCGCGCCGCGGGCCGAGGAGACCTTCACCCAGCCGCCCTTCTGGATGTTCTTCTCCGCGGCCAGCTGCTCGCTGATCTCGACGAAGAACTCCGGCTGGAGCACCGCATTCACCCAGACATGCTTGGTCCAGTAATGGAAGTGCTCGGTCAGGCGGTAGGAGGTCGCCGCATAGGGGAACTTGTCGGAGGTCCCGAGCGCGGCGAGGTCGTCCTTGAAGATGCGCGCGGCGGGGTTGCCGCGAATCTTGGGCGCCATGACGTTGGCGACTGGGCTTTCGAACGGCTCGTAATGGGCCGGGAAGGGGCCGTCCTTCATCATGCCGCGCGAGAACAGCCGCGCCGTTCCCTCGGGGTTCATGATGAACGGGCCGACATCCTGCGGTTTGGCGGTGACCGCGATATCCGGCACGTCGTAGCCGGTCCAGGCCGCGCCGTTCCATTCGATCAGCTTGCGCTTGGGATCCCAGGGCTTGCCGTCGATATCGGCCGAGGCGCGGTTGTAGAGGATGCGCCGGTTGGCTGGCCAGGAGAAGGCCCAGTTGGAATAGGCGCCGGTATTGGCCGGGTCGCTGGTGTCGCGCCGGGCCATCATGTTGCCCCGCTCGGTCCAGCTGCCGGCATAGATCCAGCAGCCGCAGGCCGTCGAGCCGTCGTCACGCAACTGCCCGAAAGTATCGACCTGCTTGCCCCTCTCCAGCAGGACCTTGGTCGGATCGACCGGGTCGGTCACCGTCGAGACGACATAGCCGTTCATCTCCTTGGCCATCTCGTCCGGCTGCGGGTCGTCCGGCAGGCGATAGGGCCAGTGGAGATTGAGGATCGCGTCCGGGAAGGCGCCGCCTTCCTTTTCATAGAGGGCGCGCAGGCGCTGGTAGATCTGCGCCATGATCCAGGTGTCGGCCTTGGCTTCGCCCGGAGGTTCCTGCCCCGGCCAATGCCATTGCAGCCAGCGGCCGGAATTGACCAGCGAGCCCTCGTCCTCGGCGAAGCAGGTCGTCGGCAGCTCGAAGACCTCGGTCTGGATCGACTCAGGCTTGACGTCGTTATGGACGCCCTCGTCCTTCCAGAACCGCGCCGTCTCGGTCTGCAGCGGGTCCATCACCACCAGGAATTTCAGCTTCGACAGCGACGCCGAGACCTTGCCGCGATTGGACAGGGAGAGCAGCGGGTTGAAGCCCTGGCAGAAATAGCCGTTCACCTTGCCCTGGTGCATCATGTCGAAGTACCGGAGCATGTCGTAGCCGGGCACGTCGAGCTTCGGCAGCCACTGGTAGGCGAAGTCGTTTTCCGGCGTTGCGGCCTTCCCCCACATCGACTTCAGGAAGCTCACCATGAACTTCTTGTAGTTCTGCCAGTAGCTCATCTGGTTCGGCCGCAGCGGCTTGAAGCCGCGCGTCGACATGTAGGTCTGGAAATCGACCTCCCTGTCGGTTCCCAGCGTGAGATAGCCCGGGATCAGGTTCGACATCAGGCCGATATCGGTCAGGCCCTGGATGTTGGAGTGCCCGCGCAGCGCGTTCATGCCGCCGCCGCGCACGCCGATATTGCCGAGCAGCAATTGCAGCATCGCCATCGAGCGGATGTTCTGCGAGCCCTTGGAATGCTGCGTCCAGCCGAGCGCGTACATCGAGGTCATGACCTTGTCGCGCGCGGAGGTCTCCGAGATCATCTTGCAGATCGCCAGGAACTTGTCCTTCGGCGTGCCGCAGATGCGCTCGACCATCTCCGGCGTATAGGCCGCGATGTGCTTCTTAAGGAGTTGGTAGACCGAGCGCGGGTGCTGCAGCGTCTCGTCGATCTGGACATAGCCGTCCGGCCCGAGCTCGTATTCCCAGCTCGAACGGTCGTAGTCGCGCTTGGCTTCGTCATAGCCGGTGAACAGGCCGTCCTGATAGCCGAAGCCCTCCTTCACGATATAGGGCGCGTTGGTGAAGGCGCGCACGTAGTCGTGCTGGATCTTGTCGTTGTCGATGCAGTACTTCATCGCCCCGAGCAGGAAGGCGATGTCGGTGCCTTGCCGGATCGGCGCATAGAAATCCGCGACCGAGGCCGAGCGCGTGAAGCGCGGATCGACGACGATCAGCTTGGCGCCACGCTGGGCTTTCGCCTCAGTGACCCATTTGAAGCCGCACGGATGCGCTTCGGCGGCATTGCCGCCCATGATGATGACGAGGTCGGTGTTCTTGATGTCCGTCCAGGAGTTGGTCATCGCACCGCGACCGAATGTTGGGGCCAGACTGGCCACCGTCGGTCCGTGTCAAACGCGCGCCTGGTTGTCGAACGCCAATATCCCGGTGCTTCGCACGACCTTGTAGGTCAGGAAGGCCGTCTCGTTGGTGGTGGCCGAAGCGGCCAGGAAGCCCGTGGTCAGCCAGCGGTTGACCGTGACGCCGTCCTGGTTCTTGGCGATGAAGTTCTTGTCGCGATCATCCTTCATCAATCGCGCAATGCGGTCGAGCGCCTCGTTCCAGCTGATCTGGCGGAAGGCCTTCTCGCCCGGGCCGCGATATTGCGGGACCTTGGTGCGCGTCTCGGAATGGACGAAGTCGAGGAGGGCGGAGCCCTTCGGGCAGAGCGTGCCGCGATTGGTCGGATGGTCCGGGTCGCCCTCGATATGGATGATCGCCGGATGGGCGTTCTTCGACTTGTCGCCCAGGCTGTACATGATGACGCCGCAGGCGACGGAACAGTACGGACAGGTGTTTCGTGTTTCCGTGGTGCGCGCCAGCTTGAAGGGCCGCACGGCCTGGGCAAGTGCCTCCTCGGCACCGCCAAACCCAAGAGCGGCGACGGCAGAACCGGCGACACCCGCACCTGCGGCTTTCAGAAACTGGCGACGCGAGAGCTCATGCAGCATCTCAACCTCCCAGGCGACGACGAAGCGTCGTTCAATTTGGAATAGTGAAACTCTAGGCAGGGGGCGTCAAGCCGCGGGCCCCGTGGCCGGAGAGGTGGGTTCTTAGACTTTCGATCTACGATCGATGCGGCCTTGCGCGGTTCGCCGCAGCGACGTGGTCAGCCGCGAAGGGCCGGCACGGGGGCGGCCGGGAGCGGCTCATGGGCCACGTTGATATCGGCGGCCGCGCTGCCGCCCCAGGCCGATGCGAGCTGCGCGACGACATGCCGGCCGAAGCTCTCGTAGGGAATGCGGATCGAGGTCAGCCAGGGCGCGATCCAGTGGTTGATGGCGTTGCCGTCGATGCCGACGAGGGTGCTGCGTTCGGGGATGGCGATGCCGGCTTCCGTGGCGCGGCGATAGGCGCCATAGGCGATCATGTCGCTGACGCAGAGCGCGCCGTCAGGCCAGCCGAAGCTCTCCTCCAGGCTTTTCGCGGCTGCGTAGCCGATCTCGATATGCGACAGGCCGGGCGCGCTGGCCTGCCGGATTTCGGTCTCAGGCACGCCCTGCGCGACGAGGCGGCGGATGAAGCCCTCGGCGCGCTCGGCGGTGCTGGAAGCGTTCTGCGTCGCCATCAGCACGGCCGGGCGCCTGATGCCCTGCGCCAGGAGGTGATCGGCGGCATCGGCGCCGGCCTTGCGGTTGTCGATGCCGACATAGGCGCCGCCGCCGAGCGGATTGCGCCGTGCGACGAAGACCATCGGGTCGCCGCGCGCGAGTGTATCGGCGAGACCGGCGCTGGCGACCGCGCTGACCATGACGTAGCCCGCGACGAACTGGTCGCGCATCGCGCGCAAGTAGTCGTCCTGCAGGTCGGCGCGGTCATGGGTGTCGCAGAGGATCATGACGTAGCCGGCGTCGCGCAGCGCTGCTTCGGTCGAGACCGCGATCGCCGCCATCGCGGGATTGTCGAGATTGGGCGACAGCATCGCCACCACACGGCTGGCCCGGCGCTTGAGCGCGCGCCCCACCGGATTGGGCCGATAGCCGAGCTGTGCGATCGCCTGCTCGACGCGGGCGATCGTTTCGGCTGAGGCCCGCCCGCTCTTGCCGTTGACGATGCGCGAGACGGTCGCGACGGAGACGCCGGTCTCCCGTGCGACCGTCGCCAGCGAAACGCCGTCCTTCGGCAGTCTTGCGGGTTTTGCCGTGATGGCCTCCTCAGGGTGCCCCGCCAATCCGGTGAATCCGAAGCCGGCTCAAAAAGCTTTCATGCAGCCATGCCGGTTCGCCTGCCCGTTGACAAGTAAGGCAATCGTTTGCCTTAGTGATTGTCAAGGCGCTCGACGAGGCGCCGTGACCGGTACAGGGATGGAACGCAGATGCAGGGGAAGCACTGGATTTCCGCGCTCGCGCTGACGGCTGGCCTCGCCATGGGCGGCGCGGCTTTCGCCCAGACGACGGTGCGCATCGCCTGGTATTCCGATGGCAACGAGGGCGAGGCCGTCTCGGACCTGCTCAAGCGCTTCGAGGCCCAGAACAAGGACATCAAGGTCGTGCTCGACCAGGTGCCCTACAAGGCGATCACCGAGAACCTGCCGGTCCAGCTTGCCTCGGGGCAGGGGCCGGACATCGCCCGCGTCGTCGATCTCGGCGGCATCGCCCGCTACGCACTCGACCTGCGGCCCTATCTCAAGGACGCCGCCTATTGGGAGAAGAATTTCGGGCCGTTCCTGCCCTGGATGCGCCCTGAGGGCGATTCCAGCGCGATCACCGGTTTCATGACGCAGCTCACCGTCACCGGTCCCTTCGTCAACAAGACGCTGTTCGAGCAGGCGGGCATCGCCATGCCCGGCGCCAAGGCGACCTGGGAGGATTGGGGCAAGGCCGCGAAGGATGTCGCCGCCAAGGTGCAGGCGCCGTTCCCGCTGGCGATGGACCGCTCCGGTCACCGTTTCTTCTCGGTCGCGGTCTCGGAGGGCGCCAAGGTCTTCGACGACAAGGGCGAGCCGGCCGTGATCGACGACGGTTTCAAGCGCGCCGCCAAGCGGGTCTATGACTGGCACCAGAGCGGCGTGATGAAGAAGGAGCTCTGGGGCTCGGTCTCCGGCACGGCCTATCGCGGTGCCAATGATGAGTTCAAGAACGCCCAGGTGGTGCTCTACCATTCCGGCTCCTGGCAGATCGCCCAGTTCGACAAGACGGTCGGCGATGCCTTCGACTGGGTCGCGGTTCCCTCGCCCTGCGGCGCCGGCAATTGCTCGGGCATGCCGGGCGGCGCCGGCCTCGTCGCGATCAAGACGACCAAGAGCCCGGAAGCCGTCGCCAAGGTGATGGATTATCTCGCCAGCGAGCCGGTGCTGAGCGAGTTCTATGCCCGCTCGCTCTTCGTGCCCGGCCATCTCGGCATCGCCGCCAAGGGGCTCGACTACAAGGATGCCAGCCCGCAGGCCAAGGCCGCGCTCAAGGTCTTCTCGGATCAGGTCGCGCAGCTCTCGCCGGTCGCCTACAAGCTGCAGGGCTATGTCAATAACCGCGTCATCTTCAACGCGGTGATCAGCCGCCTCGGCCAGGCGATCTCGGGCGAGGGCACGCTCAACGAGGCTTATAAGCGGATCGAATCCGACATCGCCCAGCAGATCGCCGAGCGCAAGAAGTAAGGCCGATGGCCGCCGCCGAGACAAAGCCGCAGCGGGAACGCGCGGGCGCCGCCGGCCTTCTCGCCGCGCCGCTCGCGCTCCTGATGCGCCTCGTCGACGGGCCGATGCGGGCGCTCCAGCGCCTGATCGGCGAGCGGCGGATGGCCTATGTCTTCATCCTGCCGAACCTCGCCTTCTTCTCGCTCTTCGTCTTCCTGCCGCTCGTCATCAACTTCGTCTTCTCGGTGACGGGCGGGGCAGGGCTCTTCCCGAGCGAGCGGCCTTTCGTCGGGGCGCAGCAATACGGCTATCTCTTCGATTGCGGCTCCTTCCTCGATCCCTCCTCCTGCCGCGAGGACCATTTCTGGCGCGGCGTTTCCAACACCGCCCGCTTCACCGTGTTTCAGGTTACGGCGATGGTGCTGTTCTCGCTGCTGACCGCGATCGTCCTCAACATGAAGATCCGGGCGCGCGGCTTCTTTCGCGCCGTCTATTTCTTCCCGGTCCTGCTCTCGCCGGTCGTGGTGGCGCTGACCTGGAAATGGATTCTCCAGCGCGACGGCCTGCTCAACGCCGCGATCACTTCGCTCGGCGGCGAGCGCATCCTGTTCCTGGTCGATCCGAGCTGGGCGATGTTCTGGATCGTCTTCGTCTCGGTCTGGGCCCATATGGGCTTCTATACGCTGATCCTGCTCGCCGGCCTCCAGGCCATTCCGGCCGATCTCTACGAGGCCGCGGAGATGGATGCGACGCCACGCTGGCGCGTGTTCTGGCGCATCACCTTGCCGCTGCTCTGGCCGAACATGATCGTCGTGATCGTGCTCGCGCTGATCAAGGGAGTGCAGACCTTCGACGAGGTCTTCGTGCTGACCGGCGGCGGGCCGGGCACGGCGACGCTGATGATCGTGCACTACATCTATGAGACGGCCTTCGCCAATCAGGTCCAGAATTTCGGCCTGGCGGCAGCGGCCTCCGTCGTGCTTGGCGTGGTGCTCTTCGCGCTGACGCTGGCCCAGCTCGCGGCGAGCCGCCGCAAGGGGGCCGCATGAGCCTCGCCAGCCGCATGATGACCGCCCGGCGCAAGCCCGGCCGCTGGCATTGGACCGATATCGCGGCCTATGCCTATCTCGCGCTCGGCGTCGTCCTGATGTTCGGCCCGGTGCTTTGGCTTGGCCTGTCCTCGTTCAAGACGCAGGCCGGTTTGCTCGAATTCCCGCCCTCGCTGCTGCCGATGTCGCAGAAGGAGGTGACGGTGCCCGGCCAGGCGCAGAAGCTGCCGCTCTTCGAGGTCGAGATGCCCGATGGTTCGAAGCGTGTGCTGGCACAGGTCCGCCGCATCGGCATCCAGGCGCAGATGGTCGATCCTGAGAAGCCCGGCGAGACCATCCGTGTCCCGATCGACAAGCGCACGCCCGTCCGAGAGTTCAAGCTCGCGACAGAGAATTACACCGAGCCGCTTGAGCGCTTTGCCTTTACCCGCTTCCTCTGGAATTCGGTCTTCGTCACGCTGGTCGCGACGATCATCACGCTGATCATCAATTCGATGGCGGCCTATGCGCTCTCGATCTACGAGTTCAAAGGCAAGACGGCGGTGATGCTGATGGTGATCGGCACGCTGATGATCCCGATCACCATCATCCTCGTGCCGGTCTATCTCGTCATCACCAAGCTCGGCCTTGTCAATTCGCTCTGGGCGGTGATCCTGCCGGGCGCCGCGACCCCGACCGGCGTCTTCCTGCTGCGCCAGTACATGCTCACCCTGCCGCGCGACCTGATCGAGGCCGCGCGCATGGACAAGGCCTCGGAGTGGCAGATCTACTGGCGCATCGTCATGCCGCTCGCCATGCCGGCGCTGGCCGTGCTCGCGATCTTCTCGATCATGTGGCGCTGGAACGAGTTCCTTTGGCCGCTTGCCGTGCTGACCAAGACGGAATCCTACACGCTCCAGATCGGCCTCAACGCCTTCCAGGGCGAGTTGCAGACGCAGTGGCACTACCTGCTCGCGATGACCGTGGTGACCTTGCTTCCGGTCGCGCTCGTCTTCGTCTTCCTGCAGCGCTTCATCACCACCGGCATCGCCAATACGGGAATGAAATAATGGCGGGACTGAGCCTCTCCGGCGTCCGCAAGGCCTATGGCGCGACGACGGTGCTGCACGGCATCGACCTCGAGGTCGCCGATGGCGAGTTCGTCGTCTTCGTCGGCCCGTCCGGCTGCGGCAAGTCGACCCTGCTGCGTTCGATCGCCGGGCTAGAGGAGATCACCGGCGGCACGATCGCGATCGACGGCGCTGATGCCACGCATCTGCCGGCTTCCGAGCGCGGGCTTGCGATGGTGTTCCAGTCCTATGCGCTCTATCCGCATATGAGCGTCCGGGCGAACATGGCCTTCGCGCTGGAGAATATGGGGTTCAAGCGCGACGAGATCGATCGCCGCGTGAAGCGCGCGGCCACGATGCTCCGCCTCACCGACTATCTCGAGCGCAAGCCCAAGGCTTTGTCCGGTGGCCAGCGCCAGCGCGTCGCCATCGGCCGCGCCATCGTGCGCGATCCCAAAATCTTCCTGTTCGACGAGCCGCTGTCGAACCTCGATGCCGAACTGCGCGTCGCCACCCGCAAGGAATTAGCCGCGCTCCATGCCGAGATCGGCGGCACGATGATCTACGTCACGCATGATCAGGTCGAGGCGATGACGCTGGCCGACCGCATCGTCGTGCTGCAGGGCGGCCGCATCGAGCAGGTCGGCACGCCGCTCGACCTCTACAACCGCCCCGACAATCTCTTCGTCGCCGGCTTCATCGGCTCGCCGCGCATGAACCTGCTGCCCGGCCGGGTGACGGCTGCGGGCAGGGTCGCGCTGGGAGAAGGAGGCCACGAGGTCGCCTGCGCCACTGGCAGCCTCGCCATCGGCAGCAAGGTCACGCTCGGCATCCGTCCCGAGCATCTGGCCCTGGCGCCGGGAGGGCAGGGGCTGCCGCTCGCCATCGACCTCGTCGAGCGGCTCGGCGGCGAGAGCTACCTTTATGGGACCGCCGCCGGTCTTCCCCAGATCACGCTCCGGCTCGACGGCCAGAGCGAGCATGAGCGTGGCCACAGCGTCGCGCTCGCCTTCCCGCAGCAGAGCCTGCACCTGTTCGACGAAGCCGGCCGGGCAATCCGGCCCTAGAGACTGCCGAGAGAGATTCCATGAAAGCCCTCAGCCAAGGCCGCTATCTCGGCCGCGATGGCGAAGCCGCCCTGTTCGATCTCGGGCTCGGCCATGCGCTCACCGTGCGCATCCTCGAAGGCGATATCGGCCGCGTCACGCTGAAGCCGAAGGACGGCTACCGGCTCGACCGCGGTTGGTCGATCGCGCCGGGCGGGTTGGAGCCCCCTTATGAAGGGCGCCCGCGCGACAGCCTCGACGGCTTCGCCTGCCCGAAGACGGATATCCGGGCGGGCGCCGACAAGGTCGTCATCGCTGCGGGCGGATTGAGCGCCGAAGTCACGCTCTCGCCCTTCGGCATCGCCTGGCGCCGCGCCGGCGAGGACAAGCCCTTCCTCCAGGACCGTACGACGCAAGCCTATCTGGTTTCGCCGCGCACTGGCGCGCTCGCCCATTTCATGGTGCGGGATTATCACGAGCGCCATTACGGCCTCGGCGACAAAGCTGGCCCGCTCGATCGCACCGGCCGCCGCTTTGCCATCGACGCCGTCGATCCCTGCGGCTTCGACGCCGAGTTGTCGGACCCGCTCTACAAGATGCTACCCTTCTTCATCGTTGACGGGCCGGTGGGGGCTCACGGCATCTATTACGACAACCTCTCGACCGGCAGCGTCGATTTCGGCTGCACGCTCGACAATTACCATGGCCTGTTCCGCTCCTGGAAAGGCGACGATGGCGACCTCGATTATTACGTCATGGCCGGCCCGACGGTGCCGGATGTCGTCAGGCGCTTCTCCTGGCTGACCGGCGGGCAGGCTTTCGCGCCGCTCTGGTCCTTCGGCTTCGGCGTCACCTCGATGGCGATCGCCGATGCGCCCGATGCCGATGCCCGCATCAGCGATTTCATCGGCAAGCTCACGACGCATCGCATCCCCTGCGACTCGTTCCATTTCGGCTCGGGCTATACGCAGATCGGCCATCGCCGCTACGCCTTCAACTGGAACCGGCAGAAATTCCCGGACCCGAAGGCGACGATGCAGCGCCTGAACGATGTCGGCATCTTCACGGTCGCCAATCTCAAGCCCTGCCTGCTCGACGACCACCCGCGCCTGCAGGAGGCGCTCGACGGCGATTTCCTCGTGCGCGACGGCGATAGCGGCAAGCCGGCCGTTGCCCAGTTCTGGGACGGGCTCGGCTTCCATCTCGACTACACCAACCCGAAGGGCCGGGCCTGGTGGCGCGACGGTATCGAGGCCGCGCTGCTTGATTACGGCTTCACCACGGTCTGGAACGACAACAACGAATACGAGATCTGGGACGAGGACGCCCTTTGTGACGGCGATGGCCGCCCCTTCCGGCAGTCTCTGGCACGCCCGGCCCAGGCCCTGCTGATGACCAAGCTCTCCTATGAAGCGCAGGCCGATCGCCAGCCCGGCAAGCGCCAATATGCGATCACGCGCGGCGGCTGCGCCGGCATCTCGCGCTATGCCCAGACCTGGTCGGGTGACAACGAGACCGCCTGGAAGACGCTGCGCTACAACCTGACGCAAGGCCTCAACATGAGCCTGTCGGGCATGTTCTCGATCGGCCACGATGTCGGCGGCTTCCATGGCCCGACGCCCGGCCCCGAGCTTTTCGTGCGCTTCAATGAGTTCTGCAGCCTGTGGCCGCGCATGGTGATGAACTCCTGGAACGATGACGGCGTCGTCAACTTGCCCTGGATGTATCCGGAGATGGTGCCGCAGGTACGCGAGGCGATTTCGTTGCGCTACCGGCTGATGCCCTATCTCTACACGCTGATGTGGCGCGCCAGCCGCGACGGTACCCCGGCGATCCGCCCGCTGCTTTGGGATTTCCCGCAGGATGCGAGCGCCGTGAAGACCGACGACGCCTTCATGCTCGGTCCGGACGTGCTGGTCGCTCCGGTGCTGGAGGAGGGCGCGCGTGAGCGCAGCGTCTACCTGCCTGTCCATGAAGGCGGCTGGTACGATTGGCATACCGGCAAGCATTTCACTGGTGGCGCGGTCGTGACTGTTGCGGCTCCGCTCGGCCGTCTGCCTGTCTTCGTCCGCGCCGGCGCGCTGATCCCGCTCGGCAATCCCGAGGGCATCGACGATCTCCGCGAGGTCCTCGTCTGCGGACTCGTCGAGGGTGCATCCGGCGAGCTCTACGAGGATGACGGCGACACCGCCGACTGGCGCGGCACTGGGGCGACCGTCATCCGCTTCCGCGTGAAGGACGGCGAGATCGCGGTTGACCAGCAGGGGGATCGCGATCCTTTCTTCGACCGCATCGCGATCCGGCAGATCGCGGATGGGGCGGCTGCTCGCTAGGCTGCGCCGCATTCCCAGGCAGGCCGCACGCCTGAGCTAGCCACCGCAGTCATGCTCGGGCTTGACCCGGGCATCTCTTGCCGAAGAAGGCTCCCGCGCCTCATTCCACAGAGATTCTCGGGTCAAGCCCGAGAATGACGCCTTGCCATGGCTACGAACCGCTCAGTCCTGCTCGTAGCTTACGAGCCCAGCCTTGAGGTCGGCTCGGAACGAAGGGGCCATCCCCAGTGGTAGGTTCGACAGCGTCGGCATGACCGCAAAACACAGAAGTAAGGTTGTCAGACAACTGATACCATGACAATGCTGCGAGGGACAGGAACCCGCCATGCAGCTCTCTTCCATCGGATCACGCCCCAATCTCGCCAGCGATGCCGCCACCGCGCTGGCGACGTCGATCCGTTCGGGCGCCTTGCAGCCCGGCGCGCGTTTGCCCTCCGAGACGGAGCTTGCCCGCCAGCTTGGCGTCAGCCGGCCGGTGGTGCGCGAGGCGATCGCCTATCTCAAGGCCGACGGCATCGTCGAAAGCCGGCGCGGGCTCGGGCTCTTCGTCAACCAGCAGGATTCCTTGCGCCTGCGCCGCGCCGAGATCGCGGCTTCCGAGCAGTCGATCCTGCAATTCCTGGAATTCCGCCTCGGGCTGGAGGTCGAGGCGGCGCAACTGGCCTCGCTACGCCATATGTCGGAGGACCTCGCCCGGATGGAAGCGGCCGAGGCCGCATTGAACGCCGCCGACGATGCCGGCGAGGACAGCGCCGCCCATGACCTCGCGCTGCATCTTGCCATCGCCACGGCCGCGCATAACCCGCTCTTCCTGACCGTGCTCCAGTTCGTGTCGAGCCCGCTGCTCAACTCGATCCGCAGCATGCGCGACAAGGATCGTGGCGAGGATTCGAACATCGCGATCCGCCGCGCCGACCATGCCGCGATCCTCGATCGTATCCGCGCCCGCGACCCGGCTGGCTCCGGCGAGGCGATGCGCAAGCATATCGGTGAATCCTATCGCCGCTACGCCGCCCAGCTCGCCGCTGGCGGCACGATTCCGGCCCATCCGGCCCTCCAATCCACGCCGACATAGGACGCTTGAGCTTGACCTCTCCCTTCGATCTCTCGGGGCGCACCGCGCTCGTGACCGGTTCCTCGCGCGGGCTCGGCCGTGCCATGGCCGAAGGGCTCGCGGCTGCGGGCGCGAGCATCATCCTCAACGGTGCCGATGCCGGGCGCCTCACCGAGGCGGTCACTGCGATGAATGCGGCCGGCCACAAGGCACGCGGCCTGAATTTCGACGTCACCGACGAGCAGGCCGTCGTCGCCGCCTTCGCGGCACTCGATGCCGAGGGCGTCGCGGTCGATATCCTCGTCAACAATGCCGGCATCCAGTTCCGCAAGCCGATGCTGGAGCTGGAGACTGCCGACTGGCGCCGCGTGCTCGACACCAACCTGACCAGCGCCTTCGTGGTCGGCCGCGAGGCCGCCCGCCGCATGGCCAAGCGCGGCCATGGCAAGGTCATCAATATCGGCTCGCTGACCAGCGAACTCGCCCGCGCGACGGTCGCGCCCTACACGGTGGCGAAGGGCGGCATCAAGATGCTGACCAAGGCCATGGCGGCCGAATGGGGCGAGCTCGGCATCCAGGCCAATGCGATCGGCCCCGGCTACATGCTGACCGACATGAACCAGGCGCTGATCGACAACCCGACATTTGACGCCTGGGTGAAGGGCCGCACGCCGGCCCGCCGCTGGGGCCGCCCGGACGAGCTTGCCGGCACCTGCGTCTATCTCGCCTCCTCGGCGTCCGACTATGTCAGCGGCCAGATCATCTATGTCGACGGCGGCATGATCTCGGTGCTGTGAGCCCCCGATAACCGACAAGCGGCGAGGGGCTTCGCGCCTGCTCGCGACGGATTGAACAGGACGAAACGCCATGAAGATCACCGCCATCGAAACCCTGCACGCCGAGGAATTCGGCAATGTGCTCTGGGTCCGCGTCCACACCGATTCCGGCCATATCGGCCTGGGCGAGACCTTCTACGGCGCCCGGTCGGTCGAGGCGCATATCCATGACACGCTGGCCGGCCGCCTGCTCGGCAAGAACCCGCTGCATATCGAGGCACTGCATCGCGAGATGACCAACCTGCCGATGGCACAGTCCTCGACCGGCGCGGAATCCCGTGCGACCTCGGCGATCGACATCGCGCTCTGGGACCATTTCGGCAAGGTCTGCGGCCAGCCGGTGCACCAGATGCTGGGCGGGCTCTGCCGCGACAAGCAGCGCATCTACAACACCTGCGCCGGCACCCGCTATGTTCGCTCCAGCAATATCAAGCCGGTCTCGAACTGGAGCCTGGGCGACGAGGCCAGCCCCTATGAGGACCTCGACGGCTTCATGAACCGCGCCGATGCGCTGGCCGAGAACCTGCTGGAGCAGGGCATCACCGCGATGAAGATCTGGCCCTTCGATCCCGCCGCGATCGAGAACCACGGCCTCCACATCACCGCCGAGCAGATGAAGAAAGCCGTCGAGCCCTTTGAAAAGATTCGCAAGGCGGTCGGCGACAAGATGGAGATCATGGTCGAGTTCCACTCGCTCTGGAACCTGCCGACCGCCAAGCAGATCGCTCGCGTGCTCGAACCCTACAAGCCGACCTGGTACGAGGACCCGATCCGGATGAACTCCCCGCAGGCGCTGGCCGAATACGCGCGTTCGACGGATGTCTGGGTCTGTGCCAGCGAGACCTTGGGCTCGCGCTGGCCTTACAAGGACATGCTGGAGCGCGACGCCGCCCATGTCGTGATGGTCGACCTCTGCTGGACCGGCGGCCTGACCGAGGGCCGCAAGATCGCCGCGCTCGCCGAGACCTGGCACCGCCCCTTCGCACCGCATGACTGCATCGGCCCGGTCGGCTTCGTCGCGGCGGTCCATACCTCCTTCAGCCAGCCGAACACGCTGATCCAGGAATCGGTGCGCGCCTTCTATCGCGGCTGGTATCTGGAGCTGGTCACCGAGATGCCGCGCATCGAGAACGGTTATGTCTACCCGATGGAAGCGCCCGGCCTCGGCGTCGACCTGCTGCCGGCGGTCTACGAGCGTTCCGACCTGACGGTGCGCCGCTCGACGCTCTGAGGACTGTCGCGGCTTGATCGTCGCGGCCTGGCGCCTACGCTTGTCATTCCGGGGCGCGCCACAGGCGCGAACCCGGAACCCACGACCGGGTGAGACCTTAGGGACCGGGTTGCAGGCCGCTCGCCAGTCGTGGGTTCCAGGTTCTTCGCTTCGCGAAGCCCCGGAATGACAACCGTAGTTACGTTAGAACAAAAAAGCCGCCGCCGGGATGCCGGCGGCGGCTTTCGTCTTGTTGCAGGCCGGGATTACTCGGCCGGGGCCATCAGCGGCTCGTCGAGGAAGTCCGGCAGTTCGCCGGCAAGCGCTGCCTTCAGGCGGTTCTCGTCGAGCTCGCCTTCCCAGCGCGCCACCACGATCGTGGCGACGGCATTGCCGATGAAGTTGGTCACCGCGCGGCATTCCGACATGAAGCGGTCGATGCCGAGGATCAGCGCCATGCCGGCGACCGGCACGGCCGGGACGACGGAGAGCGTCGCGGCGAGCGTGATGAAGCCCGCTCCGGTGATGCCGGCCGCGCCCTTCGAGGAGAGCATCGCGACGAGCAGCAGCAGGATCTGGTCGCCGAGGGGCAGATGGATATCCATCGCCTGCGCGATGAACAGCGCCGCCAGCGTCATGTAGATGTTGGTGCCGTCGAGATTGAAGGAATAGCCGGTCGGGATGACCAGGCCGACGACGGAGCGCTTGCAGCCGGCGGCTTCCATCTTCTCCATCAGGCTCGGCAGCGCCGCTTCCGAGGAGGAGGTACCGATGACGAGCAGGATCTCGTCCTTGATGTAGCGGATCAGTGCCAGGATCGAGAAGCCGTTATAGCGGGCGACGGCGCCGAGCACGACCAGCACGAACACGGCCGCCGTGATGTAGAAGGTCAGGATCAGGAAGGCGAGATTGGCGACCGAGCCGATGCCGTAGCGGCCGATGGTGAAGGCCATCGCGCCGAAGGCACCGATCGGGGCGGCCTTCATCAGGATCGCCACCAGCTTGAAGATCGGGGTCGAGAGCGCCTGCAGGAAGTCGAGCACCGGCTTGCCGCGCTCGCCGACCATGGCCAGCGACAGGCCGAACAGCACCGAGAAGAACAACACCTGCAGGATGTCGCCCGAGGCGAAGGCGCCGACGATCGTCTCCGGGATGATGTTCTGCAGGAAGCCGACGATGCTGGTGTCATGCGCCTTGGCGGCGTAGCCCTGCACCGCCTTGGCATCGAGGCTGGCGGGATTGATGTGCAGGCCGGCGCCGGGCTGGATCAGGTTGCCGATGACGAGGCCGACGATCAGCGCCAGCGTCGAGAAGCACAGGAAATAGATCATCGCCTTGCCGGCGACGCGCCCGACCTTCTTCATGTCGGTCATGCCGGCGATGCCGGTCGAGACCGTCAGGAAGATCACCGGCGCGATGATCATCTTCACCAGCTTGATGAAGGAATCGCCGAGCGGCTTCAGGGCGGCGCCCTGTTCCGGCCAGAAATGGCCGAGCAGGATGCCCGCCGCGATGGCGAACAGCACCTGCACATAGAGATGCTGGTAAAACTTCTTCGGGCGCGCCGGCTGAGCGGGCGCGATGTCGATCATGGTCGCCATGTTCTGCTCCTTGGGTCGGCGGTCGTCTTGGTTTTGTTCGAAACCGCTACCCCTCTTTCGCAACCCGCGTGCCAATCGGCCGGAATTAGGGAAGACAAACGAAATCAATGGGTTGCGATTCCTGGTAGAATCAGTTTGCGAATGCTACGAGCGGAATTCCGCACGCTCCCTCTTGATTTGTGCGGAATTCCGCACAACGACTTGGCGATGAGCCGTTCCGGGCGCGATCCATGGCAGAGTGCCGCGACGCAGCGCTGGCTGGTCTTCGGGCTGGTCGTGGCGGCGCTGGCCGTCGCCTCGCTCTTCGCCGCCGGTGAGATCGGTCGCAGCCGCGCCGTCGCCGCGACCGAAAGCCGGGCGACCGATGGTGGCACGCTGGCGCTGGCGATCCTGCGCGGCGAGCTGGAGAAGCAGCGCGCGCTCCCGGTCATCCTGGCCCGCGATCCTGACGTGCGGCAGGCCCTGACCGGCGGCAGCCGCCATGGGCTCGACCTCAAGCTGGAGGCGATCGCGAAGGAAGCCCGCACGGCGGTGATCTATCTGCTCGGCCCGGACGGCGTCGCGATCGCGGCGAGCAACTGGAATGAGCCGACCAGCTTCGTCGGCAGCGACTACAGCTTCCGCGACTATTTCAGGGGGGCCGTCGCCAATGGCGCGGCCGAGCAATTCGCGCTCGGCACGGTCAGCCAGCGCCCCGGCCTCTACATCACCCGGCGGATCGAGGAGAGCGGCCGCAGCCTCGGCATCATCGTCGTCAAGGCCGAGTTCGACCGCGTCGAGGCGGATTGGCGCGCGCTCGGCGGCCAGACCTATGTCGTCGACAAGCGCGGCGTCGTGCTGCTCTCGACGGTCGAGGACTGGCGCTTCCGGGTCGAGGCGCCGCTCGATCCGGCCACCGCGGCCGCGATCCGGGATTCGCTCCAGTTCGGCACCGCGCCGCTGACCCTGTTGCCGCTGCAGGAGCGCGGCGATCTGGTTCAGGGCACGGGCGCCTTTGCCGGCCGCTCTATCCGCATCCGCCAGCCCGTCGCGACGACGGACTGGCTCCTGGAAGTGCTCCAGCCCGTCGATGCCGCGATCACGGCGGGGCGCTCGCAATCGCAGGCGCTGGCGGCGCTGCTGCTCATGCCGGGGGCGGCGCTGGCCGGTTTCGCGCTCTATCGCCGCCAGCGCAATCTTGTCCGGCAGGAGGCCGATGCCCGCTCCAAGGCCGAGCTGGAGGAGCGCGTCGTCGAACGCACGGCGGAGCTTGCCGGCGCCAATGAACGCCTCGTCGCCGAGATGGCGAAGCGCACCCGTGCGCAGGAGCGCCTGTCCAATGTCCGCGAGGAACTGGCCAAGGCTAACCGCCTGGCGACGCTCGGCCAGATCACCGCCGGCGTCGCCCACGAGGTCAACCAGCCGCTCGCGGCGCTACGGACCTATGCCGAGAACGCCCGCACCTTCCTCAAGCGCGCCGAGCCTGCGGATGCCGACGGCGCGCTGGTCCGCATCGTCTCGCTGACCGACCGGATCGGCGCGATCACCGAGGCCTTGCGCGGCTTCGCCCGCCGCAGCAAGGAGCCGTTGGCGCCTGTCCCGATCGGTACGATCATCGATGGCGCCCTGACCCTGCTCGAAGGCCCCTTGCGTCAGGCCGGCGTGACGCCGCTCGTCACCGTTCCGCCGGAGCCGGTCCATGTCATCGCCCGCCCGATCGAGCTGGAGCAGGTCTTCGTCAACCTGTTGCGCAATGCGATCGAGGCGCTGATGGAAGGCGGGCAGGGCGGCGAGCCTGCGCTGGCGATCACGGTCACGCCAAATGACGAGCGGGTCGAGATTGCGATCACCGATCGCGGCCCGGGCCTGTCGGAGCAGGCGCTGGCGCAGCTCTTCACCCCGTTCAGCACGTCGAAGCCCAAGGGGCTCGGCCTCGGGCTGGTGATCTCGCAGGACATGATCGTCTCCTTCGGCGGCACTTTGACCGCGACGAGCGTCCTTGGCGCCGGCGCCAACTTCGTCATCACTCTCGAAAGGGCGGCGGCATGAGCGATTCCGTGGGCTCCACCGCCGCGATCGAAGTCTCCTTCGTCGACGACGATCCCGATCTGCGCGACGCCAATGTGCAGGCACTGAGCCTCGCTGGCTTCCGGGCAGTGGCGCTGCCCTCGGGCGAGGCGGCATTGGAGCGGATCGGGCCTGACTATGCCGGCATCGTCGTCACCGATATCCGCATGCCCGGCATGGACGGGATCGAGCTGTTCCGGCGCCTGCGGGCGCTCGATCCCGATATCCCGGTGATCATAATCTCCGGCCATGCCGATATCGCCACTGCCGTCGGCGCGATGAGCGAGGGCGCCTATGACTTCATCGCCAAGCCCTATGCCGGCGAGCGCCTTGTCGAGACGCTCCGGCGCGCAGCCGAAAAGCGCGTGCTCGTCCTCGAGAACCGGCGTCTGCGGGCGCTGGCCGAGCAGGGCGAGGAGGGGACGGCGCTGATCGGCGAGACCGCCGCGATCACGCGTCTGCGCCAGACCATCCGCGAGCTTGCCGATGTCGATGTCGACGTGCTCGTGCTCGGCGAGACCGGCACCGGCAAGGAGGTCGTCGCCGGCCTGCTGCACCGGCTCGGCCGCCGCCGCGACAAGCCCTTCGTCGCGCTGAATTGCGGCGCGCTGCCCGACAGCGTCATCGAGAGCGAACTGTTCGGCTACGAGCCCGGCGCCTTCACCGGCGCGCAGAAAAAGCGGATCGGCCGCATCGAGCATTCCAGCGGCGGTACGCTCTTCCTCGACGAGCTGGAGAGCATGCCGCCCTCGGCACAGGTCAAGCTGCTGCGCGTTCTGGAGATGCGCGAGATCGCACCGCTCGGCTCGAACGACCTTCGGCGCGTCAATCTCAGGGTCGTGGCCGCGACCAAGACCGATCTCGGCGACCCCGCCCAGCGCCGCGATTTTCGCGAGGATCTCTATTACCGCCTGAACGTCGTGACGCTGCGCATTCCGCCCCTGCGCGAACGCCGCCGCGACATTCCGCTGCTCTTCACGCGCTTTCTCGCCCGCGCGGCGGAAAAGTATCGCCGGCCGGTGCCAGCGCTGGATCGGGCCGTCGAGCGCCATCTGGTCGAGAACGACTGGCCCGGCAATGTCCGCGAGCTCGTCCATTTCGCCGAGCGGGTCGCGCTCGGCCTGTCCAGCGACCTGCCGGCGCACACGAACCGCTCCGATGCCCCGGTCGCCAGCCTGCCCGATCGCCTCAATGCGATCGAGGCCAACCTGATCCGCGAGGCACTGGAAGCCAATCGCGGCGATGTCCGCGCGACGCTGGAGATGCTCGGCATCCCCCGCAAGACCTTCTACGACAAGCTCGCTCGCCACGGCATCGATCGTGCCGCCTATGCGATAGTGGATTAGGCGATGCTCACCCGAACAGCGCCTGCGGGTCCGGCGTATAGCGCCCCAGCTTGTCGCGATCGATCGTGACGCCGAGCCCCGGCAGGTCCGGGATCGTCAGCCAACCCTCGGCATCGAGCGCGAAGGGCTTCGCCAGGATGCCGTCGACATAGGGGCTGCCGCCGATGAACTCGACAAGATCGGCATCGGGAAAGGCTGAGGCCATCTGCAGGTCGGCGGCGAGGCCGAGCGCCGTGTTCCAGCCGTGGCCGACATATTTGATGCCGAGATCATAGGCCATCCAGGCGATGCGGCGCTGCTCCGAGATGCCACCGACCTTGGTGACGTCGGGCTGGACGATGTCGAGCGCGCCGGTCGTCAGCCAGGGAATGAAGCTCTGGCGCCGGGTCAGAACCTCGCAGCCGGCGATCGGCACGGGCGAGGAGCGGCGCAACTCGCGATAATCGTCGATGGCGTCGGGCCGCACCGGCTCCTCGAACCAGCCGACCTCGTAGTCCGCCAGCATCTGCGCGGTGCGCTTGGCCCATTTCAGCCCATGCGGCCAGAGCGCGTCGCTGGCGCCGGCATCGACGAAGAGCTTCGAGCGCTCGCCCGCCGCCTCGCGCGCCGCGCGCACGATCGCCTCGTCTAGCTTGACGTCGAGCGCCCGGCCGAACGGCCCCCAGCCGATCTTGAAGGCGCTGAAGCCCTTGTCGCGGTAGCTCGCGACGACGTCCTTCATCGCCGCCGGCTCCTCCATCAGCAGCGAGCAATAGGGTTGCACGCGCTCGCGATAGCGCCCACCGAGCAGGCGCCCGACGCTGAGACCCGTCGCCTGGCCGAGAATGTCCCACATCGCGATGTCGATGCCGCTGATCGTATGGGTCAACGTGCCGCCGCGCCCCATCCAGAAGGTGTTCTGGTGCAGCTTCTCGCTGACGAAATCGGGCGAGAGCGCGTCGGCGCCGAGAAAGAGCGGCTCCAGCACCTTGAGGCCCGCCTGCACGAGCCGGCCATCGGTGAAGACGCTGCCATAGCCGGTCAGCCCCTGGTCGGTATGCACGGCGATCAGCGCATGGATCGAATCCTCCGGCCGGATCTCGGCCGACCATCCGCCCTTCGGGCTTTCGCCGAACAGGGGAGCGGCCTCGATGCGGGTGATGCGGAAGGGCGGGAGCCCCGCCGTCCGCCCGGCTGCGCGCGTCTGGATCGGCTGGTCGTTCACGGCAAATCCCTTTCCTTGCGGCGCTGCGCGACGATGGCCTCGTAATCCATCGCGTGGTTCATGACGGTGATGTGCTCGTCGAGCGTGCGCGTGATCACCGCGATATCGCCGGCCTCGAAGGCCGCGAGCAGGTCGACATGCTCCTCGACCACGCCGGCCATCGGCTTGCCGAAGGTGGCGAGGCCGAAAATGATCGTGCATTGCGGCGCAAGCGTCTCCCACAGGTCGAAGGTGACGCTGTTGCCGCCGAGCCGGCAGAGTGCGCGGTGAAAGCCGGTATCGGCGACCGCGACGCCATAGGCGCTGCCGCGCGCCGCCATCAGCTCCATTTCGGCGACGGCGGCACGGAGTTCGTCGAGATGAGCCCCGCGATTGCGGCCGACTGCGACGGCACGCACCACGGCGCTCGCTTCCAGCGCGATCCGCGCCTCGATCAGGTCCGAGACGCGCTCGTTCGTCACCGGGCGGAGCCGAATGCCCTTGTAAGGCTCGCTGACCACGACACCCTGGCTTTCGAGCAGGCGCAGCGCCTCGCGCACCGGCACGCGGCTGACCCCGAGTTTGCGGGCGAGATCGACCTCGACGATCCGGTCGCCTGGCAGGATCAGCCCGGCCGCGGCGCCCGCGATGATCGCCTCGATCGCATGGTCGACGAGCGTCTGCGGCTGCAAGGGCTGCCAGTCGGGTCCTGAGCTTTTCGCTCGCTCCTGAATGGCCTTGTCAGTTGCCCGCACCTGCTCGCCCGTGTCCGTCATCCGGCTCTCTGCCTCTCGCTTGACAGGTCGTATGATCGTATACAATCATACGAAACGCAAGAGCGAGGAGGGGTTCGCCATGGCGTCGGAAAGTCGGATTCGGTGCGAGATCGACTTCGAGGCAGCGGGGCGGCAGGCCGGCTATTTGCGCGCGCCGCTCTCGCGCAACACCTCCGGCTGGGGCGTCGTCGAAATCCCCGTGATCAGCGTGAAGAACGGCTCCGGCCCGACGATCCTCTTCACCGGCGGCGTCCATGGCGACGAGTACGAAGGCCAGATCGCCGTCTCGCGCCTCGCCCGCAGCCTTGATCCGGCGAAAGTGCAGGGGCGGGTGATCATGATCCCGGCGCTTAACATGCCGGCCGTGCTCAACGATACTAGGCTCTCGCCGGTCGACAACCGCGACATGAACCGCTGCTTCCCGGGCAATCCGCGCGGCACCTTCTCGGAGATGCTGGCGCATTTCGTCGATACCGTCGTGCTGCCGCTGGTCAATGTCTCCGTCGATCTCCACACGGCCGGCCATTCCGGTGACTCGGCGCTTTCGACCAATATGCATTATGTCGCCGATGCGAAGCTGCGCGAGCGCACCATGGCAGCGGCGGCAGCTTTTGGGGCGCCCTACAATGTCGTGTTCTGGGGCGTCGACGAGGGCGCGACGCTGACCTCCTCGGTCGAGCGGCGCGGCATCCTCTCGCTCGGCACCGAGCTCGGCGGCTGGGGGCGGGTCAATGTCGAGGGCGTTCGCATCGCCGACCGGGCGCTGACCAATATCCTCAAGCATTGCGGCCTGATGGACGGAAAGCCCGACACGACGCAGCGCGACGGCTCGCCCGGCACCCGCCACATGATGGTGCGTGATGCCGCGGGCTATTCCTTCGCGCCGACTGGGGGACTGTTCGAGCCGCGCAACGTCGTCGGCGACATCTGCCGGGCCGGCGATCTCGCGGGCTACCTGCATTTCATCGAGGACATCGACCGCGACCCGCTGGAGGTGCGCTACCGCCGCGACGGGGTGCTCTGGATGTCCGCCGGCCCGGGCCGCGTCCAGCGCGGCGATGCGGTTGCGGTGCTGATGGAGGATTACGACGCGGCGCGCGCCGCCGCCTGACCAAGCTTACGCCTGAACCACAACGTGCCTGACCATCAATCCTGAGGGGACAAGAACATGGCAAAGCACATCATTTTCGGCGCCGCCCTCGCGGCCGCGCTCATGCTGGGAGGGGCTCAGAACGCGCTCGCCCAGCGCAAGGGCGGCGACGTCGTCATCGGCATCAGCCAGGCGCCGCCTTCGCTCGATGCGCAGATCACCTCGGCGCAGGCCTCGCGCAACGTCACGCTCCATATCTTCGAGACGCTCTATGCCCGCGACGAGAACGCCAAGCCGGTGCCGGAGCTGGCCGAGGGCGTGACGGTCTCGCCCGACGGCAAGACCTATGTCTTCCCGATCCGCAAGGACGTGACCTTTCATAACGGCAAGAAGCTCGATGCCGCCGATGTCGTCGCCTCGCTGGAGCGCTACCGCAAGGTCGGAGCCTCACCGGCGCTGGTCGCCGCCATCGACACGATCAAGGCGAGCGGCGAGCACGAGGTCACGGTCACGCTGAAGCAGGCGCAATCGACCTTCCTCGACAATCTCTCCTCGCCGCGCGCCCCGATCGCGATCTATCCGGCGAGCGAGGCCGCCAAGGAAGCCGGCAAGATCGAGGTCATCGGCACCGGCCCCTACAAATTCGTCGAGTACAGGCCGGACAGCCACGTCAAGCTGACGCGCTATGACGGCTATGCGCCCAATCCGAAGGGCACCGGCCGCGACGGCTTCGCGGGCAAGAAGGAAGCCTTCCTGGATACGGTGACCTTCCGCTTCATGCCGGAAGGCGGCGCCCGCAGCGCCGCGCTCGAAGCCGGCCAGATCCAGTTCAACGAGACCGTCGACGGCCCGACCGCCAAGCGCCTCGGCACCGACAACCGCTTCACCATCCACAAGATGGTGCCGTTCGGCCTGCAAGTGATCAAGTTCAACCAGGCCCAGGCTCCGGCCAATGACGTGAACTTCCGGCTGGCTGTCCAGGCGGCGCTCGACATGGAGGAGATCATGGCGATCTCCTATGCCGATATCTACCAGATGGACCCGAGCTGGCTCTATCCCGGCTCCGCATTCCATTCGACTGTCGGCAGCGACAAGTACAACAAGAACGACGTCAAGCTTGCCAAGGAGCTTCTCGCCAAATCCTCCTACAAGGGCGGCAAGGTCACCTTTATCACCGACAATCTGCGCCCCAATGTCGACACCGCGACGCTGGTCCAGCAGAAGCTGAAGGAGATCGGCGTCGAGGTGGACATCTCCGTCGCCGACTGGCCGACCGTCTCGAAGATCGGCTTCACGCCGACCGGCTGGACCTTCTGGACCCACGGCTTCGGCATCGAGCCCTATGAAGGTCCGGGCTCGGTGATGGCGCCCTGGGTCAACGGCCTCTCGCAGCAGGCCAAGGACCCGGAGATCGACCGCATCGCCGCTGCCTTCAACGCCGAGATGGACGAAGCCAAGCGCAAGGCCCTCTTCGACGCCTTCCAGAAGCACATGTACGATGCGGCGGTGGCGATGAAGGCCGGCAATTACGGCATCTTCCAGGCCTCGACGGCCAAGCTCAAGAACTTCAAGCCCTATCGCATCCCGCGCATGTGGGGCGTCTGGCTGGAGCCTTGAGGGCAAGCGGTCGATGACGGCCGTCATAGGCTTCGACCGTCGCCATATTAGCTGTGTCATCCCGGACAAGCCGCGCAGCGGCGCCGATCCGGGATCCATTCCTGAACCTTTGCTGGAAGCGTTCCGGAATGGATCCCGGGTCTCCCTTCGGTCGCCCGGGATGACGCGCACTTATCAGACCTAAGGCCTAACGCTCGAAAGGAGGGCGGCATGGGGCATTTCCTGATCCGCCGGCTCGCGGGCGCCTTTCTCGTGCTCGTCCTGGTCTCGCTGATGTCGTTTGCGCTGATCTGGCTGGTGCCGGGCGATCCGGCCGCGGCCTTTCTCGACGCCTCGGCGACGCCCGAGCAGGTCGCCAAGCTGCGCAGCGCGCTCGGGCTCGATCTCTCGCTGCCGCAGCAGATGCTCGGCTGGTATGGCCGCATCTTCAGCGGCGATCTCGGCCAGTCGATCCTGCTCAACCGCTCGGTCACGGCCGCCCTGATCGAGCGGTTGCCGGTCACGCTTTCACTGGCGGCATTGGCGCTCGCCTTCGCCGTATTCTTCGGCGTCGCGGCCGGCATCGTCGCCGCCGTCAATCACAACCGCTGGCCCGATCAGGCGGTGATGACCACGGCCTTGCTCGGGCTTTCGGTGCCGGATTTCTGGCTCGGCCTCGTCATGGTTCTGGTCTTCGCGGTGTCGCTCGGCTGGCTGCCGAGCGGCGGCTTCACGCCCTTCATGGAATCGCCGGGTCAGTGGCTGCGCGGCATGATCCTGCCGGCGCTGACCCTGGGGCTGGTGCAGGTCGGCTTCATCGCCCGGATGGCGCGCGCCTCGATGCTGGACACGCTCTCGCAGGACTATGTCCGCACCGCCGATGCCAAGGGGCTGGCCAAGCTCCATGTTGTCCTGCGCCATGCCCTGCCCAACGCGATGATCCCGATCCTCACTGTCATCGGCATCGTCTCAGGCGCTCTGCTCGGCGGCGCGGTCATCGTCGAGCAGGTCTTCTCGATTCCCGGCATCGGCCGCCTGATCGTCGGCGCCATTGCCTCGCGCGACTTTCCGGTTCTGCAGGGCGGCCTGCTCTTCCTCGCGGTCGTCTATCTCGCGATCAACCTCGTCGTCGACATCCTCTACGCCGTGGTCGATCCGCGGGTGAGGCTGGCCTGATGCAGCGCACGCCCCTCATTGGCCGCGCCGTCTGGGGGCGCCTCTTTCGCAACCGCTCCTTCGTGATCGGGGCCGTACTTGTGCTCGTCATGGTCGCGGTCGCGCTCTCCGCCGACTGGCTCACGCCCTTCGACCCGCTCAAGAGCAATGTCCGCGCGCGGCTCGCGGAGCCCAGCGCCGTGCACTGGTTCGGCACCGATCATTTCGGCCGCGACATCCTCTCTCGCGTCATGATCGGCGCCCGCATCTCGCTCGCCATCGGCGCCTTCACCGTGGTGCTGGCCGGCATCGCCGGCACGCTCTGCGGCGCCATCGCCGGCTATTTCTATCATCTCGATCAGCCGATCATGCGGATCATGGACGCGCTGATGGCGTTTCCGTCGATCGTGCTGGCCATGGTCGTCTCGGCGGTGCTCGGCGCCTCGCTGACCAATGTCGTGATCGCGCTCGCCATCGCCACGACGCCGCATACGGCCCGCATCGTCCGCGCCTCGGTCCTCATCGAGAAGGAGCAGGAATATATCGCCGCCGCCCGCTCGATCGGCGTCGGCGAATGGACCATCCTGTTCAAGCATGTGCTGCGCAACGTCGCCGGCCCGCTGATCGTGCGCCTGACCTATGTCTTCGCCATAGCGGTGCTGGCGGAAGCCGCGCTCTCCTTCGTCGGCGCCGGTCCGCCGCCGCCGGCCGCCTCCTTCGGCTCGATCATCGCCCAGGGGCGCGACTTCATGCGCGAGGCGCCCTGGATCACGGTGTTTCCGGGCCTCGCGATCATCGCCTGCGTGCTCGGCCTCAACCTGCTCGGCGACGGCCTGCGCGACGTGCTCGATCCCCGCCTGAAATTCTGACCCGCCGGAGCCGCCCGATGAAGCGCATCCTGATCGCCGACTGCAAGCAGGAGATTTCCTCCTTCAATCCGCTGCCGTCGCATTACGAGAACTTCCTGATCCACCACGGTGACGGCCTCTACGTCCAGCGCGGCCAGAACCAGGAGCTCGGCGGCGCGCTCGCGGTCTTCGAGGCGAGGCCCGATATCGAGATCGTGCCGACGATCTGCGCCCGTTCCGGCAGCGCCGGGCCGCTCTCGGCGGAAGGCTGGAAGACGCTCTCCGACGAAATCCTCACCGCGATCTTCGCGAAGCTCGATCGCATCGACGGCATCTATGTCTCGCTGCATGGCGCGATGGGCGCCGATGGTGAACTTGACCCGGAGGGCTATCTGCTGGAGAAGCTACGCGAGCGCGTCGGGCCGGACATGCCGATCGTCATCTCGCTCGACCTGCACGGCATCCTGACCGACCGGATGCTCCGCAACGTCGACGGCTTCGCGATCTACTGGACCTACCCCCATGTCGATTTCGCCGATACCGGGCGCCGCGCCGCCGAATTGCTGCTGAAGCTGATGGCTGGCGGGATCAAGCCCGTCGCCGCCCGCGTCGTCATTCCCGCCTTGGTCCGCGGTGACGAGCTCATCACAAAGACCGGCTGCTATGGCGAATTGCTCGCCGAATGCCGCCGACTGGAGGAGGAGGGGCGGGCGCTCGCAGCCGGCATCATGATCGGCAACCCCTTCACCGATGTGCCCGAGCTCTGCTCGCAGGTGCTGATCCTCACCGATGGCGACAAGGCGACCGCCGAACGCGAGGCGGTCCGGCTGGCCGAGGAGTTCTGGCCCTTGCGCTTCCGCATGCAGGGCAAGCTCGTCCCGCTGGAGCGCGCCATCGCGCAGGCACGCAGCATCGACGGCCCGGTGATCTTCACCGATGCCGCCGACGCCACCTCGTCCGGCGCCTCCGGCGACAGCAACGCGATCCTCGCCGCTTTGCGCAAGGCCGGCTACGGCAAGCGGGTGCTGGCCCAGATCGTCGACGCGCCGGCCGCGGCTGCGGCCCACAAGGCCGGCGTCGGCGCGACGATCGAGGTCACGCTCGGCGGCTCGATCGATCCCGCGCGCTTCCCGCCGATGAGGGTGACCGCCAAGGTCAAGCTGCTCTCGGATGGCGAGGCTGCGCTCGAGACGATGAAGGCGCCGCTTAGCGCCGGGCCGACCGCGGTTCTGACCCGGGACAATGTCACCGTCGTCGTGATGAGCCGCTCGGTCAGCCTGTTCGACCGGGCGATGTACTATGCCAACGGCATTGACCCGACCGATTTCGACCTGATCGTGGTGAAGTCGCCCCACACCGAGTTCCACATGTTCGACCAGTGGTGCGCGCGGAACTTCAACATCGACGCGCCCGGCGCGACCTCCGCCAATCTGAAGAGCCTGGGCCACACCATCTGCGCCCGGCCGATCTATCCGCTCGACGAGGGCGTCACCTTCGCGCCTCGCGCCACGATCTACGAACTGTAAGGAGAAGACCCGTGCCCAGGATCGAGGCCGTCGATTTCTTCTATCTCGCCATGCCCGTCGTCACCGACGAGGCCGATGGCAGCCAGGATGCCTTGCTGGTCAGGGTCGCGGCTGGCGGCCATGTCGGCTGGGGCGAATGCGAGGCGGCGCCGCTGCCCTCCATCGCCGCCTTCATCTGCCCGATGTCGCATGGCGTCTGCCGGCCTGTCGCCGATTCCGTGCTCGGGCAGAATCTGGAAAGCCCGGAGGACATCGCCCGCATCGCCGCGGCCGTCGCTTATAACTCGATGGACCTGCTGCAGGCGCCGCATACCTTTTCCGGCGTCGAGATGGCGCTGTGGGATATCCTCGGGAAGATGCGATCCGAGCCGGTCTGGCGCCTGCTCGGCTACGCCAAGAGCCATCCCAAGACGCCCTATGCCTCGGTCCTCTTTGGCGACACGGCGCAGGAAACCCTCGAACGCGCTCGCGATGCCCGCAGCCGCAGCTTCCGCGCCGCGAAGTTCGGCTGGGGGCCGATCGGTCGTGGCAGCGTCGAGGCCGATGCCGAGCATTTCGTCGCTGCCCGCGAGGGTTTGGGGCAGGACGGCATCCTGCTCGTCGATACCGGACAGATCTTCATCGAGGATGTCGCGCGCGCCGCCGCCCGCTTGCCGGCGATGGAAAAGGCCAACGTGCTCTGGTTCGAGGAGCCCTTCCACGCCAGCGCGCTCGAAGCCTATGGCGCTCTTGCCCAGCGCAGCCCCAAGGTCCGTTTGGCCGGCGGGGAGGGCGCCCATAACGAGTCGATGGCGCGGCAGCTCATCGACTATGGCGGCATCGGCTATGTCCAGATCGATTGCGGCCGGATCGGCGGCATCGGCCCGTCCAAGGCGGTGGCGGATTATGCGGTCGCCAAGGGTGTGACCTTCGTCAACCACACCTTCACCTCGCATCTGGCGCTCTCCGCCTCGCTCCAGCCCTATGCGGGCTTGGCCGAGCACGAAATCTGCGAATATCCGGCGATGCCGAAGCCGCTCGCGACCGCGATCTCCGCCAATCATCTGGAGCGCAACGCGAACGGGCAGGTCGCGGCGCCTGATGTACCCGGCCTCGGCATCGATGTCGCGACCACGGCGCTGCGCAGCTATCTGCAGGAGGTCGAGATCTCGGTCGGCGGCAAGCGGCTCTACAGTACGCCGAGTCTCTGACGCGATGTCTGCTTGACGCAGCGCCACGCCCTTATAGGGTGTGCGCCGATCGAGGTTCTCCGGGTTGCTCCCGGAGCTAAGAGGGAATTCGGTGAGGCGCGACCCGCGCCAAAGCCGAGGCTGCCCCCGCAACTGTAAGCGGCGAGCTTTCCGTCCATCGTCCACTGGCGCCTGATGCGCCGGGAAGGCCGGGCGGAAGCGGCATCGACCCGCGAGCCAGGAGACCTGCCCCGGTCGTCGAAGACGTCTTTCGGACGGGGTGTTCCGGAGCTGTGTGTCGATGGCGGCCTTGTGCCGCCTTCCCGTCCCACATGCCCAAGCTGCCCCGGCTGTCATCTCGGGGAGCGATGAAGTCCATGTTCACGAAGACCACCACGCAGGCCGTTCAGGGCGGCTTGACGGCCGCCTGCCGCGCACTCTATCAGAAATGCAACATTGTTACATTTCGGATGGCCTCGATGCCGGTTGCGCGCCCGTTTAACCTGTTTAGCCTCTCGGCCGTTGCTCTATTGGGCGCTCTCGCCACCGGCACGGCCAATGCGGCGCCCACCAAATATCCGCTGACGCTGGAGAATTGCCGCGAGACGATCACCTTCAACGCCGCGCCCAAGCGCGTCGTCGCGATCGGCCAGACCCAGACGGAAATTCTTTATGCGCTGGGCCTCGGCGACCGCGTCGTCGGCACGGCGGTCTGGTTCTCGCCTGTGGCCAAGCCCTATGAGGCGGTCAACGCCAAGGTGAAGCGTCTCGCCGACAACGATCCGAGCTTTGAGGCGGTGCTGGCGCAGGAGCCCGATCTCGTCACGGCGATGTTCGAATGGCATGTCGGGCCCAACGGCATCGTCGGCAAGCGCGACCAGTTCGCCAAGGTGAAGGTGCCGGCTTACGTCTCGCCGACCGATTGCGTCGGCAAGGACAATTCCGGTGCCGGCGACGGGGTGCGCACCCAGATGTTCACGATGGAGCTGGTCTATCGCAACATCCGCGAATTCGGCGCGATCTTCGACGTAGCCGACCGGGCCGAGACGCTCGTCGCCGAACTCAAGGCCCGCGAGGAGAAGGCGGTCGAGCAGGTCGCCAAGCTCAAGGCGCAGGACGTGCCGGTCGTCGTCTGGTTCTCCAGCAAGGACATCAAGGGCGACGGCTTCATGGCCGGCAAGAACGGCGTGCCCGCCTATATCCTGTCGAAGCTCGGCGCCCGCAACATCATCTCGACCAACGAGGAATGGCCTCTGGTCGGCTGGGAGAGCATCGCCGCTGCCAACCCGGCGGTGATCGTCACCGTCAAGATGGATCGCCGCCGCTTTCCGGCCGACGATATCGAGAAGAAGCTGGAATTCCTGAAGACCGACCCGGTCGCCAGCAAGCTCGATGCGGTCAGGAACAACCGCGTCGTCATCCTGGATGTGGGCGCGACCCGCGCCGGGCTCGACACGGTCGACGGCATCGAGACCCTCGCCAAGGCGATCGCGGGCTTCGGGCTCTCGCGTTGAGCCACGCCGCCCATGGGCCGAACTGGCCGGCGCGGATCGGCATCGCGCTGGCCTCGCTGCTGGCGCTGACCTTATCGGTCGCGCTGGCGGTGACGATCGGCGAGATGCGCATCCCGCTGGACACGGCCCTGAAGGCGCTCGGCAACGGGCTGTTCGATCTCGACTTCCCGGTCAGCGCGATCCAGCAGGGCGTGATCTTCGATTATCGCCTGAGCCGCGCGCTGATGGCGGGGCTCTGCGGCGGCGCGCTCGCCCTGTCGGGCGCGATCCTGCAGGCGCTGCTGCGCAATCCCTTGGCCGAGCCCTATATCCTCGGCATCTCGGCCGGCGCCTCGACCGGCGCCGTCGCGGTACTGATCCTCGGCATCAGCATCGGCGGCGCGGTGCTCTCGGTATCGGCCGGCGCCTTCATCGGCTCCTGCGCCGCGCTCGTCGTCGTCGCCTTGCTGGCGGCGGGGGCGGGTGGGGCGAGCGACCGCGTCATCCTGGCCGGCGTCGCCACCTCTCAGCTCTTCAACGCGGCAACCGCGACGATCGTGACCACGCTCGCCAGTGCCGAGCAGGCGCGCGGCGTGATGTTCTGGCTGCTCGGCAACTTCGGCGGCGTGCGCTGGCCCGATCTCTGGATGGCGGCGCCGGTTGCCTTCATCGGCTTCGGCATCTGCATGCTCCACGCCAAGGTGCTGGACGCGTTCGCCTTCGGCGTCGATGCAGCCGCCTCGCTCGGCGTCGCGGTGACGCGGGTGAAGGTTGTGCTCTTCGCGACCACGGCGGTGATGACGGCGGTGATGGTCTCGATCGTCGGCACGGTCGGCTTCGTCGGCCTGATCATTCCCCATGCCGCGCGCTTCCTCGTCGGCTCCGGCCATGCCCGCCTGCTGCCGGCCTGCCTCGTCATCGGCGCGATCTTCATGATCCTCGCGGATATCCTCTCCCGCATCCTGATACCCCAACAGATCCTGCCGATCGGCGTGGTCACCGCGCTCTTCGGCGCCCCGGTCTTCGCTCTGATCCTCTATCGTGCCCGGAGGCCGGCATGACGCTCGCCACTCGCGAGGTCCGCTGGGGCGCCGGCGGCCGCATGATCGTCGATGGCGTGACGCTGGAGGCGGCGCCCGGCCGGGTGCTCGGCCTGATCGGCCCGAACGGCTCCGGCAAGTCGAGCCTGCTCCGATTGCTCTGCCGCCTGCGCAATGTCGCGAGCGGCGTCGTCACGCTCGACGGAAATGACATCGCCGCCGTGCCGCGCCGCGAGCTCGCCCGCCGCCTCGCCTTCGTCGAGCAGCAGGCGACGACCGAGATCCAGCTCTCCGTCTGCGACGTCGTCCGGCTCGGCCGAACGCCGCATCGCGCAGCGCTTGCCTCCTGGAACGACGCCGACGAAGCCGCCGTCAACGAGGCGCTGGCGCGGGTTGGGCTGACCGAGCGGCACGATCAGTTCTGGCATACGCTCTCGGGCGGAGAGCGCCAGCGCGTCCATATCGCCCGCGCGCTCGCGCAGGAGCCGAGCGAGCTGATCCTCGACGAGCCGACCAATCATCTCGATATCCAGCACCAGCTCTCGATCCTGAGCCTGGTCCGCCGCCTCGGCATCACCTGCATCATGGCGCTGCACGATCTCAACCTCGCCGCCATGTTCTGCGACGAGATCGCGCTGCTGCATGATGGGAGGCTTCAGGCGGCCGGCGCGCCGGAGGAGGTCCTGACGGCCGAGGCGATCCAGCGCATCTTCGGTGTCGCGGTCTCGATCCGCTTGGGAGACTCAGGCCGCCGTCACATCGAATACCTGATCGAGGCCGAGCCGAGGAAGGCTGCGCCCGGAAGCGATTGAGGCCGGGCCTCTACTCCGCGGCCGCCTGCCGCTTGTCGAAGAAGCGTTCGCAGGCTTCGGCGACGCGCGCGACGGAGGCGTCGTTCACATCGAGATGGGTGACCCAGCGCAAAGTGCCGTAACGCCCGCTGACGGCGATGCCGCGCTCGCGCAGGAATGCAGCAAACGCTGCGGTATCAAGCGTCTTCGGCGCCATGAACACCATGTTCGTGCGAGCCGGTCCCGCGCCAAGCGCGGGGAAAAGCCCTAGCACCTCGGCGAGCGACGCAGCACGCTGATGATCCTCGGCGAGTCGGTTGACGTTATGCTCCAGCGCATAGATCGCTGCTGCCGCGATCACGCCGGTCTGGCGCATGCCGCCGCCCAGCATCTTGCGGATGCGGCGGGCCTTCGCGATGAAATCCTTCGGGCCGACCAATATCGACCCGATTGGCGCGCCGAGGCCCTTGGACAGGCAGAGCGACACCGTGTCGAACTGCCCGGCGATCCAGGCTGCATCGCGATTGCTCGCCGCTGCCGCGTTCATCAGGCGGGCGCCGTCGAGATGGGTGGCGAGCCCACGCGAACGGGCAAGCCCGGTCGCGGCTTCCAGATAGGCGTCCGGTAGGACAAGGCCGTTGAACGTGTTCTCCAGCGCCAGCAGGCGCGTCATCGCGAAATGGAAATCGTTCGGCTTGATCGCATTGGCGATGGCCTCGAGCGCGATCGTGCCGTCCGGCTCGTTGGGCAGGGGCTGCGGCTGGATCGAACCGAGGACCGCCGCGCCGCCACCTTCCAGCCGATAGGTATGGGCCATCTGGCCGACGATATATTCCTCGCCACGCTCGCAATGGGCCATCAGCCCGGCGAGATTGGCCTGCGTGCCGGTCGGGAAGAAGAGGGCCGCTTCCTTGCCGAGCCGCTCGGCGGTCATGGCTTCCAGCCGCTTCGTCGTCTGGCAATCGTCATAGACAGCGTCGCCGACCTCCGCCGCCGCCATGGCGGCGCGCATCCCGTCGCCGGGGCGCGTCACCGTATCCGAGCGGAAATCATCCACGATCATCGATCCGATCCTTGCGGGCTGTGTGGCCACACTACCCGGCACTCGCCCGAGCCATCATGCAAAATTGACGGGGGAGGGCTCAGCATTCCGGCAGGTTGACCGCGAGCCCGCCGAGGCTGGTTTCCTTGAAACGCTCGTTCATGGCCTCGCCGGTCTGGCGCATCGCCTCGATGCAATTGTCCAGCGGCATGAAATGCGAGCCGTCGCCGCGCAGCGCCAGCGACGCGGCCGCTACCGCCTTGATCGCGCCGATGCCGTTGCGCTCGATGCAAGGCACCTGGACGAGACCGGCCGCAGGGTCGCATGTCATGCCGAGATGGTGCTCCAGCGCGATCTCGGCCGCGTTCTCGATCTGGGCGGGCGAGCCGCCGAGCACCGCGCAGAGCCCGGCCGCGGCCATGGCGGCGGCGGAGCCGACCTCGCCCTGGCAGCCGGCCTCGGCCCCGGAAATCGAGGCATTGTGCTTGATCAGTCCGCCGATCGCCGCCGCCGTCAGCAGGAAATCGGCGACCTTCTCCGGCTCCGCGCCGACGCAATGGTCGAGATAATAGCGCAGGACGGCCGGCACGACGCCGGCCGCTCCGTTTGTCGGAGAGGTCACGACCCGGCCGCCGGCCGCGTTCTCCTCGTTCACAGCCATGGCGTAGACGCTCAGCCAATCCGTCGAGGCGTGCGGCTGGGCGCGGTTGGCGAGCTTTTCGGCTGCCAGTTGCTGGTGGATGAGCGCCGCCCGGCGCCGCACGCGCAGGCCGCCAGGCAATTCACCCTCCTGGCTCATGCCGCGCTCGATGCAGTCGTTCATCACCGACCAGAGCCGGGCGAGGCCGCTATCGACCTCTTCCTGAGACAGGCGATGGATTTCGTTGGCGCGCTTCATCTCCGCGATGGAGAGGCCGCTTTCCCGGGCCATGCGTAGCATCGCCGCCGCATTGGCGAACGGGTAGGGCCAGGATGCGGCTTCCGTAGCGGCGGCCGGCGCCTCGCGCTCCTGTGCCGTCACCACGAAGCCGCCGCCGATCGAGTAATAGGTCTCGGACAGAATTTCCGTACCGGCGGAATCGCGGGCGCTGAAGACGAGCCCATTGGCATGGCCGGGCAGGGGCGGCCCGTAATCGAAGACGATGTCCGTCGCGGGGTCGAAGACCAGCGGCGGCAGGCCGTCATGCCGCAGGAGATGGCTGCGGCCGAGTTCGTCGAGCCCACGCTCAGCCGCGTCGAAATCGAAGGCGGCCGGCGTCCAGCCGAGCAGGCCGAGCGCCACGGCGCGATCGGTGGCATGGCCCTTTCCGGTGAAGGCGAGCGAGCCGTAGAGCGTCGCGCGGACCGCCGCGGCGCGATCGCGCGACGGGGCCTGGCGCAGCAGCTCAAGGAAATGTCCTGCCGCCGTCATCGGCCCCATCGTGTGCGAGGACGACGGGCCGATGCCGATCTTGAAGACGTCGAATACGCTCAGGAACATTCCTACCCCCTGTCGAACTTGCTTTATGTGTCCGGCGCGAAGCCCAGAGGGAAATCGTCACGCCGTCACGCTTTGGATCGCCTCCGTCCGCGCGCAGGCCATCGCCTATTCCGATGGCATGACGGGCGGCGAAAGGGAATGTCCGGCCCAGCCGAAGACGGCCTTCGCCATGGTCTCGAGATGATCGGCGGCCGAAAAGCCGGATACGCGCTTGCGCGGCTTCAGGTCGTGGTCGCCATCTTCCAGCCAGAGCAGCTCGATCGCCGGCGAAAGCGCATAGGTCGAGACCTCGTCGCGCGTACCGAACTCGTCCCGCGTGCCCTGCACGATCAAGGCGGGTGTCCTGAGATCGACGAGATGCGCGGTTCGCAATTGCCCGGGCTTGCCGGGCGGGTGGAAGGGATAGCCGAGGCAGAGCAGGCCCTGGACCCGTCCGGCCTCGAACAGGGAATCGGCCACCATGCTGGCGACGCGCCCGCCCATCGACTTGCCGCCGATGACGAGCGTGCCCTTGGCACCGAGCGCCTCGATCGCGGCGAGGTATTGCGGATTGAGCTTCTCGGCCTTTGGCGGGGGTGTGCGTCCCGTTCCGGTTCGTCTCGCCGCCATATAGTCGAACTCGAAGCGGGCGACGCGAAAGCCGGCGCCAGCCAGCGCCTCGGCGGCCGCCGTCATCGATGCCGAATCCATCGGCGCACCGGCTCCGTGCGCCAGGAGAATGGTCACATCGGCTCTGTCAGGGCCATTGAACAGAAACATCGGCTTCAGGTCCCGCAGAACGTCGCCAGCACGCGCTCATGCAGGGCGGGCGGCCGCGCATAGTCTTCACGGCCGGGCTGATCGTCGAAGGGCCGGGAGAGCACTTCGAGAAGGGTTTCGAACGGCGCGAGATCATCGCGCTCGACGGCTGCCTCGATCACAGCCTCGACCTGGTGGTTCCGCGGGATGAACAGAGGATTGGTCCGCAGCATCGCATCCCGCCGCGTCTCGGCTGATGCAGCCTCCCGCAGCAGGCGCTGGCGCCACCGGTTTTCCCAGGCGTCGAAGGCCGAGGGATTGCCGAAGAGGCTACGGCAGGCATCGGCATTGCCCGCTGGACCGGCAGCCTCGCTGAGGCGGCGGAAGACCAGCGTGAAATCGGCTTCGCCCTGCTGCATCGCCTCGAGCAGCGTCCTGATGAGATCGACATCCTCCGCTTCCTCGCTCGCAAGACCGAGCTTTCGGCGGAAGCCCGCGATCAGATGCGCCTGGAACTGGGGATCGAATCGGTCGAGCGCTCCTTGCGCGATCGGCACGGCCTTGTCGATGTCCTCGTCCTGCAGCGGCAGCAGCGTCTCGGCGAAGCGGGTGAGGTTCCAGCGGGCGATCGGCGGCTGGTTGGCATAGGCATAGCGGCCGCGCTCGTCGATCGAGGAGAACACGGTCGTCGGGTGATAGGTGTCCATGAAGGCGCAGGGGCCGTAATCGATGGTCTCGCCGGCAATCGACATGTTGTCGGTGTTCATCACGCCGTGGATGAAGCCGATCGTCATCCATTGCGCGATCAGCGCGGCCTGCGCGGCGATCACCGCCTCCAGCAGGGCGAGATGGCGCCCGTCGCCGGCGCAGGCCGGATAATGCCTGATGATGACATGGTCGGCGAGCAGGCGCAGGGCTTCGTGATCGCCGCGCGCGGCGAAGAACTGGAAGGTGCCGATCCGGATATGGCTGGAGGCGACGCGAGTCAGCACGGCACCGGGTAGCAAGGTCTCGCGCCGGACGGAATCGCCTGTCAGGACGGCGGCCAGCGCGCGCGTCGTCGGCACGCCGAGCACCGCCATCGCCTCGCTGACGATATACTCGCGCAGCACCGGGCCGAGCGCGGCGCGGCCATCGCCCCGGCGCGAGAACGGCGTCGGGCCCGCGCCCTTGAGCTGGAGATCGTGACGCCGGCCGTCCCGGTCGACGAGCTCGCCGAGCAGAATGGCGCGCCCGTCGCCGAGTTGCGGGCTGAACCCGCCGAACTGGTGTCCGGCATAGGCCGTTGCGATCGAGGCGGCGCCCGCCGGCACGTCATTGCCGGCCAGCATCGCCACGCCGTCGGGACTGTTCAGCCAGCCTGCGTCAAGCCCGAGCTGCGCTGCCAGCGGCTCGTTCAGCCGCAAGAGCCGCGGCGCCGGAACCGGTGTCGGGGCGACCGTGGCGTAGAAGCGCTCAGGCAGGCGCGCATAGGAATTGTCGAAGGGGATCGCGACCATCGGCCATAGATATACCCGGCTGGCCAAGGCGCAACACGGCGGAGCTTGGGCGATCGGTGAGCCGCGAGGGGCAAGCCCTGGGGTGGCATCGTTTAATATATATCATTTCTGCATAGCGACGTTCTGCAAAAGAATTTTCCGTATTTCCTCCAGGCTCTATCCTTGGATCTGCCGGCAGGGGCCTTGCGCCCTACAGGCCGGCCGCGCGCCTGAAGTCGCCGTCACCGGAGGCATCGGGCACGCCGCTGGACGTCGCGCTGCGCGTTGCCGATCCGCATTCCTGGGAGGAACCCATGAAACAGACCCGCTTTTCGATTGGCGTCGCCGCTTTGCAGTTCGCGGCGGTGTGCGGCGTCATGGTGGCGAGCATCTCCACCGGCCACGCGCAGATGTCGCAGCGCGGCTGGGTTTCCGTTTCGGCCTGCACGCCGGCTGGTCCGCTGATCCCGACCAATACGACCGAGAGCTGCGGCTCCGACATCCTGCAGCCGATCCTGGCCGGGCTCGTCACGAACGATGCGAAGACCGGCGCGATCATCGAGGATCTCGCTGAGGCGGTGACCACCGCCGACAACAAGACCTGGACGATCAAGCTCCATAAAGGGCGCAAGTTCCACGACGGCACCGAGGTTCTCGCCAGGAACTTCGTGGATGCCTGGAACTGGGCCGCCTATGGCCCCAATGGCCAGTCGAACAACGACTGGTTCTCCATCGTCGTCGGCTATGAAGCCCTCAATCCCAAGGCGCCGAAAGGCGAGAAGCCGCCGGCTCCCGCGACCAACCGGATGAGCGGGCTCAGGATCATCAGTGACCATGAATTCCAGGTCGAGCTGAAGAATCCGGTGCCGGTCTTCAAGGCCCAGCTCAGCTACAAGGCCTTCTATCCGATGCCGGATTCGTTCTTTGCGGACCCCGCCGCCTTCGGCCGCAAGCCGATCGGGGCCGGGCCGTTCCAGCTTGTCTCCGGTTCCCCGGATTCAGGCTACAAGCTCGCGGCTTTCGCTGGCTATACCGGGCCGGCCAAGCCCTCGATCAAGGGCATCGATCTCAAGATCTACACGAGCCGCGAAGCGGCCTATAACGATCTGGTCGCCGGCAATCTCGATCTGCTGCGCGACATCCCGGCCTCCAAGCTCGTCGCCGACCTCTGGAAGCGCGACTTGCGTGGGCGCATCGTCGTTCAGCCGCGCGCCAACATCCAGGCGCTGGGCATGCCCTATACCGACGCCAACCCGCAATTGCTCAAGCCGGCGGTCCGGCAGGCGCTGTCGATGGCGATCGACCGCAAGGCGATCGTCGACATCCTCTTCAACGGCATCGGGCAGCCCGCCACGGGCTGGGTACCGCCCGGCGTCGAGGGCTACCAGCCCGGCGCCTGCGGTGCGTATTGCAGCTTCGATCCCGCCAAGGCCAAGGAATTGCTGGCCAAGGCCGGCGGCTACAAGGGCGACGTCAAGCTCTACTATGCCGGCGACAGCGAGGTGAAATCCGCGATGGATGCGGTCTGCAACAGCATCCAGAACACGCGTGGCATCACCTGCGTGACCTCGGCGCTGTCCGACAACGCGACCTTCCGATCCTATACCCGCTCCGGCAAGGCCGATGGGCCGTTCCCGTCCAACTGGACGATGGACTACCCCTCGATCGACAATGCCCTGATCCCGCTCTACTCGAAGGACGGCACGTCCAACCGCGGCGCCTATGAGAGCGTGGCCTTCGATGCGCTGATGGACAAGGCCGCGAAGGAAGATTCGGCGGCTGCGATCAAGACCTATCAGGAGGCCGAGCGGCTTCTGGCGGCGGAGATGCCGCGCGTGCCGCTGTGGAATCCGGCCATGACCGTCGGCCACTCGCCGAAGGTCCGCTCCGTCACGCTCTACGCCAATGGCCGCATCGACTACTCGGCGCTGTCGCTGAAGGACTGATGCGCGGCATCCGCCACGGCCGAGAAACGCGAGCGACGACATGACGGGCTATATCCTGCGCCGCCTCCTGCAATTCATCCCGGTGTTCCTGGGCACGACCTTCGTGGTCTTCTTCCTGGCCTGGGGCATGCCGGGGGATCCGCTCGCCGGCAAATGCGGCGACCGGGAATGCCCGGACGCCTTCGTTGCGGCGGCGACCGAGGAGTTCAAGCTCGATCGCCCGCTGATCGTGCGCTACGGCTATTATCTCGGCGATCTCGCGCGCGGCGATCTCGGCCGTTCGTTCACGGGACGGGACGTCTCGGAGCAGCTCGTCGCGGCCTTTCCCGCGACGGTGCGGCTGGCGCTGCTCGCCGTGCTGATCGAGGTCGTGCTCGGCATCACCATCGGCGTCGTCGCGGCGCTGCGGCCGGGCAAGACATTCGATACCGCGACCATGATGCTGGGGCTGGGCATCATCGCCTTTCCCAGTTTCGTCGTCGCAAACCTGGCGCAGCTCGTGTTCGGTGTCCGGCTCGGCTGGTTCCCGGTGACGGTAAGCGATCCGACGAGCTTCTTCGAGCTCCTGCTGCCGGCGATCGTCCTGGCGCTGGCGCATCAGGTCACGCTCTCCCGCCTGACGCGCTCGGCCGTAATCGAGACCATGCAGAGCGACTATGTCCGCACGGCCCGGGCCAAGGGACTCGGCGAAGCGCGCATCGTCATCGTGCATGCCCTGCGCAACAGCCTGATCCCGGCCGTGACCTATATCGGGAAGGATATCGGCGGCTTGCTCGCTGGCGCCGTCGTCGTCGAAGGCGTCTTCAACATCAGCGGCGTTGGCGGGCTGATCGTCCAGTCGATCCGCAGCCATGACGGCATCACCATCGTCGGCGCCGTCACCGTGGTCGTCGTCGCCTACCTGTTCATCAATCTCCTCGTCGACCTCTCCTACGCCGTGCTGGACCCCCGGATCCGCTATGACTGATCTTCTTCAGGCTGCTCCGCCCGCCGGAACAGAGCCGCACCGGCCCAGCCGCTCTCTCACCGGAGAGGCACTGGCGCAGCTCGCCCGCTCGCCCCTGGTCTGGATCTCGCTCGTGGTCCTTCTGGTCCTTGTCGCGATGGCGATCGCGCCCGGCCTCTTCACCTCGGTCGATCCGCAGCGCTGCATCCTGCTGAACTCGCGCAAGCCGCCTGTCTACGGAAGCTGGTTCGGCTTCGACATCCAGGGCTGCGACGTGTTCGCGCGGACGGTCCATGGCGCTCGCGCCTCCCTGTCCGTGGCGCTTCTGGCGACGCTGGGGAGCACGTTCATCGGCGGGATGCTGGGGCTGGTCGCCGGCCTGAAGGGCGGCGTGGTCGATGCCGTCATCTCGCGCGTCACCGATGTCGTCCTAGGCCTGCCGACCCTGCTCGGAGCGATCGTCATCCTCGCCACGCTGGGCAGCTCGGGCAGCGGCGTGCTGCGCCTCGCTCTGGTGCTGTCGCTGCTCGGCTGGGCCACGGAGGCGCGGTTGATGCGCGCGAGCGTCCTGCAAACCCGCAACGCGGAATATGTTGATGCCGCTCGCGCCGCGGGGGCAAGCAGCCTGCGGATTGCGCTGCGCCATGTGCTGCCGAATTCGGTCGCGCCCTTGCTCGTTCTCGCGACGCTGTCGCTCGGCGGCTATGTCGGCACCGAAGCGACCCTGTCCTATCTCGGCCTGGGCTTGCAGCCGCCGGTGATCTCATGGGGCACCGCGATCAGCGACGCTCAGCCCTATCTCGCCAGTGCGCCGCACATGCTGCTCTTCCCCAGCCTCGTGCTGACCGTCACCGTGCTGGCGCTGGTGCTGCTCGGCGAAGCCGTCCGGCGCGCCTTCGATCCCCGCTCGCGCTGATGCTGTCCGGTTGAGCAACGATCCCGACCACCAAGGCAATTGGCTGTCATGAACCCGTTCGCATCCTTCCTGAACAACCAGCTCTTCGCAGGCGGCCCCAGCGACACGGTCGTCACGCGCAGGGAGGCGCAGGCCGATCTGGAGGCGCTGCATGACATCATTCGGGACCGCCACTCCTATGTGTCCGCCGTGGCCTATCCCTATGAGCGCGCCATCGCGGTGATGAGCGAGCAGCTGCCGGACGAGGTCTCGGTCCGCAATCTCGCGCTGCAGGTCCAGAAGCTCGTCCAGCATCTCGGGGATTCCCACGCCCAGGTCGTCGACTGGATGCAGGCCCTGCCGGGCGGCTATAGCCCCTTCGCGATCGGCATCGAGAACGACCGGGCCTTCGCCTATGATCCGCAGGCACGGGTCCTGCTCGATGCGGACCATCCTTTTGTCCGGTCGATCGATGGCCTGCCGTTCTTCTGTTGGCTGGAGCGAGCCGGCGACATCGCGAGCGGGCCATACGCCTCCCGCTCGCAGCGTCTCGTCCGCAGCCTGCGGCTGCTGCGCCATATCGGTTACCTGCGTTCCGAACTCGGGCTACCGGATGAGCCGACCATCGCCGTCGAGCTCTGCGATGCGGCCAACCGCTCGGCCAGGACCGTCATGATCCCGGTCGCGGAGGCGCTGGTGGCGTCCGGGCCACTGCTGCCGCTGTCGAACGAAAGCGGCGTCCGGCTGGGGAATATCGGCTATCTCCGCATCTACTCCCAGAGCGACAGCGCGCTTGCCGCCCGCATCGACGCGCTGATGGCACCGCTGCGCGATACGGACTCCCTGATCATCGACGCAAGGCAATGCGGCGGCGGCACGCGCGAATGCTTGTCGGCGCTCTTTCCCTATTTCATGACGCCGGAGGACGGTCCTTACATCCACAACGTCGCGAGGTTGAGAGCGCCGGCCGATACGCCAGTCCAGACCCTGATCGACCTGCTCAAGGTCGACGACAAGGCCATGTTCTTCCGTGCCGACTCGAGCCGCCCCGCCGATGAGAAGGCCGCTCTGGAAGCTCTGCTGACCGGCTTCCATCCGCAATGGCAGGTGCCCGAGGGGGATTTCACCGACTGGTATTACGGCGTGCTTCGCGCCTTGCCCGGCAAGCCGCATTACGACCGGCCGGTCTATCTCCTGATGGACTGGGGTGTCGGCAGCGCCGGGGACATCTTCGTCTCGACCTTCAAGGGCTGGCGAAACGTCACGCTGGTCGGCTCGGCGAGCAACGGGCGCAGCGGCAACAGCATTCCCTTCCTGCTGCCGAACAGCGGCATCCGGGTGCGCCTCTCGACGATGGCCTCCTTCCAGAAGACCGGCGAGATGTATGACGGCTTCGGCATTGCCCCCGATCTGTTCATGGAAGCACGGATGTCGGATTGGCTGGGCGAGACCGACACGATCCTCGACCGCGCCCTGGCGATGGCGCGGCGCGGAGCCTGAACTTTCGTCGAGGCGCTTAGGGCGAAGCCAGCATCTCGGAAAAGGCCTTGGTCAGCATCGACGGCGCCATCGTGATCGATTGCGCCAGCAACACCTCGACCGGGATCGGCGGGTTGAGGTCCTTGATCGCGAACTGTCCGGCAAACGTGTTGGCGACATAGGGGTTGACGACGCCGATCCCGACGCCGGCAGCGACCAGCGCGCAGATGGTGATCGACGAGTTGGTCTCCACCGCGACATCCTCGGGATAGCCGCCCACGGCCAGCAATTCGCGCATGCGGATGACGATATTGTCGGAATCGTTGAGCAGGATCAGCCGGTAGCGCTGGAGCATGTCGAGATCGACCGAGGGCAGGCCGGCGAGTTCGTGCTCGTGGGGCACGATGCAGACCGCCTTCGACCGGGCGATCGTCGTGCACTGAAACAAGGCCGTGTCCATCGTCCCGGTGGTGAGAGCGATATCGACCAGCTCCTGACGCAGATGCTCTTCGAGCTGCGGGGTCGCCTCCGTCTGCAGGTTGATGAAGGTGCCGGGGAAGCGCTGCATGAAGCGGTCGATCACCTTCGGCAGCAGGCCCGTGGCGAGCGTCGGGGTGCTGCCGATGCGCAGCACCCCCGCACCGGATTTCCGGAGGATGCCGACCACGGTCTCGATCTTCTCCAACCCCTCGAAATGCTTGCGGACCGATTGGTAGAGATGCCGCCCTTCGCGGGTCGGGCGCAGCCTTCCGTGATGCAATTCGAAGAGCTGCAGCCCGGCGGCCTGTTGCAGGTCGGCGAGCTTGCGGCTGATCGAGGGCTGGGTCGTGTTGAGCGCGATCGCGGCCTTGGTCGTCGTGCCGGTTTCCATCACCGTCTTGAAGACCTGGATCTGCTGGAAATTCAACGGCCTGCCCATGACGGTCCTCTCAGTGTCGACGGCGCCTGCTGTATATCATTTCTGCATACGGATGTTCTAAGAAAGAATTTTTTTTCATCCCCTTGAGGAATTAGCTTCGCGGCCTGTTCCTCACCGTTTTCGGATGACGGAACCGCTGCGGGCAGCTCCGCCCGGATCTCGAAAGCACAAGTGGCGGCGATGCACAGCCTGGTTCAACCGATCGCGCGAAGCTGCCCGACCCACCGGGTCGGGGGCGGCCCCGGCCATCACTTCTTCGGCTATTACGACAAGACCAACTGGGGCGCCGGCGATCGTCTGCTGCTCGGCCATCGTGTCGCGGCGCGCGACTTCGAGCTGATGCCGGACAGCGCCGCCGAAGTCGGCCATTTCGACCTGGCCGGTGACGGCGCCTTCCACCCGTGCGGGCGGACGACCGCCTGGAACTGGCAGATGGGCGCCCAGCTGCAATGGCTCGATGCGGCCCGCAGCGAACGGCTGATCTACAATGTCCGCACCCGTCACGGCAGGGGGCTCTATCCCGGCTTCGGCTCGGTCATCTTCGATCTCGCCAGCGGCAGCTCGCGGGACCTCGACACGCCGATCTATGTGGCGGCTCCCAATGGCCGTTACGCGCTGACCGTCGATTACGAGCGGCTCTACGTCACCCACCGCACCATCGGCTATGTCGGGCTTGCCGGCCGCCGCACCGACCTGCCGCTCTGCCCGGCCGATGACGGCATCCACCGGCTCGACATCGAGACCGGCGAGACCCGGCTGCTCGTCAGCTATGCCGATCTCAAGGCCCTGGATCAGCGCCCGTCCATGGACAAGGCGATCCACTGGGTCAGCCATATCGAGATCAACCCGTTCTCCAGCCGCATCCTCTTCCTGCATCGCTGGACCGAGCGCGTCGAGGACGAGACCTGCTTCCTCCATCGACTGATCACGATGGACCCCGACGGCGGCAATATCCGGCTGCTGGAATGCTCGGACCACCCGCTGCCGCAATTGCAGGATGATTTCGACCCGGGCGCGGTCGGCACCTTCGATTACGAGAAGTCCGAGTACCAGATTTCCCATCCGCTCTGGCGCGACGACGGCCACATCATCGTCTGGGGGCCGCATGCCGGCTCGATCCACTACCATCTCTACGCCGATGCGGAGCCGGTCGGCGTGTCCGTCATCGGCCGGGGCGTGCTGACCGAGAACGGTCACATGACCTATTCGCCGGTCGACCAGCGCTGGCTCCTGACCGACACCTACCCCGACCCCGCCAGCAACGAGCGGATTCTGATCCTCTACGACATCGCCAGGGGCGTCCGTCACGACATCGGCAGCTTCTACACCGATCCCGCGCTGACCAAGGAGAACCGTTGCGATCTCCATCCGCGCTGGAGCCAGGACGGCCGCCGCGTCTGCATCGATTCGATGCACGAGCATGAGCGGCAGATGTACGTGATCGACGTCTCGTCGATCGTCAGTTCTTAGCGAGGGAGGATCATCGACATGAAGACGATGCTATCGACTTGCCTGGGTGCTGCCGCAACGTGCCGCTGATCGTTCAGTTCTTCATCTGGTTTTTCGTCATGCCGGAGGTCTTGCCCACGACGGTCGGCGACTGGATCAAGAGCATCACGCCGAGCACCCAGGTCTTCGTCGTCTCCGTGCTGGCGCTCGGCTTCTTCACCGGCGCGCGCATCTGCGAGCAGGTCCGCGCCGGGCTCGCCGCCCTGCCGCCCGGCCAGCTCCGGGCCGCGCAGGCACTCGGTTTCCGGCTGGTCCCGGCATTCCGCCACGTGCTGCTGCCGCAATGCTTCCGGCGCATCCTGCCGCCGCTGACCTCCGAGTTTCTGATCATCTCGAAGAATTCCGCGGTCGCTTCGACGATCGGGCTGCTCGAACTCAGCGGCCAGGCGCGGCAGCTCGTCGATTTCACCGCGCAACCCTATGAATCCTTCATCGTGGTGACGCTCGCCTATATGGCGCTGAACGTCGCCATCCTGCGCCTGATGGAAGGGGTCCAGCGGCGCATCCGGCTTCCGGGCATGATGGGGGCCTGAGATGTTGGCGCTCGACTGGGACAGTATCTTGGCCGCCAGGGGGCGTGATCGGCGCGGGTGTCTTGGTCACGCTGCAAGTCACGTTGGTCGCCATTGCCGGCGTCATCGTCGGCGGCACCGGGCTCGCGATCCTCGCCGTTTCCGGCAACAAGGCCCTGCAGCTTTTCGCCAGGGTCTATGTCGCGCTCTTCCAGGCCGTGCCGTTTGTGACAGGGCGGCGGCCTGACCGCGCAGCGAGCCCCATCGACATGGCATCGGTATTTCCGCGCGCTCACCGACTGTGGCAATTCCGTCGAAACGGGCGAAGTCACGATCATCCGTGGCCTTTCAGGCCCGGTATCCCCAGCTTGAGAAGCCACGCCAACGCACTCGCTGGACAGGTGCGGTTCATGCCGCTGCCGAAAGGCTGAGGAGATTCGCGAGCGCTGCGCAAAAGCGCTCGCGCTTCTTTTGCGAGATCGCTTTCGTGCCCAATCCAAGCGATTGGAAAATCGAAGGAAAAAGTGGCGGAGACGGAGGGATTCGAACCCTCGATACCCTTGTGGGGTATGCTCATTTAGCAAACGAGTGCCTTCAGCCTCTCGGCCACGTCTCCGGCGAGAGGCTCTATGCCCGATTGCCGAGGCGTTTGACAAGTCTCGCCGGCAATTTCCTTTGCGCAGCCTGTGCATGTGTCCAAGCCAACCCCAGAGCACTCCCGTGTGAAGGGAGTGCTCTGGGGACCCCCGCAGCAACCAGCACAGCACACAGTCGAGCCCTGCGTCGGCTTGCCTTGCTCCTCCGCTGGCCAGCCACTAGATTGAACCTGTCCGTTGGGGTGCCGAAAGGCTGAGAGGCGTGTTCCGCGCCAACCCATCGTACCTGATCCGGGTAATGCCGGCGAAGGGAACGGTCTTCGGCTCGCAGATGTCTTGCTCGTGCCCCAGGCCGCTGCCTTTCCGGGAGCAGGGAAGAGCATGACGGCGCAACGCCTTCAGTCGGGCCTGAATGTCGCGGTGGTCGGCGCCGGCGTCGTCGGTTTAGCCTGCGCGACGGAACTGCTGGCGCGCGGCGTACAGGTAACCATCCATGAGCGCGGCCCGCGCGTCGGCGCCGAGGCTTGCTCCTGGTATGCCGGGGGCATGCTCGCGCCCTGGTGCGAGGGCGAGAGTGCCGAGGAACCGGTGATCCGGCTTGGTCAGCAGGCGGCCGATTGGTGGGAGCGCTATGCCGGCGGTGTCGTGCGCAATGGCACGCTTGTTGTGGCGCCCAGTCGCGATCGTTCGGAGCTGCGTCGTTTCGGGCAGCGCACCATCCAGTTCGAGGAGATCGACGGCGAAGCCATCGCCGGGCTGGAGCCCGATCTCGCCGGGCTTTTTTCGCGCGGGCTGTTCTTCGCGGGCGAAGGGCATCTCGACCCCCGTAGAGCCATCTTTGTGCTCGCCGAGCGTCTTGTCGCGAACGGTGCCGTCATTCAATTCGACAGCGCCGCGGAGCCGGCCGATCTCGATGCCGATATCGTGCTCGATTGCCGGGGATTGGCGGCCCGCGACGTCCTGCCGGATCTACGCGGGGTCAAAGGCGAGATGCTGCTGCTGCGCAGCGACGATATCAGCCTGTCGCGGCCGGTCCGGCTGCTCCATCCGCGCATCCCGCTCTACATCGTCCCGCGCGGCGACGGGCTCTTCATGGTCGGCGCGACCATGATCGAGAGCGGCGAGCGCCGCCGCATCTCCGCCCGCGCCATGCTGGAACTGCTCGGCGCAGCTTATGCGCTGCATCCGGCCTTCGCTGAAGCCGAGGTGGTCGAGATCGGCACTGATGCCCGCCCGGCCTTTCCCGACAACCTGCCGCGGCTGACGCGTCGTGGTCGGGTGATCCATGTCAACGGGCTCTATCGCCACGGCTTCCTGCTCAGCCCCGCCATGGCGCGGATGGCAGCCGAGGCCGCGCTGAACCCGCAATCCACACCGGAGATGCTGCATGACCTTGCTGCTTAACGGCGCGCCTCAGACCGTTGCCGCGAAGACCTTGGCCGAGGCGCTGGCCGAGCTGGGCTTTGCCGGCCGCATCGTCGCGACCGCGCTGAATGGCGATTTCGTGCCGGCCCGCAAGCGCGCCGAGACGGCCTTAAGCGAGGGCGACCACATCGAGATCGTCGCACCGATGCAGGGAGGCTGAGATGGCGTCCTTCTATGGTTTCGAGCCAGAGAACCCGCTCTTTCTGGGCACCGCGCAATACCCGTCGCCCGCCATCCTGGCCGAGGCGGTGAAGCGCTCCGGCGCCGAGGTCGTCACCGTGTCGCTGCGCCGGGAATCCTCCGGTGGTGCCGGACAGGCCTTCTGGGCGTTGATCCGCGAGCTCGGCGTCAAGGTTCTGCCGAACACGGCCGGCTGCCACACCGTCAAGGAGGCCGTGACCACCGCTCAAATGGCGCGCGAGGTCTTCGGCACCGACTGGATCAAGCTCGAGGTGATCGGCGAGGACGACACGCTCCAGCCGGACGTAATCGCGCTGGTCGAGGCTGCCCGCATCCTCACTGACGACGGCTTCAAGGTGTTCCCGTACACGACCGAGGACCTCGTCGTCGGCGGGCGCTTGCTCGATGCCGGCTGCGAGGTCTTGATGCCCTGGGGCGCGCCGATCGGATCGGGCAGGGGGCTCAACAACCCTTATGGCCTGCGCAGCATGCGCCAGCATTTCCCGGATGTGCCCCTCGTCGTCGATGCCGGCATCGGCCTGCCCTCTCATGCCGCGCAGGCGATGGAGCTGGGCTATGACGGCATCCTGCTCAACACCGCCGTCGCCAAGGCTGGCGATCCCGCCGCGATGGCGGAAGCCTTCGCGCTTGCCATCCGCGCCGGCCGTCAGGCTTTCGCCGCGCAGCCGATCGAGGCGCGCGACATGGCCGCTCCCTCCACGCCCGTCATGGGCAAAGCCTTCCTCGCCTGAAAGATTGCTGCCGCATGAAGTTCGATCCGTTCTATCCCATCTTCGACAGCGCCGATTGGCTGGAGCGGATGCTGCCGCTCGGCGTGAAGCTGGTGCAGTTGCGCGTCAAGGATCGCCCGGAGACCGAGGTCGCGCGCGAGATAGCCCGGGCGAAGACGCTCTGTGCCGCGGCCGGTTGCGTGCTCGTCGTCAACGACTACTGGAAGCTCGCCATCGCCGAGGGCTGCGACTTCATCCATCTCGGCCAGGAGGATCTCGACGACGCCGATCTCGATGGGATCCGCAAGGCGGGCCTGAAGCTCGGCATCAGCAGCCATGACGAGCCCGAGCTGGAGCGGGCGCTGGCGGCGAAGCCCGATTATGTCGCGCTCGGCCCGGTCTATCCGACGATCCTTAAAGCAATGCGCTTCGGTCCGCAGGGACTGGAGCGGCTCGGCGAATGGAAGCGCCGCATCGGCGAGCTGCCGCTGGTCGGCATCGGCGGCATCTCGCTGGAACGGGCGCCGGGCGTCTTCGAGGCCGGCGCGGACATCGTTGCGGCTGTGACCGACATCACGCTGAACGCCAATCCCGAGGGCCGGCTAAGGGCCTGGATCGCGGCGACGCGGAAGCGCGCGGCCTGAGAGGGCGCACGGCTGCGCTTCCAGGCTTGATATCGAACCCCTCCGTCATCCCGGACAAGCGGCGAAGCCGCGCCGATCCGGGATCCATCGTAGAGCGCGGAGCCCGACGATGGATCCCGGCGCTCCGCTTCGCTGCGGCCGGGATGACGGCGAGGTGTATGAAGCTCAGCTCTCCGCCTCGGCTGACATCGTGTGCCCGTCGACATGGCCGAGGCTGCGCTCGGGGTCGAGCCGGTCGCGCACGCGCTGCTTCAGCACCTTGGAATCCGGGAAGCCGCCATCGGCCTTGCGGTCCCAGATCAGCTCGCCGTCGTAATGGATCTGGAAGATGCCGCCGGTGCGCGGGATCAGAGCGACCTCGCCGAGATCCTGCCCGAAGGTCGAGAGCAGCTCCTGCCCGAGCCAGGCGGAGCGCAGCATCCAGTTGCATAGCGAGCAATAGGTGATGGCGATGCGGGGGGCGGGCTTGTTCTGGGTCATGATCGGTCACCGAAGCGGGAGGTCGTCTCCGACATCCCGCTTCGGGCGCTGTGATGCAAGCCCGAAAGCTGCATGGCCGATCAGCCGCCAGTTATGAGCTAAGTTTTTGTTTCAACTAAATAAAATGAAGACCCTCACGCCTCGTCGATATAGCGCCTGCGCAGGTGAGCCTTGAACACGGCTGCGTCGAGCGGCCGGCCGGTCGCTTCGGTCAGCAGGTCGTCGGTCGGGAGCAGCGAGCCCTTGTCGTGGATATTGGCGCGCAGCCAGCCGACCAGCGGGTTGAAATCGCCCTTGCCGATGCCGGGCAGGATCGCGCTTTCCGCCTTGCAGGCGGCATCGAAGATCTGGGCCGCGGTCATCGCGCCCAGCGTATAGGTCGGGAAATAGCCCCAGCCGCCGGACGGCCAGTGGATGTCCTGCAGGCAGCCGAGCCGGTCATTGGGTACGGTGACGCCGAGCAGGGACTTCATCCCGGCATTCCAGGCGGTGGGCAGCTCCGCGAGCGGCATCTCGTCGGCGATCAGCGCCTTTTCCAGCCGGTAGCGCAGGATGACATGGGCGGGATACGTGACCTCGTCGGCATCGACGCGGATGAAGCCGGGCTCCACGCGGGTATAGCGATGCCATAGTGCCTCGCTCTCCCAGGCCGGTCCCGTACCGCCGAAGCTCTCCCGCATCAGCGGCGCGGCGTAAGTGAGGAACTGACGCGAGCGGCAGGCCTGCATCTCCATCAGGAGCGACTGGCTCTCATGCAGGCTCATGCCGCGCGCGGCGCCGACCGGCTGGTTGAGATAGCTCTGCGGCCGGCCCTGCTCGTAAAGCGCGTGGCCAGTCTCGTGCAGCACGCCCATCAGCGCCTTGGTGAAATCGGCCTCGTCATAGCGCGTGGTGATGCGGACGTCGTTGTCGGCGCCGCCGCAGAACGGATGGGTCGAGATGTCGAGGCGGCCGCGCTCGAAATCATAGCCCAGCGCCGCCATGAACTTGAGGCCGAGCGCGCGCTGCGTCTCGGTCGCGAAAGGGCCTCCCAGCGCTGCCAGGGCCGGGCGGCGCGCCTGCACCGCCATCGCCTCTTGCGTGAAGGCCGGCAGGAAGGCAGCGAGATCGTCGAACAGCGCATCGATCTTGGCGGAGCGGCCATCGGGCTCGTAATCGTTGAGCAGCGCGTCATAGGCGGAGAGGCCGAGCTTCTCGCCCTTGGCCCGGCCGATCTGGCGCTGCAGGTTCAGAACCTCGGCGAGATAGGGCAGGAGTCCGGCGAAATCGGCATCGGCCCGCGCCTGACGCCAGCGCATATCGCAGGCCGAGATCGCCTTGCTCGACGCTTCCACCAGCTCGGAGGGCAGGGCGGTATCGACCGTCCAGACGCGGCGGATCTCGCGCAGGTTCGCCTTTTCCCAGGCGCCGAGGCTGCTGTCGCTCTCGGCCGCGCCGAGCCAGTCACCGATGCGGGCATCGGTCGAGAGGCCGTGGCGCATGACGCGCAGCAGCGCCATGCTTTCGGCCCGCGTCTCGGCAGCGCCTTTCGGCATCATCACATCGTTGTCCCATTGCAGGATGCCGATGGCGTTCGACAGCGCGGCGATGCGGCCGAAATGGGCGGAGAGGTCGGAATAGGCGGTCATGCAGCTCTCTGGTGTGGGAGTGGGCGGCGCAATTGAAGTGTTTTCGCCGGCCCGGACAAGCCGCGTCAGCAGCGCCGGGCCGGAACGACGATGGCGTGCGCTTCAGGCGAACAGCTTGGAATACTGCCGCGGCTGCGAGCGCAGATACTGGTTCGGCGCCTTGACGGTGGCGCCGAGCTGAGCCGCCGCGTGCCAGGGCCACCGCGGGTTGTAGAGGATGCCGCGTGCCAGCGCGACGAAATCGGCCTCGCCCGTGCCGATGATCGCCTCGGCCTGCTCGGCCTCGGTGATGAGGCCGACCGCCATGGTGGTGATGCCGGTCGCCTGCTTCACCGCGCGTGCCAGTGGCACCTGATAGCTCGGCCCGAGCGGGATCTTCTGCGTCGCCGACAGCCCGCCGCCGGACATGTCGATGAAGTCGGCGCCGCGCGCCTTGGCCGCCGCGGCGAAGGCGATGCTCTGCTCGATATCCCAGCCACCCTCGACCCAGTCCGTGCCGGAAATGCGGAAACCGACCGGGTAGCCCGCCGGCACCACCGCCCGTACCGCATCGAGAACCGCGAGCGGGAAGCGCATGCGGTTCTCCAGCGAGCCGCCATACTCATCCTCGCGCCTGTTCGAGAACGGCGAGAGGAACTGGTGCATCAGGTAGCCATGCGCGCCATGAAGTTCGATCGCGGCGAAGCCGAGCCGCACGGCCCGGCGGGCCGAATCCGCGAAGGCCTCGATCAGGCGGGCGATGTCATCCCCGGTGAGGGCGCGCGGCGGCCGCGGGTAGTTTTCGAAGCCGAGCTCGGACGGCCCCTCGACCGTCCAGCCGCCCTGGTCGAGGCCGAGCTGGCCGCCACCTTTCCAGGGCTGCGCGACGGAGGCCTTGCGGCCGGCATGGGCGAGCTGGATCGCGATCGGCATGTCTGACCAGCGCCGGGCGGAATCGAGCGCTTTGCCGAGCGCCGCTTCGGTCTCGTCGGACCAGAGACCGAGATCGAACGGGCTGATCCGGCCATCCGGCTCGACGGCCGTCGCCTCGATGATCAGGAGGCCGGCGCCGGACAAAGCGAGATGGCCGAGATGGATGGTGTGCCAGTCGCTGGCGCAGCCGTCCTGCGCCGAATACTGGCACATCGGGGCGATGACGATACGGTTGGCGAGCGTGAGGCTGCCAAGCTGATAGGGGCTGAAGAGCTGGCTCATGGCGGGATGGGGTCTCGGAAGGGGCAGGTTTCCCGCGCAGTCTAGAAGCCGCCGCGTGGCCAAGGCCAGTGGCCCTCGCGCAAACGCGATGCCCGATGCGTGCAGATGCACCTCGCGAGGCCGGCGATCCCGGTGCTAGCCTCGGGAGGACAGCCCCTGCTCCCGGAGACCGCCATGGCCGACGCATCCGATTCGGTTCAGCTCACCCGTGACGGTGGCGTCGCGATTCTGACGCTCAATCGGCCGGCGCAGCTCAACGCCATCGATGCGCCGATGGCGGAGCGCTTCCTCGCACAGGTGAAGGTGATTGCGGCCAGCGGCGATGTGCGCGCCATCCTGCTGCAGGGCAATGGCCGCTCCTTCTGCGTCGGGGGCGATATCTCGCAGTTTCTCGCCGGCAGCGATGTCGCGGCCGGTATCGAGGCGATCATGGCACCGATGCACGAGGCGCTGCGCTTGCTCGACGCCTTGCCGCAGCCCTCTGTCGCCTGCCTGCATGGAGCGGTCGCGGGCGGCGGCTTCAGCCTCGCACTCGCTTGCGATCTCGCGGTCGCGGCCGATGATGCCCGCTTCACCATGGCCTATTCCCGGATCGGCGCGACCTCCGATCTCGGCGGCACCTACCGGCTTGCCCGCCTCGTCGGCCAGCGCAAGGCACGCGAGATCGCGCTGCTTGCTGATGTGTTCGGGGCCGAGGAGGCGCTAAAAATCGGCCTCGTCAACCGCGTCGTGCCGGCCGCCCAGGCGCGCGACGAGGCCTTGGCAATGGCCCGCAAGCTCGCGGCGGGGCCGACCGGCGCCTATGGCCGCATCCGCACCTTGCTGGCGGAAGCTCCGGACGCCGATCTCGCTGATCATCTCGACGCAGAGCGCGACGCCTTCCGCGAGACGACGGCGACCGCCGATTTCCGCGAGGGCGTGACGGCCTTTCTGGAAAAGCGGCCGGCGGCCTTCACCGGTGGGTGATGGGCGGCTACGGCGCCTGTTCACCTTTGCGTGCGCCGCACAATCCGCTCCTGAAAATGCCGTAATCGGACATATGATAAGCAGGCTTACGATTTGGAGGCCTGCGAATGAAGCGACCTTTGCGGCGGGAATTGGTTTTCCAGCTCGTTGAAACCTCGCGGCTGCTCCGGACCTATGTCGAGCAGCGCGCCCGCCAGCACGGCACGACGCGAGCGCAATGGGGGGTGATGTCCCGCCTCAGGCGTCAGGAGGGGCTGAACCAGGCTGCGCTCGCCGAGCAGATGGACCTCCAGCCGATCTCGCTCGCGCGCCTCCTTGACCGCCTGCAGAGCCAGAACCTGATCGAGCGCCGCGAGGACCCTGCCGACCGCCGCGCCTATCGGCTCTTCCTCACCCCGGAGGGGCGGACGCTGGTCGACGAGCTCGATGCCGTCCGCACCGAGATCGCCGACGAGATTCTCGGAGAGGCCGAGGAGGACGCGATCCTGTCGGCGCTCGGCACGCTCTCGACGATCCGCGAGCAGATTCGCGCCCGATCCGAAGACAAGGCGCCGGCCTCCGCCGACGACGCAGCCTGAGCGAATGGACATCAGATGAAGCGTTCAGGATTGATCATCGGCGTCGTTGCCATCGGCCTTGCAGCCGGCGGAGCCTGGTATTGGCATTCGCGCTCGCCTGAGGTCGCGCATACGGCCCGCGGCGGGCGCGGTGAGGGGGCTCCGGTCGCGGTCGTCACGGCGGCCGCGATCCAGGCCGATTTCCCGGTGCGCAAGCACGCGATCGGCTTCGTCGAGACGCCGGCGAGCGTGCTTGTGCGCTCGCGCATCGACAGCCAGATCATGGCTCAGCACGTCACCGACGGGCAGTTCGTCAAGGCCGGCGACCTGCTCTTCACCCTCGACGATCGCGACATCAAGGCCCAGATCGCCAAGGACGAGGCGATGCTGGCCCGCGACGAGGCCACCCATACCCGCAACCTCGCCGATCTCGATCGTTACAAGCAGCTCTTCGCCCGCAATGCCGGAACGCAGGCACAGGTCGATCAGGCGACGGCCGATGAGCGCAGCTCCGCCGCCAGCATTCAGGGCGACCACGCGACGCTCGACGCCGATCGCCTCAAGCTGAGCTACACCCGCATCACCGCGCCGATCGACGGGCGCATCGGCACGGTGCAGGTCACGCCGGGCAATCTCGTCAATGCCAGCGCCAACAGCAGCGGCACCGGCCTCCTGACCATCACCCAGATGAAGCCGCTGCGCGTCTCCTTCGCGATGCCGGAGAGCGAATTGCCGACCCTGCAAGGAGCGCTGGCGGCCGCGAAGCCTGTGCCGGTGACCGCGCGGGTGCCGAACGCCGCCCGCACCGCAGCCGAGGGCAAGCTCAACTTCGTCGATTCCACCGTCGACATCACCTCCGGCACGATCACCGCCAAGGCCGCCTTCGCCAATGACGACCTCAGCCTTTGGCCCGGGCAATATGTCGATGTCGAGATCATTCCTGAGACCCTGACGGGTGTCGCGGTGATCCCGACCGTCGCTGTCCAGACCGGCCAGAAGGGGCCCTATGTCTTCGTCGTGAAACCGGATTCCACCGTCGATCTCCGCCAGATCAAGGTCGCGCTCAGCGATGGCGAGCGTACGGCGGTGACCGAGGGCATCGCGCCGGGCGAGCGCGTCGTCACCGACGGCCAGATGCGGCTGAAGCAGGGCACCAAGGTGCGCGAGCGCGCGGCCACCGGCGAGAAGCCGGCGCAGGCGACGCCGGTTGCGGAGGGCGCACGCTCATGAATGTCTCCGGTTTCTGCATCCGCCACCCCGTCGCGACCATTCTGATGTCGGTCTCGCTGGTGCTGGCGGGGCTCTTCGCCTGGCGCTTCCTGCCGGTCGCGGCCTTGCCGCGCGCCGAGTTCCCGGTCGTCAACGTCTCAGCGCAATTGCCTGGCGCCTCGCCAGACACCATGGCGACCTCGGTCGCGACGCCCTTGATCAAGCAGTTCGCCACCATCGCCGGCATCGATTCGATCTCGACCACCAATTCGCAGGGCTCGACCTCGATCGCGATCCAGTTCGTGCTGAACCGCGATATCGACGCGGCGGCCGCCGACGTCCAGGCCGCGATCGCCCGCACCCAGCGGCAATTGCCGATCGAGATGACGACGCAGCCGAGCTACCGCAAGGTGAACCCGGCCGATGCGCCGATCATCCTGATGGCGCTGAAGAGCGATGTCGTGCCGCTGTCGCAGCTCGACGCCTTCGCCCAGCAGGTGATCTCGCCGGCGCTCTCGACCGTGGACGGCGTCGCGCAGGTGCTGATCTGGGGCAGCCAGAAATATGCGGTGCGCATCCAGATCGACCCGACGGCGCTCGCCGCACGCGGCATCGGCCTCGACGAGTTGCAGCAGGCGATCACCGCGACCAACGCCAATACGCCGGTCGGCACGATCCAGAACTCGGCACAGCAGCTCACCATCCAGGCAAAGACGCAGCTCGCCGATGCCGCCCAGTTCGCCCACGTCATCATCACCACGCGCTCTGGCAAGCCGGTCCGGCTCGGCGACGTCGCCAAGGTGATCGATTCCGTCGAGAACACCCAGACCCGCAGCACCTATGACGGCATGCCCGCGATCGTGCTTGCCGTGCAGCGCCAGCCCGATGCCAACACCGTCGAGGTGGTCGACCGCGTCAAGGCGATGATCCCGGCCTTCGAGGACCAGTTGCCGGCGGCAGCCTCCCTCTCGCTGCTGAACGACCGCTCGACCTCGATCCGCCAGGCGGTGGAGGACGTGCAGTTCACGCTGCTGCTCACCATCGCGCTCGTGGTGATGGTGATCTTCGTCTTCCTGCGCCGGGTCGCCGCGACCTTCATCCCGGCGGTCGCCGTGCCGATCTCGATCATCGCCACGCTGGCGGTGATGTACCTGCTCAACTTCTCGATCGACAACATCTCGCTGTTGGGGCTCACGCTCTCGGTCGGCCTCGTCGTCGACGACGCCATCGTCATGCTCGAGAACATCGTCCGCCACATGGAGGAGGACGGCCTCTCGGCCTACGACGCCGCGCTCAAGGGCGCTGGCGAGATCGGCTTCACCATCATCTCGATCTCGCTCTCGCTGGTCGCGGTCTTCATCCCCGTGCTGCTGATGGGCGGCGTCATCGGCCGCATCTTCAACGAGTTCGCGGTGGTGGTGACGGTCTCGATCCTCGCTTCCGCCTTCGTCTCGCTGACGCTGACGCCGATGCTCTGCTCGCGCTTGCTTTCCGGCTATTCCGAGCATCATCAGGAGAACGCGCTCGGCCGCTGGCTGGAGAAGGGCTTCGACAAGCTGCTTGCTGGCTATGATGCTGGCCTGAAATTCTGCCTGCGCTTCCAGCCGCTGATGCTCATCGCCTTCTTCCTGACCATGGCCGGCAGCGTTTGGCTGCTCCAGAGCGCGCCGAAGGGCTTCTTCCCGCAGGAGGATATCGGCCAGCTCCAGGTCTCGACCGAGGCGCGGCAGGACATCTCCTTCGACGCGATGCAGAAATTGCAGGCCGAGGTCGCCGAGGTCTTCCGCAAGTCGCCTTATGTCGCGCATGTCGCCTCGACCGTCGGCGGCAATGGCGGCGGTGGCAGCGCGCTCAATGCCGGCCGCCTTTTCGTCGAACTGAAGCCGCTCGACGAGCGGCCTAAGATTGACGCCGTGCTGGCCTCGCTCAGGCGCGATCTCGCTCAGGTCGCGGGCATCAGCACCTATATGACACCCGTGCAGAACCTGCGCATCGGCGCTCGTTCCTCGAAGAGCCAGTACCAGCTCGTCGTGCAGGGGCTCGACCAGCAGCAGATGAACGGTTGGGCGGTGCGCCTTGCCGACGCGATGAGCCGCGACCGCTCGGCCTTCGTCGACGTCACGACCGACCTGCAGGACAACGCCCTGCAGGCGACGGTCGTGGTCGATCGCGACAAGGCCAATGCGCTCGGCATCGGTTCCGACATCCTGCGCGCGACGCTCTATTCCGGCTTCGGAGTTCGGCAAGTCTCGACGATCTACACCGCCGGCGACAGCTACAATGTCGTCGTCGAGTTCAATCCGAACGAGCACTGGACGCCGGAGCGCCTGAACGCCATCCGCGTCCGCACCAAATCCGGCACGCTGGTGCCGCTCGGCGCCATCGCCCGGATCGAGCGCACGGCCGGCCAGCTCACCGTCAACCAGCTCGGCCAGCTTCCGGCGGTGACGATCTCCTACAACCTGCCGGCCGGCGTCGCGCTCGGCGACAGCGTCAATCGCATCGCGGCGATCAAGGACGAACTCGGCTTGCCCCGGTCGATCTCGACCACGCTTGCCGGCACGGCCAAGACCTTCCAGGATTCGCTCGCCAACCAGGGCTTGCTGATCGCCGGCGCGATCCTGACGATCTATATCGTGCTCGGCATCCTCTACGAGAGCTTCATCCACCCGCTGACCATCCTGACCGGCCTGCCATCGGCGGCGGTCGGGGCGCTCGGCGCATTGAGACTCTTCGACCTCGAGCTCTCGGTCATTGCCATCATCGGGCTTCTGATGCTGATCGGCATCGTCAAGAAGAACGCGATCATGATGATCGACGTGGCGCTGGTGCTCCGGCGCGAGGGCCAATCGGCGCAGGAGGCGATCCACCAGGCTTGCGTGATGCGCTTCCGGCCGATCCTGATGACGACGCTGGCCGCGCTGATGGGCACCTTGCCGATCGCGCTCGGTGCCGGCGCCAGCGCCGAATTGCGTCAGCCGCTCGGCATCGCCGTGGTCGGCGGCCTGATGATCTCGCAGGTGCTGACGCTGTTCATCACGCCCGTCCTGTTCCTCTACATGGACAGGCTCTCGGAAGGGCTGGTGAAGCTCGGCGGTTCTATCCGCGGGACGAAGCAGGCGCCGCCGCCGGTCACGCATCCGGCGGAGTGATGCGCTGCTCCGTCATTCTCGGGCTGAGCGAAGCGCAGACCCGAGAATCTCAGGAAGGCGAGGCTCGGGAGCCTTCGCGGCGGGAGATGCTCGGGTCAAGCCCGAGCATGACGCCTGAACTTAGCCTCAGGCCGCGTCGAGCCCATACAGCGAGTGCAGCGTGCGCACCGCAAGCTCGGTATAGGCCGAGTCGATCAGCACCGAGAACTTGATCTCGGAGGTGGTGATCGCGCGGATGTTGATGCCCTTCTCGGCCAGCGCCCGGAAGGCGCGCGCCGCGACGCCCGCATGCGAGCGCATGCCGACGCCGATCGCCGAGATCTTCACAACGTCCGTCGCGCCCTGGATCTCCTGGTAGGAGATCGTGTCGTGCTTGCTCTCGAGCAGCGTCCTGGCGCGCTCGTAATCGGCCGTCGGCACGGTGAAGGTGATGTCGGTCGTCGCCTGGTCGTCCGAGACGACCTGGATGATCATGTCGACATTGATATTGGCATCGGCGAGCGGGCCGAAGATCGCCGCGGCGACGCCGGGCTTGTCGGCCACGCGGCGGAGGGTGATCTGGGCTTCGTCCCGGGAGAAGGCGATGCCGGTGACGATCTGCTGTTCCACGATGTCGTCCTCGTCGCAGATGAGGGTGCCAGGATTGGGATTGTCGGGGTCGTCGAAGGAGGAGCGCACATAGGTCGGCACGCGCTGGGTCATGGCGATCTCGACCGAGCGCACCTGCAGCACCTTGGAGCCGAGCGAGGCCATTTCGAGCATTTCCTCGAAGGAGACCTTGTCCATGCGCCGGGCCTTCGGCACCACGCGCGGATCGGTGGTGTAGACGCCGTCGACATCGGTGTAGATGTCGCAGCGATCGGCCTTGAGGCCGGCCGCGAGCGCGACCGCGCTGGTGTCCGAGCCGCCGCGACCGAGCGTGACGATGCGATGCGTGCGCGGGTTCATGCCCTGGAAACCGGAGCAGACCGCGATCTCGCGGTTGCGGTCGAAGCCCGCGAGGATACCGGCGCCGTCGACGCTCTCGATCCGGGCAGAGCCATGCGCGTCGGAGCCGTAAAGCGGGATCTGCCAGCCCTGCCAGGAGCGCGCCGGCATGCCCATCTCCTGGAGGACGATCGCCATCAGCCCGGAAGTGACCTGCTCGCCCGAGGCGACGACGGTGTCGTACTCGGCCTGATCGAACATCGGGGCTGCTTCCTTGCACCAGCCGACGAGCTCGTTGGTCTTGCCCGACATCGCGGAAACCACGACCGCGACCTCGTGGCCGGCGTCGAACTCGCGTTTGACGTGGCGCGCCGCGTTCTTGATCCGCTCGACAGTGGCGACAGAGGTGCCGCCGAATTTCATCACCAGACGGGCCATGACGGTCTTTTCGATAGCTGTCCCGGCCGGGGCCGGGTCGAAAACTCGCCCTCGCACTTGCGGCGGGGCGGGTGTAGATGACGGGCGACAGGCGCGGTGTCAATGCGGCATCGCATAAGCGAAGGACCGGTTCATGGCGGCTGCGACCCAGCGCACAGGCTCGACGATCGACCCGGCCGAGGTCGCCCGCTTCGATGCGATCGCCCGTGACTGGTGGGACCCGAAGGGGCCCATGGCCGTCCTGCACAAGTTCAATCCGGTCCGGCTGGCCTATGTCCGCGACGAGGCCTGCGCCCATTTCGGGCGGGATCCGAAGACGATGCGGGCGCTCGGTGGCCTGAGCCTCGTCGACATCGGCTGCGGCGGCGGCGTGCTTTCGGAGCCGCTCGCGCGGCTGGGCGCGGAGGTCACCGGCCTCGATCCGGCCCCGACCAATATCGCGGTCGCGCGCGCCCACGCCGAGAAGAGCGGGCTTTCGATCGACTATCGCGAGGAGACGATCGAGGCAGTGGTCGAAGCCGGCAAGCGCTTCGACATCGTGCTGGCGATGGAGGTGGTCGAGCATGTCGCCGATGTCGAGGCCTTCGTCGCCGCCTGCTGCGCGGCGGTGAAGCCGGACGGCCTGCTGGTGATGGCGACGCTCAACCGCACGCTGAAATCCTACGCGCTCGCCATCGTCGGCGCGGAATACGTGCTGCGCTGGCTGCCGAAGGGCACGCATGACTGGGAAAAGTTCGTGACCCCGGCCGAACTCGGCGGCGCCATCAAAGGCAACGGCTTTACGATCGGCACGCAGACCGGCGTGGTCTTCAACCCGCTGACCGGCCGCTGGAGCGCTTCGCGCGACATGGATGTGAACTACATGCTCGCCGCCAGCCGGGGCGGTCAGGCCTGACGCTCAATCGTTCTGCCCGGCGAGCTTTTCGCTTGCGGCGGTGATCCGTTGCAGCAGATCGGCCGGGAAGATTTCCGTGATCCGGGCCTGGGTGGCCTTCCAGGCCGGCAAGGCTTCTTGAAGGCGCCTGAGCCCGCTCTCCGTCAGCCAGACGGCGCGCCGGCGCAGATCCTTCTCCACCGACGCGATCTCGATCAGCCCGTCGCGTTCCAGCCCTCTCAGGTTCCGGGACAGCGTCGAGGGGTCGAGTCCGGCGCGCGCCGCCAGCGCAGCCATGCGGTCGTCCGCGCTCGTCGCGATCAGCGCCATGAGGCCGAGTTGCGCGACGCTTAATCCGCTGTCCTGCAACGCATCTTCATAGAACTGCGTGACCCGCCGCGCAGCTTGCCGGATGGCCAAGCCGGGGCAGCTGGCGGCCAGCATCCGTACGTCGTCCCGCAATCCGCTCTGTCTGTTCATGGCGAATCGGAATTTACATGTAGATACAATAATTGCATATACATCTAATTACCTTCCGGGAATCCGCCATGCCCATCGACATCCTGAGCCGTATCGGCGGCACCACGCTCCTGCCGCTGCGCCGGATCGTGCCGGCGAATGGCGCGCGCGTCCTCCTGAAGATCGAGAGCGAGAACCCGACCGGCAGCATGAAGGACCGGATGGCCCTGGCGATGATCGAGGCGGCTGAGCGCGATGGGCGGCTCAAGCCCGGTGGCAGCGTCGTCGAATACACCGGCGGCAGCACCGGCGTTTCGCTCGCGCAGGTCTGCGCGGTGAAGGGCTACCGCCTGCACATCGTTACGTCGGATGCCTTCGCTCGCGAGAAGCTGACCCATATGCGCCTGCTCGGGGCCGAGCTGACGATCATCCCCAGCGAATCCGGCCGCATGACCGAGAAGCTGACGAAGGACATGATCGAGGCGGCCCGCGTCATCGCGGCCGGGACTGGGGCGTTCTGGACCGACCAGATGCGCAATACCGACCAGCTCGCGGCCTATGACCGGCTGGCGGACGAGATCTGGGAGCAGACCGGTGGTCGCATCTGCGGCTTTGTCCAGAGCGTCGGCACGGCTGCCTCCCTGCGCGGGACGGGGGAAGCCTTGCTCAGGCACGACCCCAAGGTCGTGCTGATGGCGGTCGAGCCGGCCGAATCCGCGGTGCTGTCGGGCGGCCCGACCGGCGCGCACAAGATCGACGGCATCGGCGCCGGCTATGTCGTACCGCTCTGGCGGGCCGATCTCGTCGACGCCATCGAGCCGGTCTCGACGGATGAGGCGACGGCGATGGCGTTGCGTCTGGCGCGGGAGGAGGGGCTGTTTGCGGGCACCTCGACCGGCGGCAATGTCACGGCCGCATTGCGCCTGGCCGAGCGCCTCGGCCCCGGCGCGACCATTGTCACGCTGATGTGCGATACCGGGATGAAATACCTGAACAGCTTCGGCGCGAGGCTCGACGTCTGACGCTCAGGGGCGGATGACCGCCAGTCCGATCAGCAGCAGCAGGCCGGAGCCCGTCGCGATGGCGGCCCGCACCGCCTCGGCCGGAAAGCGCGTCGGGATGCCGTAGCGGTGCCAGAGCCAGGCCCCGGCGAAGGCGCCGAGCAGCACAATGCCGGTATTGAGCATCACGCCGAAGCCGGCATCTTTGAGCAGAACATCGGCGAACCAGCCGAGCAGCATCGCGCCGAGCACGATCATCGTGACGAGCAGGAACACGGACAGCATGGGCATGTCGGGCACGCCGATCATCTTCAGCAGACCGGGCATCGTTTCTCCTTAGAGCATCGGCCCGAAAAATGGGGAGCGGTTTTCGGGCCGATGCAAAATCAGAAACCCGAAGCATCGGACTGAATGTAGGCATTCGGTCCGATGCGCGAGCGTCGCGCAGGCCATCAGCATCGTGGCAAACGATGAAGAAAGCGCAAGCGTTGGAAAGAGGGGGTTTTGCGCTGCGGTGTGATTCCTTAGGTTAATGGCGCAGCGCAACATATGGTGCATGATCGGCGTCCCAGTCCGAGGCAGAGCTCCGGGCCGGGCAACGACGGAAGAGAGAGCAGGGGAGACGACCATGTCCAAGTCGCAGGCCGCCGTGAAGCCGCTCAAGGATCTCTACGAGCTCGATGAACTGCCGCCGCTCGGCCATGTCCCGGAGAAGATGTACGCCTGGGCGATCCGGCGCGAGCGCCATGGAGCGCCGCAGGAGAGCTTTCAGGTCGAGGTCGTGCCGACCTGGTCGATCGGCGAGGAGGAGGTGCTGCTCCTCGTGATGGCCGGCGGCGTCAACTACAACGGCATCTGGGCCGGCCTCGGCCAGCCGATCTCGCCCTTCGACGTCCACAAGGCACCGTTCCACGTCGCCGGCTCCGATGCCTCGGGCATCGTCTGGGCGGTCGGCTCCAAGGTGAAGCGCTGGAAGGTCGGCGACGAGGTCATCGTCCACTGCAACCAGGATGATGGCGACGACGAGGAGTGCAATGGCGGCGACCCGATGTTCTCGTCCACCCAGCGCATCTGGGGCTACGAGACGCCGGACGGCTCCTTCGCCCAGTTCTGTCGGGTGCAGTCGCGCCAGCTGATGCACAAGCCCAAGCACCTCGCCTGGGAGGAGGCCGCCTGCTACACGCTGACGCTGGCCACCGCCTATCGCATGCTGTTCGGCCATGCCCCTCACACCATCAAGCCCGGCGACAACGTCCTCGTCTGGGGCGCGTCCGGCGGCCTCGGCGTCTTCGGCGTGCAGCTCTGCGCGGCCTCCGGCGCCAACGCCATCGGCGTGATCTCCGACGAGACCAAACGCGACTACGTGCTGAGCCTCGGCGCCAAGGGCGTGATCAACCGCAAGGATTTCAACTGCTGGGGCCAGATGCCCAAGGTCAACTCGCCCGAGTACAACGAGTGGACCAAGGAGGCCCGCAAGTTCGGCAAGGCGATCTGGGACATCACCGGCAAGAAGGATGTCGACATCGTCTTCGAGCATCCGGGCGAGGCGACCTTCCCGGTCTCCTGCCTGGTCGCCAAGCGCGGCGGGATGGTGGTGTTCTGCGCGGGAACCTCGGGCTTCAACATCACCTTCGACGCCCGCTATGTCTGGATGCGGCAGAAGCGCGTGCAGGGCTCGCATTTCGCCCATCTCAAGCAGGCCAGCGCCGCCAACCAGTTCGTCATCGACCGGCGCATCGACCCTTGCATGTCCGAGGTCTTCCCCTGGGACAAGATCCCGCTCGCCCATCACAAGATGTGGAAGAACGAGCATGCGCCGGGCAACATGTCCGTGCTGGTCTATGCCCCGCGCACGGGCCTCAGGACCTATGAGGACGTGGCGGAGGCTCTGACGGGCTGAGGCGGTTCAAGCCGCTCAGGCGGCGCGCCCGCCGGCATTCGCCGCTTCCATGCGGCGCAGGAAGTCGTCGACCGAGGTGGCAAGCGATCCGGCCACCTCGGCCATCACCTCGGCCGCCTGGCGGGCCTTCCCGATCTCGGCCTTGGTCTCGCCCACCGCGTTGTAAGCTTCTTCGACGCGTTCGGTCGCCTGGCGGCTGTGGTCCGCCGCAGAATCGATATTGCTCGCCATCGCGGCGGTCGAGGCCCGCTGCTCCTCGACGGCCGAGACGATCGCATGCGTGACGTCGTCGACATCGAGGACGGCCTGGCGGATCGCTTCGATCGAGCGCGTGACATTCCCGGCCGACGCACCGATCGCGCCGATCCGGGCGATGATCTCGTTGCTGGCCTCGGCTGTCTGCGCGGCGAGACCCTTGACCTCGGCGGCGACGACGGAGAAGCCGCGCCCGGCCTCGCCGGCACGCGCCGCCTCGATCGTCGCGTTGAGGGCGAGCAGGTTGGTGCGCCCGGCGATGGCCTGGATCATTTCGACGATACCGGTGATGCCCAGCATCACCGCCGAGAGTTGGGCGATGTCGGTCATCGCCGTCGCGCTGATCGAGACGGTATCGCTGATCACAGCGCCGGCGCGATAGGTCCGCTCGCCGATCAGGGCGATCGCGTCGTTGAGATGGCCGGTGCCGGCGGCGATGGCGTCGATCTCGCCAGTGGCGCTCGCGGCGGCGCTGCGGGCGGCTCCAGCCTGGTTCGCGGTGGTTTCGGCTGCGCCGGAGAGCGAGGCCGTGCTGGCCGCGATGCCCCGGGTCTCGCGCCTCACCACGTCCTGGAAGCCTGCCATCGACTGGCGGAAAGCCGCGACGACTTCCATCAATTCCTGATGCCGCCGGCTCGTCTCGTCGCGTTCCGCCAGGGCGTCTTGCTGGAGCCGGGCGCGCTCCCGGCTGCTTTCGATCGCGGCATTGCGGCCGCGCACGGCGTCCGCCAGCGTCGCGCCATAGGCCGTGACGTGCCGGGTCATGAATACGAGATAGAGCGCGAGCAGCACTGCGGCCGTCGCTGCGGTCTCTAGGGAATGCTGGGCGAAGGCGAGAGTGCAGGTCGCGCCGAGCGTGATGCCATAGATCAGCGCCGCGCGCGGCACGACGACGAAGCGGGTCATGCCGCTCGCGATCATGCCGGTGATGACGAGGCCGATCGCGATATTCTCGCGGGGATCGGTGGTCGGGCCGGCGATCCAGGGCAGCACGCCCCAGATCAACCCGAGAACAGGCGCGCGCAGATGCACGATCCGCATCGGCCAGGGCGAGCGCTCATGCAGGCGGTTGCGCCAGGCGGCGAGATCGAGCCCCATCGACAGCGAGTAGGCCAGCGTGACCGTAACCCAGCCGATCAGGACGGGCACGCGGTCCGGGCGCCACAGTATGGCCGCGACGGCGACCACGGCGGCAAAGTTCAGGATGGCCGAGGCCAGCGCATTGCGTGCGAAGGTGGCGAAGCCTTCATGCTCGCTGTCGAGCAGTTCGGCGCCTTCGGCAGGAAGAGGGGGAGAATCGCTGGGCATCGTCACAAACGTTGGTCGCAGGCGACATTGCGCCGGCCGCATTGAGGATTGGTTGACGATGCGGAAGGGGGTGCTTCGGATTTCGTTAACGATTGCGGCGCGCGCGTCGGCGGCTCTGCTCGCTTAGAGGCGGTCGTGAGGAAAAGGTAAGTCCGATTGCGAAATGCAATCGGTTATCTTATGCAGGGGATCGTTCAGCCACACGCAGGAGGGAACCCGTGTCGCTCACGCTCTATGCCCATCCGTTCTCGTCGTATTGTCAGAAAGTGCTGGTGGCGCTCTACGAGAACGCGACGCCCTTCACCTATCGCCAACTCGGCCCCGAGGACCCTGAGGCCGGGGCCGAATGGGCCAGGCTTTGGCCGCTCAAGAAAATGCCGGTGCTCGTCGATGGCGAGACGCCTGTCTTCGAGTCGAGCGTGATCATCGAGCATCTCGACCTGTTCCATCCGGGGGCGACCCGGCTGGTGCCGGCCGATGCGAAGCAGGCGCTTGGCGTGCGGATGATGGACCGCGTCTTCGACAACTACGTGATGACGCCGATGCAGGCGGTCGTCTTCGACCATCTGCGCCCGGCCGGGGAGCGCGATCCCTATGGCGTCGCTAAGGCGCGCGAGAAGCTGGGGGATGCCTATCGCTGGCTGGACGGGGCGCTCGCTGGCCGGCGCTGGGCCTGCGGCGACGATTTCGGCCTTGCCGATTGCGCGGCGGCGCCCTCGCTGTTCTATGCCGACTGGGTCCACGAGATCGAGGCCGGCTTCGGGAACCTGCGCGCCTACCGGTCTCGCTTGTTGGCGCGGTCGTCCTTTGCGCGCGCCGTCGACGAGGCCAGGCCCTTCCGCAAGCTGTTTCCCCCGGGCGCGCCCGGCCGCGATTGAGGTGCGTCTCCCCGGCGGAAGTATGGGCAGGGCGCGTTCCTGCGCTGTCAGGCGCTGCGTATCGGGGCTAGAGACGATCAGGTCCGGCGGTTTCAGGTTCCGATGTCCTCGCCTTTCATCCTGCGCGCGATCCCGCTGGTCTTCACCTTCCTCTGGTCCTCGGGCTGGGTGGTCGCCGGGTATTCGGCCCGCTATGCCGATGCCCTGACCTTCCTGGTCGTGCGCTTCGCCAGCGCGGCACTCATCGTTACGGTGCTGGCGCTGGCCACGGGCGCGCCCTGGCCGCGCGGCTCGCGCGCGCTGCGCGATGCCGTCATCTCCGGCATCCTGCTGCATGGCATCTATCTCGGCGGCGTCTGGTGGGCGGTGCGCCATGGCCTGCCGGCCGGCATTTCCGGCCTTATCGCCGGGCTGCAGCCGGTGCTGACGGCACTGTTCGCGCCAGCGCTGCTAGGGGAGCGCATTTCCCCGATCCGCTGGCTCGGCATCATCTGTGGCTTCGTCGGCATCGCCTTGGTGCTGCAGCCGCAACTGGCTGGCGTCGAACCCGCTGCGCTCTGGGGCATCCTCGGCCCGATCCTGATCAATGTGATCGGCATGTTCTCGGTGACCTTCGGCTCCTTCTACCAGAAGGCCCGTCTCTCCACCGGTGACCTGCGCACGGTGACGGCGATCCAGTATGTCGCGGCCTGCCTCGTCGTGCTGCCCTTCGCCTATGCGTTCGAGCCGATGCGGATCGAGTGGAACCTGACCATGTGGCTGGTGCTGGCATGGTCAGCCATCGTGCTCTCGCTCGGCGGCATCGGGCTGTATTTCTACATGCTCAGGCGCGGCGAGGTTTCGCGCATCGTCACCTTCCTCTATCTCGTTCCGGCGCTCGTCGCGGTCGAGGCCTGGCTGCTCTTCGGGGAAACGCTGACCCCGCTTCAGATCGGCGGCATGGCCGTGACGATCCTCGGCGTCGTGCTCGCCAGCCGCAAATAGGCGCCTCCCCAAAAAGGAGGGTTTCGGTTTGCCGCGATCTCCCCTTATGCTGCGTCGCAACAAAGGGAGGGTCGAAGACCATGAACGCCAATACGGCCGCAAAGGCTGAGCATCGTGCGGATGCAGTCGAACTGATCGCGGCAGCGCTCCCCGGTTTGGAGACGCTGTTTCAGGAAGCCGTTGCCGCAGTGCGGCAGAAGGTTCTCGTCGACGGCCGCATCTCGTCGGCCCGGCTGGAAGCCGAGCAGCACGCGGCCCATGGCCTGTCCTGGCTTGCGACCTATGTCACGGCCCTGCGCGAACTGGCCGCCTATGGCGAGCGTCTCCGCGCCGAGGATCGCTACGGCGCCGTCGAGGACTATGCCTTGCGCATCGGCGCCGGCGAATACGCCGCCCAGATCTTCGGTGGCATTCCGATGAGCCAGGGCGAGATCCTCCGCCTGCCGGCGCTGGGCCTGTCGCAGAAGGCGGTCGCCGCCGCCTGCTCGGACGCTGTCGATGCCCTGATCGCCGACGGCAACACGCCGGAAAACCGCAGCCGCTTCGTCGCGCTCTTCAGCCAGGACCAGGGTGCCGCCAGCATCGGCGATACCGGCCTCGACGAGACGCTTGAGGCGATTCGCTCGGAGATGCGCCGCTTCTGCGCCGCCGAGGTGACGCCGCATGCCCATGAATGGCATCTGGAGAACGAGTACATCCCGATGCCGGTGGTCGAGAAGATGGCCGAGCTCGGCGTCTTCGGCCTGACCATCCCCGAGGAGTTCGGCGGCATGGGCCTGTCGAAGGTCTCCATGTGCGTCGTCTCGGAGGAGCTGTCGCGCGGCTATATCGGCGTCGGCTCGCTTGGCACCCGTTCGGAGATCGCGGCCGAGCTCATCCTCTGCGGCGGTACCGACGCGCAGAAGGAGCATTGGCTGCCGAAGATCGCCTCGGGCGAGGTTCTGCCCACCGCCGTCTTCACCGAGCCCAATACCGGCTCCGACCTCGCCTCACTGCGCACCAAGGCGGTGAAGGAGGGCGATGTCTGGAAGGTCCATGGCAACAAGACCTGGATCACCCATCCCGTCCGCGCCGACATCATGACGCTGCTGGTGCGCACCGATCCGTCCGAGCCCGGCTACAAGGGCCTCTCGATGCTGATCGCCGAGAAGCCGCGCGGCAGCGATGCCGATCCGTTTCCGGTCGAGGGTCTTACAGGCGGCGAGATCGAGGTGCTCGGCTATCGCGGCATGAAGGAATATGAGCTCGCTTTCGACGGCTTCGAGGTTAAGGGCGAAAACCTGCTCGGCGGCGTGCCCGGCCAGGGCTTCAAGCAGCTCATGCAGACCTTCGAGGCGGCGCGCATTCAAACGGCGGCCCGCGCCATCGGCGTGGCGCAATCGGCCTTCGATCTCGGGCTGCGCTATGCGCAGGAGCGCATCCAGTTCGGCAAGCCGCTGATCGCCTTCCCGCGCGTCGCCGACAAGCTCGCGATGATGGCGGCCGAGATCCTGATTGCCCGCCAGCTCACCTATTTCGCCGCCCGCGAGAAGGATGCCGACCGTCGCTGCGACCTCGAGGCTGGCATGGCCAAGCTCTTGGGCGCCCGCGTCGCCTGGGCCGCAGCCGACAATGCCCTGCAGATCCATGGCGGCAACGGTTTCGCACTGGAATATCCGGTGAGCCGCGTGCTCTGCGACGCCCGCATCCTCAACATCTTCGAGGGCGCGGCCGAGATCCAGGCGCAAGTGATCGCGCGCCGGCTCGTCGAGGAGTAAGCCTCAGCCGTAGAAGCGGGCATCGTCGCCGATGAGCAGATCACGAATTATCGACGGTACGGGGAAGCCGTAACCGCGGCCCGGCTTCTCCCAATAAAGCTGCCCCGACTGGTGGTAGTCGCTCGTATAGATGTCTGTGCCGATCGCGTGCAGAGCAAGGAGAAGCGCTTGAGTTGAATCAATACCATAGCCGAATCCGCGGCGTTTTTCATCCGGCCAAGCTATATCGTAGGCACAATTCCAGTCGTGTTCTCCGCGTTGAGGGAGATAAACAATGATTGGAATATCGATGTTGGCGGTGGAGGTTTTATATGTTAGTGAGCGATTGACGATAATCATGTCAGTCTCAATAGTTGAATGGTGGAATTTGCCGCCGGGCGAGACAGGCAGAATAACGTTGATAAGCTTGATCTTAGCATGATTGCGAGCCGACCATTCGGCACTGAAAGATGTCGCGATCGAACTGGGCTTCGCATCGTTCCTTCAACAGGGAGCCGCCGCTTGCTGCAATAGCGGCGGCTGGAATGTCTCCCGCCAAGCCCGACTCCGAGTTCCCGACCCATTGCCCGCCCTCTGGAGTTCCTGCTGGCGATCGAGGCTGTTCGGGATTGAATTTCATTTCTCCGATGAGGGCAGCCATGCGATCGAGCAGGGCGATCATCTGTCGGCCGGTCGATCGAAGCGAGCTGGAATCAGATAACTGGTGTGGGCTTCCCGGTCGTGCCTCTCTTCTGAGATGAGGATGCAATGTCATTTCCGGTATCGTCTCCGTGGAGGCGATCTTGTTACCGTGACAGAAGGTTCCGGGGATAAGTTGGCCTGCTTATCCATCAGCCAGTAAAACTCTGGACCTACCAACTCCAAGCGGCGGGCCATTCCGTGATAATTTCGACATCATCGGGCGCTTTGGCATCGTGACGGCCGTTTGCCGCAGAATCTGCAGGAGTCATGATGTCGAATCGCCTTGCCTTTGCTCTGGCCGGAACCGTGCTCGTCGGCGCGGCGGCCTTGCTGTCCGTCCCCGCTGCAGCCCAGCAAAGCCCGTCGCAGCCCAGCCCGCGCATCAGCGTGACCGGGGAGGGCGAGGTGAATGTCGCGCCGGACATGGCGATCCTGAACCTCACCGTCCTGCGTGAGGCCGAGACGGCGCGGGCGGCTCTGACGGCGAATAATGAAGCGATGAAGCAGGTGCTGGCCGCGCTGAAGGAAGCCGGCGTCGCCGAGCGCGACCTCCAGACCTCGGGCCTCAGCATCCAGCCGCGCTATGCCCAGCCGACCAAGGACCGCAGCGGCGAGCCGAAGATCGCTGGCTACAGCGTCAGCAACGCGCTGACCGTCCGGGTCCGCAATCTCGCGGACGCCGGCGGCATCCTCGACAAGGCGGTCGGGCTCGGCGTCAACCAGGGCGGCGGCATCGCCTTCGTCAAGGACGACATGAAGCCGACGCTGACCGAGGCGCGCAAGCGCGCGGTCGCCGATGCGGTGGCGCGCGCGAAGACCCTGGCCGAAGCGGCCGATGTCAAGCTCGGCAAGATTCTCTCGATCGAGGAGCAGTCGATCATGGCGCGCCCGATGCCCTATGGCGGCGCCGTGCGCATGGCCGCCAGCGATGCGGCCGTGCCGCTGGCCAGCGGCGAGAATACCTACCGGACGCAGGTCAACGTGATCTTCGAGATCACGCCCTGAGAATCTGGTCTCAAGCGCGCCCGGCTCGTTCCGGGCGCAGCTTCGCAGCCACCGAAACCGGCAGGCTGGTGATGACGACGCCGCAGAGCACCCAGAGCCCCGGGAGCCAAAGCTCTGTCGGCGGCAACTCCGCCAGCAGCAGATAGGCCGCGAGCGTGATTAGCGGCACGCGCAGCGTGTCGGCGCTGCAAAGCTGTAGCGGCGAAGCGTGGCGCGAGGCATTGGCGAGCGCCGCCTGCGAGACGAAGCCGCCGACGATGAGCGCGAGCACCGCACCGCCGATCACCGCAAGCTCGGGCAGCGCGAAGGCCAGCCGGTAAGGTTGCGACGGCGGCGACCACTGTTCCGGTACGAAGAGCCAGAGCAGCAGGTAGAGCGGCAGCTGGATCGCGTGCATCAGCAGCACGATCGAGAGCGTGCTGCGCTGTGCCGCCAGCCGCGCCAGCATCAGGTTGGTGGTGGTCAGCATCGCGACGGCGCCGATGGCGATGGCGAGGTCGCGGTTAGGGACGGCGTTCAGCTTGAACACCAGGAGCCCGATCCCGGTCGCTAGCACGGCGAGCCCGACTGTCGCAACGGTGCCCGGGCGTCGGCGCAGGGCCAGGAAGAGCAGCACGGCTGCGAAGAGCGGGCCCGAGAACTCGATGGTGGTCACCAGCGCGAGTGGCAGATGCGCCAGGCTCCAGATCAGGGCGAGCGAACCGGCGAGATGCAGGACGCTGCGGGCGACATCCTCGCGCAGCTTCGGTGGCAGGACATTGCGGCGCTGTTCGGGCTCACCGGCCCAGACGGCCGCACCGGCGATGGCGAGGCTGCCGACCGAGCGCAGCAGCCCGATCTCGATGACGGTGAGATAGCCGGAGAGCAGGCGGATGGAGACGGCGATCGCGAGATAGGACGCGAGATAGGCGCTCATCCACCCGAGGAAGATCGGAAACCCTCGGCCTGCCCCGTCCAGGGAATTCCCAGCAACATGCGCTCCAGGATGGCCATTCGCATCGGCACGGACAGCTGGACCTGGCGGAAATAGCCTGCGTTCGGGAGGCTGTCGCATGAGGTATCGAGCTCCGAGAAGCGCGGAAGAGGGTTGAGGATCAACGTATCTGAACGGGCGTCGAGGACCTTGCGGGCAGTCAGGGTGAAGGGCTCGCTCTCTTTTTCCTTGTCGACCGCTTCGTTGCCGAGCGAGGCGTGGGCGAATTTGCTCATGTCCTGCATCTGGATGCTGAGGACATCATGGTCGAGCGTGTGGCGGATGTCGTGCACGAGGCCGACCTGGGTGCCGAGATCGGCAAGCACGGTCATCGCCTCGCGCATTGCCGGATTGATCGGCACATCCGGCAGGCAGCACAGCGTGAAGCGCTTGGGCGGGGAGAGGCGCAGCATCTTCACGAAGGAGATCGCGAAGCGCGCCCGCGAATCGCTCGACAGCGCGATGCTGAGAGTCTCGAGCGGGCCCCGCATCTGCCGGATCGCGAAGATATCGACGAGGGCCTGGGTCGGATGCTCGTCGGCGCCGTTGCCGGCATTGATCACCGGCAGGTAGCTCAGGCGCCCGACGCGATAGGGCATGTCTTCGAGGTGCGAGCGCACGATCAGCAGGTCGCTATAGAGCTCGACCGTGTGGATGTGGTCTTCGATCGACTCGCCGGTGGCGGTGCCCATGCGGCTGCGATCGGTGTCATAGGCGTCGATCGACTGGTGGCCGAGCCGCGCGGCCGCCGTCTGGAAGCCGAGGCGGGTGCGCGTGCTGCGCTGGTCGAACAGGGTGGCGATCACCTTCGGACGGCGGCGCGGGGCCGGCGGCTGCTCGGGCAGGGGCAGGCCGGCTTTCTCCAGTTCTTCCTCGTGCAGATGCCGCTCGGCGCGTTCGATGATGTCGTCGAGGTCGAAGCGCGACACGGCATCGGCGCTCAGCAGATCCTTCCCGCTTGGATAGTTCGGGCGTTGCATCAGCAGCCTCTAGGCCTCCGGCTCGCGCGGTCGTCTGCGTCCGGGGCGTATCAGGCAACCTGACTGAAGCGGCCCGGCTTGCGCGAGCCGGAGCGCGAACGCGCCGACCCCATCCGCCCCGTGGGAACACGGTTGCCGATCATGGGCAGCAAATCGGCCGCTGTCATCGGCCGGGCGAAGATATAGCCCTGAATGCCGTGGACGGCGTGCTTTTCGATGACCGTGAGCTGCTCCTGCGTCTCCACGCCCTCGACGATCAGGCGCAGCTTCAGGTCATGCGCGAGCTGGGCGATCGCGTTCATCAGCGAATCCGCCTTGCGCGAGGTGCCGATCTCTTGGGTGAAGGCCTGGTCGATCTTGATCGTGTCGATCGGCAGATGCGCGAGATAGCTGAGCGAGGAATAGCCCGTGCCGAAATCGTCGAGCGCGATCCGCACGCCGAGTGCGCGCAGCGCCACGAGGCGGGAGACGACATGGTCGGGATCGTCGATCAGCGAGCTCTCGGTGATCTCGATCGTCAGGCGCTGGGGCTCGATGCCGCTCATGCGCAATAGCGCCTCGACGACCCCGACGATGTCATGGCCATGGTCGAACTGGCGGGCCGAGACGTTGACGCTGACGCCGACGCTGCGCGGCCAGGACAGGGCCGAGCGGATCGCCTCGCCGAGCACCCAGGAGCCGAGCACGGTGATGAGCCCGGTCCGCTCGGCCAGCGGGATGAATATCTCGGGGCTGACCATGCCGCGGCGCGGGTGCCGCCAGCGCAGCAGCGCCTCGGCCATGGTCGCGGTGCCGGAGCGCGGGTTGTAGATCGGCTGGAAATGCAGCTCGAACTCGCCGCGGCGGATGGCGTCGCGCAGCTCGGTTTCGAGCGCCACGCCGTCTTCATGCTCGTTGCGGATCGCGTCGGTATACATGACGAAGCGGTTCCTCCCGTCGAGCTTGGCCCGGTAGAGGGCAATGTCGACGCATTTCAGGGCCTCGTCGATCGAGGCGGCGCAGCCGGCGGGCGCGATGCCCATGCTGGCGGTCGCGGTGATGTGGCGCCCGCCGATGACGCGCTGGCCGGCGAGCATCATGACGAGGCGGGCGGCAAGCGCGCTCGCGCCTTCGGCATCGCGCGATGTCGCGACCATGAACTCGTCGCCACCGGTGCGCGCCGCGATATCGCCGATGCCGAGCTCGGCGATCAGCGTCTCGCTGAAGCCCTGCAGCAGCGCATCGCCGATATCGTGGCCAAGGCTGTCATTGATGCTCTTGAAGCGGTCGATATCGATCGAGATCAGCGTCACCGCCCGGCCGGATGCGGCCATCTGCCGGATTTCGCGCATGAAGCCACGGCGGTTGTAGAGGCTGGTGATGGTGTCGTTGACGGCCAGATGCTCCAGCTCGCGCATCGTGCGCAGCCGGGCGAGGAAGATCTGGTGGATGACCTGGGCGCTGGAGAAGGTCAGGACCGTGGTGAGCAGGACCGAAAGGCCGATCACCAGATAGGCGGGATCGCGCGTCCAGAGCAGAGCCAGCGTGAATGGCATCGCCGCTGCCAGCACCTGCACGCGGGTGATCACCGGCCGCGAGCTGTTGCGCCCGGAGATGCCGGCGAGATAGCCGATCGTCTGGGCGATCGCGAGAGCGGCGACGGGCTCGTAGGTGTAGCGCAGGATCGCATAGCTGCCGAAGGCCGAGATCAGGGCGGCGGTCGACCAGGCACCGGCCATGGCGAGATTTTCCAGCGTGCTGATCTGGCTCTCGCTGGCGGAAGCGAGATGGATGGCCTTGTAGTAGCGATGCGACAGGTAGCGGAACACGCCGATCGCGATCATGATCGCAGCCATCGCGTAAAAAACCACGTCGCCGCCCGTCAGGAGCGCGCTCGCAGCCAGCACCGCGGCAACCGTGACGGTGCCGATGAAGATCGTCCCGGGCGTGGCATAGAGCGCGGCCACAAGCTCGGATTTCATCGAAGTATCGTTCTCGTGAACGTCGACGATCATCAGCCGTCCCGTCGTTATGTCTGATTTACGCGGCGTACCCTCTATTCTCGCTAAAAATCTATTAAAGAACTGTATGTCGCTTCGGAGGTTTCGCCGACAAATTATGATTCACGGCCGATGCCGCGCAGTCAGCCACGCAGCCGGTACTTGGCGAAACCTTCAGGGCCATCGCCGGCCGGTTCGGCCTTCAGTCCCTCGGGCAGTTTGCCCGTTGCTGCCGGCGAGGTCAGGAAGGTCGCATGGACGCCGGCCGGCAACGGCGCGAGCGCCCAATTGCCGTCCGCCTTCGGGTCGATCGTCTTCTGGCCGAGGATATGGCGCACGATCACGTCGCGGTTGAGATCGGGCGCCTCCAGCACCACCGTCGTCTTCGTGCCCGGGAAATTGCCGCCGCCGGACGCGCGGTAATTATTGGTGACGATGAGGAATTCCGCCTTTTCGTCGATCGGCTCGCCGGCAAAGGCGAGGTCGAGGATGCGGTGCGCATCGGGGGCGACCAGCCTGCCGTCATTGTCGTAGCGAGATCCTTGAGTGACATCGATCCGGTAAGTCACGCCGTCGATCACATCGAAATTGAAGGCAGGGAAGGCGGGGTTGATCAGCGGCTGCTCGCCGCTCTTGGTCGGGTCGATACGGTTGAAGATGCCGGCGGCGCGCTCCAGCCATTCCTTTACGTCAGAGCCGCTGACTTTCACGATCTGCACCGTATTCGGGTAGAGATAGATGTCGGCGATGTTCTTCAGCGCCAACGGGCCGGCGGGAATGTCGGTGTAGAAGGACGGGCCGGAGCGTCCGCCGGACTTGAAGGGCGCGGCAGCCGACAGGATCGGCAGGTTCTTCCAGCGCGTCTGCGCCATCAGCGGCTTGGCATAGGCGATCTGCGCCTCGGCGACGATCTGGATGGAAGGATCGTCCGCCACCAGCGCGAAATAGGAATTGATCGGCGCGGCCGTGCTGCCGACCGGCTCGCGCATATAGGCGAGCGTCGCCTCGTGGTCGGCCTTCACAGCGGCCAGGATCGCAGGTTCCGCGGCAGCTTTCGGCACGATCTTGCGATCGGGCGTGCGTTCGTAGATCGGCTTCGCCTCGACCTTGAAATCGGCGATCTTCCAGCGATCGCCGCGCTTCTCCAGCTCGAGGTCGACGATGCCGAGATGCGAGCCCCAGAAGCCGGGCTGGCAGGCAGGCTTCCCGTTCAGCGAGCCCTTGACGTTGTCGACGCCGGCAATGCCGTCGAAGGATTTGCCGCCGGGAAAGACCAGGTGCTGGTGGCCGGTCAGGATGACGTCGATACCCTCGACCTTCGAGAGATGCAGCGCCGCGTTCTCCTCCATGCCGCGCCGCTGGCCGCCCGCGATGCCCGAATGGCAGAGCGCGATGACGAGGTCGGGCTGGGCGTCGCGCAGGTCGGGCATGTGCTTTTCGGCCGCATCGACGATGTCGGTCGCGACGATCTTGCCTTCGAGGTTGCCCTTGTCCCACTGCATGATCTGCGGCGGCACGAAGCCGATCATGCCGATCTGCAGCACATGCCTGTTGCCGGCCTCGTCCTCGAAGCTCTGCTCGAACAGCCGCCAGGCATCGACCAGCGCGCCGCCGCCGACGCGCTCGACATTGGCGCAGACCATCGGGAATTCCGCCTTGGCGAGGCCATGGTCGAGGAACTCCAGTCCGTAGTTGAACTCGTGATTGCCGAGCGTGCCGCAGAGATAGGGCAGGGCGTTCATCGCGGCGAGCATCGGGTGGGTATCGCCGGCCTTCAGCCCCTTCTTGTAGGCGATGTAGTCGCCGAGTGAGGAGCCCTGCAGGAAGTCGCCGTTGTCGAAGAGCAGGCTGTTCTTCGCATCCGCCTGCGCCGCCTTGATCAGGCTCGCGGTCTTGGCGAGGCCGACCGTGTCGTCGCCGCCGTCGCGGAAATAGTCGTAGGGCACGACGTGGACGTGAAGATCGGTGGTTTCGAGCACGCGCAGCTTCAGCTTTGCCGGGGCTTGCGCGGCCGCCGTTCCCGAGAGTGCGGCAGAGGCGGCGATCGCGGCTCCGGCCTTGAGCGTCTCGCGACGGTTGAGACGATGATCCTGTGCCATGCCCGGCTCCCACTATCCTTGCCGGGACAGGACGTTAGCATTGCGGCGCGGCCGTGACACCGGGAAGATGGTCTGCTTGCTGCCTATTCGGAAGATGGTGAACGGAGAGCGCGCGATGATCCTGATCGGCCAGTATGATTCGCCCTTCGTGCGCCGCGTCGGCATCACGCTCGCGCTCTACGGCCTGCCTTTCGAGCATCGCCCGTGGTCCGTTTTCTCCGATGGCGAGAAGGTCCGCGCCTTCAACCCGCTGATGCGGGTGCCGACCCTGGTGCTCGACGATGGCGAGGTGCTCATCGACAGCGCCGGTATGATCGATGCGCTCGACGATCTCGTCGGGCCGGAACGCGCGCTTTGCCCGCGCAGCGGTCCGCTGCGGCGCCAGATCCTCTCCGTCCTCGCGCTCGCGATGGGCGCGGCCGAGAAGGCGGTCAGCCTGTTCTACGAACTGCGGCTGCACGAGCAGGTCTCGGCAGTCTGGGCGGAGCGCTGCCGCGGCCAGATATCGTCGGCGCTCGCCGCGCTCGAACGTGACCGCGCCGGCCGCACCACGCCCTATTGGTTCGGCGAGACGCTGGGCCATGCCGATATCGCGGCGGCGGTGGCGCTGCGCTTCATCACCGAGGCGCATCCGGGACTGGTCGATGCCGCTGCGATCCCGGCGCTTGCCGCTCACGCCGCAGGGTTGGAAGCGCTTGCTGTCTTCGACGAGATATCCCAGCCTTTCATTGCGCCGGCTTGAGGACTCACGCCGGGCGGTGGAAGCCCTCCATGCGCATGCGGCCATCCACGCCTTCCGTCCAGCCCCGAACGCCGCCATCGGCCTGCCGCTTCGCCTTCACCCGGAAGATGTCGCCGGCAATGAGCGGGCTCAGGCCCCGATAGTCGAGCCGGATCGGCGCCCCTTCCGTCAGCGTCGCGATGATATTGGCGATCAATGTCGCCTGGATTGGTCCGTGAACCACAAGGCCCGCATAGCCTTCCGTCCCCGTCGCATAGGGGACATCGTAGTGGATGCGATGGCCGTTGAAGGTCAGCGCCGAATAGCGGAACAGCAGCAGCGGACTGCCTTCGACCTCCCAGACGAGATCGGCAGGCTCACCATCGGCGGCGGGCCCCGGCGCTCCGGCTGGGGATGCGCTGGGCAGCGCCGCCTCACGATAGACGATGTCGTGCCGCTCGCGCAGCGCGACGCCGCGCTCGGTCGCGTATTCATGATGCACGGCAACGAAGCAGAGCGGGCCGCTGCGCCCCTCCTTGTAGGCGATGTCACCGATCCGGGAATGCCGCGTGACATGGTCGCCCTCGCGCAGGGGCGCCAGCGTCTCGATTCGCCCGCCAGCCCACATCCGCCGCGGCAGGGGCACCGGCGGCAGGAACTCGCCCTTGGCGGCGTGACCATCCGGACCGCAAGCCTCGATATCCGAGATCGGCGGGGCCAGGCACCAGTGCAGTGCCAACGGTGCCTCTCCCGAGCCATGAGGCGCGAGGTGGCGGCCGAAGGTGGCGGCGAAGCTCTGCACCAGCCGCGGCGTGACGATGTCCTGCGCCTCTTCGGTCCTGCCCGTCCAGGTCGCGAGCTTGGCGATGTCGATGCTCATGATGGGCGTTCCTCGGTCTGGCGGGCGAATTCGGCGCGCAAAGCTGCGTCGTGCTGACCGAGCGCTGGCACGGGCCGCATCGCGACGCGTTGGCCATCGACGACGACCGAAGGTGCCAGCACCTCGACCGGACCATTCGGTGTTGGGACGGGCAGGGCGGTCGCCGCCGGATGGTCGATCAGCCCGCCGACGGTGGAGACTGTCCCATAGGCGATGGCGTGCCGGTCGAGCGCAGCCGCGACGTCGACGAAGCGGCGCCGGCCGAGCCGCGCCTGCACCTCGCCATCGAGCAGGGCGCGCTCCTTCATCCGCAATACGTTGGAGGTAAAGCGCGGATCATCAGCCAGTTCGGGGCTTTCCAGCACGTCGCGGGCGAAGACCTGCCATTCTCGCTCGCTTTGGATCGAGACCAGGACCTCGCCGTCGAGGAGCGAGAACACGCCATAAGGCGCGATCGAGGGGTGGGCGAGCCCGACCCGCGCCGGCTCGATGCCGCCATAACGGCGCGTCAGATAGGGCACGTTCATCAGCTCGGCGAGCGTGTCGAATAGCGAGAGCGCGATCGCCGAGCCCTCGCCGGTACGCGCCCGCCTCAAGAGCGCTTCGAGGATCGCGGCATAGGCCGCCTGTCCGGTGGCGATATCGGCGATCGAGACGCCGATGCGCGAGGGGCCGGAATCCGCGGTGCCGGTGATGGCGGAGAGGCCCGATTCCGCTTGGATCAGCAGGTCATAGGCCTTGCGCCGCTCATGCGGCGTGCCCGGCGCATAGCCGGAAATGTCGCAGGTGATGAGGCGGGGATGGCGTTGCCGGAGCGTCGCGCTGCCGAGCCCAAGGCGGTTGGCCGCGCCGGGCGCGAGGTTCTGGATGAAGATATCCGCCGACGCGATCATCGCCTCGACCAGCGCGAGGTCGTCAGGTTGGCGCAGGTCGACCCGGCAGGATTCCTTGCCCCGGTTGATCCAGACGAAATAGGAGGACTGGCCCTTGGCGAAACCGTCATAGCCGCGCGCGAAGTCACCCTCCGGCCGCTCCAGCTTGATGACGCGCGCGCCAGCATCGGCCAGCTTGCAGCTCGCGACCGGAGCGGCCACCGCCTGCTCCAGCGCGACCACGACGATACCTTCCAGCGCATTCGACATCGGCATTCCCCAGATGGCCGGGAGAGGAAGAGCGCCCCGGCGCGGCCGAGTCAAATCGCAGCTGCCATGCGCCCGTGATGGAGGTGGAGTGCCATTCCAGAGCCGCGAAAGCCGCCTGAATCAAAATGTGATGAGCGGGCGCTATGCCTTTGACCGAACGGATCAAATTCAATCGGGCTATCCCGCCGCAGCCGGCTTCGGCCAGCTTGCCGTGATGCCGGGCTGCACCGGTCGCTCCAGATAGGTCGAGAGCACGACATAGCTGCGCGTCGCCTTGACGCCGGGCGTGTCGTAGAGCCGCCCGAGCAGGCCCTCGAGCGCATGCGTATCCGTGGTCCTGACCTTCAGCAGCATGCAGGTATCGCCGGCGACGGAGTGGATTTCCTCGACCTCCGGATGCTCCTTCACCGCCATCAAAGCGGGCGTCTTGCCCCAGCCGGTGGTGTCGACATGCACGAAGGCAAGCAGGGTCTTGCCGGTGGCGGCCGGCTCGATCAGGGCCGCGACCTGCCGGATCGCGCCGGATTGCTTGAGCCGCTTGATCCGCTCATGCGCGGCCGGCGGCGAGAGCCCGACCTTCTCGCCGATCCGCGCATAGCTCTCCGTCGCATCCTCGACCAGAACGCCTAACAGCTTTCGGTCCATCGCATCGAGCGAGCGTTCCGCCGCGCGTTCGCGCCGAACGCCATCTGTTTTTTGATCCATCGCCGTGAATCCGGTTGAAGCTGAATGATGTTCGGCCATTCTTTCCTCATGCCGAACATCAATCAACCCTCTTCCGCTGCAGCCTTGCCGACCGCCCGCATTCCGGCCGCAGCCTATGCGCTGTGCCTGTGCATCTGTGTCATCGGCTCGAATTCCCTGGTGCTCGGGCCGATAGCGCCGCAGGTCGCGGAAAGCTTCGGTCGGGGCACGCCGGCCGTGATGACGGCCTCGGGCGCCTTCGGCATCGGCACGGCGCTCGCGGCGATCCTGCTCGGGCGCCTGATCGACCGCTTCGGCGCGGGTGCGACGCTGCGCATGGCGCTGGCATTCTTCACCTTGGCTCTCGCAGCGAGTGCCGCTGCACCCATTCTGCCGATGCTGGTGGGCGCCCAGTTCGTGGCTGGTCTTGCAGCGGGCGTGGCGCTGCCCTCGATCTATACGCTCGCTGCCGCCGTCGCGCCGGCTGGGCGCGAGAGCGATACGATCGGCATCGTGCTCTCCGGCTGGACGCTCAGCATGGTCGCCGGTGTCTCGCTCTCGGCGGTGCTGGCCGACAGCATCGGCTGGCGCTTCGTCTACGGATTTGCCGCTGCCGCCAGCGCGCTCGCGCTTTTGGTTGCGCAGGTGATGAAGTTGCAAGGCGCGCCAGCAAGAACCACAAGCTCATCGCCGCTGGCAGCGTTGCGCGTGCCGGGCGTCGCGCCGCTCCTGATCGCCTGCGCTGGCTTCATGGCCTCATTCTATGGCGTCTACGCCTATATCGGCGACCATCTGCACCGTGGGCTCGGCCTTCCGCTCAGCGCCAACGGCCTGCTCGCACTGACCTATGGCCTCGGCTTCGGCGCGGCCGCCTTTCTCGACGGCCTGATCGACCGCTTCGATGCTGGGCGCTACCTGCCGGCGATGTTCCTCGCCGTCGGTTGCGTCTATCTCGGCATGGGCGCCGCCAGCGGCAGCTATGTCCTGACGCTTGCTGCGGTTTTCCTCTGGGGTCTCGCCAATCATTTCGGGCTGAACGTGCTGATCATGCGCCTCGGCGCGCTCGATCCCGCTCGTCGCGGCGCTGTCATGGGTCTCAACAGCGGCGTGACCTATCTCGCGCTCTTCGCCGGCACGGCCGCGTTCGGCGCGCTCTACACGGCGACCGAATTCGCCGTCCTGCCAATCGCGGCGGCCGCGTTGATGCTGCTGGCCGCGCTCTCGGCGAGCCTTGCCCGCCCGAGGACCGCGCCCCGCGTCACATCCTGACGATGTGGCGGATTGTGCGGCCTTCGTGCAGCGCGTCGAAGCCTTCGTTGATCTCATCGAGGCTGCCGGAGCTGGTCCAGAGCTTGTCGACCGCCAACCGGCCACGCTGGTAGAGCTCGATGAAGCGCGGGATGTCGCGCGAGGGCACGCAGGAGCCGACATAGGAGCCCTTCAGCGTCCGCTCTTCGGCGACCAGCCTGACCGGCGAAAGCGACAGCGTATGGGCGGGGTTGGCGAGGCCGGCCGTCGTCGTCGTGCCGCCGCGCCGTGTGATCTGGTAGGCGAGGTCGAGCGCCCTGACTGAGCCCGCCATCTCAAGCCCGTGATCGACGCCGCCTTTGGTCGCCTGCCTGATCGCCTCGACTGCATCCGGTGTATCGGCCTTGAAGGCATCGGTCGCGCCGAGCGCCAGCGCCAGGTCGAGCTTGTCCTGCGCGAGATCGACGGCGATGACGCGCGAAGCGCCGCAGGCGATCGCGCCGAGCAGGGCCGAGAGACCAACGCCACCGAGCCCGACCACCGCGACCGTCTCGCCGGCCTTGATCCGCGCCGTGTTCACGGCGGCACCGACGCCGGTCAGCACGGCGCAGCCGAACAGGGCCGCGATCTCATGCGGAATATCGGCCTCGATCTTGACCAGCGAACGGCGGGAGATCACCGCATGCTCGGCGAAGGCGGAGACGCCGATATGATGATGCACCGGCTGGCCCTGGACGGAGAGCCGCCGCCCGCCGCCGAGCATCTCGCCGCGCCCGTTGGCGGCATTGCCGGGTTCGCAGAGGGCAGGGCGGCCCTCGGCGCAGGGCGCGCAATGGCCGCAGGACGGCACGAACACCATCACCACGCGGTCGCCGGGCTTGAGATCGTCGACGCCTTCGCCGGTCTCGACGACCTCGCCGGCCGCCTCGTGCCCAAGCACCATCGGCACCGGGCGCGGGCGGTTGCCGTCGATCACCGAGAGGTCGGAATGGCACAGGCCCGCGGCGCGGACCCTGACCAGAACCTCGTCGCGGCCGGGCGGGGCGAGTTCCAGCTCCTCGATCCGCAGTGGGCGGCTTTGCGCATAGGGCGCCGCAACCGGGCTGGCGTTCAGGACGGCGGCGCGAATCTTCATGGCTGGGCTCCGGTCTCGGTATCCGCCGCTATCCCGACAGGAGAGGGCGCCGCTGTCAAAGCCTGACGCGTGCGCCGTCAGGCCGCGTCGGTCAGCGTGCCGCCGAGGAAGAGCTGGCCGATGCGCGGATCGGCGAGGATCTCTGCCGCCGGCCCCTGCATGCGGGTGCGGCCGAGTTCGAGCACCAGCCCTTCGTCGGAAATCTCCAGCGCCGACCGCGCGTTCTGCTCGACCATCAGGATCGAGACGCCCTTGGCGCGCAACTCCTTCAGGATGCCGAAGGTCTCCTGCACCATCAGCGGCGAGAGACCGATCGAGGGTTCGTCGATCAGCACGAGCTTGGGGTCGAGCAGCAGGCCGCGCACGATTTCTAGCTGCTTCTGCTCGCCGCCGGAGAGCGTCGAGGCCTGCTGATCGGCCTTGGCGCGAAGCGCCGGGAAGCGATCGAGCGCTGCCTCCAGCCGCCGGGGCATGTCGGTGATCCCTGAGCCGGCGGCGACCGTGCCGAGCTCGATATTGTGGCGCACCGAGAGCTCCGGGAAGATGTTGCGCCCCTGCGGGACATAGCAGATGCCGGCTTCGAGCAGCTTGCGCTGGTTCCAGCCGGTGATGTCCCGCCCATCGAAGCGGATGCGGCCCTCGCGCAGCTTGAGCAGGCCGAAGATCGCCTTGAATACGGTCGATTTGCCGGCGCCGTTCGGCCCGATGACCGTGGTGATCGCGCCGCGCTTCACGGCAAACGAGGTACCGTTCAGGATGGTCATGGCGCCATAGCCGCCGACCACGCCGTCGAGTTCGAGGATCGGTGTGCTCATCGCCGCGCTCCTCAGTGTCCCAGATAGGCTTCGATCACGGCCGGGTTGGCGCGGACCTCGGCCGGCGTGCCCTCGGCCAACACCTTGCCCTCGGCGAGCACGATGACGCGCGTGCAGAGCGACATCACGAAATCCATGTTGTGCTCGATCACAACGAAGGTCGCGCCCTGCTCGGCATTGATCGCGCGCAGCCGTTCCTTGAGATCGCCGAGCATGGTCAGGTTCACGCCGCCCGCCGGCTCGTCGAGCAGGACGAGGCGGGGGCCCGCCATGAAGGCCATCGCGGCGTCGAGCAGCTTCTGCTGGCCATAGGAGAGGCCGCCGGCCTTGGCATCCGCGAGATGGCCGAGCTTGAAGAAGCCGATCATCTGCTCGGCCTTGTCGGAGAGACCGGCATCGCGCGCACCGAACAGCCGGCCGAGCATCGAGCCCTGATGCTCTTGGCCCGCAAGAATCAGGTTCTCGCGCACCGAGAGCTCCGGGAAGACCTGCAGCAGCTGGAAGGTGCGGCTGACGCCGAGCCGGTTGAGCGCGGACGGGCGCATGTTGGTGACATCACGGCCGTCGAGCTTCACCGCGCCTTGCGTCGGTTCGAGCTGGCCGAGGATGCAGTTGAACAGGGTCGACTTGCCGCAGCCATTCGGCCCGATGATGCCGAGGATCTCGCCCTCGTTCACCGAGAAGGAGACGCCGTTCACGGCCTTGATGCCGCCGAAGGCCTTGTGCAGGTCGTGGACTTCGAGGACCGGGCTCATCGCGCGCCTCCGGTCCTGCGGCGAAGCGCATGCCAGCCGCGTTCGACAAGGCCGCTGACGCCTTGCGGGCAGATGACCAGCAGCGCGAGCACGATTGCGGCGAAGATGATGAGGTAAAGCGAGCCGGCGAAGCGCAGCCATTCCGGCAGCACAACGCCGAGCAGCGCGCCGACGAAGGGGCCGAAGAGATAGCCGGCCCCGCCCGCGACCACCATCAATAGCAGGAACAGGCTCTGCGACAGCGAGAAGGGCGAGGGGTCGATGAACTCGACCAGCGGCGCATAGAGCGCGCCCGCGAAGCCGCCATAGGCCGAGCCGATGGCGAAGGCGAGCAGCGTGTAGGCGCGGGTGTCGATGCCGAGGCTCGCGGCCCTGACCGGGTTCTCGCGCAGCGCTGTGAAGGCGCGGCCCCAGGGCGAGCGGATCAGCCACCACAGCTTGAGCGACAGGATCAGCGTGACCACGACGACGAAGCGGTGGAATTCGAGCGCGCCGAACAGCTTTATGCCGAAGAAGTCAGGACGGTTGATGTTGGAGATGCCGAAGACACCGCCGGTCAGCCATTGCTCGTTGCGCAGTACCAGCCAGATCAGCGTCGAGAAGGCGAGCGTGACGAAGGCGAGGTAATGCGTGCGGACACGCAAAGCCGGGAATCCGAGCAGCAGGCCGACCGCGAAGGTCAGCAGGCCCGAGAGCGCGAAGGCGGCATACCAATTCACCCCGTATTTCGTGGTCAGGATCGCGGTCGTGTAGGCGCCGAGACCCATGAAGGCGGCCTGCGCCAGCGAGGTCTGGCCGGCATAGCCGAGCGTGAGGTTGAGGCCCATCACGCCGATGCTCATCACGAGCCAGAGCGAGAGCACATAGGTGCCGTAGCGGCCCATCCCGACCGGCGCGAACCAGAGGATGACGGCGCCGAGGATGAGCCCGATCAGCGCCGCATCGATGCGGCGGGCCGGGGCCACGGAATTCTGGACGGCAGGGGCGCTCATACGCGGCGCTCCTCCTTGCGGCCCATCAGCCCTTCCGGCTTGATCAGGATGATGGCGACGAGCAGCACCAGCGGCACTGCCAGCCGGTACTGCGTCGAGATGTAAGCGGCGGTCAGTGAATCCGCGACGCCGATCAGGATGCCGCCGACGAGCGCGCCGCGTACCTGGTTGAAGCCGCCGACGATGGCGGCAATGAAGGCAAAGAGGCCGATGGTCTCGCCATTCGAGAATTTCGCCAGATAGATCGGCGAGATCAAAAGCGAGGCGACGACCGCAAGCGCGGCATTGAGCAGGAAGGTCAGCAGCACCATCCGCTCGACGGGGATGCCGAGGATGCGCGCGACGGTCGGGTTCTGCGCCGTCGCCTGCATCTGCCGGCCGAGTTTCGTGCCGCCGACGAACCATTGCAGCAGGCCAATGGCCGCGAAGGCGACGACGATGATCGCGAGATGCTGCAGCGAGATCGACGCGCCCAGCAGGTTGATCATGTCGGTCGGCACCAGCGAGGGGAAGCTCTGCGCCTCCGCCGAGAAGCCGTCCTTGGCGCCTTCCTTCATCACGATCGAGAGCGCCATGGTGGCGATCGCGAGCGGCAGCACGCCATGCTTGATCATCGGGTCGACGACGACGAGCTTGAAGCCGGCGCCGAAGATCAGCAGGAAGACGGCGATGCCGAGCAATCCGCCGGCCCAGAGCGGCAGGCCGAAGAGCTTGACCGCGAGCAGGATCAGCACGGCCGGCAGCATGACGAACTCGCCCTGGGCGAAGTTGATCGTCTGCGAGGTCTGCCAGACCAGCGTGAAGCCGATCGCGGCGAGCGCGTAGATCGCGCCCGTGGCGATGCCGGCGATGAGATAGGCGATGAATTCGGCCATGCGATCTGCGCTCAGTTGGAGAGCGTTTGGTGTTCAATCAGTGCGCGTCATCCCGGACGCAGCGAAGCGGAGATCCGAGATCCATCGTAGAGCGCGGCGCCCTTCGATGGATCCCAGGTCGAGCGCTGCTCGCCCGGGATGACGTCGCGTGTGGACAGGCTGCTTACGGCTTGATCCGCGGCAGGGTGGTGTTGATCACCTGCTTGCCGTTGACGACCTCGGCCAGGAAGCTCTCGCGGTCGAGGTCGCCGTTCTGCTCGATCACGGTGTCGATCAGGATGCCCGGCTCCTCGCTCGCCTTGATGGTGGCGCCGCGCAGCGTGTCGGCGAGGCCCTTCTTGTCGAGCTTCTTTTGCTTCTCGGTCGCCCATTTCACCATGAAGACGGCCATGTAGCCCTTCACGCCGTTATGGTCGGAAGCGAAGCCGTACTTTTCACGGTAGCGCTTGCCGAACTCCTGGAGGGCCGGGATCGGCGCGTCGGTCGAGAGGCCGACATGGCCCCTGGCGCCGTTGGCGGCGTCGCCAGCCAGTTCCAGCACCTTGGCGCCGAGCAGGGTCGTCTCGCCGATCATCGGCTTGGCGATGCCCTGCTGCTTGGCGGCGCGCAGGAAGCGGGCGCTCTCCTCCTCGTTCAGATAGACGAAGACGGCATCGGCATTGGCGTTCTTCACCTTGATCGCGTCGGCGGTGAAATCGGCTTGGCCCTGCTCGGTCGAGACATCGACGGCGACCTTGATGCCGGCCTTCTCGAGTTCGGGCAGGATGGCGTCGCGCCCGCCCTTGCCGAAGTCGTTATTGACCCAGACCACGGCGATCGAGCCGGCCTTGACGGTGTCCTTGAGGTATTTGGCGATCTTCGGCATCGCCGCCGTCTGGCTCAACGAGGTCCGGAAGATGTAGGGGTTGCCCTGCTTGGTGAAGCCGGCCGCCTCGCCGCCGACGATCTGGGCGACTTCGGCGCGCTGCGAGATCTGCATGGAGGCGCCGATCGGGCCGGAGAAGATCGGCCCGAGGATGGCATAGGCGCCTTCGTCGATGCCGCGCTGCACGGCGGCGCGGGTGTTCCCCGGATTGGTCTGCGTGTCGTAATGGACGATCTCGACCTGCTTGCCGAGGATGCCGCCCTTGGCATTGATGTCGGCGGCGGCCATGTCGGCGCCGTTCTTCCAGTTGGTGCCGGCAGCGGCACCCGCGCCCGACAATTCGATGACGTCGACCAGCTTGACCTTGTCCTGCGCCTGCGCGGGCAGGCTGAGCGCGGCGCCGAGCGCGGCGGCCATGACCCAAAGCGATTTCATTCCCTGACTCCTCCGGACGTTTCTTGTTCACACGCGCGGTCTTGATAGCCGCGGCGCCCGCACGCTTCTTGCCGGGCTTTGGGGCGCGATGTCCAGAGGCGAAAGGGCTTGGTGGGGTTGAGGTTTTCGCTTTGCCGGGGATGAGGCCGGTCGGGCCGCTGACGCCTCCTGTCAGCAGGCGGCCGTGCCGGCCTGTCGCAGCCGGTCGATGGTGCTAAACAGGCGGGGACTTCGCCGGAGGACGCCGCATGACACAGGACCCGCTATTCGAGCGCCTCTGGGATGGCAGCGCCGCGATGGAGGAATGGACCGCGTCGGTCTCGCACGGCGCGATCACGCAGGTGGACGACAACATCATCACGGTCCACACCACCTATTTCTGCGGCAGCGTCACGGCGATCCGCACGCGCGAAGGGCTGGTTCTGATCGACACCGCCAAGCCCGATACCGCCAAACAGACGCTCGATGTCATCCGCTCCTGGGACGATGGCCCGATCCATACGGTGATCTTCACGCACGGCCATATCGACCATACCAGCGGCATCAAGGTGATCGACGAGGAGGCGGATGCGCGCGGATGGCCGCGCCCGCGCATCGTCGCGCACCGCAATGTCGCCCGACGCATGCAGCGCTATGTCGACTCGCATGGCTTCAACAGCCTCGTTCAGAGCCAGCAGTTCAACATGCCCGGCTATGTCTATCCGATCGGTCAGCGCCGCCCGGACGAGGTCTACGACGACACCCTCTCGCTGGCGGTCGGCGGAGAGCGGCTCGAACTCTTCCAAGGCCGCGGCGAGACCGATGACGCGACCTTCGTCTGGTTGCCGGAGCGGCGCGTGCTGGCGAGCGGCGATTTCGTGATCTGGGTGTTCCCCAACGCCGGCAACCCGCGCAAGGTCCAGCGTTATGCGGCGGAATGGGCGCAGGCGCTGCGGCGGATGGAGGCGCTCAAGCCGGAAATCCTCATCCCCGGCCACGGCCCCGTCGTCTTCGGGGCGGAGCGCGTGGCGCGGATGCTGGGCGACGGCGCCGAGGCGCTGGAGCATCTCGTCCGCGAGACGCTCTCACTGATGAATGCAGGCGCGGGGCTCGAAGATGTCCTGAGCAAGGTCAAGGTGCCCGCGAGCTATCTCGCCAAGCCCTATCTGCTGCCGAAATACGACGACCCGGAATTCCTCGTGCGGGGCATCTACCACTTCTATGCCGGCTGGTTCGACGGCAATGCGGCTCATCTGAAACCCGCCCGAACCGCCGAACTGGCCGCTGAATTGGCCGAACTCGCCGGTGGCGCCCGCAAGCTGGCCGAGCGTGCCGAGGCCTTGGCAGGGCAGGGGCAGAACCGCCTCGCCGTGGCGCTGGCCGAACTCGCGGCGGCGGCCGTCCCGGATGACCCTGAGCTCCAGGCCATCCGCGCGGCGACGCTACGCAAGCTGATCGACGGCGAGAACTCGCTGATGGGCAAGGCCTTCCTCGCCGTCTATGAGCGCGAGGCGGCAGGGCGTTCGAAGGCGTGATGGCGGCCCAGCCTTGTCATTCCGGGGCTTCGCGAAGCGAAGAACCCGGAACCCACGACTGGGTGAGCCGCCGACAACCGGGCATCGAGAGTTTCACCTAGTCGTGGGTTCCGGGTTCGCACCTGCGGTACGCCCCGGAATGACAATGGTCTTCGCCCTCACGAAGCGGCGGCTACACTCCTATGGCGCGACCGGCAGCTCCTGCGACCTGCGGTCCAGTTCGCGGAACAACGGCAGCGACTGCGCGGCGAAGCGCTTCAGCTCGGCATCGTCGCCTTCGCTGGCATAGCGCTCCATCAGCAGGGCGGCTTCGTGATGCGTGTTGCGTTGGGTTTCGACATAGGCCCGGTCGAAGGCGGCGCCCTGCTTGCCGTTGAGGTCGCGCAGCAGGTCGAGATGGCGCCCGTCGGGCCGGTCGGGCAGGGCGATGTCCGAGCGTTTGGCGACGATCCGGCGCAGGCCGCTGGTCGCCGCGCCTTGTTCGCTGGTCAGCGCGTGCGCGAAATCCTTGATCGCGGGCGAGCTGGTCTTGTGCAGCGCCAGCGTCGCCGATTCGATCCCGAACATGTGCACAATCGCTGCCTGGCGCACGAATTCCTGGGCCGGAACCGGCGATTGCGCCTGGGCTGCCGCGCCGAACAGGACGAGGCCGGCAAAGCCGCTCAGCAACGCCCGCCGAGAATGATGAAGCATCTGGGTCATGCTCGGGGAACGGAGAAGCCGCGGCGAGGTTCCATGCGCCGAAGTCCGGCGCCGGCGCGTTGAGTTGCCTTGTCGCACTTGGCCGGCTGCGCTAGCAGGACCCTATACGCTTGCCGTCCGGATGCAGAGGAAACCCCATGCCGACCACCGTCGAGACCGTGCGCGATGCGCTGGTGAAGGCCCGCCGCGAGCGTTCGTTGGCCGAGATCGCGAGCCTGCCGGTGCCGGCGACCCTGTCCGAGGGGCTTGTCGCGCAGGCGGCTGTGGGCAAGGCGCTGGGCCTGCCCGAACTCGGCTGGAAGGTCGGCATTGCCGAGGATGGCACGGCGGTCGCCGGCCTGATGCCCGGCCCCTGGCTGGCGCCCGGCGATGTCTATGACGGGGCGATCGGCGCCGAGTTGCGTATCGAGATCGAGATCGCGCTCCGGCTTGCCCGCGACGTGCCGTTCCGTCCGGCGCAAGCCTATTCGCGCGCCGAATTGCTCGCTTGCTGCGACAAGGCCTATCTCGGCATCGAGATCGTCGAGAGCCGCCTCGCCAACTGGTCTGGCAATGTCGCTTTCCCGCTCTGGCTCGCCGACGCCATGGGCCATGGCGGCTATCTGATCGGGCCGGAACTCGATGTCGCCGTGCTGGACGATCTCAACGGCCTCGGTTGCTTCATCTCGCTCAATGGCGTCACGATCTACGACCAGCCGGCCGTTCACGGAAACGGCGATCCGATGACGCCCTTCCTCGCCTGGGCAAACCGCCAGAGCGACGATCTCGGCAGTCTTAAGGCCGGTCAGATCATCACCACCGGCAGCCTTTGCGGCGGCGTGCTCTCGCCCGGAAAGGGCGAGGTTGAGACGAGGCTTTCCCCGCTCGCGACCGTGACCTTAACCCTTCGTTAGCAGGAACGATCGAGTCCTTGAGCATTGCGCGAGCCTGTCGCCGGCCTATGATGGCGGAGGGCATGGGCATGATTTGAGTGTGGCGGGGGTTGCTTGGAGGGTGGATGCGGTTCTGGCGTAGGGCAGGGCATGCGGTCGCGCTGAGCGGCGGCTGTGCGTTTGCCACACTGCTGAGCCTGCAGGCTGAACCTGCCCGGGCTTTCGATCTGTCGTCGCTCGACGTGTTCGGCCTCTTCACCAAGAAGGACGAACCGCCGCCGCCGAGCCCGTCCGCCTTGCCCTACAAGCTCGAATTCGATCTCGGCGAGGCCGATAACGCCAAGGCCCTGACGCGCTCGCTGCAGGACGCCTCGCTGCTTTATCGTCTGCGCCAGGATGCGCCGCCCGATGGCGAATCCCTGTCGCGCCGGATGGCGGTGGATCTCAACCCGATGCTGGATGCGCTCTGGTCGCAGGGCTATTTCAACGCCGATGTCACGCTGATCGTCGATGGCGTCGCGCTCGGCGTCGGGGCCGAGCCCAACGCGGCATTGGTCCGGGCGCTCGAAGCACATCGCAACCGCGATGCCGTGCCGATCACGGTCAGGGCAAGACCCGGCAAGGTCTTCGGTTTGCGCAAGATCGACGTGGTCGAGCGCGACGAATCCGGCCCGCCGGCGATCGCCGATCCGCTGAAGGTGTCCAGGCTGAAGGAGGGCGAGGCAGCCACCACGGCGACGTTGAAGGCCGCGCAGGCGGCTCTGGTGGATTATATGCGTGCGCAGTCGCGCCCGCTCGCCAAGATCGTCGAGCTGCGGCCGGTCGTCGATCATGCCGCCGGCATCATGGACGTGACCTATGTCCTCGCGCCCGGCCCGCTCGCTGGCTTCGGCGACATCACCATCGGACAGACCGACGAGATTCCGCCCGAGGTCGTGCGCTCCTTCATCTATCTGGAGCCGGGCGACCCCTATTCGCCGAAGGCGCTGGCCTATACGCGACGCTCGATCGCGACGATCCCGGCCGTGGGCTCCGTCCGCATCCGCGAGGACGACAAGCTCGATCGCGCCGGCAACCTGCCGATCTTCGTCGATGTGACCGAGCGGCCCAAGCGCCTGCTCGGCTTCTCCGCGCGCTATTCGACCGTCGATGGCCCGGCGGTGAAGACCTATTGGGAGCACCGCAACCTGTTCGGCGGGGCCGAGCGCCTGCGGCTGGAGGCCAGCGTCTTCTTCGCGCCGCGCATCGACGGCAGCAAGCTTCAGCGCTTCGGCGACTTCAAGGAATCCGATCTCGGCGGCCGCTTTGCCCTCAACTTCATGAAGCCTGCGCTCGGCGGCAGCCGTAACGACTGGCTGCTCGATGGTGTCGCGACGCGCGAGCGTGTCGGCCTCAATCGCTATGGCGGCTACACCGCCCGCTACGGTAACGTCACCACCGCGATCCGCCACCGCTTCAGCGACACTTTCTCGATCCAGGGCGGCATCGAGGTCGAACGCGGCCAGACCAGCGACGTGCTGGGGCAGGTCGACTACACGCTGGTCGGCATTCCGCTCTCGGTGAAATACGATTCCACCGACAACCTGCTCGATCCGACGCGCGGCTTCCGTGCGACGGCCTCCTTCACGCCTTATCCGACCTTCCTCGGCTCGACGGTCGGTATCTACCAGACCAAGGCGAGCGTCTCCGCCTATTACGCGCTCGACGAGGACGCCCGTTACGTGCTCGCCGGCCGCATCGGCTTCGGCTCGGTCTCGGGCGCCAGCCTCGATGAGATACCGGCGACGCGGCGCTTCTATGCCGGTGGCGGTGGCTCCGTACGCGGCTATGCCTATCGCAGCCTGTCGCCGCTCGGGCCGTTCGGCCGCGTCACCGGAGGACGCAGCCTGCTGGAAGCCTCGGTCGAGGCTCGCATCAAGATCACCGACACGATCGGCATCGTGCCCTTCTTCGACGCGGGCACTGCTTTCGAATCGAGCCTGCCGGACGGCAAGCAGAAGCTGCAGATGGCCGCTGGCCTGGGCCTGCGCTACTATACCGGCATCGGGCCGATCCGGGTCGATGTCGCCGCGCCGCTCAATCCGCGCAAGGGCGACAAGCCGGTCGCGCTCTATGTCAGCATCGGGCAGGCCTTCTGATGCGCCGGCTCCTCACCATCCCGCGCCTCGCGCTTTTTGCCTTGCTGCTGACGGCAGGCTTCCTCTTCTCCGCCCATTTCGGCGGCTTCGCCCAGAACGCCCAGACCGATCGCGGCGTCATCGCCGACCTCATCTCCAAGGCGCTATCGAGCGATTCCAGCCAGGTCTCGATCGGTCAGGTCAACGGCGCGCTCTCCTCCGATGTCGAAATCCGCGACATCGTGCTCTCCGATCGCGACGGCGCCTGGCTGCGCCTCGACCGTGTCCGCCTGATCTGGACGCGCAGCGCCCTGCTGCTGCGCCGGCTCGATGTCGATCGGCTGGAGATCGGCAAGCTCGAGATCCTGCGCAAGCCCGCGCCGCCGCCGGCCGGCACGGCGCCGACGAGCAACGAGCCGATCCTGCCCGAGCTGCCGCTTAAGGTGATCATCAGGGCGCTCCAGCTCAACGAACTGGCGCTGGGGCAACCCGTGCTCGGCGTCGCCGCTCGCCTGAGCGCCAGTGGCGCAGCGCGGCTGGGGCCGCCCAACGAGGGGCTCGACCTCAAGCTCGAGGCCAAGCGGCTCGACATGGGTGGGCTCTTCAACGTCACCTTGTCCTTCGTGCCGGAAAGCACGCGCCTGCAGCTCGCAGCCAAGCTCGATGAGCCGGCAGGCGGCCTGATCTCGAAGGTTGCCGGCCTGCCGGGCGAACCGCCGGTGAAGCTCGACCTTACCGGTGACGGCCCGCTCGACGCATTCCGCTCCAGCCTCGTCTTCACCGCCGGTCCGACCATCGGTGCCGACGGCTCCGCGACGCTGTCCCGCTCGGGTGCCGAACGCCAGCTCGCGCTCGCGCTCGATGCGCGGATCGAAGGGCTGATGCCCGTGCCGGTAGCCCCGGTCTTTGCCGGCTCGACCCGGCTCGACGGCTCGATCGGCCTCCGTGACGACAGCGGCGTCGACATCCGCAATCTCGCGCTGGTCTCGGCGCTGGCGCGTCTCGACGTGCTCGGTCGCTACAATCCCGACAGGACGCTCGATCTGCGCGTCACCGCCGCCTCGCGCCCCAATGCGGATGGCCGAACCGTCACGGCTGGCACCGAGATCGGCAAGCTCGCCTTCGACGCGACGATCCGCGGCCCTGTCGCCGGCCCGACCATCGCCGCTAAGCTGGACGCAAGCGATGCGAAGCTGCCGGCCGGACAGTTCGGCAAGGTCGCGCTCGCCTTCAACGCGACGCCGACCGGCACGATCGGCGAGCCCGGCACCCGCATTACCCTGACCTCCGACGGCGAGGCCAGCGGGATTGTGCTGGCCGACAAGGCGCTGATGCGCGCGGTCGGCGACAAGGTCACCTTCACCTTGCGCGGTACCGGGCAGGATGACGGCACCGCCGATTTCGAGACGCTGAAGCTCGCCCTGTCCGGCGTCGAGCTGGATTACAAGGGCAAGCTCGGCCAGGCGCGCATGCTCGGCCAACTCAAGGCGGTGCTGCCCGATCTCGCCCGGCTGAGCGGGTTGGCCGGGCGCCCGCTCGGGGGCAGGGCGGATATCACCGCCGATCTCGATGCGACGCCGCGCCTCAACAATTACGCGGCGGTGCTCGCCGGCAAGGCCGAGCGCTTGGCGACCGGAGACGCTGCCCTCGACCGGCTGCTCGCCGGCAATCTCACCCTTGCCGGCCGCGTCAATGTACTCGCCGGTGACTATACGGTGACCGGCCTGCGCGTCGCCGGCCAGCATGCGGCCTTCACCGCAGACGGCTCGATCGGCCAGCAGCAATCCGACCTGAAGCTCGCGCTGAACTTGCCCGATCTCAAGCGCGCCGATCCGCGTCTCTCCGGTCGTGGCGACGTCACCGCCCGGATCACCGGGCCGCAGAACAAGCTGGACGCCACGGCCCGTATCGCCGTCGCCAACGCGACTGCGCTCGCCCGGCCGATCCCGCGCCTGACCATCGATGCGGTGGCGAAGGATCTGCAGGGGGCGCTCGATGCCAGCGTCACGCTGGCGGGCGAAGTCGATTCCAAGCCCGCGACCGGCTCGCTGCGTCTCGCGCGTCAACCTGACGACAGCTGGAACCTCTCGACGCTCGATTTCGCGCTCGGTTCCGTCCGCCTCAATGGCGGTCTGACGCTCGACACGGCGAGCCGTGCCGCCGGGCGCCTGACGCTGGCTGCGCGCAATCTCGACGATCTCTCGGCGCTGGCGCTGACCAAGCTCGGCGGCCAGCTCGATGCCGATATCGTGCTCGCGACGCCGGAAGGCCGCCAGGACATCGACCTGACCGCCCGCGGCTCGCGCCTCGCCGGCCCGTCTTTCACCATCGACAAGCTCGATGCCCGCGCCAATGCCCGCGATATCTACGGCCGCCCGATGCTCGATGCGGCCATCGCGATCGATCGCGCCGTCGCGGCCGGTGAGGCGATCAGCGGCATCCGCTTCGATTCGAAGGGCGCGCCCGATGCCAGCGCCTTCACGCTCAGCGCCAATGCCCGCGGCTTCGCTTTGAAGGGCGCCGGCCGCCTCGTTCCGGGCGAGCCCTTGAAGCTGGAACTCGCCTCCTTCGATGCGCGCCGGGATGGCCGCGCGATCACGCTCGCCAATCCCGCGGCTTTCAGCTTCCCGGCCTCCGGCGTCGAGATCGCCAATCTCGTGCTGCTGATCGACAAGGGGCGGGTGACGCTCGATGGCCGCGCCGGCGAGACGCTCGATCTGCGCTTCGCCGCCCGCGACGTGCCGCTCTCCGCCGCGAGCATCGCCGTGCCCAGCCTGAAGCTCAGCGGCACGCTGAATGCCGAGGCGCAGGTCCAGGGCCGCCCCGGCGATCTCTCGGGCCCGTGGAAGCTCAGGATCGCGCAGCTCGTCACGCCCGAGACCCGTCAGGCCGGCCTGCCACCGGTTGAGATCCAGGGCGAGGGCACGCTCAAGGGTGATGCCGCCGGTATCTCCGCCACCGTGAACGCCGGCAAGGGCGCCAGCCTGACCGTGCGCGGCACCGCGCCGCTCAACGCCACTGGCCCGCTTGACCTCTCCGCTCAGGGGCGCGTGGATGCCGCGCTCGCCAATACGATGCTCGCAGCAAGCGGACAGCGCGTTACCGGAGCGGTCGCTCTGGACATGCGCGCCGGTGGAACGGCTTCGGCCCCGCGCCTTAGCGGCAACGTGACGCTCTCGGGCGGCAGCTTCACCGATGCCTTGCAAGGCATCCGACTCAACGCCATCGAGGCGCGCATCGTCGCCAATGGCGACAACCTGACGATCGAGCGCGCCTCCGCTCAGACGCCGAATGGCGGCACGATCTCCGCGAGCGGCCAGGTCAAGGTCGATCCGGCTGCAGGCTTCCCCGGCAATATCCGCATTCGCGGCGACCGCGCCCAGCTCGTCTCCAGCGGGCTGGTGACGGCCGTGGCCGGGCTGAACCTCGAGATCACCGGGCCGCTGGCGCAGCGCCCGCGCCTCAGCGGCCGGATCGACATCGCCTCGCTCGAAGTCTCCGTGCCGGATCGTCTGCCCGCCACGCTTCGCCCGGTGGACGGCATCAAGCATGTGAATGCGCGCGGCGCTGCCGCCGCGCGTCTCGCCGCCGCCCGCAAGGCGCAGCAGGCGAAAGGGCGCGGTCGCGCGGCGCCCGCTTTCGATGCGACGCTTGCTTTGACCGTCTCCGCTCCCAGCAAGGTCTTCATCCGTGGCCGCGGCATCGATGCCGAACTCGGCGGCGAGATTCGCGTCGGCGGCACCTCCTCTGCACCGGCGCTCGACGGTGGCTTCGAACTGCGTCGCGGCCGGCTCAGTGTGCTGACCCAGCGGCTCGATTTCAGCCGCGGTCGGCTGACCTTTGCGGGCGGGCTCATTCCGGAGCTCGATTTCATCGCCCAGACCAGCGCCGGCGACGTCACTGCCCGGATCATCATCAGCGGGCCGGCCGACCAGCCGGTCTTCGCTTTCACCTCGCAGCCCGAATTGCCGCAGGATGAAGTCCTGTCGCGGCTGCTCTTCGCTCGCGCCTCGGGCTCGCTCTCGCCCTTCCAGGCCCTGCAACTGGCCCAGGCCGCCGCACAGTTCGCCGGTGGTGGCGGTGACGATACATTCGAGCGCCTGCGCCGCTCGCTGGGCGTCGACAATCTCGACATCCAGATGGGGGCGGGCGGACCGACCGTCGGAGCCTCGCGCTATATCAGCGACAATATCTCCGTCGGGGTGAAGGTCGGCTCCAAGCCGGAGGATAGCGGCGTCTCGGTCGGCATCGACGTGACCAAGCGCCTGAAGCTCCAGGCCGAAACCGGGGCGGACGGCAGCGCTGCTGTCGGAATCGGCGCCGAGTGGGAATACTGAACAGGTTTCCCGCGGGAATCGGGCTGTGGAGAGATTCGGCCCGAATCCGGTTTCCGATGGAGCGATTCCCCGGCTTCGCAAGGCAAAAACTGCTTGTGCGGTGCCGTCGGGGTTAATGCTTGGTGAATTTCGCCGGTCAAAGCGTGGCTCGCCTGCAACACCGGTTTTCAAAGCACCCCATTCCCGGCCTTGGGCAGCGGATCGAGGTTGATCGGCGAGGCGGCTTTCGTATGGTGGAAATGCGTCGGGACGTTCCCGGTCGCTGTTTTTCGCCTTCGCCTCCGAAATAGGTCGGTGACGCAGGCGAAAGACCGGGAATAGGCAGGTTCTGCGATCAGGCTGAAAGTCTGGGGCGGGGGGCAGGCTGAAGCCCGAGGGTCTCGAAACTCTTTTGGAGGTTACCAAATGAAGCTCGTCAAGAGCCTCCTCCTCGGTTCCGCCGCCGGCATCGCCGCGGTCGCCGGGGCTCAGGCCGCCGACCTTCCCTCGCGGAAGGCCGCTCCGGTCGAATACGTTCGTGTCTGCTCCGCTTTTGGCGCCGGCTTCTTCTACATCCCGGGCACCGACACCTGCCTTCGTATCGGTGGTCGTGTCCGCGCCGAGTACACCTTCGGTGAGCGTTGGAACGCTGGCCAGGATTCGTACGGCACCCGCGCTCGCGGCCGTATCTACATCGACGCCCGCAACCAGACCGCTTACGGCACGCTGCGCACCTTCGTGCGTTACGACGTGACGACCAGCACCGGTTCTTACCGCTACGGCGGCACGAACGCTGGCGCCAACCGTTTCTCGGGCGTCAACGGCGTGACCGACTCGAGCGCCATGTCGCTCGACAAGGCCTTCGTTCAGTTCGGCCCGATCACCGCTGGTAAGGCGCAGTCGTTCTACGACTTCTACGCCAACGACTTCGGCTTCAGCGTCCTCCGCACCTCGGACCGTTCGCCGAACCTGTTGGCCTACACCGCCACCTTCGGCGGCGGCTTCAGCGCCACGATCTCGCTCGAAGATCCGAAGACCACCGGTCGTCGTCCGTCGACCTTCGCTGCCTACCAGGGCACGACCTATCCTGACGTCGTCGCTTCGCTGCGCGTCGAGCAGGGTTGGGGCGCTGCTCAGCTGTCGGGCGCCATCGGCGACCGTGGCGCTTACTCGTCGCCCTTCGCTGGCGGCAACGGCGCCAAGAAGGACGAGATGGGCTGGGCTATCCAGGCCGGCGTGAAGATCAACCTGCCGATGCTGGCTGCTGGCGACGCCCTGTTCCTGCAGGCCGGTTACGCCGACGGCGCTCTCGAGTACCTCGGTTGGGATGGTGGCATCGCCGGTTACGGCCGTCTTCCTGCCTACACCGTCAATAACTTCGGCCCGAACGCTTTCGGCAACCTGAAGTCGAACACTGGCTACAACCTGGTTGCGGCTCTGCGCCACTACTGGACCCCGGCCATCCGTTCGGACTTCCTGGCTTCGTACTCGGCTCTCCAGACGAACGACGGCGCGATCCGTTCGGTCGATCCGAAGGAGATGATCCTCGGCGCCAACCTGGTGTGGTCGCCGGTCTCCGGCCTCGACATCGGTGTCGAAGTCCTCTACTCGCGCACCGAGTACGGTGTCCGCGTTCCGGACGCCAAGGCCTTCGCCGTCAACGGTCGTACGATCAAGTCGGACGACGCCTGGACCGGCCGTCTGCGCATCCAGCGCGACTTCTGATCGGTTTCCGATCTCTAGTCAGGAAGCCCCGGGGAAACCCGGGGCTTCTTTTTTATGTGGGTTGTTCCAGCTTCGCTGTTGACGGGGACCTGCGGCCCGGCCTGATCTGGTCCAGGTGTTCCTGCCACGATCCCCTGGGATGTGGCGCCGGGCGCCTTTTGAAACGATATCTGCGGGTCGCTCGACAAGCCGTTGAAAAAACAAGGGTGATCGCGATCTTGGGGTGCCGTGCCTAGCTTGAAGGCGGCGCGGGCAGGGGGCTTGTGCATGTCTCAACCGGCGCGTTGGCTCTGGGGGTTGATTCCACTGGGCTTGTTGTGGGCCGCCGGAAATCTCGCGCTCGATTCCGTCATCGAACGCGATGTCGGCATGCGCGCCGAGCAGGCGGTGGCTGCCGTGGCCGGCACGACGCCGGGAGCTCGGCCGGTCGTGGCCCAGGTCGACGGTCGCGACGTCACGATCGGTGGCGAGGTCTTGTCCTCCGATGGGGCGAGCAAGGCCATGGCCCGTCTGCATGGCGAGTTCGGCGTACGCAGGACGCTCGGCGGGCTGTCGCAGGTCGTCGCTCAAAAGCCCTATTCCTGGTTCGCCAGTCGCCAGTCGGACAGCGTGACGCTCGGCGGTTTCGTGCCGGATCTCGAGACCGCGATGGCCAACATGGCGGTGGCCGCAGCGGCCTTGCCGGGCTTGCGGATCGATGACCGCCAGGCTGTTGCATTCGGAGCCCCCGAGGGCTTCGCCGCGATGGCAGTGGCCATGCTCGCCGAACTGCCGAAGCTGGCGACGGGCCGGGTCACGCTCGATGACGGCCGCTTCTGCATCGAAGGCAAAGCGGCCAGTTCGGATTCGTTCCTGTCGCTGGAAGCGATGACCGCACAGATTGAGCGGCCGGGCTTCCGAGCCGTGAAATGCGATCTTGAACCGCCGACCGTCGCGCCCTACCGCTGGAGCGCCGAGCAGGAGGCCGGCTCCGGGTTGGTGCTGCGCGGTTCCTATCCCGGCGCTGATGCGCGGGGCCAGATTCTGGCTGCGGCGCGGCAGGCTTTCGGGGCCGGCGCCGCCATTCGCGACGAGATGAAGCCCGCGCTTGGCGCGCCTTCCGCCTTCATCGCGAAAGTCACGCGCGCGCTTACAGACCTGACCCGGCTGCGGCAGGGCAGGGTCGAGATCAACGACGACAGCTATGTCCTGGCCGGGAAGGGCCCGGAGACCTACGAGGCATGCCAGGCCCTGCGCCTGCAGATCGCCCAGCTGGACGGTCCGGATTCGGTCGCCCAGGCGGTGATCGAATGCCCCCCGGCGCCGCCGCCCGTGCCGGTGGTCGTTCCGCTTCCCGAGGTGCCGGGGCTGGTTCTCCATGATGTGCTGCCGGTCTCGCCGAGGCCGGAAGGTCCTGTGACCCCGCCCGCTCCTGCGGTGCCGCAAGGCCCGGTGCCTGGATCGCCGCCGAGTGCGCCGATTGCTGCTCCCCGTGCAGTTGCGCCCGTGCCGCTGGATTGGAGCGCAGTCCGCGGCGAAAGTGGCCTTCGCCTGAACGGAAAGCTCCCTGATGAGCCTGCTCGCGCCGATATCCTTGCCGCTGCGCGCAGCCGTTTCGGCGAGGCGGCCCTCGACGACCGCATGGCGATCGAACCGGCGCTGCGGTCCGAACTCGACTTGCGGACGACAATCGCCTTCGCGCTCGATGCGCTGTCCAAGCTCAAGGCCGGCTCGGTGACGATCCGGGACAAGGCTTTCGCGATCGCTGGCGAGGCTGCGGATGCCGCGAGTCTGGCGGCCTTGCAGGAACTCCTCTCCCGCAATGCCCCTGCCGGCCTGACGCTGTCCAGCCTGCCGGAGAGCGTCGTCGTGCGGCCCTACGGACTTTCGCTCTCGGCGGACCGGACCGGCTTGCGGCTCTCCGGATACCTGCCGGATCAGGCGACGCAGACCGCATTACGGGCGTTGATCGCGGATTCGCCCCTGAAGGAACGGTTCGAGGATACGACCACGCTGCTTCCCGGTGCGCCGGCCGGCTTTGCCGAGGCGGCCCGGGCCGTGCTTGCCGACCTGCTGCGCCTCGATCTGGGCTCGGCCTCGGTGGTGGATGATCGCATCAGCTTGCGCGGGCTGACCTGCCGCGACCTGATCAAGAGTGAAATCGAGACCAGCGCCGCCACCGGCCTGCCGCAAGGCTTCAAGGTCGATGCGGTAGTGGGCTTGCGCCAGACCGGCTGCGTGGTCGATCCACCGGCGAGCTGCCAGAACGATCTCGACGGGTTGACCAGGCGCAATACCGTGCTCTTTGGCCAGGGAACGTCGGTCGTCGCGCTCGATGCCACGACCGAGCGCGTCGTCAGTGAGGCTGCGGCCATCTTGAAGAAATGTCCGGGTTCCCCGGTCGTCATCGAGGGGCACGCCAATCGCGACGGCGAAAGGCGAGGCTTCGACAACACCGACCTGTCGCTGCGCCGGGCCTTGCGCGTGCGGGACGAACTGGCGCGGCGCGGCATCGAGCCAGGGCAGCTCGCCGTCAAGGGCTATGGCAGCAGCCGGCCGCTCGTGCCGCACGAAGCGTCGGAAGCGCGCGCGATGAACCGCCGCGTGCAGTTCACCGTGGCGAAGTAGGAGGCTGACATGCTCTATCTCGCCAGCCAGTTCGTCTGGTTCCTGCTTGCCGCCTTCGGTCTCGGCTTCGCCATGGGATGGATCGGCCATGACGGCGGCAAGGCGCGGCTCTGGAGTGGCGCCTGGAGTGTGCTGGCTGCGCTCTGGGGTGTTGGTGCCGTCCTGACCTGGTTCCAGTTCCTGAACGGCGTGCCGGCAACCTGGGTCGAGACGGCGCTGCTGTTCACGGCCGTCTACTGGGCGGGTTGCGTCTGCGCGGGCTTCCTGCGCAAACCGAAGGCTTCGCAAGATGCTGCCGAGCCCGTGACGGCGCCACAGGCCACGGTCGTTGCAAGCGCCCCGTCGGCCCCGCTGCCCGTGGAGACTAAGGCCCGACTGCCGCCTGTCGAGAATGAGGCCGATTTGCCCGGCCAGCGTCCGGCTGGGCTCGTCACGGCCCGCGACGACACGCCGGACGACCTCAAGCTGATCAAGGGCATCGGCCGCCAGAACGAGGGCCGCCTCCACGGCCTCGGCATCTGGCATTTCGAGCAGATCGCCGGCTGGACGCCCGAGAACGTCGAATGGGTCGGCGGCTATCTCGCTTTTCCCGGCCGCATCGAGCGCGAGGATTGGGTCGGGCAGGCCAGGCTTCTGGCGGCCGGAACTGAGACGGAGTTTGCCAGGCGGGCCAAGGCCGGCGAGGTCGAAACCTCGCGCGATGATGGCACGGCGGGGCAGGGCAATGTCGCCGAAATTGTCGAGGATAAGACCGAGGCGAAGCGCTCGAAGCCTTGAAGCCGGTCAGCCGGCGCGGCGCTCGGCCCGGGCGACCAGCTTGGCGATTCGCCGGATCATGTCCTTGCTGCCGAGCAGCGGGGCATGGCCTTGGCCCGGCGCGGTGTGGATCTCGCAGTCGGGATGGCGCTCCGCCATCTCCTCCAGCGTCTTCTCCGCCAGAAGGTCGGAATTGGCGCCGCGGATCGCCAGCATCGGCACGGTCTTGAGCGCATCGAAATAGGCCCAGAGCACCGGCAACGGCGCCTCGAGATCGAGCTCCTCCAGCACCTTCATCAAGCGGACATCGTAATCGGGCTTCAGCGCGCCGTCGCGATCCGTCCAGGTGCGACGCGCCATCATCTCCCATTCGGCCTCGCCGAGGATCGGGAATTGCTGGTCCGAGAGCCGCTTCAGGATCTCGGCGCCTTCCTGGAAGCTGCGCGGCACCGGCAGCTTGCCGACATAGCCGCGGATGCGTAGCAGGCCGCGCGCATCGATCACCGGGCCGACATCGTTGAAGACGACGCCGCGGATCATGGCGGGCCGCGCCGCCGCCAGTGCCATGGTGAGCAGCCCGCCGCGCGAGGTGCCGACGAAGATGGCCTGTTCGATGCCACCGGCGACGAGCACCTGGACGAGATCGTCGAGCTCGATGCGGATGTCGTAGTTCTTCCAGTTCTTGTCGTATTCGGACAAGCCCCGGCCGCGATAGTCGAGCGCCAGCACGCGGCGCGGCTTGGTCTCGTCGGCAAGCGCCAGCGCCACTTCATGGAAATCGGCGGCGGTGCGGGCGAAGCCGGGCAGGCAGATCACCGGCAACGTCGTCGCCGCGAGCGGGCCGTAATCGCGATAATGCAGCTTGAGTCCGTCGCTGGCGCTGACGAAGCGGGAGGTGAAACCGGATTCGGGCATCAGGGGACTCAAAGGGTGCGGGGGACGCACCTAACCATGGCGCCGACGCCTACGGAAGCCGGCTTTCGGCTCAGGAGGCGCCCCAGCGGCGCAGCTTGGCGAGGCAGTGGTTGAACTGGGCGAGTTCCTCCGGCGTGAGCACCGACAGGAAATCGCGCTCCATCTCCTCGCCCAGCTGGTCGGCCTGCTCGCGGATGGCTTCGCCCTGAGCCGTCAGATGCAGGGCGACGCGCCGCGCATCGGCGCTTTCCAGCGTGCGCTGGACCAGTCCTGCATCGACCAGCTTGCGCAGATGCTTCGAGACCAGCGTCTGCTCGATGAAGGTCGCCTCGGACAGGCTTCGCGACGACAGCCCCGGCTGGTCGCCGATGGCGCGCAGCACCCGCAACTCGCGGATATTGAGGCCGAGCCGCTCCTTGTAGACCTGCGAGGCCTTCGCCATCGCGGTCTGGCTCAACTGGTCGAGCCGGAAGGTCAGGAACGAGTCGCGGGCCATATTGCTCCCTTACTCAGCCTTGCGTGCGCGCCCGGTTCGCCAGGCTCAGCGCGAGCAGCGAGATCGCCGTGCAGGCGAGGAGATAATATGAGGGAACCATATCCGACCCCGTCTTCGCCACCAGCCAGGTCAGGGTGAAGGGCGCGAGCCCGCCGAACAGCAGCACCACGACATTGTAGGCAATCGACATGCCGGTCGAGCGCACCTGCGTCGGGAACATGCCGGCGAGCAGGCCGGGCGTCGGCGCCCAGATCGCGGCGATGGAGAGCGCGCAGATCGCCTGCGCGGTCAGGAGCCGCTCGAAGCTCGGCTCCGCCACGACATAGGCCAGCAGCGGATAGGACAGCAGCGCGAAGCTCAGCATGCCCAAAAGCCAGACGCGGAAGGCGCTCCAGCGATCCGCGAGATGGCCCATGATCGGCACGAAGATGAAGAGCAGGATGCCGCCGATCAGTGAGCTCAGCATGGCGCTGGTAAAGGGCAGCTTGAGCTGGCGGATCACATAGCCGGGCAGGAAGATGAACCAGACATAGTTCGAGGCCGTGCCGGGGATCATGATGCCGAAGCAGCGCAGCAGCGCGTTGCGATGTTCGGAGAGAACGGTGCGGAACGGCGTCTGGCCGGCGCTCTGCTTGGTGTCCTTCTCGTATTCCGGGGATTCGTCGACGAAGCGGCGGATATAGAAGCCGAGCGGCGTGATCAGCGAGCCCAGCAGGAAGGGAATGCGCCAGCCCCAGCCCTGCAGCGCTTCCGGCGTCAGCAGCGTCGCCAGCGCGTAGCCGGAGAAGGCCGCGAGCGCGAGCGCCAGCGCCTGCGAACACATCTGGAAGCTACCGAACATCATCTTCCGGCCCGGCGGGGCATATTCGACCAGCATGGCGGTGGCCGAGGCGAATTCGGCGCCGACCGAGATGCCCTGCAGGATGCGGGCGATGATGATGAGGATCGGTGCCAGGATGCCGATCGTCGCATAGCTCGGCGTCAGGCCGATCAGCACGGTCGAGAAGCCCATGATCAGGATCATCACCGTCAGGATCGGCTTGCGGCCGAAGCGATCGGCATAGGTCGAGAGCAGCACGCCGCCGACCGGGCGGACGAGGAAGGAGATCGCGAAGGTCGCCGCCGTCAGCAGGGCCGAGACCAGCGGGTCTGAGGTCGGGAAGAAGACCTGCGCGATGACCGTGGCGAAGAAGCCGTAGACGAGGAAGTCGTACCATTCGAGGCCGTTGCCGATCACCGATGAGATGACGGCGCGGCGGACCATGGCCGGGGAGCGCGGCTCGGCGCCCTGGATAGCGGCTGCGGTCATGCGTTGGCTCCGGTCTGGCGCTCGACGAGGCGGCACAGGATGCTGGCGCCGACCGGCAGCAGGCGGTCGTCGAAATCGAAGGTCGGGTGGTGGCACATCGCGCCGGGCTGGCCGAGGAAGATATAGGCGCCCGGCCATTGCCGCAGCATCAGCGCGAAATCATCGGAGAAGGGCAGGGCCGTGAGATCGGTCTGCACATTGGCTTCGCCGAGAACCTGCCCTGCAGCGGCTGCCGCAGCAGCGGCGGCACGCGGGTCGTTGAGGCAAGGCGGGCAGCTCGCCTTCTTCTCGCAGGTGATCGTGCAGCCCGACATCAGCGCCAAGCCCCGGCAGGCCGCATCGAGCTTGTCGATGATGCGGGCTTCCGTCTCGGGATTGTAGGTGCGGATCGTGCCGCTGAGCTCGGCGGAGTCCGGGATGATGTTCGAGGCCGTGCCGGCGACGAGCTTGCCGAGGCTGATCACGGCCGGCTGCATCGGGTCGACATGGCGGCCGACGATTGAGGAGATCTCGATCGCGAGCCGCGCCGCGACCTGGAGCGGATCGTCGGTCGTATGAGGCGCCGCGCCGTGGCCGCCCTTGCCCTTGATCGTGATCTGGAAAACGGTCGTGCCGCTCAGCGTCGGGCCGGGGCGGACAGCGGCAGTACCTTCCTCATAGAGCGGGATGGTGTGGAGCGCGTAGACCTCCGAGCAGGGGAAGCGCTCGAACAGCCCGTCCTCGATCATCTTCTGGGCGCCCTGGCCGATTTCCTCGGCGGGCTGGAAGATCAGGTGGACCTTGCCGCGCTTCGGCGGATTGGCGGCGAGATGGCGTGCTGCGGCTAGCAGCATCACGGTATGGCCGTCATGGCCGCAGCCATGGAACTGGTTCTTCGTGGTCGAGCGGTAGTCGAGCCCGGTATCCTCCTCCATCGGCAGCGCGTCCATGTCGGCGCGCAGGCCGATGGTGGGCCCATCAGCGGCGCCCTTGATGACGCCGACGAGGCCGGTGCCGCCAAGCCCGCGATGCACCTCGATGCCGAAGGATGCGAGCGTCCTGGCGACGAAATCCGAGGTCCGGAATTCCTGGAAGGCGATTTCGGGATGGGCGTGAAGGTCGCGTCGCCAGGCCTCAAGCGTGGGCGCGAAATCGGCAATGTCCTGCAGCATTGAAATTCCTCCGCTGCCCCGCAGAGGTAATTGAAAGTTTCAAATATTGCAATCGGCAGGGAAGATCGTTGCGGTGCCGAGAGCTTGACGGAGATAGGCGATGGGCGCGCCGTCATTGCGAGCGGCAGAAGCGGCTATGACGGCGCGCCCAGTGCGTCATGCCCGGGCTTGACCCGGGCATCTCGGAAACCAGTGCCGTCTTGTCACGAGATTCTCGGGTCTTCGCTACGCTTCGCCCGAGAATGACGGTGAGGCGGCTGGCCGGGGTTAGTTAGTCCCGCTTGCCGCCGCGCTTCAGGTCGTAGTCGATCAGATAGGCCGTGCGCTGGTTCAGGCGCTCGCGATAGACCTGCAGGTTCTCCATCACGCGCTGGACGTAGTTGCGCGTCTCGGAGAAGGGGATGCGCTCGACCCAGTCGACGGCGTCGACTTCCGGGTCGCGCGGGTCGCCATAGGCGGCGATCCATTTCTTCACATTGGGCGAGCCGGCGTTGTAGGCCGCGAAGGTCAGGATATAGGAGCCGCGCCATTCCTTGAGCAGGTCGTTGAGATGGGCCGCGCCCATCCGCGCCGCATAGAGCGGGTCTTTTCCGAGTTTCTCCCAATCGAAGGGCAGGCTCGCGCGCCTTGCCGTCTCGCGCGCTGTCGCCGGCATCATCTGCATCAGCCCGCGCGCGCCCGCATGCGACATCGCGGTCGGGTCGAAGGCGCTCTCCTGCCGGGCGATGGCGTGGACGATGGCGCGCTCCATCGGATCGCCGAGCACGTCGAATTCCGGGATGCCGTTGACCGGATAGGCCGTCATGTCGAGCGGGAAGCCACGTTGCAGCGCAGCCTTGCCGATGCCGACCTGCGCGCGTGCATCGGTCTCCCGCCGGGCGATGGCCGCGATCGCCTCCAGCGCCTCGGTCGTGTGCAGGCGCTGCGCCAGATCGTTCAGCATCAGCGTGGCGAGATCGCGCTCGCCGATGCGGTAGAGCAGGCGCACGGCGCGATGGCCGGGCAGGGTTTCAAGACCGGCGGCAACCGTGCGTCGCAGCGGCAGATCCGGGAAGCCGAGCTTCGCCCGCGCCAATTGCCCGTAATAGGCGATCGGTTGCTCCGCCGCCTTGCCGAACGCGGTCTTGGCTTCCTCGGCCTTGCCGAGTTCCTCATAGGCGCGGCCCTGCCAATAGGCGGTCCGCGCGACCGAGATCGGCGTCTCGGCGATGCCGGCTGCTGCGTCGAAATGCTTGAGCGCGACATCCGGCTTCTTGAGGAAGCGCAGCGCGAGGAAACCGGCATGCCATTCGGCCTCGATCCGCTCGGCTGAATCCTCGGCGCCATGGCCGGATGAGACCTCATAGGCCTTCTGCGGCTGGCCGGCATCGAGGAGCTTGCGCGCGATGATGCGCCGCTCCTCCCACCAGCCATCGCCGTCGCCGAGCAGGGTCGGGTCGCGCGGGATCGCGGTCAGCGCCTTCACGGCCTCGTCGAGCTTGTCGCCGCGGCGCGCCTGCTGGGCCTGGAGGAAGGCGAAGGAGACATCGCCGCGCACCGAAGCCGGCACGGCCGTGATCAGCTTCTCGGAGATCGGCCGGCGCGCCTTGGCGCTCGCGAGCCGCGCCTTGGCCAGCACGACGTAGTCGGCCGAGACGCGGGCGGCATTGCGCAGGGCTGCCTCGCCATTCTCGCGGAACAGGAAGCGCTCGGTCCGCAGACGATGATCGTCCTTGCTCAGCACCGTCTCGAAGGCGCCGAGCGCGATCTTTTCAAGCGCCTGCCCGAACGGGTCCTTGCGCCAGCTCTGGCGGATGAGGGCGTTGGCCTGCTCGGCCTTGCCTTCCTCCTTGAGCGCGATCGCCAGCGCGATCCGCCCGGCCGGCGACACCGGCTGCTGGCCATGGAAGAAGGCGCGCACGATCCCAGGGCTCTTCTTCTCGGCGATCAGCGCCTCTTCGGCGCGGCGTCGAAAACGGGTCGTGGCCGGGTAGTTCGGATGCTCGCGCAGGAAGGCGTCGATGCGCAGGAAGGGCACGGCGCCGGCATTGGCATGGATCGCGACCCATTCGAGCAGCGAACGCGTGGAGCGGTCGTCGATCCGCGCCGCGAGATCGTCGCCCTCCGTGAGCGCACCGCGCCGATAAGCGGCGACAGCCGCTTTCACAGCCTCGACATTGACGGCGTTCTCGCCCCGCAGCGCATTGGCGGGATAGGGCAGCGCGCCCGTGGCCTCGACATCGCCGAGCATGGCGAGCTTGCGCTGGGTCGCGAGCATGCCGTCATCACCCGCCCGCGTCGACGACGCCGAGAGCAGGGCGGGCAGCAGCAGGCAGATCAGTCTCCTCGCGGCGGCAGGCGAGGCCATGGCGCGACTCCAGGCTCGTGCGGTCATCAGGGGATGGTCGGGGAAGGCAGTTTATGAAGGCTTAACTATGAGGCCACGCATTTTCATGACTTGCCGGCTTTGCCTTGGCGAGACGACGGTTTATGTGTGGCGGCCCCGTAACCCGCGTTTTCGTCCCAGGATCGTCCCATGACCAAGCACATTGCCTTTACCGGCTCGATGCCCGCTCTGGTCACGCCGTTCAAATCCGGCAAGGTCGACGAGCAGGCGCTGCGCGCGCTGGTCGAATGGCAGATCGAGAACGGCTCGACCGGGCTCGTGCCCGTCGGCACCACCGGCGAGAGCCCGACGCTCTCCCATGACGAGCACAAGCGCGTCGTCGAGATCGTCATCGACCAGAACAAGGGCCGCGTCCCGGTCATCGCCGGCGCCGGCTCGAACAACACGATCGAGGCGATCGACCTCGCCGTCCATGCCGAGAAGGCCGGCGCCGATGCCGTGCTCGTGGTCACGCCCTATTACAACAAGCCGACCCAGGAGGGCATGTACCAGCACTTCAAGGCGGTGAACGATGCGATCGGCATTCCGATCATCATCTACAACATCCCGCCGCGCTCGGTGGTGGACATGTCGGTCGAGACGATGACGCGGCTCTATGAGCTGAAGAACATCGCCGGCGTGAAGGACGCCACCGCCAACCTCGCCCGCGTCTCGCAGCAGCGCCACGCTATGGGGCCGGATTTCATCCAGCTCTCGGGCGAGGACATGACCGCGCTCGCCTATATGGCGGCCGGCGGCCATGGCTGCATCTCGGTCGTCGCCAATGTCGCGCCTCGCCTCTGCGCCGACCTGATGGAGGCCGTCCAGAAGGGTGATTATGCCGGCGCGCTGAAGGTGCAGGACCGGCTGGTGCCGCTCCATGACGCGATCTTCAAGGAGCCCGGCCTCGCCGGCGCCAAGCACGGCCTCACGCTGCTCGGCCGCATCGAGGAGGAGGTCCGTCTGCCGCTGATGCCGGTGACCCCGGCGACCGGTAAGGTGATCCGCGAGGCCATGGTTTTCGCCGGGCTGTTGAATGCTTAAGTAAGATAGATGGCCGCGCCGCCAAGCGCGGTCATTCGTTCGCCAATCGCGGCGGACGGCAGAATGACAAGGCCTGCTTTTTCAGAGGCTTGGGCGCCGATTCCGAATCGGATTCTCAAGCTTTGGCAGCGCTGGCCATACAAGATGGGTTCAGCTGAACGGCATGAAGAAACCTGATCCGGAGCGCTATCGCCTCGCGGCGGATAACCGCAAGGCGCGCTTCAACTACGAGATCAAGGAAACCGTGGAGGCGGGCATCGCCTTGCAGGGGACCGAGATCAAGTCGCTGCGCGGCGGCAAGGCAACGATCGGAGAGAGCTATGCCGGCCCGATGGGGACGGAGCTCTTTCTATTCAACGCCCATATTCCGGAATACCTAGAGGCGAACCGCTTCAATCACGAGGTCCGCCGGCCGCGGAAGCTCCTGCTTCACAGGCGGGAGATCAACAAGCTGATGGGCGCGGTCCAGCGCGAGGGCATGGCCCTGATCCCGCTCAAGGTCTACTTCAACGACAGGGGCAGGGCGAAGGTTGAGCTCGGCCTCGGCAAGGGCAAGAAGCTCCACGACAAGCGCGAGACCGAGAAAGAGCGCGACTGGAACCGCGACAAGCAGCGACTGTTGAAGACTGGCGGGTAGAAGCCGCTTTCAGAATAAGGCACGGGGAACCCCTCTCCTGTAAGGAGAGGGGCAGGGGTGAGGTGTAGGCCCCTGGACCAGTGAAGCGGTGCGATTTCAGCGGCTCACGAGACCCCGGCGGCAGCCCGGATTTTCGCGACGACCGCATCGCGATCGTTCAGCACCTCCTCGTTGCTGAACCGGACAAGCCGGAAGCCGTGGCTTTCGATCTCGACTGTTCTCGCCGCATCGTAATCGCGATCCGCCAGATGCTGGCGACCGTCGATCTCAACGACCAGCTTGCGCTCGAAACAGAGGAAATCGGCGGTATAGGCGAGAAGCGGCGCTTGACGGCGGAACTTGAGGCCATCGATCCGGCGACCTCTGACCAGCTCCCAGAGGATGTCCTCCGGCTTGGTCGCTTGCCGCCGCAGCTTTCGGGCGAAGCTCTGCTGCTCCGATACCATCGCTCTTTCCTGCGAACGGCCTACACCTCACCCCTACCCCTCTCCTTACAGGAGAGGGGATCCCGCGCCCTTTTCGGGTAGCCCTTACCCCTCGGCCGGCTCGTCGCCCTGGCGGATGCCGTAGCGCCGTTCCAGCGACGGGTTGCCGGGCGTGCCCGATGCTCCAGCAGTGCCGCTCCGGCTGGCGCGCTCGGCCGGATCGCGGCCGATCTTCTGCATGAGCTGGGCGAGATCGACGAACTCGTCGCATTGGCGGCGCAATTCGTCCGAAACCATCGGCGGGTTGCTCGAGATCGTCGAGACCACCGAAACCTTGACGCCCTTGCGCTGCACCGCCTCGACCAGCGGCCGGAAATCGCCGTCGCCGGAGAAGAGGTAGATCTGGTCGAGATGCGGCGCGAGCTCCAGCATCTCAATCGCCAGCTCGATATCCATGTTGCCCTTGATCCGGCGCCGGCCGGTGGCATCGGTGAATTCCTTCGCCGCCTTGGTGATGACCCGGTAGCCGTTGTAGTCGAGCCAATCGACCAGCGGCCGGATCGAGGAGTACTCCTCGCTCTCCACCAATGTGGTGAAATAGAAGGCGCGGATCAGGTTGCCGCGCCCCTGGAACTCGCGCAGCAGGCGCCGGTAGTCCATGTCGAAGCCGAGCTGCTTCGAAGTGGCGTAGAGATTGGCGCCATCGATGAACAGCGCGATGCGCGGTACGGCGCTCATGGCAATCACTCCTGCTGAAATATCTTAAGGCATCGAAATGGACGCAAAACGCGTTCTAACAATGTCGTTTCGCGACTGAAATTTGACAAATTACAAGGGTCGGCCGTGGCACACTGACGCAGCTCAATTTTCCGTTACGTCAGGGGCGCAGGCGGGCCGGGTTGCCGACTGCCGTGGCGCCGGCCGGCACGTCGCGGGTGACCACGCTGCCCGCGCCGATAATGACATCGTCGCCGATGGTGACGCCCGGCAGGATGACCGCGCCGCCGCCGATCCAGACATTGCGGCCGATCGCGACCGGGCGCCCGAACTCCAGCATCTGCCGGCGCTGCGCGGGGTCGCGCGGATGGTCGGCGGTCAGGATTTGCACGCCGGGGCCGATCTGCGTGCCGTCACCGATCGTGACCGCGACGACGTCGAGGATGACGCAGTTGAAGTTCAGGAAGACGCCGTCGCCGAGGCTGATGTTGTAGCCGTAGTCGCAATGGAAGGGCGGGCGGATGACGACGTCGCGCCCGACATGCCCGAAGGCCTCCTGCATCAGCGGCAGCCGCGCTTCCGGCGTCGCTCCGGTCGCGTTGAAACGCTCCATCCAGGCGCTGATGCGGCGGTTATCGGCGATGAGCTCGGGGCTGTCGGCGCGATAGAGCTCGCCGGCCAGCATCTTGTCCTTTTCGCTGCGCATCACGTTTGCTGCGCCGCTCAGCCTTTGCCCTTCGGGAATTCCAGCCCCATCTCGCGATAGCGCTCCGGATCGTCGCTCCAGTTCTCGCGCACCTTCACGAACAGGAAGAGATGGACCTTGGCCTCGGCCGCCTCGGCGATCTCGACGCGCGCCTTCTGGCCGATCGCCTTGATCGTCTGGCCGCCTTCGCCGAGCACGATCTTCCGCTGGCCCTCGCGCTCGACATAGATCGTCTGCTCGATGCGGACGGAGCCGTCCGGCTTCTGCTGCCAGGACTCGGTCTCGACGGTCGAGCGATAGGGCAGTTCGTCATGCAGCCGCTCGAACATCTTCTCGCGGGTGATCTCGGCGGCGAGGAAACGCAGCGGCGCGTCCGAGATCTGGTCCTCCGGATAGAGCCAGGGGCCGAGCGGCAGGCGCTTCTCCAGCCAGGCCAGGATGTCCTTGACGCCATAGCCGGTCAGCGCCGCGACCATGAAGGTCGTCTCGAAGCTGCCGCGCTCGTTCACCTTGGCGGTGATTTCGAGCAGCTTCTCCTTCGGCACGGTGTCGATCTTGTTGAGAATTAGGAATTTCGGCTGTTTCAGCTCGGCAAGCCGCTCGAACAGCGCCGTGTTCTCCTCATGGTCGAAGCGCGCGACGTCGATCAGCACGCCGATCAGGTCGGCATCGGTGGCGCCGCCCCAGGCGCTCGTCACCATCGCGCGGTCGAGCCGGCGCTTCGGCGCGAAGATGCCGGGCGTGTCGACGAAGATGATCTGCGCCGTGCCGGAGAGCGCGATGCCGCGCACCTGCGTGCGCGTCGTCTGCACCTTGCGCGAGACGATCGAAATCTTGGCGCCGACGAGCTGGTTCAGCAGCGTCGACTTGCCGGCATTCGGCGCGCCGATCAGCGCGACGAAGCCGCAGCGCGTGGCTTGATCGGTTTCAGACATTATCGCCTTCCGGGTTGTCGTTCCACAGGCCTTCGCGCCTCAGGAACGTTTCGGCCGCGGCCTGCTCGGCCAGCCGCTTGGAGGGGCCGCGCGCCTCGGCGTCGGCGAGCCCGATGATCTTGGCGGCGACGACGAAGACCGGCGCGTGGTCGGGGCCGGAGCGGCCGCGCTCGCTATAGGTCGGCGTCTGGTAACCCTTGCCTTGCGCCCATTCCTGCAGCGCGGTCTTGGCGTCGCGCAAGGGCCGGACCGGCTTCAGCATGCGCTCGCCGAAGGCGCGCTCGACCAGCGCACGCGCTGCCTCGTAGCCGCCATCGATGAAGACCGCGCCGATGATCGCCTCGCAGGCATCGGCCAGGATCGCCTTGTTCTTGCGGGCGCCGCCCAAGATCTCGCCTTCGCCGAGCCGCATGAACTGGCCGAGATTCCAGCCCAGTGCCACCTCGGCGCAGGTCTCCTTGCGGACGAGATCGGCGAGCCGGCGCGAGAGATTGCCTTCCTCCGACTGCGGGAACTGCCGGAACAGCAACTCGGCGACCGACAGGCCGAGCACGCGGTCCCCGAGGAATTCGAGGCGCTGGTAGCTGGCGAGGCGCGAATCCTCGGCGCTCATATGGGTCAGCGCCGTGGCCAGCAGGCTCTGGTCCGCGAAGCGGTGCCCGAGCGCGGCTTCGAGCCGCGCGGTGTCCGGGGCCTTGCGCCCGCCGTCGCCCGCTTTGCTCACTTGATCGTGCTGAACAGACGGTTCCAGCGAACCGTGTAGGGCCATTCCCAGATCTTCCAGGCCGAGGCGCCGTCCTCGATCGAGAAGAAGATGATCTCGGCGCGCCCGACGAAGTTCTCGAACGGCACCGGCCCGACGCTGCGGTCGCGCGAGTCGAGCGAGTTGTCGCGGTTGTCGCCCATCATGAAGAAATGGCCGGGCGGCACGATGAAGACCTGCGTGTTGTCGAAGGTGCCGGTATCGCCCTCGCGCTCGATGATCTGGTGGCTGACGCCGTTGGGGAGCGTCTCGCGATACTGGATCGTGGGAACGCTGCGGCCCCAGTTGTCGGCGGTCACGTAGTCGGCGATGCGCTCGCGCTTCACCGGTTGGTTGTTGATGTGCAGGATGCCGTCGATCATCTGGATGCGGTCGCCCGGCAGGCCGATGACGCGCTTGATGTAGTCGGTCGAATTGTCGCTCGGCAGCTTGAACACGGCGATGTCGCCACGCTTCGGCTCGGCCGCCCAGACCCTCCCTGAGAACAGCGGCGGGCTGAACGGGATCGAGTGCTTGGAATAGCCGTAGGTGTATTTCGACACGAACAGATAGTCGCCGATCAGCAGCGTCGGGATCAGCGAGCCCGAGGGAATGTTGAAGGGCTGGAACAGCAGGGTGCGGATGACCAGGGCGATCAGCAGCGCCTGGACGACGACCTTGATCGTCTCGAGAACGCCGCCTTCTTCCTTGGCCGCCTTGCTTTTGCTGTCGACGTCGTTGGCCACGCGGGCGCTCCTGAGGCTGCAGTCCAGCGCGCGGTCTAGCCGACTATCGCGCCTGCGACAACGCGCAAGAGCGGCAAGGGGGAAAGGCGCCAGTGGATGGCGAAAGGATGTCAAATGCAAATCCAAAGCGGGAAAATGGCAAGATTGCGGTAGTTTACGCCCGTGCAGCAGATTGACTGCCTGCATTTTCGCCAACAGCATCACGGTCGCGCGACACTGGGGGAATCACTCATGAGCACGAAGAAACTAGCCGCCGAAGCCATCGGCACGTTCTGGTTGACCTTTGCGGGTTGCGGCAGCGCGGTCATCGCCGCGGGATTTCCGAATGTCGGTATCGGGTTGCTCGGCGTTTCGCTGGCGTTCGGCCTGACCGTCGTGACGATGGCATACGCGATCGGCCATATTTCCGGCTGCCATCTCAACCCGGCGGTGACGGTCGGTCTCGCGGCCGGCGGGCGCTTCCCGGCCGGGCAGGTCGTTCCCTATATCGTCGCGCAGGTGATCGGCGCGATCGCGGGGGCGGGCGTCCTTTATCTCATCGCGCGCGGTGCGCCGGGCTTCGACCTTGCCGGCGGATTCGCCTCGAACGGCTATGCCGAGCATTCGCCCGGCAAATACAATCTCGTCTCGGCCTTCCTGATGGAAGTCGTGATGACCATGATGTTCCTGTTCATCATCATGGGCTCGACCCACGGCAAGGCGCCGGCCGGCTTCGCCCCGCTCGCGATCGGCCTCGGCCTCGCCCTGATCCACCTCGTCAGCATTCCCGTGACGAACACCTCGGTGAACCCGGCCCGCAGCACGGGGCCTGCGCTCTTCGTCGGTGGCTGGGCCCTCCAGCAGCTCTGGCTGTTCTGGCTGGCTCCACTGATCGGCGGCGTGCTCGGCGGCGTGATCTATCGCTGGCTGAGCGACGAGCCGGAAGGCCAAGTCACCGGACGCTGAACGGCTCGACAACGTAGATAGCGTCTCAAAAGCCGCCGTCGTTCCGGTTCATCGCCAAGCGGTGCTCCGGAATGGCAGCGGCTTCTGCTTGAACAGAAGGTGGGTCAGACGACCGGCCGCGCTTCGATCACCACGAAGGCCTGGGCCAAAGGCGGATCGTCCGTCAGCGAGACATGGACGAAGGCCTCGAAGCCCGCTGGGGTCATGGCCTTCAATCGCTCCGCCGCGCCGCCGGTCAGGCGCATGGTCGGGCGCCCGCCCGGCAGATTGACCACTTCCATGTCCCGCCAGAACACACCGGCGCGCATGCCGGTGCCCAGCGCTTTCGAGCAGGCCTCCTTGGCGGCGAAGCGGCGGGCGTAAGAAGCGGCGCGGGTCGCGCGCCGGTCTGATTTCGTCCGCTCGCCTTCCGTGAAGACGCGATGCGTGAAGCGTTCGCCGAAGCGTTCGAGCGAGCGCTCGATCCGGCGGATGTCGCAGAGGTCGGAGCCGATGCCGAGGATCATGCCCGCGTGTAGCGCGCTTTGCGTCGGATCGGAACCGTCTTCGGGCTGGGAAGGGTTATGCCTGAACGTTCAGCGTCCGGCGCGGCCCTCGTCCATCGCCTGCCGCATCCGGCGGATCGCCTCTTCGAGGCCGATGAAGATCGCCTCGCCGACCAGGAAATGGCCGATATTGAACTCGACGAATTCCGGCACGCGGGCGAGCGTGCGCGCCGTATCGTAGTCGAGCCCGTGCCCGGCATGGACCTCCAGCCCGAGCTTTGCTCCCAGTGCCGCGCCGTTGGCCAGCCGCTGGAATTCCGCCTCGGCCTTCGCGGTCTCGCCATCGATGACGGCGTGGCACCAGCTGCCGGTATGCAGTTCGATGACCGGCGCGCCGAGCTTGGCCGACATCGCGATCGGCGCCTCGTCCGGCTCGATGAACAGCGAGACGCGGCAGCCGGCCGCCTTCAGCCTGGCGATGGCCGGCGAGAGGTGAGCCTCCTGCCCGACGACGTCGAGACCGCCCTCGGTGGTGCGTTCCTCGCGCTTCTCCGGGACCAGGCAGGCCGCGTGCGGCTTCAGCCGCTCCGCCAGAGCGATCATCTCTTCGGTCGCGCCCATTTCGAAGTTGAGCGGCTTGGTCAGCTCGGCGGCGAGGCGGTCCATGTCGGCGTCGCGGATATGGCGCCGGTCCTCGCGCAGATGCGCCGTGATGCCGTCGGCACCGGCTGCGATGGCGAGATGCGCCGCACGGACCGGATCGGGCAGGGCGCCGCCGCGCGCGTTTCGCACCGTGGCGACATGGTCGATATTGATGCCCAGGCACAGCCGGTCGGCCATCATGCATCCCCCTTGTTTCTTTGAGTCCTGCTTAGACGAAAGCGGCGCACCGGCTCAATGCAGGGATTGTGATGCCCGGCTCACGAAATGTGATCGGTGTGGCCGTGCCGGAAATCTTTACGAAACGATAAAGCGGAATGGCGGCTCGTTGTGAAGGTAATCGTAACCGAAGCTCTGTAATGTCGAGATACGTCATTGCAGAATTCAATCGAGCTCATGCAACTGCCACTGAAGAACGCGGCTTTCCACACAGATGTCCTGCCGGACAGGCGTGAGGGCAACCAGCCGCCCGAGCGCGCGCTGGGCCGCGTTATCGCTTGCGACGGCTCGCGCGCCACGATTCTCAGCGCTGTCTCGACCGGGAACTGGCTGGCGGGCGATGCCTGGGCTATCGGCCGCATGGTGTCGATCAATCTGGGGTCGAGCCGCATCGTCGCGCTGGTCTACAGACTGCATGCCGTCGAACCCGTCTGGAACGAGACGGACGAGAATCCGATCCAGGTCGAGGTCGAGTTCCTCGGCGAGGTTCTGGAAGGCCCTGACGGCCGCACGCGCTTTCAGAGCGGCATCAGCACCTTTCCACCGATCGGCGCGATCGCTCACCGCATCCGCGCCGGCGACCTCGCGCTCGTCCATGATCTCGGGGACCGCTCCGGTGTCGAGATCGGCCATGTGACGCAGGATGCCAGCATCCCCGCGACCGTCAGTATCCAGGACATGCTGTCGCGCCATTTCGCGCTGGTCGGCACCACCGGCGTCGGCAAGTCGAGCGCGGTTTCGCTTCTGCTGCGTCGCGCCGTTGCCGTGCGCCCGCGCCTGCGCGTGCTCATCCTCGATCCGCACAACGAATATTCCAGCGCCTTTCCCGATCTCGCCCTGACCATAGACGGCGAAAGCCTCGACCTGCCCTTCTGGATGTTCAGGCAGGAGGAGTTCGCGGAGGTCGTGTTCAGGGGGCGGGCGGTTCTCGACGACGAGCCGGACATTCTGCGCGAGGTCGTCTCTGCCGCGCGTACGCGCTACCGCATGCCTAGCAACGGGCAGGAACTGGCGCGCGATCTCGGTTCCAGCCTGCTGAAGCGCCCGCTCGATCTCGGCACCTCGCGTCAGCCGGCCGAGGCGCCGCAGGGGCAAGGCGGGGCCGTCGATGCGGTCACGCCCTATCGCCTCAAGGATGCCTTCGCCGTCATCGACGAGATGATCGGCCTGCACGAGCAGCGCTGGCCCCGCGCCGCCCTGCGCTCGCTCAAGGTGCGGCTGGAATCGTTGCACGCCGATCCGCGCTATCGCTTCATGTTCGGCCGCGCCAACATGTACGAGACCGTCGCCCCGATTCTGGCCCAGGTTTTCCGCATCCCGATGCATGGGCGGCCGATCACCGCGTTCCAGCTCGGCGGCCTGCCGGGCGATGTCGTCAACGCGGTAGCCTCGGTGCTGTCGCGCCTGGCCTTCGACCTCGCTGCTGCGAGCCAGGGCGCCTGCGAAATCCTGGTTCTCTGCGAGGAAGCCCATCGCTACGTTCCCGCGGACACTTCGCTCGGCTTCGCGCCGACACGGCAGGCGCTTGCCCGGATCGCCAAGGAGGGCCGCAAATACGGCTCCTATCTCGGCATCGTGACGCAGCGCCCGGGCGACCTGGACCCCACGATCCTGTCGCAATGTTCGACCATCTTCGCGATGCGGCTGGCGAACGAGCGCGACCAGCAGATCATCCGTTCGGCGATCTCGGATGCCTCCGCCAGCACGATCAATTTCCTGTCCTCGATAGGCAACCGCGAGGCCATCGCCTTCGGCGAGGGCGTCGCCACGACGATGCGGATGCGCTTCGCCGAGCTCAAGCCGCATGAATTGCCGGCGATGGGGGCGCGCGGCGGCGAGGGCGCGGGTCGACTCGAGCCGACGCTGGACGACATGGTCAGGCGCATGCGCGCCTGACGCTCCGCGGGTTGCGAAAATCTTGCATCGCGGTGGCTTTGCCTGTAAGGCCGTGCTCAATCCATTTCCCTGCATCGCTGAGATCGGAAGAAGCCGGCCATGGCTCGCGTTACCGTTGAAGACTGCATCGACAAGGTCGAGAACCGCTTCGAGCTGGTGCTGCTCGCCAGCCATCGCGCGCGGATGATCCAGTCGGGCTCGTCGATCCTCGTCCCCCGCGACAACGACAAGAACCCCGTCGTCGCGCTGCGCGAGATCGCCGACGAGAAGCTCAAGCCCGAGGATCTCAAGGAAGACCTGATCCACTCGCTGCAGAAGCATGTCGAGGTCGACGAGCCGGAGCAGGAGACCGTTCCGCTGCTCGCCAGCCCCACGAGCGCCGCGACCCCGGACAGCGAAGTCCAGTTCGATCGCATGAGCGAAGAGGACCTGCTGCGCGGCCTCGACGGCCTCGTGCCGCCGACCGAGAGCGCCGACGACGAGGACTGATTCTCCTCGCGTGAATCGATTGTTCACTGTTTCCAGTTAAAGCCCGGCAGTGCCGGGCTTTTTCATGCCCGCCATCCGGAAAACGCCTTGCTGCCGCCAATGCCTGTGCAAATAATAATGTGTTGCAATGATTGCAGGATGAGGTTGGGGCCCGCATGGGCATGATGCGGCAATATGAGCTCGTTGACCGGGTCAGGAGCTATAATCCGAATACCGACGAGGACCTGCTCAACCGGGCCTATGTCTATGCCATGCGTGCACACGGCACGCAGAAGCGCGCTTCCGGCGATCCCTTCTTCGCGCATCCGCTCGAAGTCGCGGCGATCCTGACCGACCTCAAGCTCGACGACGCCACCATCGTCGCCGCCGTCCTGCACGACACGGTCGAGGACACGGCCGCGACGCTGGAAGAGATCGAGAGCATGTTCGGGCCGGATATCCGGCGGCTCGTCGATGGCCTCACCAAGATCAAGAAGCTCGACCTCGTCTCGAAGAAGGCGGCGCAGGGCGAGAACTTCCGCAAGCTGCTGCTCGCCATCGCCGACGATATCCGCGTGCTGCTGGTCAAGCTCGCCGATCGCTTGCACAACATGCGCACCCTGCATTTCGTCCCGCCGGAGAAGCGTCTGCGCATCGCCGAGGAGACGATCGAGATCTATGCGCCGCTCGCCGGCCGCATGGGCATGCAGGAGCTGCGCGAGGAGCTGGAGGAGCTCTCCTTCCGCCATATCAAGCCCGAGGCCCACGCCACCGTGACCAAGCGGCTGGAAGAGGTGACCGAGCGCGAAGGCAAGGTCATCGGCGAGATCGAGGACGACCTGAAGGGCAAGCTTGCCGCCAGCGGCATCCAGGCCGAGGTCTTCGGGCGGCGCAAGCGGCCCTATTCGATCTGGAAGAAGATGGAGCGGAAATCCGTCTCCTTCGAGCAGCTCTCCGACATCTTCGGCTTCCGCGTCATCGTCGACAGGCCGGAGGATTGCTACCGCGTGCTCGGTATCGTCCACATGACCTGGCCGATGGTGCCGGGCCGCTACAAGGACTACATCTCGACGCCGAAGCAGAACGACTACCGCTCGATCCACACGACCGTCGTCGGCCCCGGTCATAGCCGTGTCGAACTGCAGATTCGCACCGACAACATGGACCGCATCGCTGAGTACGGCATCGCCGCCCATGCCCATTACAAGGACGGCCGCGCCGGCCAGCCGATGGGCCTCGCTGATGAGAGCCGCGCCTATCAATGGCTGCGCCGCACCGTCGACCTCTTGGCCGAGGGCGACAGCCCCGAGGAATTCCTCGAGCACACCAAGCTCGAGCTCTTCCATGATCAGGTCTTCTGCTTCACCCCGAAGGGGCGGCTCATCGCCCTGCCGCGCGGCGCGACGCCGATCGACTTCGCCTATGCCGTCCACACTGATGTCGGCAACAGCGCGGTCGGCGCCAAGATCAATGGTCGCATTGCCCCGCTCCTGACCGAATTGCAGAACGGCGACGAGGTCGAGATCACCCGTGCCGACGGGCAGGCCCCGCCGGCCGCCTGGGAATCGCTCGTCGTCACCGGGAAGGCTCGCGCCGCCATCCGCCGCGCCACCCGCGCCGCCGTCCGCCGCCAATATGCCGGGCTCGGTCGTCAGATTCTCGAACGGGCCTTCTCCCGCGCCGAACGGGCCTTCTCCGACGACAAGCTCAAGGCCGCGCTGAAGCGCCTCGCGCGTAACACCGTGGACGATGTGCTCGCGGCGGTTGGGCGCGGCGAGATGTATTCCGGCGACGTGGTCAAGGCCGTGTATCCGGACCTCGAGCCCGAGAAGCGTGGCTCGTCCGATGGAAAGCCAGCCGCCGCCCCTAACGGTAAGGGCTGGTTCGAACTGCGCCAGGGCGAGAACCTGAAGTTCAAGCTGCCGGGCGAGGCGCCGGACAATGCCATTCCGATCCGCGGGCTCGGCGGCGACCTGCCTGTGCGCTTCGCGCCGCATGGCGGAGCCGTGCCGGGCGATCGCATCGTCGGCATCCTGACGCCGGGCGAGGGGGTGACGATCTATCCGATCCAGTCGCCGGCGCTCGCCGCCTTCGACAACGAGCCGGATCGCTGGCTCGATGTCCGCTGGGACCTCGACGACAAGGCGCCGCAGCGTTTTCCGGCGCGCATCGCGTTGAAGTCGATCAACGAGCCCGGCTCGCTCGCCCAGATCACCACGACCATCGCGGAGCATGACGGCAACATCGATTCCGTCTCGATGAACCGGCCGAACCAGGACTTCACCGACGTCACCATCGACCTCACGGTCTGGGACCTGAAGCATCTCTCGGCCATCATCAGCGAACTCCGCGAGAAGCGCGTGATCAGCCGCGTCGAGCGGGTGGTCGGGTAGGGCGCGGTCCCCGATAGGATGCTCGGGCCAACCCGAGCATTCTCCGCAAGCCTTATCCCCGGAACGCCGCCGCCAGCTCGCGGACGAACGCGCCCGCGCGCGGCGTCGCGACATTGCTCCTGAGCACGACCTGCGATCCGCCGAGCGACGGTAGCCCCCATGCCGGCCCGACATCGACCGTGCCTGCCGGCGCGATCCGCGCCGCGAGCGGCGAAACGCCGAGCCCGACCTGCACGGCGGCCGCGACCGCCGCCATCCCGCCGCCGACGAAGGCTTCGCGCCATGGAATGCCGGCGTGGTCGAGCGTGTCCATGCTGTGCCGGCGCAGGCGGCATTCGGCGACGAGGCTCACCAAGGGCACGGGCGCATCCGCCTGCCGCACGAGATCGGGCGCCGCGAACCAACCGACGGCGTCGTCGCGCAGTACTTCCCCGGTCCGGCTTGCCGCGAGCCGGCGGACGATCACGACATCGAGCTCGCCCCGTTCGAACGCTTCTTCCAGCGTCCGCGACGGCTCGATCCTGAGATTGATGACGATGCCGGGATCATGCGCCGTAAGCCGCGCCAGAACGGCCGGCACCTCGGCGCCGACAGCCTGTTCGCTGATGCCGACCGCGATATGCTCGGGCGCGACCGCGAAGGCCGCGAGCGCCTTGCTATGGGCCGCCAGCAGGTCGCGCGCGGCGGGCAGGAAGCGCTCGCCCTCGGCCGTTAGCCTGACGAGCCGCGGATGGCGCTGCAGCAGCAGGCGGCCGAGACCGTCCTCCAGCCGCTTCACGCGCGTGCTGACCAGCGATTGCGTCGTGCCGAGCGCCTCGGCAGCGCGGGTGAAGCTCTTCAGCTCGGCCGCTCGCAGGAAGGAGGCGACGGCATCGATGTCCAGAGTGCTCATAAATCATAATACCATATCATTGATATCGTCATAGATGCGATTTTCAGATCATGAGAAGCGGCCTATGGTGCTCTTCGACAGGCGCGGTTGCGCCTAGACACGGAGACAGACCATGCCCCTGATCAGGATTTCCATGCGCCGTGGCCGTCCGGCTTCCGAGCCGGCCGCGATCATCGACGGCGTCTACAAGGCGCTGCGAGAGACCTTCGAAGTGCCGGAGAAAGATCTCTTCGCCGTCGTCCACCAGCATGACGCCGACGAATTCGTCTTCGACGCCAATTATTTCGGCTTCAATCGCAGCGACAGGCTGGTGATCATTCAGCTCACGGTGGCCAATACGCGCGGCGTCACGCAGAAGAAGAAGCTCTACGCCGCGATCGTCGAGAACCTCACGAAGGAGCCCGGCCTGAAGCCGGACGACATCTTCATCAACCTCGTCGAGGTCAAGCGCGAGGACTGGTCCTTCGGCGGCGGCATCGCGCAATACGTGGCGTGAGGCACGCCCCGTCTTCACCAACCGCGTCGTCATCCCGGACAAGCTGCGGAGCAGCGAAGATCCGGGATCCATCGTAGAGCGCCGTAGCCCTATGATGGATCCCGGCGCTCCGCTTCGCTGCGGCCGGGATGACGGCGCGCGTGAAATTGCGGCGCCGCGCGTCACGCCCTAAACCCTCCTCATGGAATGGACGGACGAGGGCACGATCATCGGCCTCAAGGCTCATGGCGAAAGCGCCGTGATCCTGGAGGCGATGACGCGCGGGCACGGCCGCCATCTCGGCCTCGTCAGGGGCGGGCGCTCTTCCAAGGCGCAAGCCTCGCTCCAGCCCGGAAACAGTGTCTCTCTGACCTGGCGTGCGAGGCTCGACGAGCATCTCGGCGAGTACAAGGTCGAGCTGCTCACCTCACACGCAGCCCGCTTGATCGCCGCGCCGGTCGCGCTCTACGGGCTCGGCACCATCGCCGGCCTGCTGCGCCTGCTGCCGGAGCGCGATCCGCATCCCGGCCTCTACGAGGGTCTCTCGGTCCTCGTCGCCCATCTCGACGAAGCGGAGATGGCGCCGGCCCTGATCATCCGCTTCGAACTGGCCATGCTCACGGAACTGGGCTTCGGGCTCGACCTCGCGCGCTGCGCCGTCACCGGCTCGCCAGACGATCTCAGCCATGTCTCGCCGAAATCCGGCAAGGCCGTGAGCCGGCGGGCGGCGCAGCCCTATCTCGACCGCCTGCTGAAGCTGCCTTCGTTCCTCGTCGAAGGGCAGGGCGGGCGACGCCCATCGCCTGCCGACATCCTCTCGGGCTTCGCCCTGACCGGCTTCTTCCTGCGCCGCAATATCCTCGATCCGCGCGGCCTGCGCGAGCCTCCCGAGCGGGCACGATTGGTCGAAATGGCAACGCGGGCGGCGGCGAATGCGCCGCCCGGCGAATCATCCACCGCCTAAGCGCGAAAAGGCGCCCCCTGCGTTTGCGCTGGGGTCTTCGTACCTGCATTGTTCTGGCGGGCTGATTCGCGACGTGCCATAGAGCAGGCGCGAATTTTGGACAGCATGAGGGCTGACGCAGCATGGGCAAACCGGTCGATCCGCCGCCGGAAGACGAGTCCGAGCGCATCGATCTGAAATCGGCGCTCGAAGAGCGCTATCTCGCCTATGCGCTCTCCACCATCATGCACCGCGCCCTGCCGGATGCGCGCGACGGCCTGAAGCCGGTCCACCGCCGCATCCTGCACGCCATGCGGTTGCTCAGGCTCGACCCCGGCCAGGTCCACAAGAAATGCGCCCGCATCGTCGGCGACGTCATCGGTAAATTCCACCCGCATGGCGACCAGTCGGTCTATGACGCGCTGGTTCGCCTCGCGCAGGATTTCGCCCAGCGCTACCCGCTCGTCGACGGGCAAGGCAATTTCGGCAATATCGACGGCGATAACGCCGCCGCCTACCGCTATACCGAAGCGCGCATGACCGAGGTCGCGCGTCTGCTCCTCGACGGCATCGACGAGGACGCGGTCGATTTCCGCGAGACCTATAACGGCGAGGACGAGGAGCCGGTCGTGCTCCCGGCCGCCTTCCCGAACCTGCTCGCCAACGGCTCGCAGGGCATCGCGGTCGGAATGGCGACCTCGATCCCGCCGCACAACGCGGCCGAGCTCTGCGACGCCGCGCTCTACCTGATCCAGCACCCGGAGACCTCCTCCGAGCAGCTCATGACCTTCGTGCCGGGCCCGGATTTCCCGACCGGCGGCATCATCGTCGAGACCCGCGCCTCGATGGCGGAGACCTACCGCACTGGGCGCGGCGCCTTCCGCACCCGCGCGCGCTGGGTGAAGGAGGATCTCGAACGCGGTGCCTGGCAGGTTGTCGTTACCGAGATTCCCTACATGGTCTCGAAGGGCCGCCTGATCGAGAAGATCGCGGAACTCCTCAACGACAAGAAGCTGCCTCTGGTCGCGGACCTGCGCGACGAGTCGGCCGAGGACATCCGCATCGTCATCGAGCCGCGCGCCCGCAATGTCGATCCCAACCTGATGATGGAATCGCTGTTCCGGCTCTCCGAGCTGGAAGCGCGCATCTCCATGAACATGAATGTGCTGACCGGCGGGCTGGTGCCGCGCGTGCTCGGCCTCGCCGAGGCGCTGCGTGCCTGGCTCGACCATCGCCGCGAGGTGCTGCAGCGGCGTTCGCGCTTCAGGCTCGGCCAGATCGACAAGCGCCTCGAAATCCTGCGCGGCCTGCTCATCGTCTATCTCGACCTCGACCGGGTGATCAAAATCATCCGCGAGGAGGACGAGCCGAAGATCGAGCTGATGAAGGTCTTCGAGCTCACCGAGATCCAGGCCAACGCGATCCTCGACACGCGCCTGCGCGCCTTGCGCAAGCTCGAGGAGATGCAGCTCAAGACCGAGCTCGACGAGTTGACCAAGGAGAAGGAGCAGATCGAGACGCTGCTCGCCTCCGAGGCAACGCAGTGGAAGACGATCGCCTGGGATATCCGGCAGGTGAAGAAGACTTTCGGCCCGGAAACGGCGATCGGCAAGCGCCGCACCGATTTCGCCGATATGCCGGAGACTGCCGATATCGACCTGACCCAGGCCATGGTCGAGCGCGAGCCGATCACGGTCGTGATCTCGAAGAAGGGCTGGATCAGGGCGCTGAAGGGCCATGTCCAGGACAAGTCGAGCTTCTCCTTCAAGGGCGACGACGCGCTCCAGACGGCGTTCTTCACCGAGACGACCGCGAAAGTCCTGGTGTTGGCCTCGAACGGCAAGGTCTTCACGCTGGACGCGTCCAAGCTGCCGGGCGGACGCGGCTTCGGCGATCCGATCCGCCTGATGATCGAGCTGGAGGAGACGGCCGAGATCGTCTCCGCCTTCCCCTATAAGCCGGGCTCGAAACTGCTGATGGTGTCGAGCGAGGGCAGGGGCTTCGTCGCGCCGGCCGACGATGTCGTCGCCAATACCCGCAAAGGGCGGCAGGTGCTCAATGTCGATGGGGCGAACGTCGCCGTTCTGGCGGTCCCGGCCGATGGCGATCATGTCGCGATCATCGGCGAGAACCGCAAATTGCTCTGCTTCCCGATTTCGGAAGTGGCGGAGATGGGCCGCGGCAAGGGCGTGCGCCTGCAGCGTTACAAGGATGGCGGCCTCTCCGACGCCAGGACCTTCAACCTCGCTGACGGCCTGACCTGGCTCGACACCTCCGGGCGGACCTGGACAGTGACGCAGGCCGACCTGCTGGAATGGCTCGGCCACCGCGCCGAAGCCGGCCGCCTGCCGCCCAAGGGCTTCCCCAAGAGCAATACCTTCGGCGGGTAAGGGGAGAGACGCGCGTCATGCTCGGGCTTGACCCGAGCATCTCATGACCAGCGCCTTCCCGGCATGAGATTCTCGGGTCAAGCCCGAGAATGACGCCAGATCAAAGGCTTGCCGGCAGAACCGGAATCAATCCCGCAACCGCCTGAATCAGATCCTCAGCGGATCTCCCGCCCGACGACACCGACTTCCAGGCCCATCGTGATCTTGTCGGTGACGGCCCAGAGCACGCCGGCCCGCGCCTCGGGGCGGACCGCGATGCTGCTGCGGCTGAAGGGCGAAGAGAAGTCGCTTGCGCCGAAGCGCCAGGTCTCGTTAGCCGCGCTCATGCCAACCGTCGTGTAGAGCAGCACGTCCGGCGTCACCAGCACGCCGGCCTTGACCTTGAAGGCACCGGCGAAGTCGCGGGTATAGGCGGCATTGCCGAAGCTCGGATAGCCATAGCCGCCCACCGCCGGCATGTAGTCGATCGCACCGGCGATGCCGTAGACGAAATTGCCCTCGCGCCGCATCGTCCCGGCTTCCAGCCCGATCGTCGGGCCGGCACTGGTGCGCATATGCTTGCCGCTGGTGACCTGGAAGCCCGAGGAGATGCGGGCATAGGAGCCCTCCCAGCGCGGCGAGAGGCTCGGCTGATCCCAGGCGAAGGACGGCAGCTGAGCAAATCCGGACAGGGGCAGGAGAGCTTGTGCCTGCGCCGAGGCGCCTGCACCGAGCAAGGCGGCGAGCGTCGCGGTGGAAAGAAGCGGAAATCTCACGTCGAAAGCGTCCTCGCGACAGCGTGCCCCGTCGGAAGCTAGCATGGAGCGAGGCGAATGTCGCCGTTTTGTGGCGCGTTGCTTGCCGCGGCTCAGACGATCTTGGTCCTGAGCTTGAGGAAGCGCAGGGTGCGCTCCGCCGTTGCCAGATCGAGCTTGGCATAGGCATCGACATCGTCGTCGACGTCGCGCGAGGAGAAATAGAGCCGCCGCGCCCGCAATTGCAGGATGGCCCGGAAGGCCGTGGCGCCGATGCCGAGCGAGCGGCAGGCGACGGCGATGCCGCTGGAATCCCGCTGCATCAGCACGCGCAGCGCCTGCTCGATCGAGATGCCGGCGACTTCGGAGAGCACTTGCGAAAGGTGATAGGCGCGGTCTTCGTCGGCCAGCATGGTCAGCACGTCGTCGAGCTCGCGCACCTTGGCGGCGAGGTCGGAGAGCAGGAGCTTGACCTCCAGGCGCTGCTGGCGCGCCTGCCGGGCGAGCGAGACATTGGCGTCGGTGGCGGGCGCGGCGCTGCCGCCGTCGGAGAACTGCTCGACGATCCGCAGCACGCGCTGGGCACGGTTCGGTGCAAGGTCGGAGCGGCGGGCGAGCGCACCGGTGATGGCGGCATCGCCCTCGCCGCGTTCCAGCAGCCGGTCGAAGCCGCGATCGGAAAAGGCGGCGCCTTCATTGGCGCTGACGGTGTGCAGCACCCTCTGGTCGCCGCGCTCGACGAGGATGTCGGTGACGCCCTCGGACAGGCGCGCGCGCTCGGCGATGGCGACGAGATGCTGCTGCGACTGGGTAACCGCGATGGCGGCAAGGTCGGTATCGGTCAGGACCGGGGAGAGCGACAGCACGAGGCATGCGACCTCGGCATTGCTGTCGCCGCCGAGCGTGACCGCGACATTGTGCGGCAGGGTCGGCATCGCGGCGACGCGATCGGCATAGCCCTTGCGGTCCTCGTCTCCGAGATGGCCGAGCGAGCTGGTTGCGATCTCGCCGTAGTGCTCCTTTGCGGCCTCGTTCGGGTCGTGGTCGAGCAGGAAGAGGTCCGTCACGGCATTGAGAAGCTGCCGGCGCGAATCCGACGACATGTGCGCCGGCATTCGGGTCAGGTTACGCAGCATGAGGGCCCCCGCGACAAAGCAGTGGCGGCACTCTGCGCAGGTGCGGCTTGATTTACTCTTAAGGCGACGACGTTCTTTTCCGAACAACGGGGCGCTGCGCCCCGCTGTTCAGTCCGTGGTGAACTCGCTGCCCGCAGGCGGCAAGTTCTGCAGGTTATACAACTAAAAGTTGCAAATCCGTTATCGGGCGATGCGCGCTGACTTAATGCGGCTCAAGCCGCGGGCAGACAGGCTGGGCCGAGCGGCTCGAAGCTCTTGTAGGTCAGGATGAATTCCTGATGCCCCAGCTCTTCCGACTTGGTCCGACCTCCCTGGCCGAGCGAGACCACCAGATCGCGGATTTCCGTGCCCACCTCGTCGAGCCCGGCGCGGCCTTCGAGGATACGCCCGGCATCGACATCCATATCCTCGGACATCCGGCGATAAGTCTCGGGATTGGCGCAGATCTTCACCACGGGCGAGATTGCCGAGCCGACGACCGAGCCGCGCCCCGTCACGAACAGCACGCAATGCGCTCCGCAGGCGATCAATTCCGCGATCTCGGCATTGTCGTTGATGTTCGGGAAGCCGAACCGCACCTCGCCATCCGGCACCACGTCGAGCAGATAGAGTCCGCCATGCGGCGGCACGTCGCCGGGCTTGATCAGCCCGGAGATCGGCGACGCTCCGGACTTGGCATAGGCGCCCATCGATTTCTCCTCGATGGTCGAAAGCCCGCCCTCGGCATTGCCGGCGGCGAAGGAGCCGTAGCCCAGCGTGGCGTAGTAGCGCGCCGCCTTGGCCACGGATTTCTCCAGCTCGGCGCCGAGCTCGGGCGTGATCGCGCGCGCCGCCATGATGTGCTCGCAGCCGATCAATTCGCCGGTTTCCTCGAAGATGCAGGCGGCGCCTTCCGCGATGAGCTGGTCGAAGGCGCGTCCGGCGGCCGGATTGCCGGTGATCCCGGAGGTGCCGTCCGAGCCGCCGCAGACCGTGCCGACCACGAGCTCGGACACCGCCATCGGCACCGTCTCCTGCGTGTCGAGGAGAGCGCGCTGCTCCTCGACCCAGGCACGACCCTCGCGGATCGAGGCGCGGGTGCCGCCGGTGCCCTGGATGATGATCGTCTTCACTGGGCGGCCAGTGGCGCGCACGGCGCGCTCCAGCGCATACTTGTTGAAGCTCTCGCAGCCGAGCGAGACCAAGAGTACCGCTCCGACATTGGGATGGGTGCAGAGCTGCTCCATCATCCGCTCGGCATAGGGGTTCGGATAGCAGCCGGGAAAGCCGATGGCGTGGACGCCTTCCTCGCGCCAGGGCAGGGCGATCTCGCGTGCGACATGGTGGGCGCATTCGACGAGATAGGCGACCGCGACGGTGTTGCGGATGCCCTTGCGCCCGTCGGACCGGAGATAGCCGCGCATCGTGCTCATGCCGAGGCTCCCGCCTTACGTTCGTCTTCAAGATGATAGGTCGGCGTGTAGTCGCTGCGCATGTTGTGGACATGGACATGCGCGGCAGGTGCGATCGCCTCGGTCGCGACGCCGATCGGCGCGCCGTATTTCAGGATCTTCTCGCCGGCTGCGATGGCACGGCGCGCCACTTTGTGGGCGAGCGCGATGTCGCGATCGAGCGCGGCCGGGCCGGTCCCGGTCTCGACAGTCTCGCCGGCTTTCAGCCGAACCCGCGCGACGAGGACGTTGTCGCGCGGATCGAGCAGGATGAGGCGCGGATCGTGGGTCATGAGGAGCCGCCCTTCGAAGGAGGGATCGCGTCAGAACTTGCCGTACTGGAGATAGGCCTGCTGCGGATCGGTGCCGGCGAGGATCGCGGTGCGGACCTTGTTCTCGGCCGAGATCGCGGTCTCCGACTTGTCCAGGACTTCCTCGATGATCTCGATGGGAATACGGACGACGCCGTCGCGGTCGGCGAGGATATAGTCGCCCGGCCGGATCCAGACCTCGCCGATCTTGATGGGTTCGTCGACCGCCTTGGGCAGCCAGGCGCCGACGATGTCGCGCGGCGTATAGGCCTTGAAATAGGCCTGGAAGCCCATCTCGACCATGAATTCGGTGTCGCGCGAGAGCCCGTCGATGACGCAGCCGCGCACGCCCTTGTTCTTCAGCGTCTCGGCCGAAAGCTCGCCCATCAGCGCGATCTCGTTGGTGTTCGGCTGGCAGACCCAGACATGGCCGGGCTTGGCGGCGGAGAGCAGGCCGGTCCAGCCCAAGAGCGTCTCATGCGCGTCGAATTCGCCGGTCTTGCCCTCGACGGTGAAGGCCGGCCCCGCCAGCTTCTGGCCGGGCAGGAGCGGGCGCAGTTCCGGCGGCAGGACGAAATCCGTCAGGCCCATCGCCCGCATCGTGTCGTGGATGATGCCGGTATAGCAGCGCTCCAGCCTGTCGGTCAGTTCCTGGCTCATCGTTCCTCCGGATCGGCCTCTGTCGCGTGGCTCTGTGCCATGGCCGTTGCCGCTAGAGTGTCGGGAGGAGCGACGGGCGGCAAGCGCGTTTTCTGCGCGTCGTGGATGCGTTTCAATCGGTTGAATCGTTCCGATCCACGCGCTCCCAGCCCTGCGGCATCAGGCGCTCCTGCGGCAGGAAGCGCGCCTTGTAGGCCATTTTCGGCGAACCCTCGACCCAGTAGCCGAGATAGACATAAGGCAGGCCGAGACGGCGCGCCCGGGCGATATGGTCGAGCACCATGAAGGTGCCGAGCGAGCGCAGCTCCAGGCCGGGGTCATAGACCGAATAGACCATCGAGAGCCCGTCGCTCAGCGTATCGGTCAGGGCCATCGCGAAGAGATCGCCTTCGCCCCGCCCGGTGAAGCCGGAATCGGGGCCGCGGCGGCGATATTCGATCAGGCTGGTCTCGACATGGGTGTCCTCGACCATCATCGCGAAATCGAGCGCCGACATCGTCGCCATGCCGCCATCGGGATGGCGCTCGTCGAGATAGGAGCGGAACAGGGAGTAATGCTCGGAGCGCGGCCGTGGCGGCAGGGCTTCGCCAATCAGGTCGCTATTGCGGGCGAGCACCCGGCGGAACCCCCGCGACATCCGGAAATCATCGACGCAGACCTTGACCGAAACGCAGGCCCGGCAAATCTCGCAAGCGGGCCGGTAGGCGATGCTCTGCGAGCGCCGGAAGCCACCCTGCGAGAGCACGTCGTTGAGCTCTCGCGCCCGCGAACCGACGAGATGCGTGAACACCTTCCGCTCCTCGCGCCCGGGCAGATAGGGGCAAGTCGTCGGTGAGGTCAGGTAGAATTGCGGGGCATCCCGCAATGGGCGCGTCACGTCGGCTGGCTCCCCGGAAGCTTCCGACTCTGAATGTAACATCAGCCGCACCGGCAACAAGCACGGCGCGGCCGATCAGAGGTGGATTAGCGGTCTTTTGACCTGGCTCAATCGTTCAGGCGCGAACTACGACGAGCCCGGTCAGCAGGTCATGGCCCATGCGCCGGTCCTCGCGGGCGAAGCCGCAGGCGACATCGACGAGCCAGAGCAGGAAGGTGCCGGCCGCGACATAGAACAGCAACGCATGCACGGCTGCGGCAAGGCCGTCGGGGCGCCCGCCACTGGCGGTCTCGACCCTGAGGCCCGCGACGCGCATGCCCCAGGTCGACTGCTTGCGCCCACCGATCGTCAGCGCGGCATAGCCGAGCGCGGTCGCTACGGTGGCGACGGGCATCAGCAGCCAGGTCGCGCCGAAGGTGACGATGCCGAGCAGGCCCAGCAGGAACACGACCAGCCCGCCCAGGAAGAACAGCACGACGATGTCGACGAACCAGGCGAACAGTCGCGAGCCGAGAACGCCGCTGACGTTCTGGTAGGGACGCGGCTCCAGCGCCGTGATCGGCGGCTGGCCATAACGGGTATCGCTCATCGGGACTTCGATCCTCCATCGGCGCGCGAAATGCGTGCCCAGGAGATAATGTTTGTTTAGCGAGCCGGTTCCGCAAGACCGCGCGGCAGAATCCGTCGCGGCGCGAAGCCGTTCTTGGCGAGCGCGTCCTCGATCGCGCGCGAATGCGCTGCTCCACGCGTCTCCACGGTGACGTCGAGCGAGACGCCCTTGGCAGGCACGTCGAGGAAGAGCCGGCCATGGCTGACCTCGAGGATATTCGCGCCTTCCTCGCCGAGCAGGCTCGCAATCCGGCCGAGCAGGCCCGGCCGGTCGCTGGTGGTCAGGCGGAAGGCGACGATGCGGTCGTCGCGTTCCAGCTCGCGCACCATGATCGCGGCGAGAAGGCGCGTGTCGATATTGCCGCCGGTGAGCACGAGCCCGACCTTGCGGCCGGCATAGCGTTCCGGCTCCTTCAGCATCGCGGCGAGGCCGGTCGCGCCGGCGCCTTCCGCCAGACTGTGCTGAAGGCTGGCATAGGCGTTGACCGCGCGCTCGATCAGGTCTTCGCCGACGAGCACGATGTCGCCGACGAGGGCGGAGATCACCGGCAAGGTGAGCTGGCCGACGGTCTTGACCGCGATGCCCTCGGCCAATGTCGGCCCGCCGATCGGCTTGTCCTGGTGATGCACGGCATTGAAGAAGGACGGGTAGAGGCCTGCCTCGACGCCAATCAATTCGATTCCCGGCTTGATCGCCTTGGCTGCGACCGCGTTACCGGCCATCAGCCCACCGCCGCCGAGCGGGATAATCAGCATGTCGAGATCGGGAGCATCCGCCAGCATCTCCCGCGCCAGCGTGCCTTGCCCGGCCATCACGGCGGCGTCGTCGTAAGGATGGACGAAGGTGAGCTTTTCGGCTCCGGCGAGTTCGTGCGCCTTGTGGCTGGCTTCCGACAGCGTCTCGCCATGCAGCACGACGCGGGCGCCGTGAGCGCGGGTATTCTCGACCTTCACCAGCGGCGTCGGCTCGGGCATCACGATCGTCGCCGGGATGCCGAAGCGCTTGGCGTGATAGGCGATAGCCTGGGCATGGTTGCCGGCCGACATCGCGACGACGCCGCGCGCCCGCTCGGCCTCGCTCAGCGTCAGCAGCTTGTTGACCGCGCCACGCTCCTTGAAGGACGCCGTCGCCTGCATGTTCTCGTGCTTCACCAGCACGGTCGCGCCCGTCAGTTCGGACAGACGCGGCGCCGGCACGAGTGGCGTGCGCAGCACATGCCCGGCGATCCGCCCGGCGGCGGCGTCGATATCCTCGGGGGTGATCGCGAAGCTTTCGCTCATGCTCGGGTCTCGATTCCGTCGGCAGGCGAAGGAGAGGGCCTCACACGCGGCGCGGCGTCAATTCGCCGTCGCCGAAAAAGCCGCCGGGGCGCCAGATCAGCACGATGGCGAGCAATGAATAGACGGCGAGGTCGCGCTGCTCGATCGGCAGCGTCGCCGACCAGATCGCCTCGAAGGCGGCGATGCAGAGGCCGCCGAGCGCAGCCCCGCTGACCGAGCCGATGCCGCCGAGGATCGCTGCGACGAGCGCCTTCAGGCCGAGCGAGAAACCGCCGGCGAAGCCCATGCCGCCATAGATCGCGGTGACGATGACGCCGGCGATCCCGCAAGCGGCGCAGGCGATGATGACGGCGACGTCATGGACCGCGCGGGCATCGACGCCGAACAGTGCCGCGGTCTTGGCGTCATCCGACACGGCTCGCCAGGCTCGGCCATAGGCGGTGCGCCGGATCAGCAGGACGACACCGAGCGTCGTGCCGAGCCCGATTGCCGCCAGCACCAGCGCGAGCGGGTTCAGGGTGAGGATGAAATTGCCGGCATGGGCCAGCGGGATCGGCGTGTTGAACACCGGCGGCAGCCAGCGCAGCTCCGGCCCCTGCGCCAGCCTGAGATATTCGGACATCGCGATGGCGAGCCCGATCGTGGCGATCAGCATCTGCTGGCCGGTGCCGCGCTCGAGATGGCGCAGCACGAAGCGGCCCATGGCAAAGCCATGCAGGGCACAGACGGCGATCGCGACGGCGAAGGCGACGACCAGCCCCGAGATCGGCGTTGAGATGGCGAGCGAGAGCAGCAGCGCGACGCCGACGACGGAAGCAAGCGCGCCCAGCGCCGCGAACTCGCCGAAACTCAGGATGATCCGCCCGGTCAGGCCGTAGACAAGGGCGTAGGCCGCCGCGAGCATGCCGTAGATCGCCGCCGAGGGCAGGGCGCTCAGGCCCTGCTGCAGGCCATAGGCGAGGCCGGCGGGAATCGCCGGCAAGCTCTCGGCTGCCGGTTCGGCCGGGTCCGGCGGTGGCGAGGCCCGGTCCTCCAGATAGAAGCGTCGCAGCAGGTAGAAGCTCGCATCGGCCATCGGCCGCCCGTCCGAGGCAATGCCGATCATGGCGCCGCGGCTCGGCCCGGTTCCTTCGCTCGCAAACAGACAATCGATGCTGCGATGGCGCGACAGGCCGTCGCCGAGCTGGACCCGGTAGAGCAGCCGAAGCGCGCGCGGCAGGGGCCCCTTGGTGGTCCGCTCGATCTCGATCTTGGCGTTCGGCGGATTGAGCGGCGGGATCGCCTGCCGGCAAAGGCGCATCTGGTCGGTGTCGAAATCGGCACCGCAGCCCGCGAGGGCGAGCGTGACGACGGCCAGAATCGACAGAAGGAGCGGGCGCATGCTGGCGCGACGGTAGCGCTTGCGGGGCCGCGGTGTCATCCCGTGCGCGGTGCAGCGCGCAGCGATGCGCCGCAGACACGGGATCGTCGGCAGAAGGAGGCGCCTTTACCGGATGGCGGTCCCGCATCTGCGCAGCAGCACTGACGTGCCAGCAGCGCGTGCGGGGTGACACGCTAGCTCGCGCCGTGCGAGCCTAGGTAGTAGGTCAGAATTTCAACCTCGTCCGTCAGCTCCTGCGCCTTGTCGTCGCGGCCGAGGCGACGATAGTCCTCCGCCGCATCGTTCCGAGCCCGAATTTCAGCCTCGACCAACTGGCGAATATCATCCTGGCTCAGCGCCCGGCGCGGAACCTCGACGGCGCTGTCGCCGAAAGCATGGAAGACATACGTGTCGTGCTTGTCCCCGACAGGGACGGCCTGCGCATTGTCGATCGCGGAAATCAAACCGCGCAGCGTCGTCACCTCGGTGGCTTTCCGTTCCCGCATCGCCGCCCGCAGGGCGGCCTTGAGGGTGGCCAGGAAGCTCTGGCTTTCATCCGTTGTCATGTCGAAACCATGGTGTTCCTGGAAGCGCGCTGTCATCCCGTGCGCGGTGCAGCGCGTAAGCGATGCGCCGCAGGCACGGGACCGCGCGACGAGAAGGCGCCTTTTCCGGCAAGCGATCCCGCATCTGCGCAGCAGCACTAACGTGCCGCAGCGCGTGCGGGATGACACCCTTGGCGTGGTTACGCGCCGGCCTTCAGCTTCTTCGCCACGCGCGGTGCGAAATAGGTCAGCACGCCGTCGGCGCCGGCACGCTTGAACGCCAGCAGGCTCTCCAGCATCGCCTTGTCCCCGTCGAGCCAGCCATTATTCGCCGCAGCCATGATCATCGCGTACTCGCCGGAGACCTGATAGGCGAAGGTCGGCACGCGGAAATGATCCTTCACACGCGCCACCACGTCGAGATAGGGCAGGCCGGGCTTGATCATCACCATGTCGGCGCCCTCTTCGAGGTCGAGCATCACCTCCGCGATCGCCTCGTCGGAATTGGCCGGGTCCATCTGGTAGGTGCGCTTGTCGCCGACGAGCGTGGCATTGGTGCCGATCGCATCGCGGAACGGGCCGTAGAAGGCCGAGGCGTATTTCGCCGCATAGGCCATGATCTGCACGTCCTCATGGCCGTCACCGTCGAGTGCCGCCCGGATCGCGCCGACGCGCCCGTCCATCATGTCCGAGGGCGCGATCACATCGGCCCCGGCATCGGCCAGCGCCAGCGCCTGCCCGACGAGGATCTGCACGCTGGCGTCGTTGAGGACTCGTTCGCCCTCCATCACGCCGTCATGGCCATGCGAGGTATAGGGGTCGAGCGCGGCGTCGCAGATGATGCCGATCTCGGGCACCTCGCGCTTGATCGCGCGCACGGCGCGGCACATCAGGTTGCCGGTATTGAGCGCTTCCGAACCGGTCGGATCGCGCAGGGCCTTGTCCACATAAGGGAAGGGCGCGATCGCCGGAATGCCGAGCGCGGCGGCCTCGGCGGCCTGGCGCACGGCCTCGTCGATATTGAGCCGGTCGACGCCGGGCATCCATTCCACCGGCGAGCGGGCTTCGCTGGAATCCATCAGGAAGATCGGCCAGATCAGGTCGTCGGTCGTCAGCGCCGATTCCCGCACCAGCCGGCGCGACCACTCCGCCTTGCGGTTGCGGCGCATGCGGCGCGTCAGGCCGAGCGACGGCACGTCGTCATGACGGGATTTCGGGGTCGGGAAAGGCCGCACGACCGGGGATTCCATGGCGATTGCCTCAAGCGATGAACGGTACGGGCGCGGCTTTCGTCATGCGGGCGAAACCGGCCGATCACTTCTTTATCACATCGGAACGATTCCAAAACAGGGCGCATGGTCGCAACTTTGCCGGCATCGCGGTGGCCGTGGATGGCGGCGATCCCGCTCTTGCCTTGCGCGTCCTTTCGCGACGAAGTCTGCCCTGCTGACCGCAAGGACCCCTCGCGTGCCGAAACCGATCTGGATCATCGTCCCCATGCTTTGCCTTGCCGCGGGCCCGGCCCCGGCCGAAGTCACGCGCCGCGACGCGATCGAGGCTCAGACGGCGAGCGCACTGGCATCCGCCGACTATGCCGAGCGCCATTGCCCGTCGCTGCGGATCGGCCGGCAGCGCATCGAGCAGAACCTGAAATCGATCAAGGGGACGGTCGAGGGCCTGCGCCGCACCGAAAGCTATGAGGAGCAGGTCGTGGCGCTGCAAACGGTCGAGAAGCAGCATGGCCGGGCGATGGTCTGCACCGTGCTCCCTTCGGCTCATGGCGGCTACGGGCGCGGCATCATCCTGCGCTGATGCCCAGATGGACCGCCGATCCCTCGCGTTGACAAGCCATCCCCCGCCTTCCAGAACCGCTGCCCACGGAAGCGGGATCGGACCATGACTGAAGATCGCGAGATCATCTGCGAGATTCGCGGCGCTGCCGGCGTCGTCGTGCTCAACCGGCCGAAGGCGCTGAACGCGCTGAGCCTCGGCATGGTCCGCGAGCTCGCGCGTGCCCTCGACGCCTGGGAGAACGATCCGCAGGTCACGCGCGTCGTCGTCATCAGCACGAGCGAGAAGGCCTTTTCGGCCGGCGGCGACATCCGCTGGCTGCATGATTGCGGCAAGGCCGGCCGCCATGACGAGATGCTCGCCTTCTGGGGCGAGGAGTACATCCTCAATCACCGCATCAAGACTTATCCCAAGCCCTATGTCGCCCTGATCGACGGCATCGTCATGGGCGGCGGTGTCGGCATATCCTTGCATGGCAGCCATCGCATCGCCGGCGACCGCTATCTCTTCGCCATGCCGGAGGTCGGCATCGGCTTCTTCCCGGATGTCGGCGCGACCTATGCGTTGCCGCGCCTGGAAGGCGGCTTCGGCAGCTTCCTCGCGCTCACCGGCGAGCGCGTCGGCGCGGCCGATGCGCTGGCAGGCGGGCTCGCGACCCATGGCGTGCCGAGCGAGCGCATGGCGGAACTCGCCGATGCGCTGACCCGGCCGGGCTCCGTCGACGACATCCTTGCCGGCTTCACGCTGCAGCGCGGCCCTGGCCCCTTGCATGGCGAGAGGGCGATGATGGCCGAGGCCTTCACGGCCGCGACCTTGCCGGAGGTGATCGCGCGCCTGCGCCGGGCCGCCGAGAAGGGCAGCGCGCTGGCCGGAAAGCTCTTGCAGACTATCGCGGTGAAGTCGCCGACCAGCGTCGCCATCGCCTTCGAGCAGATGCGACGTGGAGCCGGGCTCGATTTCGCCGAGGCGATGCGCACCGAATACCGCATCGTCTCGCGCATCGCCCGCGGCCATGACTTCTATGAGGGCGTGCGTGCCGTGGTAATCGACAAGGATCAGGCGCCGCGCTGGCAGCCGGCGACGCTGGACGAGGTGCAGCAAGCCGATATCGACGCCTATTTCGCGCCGCTCGGTGCCGATGAACTGAAGCTGGAGGGCTGAGCTTGGGCCTGGGCGGAGACGGCGAGGCCCTGCGCGGTGCCGGGGCGGGCGAGGCCGAAGCCAAGCGGTCGAACCGCTGGCGGCTCGTCCTCGTCTGGTTCCTGCGCCTGCTCTCGGCCTTCTGGCTCGCCAAGGGGCTGACGGCCTGGATGGTGATCTTCGGCCTGCCCGGCAATCCGCAGCCGCCCTTCGAGAACCGCCTGCTGAGCTACCAGGCGATCATCGTCTACTTCGCCGTGATCGACCTCGTCGCCGCCGTCGGCCTCTGGCTGACCTCGACCTGGGGCGGCGTGCTCTGGCTGCTCGCCGCGATCAGCCAGATGCTGCTCGGCTTCTTCTTCCCGCGCTTCGTGCCGATGACGGCCTGGCTCGTCGGCCTCTATATCGGGTTGATCGCCGTCTACTTCCTGGCGACCTGGGCGGCCGAGAACGAGGCGGAGTAGCTGGCGGCGTGTCGGCAGAAGGTGTCTTCCCGCACGCGCTGCGGCATGCAATGCCGCTGCGCAGATGCGGGACCGTCATCCGGAAAAGGTGCCTGTCATCCCGTGCGCGCCGCAGCGTGAAACGCTGCTGCGCAGACACGGGACCGTCCTCATGAAAAGGCGCCTTTCTCGTCACGCGGTCCCGTATCTGCGGCGCACCGCTTCGCGCTGCACCGCGCACGGGATGACAGCGCGGAGTAGCCGCCTGACCGCTCGATTGCGCCGAGTCATGGTAAGAATCGCTTTAGCTTAAGCGTTTCTGGCTTCACTTACGATTCACCCAAAGGGGTAAATCCCTGATTCATCCTGATATTTAAACTCGTTTTCATCCGCTCCAGCATATGGTGTTTTTCAGAAGCGGACCGGGAGACAAATCCTGGCCGACACACAACAGGCGGGATATACCATGAAAGCGAGCGTCAAGACTTCGGATGTTGCCAAGACGAGCGATGCCGACCTCAACGTGAAGCCTCTTTATCTTGAGTCCCTCACGCTGGTGGAGCGTCTGCATCGCCGTCTGCTCGACGTCATCAAGGATGAGTTCGAGCGCCGCGGCCGGGACGACGTCAACAGCGTGCAGGCCCTGCTGCTCTACAATATCGGCGATGCCGAGCTGTCGGCCAGCGAGCTGCGGACCCGCGGCTACTACCTCGGCTCGAACGTCTCCTACAACGTCAAGAAGCTGGTCGAGCTCGGCTATCTCCACCATGCCCGGTCGCGCATCGACCGTCGCTCGGTCCGCATCAGCCTGACGGATAAGGGTGCTGCGGTGCACGATATCGTGAAGGGCGTCTACGACAAGCATGTCCGCACGGTCGAGCAGATCGGCGGCATCGCGGCCGATGACTTCGAGCGGATGAACAACGCCCTGCTGCGCCTGGAGCGCTTCTGGACCGACCAGATCCGCTACAAGCTCTGAGATATCAGTCGCTTTTCGGCGACGACATGCCTATCCGCCTGCCCTGACGCGGCCGGGACACCTCCCGGTCGCGCTGGCGCGTTTCCGGCTGTTGCCGGCGGGACTGTGGTTTTGCTGCCATGCATGCAGCAAAAGCGGGCCATGCCCTAAATTCGCCTCTGTCATCACGCCTCGTTAACTGTGCTAGGACACCGTCGGCGGCAGTGAACTTGTCCGTCGCGCCAGTGCATCGCCAGCGTCGCCCGTTCAGGCGACGTTTTTGTGTGGTCTGCGCGCATGCGTGAAGTCTTGAAGAGGGAAGAGATGTCGCATTTGAGCCTGACCCGCCGCGAAACCGTGCTGGCCCTGTTGTCGGGCGCCGCCACGGCAGCCGCCGCACCGGCGTTCGCCCAGCAGGCCGAATGGCGCCAGAGCTACGATGCTGGCGCGCGCAACGCCGTGGTGCGCTCCTCGACGCCGATGCTGTCGGCCGAGGCGCTGCAGGCGACGGAGCAGGCGATCGCGGCCTATCGCGACCTCGCCGCGCGCGGTGGCTGGCCGCAGGTTCAGTTGCCCGAGCGCATGAGCGTGGGTGCCAAGGGGCAGGGCGTCGTGGCCCTGCGGCGCCGTCTGATCGTCACCGGCGATCTCGATGCCGCGGCTGGCGACAGCAACGTCTATGATTCCTATGTCGAGGCGGGCGTGCGCCGCTTCCAGTCGCGCATGGGCCTGTCGACCACCGGTTCGATCAACCGCGCGACCATCGCAGCCCTCAACGTACCGATCGATCGCCGCATCCGCCAGCTCGAGACCAATGTCGTCCGGCTGCGCAGCTGGTCAGGCAATCTCGGCGGCCGCTATGTCGTCGCCAACATCCCGGCCGCGACGGTCGAGACCGTCGAGAACGGCCATGTCGCCACGCGCCACGCGGCCGGCGTCGGCAAGATCGACCGTCAGTCGCCGCTGCTTCAGACCAAGATTCCCGAAGTCAATTTCAACCCGACCTGGACGGTTCCGGCCTCGATCATCCGCAAGGACCTGATCCCGACCATGCGCAAGCAGCCGAACTACCTGACGGAGAACAAGATCCGCATCATCTCGCCGAATGGCGGCGAGATTGCGCCGGCCAGCGTCAACTGGAACTCCGACGAGGCGACGCGCTACACCTTCCGGCAGGATCCGGGCGGCGAGTTCAACTCGCTCGGCTTCGTACGCATCAACATTCCGAGCCCACACGGCGTCTACATGCACGACACGCCGTCGAAGGGCATCTTCGGCGACGATTACCGCTTCGTCTCCTCGGGCTGCATGCGCGTCCAGAACGTGCGCGACTATGTCGCCTGGCTCCTGAAGAACACGCCCGGCTGGGATCGCGCCAAGATCGACGAGACCATCCAGTCCGGCCAGCGCGTCAACGCCCGCATCGCCGATCCCGTGGCCTGCTACTGGGTCTATGTCACCGCCTGGGCCACGCCCGATGGCGGCGTGCAGTTCCGCGACGACATCTACAACAAGGACGGCCTCGGGCCTGCGCCTGTCGCGGCGCTGCAGGGCGATCAGGACATCTGAGGCGTTTGCTTCATCCGAAGACCGAGAAAGCCCGCCGGTTTCCGGCGGGCTTTTTCATATCTGGATGCTCGCTACAGGTTTCAGCGCGTCAGCCAGGACGGGGCGACGTAGCCGACGCAGCGCGCCTCTCCGCGCCCCGGATTCATCACCTCAAAGGCCGGCACGGGGCAGTTGTTCCCGGGGGCTGGATTGTTGAGACGCGCGATGCTGTTGTCGCCACCCGGGAGCAAGCGATAGACGCTTGTGGACCCACCCGGATAATATTGCCTGGTCACCGTCCAGGTTTCGGCGGACGCCTCCTGACTCATCATCGGCATCGACAGGGCGATCGCGCTCGCACCGCCGAGAAAGACCTTCTTGATCTGCGCCGAGATCGAAGAGGCCGGGGAGGAGGCGCCGGGCGCGTGCTGTTTTGGGGCGTTCTGTGTCATTGAGAGGCATCCAGTGTTACGCTGATGCCTCTCGCAGCAAGCCGCAAGCCATAATTTGTTAACCAATGCGTTTGCACGGATTTTGGCGGATGCACGCCGGCCGATTATGCGCCAAAAGTCCGGGGATCAGCTCTTCCGGCCGGGGAGCGGCCGCAACCATGCCAGCGCCGCCGCAGCCGTCATCAGCGCGAGCAGCCCCGCCGTGCCGCGAAAAAGCCCGGCATAGCCTTGGCTCGAGATCAGCGGCGTGCTGGCCAAGGGCGAGCAGAACTGGCCGATGAAGATCGAGGCGGTCAGGATGCCGCCGGCCAAGCCCCGCGAGCGTCCAGGTGCCAGATCGAGCGCCACGGCGATGAAGCTTGGTGAAACCAGCGCATAGCCGGCCCCGATAGAAAGCGCAGCTGCGAGCAGGGAGGGAAGCGCGGCCGCCTGCGACAGGAGCAGGAAACCCAGCGCCATCGCGCCATAGCCCGCGGCGAAGACGCCTGCGTAGCCGACCCTCCGTTGGACGCGCCGGTAGAGCAGGGCGGAGCAGCCGCCGGAGATCATCAGCAGCCCGAGGACGGTCCCGGTCATCACCGCGCTCTCGTAGCCGCGAGCCTCCAGGAAGAACGAGATCTGCGTCGGCATCAGGAAGAAGATCATGTTCGTGGCGCCCTGAAGCAGGACCAGCAGGGCGAGCAGGCCGCGCCAGTACGGATGACCGTCGCGGCCGTTCGCAGGCGCGGCCCCAGCCATCGAACCGACACGCGGCGGCTCGACGATGGCGATCCACATCAGCGGCAGGAAGAGGGCGGCGAGCCCGTAGATCGCGAAGGGCAGGCGCGGTGACAGGGTTGCCGCCCAGCCGGCTAGCGAAATGAAGACGAGGCCGCCGAAATTCCGCGCCGAGATTTGCAGGCCAGTCAGCGCATTCCGATCGTCGCCGCTGAAATAGTCGCCGATCAGCGCGGTTTGCGCCGTCATGATCAGCGCCACTGCGATCCCGAGTGCGAGACGGCTCGCGAAGATCGAGGGCAGGTCTGGCAGGACAAGCCCTGCGCAGCCCGCGATCACGAACAGCATGACGCCGGCGAGCAGCATCACGCGGCGGCCAATCCGATCCGCGGCGAGACCTGCGAGCGGCGCGAACAGCGCGACGCTGAGCGATGGCGCCGGCACCAGCAGCCGCGTGAGCAGCGCGGCATTCGGGTCATCGGCGAACAGGCGCTCGATGCCCGGCAGCGCCGGGCTGATCGTCGCGTTCGCCATCGTGGTGAGCGATGCCGCCAGCAGGAGCGCGATGGCGCGTGGCTCCTGCCAGATTGGCATTTCCTGTGTTGATCCAAGACGTTCCATGATTTTTCCTCTTGTCGAAATCATCCGTTCGGCAGAGCCTACGAATTCAAGTCGACTTGAGGTCAAGCATGCTTCTTCTGGATATCGGGGAGATCGCGGAACGCTCGGGCGTGCCGGCCTCGGCCCTGCGCTATTACGAGGAGATCGGCCTCATCCGTTCGGAGGCGCGGCGCGGGTTGCGGCGGCAATACGATCCCGATGTCCTGCTCAGGTTGTCGCTGATCGGGCTCGGCAAGACCGCCGGCTTCTCGCTGGACGAGATCGCCGCGATGTTCGGGGCGGACGGGCAACCGAACATTCCGCGCGAGCAATTGCGGGCGCGGGCCGACGAATTGCAGCGCCAGATGATCGGGCTCAGGACGCTGCGCGATGCGCTCCGCCATGTCGCGGATTGCCGGGCGCCGACTCACCTGGAATGCCCAACTTTCCGGGCACTGCTGCGCACGGCTTCACGCCGGCCGCTTGCCTACACGCCGCCCCGCCCGGACAAGGAGAAGAAAATGCTGTCGAAGCGGCGCAGGCCGGCCGATTGACGGCTGCGGCGATGCAGCTTTTCCCGCGCGCGATCTATCGCTTGGACAGCCCCCCGCCACATGATAGGGGAGCCGCGACGAAGCCGGGCGCCCACCGGCCGTTGAACTTCAGGAGCCGGACATGACCGACGCCGCGCTGAACAAGCACCTCTCGAACTCCTTCTTCGGCGCTTCGCTGCATGATGCCGATCCTGAGATCGCCCGCGCGATCGACCTGGAGTTCGGTCGCCAGCGCGACGAGATCGAGCTGATCGCCTCCGAGAACATCGTCTCCCGCGCCGTGCTCGAAGCGCAGGGCTCGGTGATGACCAACAAATATGCCGAGGGTTACCCGGGCCGGCGCTATTATGGCGGTTGCCAGTTCGTCGACATCGCCGAGAAGCTCGCGATCGAGCGCGCCACCCGGCTCTTCGGCTGCACCTATGCGAACGTTCAGCCGAATTCCGGCTCGCAGGCCAACCAGGGCGTCTTCATGGCGCTGATGCAGCCCGGTGACACCTTCATGGGCCTCGATCTCGCCGCTGGCGGGCACCTGACCCATGGCGCACCGGTCAACCAGTCCGGCAAGTGGTTCAACGTCGTTTCCTACGGCGTCTGCGTCGTCGACCAGATGATCGACTATGACGCGATGGAGCGCCTCGCCGTGGAGCACAAGCCGAAGGTCATCGTCGCCGGTGGCTCCGCCTATGCCCGTCACTGGGACTTCGCCCGCTTCCGCGAGATCGCCGACAAGGTCGGCGCTTACTTCATGGTCGACATCGCGCATTTCGCCGGGCTCGTCGCGGGCGGCGCGCATCCCTCGCCGTTCCCGCATGCCCATGTCGTCACCACCACGACGCACAAGACCCTGCGCGGCCCGCGCGGCGGCATGATCCTGACCAATGACGAGGCGATCGCGAAGAAGGTCAATTCGGCGATCTTCCCCGGCATCCAGGGCGGCCCGCTGATGCATGTCATCGCGGCCAAGGCGGTCTCGTTCCACGAGGCGCTGCAGCCGGAGTTCAAGACCTACGCTCACGCCGTCGTCGCCAACGCCAAGGCGCTGGCCGAGACGCTGAAGTCGAAGGGCTTCGACCTCGTCACCGGCGGCACCGACAACCACCTGATGCTGGTCGACCTGCGCTCGAAGAAGCTGACCGGCAAGGCGGCCGAGGCCGCGCTTGGCCGCGCCCATATCACCTGCAACAAGAACGGCATCCCCTTCGACCCCGAGAAGCCGATGACGACCTCGGGCATCCGCCTCGGCACCCCGGCTGCGACTTCGCGCGGCTTCGGCATCGCCGAGTTCAAGCAGGTGGGCGAATTGATCGCCGAGGTGCTGGACGGTCTCGCCGCTCATGGCGAGGAGGGCAATGCTGCCATCGAGCAGGCGGTCACCGTCAAGGTGAAGGCGCTCACCGCGCGCTTCCCGATCTACTGAAGGCATCGTTGAAGGGGCTCTGAGAAAGGCTGGCGAACCGGAATGCGCTGTCCCTATTGCAGCTCCCTCGACACGCAGGTGAAGGACTCCCGTCCCACCGACGATCACGCCTCGATCCGCCGCCGCCGGGTCTGTCCCGATTGCGGCGGCCGCTTCACCACCTTCGAGCGCGTGCAATTGCGCGAGCTCACGGTCGTGAAGCGCTCGGGCCGGCGCACGCCCTTCGACCGCGACAAGCTGGAGACCTCGATCGCCCATGCCCTGCGCAAGCGCCCGGTCGCGCCGGAGCGGATCGAGCGCATGGTCAATGGCATCGTCCGCCAGCTCGAAAGCTCGGGCGAGGCCGAGATCCAGAGCTCGGCCATCGGCGAATTGGTGATGGAGGGGCTGAAGGGCCTCGACGACGTCGCCTATGTCCGCTTCGCCTCGGTCTACAAGAACTTCCGCGAGGCCAAGGATTTCGAGGAGCTGCTCGGCCAGCTCGGCACGATCGAGGAGGAGGGCGTTTCCGCCCCGCCGCGCCGCGTCGATGACTGATCTCAAGGCGCTTTCGGGCGACGAAAGCGCGTCCGAACGAAAACGGGAGACCGACCGCATCTTCATGCGCCAGGCGCTAGCCTATGGCGCGCGCGGCCTCGGCACGACCGCGACCAATCCTTCCGTCGGCGCCATCATCACCCGCGAAACGCCCGATGGTCCCGTGGTGGTCGCGCGCGGCCATACCCAGCCCGGCGGCCGTCCGCATGGCGAGGCGCATGCCTTCTCGCGGGCGGGCGCCGCCTCGATGGGCGGCACGCTCTATGTCACGCTCGAACCCTGCTCGCACCGCTCGGTGCGCGGCGGCATCCCTTGCGTCGAGCACACCATCCTCTCGGGCGTGAAGCGTGTGGTCTCGGCGATGTCCGATCCGAACCCCTTCATCGCCGGGCTCGGCCACGCGCTGCTGCGGACGGCCGGCATCGAGGTCACGGTCGGCGTGCTGGAGGAGGAGGCGCGGCAGGCGCATCGCGGCTATCTCACGCGCATCACGCAGGGCCGCCCGATGGTGACCTTCAAGATCGCCCGCACCGCGGATGGCTATGCCGGCGGGGCAGGGAGCGTGCCGCTCGCCGTATCGAGCCCGGTCGCCAGCGGCTGGGTCCATCTCCAGCGCGCGCATCACGATGTCATCATGCTCGGCATCGGCTCGGTGCTCGCGGATGACCCGCAGCTCACCGTGCGCCTGCCCGGCCTGGCGGATCGCTCGCCGATCCGCGTGATCCTCGACACGCATCTGCGCCTGCCCCTGGCGTCGAAGCTCGTCCGCACGGCCCATGAGGTCCCCGTCTGGGTGATCGCGGCCGAGACAGCGCCGATCGCGCCGGAGCAGGCGCTGGTCGCGGCCGGTGTCGAGGTCATGCGGGTCTCGCTGGGGCCGGACGGGCATCTCGACCTTGGCGAGGCGCTGACGCTGCTCGGTACGCGCGGCATCAACCGCGTCTTTTCGGAAGGCGGCCCGCGCATCGGCGAGAAACTCGCACTCGCAGGGCTGGCGGATGAGGTCATCGTCTCGACCTCTCCGAAAACGCTGGGGCAGCCCGGCGTCGTTGCGGTGCGTCCAGGCCTTGCCGCACAGTTGGCCGACCCCGATCTATACGCCCTTGTCGAGGCCGGTCAGATCGGCCAGGACCGTTTCGAGCATTTCACGAGGAGAGGCTGATGTTCACCGGCATCGTCACCGCCATCGGCGAGGTCGTGGAGGCCGAGCGCAAGGGGCCGAGCCTCAAGCGCCTCGCCATCGCCTGCCCCTATGAGGCGGAAGGCATCGCGATCGGTGCCTCGATCGCCTGTGCCGGCGTCTGCCTCACCGTCACGGCCCTGCGCGCCCGCACCGACGGCGAGCCCGGCTGCATTTTCCAGGTCGAGGCCGCCGCCGAGACCCTGGCGAAGACGAATGTCGGCTCCTGGGAGCCGGGCACGCGGATCAATCTGGAGCGCTCGCTCAAGGTCGGCGAGGAACTTGGCGGCCATCTCGTCACCGGCCATGTCGACGGCGTCGGCCGCATCCTCAAGATCGAGCCGATCGAGCCCGATCCGGACGAGCCCTGGGGCGCGACGGCGCGATTCCATATCCGCGCGCCGCAGGGCTTGCCCCGCTTCATCGCGACCAAGGGCTCGATCTGCCTCGACGGCACCTCGCTCACCGTCAACTCGGTGGAGGACGACGTCTTCACCGTCCTGCTGATTCCGCACTCCTTCGCGGTCACCACCTGGGGCCAGCGAAAAGAGGGCGATCCCGTTCATGTCGAGGTCGATCTGATGGCACGGTATGCCGCGCGGCTTGCGGAGGCGCGCCCGCAAGGGTAACCAGCCCGATCACATTCCAAGAAGGACAGAAGAAATGGCCGGATCCCGGCAGACCTCGGCCGACAAGGCCGCAACTCCTGCCGTCGAGATCGACGGCGCCCGCGTCCTCGTCGTCGAGGCACGCTTCTACGACAAGTATGCCGACGAATTGCTGGCGGGCGCGCTCGCGGTGCTGGAAGAAGCCGGCTGCCGCGTCGACGTCGTCACCGTTCCCGGTGCGCTCGAAATCCCCTCGGCGATCGTCATCGGCCTGCGCGCCGCCGACGAGGCCGTCGATCCCTATGAGGCGGTCGTCGCGCTCGGCACCGTGATCCGCGGCGAGACCGGCCATTACGACATCGTCGCCGGCGAAAGCTCGCGCGCGCTGATGGACCTTTCGGTCGCTTTCGCCCTGCCGCTCGGCAACGGCATCCTGACCGTCGAGAACGAGGCGCAGGCCTGGGCTCGTGCCAACCGCGCGGACATGAACAAGGGCGGCGGCGCTGCCGAAGCCGCGCTCGCCGTGCTGCGCTACAAGCGCTCCCTGGCGGAGCAATCCAAGTGAGCCGCGCCGAGAAGCGGCGCGGAGCGCGGCTCTCGGTCGTGCAAGCGCTCTACGAGATGGAAATCGGTGGCCGTGGCGTCGTCGAGGCGATGGCCGAGTTCGAGCATTTCTGGATCGGCAAGGAGGTCGAGGAGATCGAACTGCCGGAGGCCGAGATCGCCTTCTTCCGGGATATCCTCGGCGGCGTCGTCCGCGAGCAGCGTCTTGTCGACCGCACCGTCGACGAATTGCTGGCCAAGGACTGGCCGCTGAAGCGGGTCGAGGCCGTGGTCCGCGCGATCCTGCGTGCCGGCGCCTATGAACTCGCCTTTCGCAAGGACGTGCCGGCCCGCGCCGTCATCTCCGAATATGTCGCGGTCGCACGCGCCTTCTACGAGGGCGACGAGATCGGCATGGTCAACGCCGTGCTCGATCGCATGGCCCGCGACTTCCGCGCCGACGAGTTCGATCCGGCGGCTTAGGTTTTCCTCGGCCGTCATCCCGGGCGACCGAAGGGAGACCCGGGATCCATGCCGGAGCATGTCCGATAGAGGTTCAGGCATGGATCCCGGATCGGCGCCGCTGACGCGGCTTGTTCGGGATGACCTTGGAATAGTTGCGGAGCCACGCTGACCCATGGCCGATAACCAGCGCCTCGGCGAATTCGAGCTGATCGCCCGCTATTTCGCGCCGATCGCAGGGCCGGGCGGGCTTGGCCTCCTCGACGATGCCGGCCTGCTGCGGCCGGGCCGCGGCTACGAGGTCGTGGTCACGGCCGACGCGCTCGTCGCCGGCGTCCATTTCTTCCCTGACGATCCGGCCGACGCGATCGGCTGGAAGGCGCTCGCCGTCAACATCTCCGATCTTGCCGCCAAGGGCGCCAAGCCAGAAGGCTTCGTCCTCACGCTCGCCCTGCCGCGCGGCTGGACCGAGAGCTGGCTCGCCGATTTCGCCGCCGGTCTCGCCCGCATGGCCGAAGCCGCCGGTTGCCCGCTGATCGGCGGCGACACCGTCTCGACCGCCGGGCCGCTCACCCTCTCGATCACCGCCTTCGGCACGGTTCCGGCCGGGCGGATGGTCCGGCGCTCCGGCGCGAAGTCCGGCGATGTCGTCCTCGTCTCCGGCAGCATCGGCGACGGTGCGCTCGGCCTCAAGGTTCACGGCCCCGACAAGCCGGATTGGGTCGCCGCGCTGAATGGAGAAGATCGCGCCTTCCTGGCCGATCGCTACCTTCATCCGCAGCCGCGCCATGCGCTCGCGGACGCCTTGCAGCGCCATGCCTCGGCGGCGATGGACATATCCGACGGGCTTATCGGCGATCTCGCAAAACTCCTGAAGGCCTCCGGCGTGGGGGCTGAAATCGATCTCGATGCGATCCCGCTCTCCGGCGCGGCCCGCGCGGCGCTCATGGCCGCTCCCGCGCTGGCGGAACTGGCCTGGACCGGCGGAGACGACTACGAAATTCTCTGCGCGGCCTCGGAAAGGGAATATCCCGCTCTTGTCGCGGCCGCGGAAGGGGCGATGCTTCTTCTGACGCCGATCGGGCGGGTCTCGGGTGAGGCCGGCGTGGTGACTTATCGCGAGAAGGGTGAAGTGCGTAGCTTCGCACAGGGCTCCTTCTCTCATTTCTGACAGCGGCGCATCATGGCGGCCGCGAGGCGCGTTGTGATGAACCAGCACTTCTCGGCTATCGATGGCGACAGGCTCGCAAAGCGCAACGCGCTGGTGCTGGCCGGGGCGCAGGCGCTCGGCGGCGCCAACCCGGCGATCATCGTCTCGCTCGGCGGCATCGTCGGTGCTCAGCTCGTCGCGGACCAGGCTTTCGCGACCGTGCCGGTCAGCCTGCTCCAGCTCGGCATCGCCTCGGGCGTCATTCCAGCCGCGATGGTCATGCGCCGGCTGGGGCGACGCAACGGTTACCTGATCGGGGCGCTCGTCGGCGCGGCCGGCGCGAGCATTGCGGCCGGCGGTGTTTCGCTGCGCCTGTTCTGGCTGTTCTGCCTGGGCACCTTCGTCTGCGGGCTCTACGGCTCCTTCGTCCAGAGCTATCGCTTCGCCGCCGCCGACACCGCGACCGACGCCTTCCGGCCGCGTGCGATCTCCTGGGTCATGATCGGCGGCCTTGCCGCCGGTGTGATCGGCCCGCAATCGGTCTACTGGACGCGCGACCTGACGCCGGCCGCGCCCTTCGCCGCGAGCTTCATCGCGCAGGGCGCGCTCGCGCTGATCGCGATCCTGATCGTCTCACGCTTGCGCGCCCCGCCGGTCGCAGCTGTCCGCTCGGGCGGCGGGCGCCCGCTCGGTGAGATCATGCGCCAGCCGAAATTCATCGCCTCGGTGACGGCCTCGCTCGTCGCCTACGGCCTGATGAGCTTCGTCATGACGGCCGCGCCGATGGCGATGGTCGCCTGCGGCCATTCGGTGGGTGACGCCACGCTCGGCATCCAGTGGCATGTGCTCGCGATGTTCGGGCCGAGCTTCTTCACCGGCCGCCTGATCGCCCGCTTCGGCAAGGGCACGGTCACCGCGGTCGGCCTCGGCCTGACGGCGCTCGCCGCTATCGTCGGCCTTTCGGGTCTCAGCGTCGGCCATTTCTGGCTGGCCCTGATCCTGCTCGGTATCGGCTGGAATTTCGGATTCATCGGCGCGACCGCGCTGGTGACCGACTGCTATCGCCCGGAAGAGCGGGTGAAGGTGCAGGCCGCCAACGACTTCCTCGTCTTCGGTTCGGTCGCAATCGCCTCCTTCTCGTCGGGCGGCCTGCTCAGCCATGGCGGCTGGAATGTCGTGAACTGGATGGTCTTCCCGCCGGTCGCGATTGCCCTCATGCTGGTGGCCTGGCAGCGCTTCCAGCGCCCGGCCACGGCCTGAGCGGCCGGTTCTTCCTGATCGGAGCAGACCCATGAACAACCGCGCCTTCCCGCATGCGACCGGTCAGGTTCCGCCCGGCGCCATCGGGCATAATCGCGGCGTCATCAAATCCAACTACGCCTTCATGCCGCCGGAGGGCGTGCTGGTCAGCCGCCTGCCGCAGTACCGCGACACGATCGTGCGCGTCCTGACGGGGCCGGTCATGGGCGCGGCCTTCGCTCAGTATGTCCTCGAGATCGCGCCTGGCGGCGGTACGCCGGCCGCCTTCAGCGAGGACGGCATCCAGCACTTCTTCTACGTCCTCTCCGGCGAGGCCCGGATCGCGGTCGCTGGCGGTGCCACCGAAACGCTAACGGCCGGCGGCTTCGCCTATCTGCCGCCGGCAACGATTTTCACCCTGCGTAACGAATCGGCGGAGACCATCCGCATCCTTGCCCTGCGCAAGCGCTACGAGCCGGCGCCGGGGCTCGCTGTGCCGGAGCCGATCGTCTCGCATCAGGACGCCGTGCCGATGGCGAATCACACCGGCATGGAGGGGCGCGGCTTCCAGTTCCTGCTGCCCTATGGCGATATGCGCTTCGATTTCGAGATGAACCTGATGTGGTTCAAGCCGGGCGTCTGCTTCCCGGCGGTCGAGACCCATGTGATGGAGCACGGGCTCTACATGCTGGAAGGGCAGGGGCTCTACCTGCTCGGGGCCGACTGGCACGAGATCTGGGCGCGGGATTTCATCTGGATGGGCGGTTTTTGCCCGCAGCAGTTCTACCCGACCGGCTACGGCGACGCCTGCTACCTGCTCTACAAGAACGTCAATCGCGATCTCGCCCTCTGAGCTTTCCCCAGACGGCCTGACACCCGACGAAATTTGTAAGCCGGGGCGTTTGCGCTCCTCGCCGAAACTTGCCACAAATTCGCCTGACACTGGCGACGCGAGGCGGGCCTTGAGTCTTTAGGGCCCGTTTTTTCGCTGCCTGACGTCCAACGCTGCAAAAATGAGGAGCGACAGCGCTCCCGCCGACTGCAAGCTCTAGGGTCAGGAAATCGAATGTCAGCTCTGCTTCTCATCATCATATTGAGTGCGCTTTCCATAGCCTACGGCGTCTGGGCCTATGGCGATGTGATGAAGCGCGACGCCGGCAACCAGCGCATGCAGGAGATTTCCGGTGCGGTCGCCGAAGGCGCGCAGGCCTATCTCAAGCGCCAGTACATCACCATTTCGATGGTCGGCGTCGTGCTCTTCATCGCGCTCGCCTGGCTGCTCGGCAAATGGGTGGCGATCGGCTTCCTGATCGGCGCGGTGCTCTCCGGCGTCGCCGGCTTTATCGGCATGAACGTTTCGGTGCGCGCCAATGTCCGTACGGCCCAGGCTGCGATGCAGTCGCTGGGCGAGGGCCTCGACGTCGCCTTCAAGGCGGGCGCCGTCACCGGCATGCTCGTCGCTGGCCTCGCGCTGCTCGGCGTCGCCGTCTATTACGGCATCCTGACCTCCTTCCTCGGCTTCGAGGCTTCCAGCCGCACGGTGATCGATTCGCTGGTGGCGCTCGGCTTCGGCGCCTCGCTGATCTCGATCTTCGCCCGTCTCGGCGGCGGCATCTTCACTAAAGGAGCCGATGTCGGCGCCGACCTCGTCGGCAAGGTCGAGGCCGGTATCCCGGAGGACGATCCGCGTAACCCCGCGACCATCGCCGACAACGTCGGCGACAATGTCGGCGACTGCGCCGGCATGGCTGCCGACCTGTTCGAGACCTATGCGGTGACGCTGGTCGCGACCATGGTGCTCGCCGCGATCTTCTTCGCCGGCCAGCCGGTTCTCGGCACGATGATGCTCTACCCGATGGCGATCGGCGCGGCCTGCATCGTGACCTCGATCATCGGCACCTTCTTCGTGAAGCTCGGTGCCAACCAGTCGATCATGGGTGCGCTCTACAAGGGCTTCATCGCCGCCGGCGTGCTCTCGGTCGGCGCGATCGCGGCGGTGAACTACGTGATGTTCGGCGGCTTCTCGGCCGCCTTCAAGACGGCGCAGGGCGTCAGCTTCACCTCGGGCAGCCTCTTCGCCTGCGCGCTGGTCGGTCTCGCGGTGACGCTGCTCATCGTCGTCATTACCGAATATTACACCGGCACCGGCAAGCGTCCGGTGGTCTCGATCGCCCAGGCCTCGGTGACCGGCCACGGCACCAACGTCATCCAGGGCCTCGCGGTCTCCCTGGAATCGACCGCGCTGCCGACCATCGTCATCATCGCCGGCATCATCGTGTCCTATACCTTCGCCGGCCTGTTCGGCATCGCCATCGCCACCACCGCCATGCTGGCGCTGGCCGGCGTGGTCGTGGCGCTCGATGCCTTCGGCCCGGTCACCGACAATGCCGGCGGCATCGCCGAGATGGCGGGCCTGCCCAAGGAAGTCCGCCACTCCACCGACGCGCTCGACGCGGTCGGCAACACCACCAAGGCGATCACCAAGGGCTATGCGATCGGCTCGGCCGGCCTCGGCGCTCTGGTGCTCTTCGCGGCCTATACCTCGGACCTGAACTTCTTCATCGGGGAAGCCAACAAGGCGGGGTCGACGACCTTCCAGTACTTCAAGGGCGTCACGGTCGATTTCACCCTGTCGAACCCCTATGTCGTCGTCGGCCTGCTGCTCGGTGGCCTGATCCCCTTCCTCTTCGCCGGCATGGGCATGACGGCGGTCGGGCGCGCGGCGGGCTCCGTCGTCGAGGAGGTCCGCCGGCAGTTCCGCGAGAAGCCCGGCATCATGCAAGGCACGGAGCGGCCCGATTACGCCCGCGCCGTCGACCTGCTGACGAAGGCCGCGATCAAGGAAATGGTGGTGCCTTCGCTCCTGCCGGTGCTGGCGCCGATCGTGACCTATTTCGTGATCTACTGGATCGCCGGCAAGAACAACGCCTTCGCGGCCGTCGGCGCCATGCTGATGGGCGTGATCGTCACCGGCATCTTCGTCGCGATCTCGATGACCTCGGGCGGCGGCGCCTGGGACAACGCCAAGAAGAGCTTCGAGGACGGCTTCGTTGACAAGGACGGCGTGCGCCATCTCAAGGGCTCCGAGGCCCACAAGGCCTCGGTGACCGGCGATACCGTCGGTGACCCCTACAAGGACACGGCGGGCCCCGCCGTGAACCCGGCGATCAAGATCACCAACATCATCGCGCTGCTGCTGCTGGCGATCCTGGCGCATTCCTGATCGCAGGCATCGACGATGCATTCCGGACCCGCGGCGAAAGCCGCGGGTTTTTCGTTGGGCGCAACGTGGCTCCAGCCGGGGGCTCTGGAGCGTACCGATCCATCCTCGGAACCACATCGTCATCCCGGATCGGCGCTGCTGCGCAGCTTGTCCGGGATGACGATGCGGTTCCGTCCGAAATCAGAAAGCGCCGGCTGGCCGTCAAGAAATCCTTGAAATCAATAATTTATGGCTGCCACCTGAATCATCTTCACAAGCCCTTGAATCAAGCTCCGAAGCTACGGCCGGCTCCGTAGCGTTCCCGCATGCTTCGCTGCCTCCCGGCTGGCATGGTCCCGCCAACGCCAGGAGGAACCATGTCCACGCAGATGCTCGACCAACCCGCCGCCGCGCCAAACCGCGCCGTGGAACTCGCCCTGCTGCTGGTGCTGGCGGGGCTTTGGGGCGGCTCCTACACCTTCATCAAGCTCGGCGTGGAGACGATCCCGCCGCTGACCCTGATCACCGCCCGGACGCTGATCGCCGGCCTCGTTCTGCTCGTCGTCATCCGCTGGCGCGGTCTGCGGCTGCCGCGCGATCTCGCGACGTGGCGGTTGTTCCTGGTCCAGGCCGGCCTCAACAGCGTCGTGCCCTTCACCTTGATCGCCTGGGCCGAGCGCAGCGTCGATGCCGGACTGGCGACGATCCTGAGCTCGACGAGCCCGATCTTCGTCGTCCTGCTGTCCTGCCTGTCGGCCTCGGCCGAGCGCCTGCCTGCTCTCCGCCTGGCAGGCATCGCGACTGGCCTTGCCGGCACCGTCCTCATTGTCGGTGCACAGGCGATGACGGGCTTCGGCGAACAGCTCTGGGCGCAGCTGGCGCTGGTCGCGGCCAGCATCTGCTATGGCGGCGCGGCCTTGTTCGGGCGCAGCTTCAAGGGGCTCGACCCGATCATGCCGGCGGCGGGTTCGCTGCTGTGCGGCGCGCTCGTCCTGCTGCCGCTCAGCCTCTTGCTGGATCGGCCGTGGACACTGTCGCCCTCAGTGCAATCCATCCAGGCGCTGATCGCGCTCTCGCTCGTCTCGACCGCGCTGGCCTTTGTGATCTATTTCCGGTTGATCGCGCGGCTGGGCTCGGTCGCGACGACCTCGGTCGCCTATCTGCGGGTTCCAGCGGGCGTGCTGATCGGCATGGTCTTCCTCGGCGAAGCGCTGGCGCCGACGGCCTGGGCCGGGCTCGTCCTCGTCATCGGCGGCGTGCTGGCGATGACGCTGCCACTGCGCAGCCGCGCTGTGGCAGGCTGATCACGACGCTGCCTGAAAGCAAAAAGCCCGCGGCCGGTGCCGCGGGCTTTTCTGATTGGGCGATGGCGCCCCCGCTTATGCGCCGAGCGGGTTGAACTTGGTGACGCCCTTGAACAGGTTGCGCAGGAAGCTCTGCTCCTCGCCGCCGGTCGGGGTGGTGCGGCTGATGAAGTCGAAGATCACGCCGTCCTGCAGGCCGTAATGGGCGATGCGCTCGACCTTGAAGCCCTTGTTGAAATAGATCACCAGCACCTGCTGGTCGATGGTCTGCGGATCCTGGAACTGGAACCGGCGGCGCATCGTCTGGCTGATATAGTAGAAGGTGCGGTTGCCGACCGTCGACGTCGTCGAGGGCGTGCCGAGCGTCGTCAGCACCGCCTGCACGTCCATGCCGACCTTGACCTGCGCGATCAGCGCGTCGTCCATCACGAAGCCGCGCTTGAACACCTCGTTGATGCCTGAGGAGGTCGGCAGCATGAAGCCGCCGGCATCGGGGCCGCAGCCGGCGAGCGCAAGGGAGGTGGTCGCGAGGGCTCCGAGCAGAGCCGTGCGGCGGGTGATCTGGGTCATGCGGGCACGATCCGAAAGGCGAGCACGGCGCGGGACGATCCCAAGCCGCTTGTCAAAAGGGTAAGGGTTGGCGTAACGCCCGAGGATGGCTTTGGCAAGGCGAGGACGCCCCGGGCAAGAGCGGGCGGGAGTAAACAAGTGATTTTCGGGTTGTTCGGCAAGCGCGCCAATCGGCGCTCTCCTGTGGACGCGTTGTTCGCGCGGGTCGCAGAGGCTTCGCGTCTGCCCGCCCTCTATATCGATGGCGGGATTCCCGACAGCTTCGAAGGCCGCTTCGAATCGCTGACCCTGCATGTTTTCCTGGTGCTGCGCCGCCTGCGTGAGTTGCCGCCCCCGGCTGCCGATCTCGCGCAGGACTTCGTCGATGCCTGCTTTGCCTATCTCGAGCTCGGCTTCCGCAATGGCGGCATCAGCGACATCGCCGTGCCCAAGAAGATGAAGAAGATCGGCCAGATGTTTTATGGCCGCGTGCAGGCCTATGAGGCGGCGCTTGCGGACCCCAGCCCGGAGGCGTTGGTCGAGGCACTGGGACGCAATGCCTGTGCGCCGGAAGCGGCGCCTGCGCTCGCTGCCTATATGCGTGCCGCCCAGGAGAGGCTGGCCACGGCCGATCTCGACGGCATCTTGAACCGGGACGATCTTTTCCCGGCCTTCTTGACCCCGGAGGTCGCTCATGACGCCTGATCACCCGCCGGCTTTGCCGCTCAGGCATACCATCCGCGTCGAGGCGATCCGCCCGCGCGGCAGCGAGGTCGTGGTCCGGGCCGAGGCTGAGCAACTGCCCGCGATCGCCGCGCAACTCGGCTTGGTCTCCATCGAGTCGCTGGAGGCGCGCTATACGCTCTCGCGCAATGGCGAGCGGGTGAAACTCGACGGCCGCATCGCCGCCCGGCTGCACCAAGCCTGCATCGTGACGCTCGATCCGTTCCCGGTACAGCTCGACGTGCCCGTGCAGCTCGATTTCGCCCCTGAGGAAGAGGTCGCGGCCTTCGCCCGGCGCAACGAGCGGGACGATGCCGAGATCGATATCGAGGTGCTGCTGAACGAAGCGGACCCGCCCGAGCCGATCGTCGAGGGTGTGATCGATCTGGGCTCCATCACGCTGGAATTCCTGGCGCTGGCACTCGATCCCTATCCGCGCAAGCCCGGCGCCAGTTTCGAGTCATCTGCGGGTGACACTGGCACGGAATCGCCTTTCGCGGCGCTTGCAAAGTTGAAACGCGGTGACTGAAGCGCTCTCCGGCCCTTGCGCTGCTTGCGGCATTGGCCCAAGTCGCTATTGTCCGGCCGGCACTGAGCCGTCCCGGATCGAAGGTCGGCCATTTCCGGGACACGCCAGAATTCCATGACAAGACCGGTTACAATCGCGCTCGATGCGATGGGCGGGGATCACGGCCCTTCCGTCGTCATCCCCGGCGCCGCCCTGATGCTTGAGCGCCGCCCGGACTGCCGCTTCGTAATCTTCGGCGACGAGAAGCAGGTGCTGCCGCTGATCGACCAGCACCCGAAGCTCAAGGCGGTGACGACATTCCATCACACCGAGGTCTCGGTGAAGATGGACGACAAGCCGAGCCAGGCTCTGCGCTATGGCCGCTACAAGTCCTCGATGTGGCGCGCGATCGACGCGACCAAGACCGGAGAGGCGGACGTCACCGTCTCCGCCGGCAATACCGGCGCGCTGATGGCGATGTCGAAATTCTGCCTGAAGTCGATGCCGCAGGTCGACCGGCCGGCGCTCGCCGGCCTGTGGCCGACGGCGCGCGGCGAGAGCATCGTGCTCGATCTCGGCGCCACCATCGGCGCGGATGCCCGCCATCTCGTCGATCTCGCGGTGATGGGCGCGGCCATGGCCCGCGTCGTGCTCGATCTCGACCGTCCGACCGTCGGCCTGCTCAATGTCGGCGTCGAGGAGATCAAGGGCGTCGAGGCGGTCAAGGAAGCCGGGCGCATCCTGCGCGAGAGCAACCTGCCGCATCTTGCCTATCATGGCTTCGTCGAGGGTGACGATCTCGGCAAGGGCACGGTCGACGTCGTCGTCACCGAGGGCTTCACCGGCAATATCGCGCTCAAGACCGCCGAAGGCACCGCCAAGCAGATCGCCGAATATCTGCGCGCCGCGATGGGCCGTTCGCTGATGTCGAAAATCGGCTATCTTTTCGCCCGCGGCGCCTTCACGGCGCTGAAGGACAAGCTCGATCCGCGCAAGTCGAACGGGGGCGTCTTTCTCGGCCTGGAGGGCATCGTCGTCAAAAGCCATGGCGGCACGGATGTGATCGGCTTCGCCAGCGCCGCCGAATTGGGCTATGAAATGGCACGCGAGGACCTGATGGCGAAGGTCCGCGAAATGGTCGCCGCGAGCACGCGCCCGGAATTGACGGCCGCGCAGCCCGCCGAGACCGAGTAAGGAACAACCTCTTTTGTCCATCCTGCGCTCTCAAGTCGTCGGCTGCGGCTCCTATCTGCCCGCGCGCATCGTCACCAATGCCGAGCTCGCCGCGCGCGTCGATACCAGCGACGAGTGGATCGTCCAGCGCACCGGCATCCGCCAGCGCCATGTCGCGGCCGATGACGAGCCGACATCCATCGTCGGCCTCAAGGCGGCGCAGGCGGCGATCGCTGACGCCGGCATCGACCCCGGCGAGATCGACCTGATCATCGTCGCGACCGCGACGCCGGATCACACCTTTCCCGCCACCGCAACGCAGATCCAGGCGGCGCTCGGTATCACCGGCGGCGCGGCCTTCGACGTACAGGCGGTCTGCTCCGGCTTCGTCTTCGCTCTGGCGACGGCCGACAAGTTCCTGACCACGGGCGGCGCCCGCGCTGCCCTGGTGATCGGTGCCGAGACCTTCTCGCGCATCCTCGACTGGGAGGACCGCGCCACCTGCGTGCTGTTCGGCGATGGCGCAGGCGCCGTCGTGCTGAAGGCGGCGCCGGGCGAGGGGACGCTGGCCGATCGCGGCATCCTCACCACCCATATCCGCTCGGATGGCCGCTACAAGGACAAGCTCTATGTCGACGGCGGCGCCGGCTCGACCAAGACGGTCGGCTTCCTGCGCATGGAGGGCAAGGAGGTCTTCCGCCACGCCGTCACCAATCTCGCCGAGACGGTGCGCCACACCTTCGAGCAGACCGGGCTCACGGGCGCCGATATCGACTGGTTCGTGCCCCACCAGGCCAATCGCCGCATCATCGACGCGACGGCCGACAAGCTGGGCATCAGCCACGACAATGTCGTCGTCACGGTAGACCGTCACGGCAACACTTCGGCTGCCTCGATACCGCTCGCTCTGGCCGAGGCTCATGCCGATGGCCGCATCAAGCGCGGCCAGCTTGTGCTGATCGAGGCGATGGGCGGCGGCTTCACCTGGGGGTCGGCTCTGATCCGCTGGTGACGCTGCGGCAGGTATTCCGCGAAAATTGTCATAAATCGTCGCTATTTCGGGTCGAATCCGGCCTTCGCGGGCATAATGGCCCCGCTTGAGGATTGACCCGCGCGACGGGGGCGCCTAGCGTCCGCCGTCCGTAATGGCGAAGGGCCGGCTGTTTTGAGCCGCTGCCCGCAATACGCCTTGGAGGATATGAATGGCGGGGCAAACGGTCACTCGCGCGGACCTGTGCGAGGCTGTCTACCAGAAGATCGGCTTGTCGCGGACGGAGTCGTCGAAGCTCGTCGAAGCGGTGCTCGACGAGATCTGCGACGCGGTCGCGCGTGGCGAGAATGTGAAGCTTTCTTCGTTCGGTTCTTTCGTCGTGCGAGACAAAGGCGAGCGAATCGGGCGTAATCCGAAAACTGGCGTTGAGGTGCCGATCGAGCCGCGTCGCGTGATGGTGTTCAAACCCTCTAACGTGATGAAGGCCCGCATCAACGGGCAGACGGGTGAGGGTGAGACTGAGTGAGCCTGGAGTTCCACGCCGGCGATACCGAGGCCGAATTGGACACCAAGAGCCCAGATGCCTTCCGGACAATCAGCGAGGTCGCAGAAGACCTCGACATACCCCAGCACGTGCTGCGTTTCTGGGAAACCCGCTTCAACCAGATCAAGCCGCTGAAACGTGGCGGCGGACGCCGCTACTACCGGCCTGACGACGTTGCCCTGCTCAAGGGCATCCGGCGCCTGCTCTATAGCGAAGGCTATACGATCAAGGGCCTCCAGCGCATCCTGAAGGAACAGGGGCCACGCCATGTCCAGGCGATCGGACGCGGCGCGCCGATCGGCGCCATGGGCGGCGGCGCGCCAGCTGCTGCGCCAGGCGGCCCGGCCGCCGTGCCGGGTGACATGGCCGAGGCCTCGCCGGAGCGGACGGCGCCTTACCGGCAGCCCGTTCCGGAAGGGCTCGACGACGTCTCCATCCTGACGGCGGTCATGAAGGAACTCGGCGAGTGCCGGCGCATCCTCGAACAGGCCTTGCAGCCGGCGCCTGACGCTGCCTGATCCAGGACTTGCGGTCGCGCCTGCGGCGCTTGCGCCGATGCAGGCGCGGCGCCCGTTGATCGTTCCGCTCCAGACCATAGGTTCAGGGCCAGAGGACGCCGTCGACGCGCCTCCCTCCGGCGCGGACCTTGCGCCCCATCCCTCAAAGGAGCGCCCGGCATGGCTTGGCTCTATCTCTTCGTCGCGGGCCTGTTCGAGGTCGGCTGGGCCATCGGCCTGAAATACACCAACGGCTTCACGCGCCTTGTCCCGACGCTGTTCACCGGCGCGAGCATGGTCGTCAGCCTCGGCCTGCTGGGGCTTGCCCTGAAGTCGCTGCCCGTCGGTACGGCCTATGCGGTCTGGACCGGCATCGGCACGATCGGCACGGCGATCCTTGGCATCGCCCTGCTGGGCGAGCCGGCGGGTGCGCTGCGACTGGCCTGCATCGGCCTGATCGTCGCCGGCATCGTCGGGCTCAAGCTGGTCTCTGCCTGAGCGCCAAAGCTCAGCTGCGCCGCCAGGACTCCGGCCAGTAGCCGCCGCGCTCCACCAGCACGATCAGGACGATGATCGCGAGCGTGACCACGAGGGTCATGAGCTTCGCGTTCCAGGGCACGCCGCGGCCGACGAGCCAGATCAGGCTGAGGCCGACGATCAGGGGTATGACGATCTCCATGCGGCGATCGTAGCCTGCGCGGCGGCCGGGCTGCAATCGCCGCCTCGACCTTTCGAAGCGCGACCCGCGCGGCGCGAAACCCGCTGGCGGGCCGGGCCTTAGAATGTCGCCAGGACCAGATTGACGCCGAGCGTCGGCCCGAGCTTAGGCGGGATGATGTTGAACGTCGCCCCGTCTTGGCTGATCGAGGCATGGGCGGAGAGCCCGAGATTGAAGCCGCCGAAGAGGTCGATCTGGGCGCGCTTGAACGGGCCGATCGGCGTCTCGGTCTTGAGGACGTGGATGACGGCCTTGCCCTCCACATTCGCTCCCGCGGAGACTTCGCCGGCCGCGCCGCCCATGCCGACCGCGCCATTGGCGCTGGCCCAGAGATTGGCGTTGATGCCCGCTTCCAGCCAGTCCGCGATGACCAGCGTCGGCGTGGCGATCTCCACCTTGGTCTTCCAGGTCCCGGTCAGCTTCAGGTTCTGCTGGTCGAAGTCGATATCGCCTTCCATCTTGAAATAGGGGCTGAAGAACTTGGGCGCGCGCGGCTGGACGATCTTGTTGATGCTGTAGGTGAGCGTGAGCTTGCGCAGGTCCTTGGTGGTGCCGATGACCTGGATCGATTGCGGCATCGTCCCGTCGAGCTTGAGCTGGTCCAGCAAAGCCAGCGGCGTCTTCAGCGCCTTGGGGACCACGCCATGAGCCATCATCGTCGCCGTCTTCAAGCCGATATGGCGCAGCTCCAGCTTTGGGATGTCGAGCCCGGTCTTCTCGAGGCGGGGCAGGGAGGTCCAGCTCTGGATGTCGTTGCGCCGCGTCAGCAGCTTGCCGGCGGTGTCGAGCAGCGGCGGCAGCGGCAGGGCCTTGCCGGTGAAGGCGAAGGCATCCGCCGGCAGGTCCAGCGTCAGGATCTGCGTGACCTTGACGACCTCGAACAGGCGGCTGCCTGTCAGATTGCCGACGCTGCCGTCGTCGAACAGTCCGCAGGCGCGCTGGAAGGTCTTGACCGCGCTTTCGGTGTTGTCGCCGAAGATGCCATCGACCTTGAGGTTGTTCTTGCCGCCATTCATGAAGTTGATGGCGTTCTGGATCGCAGCGGTATTGTTGCAGCGCGATCCCTTCGAGACGGATTTCCTGGCAGGCCCGGACATGTTTAGCCTCCGTCGCGGCCAGCCCTGACGGTCGCGGGAGCGACCGTAGCGCCGCGATTACGGCGGCGCCTGCTCCAGGCTGCCGCCTCCATGCAGAGCTAGCACTGCCGGAGCCGTATGCTCGTCATCCACATGACGGAGGGAGGGCGAAGAGGCGCTCAGGATGCGGCTGCGTCCGCCGCGGCGCTGTCCGGCCTCGCGCTCCGACCGATCGGCAGCCCGCCTTCGACCAGCGGCTTCAGCCGCCCGAGCTCGACCGCGAGGAAATCGAGGAAGAGCCTGACGCGGGGCGTGTGCCGCATGTCCGGATGGGTCAGCAGCCAGAGATCGGCGGCAAGATCGGGCTCGGGCTCCCCCAGACGACGCAGGGCGGGGCGCGTGTCGCCGATGAAGCAGGGCAGGAAGCCGACGCCGATCCCGGCCTCGACCGCCTCGGCCAGGCCGAGCACGGTGTTGAGCCGGTAGACGACGCGTTCCGGCGCGACATGGCGGGCGAGATAACGCACCGCGCTCAGCATGGTGAACTGGTCGCCGAGCGAGACCCAGCTGCGCTCCCACAGGCTTTCGCGGCTGGGCGGTTCCGCATCGGGGAAGTCGGCGGCGCGGCCGTAGAGCGCCCAGGCGATCCGGGCCGGCTTGCGGCCGATCAGCGTCTCCGGCGGATTGTCGGTGGCGCGGATCGCCACATCGGCGTCGCGCTTGGAGAGATTGGCGGCCTGGTTGCCGATCAGGATATCGAGCCGGATATCCGGGCACTGCCCGAGGAAGCGGGCGAAGAGCGGGGTCAGCAGGTCGACCAGCAGGGAGTCGTTGGTGGCGACGCGCAATTCGCCGGCCGGCTTGATTTCCTGTCCGGCGAGCTTGCGGGCGAAGGCGGTGATGTCGTCGTCGACGCGGGCAGCGAGCTGGATCATCTCCTCGCCGGCCGGCGTCGCGACATAGCCGCTGCGATGGCGCTCGAACAGGCGGGTGCCGAGCGCTTCCTCGATCTGGCCGAGGCGGCGGAACACCGTCGAGTGGTTGACGCCGAGCGCTGCCGCGGCTGCCGGCAGCGCCCGTTTATCGGCGATCGCCTTGATCAGGCGGAAATCGTCCCAGGCCAGGGGCTTCGCGGCTTGATTCATCCGCTCACTCTCGGCCAAGGCGCGAGCCCCTTCAAGGCGGGCTTGCGTCACGCCAGGGCCGGCTTGGCGGAGGCCGAAGAGCGCGAGCCGGTGACGGCGAGCGCGCCGTCGCCGATCAGCACATGCGCCAGCGCGGTCAAGGCCAGGAAGGCGGGATACTCCCAGCCGCCATTCGGCGCATTGAAGACCCAGCCGTTCGGGGCGTGGATCGCAAGAGCGCCCAGCAGAACCGGCAGCAGCGCCGCCGAGACGAGGCGGCCATGGAAGCCGATGAGGATGGCGATGCCGCCGATGAGCTCGGCCAGCATGATCGGCCAGGCGAGGAAGCCGGGCAGGCCGACCTGTCCAAGGAAGCCGGTGAAGCCGGCGGGCGTGAAGATGACGAGCTTGAGATAGGCATGGGCGATGAACATCAGGCCGAGCGCGACGCGCAGGCCGAGGGCGCCATAAGGGGCGAGGCGATTGTCGATCATGGGAAGTCTCCTGAAACGGGACCGGTTGGTCTCGGACCGAAAGATCGGGCAGCCTTGTCCGCAAATCAAATTGTAGATTGGCGATAGTGACATTGCATGGATGCAATGAAATGCCTCTGGCTTTCGGCCGCCTTCATGCCGATCTTCCGGCCAACGGAGCGGATGTCCGCTCATCGTGATCAGGACAACGGAGGACCCCAACCATGCAGATCAACGGCCTTCACCACGTCACCGCCATCTCCGGCCCGGCGCGCCGCAATCTCGACTTCTACAGCCGCGTGCTCGGCCTGCGCCTCGTCAAGAAGACGGTCAATTTCGACGATCCCGGCACCTATCACCTCTATTTCGGCGATGTGGATGCCGCGCCCGGTTCGATCCTGACCTTCTTCCCGTGGGAACATGCGGCTCCCGGTCGCCTCGGCATCGGTGAGACCCAGGAGACGGTCTTCCGGGTTCCGGAAGGCTCGATCGGCTTCTGGGCGCATCGCTTCGTCGAGCAGGGCGTGCCGCATGAGGTGCCGGTCAAGCGCTTCGGCGAGACCGTGCTGAGCTTCCGCGACCCGGACGGCATGAGGCTCGCCCTCGTCGGCCTGCCGGGTGTCGAGAAGGAGCCGGCCTGGGCCGAGGGCGGCATCCCCGCCGAGCATGCGCTGCGCGGCTTCCACAGCGTCAGCCTGCTGCTGGCCGATGCCGCGCCGACGGGCGCCATCCTCAGCGACGTCTTCGGCTTCACGGAGATCGGCCGCGAGGACACGCTGATCCGCTACGCAGTTAAGGGCACGGCGATCGGTGGCGTCATCGACCTGCGCGTCGCCGGTGGCTTCCTGCCGGCCCGGCAGGGCGCGGGCTCGGTCCACCACATCGCCTTCCGGGCGGCCGATGACGCCGCGCAGGAGGAGATGGTGCGCCGCCTCGTTCAGAACCATGGCATCAGCCCCACGGAACAGCGCGACCGGAACTATTTCCGCTCGGTCTATTTCCGGGAGCCCGGCCATGTCCTGTTCGAGATCGCGACCGATATCCCCGGCTTCGCGGTCGACGAGCCGGCGGCCGAGCTCGGCCGTTCGCTGAAGCTGCCGCCCCAGTACGAGGCACATCGCAAGGAGATCGAGGCGGTCCTGCCCGCTCTCGGCTGACGAAACCCGCTGCCCGCCACCCAGGCGGGCGGCGGACCGACACCACGACGCCCTGCCTGCTTATCGCAAGGGGCAGGGCGATTCCGCTTGATGAAGGGAGACGACCATGACCGCCACGACCGTCGATACCGATTTCATCCATGTCTTCGAGCCCGGCCGTGATCCGGCGCGCCGGCCGCTGCTTCTCCTGCACGGAACCGGCGGCGACGAGCGTGACCTCCTCTCGCTCGGCCGCACCGTCGCGCCCGGAGCAGGCCTGCTCTCGCCGCGCGGCAAGGTCCTGGAAGGTTCGGCGCCGCGCTTTTTCCGCCGCCTCGCCGAGGGCGTCTTCGACGAGGCCGATCTCAAGCGGCGCACCGACGAGCTGGCGGAGTTCGTGCTGTGGGCGCGGGAGCGCTACGGCCTGCCGGCGCCGATCGCGCTCGGCTTCTCCAACGGCGCCAATATCGCGGCGGCTCTCCTGCAGCAGCGGCCGGAGATCCTCGCCGGCGCGGCGCTGCTGCGCGCGATGGTACCCTTCGCGGAGGCGTCCCCCGCCGATCTCGCGGGCAAACCCGTGCTGATCCTGTCGGGCGCGCTCGATCCGATCGTGCCGAAGAGCAATGCCGAGACGCTCGCCTGGCGGCTCTCGGAAAACGGCGCGGCCGTCGAGCACCGCGGGCTGCCGGCCGGCCACGGCCTCGGGCAGGCGGATATCGGCTTGCTCAGCGATTGGCTGGCACGCAACTGACCCGTAAGCGGCATCGTGGGCATAGTTCCGCGATGCCGCTTCTGGCGGCGCGGTCGTTCCTAGTCGATCAGGGGCATCAAAATGGCCATCGTGATGGCCAGAAGCACGAGCATGCGCAGCAGAACGGCGCGCTGGCTCGAAACAGGAATATCCACCGAACGCGACACCGCACGCATCCTCGACCTCCCAATCGACGCTACGTCAGGGGATCGTGGAACGAGACGATGCGTCTGGCAAGTCTGCGGGGGACGCTAAAAGGTGGACAACTGTACCTGTCGAGATCGATGCGCTGGGCAACCGCGCGAACGGTGCCGAAAGGCGCTGCTACGCGTTGGCCAGCACGCAGCCGACCGGGTCCGCGACGATGACGCGGCGAGCCTTGCAGGCTTGCTCGGCCAACAGAACCTGGTCGATCCGGCGGCGATAGTCGGCCCAGGAGCCGAGGCTCAACCCGCAATTGGCGCAGGAGACGACGCTCGCATCGCTCAGTGCGTGCGGAATCGAAACGCCCGGCGAGCCGCAATCCTCACAATGGAACCCGTCTTGTCTCAACGCGATACCGTCCGTGCTCATCGTTGACGCTACGGCAATTCGCATGCCGCGACGACATCAAGGGCCATCGGAGATGACTGTCGGCTGAACGTGCGGTTCAGGATCGAAAGCGGGCGCTCAATCGACGGCGGAGACTTGCTCGCGACGCTCACGCAGCTGATCCCGTTCGGTGTCGTGGCCGGTCGTGATGACCAGACGCAGAACGGGCCTGCTGGCCGGCTCGAGCGCGAGCTGGTCCCTGCGGCTGGCGGCCGCGCGTCGAATCTGGGCTCGTCGCGCGATAAGCGACATCTGCTGCTTGTGTTTCATGATCGAACTACCTGACGCCGCCCGCTCATCATCGCCTCGACCCGGCCGTTCGCGCACCCCCCATTTGGGGGAGGAGATAGCATCCGGCGATCAATTCGATATCGGATTAGATCACGAGCATGAGGACGATTGCGGCTACTCCATTGATCGCTGACAGCAACCAGAGCGGCACGGTCACGCCGGTGATCGTCGTCTTGATCGAGCATCGCGTCCTCACCCGTATCGAAGCACTGTCGAGGCCGGCGCGCAGCTCCCATTTGGGAGAGCAGCCATGCTCTGCCCCAGGAAGCGAGCGAGATGGAGGCAGCGTGGTCGCATCCGCCGGCACGCGCGCGATCAGGCGATGCCAGTCTCTCGGATCCTTTCGACGGGTTGTGCAAGATCGTGTCGAAGCGCATTGCATCTGCGCGGCCTCGCCACTATAAGCCGAGCCGTCGGAGCGTAGCGCAGCCCGGTTAGCGCACTTGTCTGGGGGACAAGGGGTCGGAGGTTCGAATCCTCTCGCTCCGACCATTTAACTGCCGGAAATCGTTGAGAAATGCCGGTTCGCCGAATGAGGGCGGGCCGCGAATTTCTGCGACCATTGCGGCACGATCTGCGACTCATCTGCTTGAGATCTGTTCCGCGTCGCGAGAAAGACCCTGCGCGAAAAAGGGGGACTTGGCGCCCGCGATTCCATCCGGAAGATGAACGTCAGAGAACAATTTCGTTCAGGCGGCGTTATCCAGGTATCTGCTTCAATCGCTGGAGCAAAAGGAGATCGTCATGCGTCGGTATGTGACCTCAGTGCTGCTCGGGGCTGGTTTGGCCGCAATCGTGGCTTCGGCTCAGGCCGGCGAAGCCTTGCCGCAGGACGTTTCCAAGCGCCTCGACAAGGCGCCAATTGAATTCTCGATGTCCGAAGCGAAGCGCGAGCGCCTGATGATCATTCAGGAAAACATGGCCCGTCAGCGGCACTATGGCCGCGGCGGCTATGGCTACGGTCGTGGCGACGGAGGCTATGGCTATGGTCGCGGCGGCTACGGCCAAGGTTATGGTCCGCGCTACGGTGGTGGGCCGCGGCTTGACCCTCATCCGTCGATATTTGGCTGTGGCGGCGTCCCGTGTGCCCGGCGGTGGTGATTTCAATAAAGGGTTGAGCGGCCGTCGTTTTATGCAACTCGGCTACGATATCCAGAGGCCGTCCGCTCGCGGCCCCTGGAGTGTATCTCGTGTTCCCGCTGAATTTGCCTTCGGCACCATCGGTTGCTGCTGTCTTAGCACAGGTTTCGATCCGCTCGGCGGTTGCTTCAGGCGAGCGCTTTCGGTGCCGACAAGGTAGCTCCCGTCATTAACCCTTGCTTAAGCTTGTCGTTGCGGCTGCTCGGCCGTGCGCTCAATGTCGCCGTGGACGGGGAGGCGTGCAGAGGCGGAAGCGATCATGTCCATGGCAAGTCTGGCGATCACGAGCACCGGGCCGCAGCGTCGCGCGATCGCGCAGCCGGCCGGCTCGCTCGCGGCATTCTTCGGTGAGATCGAGCCCGACTGGCACTCGCAATGGGCCTGGGACCGCTACGAGGCGACCATTCTAGGGCTCGCCCATCAGTTCGGCCTGCGCAGCGTCTGCGAGATCGGCGGCGGCCGCGATCCGCTGTTCACGCAGGAGCAGGCCGCCCGCAACGGCATCGATCTCATCGTCAACGACATCGATGCCGGTGAGCTCGCTCTGACGGGACGCGGACTGAAGACCGCGCGCTTCGACATCGCCGGCGACCTCTCCGAGCCCGATGTCCGGCGCGGCGGCTACGACATGATGGTGTCGCGCATGGTCTTCGAGCATGTCGACGGGGTCGAGCTCGCCTGGCGCAACATCCACGAGTTGCTTGCGCCCGGTGGCGTGGCCTTGGCGTTTTTCCCGACCTTGTGGGCTCCCGTCTTCGCGCTGAACCACATTCTGCCGGAGAAGGCCTCGCGCGCCATCGTGCATGCCCTGTTCCCGGCGCGCCGCGATGGTGGCGGTGATCCGAAGTTCCCCGCGCTTTACGATTGGTGCCGCGGCGATCCGGCCTTGCTCGAGCCGATGCTGAAGCAGGCCGGCTTTGCCGACATCCATGTTCAGCGCTTCTGGGGACACGGCTATTTCGACCGGATGCCGGGGCTCAAGCAGGTCGACCACGTCTTCAACGCTCTCGCGGCGCGGGTCGGATGGAACTTCGTGACCACCCACGCCTATGTCGTGGTCCGCAAGGGCAGGGGCTGAGCTGAAGTCGCCGCGGCGCAGGCCTGCTCGGCCATGCGCGCAACCCGGATTGTCTAGCTGGCGATGCGGCGGGCTTCCCGGCTCTCGCTCCAGCTTGATCCGTCGTTTGCCGCGCGCGTTCGGCGAGAGTTGCTCAAGGACGAGGGAAGCCGGAACCAGCGCCCCATCGGGCGTTCGACCCAACGATAGAGCAGGGCGGATGCCAGCGCCGCAACCGTCATCGCGACAACGATATAGAATTCCAGCGGCAGTGCCCCGCCCACCAGCTTGACCCAGACCTCTCGGAGCGGCCGCAAGGCGAAGGGGTGGAAGAGGTAAAGGCTGTAGGATGCATTGCCGAGCCCGCCGAGCAGCAGGGCCAGCCGCGGTGGGGCTCCACGATAGAGCGCCGCGCCGCCGACGATCAGGGCGGCGGGCAGGCCCCAGCGCAGCGCCGGGGGGATCGCTCCTTCGGCATCCAGGCCGTGGAACTTGAACATGCCGGCGAAGCCGAGCGCCACGAGGAGCACCGCGCCCGGGCCGGCCAGCCTGACGCCCTGCCGATGAACCAGCGCCAGCAGGCAGCCGAACAGGAATTCGAGGATGATCTGCTGCGTCCAGAACGCGAGCTGCACCTGGGCTGGTTGCAGGAGCGCGCCGGCCAGCGCGAGGCCGGAGATGACAAGCGCGAGCGCGATCATGCCGCGCCGCAGGGGCAGGAGCATCGCAGCTGCGAACAGCACGTAGAAGAACATCTCCAGGTTCAGCGTCCAGCCCAGCGCCATCACCGGCCTGATCTCGTCGCCGCCGCGCAGGCTGGGGATGAAGAGGTAGGAGGCGAGAATATGCTGCCAGTCGCCGAGCGGTACGTTCAGCAGCCGGGGCGCGATCAGGCCGCCAATCAGCAGGACGCTGGTCAGAAGCCAGTAGAGCGGCACGATCCTGGCGATGCGCCGGGTGAGGAAGACCCGCCAGGCGCCCGGCCGGCCGAACAGGTCAGCCGAGGTATGGACCATGATGAAGCCGGAAATCACGAAGAAGATATCGACGCCGATGCCCCAGTGCATGAAGTTCGGGTCGATGGCGGGCAGGCCGACGCGCGGGCCGATGGCCTCCGTCTCATGAGCGGCATGGCCGAAGACGACCAGCAGCGCGGCGATTGCGCGCAGGGCCTGGATGGCCTCGATCTGTCCGGCCGGCGCAGCTGCGCCGGTAGAGGGGGCGGCTGCCGTCATGCGCGTTCCTCGCTGCCGCCGTCGCCCGGCCTCAGCGCGGCAAGGCCCCAGATCAGGCCAAGCAGCATGTAGAGATGCCGCCAGTGGTCGCTGTCGATCTGGAAGCCCTGCAGGATAGTGACGAAGAGCACGGACCAGATCGCGATGGCATGCAGCTGTGTCGGCCCCGGCCGGAACACCACCCGCCAGCCGACATAGCAGGTCGCCACCATCAGGCAGGCCCATGACAGCCCGCCGAGCCAGCCATAGGAGGCGAAGGCGTTGATATAGACGTTGTGCGGGTCGGCCTGGTTGAAGATCCAGCGGAATTGCAGCGGCCCGAAGCCATTGGGCGCATCGAGCAGCATCGGAATGGCGCGCAGCTGGTTGCCGAAGCGGCCGGTGACGCCCTGGTCGTAATCCTGGTTGAGGCTGGCGCGCGCGTCGAAGACGCTGCGGATATCCTCGAAGGACAGCGCGACGAGCAGCGCCGCGACCATGGCGACGAGCGCGGCCAGCGACATCGTGACGATGCGGGCCCGGCGGGCGGCATCGGGTGCGGTCAGGAAGGTGAGAACGACCATCAGGGCGGCCGACACCACAAGCACGCCCCAGGCGCCGCGGGAGAAGGTGAAGAACAGCGCGGCGAGCGGGACGCTGAGTGTGATGAGGCCGCGCAGCATGCCGACCTGCCCGGTCAGGATGCGTTGCAGCACATAGACGATCGGCAGCGCGAGATACGGGCCGAGCACGTTGGGGTCCTTGAACGTGCCCGACGCGCGCCCGTAGAGCGTGAAGGTCGAGCCGAGCCCGGCGACATCGAAATAGCCGAGCAGCGCCGCAAAGCCCGCGACCCATGCGGCGAAGAGATAGCCCCGGCGCAGCGTCTCCAGCCGCCCGGCCGCGTCCTGCGACATGATGCCGGCGATGAAGACCGCCGTGATCATCAGATAGACCGAGACGGCGGTGAAGCGCACCGCGTCGCCATCGCCCATCCAGGGGATGAGCGAGAAGATGCCGCCGATATTGTAGCCGAGCAGCAGCACGGCCAGCGGCAGGAGCTTCTGCGAGAACCGGATGCCCGTCAGCGCGAAGACGAACAGCGCCAGCAGGAAGACGACCTCATACGGCGAGGGCTCGATCAGCGCGAGCCCGCTGGAGGCGCCGAGCAGCCACAGCGTCCCGCGCTTGATCGCCGCATAGGAGACGGTGAGGCGCGCCGGCCGCTCGCCGCGCGGCGGATGTTGCGCCAGCGCGCTCAATAGGCGTTCTCGTTCTTGGTCAGCAGCGAGAACGGCGTCTTGGCGAGGATGTAGAGGTCGAGCAGCACCGACCAGTTCTCGATATAGTAGAGATCGTGCTCGACGCGGCGCTGGATCTTCTCGTCCGTGTCGGTCTCGCCGCGCCAACCGTTGATCTGGGCCCAGCCGGTGATGCCGGGCTTGACCTTGTGGCGCGCGAAATAGCCGTCCACCACCTGCTCATAGGCGCGGTTGGAGGCCGTGGCGTGGATCGCATGCGGCCGCGGGCCGACCAGCGAGAGATCGCCCTTGAACACGACGTTGATCAGCTGCGGCAGTTCGTCGATCGAGGTCTTGCGGATGAAGCGGCCGACGCGCGTCACGCGTGGATCGTCCTTGGTGACCTGCTTGGCCGCGGTAGGGTCGGCCATGTCGTTGCGCAGCGAGCGGAACTTGAAGACGTCGACGGTCTCGTTGTTGAAGCCGTAGCGCTTCTGACGGAAGAAGACCGGACCCTTGGTGTCGAGCTTGATGGCGATCGCGGTCGCCAGCATCACCGGCGAAAGCGCGATCAGCGCGAGCGTGCCGACGACCTTGTCGAAGGCCCATTTCACGACGATGTCCCAGTCGGCGATCGGCCGGTCGAAGACGTCGAGCACCGGGACGGCGCCGAAATAGGAATAGGAACGCGGCCGCAGGCGCAGCTTCGACATATGAGCGGAGAGGCGGATGTCGATCGGCAGCACCCAGAGCTTGCGCAGCATCGTCAGAAGCCGTGCCTCCGCCGAGATCGGCAGGGTGAAGATGACGAGGTCGAGCTTGGTGCGACGCGCGAACTCGACGAGGTCGTCGATCGTGCCGAGCTTGGGATAGCCCGCGACGAGATCGGGTGAGCGCTCGTCATTGCGGTCGTCGAAGACGCCGCAGATGCGCAAGCCGGTATCCTTCTGGCTCTCCAGCGCGCGGATCAGGGCCTCGCCTGCCTCGCCGCCGCCGACGATGGCCGTGCGCCGCTCCAGCCGGCCGGTGCGGGTGAGATGGCGCACGCCCGCCATCATCACCACGCGCCCGGTGATCAGGGCGCCGGCACCGGCGAAATAGAAGCCGACCAGCCAGACGCGCGAGACCTGGTCGCCGATCTTGAGGAAGAAGAAGGCCGCGAGCGCGAACAGGAACAGCATGGTCCAGCCGGTAACCAGCCTGACGGCGCTGCCGATGACATGGCGTAGCGCACCGATCGGGTAGAGCTGCAGCGCCTGGAACAGGGCGAGCGAGCCGAACGCCAGCGCGCCGACGGTCACCTGATAGGGCAGCGTGTATTCGACCTTGCCGGCGGCATAGAGCCAGTAGATCAATCCGCCCGTCGCGAGCACGGCGATGAGGTCGAGCAGCCGGGCGGCGCCTTCGATCATCACCGGGGAGAGCGTGGGCTTGACCGGGATCGCCGCGATGCGCTCGGCCAGCGGATGGAAGCGCCGCGTCTGGCTCTTGTCGGCTCCGCCGAACATCGCCGGCGAGGCCGAGGCGGCCGCATCCGCCTTCATCATATCGCGGACGTCGAAAGTCCCCATGACCCTACACCCTCAACTCGGAGCGCCGCGCCGGGGTGCAGCGATCCCGGTTCGGCTCTACCCGAAATTGCTCACGGAACATTTAACCCGACCGCTCGCTGTTTCCGGGGATTCGTAAACCTCGGGGGCGGTCCGGCGGCCTCTCCGGGGCGCCTTTGGCATGATGTCGAAACGCGATGGCGAAAAAGTGGATTTTGTCTTGGCCGGCCAGTGATTTGGCGCAGGTTCGAAGCCGGCGAAAAAGTTGTCATTTCCCGCAAGTGATTGTTATTGCAAGTGATCGCGAGTTGACAGTTCCGTGTCGCGTAGGCATATTGGTTTTCGATGAGTGTCTGAGAAGCACATATTGCTCGTTAAAGAGCGCCGCGCCCGAACAGGTATTTTGCCTATGGTGCCGGCTGCTGGAGAAAATCTTCGGCCCAGTCTTCTTTTCGGATCTGTCGATTTTAAACTCTAACGATTGCTTGGCTGTCCCTGCGTCGCACCCGTGACGTTCAGCGCCGGCTTCGCCCGTGTGCAACATGTCTTTTCATTGGTTGGTTCTGCTCGCGGCCATCGCCGTCGAGATCGTCGCGACGGCCGCGCTGAAGTCGGCTGTCTCCACCTCATGGCTCGTCGGCACCTTGCCGCTGCTCCTGATCGGTCTGTCTTTCGTCCTGCTCAGCGTCGCGCTGCGCGTCATCCCGATGGCGGTCGCCTATGCCGTCTGGGAAGGTCTCGGCATCGTCGGCATCGCGCTGATCGGCCATGTGCTCTTCGGTGAGCACCTGACCGCCGCGCGTGCGGCTGGTCTTGCCGCAATCCTCGCTGGCATCCTGCTGATCGAGAACGGAGTGGGGCACGAACGTAGCGAGGATCACGGGAGGCTCGTGTGAGCACCTCCCTTATGCAGGCTGCGCCGTTCCTCTGGCTCCTGCTCGCCGTCGCGCTCGAAATCGGCGGCACCTATCTGCTCAAGCTCTCGGACGGCATGACCCGTCGCGCGATAGGGGCGGGTGGCATCGTCCTCGTCATGGGCGCCTTTGCCGCGCTTGCGAAGGCCATCGAGGGCATGGACCTTTCGGTCGCCTATGCCGTCTGGGGCGGGGCAGGCCTGGTGATCACGGCCATCATCGGCGCGCTGGTCTTCGGCCAGCGCATCAGGCCGGTGGGCTGGCTTGGCATTCTGCTGGTGGTCTGCGGCGTCGTCGCGCTCAAGATGGTCTGAAGCAGAGGCTTCAGGCGATGCCGCGTGCCTTCAGTGCGTCGCGATAGCCGGCAATGACGCCGTCGACCATGTCGTCCAGGCGGAAATTCTGTCGGACATGGCTGGCGAGGTCGGCCGCCTGGGCGAGGCGCTCGGCCTCCGGGGTCTCGATCATCGCCTTGATCGCCCCGGCCAGGATCGTCGGGTCGTTGGCCGGGATCAGGCGCTGGCGATGCCCGGGGCCGTAGATCTCGCCGATCCCGCCGACATCGGTCGAGATCAGCGGCTGCGCGGCCGCGGCCGCTTCCAGGATGACATAAGGCAGGGATTCCGCCCGCGACGGGATCACCATGGCCCGGGCGCGGGCCAGGGCCTTGCGGATCGGGGCGGGCGGCTCGAATACGCATTGGTCGGCGATGCCGCGCTCGCGCGTCATCTGCCTCAGTTCGACCTCGTCCGGCCCGGACCCGACGATCAGGATGCGCGGCGTCAGCTTGTCCCGGCGGCGCAGTAGCGCCAGCGCGTCGATCAGCGTGTCGACGCCCTTGGCCGAGCGCAACTCCCCCAGATAGAGCAGGTCGAATTCCGCCGCGCCATGGTCGATCGGCTCGAATTCCGCATCGGAGACGCCGTTGAGCACGATGCGATGATCCGTGCGCGGCTTGTGGCCGATATGGGCCTCGAAGCGGCCGGCGATGAAGCGGCTCTCGAACAGGAACATGTCGGTGGCGCCTTCGAGCAGGCGCTCGACGGTCATATAGACCTTATGCTCCGTGCTGCCGGGCTTGTAGTTGAAGCTGCCGCCATGGGGTGTGTATGCGGTGACATAGCGCCGGCCGGGCGAGAACAGGGCCGGGATGCGGCCATAGACCCCGCCTTTCGAGCCGTGGCAATGCACGACATCCGGCGCGAGGCGTCGCCGCAGTGCAATTTCGGAGAATTGCGCCTTGAGGTCGGTCACGCTCGGATAGCGCGACATCGGCACGCGCGTGATGCCCAGCGTCAGCTGACTGCCGAGCTCGCGAAAGACGTCGTCGGCCCGCGCGCCTCCGGTGCTTGAATCGCAGAAGATTCCAACATCATGTCCGCGTTCGACCTGGCCCCGGGCCACGTCGAGAACGTGTCGGAACAGCCCGCCGAGCGGCGCGCGGAAGACATGCAGGATTTTCAGGGGGCGCGAGGCGAGACGATCCGTCATGAGCTCAGCGCGATCTCAGAACCAGCGTTCCTTGATGACGATCGTATCGCCGGGCTGCACCGGGTAGGTGATCGGCACGGTCGCGGTCACGGTCTGCCCTTCGATCTGGCGCGTCACTTCGGCGGAAGAGCGCTGGCCGCGCGGCGTGAAGCCGCCGGCGATGGCGACGGCTGTCTGCACGGTCATGCCGTTCACAAAGGGGAACTGGCCGGAATTGCTGACTTCGCCGAGCACGAAGAAGGGCCGGTAGGTATCGACCTCGACCGAGACTTTGGGCTCGCGCAGATAGCCGCCGCGCAGCTTGGCCTCGATCGCCTGGGCGAGCTGCTGCGTCGTGCGCCCCTGCGCCTCGACCGAGCCGATCAATGGCATGGCGATGCGCCCGGCACCGTCGACGGCATAGATGTTCGAGAGATTGTCCTGCCCGAAGACGATGACGCGCAGCCGGTCGCCGCTGGCGAGCCTGTAGGGGCCGGCCGGCTCGGCGAGCGCATAGTCCGACGCCGGATAGCGGGGCGCGCAGGCGCCCGCCGTCATGGCGGCGGCCAAGGCGAGAGAGGCGAGGCGTCGACTCATCACTGGCTTACCCGTGCAGAACTCGCCTGATCCTTAGGTCGGATATGGTTAACAAAGGCTTCCTGCGGGCCCGTCGCGGGTATCTTGCCGATAGGGCAGGCGGCCTCGGCCTGTGCTGCGGATTGGCCGCCGCAGTCGCTTTTCCTCGGTAGCCGGCTCCAGCGAGCCGGGAGGAAGTACGCTGCCGACTGCTAGGCTGTGGGGGTAGCAGCAGTCGGCAGCGGCCCGGTCATGGCGACACGTTTGACCGGACGAATCGAATCTCGTTCGTCTCGCTGAAGGGCGGATGAAGCTGCGGCTTCGTGAGGGTGCAACGACTCGTTAACCATCCTTGCCGTGCCACAGCGCTCACGCGCTCAAGGCATTGGCGGCAAAGGCGGGGAGGGGCGGAAAATCGTTTACGAATGCGATCGGTTCGTCCGGAAAATCGCCCCGCGGCGCTTCGGTTGCGCCGCGCGGGGCGAGGCGTTGGGCTGGCATCGTCATGTCGGACGTCAGGCGGTCGCGATTCGTCCGATCGGTCTCGTCGGCTGATCTTCGCGCGTGACGTAAAGGGCGGGCAGCCGCAATTCCTGCTGCCCTCGGGTCGGCATTTACTCGGCACTAACCTTACCGAGTGTTCAATGTCGCCCGCGTCCCTCCCTAGGGGCGACAGTTTTGCGTCGATAGGTGGGCCCATGACCGCTCAAGCTGGGATTGATGCGCGCGGCGCCGGCGAAGGCCGAGGCGACATGCTCGATCTCTCCGCCCTCTGGGCGGCGATCAAGCGCCGCAAGCTCTGGATCATCGGGCCGACGCTCGTGGCGTTGGGTCTCTCCTTCGTTGCGGTGAATGTCGTGACGCCGCGCTATACCGGCGAGGCGCGGCTGCTGCTGGAAAGCCGCGGCGGCTTCTTCGCGCTGCCGGGCCAGACGGCCGGCGACAGCAGCCAGATTGACGCCGAGGCCGTGCAGAGCCAGGTCCAGATCATCATGTCCCGCGACCTGGCGCGCGAGGCGGTGAAGCGGATCGGCCTGGTCGGCAATGCCGAGTTCGACTCGGGCGTCGGCGCGCTCGGCGCCGTGCGCAAGCTCGCGGTCATGATCGGGCTCGGTGGTCATCCAGCCGATCGGTCGCCGGAAGAGCGCGTTCTCGAGAAGTATTACGACCGTTTGCTGGTTTATCCGGTCGGCCGCTCGCGCATCGTCTCGATCGAGTTCACCTCGCGCGATCCCGCGCTCGCCGCCCGGGCCGCGAACACCATCGCCGAGACCTATCTGGAATTCCAGGAGCAGGCGAAGCAGGATAACGCCCGCAGCGCCTCGAACTGGCTCTCGACCACGATCGAGCCCCTGCGCAAACGCGTTGCCGAGGCCGAGGCCAAGGTCGAAGACTATCGCTCGAAGAACGGGCTCTTCGCCGGCCCGAACAACACCACCATCACCTCCCAGCAGCTCACCGACCTGTCGGCACAGCTCTCCAGTGCCCGCAGTCAGCAGGCCGAGTCGCAGGCCAAGGCGGGATTGATCCGCGACGCCATCAAACAGGGCCGCACCTTCGAAATCCCTGATGTCGCCAATAACGACCTCGTCCGCCGGCTGATCGAGCAGCGCGTCAACCTGCGTGCCCAGATCGCAGCGGAGTCGCGCAGCCTCCTGCCGGAGCATCCCCGGATCAAGGAACTGAACGCCCAGCTGCTCGACCTTGAGGGCCAGCTCCGTGCCGCCGCCGAGCGCACCGTGCGCACGCTGGAGAACGAGGCCAAGATCGCCGGCCAGCGCGTCGAAAGCTTCCAGGCCGCGCTCGACGGGCAGAAGAAGAACGTCTCCAGCGCCAACGACAGCGAAGTGCAGCTGCGCGCCCTTGAGCGCGAAGCCCGCACGATGCGCGAGCAGCTGGAGCAGTACATGCAGCGCTACCGCGAGGCGGTCGCGCGCGACACCATGAATGCCACGCCGGCCGATGCGCGCATCATCTCGCGGGCCGTCGAGCCGACCGAGCCCTCCTTCCCGAAGAAGGTACCGGTCGTGCTGGTCGCGACGCTCGCGACCTTCCTGATCGCGCTGGCGACGATCGTGACGCGTGAATTGCTCAACGGCCAGGGCCGGCCCCTGCCGGGCGCCGCGCGGGGCCCGCGCTGGGTTTCCGCCGGTTCGCCCGAGGACGAGGCCGGATCGGCCGGTCCGGTTCCCGCCGCGCCGCGCCATGAACGCGTCGCTGGCCTGCTGACCCATGCCGGAAAGCTCGGTCAGACCCGGCTCGACCTCGATCGGCCCGAATTGACGCTGGCCGAGATCGCCGAGCGGACACGTGAGCCTGCGCGCGGCATGGCGCCCCTCGCGCTCGTCCTCGACGGCGCCGGAGACGACGCCGCGCGGCCCCGCGACCTCGCCGAATTGCTGGCGCAGCGCTGCCGCTGCGTGCTCATCGACCTGTCGTCCGATCCTGACGGCGGCGAGGCCGGTTTCTCTGAGCTGCTCGCGGGCGAGGCCCTGTTCTCCGACATCATCATGCGGGCGCCGGGCTCGCGGCTGCATCGCATCGGCTCCGGCCGTGCCGGCCGTGAGGCGGTTCTCGCCGCACCCGATCTCGTCGATGTCGCGCTCGATGCGCTCTGCGAGACCTATGACTGGGTGCTGGTCGCTGCCGCCTCGAACGATGACGGCGCGGTGCTGAAGCCGATTGCCCGCCGCGCGCAGGCTGGGCTCGTCATGAGCGGGCAGGTGGGCAACGGCCATGCGCTGGAGACCGCCTATCGCCTGAGCGAACTGACCGAGGCGCCGGTGACGCTGATCCTCGACGGCGAGGGCGGTGCGCCGATGCCTCCGGTCTCGCGCTCGGAGGTGCCGGTCGAGGCCTGATCCGGCGCTTTACTCCTCTTCGGAGCGCTTGCCCCGAAGCAGGCCCGATGCGCGATGAGCGATTTTCAACGCGACCGGCGAGCGCTTGATCTGCCGCTTCAGCTCGCGCTTGGCGCGGGCGATCCGCGCGAAGAAGCCTCCCTTGAAGGTCAGCGGCAGGAAGCTGTCGACGAGATCGTCATGGTCGTCGCAGAAGGTGGTTTTGTAACGGGCCTCGCCGACGCCGAGATCGAAGACCGCGACGCCCTCTCTCGCCTTCAGGCGGATCAATTCGGCCAGCAGCAACTCGCCGGGGCTCGTCTTGACGGTCTCGCTCGCCATGTCGAACGAGGTCGCCATGCCTGAGAAGCGCTCGCCCTGGATCGCGCCGACATAGGTCGCGACCGCCTGGCCACCGAGATCGAGCGCATAGAGCTCGATCGCCGGATGCGTCGACCCATCGCTCATGGCCCCCTGTTCCAGGAAGGCGCGCATCGCCGGCTCGGCGAAAGGATCGGGCACGCCCATGGCGCGGAAGCGCTCCGCCTTCTGCGACAGGAACGCGTCGATGATGCGCGTGACCTCGCCCGGCGTCGTGGCACGCGTCAGGGTCGAGGGCCCGAAATCCCGGAAGCGGCTATGCTTGTTCTTGAGCTTCTTGCGTGCGTGGCTGCTCATCGAGCGCTTCAGCGTCGCGTCGCCGTCTCCCGCAATCAGGGCGAGCTTGTAGGCGCGGCTCGGGCTCGGCCCGGCGGCCAGCAGCGCCGCGGGATTGCTGACACCTTGCCATGTGACAGGCTGGTTGACGAAGGCCAGCGCATCGAGCCCGCCGATGGCTGTGCCGATCTCGGTCAGCAGCTGCGTCGTCAGGCGGGCATCGAGCTGCGCCGCGAAGGCCGGCGCGTAGAGCCCCATATGATAGTTGGCGTGCTTGCCGCCGATGAATTCGGCGAAACGGAAGCCGCTGCGCCCGGTGATGGTGAGCGGCAGGAGCGCGCAGAGTGCGCCGCCGGCATCGCGCACGAGCGCATAGCGCAAAGCCATGTCATGGGCTGCGCCGATCGTCTCGACGAAGGGCCTGATCCAGTCATAGCTCTGATAGGGCGTCGCGAGCGCCGCCGCTTCGAAGCCGCGCCATGTCTCGGCAAGGCCGGCGATATCGGTCTCGATCGCGATCGAGGCCCAGGGGCGCGACGGAGCGCGGCCGGTCGGGATCTCGTCGAGCGTGGCCAGCGGAGAGGCGGTGGCGGTGGGCATGTTTCTTTCGCCCGTGCGAGCAGGGACTGATGGCGCTTCCTTAACCCGTCATTGTGAACGGATCGGCCACATTGTGCCGGCCCGGCCGCGCGATCGCGCGATAGCGTTACCGGGCGGTTTGCAAGAGGACGGTTGCATTTGGCGGCGATGAACGGGCGTCACAAGGCCATCGCGGCCGCATTCCGGATGATGGCGGCGACCGGCGCCGACCGCTGGAGCCGCAGCTTCGCGCAAGGGCAGGGCGTGATCCTGACCCTGCACCATGTCCGAGCGGCCGAGACGCGCGGCTTCGCGCCGAATGCGTTGCTCGACATCACCCCGGATTTCCTCGATCGCGCGCTGCGCCTGGTCCGGGCCGAGGGCTACGACATCGTCTCGCTGCAGGAGGCGCTGGCGCGCCTGCGCAATCCCAGGCCCGGCCGCTTCTTCGTCGCGCTGACCTTCGACGACGGCTATCGCGACAATGTCGAGGAGGCCTGGCCCGTGCTGGCGAAGCATGAGGCGCCCTGGACGCTGTTCGTCACGCCGGGCTTCGCCGACCGGACGGCGCGGCTCTGGTGGCTGGAGCTGGAGGAGGCGATCCGCGCCCTGCCGCGCCTCGATCTCGCCTTGCCGGATGGTCGCTTCACCGCCCGCACCGAAAGCGATGTCGAGAAGAGCCGCGCCTTCGCCAGGCTCTACTGGCGCCTACGCCGCGGTCCGGAAGCGATTCTGTTCTCGGCGATTTACACTCTCGCGGCCGAGGCTGGCATCGACCCCGTCGCCCTCGTCGAGCGTGAATGCCTGCCCTGGGAGACGCTGCGGGCGCTCTCAGGTGCGCCGGGCGTGACCATCGGCGCCCATACCCTGACGCATCCGATGTTGGCGAAGCACGACGCGGATGTCGCGCGCCGCGAGATCGCGGGCAGCAAGCAGCGCCTCGAGGCGGAATTGGGGATCCCGATCCGCCATTTCGCCTACCCGGTCGGCGATCCCGGCTCGGCCGGGCCACGCGATTTCGCGCTTGTCGCGGAGGCGGGTTTCGAAAGCGCGGTCACGACGCGACCGTGCCATCTCTTTCCCGAGCACGCGGCCCATCTCCACGCCCTGCCGCGCGTCTCGCTGAACGGCCTCCACCAGAACGAGGCGGCTCTGCGGGCGCTGCTGTCGGGGTTGCCGTTTTGGCTGCGGAGCAGGGGGCGCAAAATCGACGTCGCCTGACGAGCGTCAGGCCTCGTCCTTGCGCTCCATCCACTTGATCAGCGGCAGCAGAGGCAGCACCCAGGCGAGGCCGAGCGCGATATAGGCGATGGTCTGAACCGGCTTCGAGGCCTCGGTGATCCGTCCCTGTGCCAGCGCCATGGCGACGAGCGCGTAGACGCAGACGAAGACGAGGATCAGCACGGTCCCGACCAGCTTGCGGTTGCGTTGTTTCATCGGGCTCTCCACCGCGCGGACTTTGCTGCTGCGGCAATGCGGGCGTTGTCGCGCCGGAGCGAGGGGTCTATGTCACTGGCGAGCGCACTTGTGAAGCGATGCGCGCCCAAATATCCCCGCCTGCGACCGAAAGCCCGCCCGTGACCCTCGCCCTCGACCAGACACGCGCCGACGCCAAGGCCGATCATGCCGGCATCCGCCGCTGGCTCTGGATCGTGGCGGGCCTCGTCTTCCTGATGGTCGTGGTGGGCGGCGCGACGCGGCTCACCGGCTCCGGTCTCTCGATCACCGAATGGAAGCCGATCACCGGAGCGATGCCGCCGCTCTCGGCGCAGGCCTGGGCCGAGGAATTCGGCAAGTATCGCGCGAGCCCGCAATACCAATTGCTGAACGAGGGCATGAGCCTTGGCGAGTTCCAGTTCATTTACTGGTGGGAATGGGGCCATCGCCAACTCGGCCGCTTCATCGGGCTGATCTATCTCGCCGGTTTCCTCGTCGTCGCTCTGCGCCGCCTGCTGCCGGTCCGGCAGGTCGCAACGCTGTTCGGCATGGGCCTGCTGCTCGGCCTGCAAGGCGCGATCGGCTGGATCATGGTCGCGTCAGGCTTGCAGCCCGGCATGGTTGCCGTCGCGCCGGTGAAGCTGACGCTGCATCTGACCTTCGCCGGCCTGTTCTTCGCCTCTGTCGTGGCCTTCGCGACGGCGCTAACGCCACTGCGCCGGGTCGAGCCGGCGCGGGGCAGGGCGACTGCGTGGCTGCTCCTGCTGCTGCTCTTCGTGCAGGTCGCGCTCGGCGGGCTCGTCGCCGGCTCGAAGGCCGGCTTCACCTTCAACACCTGGCCCTTGATGGACGGCGCGCTCGTGCCGCCGGGCTCGCAGCTCTTCGCCCAGACGCCGTTCTGGGAGAACTTCGTCGACAATGTCGCCTTGGTGCAGTTCAACCACCGCCTCGGTGCCTACATCCTCCTCGCAGTTGCTCTGTGGAACGTGCTGAGGCTGCGCCGCACGGCGCCGGGCTCGGGCAGCGCCAAGCGCTCGACCGCCATCGCCGGGCTGGTCCTGGCGCAATCGGCGCTCGGTATCGTGACGCTATTGCTGGTGGTGCCGCTCTGGGCCGGGCTCGCTCATCAGGCGCTCGGCTTCGCCGTGCTGGCGATGGGCGTGGTGCATGTCACCCGCAGCGAGCAGGCGGCGCGCCACTAGGGAGCGTCATGCTCGGGCTTGACCCGAGCATCTCCCCAAGAAAAAGGCGCCGTCTCCGGCGCCTCCATCATCATGAGATTCTCGGGTCAAGCCCGAGAATGACGCACGAGCTCAGGCCAGCGCCTGATCCAGATCCGCGATCAGGTCCTCGACATCCTCGAGCCCGATCGAGAGGCGCACCACCTGCGGCCCGGCGCCCGACGCGATCTTCTGCTCGTCGGTCAGCTGGCGATGCGTGGTCGAGGCCGGGTGGATCACCAGCGAGCGCGTGTCGCCGATATTGGCGAGATGCGAGAACAGCTTGAGGTTCGAGACCAGCTTGACGCCGGCGTCATATCCGCCCTTGAGCCCGAAGGTGAAGACCGCGCCGGCGCCCTTCGGCGCATAACGCTTGGCCAGCTCCTGATACTTGTCGCCGGGCAGGCCGGGATAGCTGACCCATTCGACCGCCGGATGCTTCTGGAGATGCTCGGCGACCTTCTGCGTGCTCTCGCAATGGCGCTGCATGCGCAGCGGCAGGGTTTCGATACCGGTCAGCAACATGAAGGCGTTGAAGGGCGACAGAGCCGGGCCGAGATCGCGCAGGCCCAGCACGCGGGTCGCGATGGCGAAGGCGAAATTGCCGAAGGTCTCGCCCAGCACCATGCCGTTATATTCCGGGCGCGGCTTGGACAGCATCGGGTAGCGGTCGTCGCCGACCCAGTTGAACGAGCCGCCATCGACGATCAGGCCGCCGATCGAGTTGCCATGGCCGCCCAGGAACTTGGTGGCCGAATGCACGACGATGTCGGCGCCATGCTCGAACGGGCGCAGCAGATAGGGCGAGGCCATCGTGTTGTCGACGATGAGCGGGATGTTGTGCTTCTTCGCGATGGCGCTGATCGCGGCGATGTCGACGATCACGCCGCCCGGATTGGCTATGGACTCGATGAAGATCGCCTTGGTCTTCGGCGTCACGGCGGCGGCGAAGCCCTCGACATCGTCCGGATCGGCCCAGATCACGTTCCAGCCGAAGCTCTTGTAGGAATGGTTGAACTGGTTGATCGAGCCGCCATAGAGCTTGCGCGCCGCGACGAATTCGTCTCCCGGCTGCAGCAGCGCGTGGAAGCAGAGGAACTCGGCCGCATGGCCGGAGGCGACGGCGAGCGCGGCCGTGCCGCCCTCCAGCGCCGCGACGCGCTCCTCCAGCACCGCGTTCGTCGGGTTGCCGATGCGGGTATAGATGTTGCCGAAGGCCTGGAGCCCGAACAGCGAGGCGGCGTGGTCGACATCGTCGAAGACGAAGGAGGTCGTCTGATAGATTGGCGTGGCGCGTGCGCCCGTCGCCGCGTCGGGGGCCGCTCCGGCATGGATGGCGAGTGTGCTGAAACCCGGTGCGCGGTCGGTCATGGCTGCTCCCTGACAATCTGACGTCGAAAACGGATCGTTCGATTTAACGAACGGTTCGCAAGGCGTCAATTCGAGAGCGGCAGCCCCGTCAGGTCCCCGGCCGATGGATCGTCAGCTTCTGAAAGCCTTTGCCGGCGAGCACCGGCTTCTTCGCCGAGAGGATGCGCGAATTGATGCCTTGCCAGCCGATCTCGCCGGAGAGGCGGCCGTACTCGATCTTCGGGCAGCGGTTCATGATAACGGTGACGCCCTTCGCCTCGGCCCGCGCCGCGGCGTCGTCATTGCGCACCGACAACTGCATCCAGATCACCTTCGGCAGGGGATCGAGCGCCAGCGCCTCGTCGGTGATCGGGCCCGCCGCTTCCGAATTGCGGAAGATCTCGACCATGTCGATCGGGCCGGGAATATCCTTGAGCGCGGCATAGACCGTCTTGCCGAGGATCGCCTGGCCGGCGAGACCGGGATTGACGGGAATGACGTCATAGCCGCGGTCGATCAGATATTTCGTCACGATCCAGCTCGGCCGCGCCTCGTTGGCGGAGGCGCCGACCAGCGCGATCCGCTTCACGGATTTCAGGATCTCGCGGATCAGGCTGTCGGGATAGGCGTCGTGGGTCATGGGGACACTCTGCGTCATTCTCGGGCGGAGCGAAGCGCAGACCCGAGAATCTCTTCGATGGAGATTTCTGGTTTACGAGATGCCCGGGTCAAGCCCGGGCATGACGACCATCATCCCTCCCACACCGGCGCGCGCTTTTCCACGAAGGCGCCGATGCCTTCCTCGGCGTCCCGCGCCAGCATGTTCTCGACCATGACCGCCGAGGCGTGATCATAGGCCGCCTTCAGCCCCATCTCGCGCTGCTCGTAGAAGGCGCGCTTGCCGATCTTGACCGTCGCCGGCGATTTCGAGGCGATGATCGCGGCGAGCCGCAGCGCCTCCGCCAGCGCATCGCCGGCCGGCACGACACGATTGACCAGTCCCATGCGAGCCGCCTCCGCCGCCGGCACCATCTCGCCGAGCAGCAGCATTTCCAGCGCGTGCTTGGCCGAAAGATTGCGCGACAGCGCGACCATCGGCGTCGAGCAGAACAGCCCGATATGGACGCCCGGCGTGCAGAAGCGCGCGACCTCGCCGGCGACCGCCAGATCGCAGCTCGCGACGAGCTGGCAGCCGGCGGCCGTCGCCGTGCCCTCGACGGCCGCGATCACCGGCTGGGGCAGCGCGGTGATCTGCTGCATCATGGCCGAGCAGCGCCCGAGAATGTCCGTGAAATAGGCCCGGCCCCGGTCGGCATCGGCGCGATGGGCGGTCATCTCCTTGAGATCGTGCCCGGCGCTGAACACCGGCCCGGCCGCCGTGAGGATGACGACCTTGACCGTGCGATCGGCGGCGATCGCGGCAAAGGTCTCGCTCAATGCCGCCAGCATCGCCTCGCTCAGCGGGTTGCGGGCCAGCGGGCGGTTCAGCGTCAGCGTCGCGATGCCCTGCGCATCCTCGCGCAGCAGCACGGGCGCGGCCTCCGGCTTGTGATGGGCGTTCATGGCGCTTCCCTTCCGCATTTCCGCCTATTGTCGGAACCGGCCGGCCATGCTGCAAGGGGATAAGCCCCGTTCCAGCCTGTGGTTTTCCGCATGACGACCCGCATGAGCGCCTCCGAGATCGATGCCTATCTCGACGAGGTCTTCCCTCAGCTCCACCATGGCGGGCGCACCTATTTCATCGAGGAGGTCGGGCCGATGACGGCCCGGATGCGCTGCGACTACCACGAGAAGCACCTGCGCCCGGGCGGCACCATCTCCGGGCCGACGATGATGGCGCTGGCCGATCTCGCGCTCTATGCGGCGATCCTCGCCCAGATCGGGCCGGTCGGCCTGGCGGTCACGACGAGCCTCAACTTCAATTTCCTGCGCAAGCCCGGCCAGGCGGCGCTGATCGGCGAGGCGAAGCTGCTCAAGCTCGGCAAGCGGCTCGCTGTTGGCGAGGTCTGCCTCTATTCTCAAGGCGAGCCGGAGATGGTCTGCCATGCGACGGGGACCTACTCGATCCCCGTGCGCTGATCGCGGCTGAGGCGGCCGGAACCGCTACTTCTTCGCCGGAATCGGATCGAGTCCGGTCTTGCGGATCGTCTCCGCCGCATCCGTGCCGCCGAGGCAGGCGATCAGCGCCTTCGCGGCTTCGGTCTCCTTGGCGCCGGCCGCAAGCCCCGCCGAGAACACCGTCACGCGCTGAACCTCCTCCGGCAAGGTGCCGACGAAATCCAGCCCTTCGATCGGGATGAGCTCGCTGACCTGCTGGAAGCCGAGCTCGGCCTCGCCGCGCGCCACGATGGTGCCGACGCGCTCGCTCAAGATTTTCTTCGACTTCGCCATGACCTGGCCGCTTGGGTCGAGCTTGGGAAAGAGCTCCTCGGAGAGATAGGTGCCGCTGGCGCTCGCCGAATAGGCGATCGACTTGGCTTCCATCAGCGTCTTCTTCAGCGCCTCGACCGTGGAGATGTCGGGCTTCGGTGCGCCGGCCTTGACCGAAAGCCCGATCGCCGAGCGCGCGAGGTCGGTGCGGGTGCCGGCCATGCCCTTGCCGTCCTTGACCAGCTTGTCGAAGGCATCGCCGGCCAGGATCACGACATCGGCCGGCTCGCCGCGCGCCAGGCGGTTGGGAATCGCATCCGGTGCCGCGCCCATCGAGGCGCCATAGGCGCTCGTGACCTTCTGGCCGATCTTCACCTCGCAGGCCGGGACGAGCTCCTTGTAGGCGGCGGTGAAGCCGCCCGAGCTGATCACGTTGACCTCGGCGAAGGCGGGCGGGGCACCAAGAAGCAGGCAGGCGGCGATGAAGGCGATGCGTTTTTGTGTCATGGCGTATCCTCCTGCGCCGGGATGCTGGGGCAGGGGATCGCGCGGCGCAAGAGAGATGAGCGGTATCCAGATACCTCTCTGCTCATCGCTATGAGAAAATTGCATTTTTTCGGGTTTTGCGTTTTCAGGAATGCTTGACAGCCGGCTTCCTTGCCCCTATCCCGACGCCACACCGCCGCCGGGCTCTCCGGCGGCTTGTCCTTTTTTACGCAACCGAAGGGGTACCGCGATGAAGACCACCGTCTCGCTCAAGCCCGCCGATGTCGAAAAGAAGTGGGTTGTGATCGACGCCTCCGGGCTCGTCGTCGGCCGTCTCGCCTCCGTTGTGGCGATGCGTCTGCGCGGCAAGCACAAGGCCGCCTACACCCCCCACGTCGACTGCGGCGACAATGTCATCGTCATCAACGCCGATAAGGTCTCCCTGACCGGCCGCAAGCGTGACCAGAAGGTGTATTATCACCACACTGGCTTCCCGGGCGGCATCAAGGAGCGTTCGGCCAAGTTCATCCTGGAAGGCCGCTTCCCTGAGCGCGTCGTCGAGAAGGCCGTCGAGCGCATGCTGCCGCGCGGCCCGCTCTTCCGCCAGATCCTCGGCAACCTGCGCGTCTACAAGGGCGCGGAGCATCCGCACGCTGCCCAGTCGCCGGAGGCGCTCGACGTCGCCGCGCTCAACAGCAAGAACAAGAGGGTCTGACCGTGGCCGAAGTTCTTCAGTCTCTCGCCCAGCTCGGCGACGTCGCCAAGCCTGAGCAGCCCGCTGCTCCCGTCCACGTCAAGAAGGTCGATGCGCAGGGCCGCGCCTATGCCACCGGCAAGCGCAAGAACGCGATCGCTCGCGTCTGGATCAAGCCGGGTTCCGGCAAGGTCACCGTGAACGGCCGCGACCAGGAGGTCTACTTCGCTCGCCCGGTGCTGCGCCTCGTGCTCAAGCAGCCGCTGCAGCTCGTCGACCGCGTGACCCAGTACGACGTCGTCGTCTCGGTCAAGGGCGGCGGCCTCTCCGGCCAGGCCGGCGCGGTGCGCCATGGCATCTCCAAGGCGCTGACCTTCTACGAGCCGGAGCTTCGCGGCCCGCTCAAGAAGGAAGGCTTCCTGACCCGCGACTCGCGTGTCGTCGAGCGTAAGAAGTTCGGTAAGGCCAAGGCCCGCCGCAGCTTCCAGTTCTCGAAGCGCTGATCGTTTCCGGGATTACCGGTATGCGGAAGGGCGGCTCGCAAGAGCCGCCCTTTTCGTATTGGCTGGTCCTGTCACGCCAGATCAGCAGGAGCCCGCCATGACCCGCCCCGTTCTTCTCGTCACCGGCGGCAGCCGTGGCATCGGCGCGGCGACCTGCATCATGGCGGCCGGGCGCGGCTATGACGTCGCGGTGAACTACCAGAGCAACGCCAAGGCTGCGGCTGAGGTCGTCGCGGCCTGCGAGGCGGCGGGTGCGAAAGCTGTGGCCCTGCAGGGCGACATGGCGAGCGCGACCGACATCATTCGCGTCTTTGCCGAAGCGAAGGCGGCGCTGGGCCCGCTGACCCATGTCGTCAACAATGCCGGCATCACCGGCAAGTCGGGTCCGCTCGTCGACGCCGAAACGGCGGTCATCCGCGAATGCATCGACGTCAACGTCACCGGCGCGATCCTCGTCGCTCGTGAGGCAGCTCGTGCGCTCATCGCCAACGATCGGGTGCAAGGCAGGGCGATCGTCAACATCTCCTCCGTCGCGGCGGAGCTGGGTTCGCCCGGCGAGTATGTCTGGTACGCGGCCTCGAAAGGGGCGGTCGATTCCCTCACCATCGGCCTCGCCAAGGAGCTGGCAGCGCACGGCATCCGCGTGAACGGCGTGGCGCCGGGCATCACCGAGACCGAGATCCACGCGCTTTCGACCGGCGAGGCCGGCCGCGTCGCGCGGATCGCGCCGATGATCCCGCTGAAGCGCGCCGCGACCGCTGACGAGATCGCCGAGGCGGTGCTGTTCCTGTTGTCCGGTGCGTCGAGCTACACCACTGGCATCGTCCTGAAGGTTGGTGGCGGGCGGTAGCTTCCAATCCTCTTGCACCCAACCGCGCTGTCATCCCGGACAAGCCGCGGAGCGGCGCCGATCCGGGATCCATGCCGGAACGCTTCCGGTAAAGGTTCCGGCATGGATCCCGGATCTCCCTTCGGTCGCCCGGGATGACGGCGCGGGTGGGAAACGACATATAGTGCTCGCAACCGACACTCTGCCCGGAACCCTATGCGCGTCCTCCTCGTCCTGATCGCCTTCGGCATGATCGCCGTGCCGGCCCTGCTGATGCTGGCGCGGGAGGAACTCCCGCGCGGGGCGCGCATTGCTCGGGCGCTGGTCGTCTTTTTGGCTCCGGCGGTGGCGCTCGGCCTGATCCATGGCGTGCCGGACCTCGATGGCCGTGCGCTCAACAACCCGAACGCCTGGACGATGCTAAGGCTCGTCCTGACCGCGCTGGCGCTGATCCTGCCCTGGTGCCTCTATGTCTGGTTCAACGCGCGTCGCTGACGCCCTGAGGCGATCATGACCGAAGCCACCGACAAGCCGCCGATCGACCACGCCTTCACCGGCGACAGGCGCGGTGGCGCCGCCGACCCGACCTATGCCGGCGCGCTCTCCTTCATGCGCCGCCGCTACGGCAAGGACGTCACGGGCGCCGATCTCGTCATCTGGGGCGTGCCCTTCGATCTCTCGGTGACCAACCGGCCGGGAGCCCGCTTCGGCCCGCAGGCGATCCGCCGTGCCGGCGCGATTTTCGACGGCGATCCGCAATATCCCTCGGGCATCGACCCCTTCGTCCGGCTCTCCGCCGTCGATTACGGCGACTGCGCGCTGCCGCGCGGCGATCTCCAGGGATGCTCCCGCGCGATTCAAGCGGAAGCTGCCGGCATCCTCGCCTCGGGCGCCCATCTCGTCACGCTCGGCGGTGATCATTTCGTCACCTTGCCGCTCTTGCGGGCCCATGTCGCCCGTCACGGCAAGTTGGCGCTGATCCAGTTCGACGCACATCAGGATACCTGGGACGACGGCCCCGGCGGCATCGGCCATGGCAGCTTCGTGCTGGAGGCGGTCCGCGAGGGGCTGATCGATGTCGAGCGCTCGATCCAGATCGGCATCCGCACGGTGGCGCCGCGCGATTGCGGCATCGCCATCCTCGATGCCTATGAGGCGCAGGAGCTTGGCGTGGTCGGAACGGCAAGGCGCATCCGCGAGCGGGTCGGGGAGGGCGCAGCCTACCTGACCTTCGATATCGATGCCCTCGACCCCGCCTTCGCGCCCGGCACCGGCACGCCGGTTTCGGGCGGCTTTACCGCGGATCAGGCGCTGCGCATCCTCTGGGCGCTCCGCGATCTCGATATCCGCGGCATGGACGTGGTCGAGGTCTCGCCGCCCTACGATCATGCCGACATCACCGCCATCGCGGCCTCGACCATCGTCCAGCATTACATTCAGGCATTGGCGCTGAAACGGAGCGGTTGAATCGATCCGTGAGACGGCGGAATCAATCTGCGAAGGCTTTTCTTCAAGCCTTTTGTCCGATTCCGTTTTTGGGCTTTGTCCCTGGATAGAGAGGGCTTGCGATGACAGGAACAAGCGCAGCATCCGCCGAAAGCTTTCCCGCGGCATTGGCCGCTCTGCGCCGGGCCTTGGCCGATGTCGCCAATGGCGATGTGCGGGCGATCAAGGCGCTCTATTCGCATAGCGAGGAGGCCACGAGCTTCTATGGCTGGGGCGGCTATGAGAAGGGCTGGGAGGCTGTCTCCCGACGCTGGGACTGGGCTGCGGAGCAGTTCAAGGGCGGCACCGTTTCGCATGAGAACGTCACCACGGTGGTCGGAGATCCGGTCGCCCTCGTCACCGATATCGAGATCTTCGAGGTCGCGCTGACGCCGGGCGCCGCACCCACGCGCTGGACCAATCGCGTCACCCACGTTTTCCGGTTCGAGGAGGGCGGCTGGCGCCTGCTGCACCGGCACGCTAACCGGCTGGAGGGGCGCTACGAGCCGGCGGGCAGGTTTCAGGCGAAGGGCGCGACTGCGCGAGATTGACAGTCGCGCGCCTTGCGAACATATACGGTGCCATGATGACGAGCTTCATCCGACGTCGCCCTGTCCAGGCCGCTCCGGCGCGCCCGCGATGACGCTCGGCTGACGTCCGAACGCCCGCGACCGCGCCACAGAGCGCGGTTTTTTTATGCCTTTAGCCAACTTGCCTGCCAGCCACCGGGGTGCCCGATGAGCCAGAACCTGAAAACCATCTTCATCGACGGCGAAGCCGGCACGACCGGTCTCGGCATCCGCGAGCGTCTGGCCGTGGTGCCGGAGGTCGCGGTCAGGAGCATTGATCCCGACAAGCGCAAGGACCCCGCCGCCCGCAAGGATATGATGGCGAGCGTCGATCTCGTCGTGCTCTGCCTGCCGGACGATGCCGCGAAGGAATCGGTCGCTCTGGCCGATCAGCTCGGCTCCGACGCGCCCAAGATCGTCGATGCCGCGACGGCCCATCGTGTCGCGCCCGGCTGGGTCTATGGCTTCGCCGAGCTGGAGCCCGGTCACGCCGAGAAGATCGCCAGGGCGGACCGGGTCGCCAATCCCGGCTGCTACCCGACCGGCGCCATCGCGCTGCTGCGCCCGCTCGTCGATGCCGGCCTGATGGCGCAGGACCATCCGGTCACCGTCAACGCCGTCTCCGGCTATTCCGGCGGCGGCAAGTCGATGATCGAGGATTTCGAGACCGGCGTCGCGCCGGCCTTCGAGCTCTACGGTCTTGGGCTCCGCCACAAGCACCTGCCAGAGTTGCAGGCCTATGCCCGCCTGACCCGGCGGCCGATCTTCGTGCCCTCCGTCGGCAATTTCCGGCAGGGCATGCTGGTCTCCGTGCCCCTGCATCTCGACACGTTGCCGGGGCGGCCGGGCGTCGCCGATCTCCACCATGCGCTGGCGGAGCGCTATGCCGGCTCGACCTATGTCAGCGTCCTCCCGCAGGACGGCAAGAGCGGCAAGATCGAACCGGAGGCGCTGAACGACACCAACAAGCTGGAGCTCACGGTGTTCGGGCAGGACGATCTCGGCCAGGCGGTGCTGGTCGCGCGGCTCGATAATCTCGGCAAGGGCGCTTCGGGTGCGGCGGTGCAGAACATCCGCCTGATGCTCGGCCTGCCTGAGGGCTGACGGTCCGTCCGACGCGTGCCGAAGACATTTTGTCTCCTCCATTTAGAGGAGACAATTTCGCATCGCTCCCGCTAAAGTAGTCCCCCCTGGGCGAGGGATGGACGTGGCAGGCGACGAGTTCGAGAATGCGTTGATCGACGGCATCTATGAAGCCGCGATCGTGCCTGAAAGCTGGCCGGCGGTGCTGCGCGATACTGCGCGGATCGCCCATTGCCGCGAGGCCCTGCTCGGGACCGTGCTGCATGACGAGGTGCGCCTTCTCGCTTCGTCGCCGGAGTTCTGCGAGAATTACGAAGAGGTGCTGCGCCGCATTCCGTTTCCGGTCAACGAGCGGGCGCAGCGCTTGCTCGTGCATGGCCGCCACGGTTTCATCACCGACGAGGACGTCTTTACCCATGACGAGATCGCCCGGGAGCCCGTCTATCAGGAACATCTGATCCCGGCCGGATACGGCTCGGGAGTGGCGACGGTGATCAGCGCGCCCACCGGCGACACGACGATCGTCCATTGCGAGCGGACCTTCGCCGAGGGCAGCGTCGATGGTCAGGCCATTGCCGCGCTCGACCGGCTGCGGCCGCATTTCGCCCGGGCCGGGCTGCTCGGGCGCCGGCTGGCGATGGAGCGTGCCCGTGCCGCCTCACAGGCCCTCGAGCTGATGGGGCTGCCGGCTGCGGTTCTCAGTCTGCGCGGCCATCTGCTCGACGCCAATACCCTGTTCCAGGACCTGATGCCGGGCGTGTTCCTCGATCGCACGGCCAGGCTGACCTTGGCCCATGCTCCGGCCGACGAAATGCTGGCGGCGGTGATAGCCGGCTTCTCGCGATCGGATCTGCCTCAGCTCGTGCGGTCGTTGCCGATCCCGTCCAGTCGCGGCGAGAGCCCGATGGTGGTGCATGTCGCGCCGGTGCGCGGCCGGGCGCGCGATGTCTTTTCCTTTGCCGGGGCTATCGTCGTCGCGACGCCGGTCGCGGCAGGCGCAGCGCCGGATGCCGGCCTGATCGCCGGCTTGTTCGACCTGACACCGGCCGAAGCCCGGCTGGCGGCCGTCATCGCGGGCGGGCACCCGCCGCGGGATGCGGCTCTGCGCCTCGGCGTGACCGAAGCCACCGCCCGCACGACGCTGAAGCGCATCCTCGCCAAGACCGGCACGCGCCGGCAGGCCGATCTGGTCGGCTTGTTGAAAAGCGCAACCGGACCGCGCTGATCGGCTGATCGGGGAAGCCCCCATTTGGGGGATGGCAAACGGGCGTGCCCGCGCCAAGGTGGGATTCTCAAGAGAGGCCGCAAGGCCACAGGCGAGTATCAGCTTGCGCTGCCGAAGCTGGGTCAAGCGGCTTCGGCAGCGCTTTTTCGCGTCGCCTCGCCCAATCAGATGAAGCATCGACCGATCGCGGGCATCGCGCCGCCACAATGAAAGGGGCGCCGAAGCGCCCCTGCCATGGTCACCCCTTGTAGGGGATGAAGTTCTGCTTCTGCTCGCCGAGGCCCTCGATGCCGAGGGTGACGACCTCGCCGCCCTTGAGGAAGCGCGGCGGCTTGAAGCCGAGGCCGACGCCCGGAGGCGTGCCGGTGGTGATGACATCGCCCGGATCGAGCCGCATGAACTGGCTGATGTAGTGGACGAGATAGGCCGCGCCGAAGATCATCGTCTTGGTCGAGCCGTTCTGCACGCGCTCGCCATCGACCTCGAGCCACATGCCGAGATTCTGGATGTCCTTGATCTCGTCGGTGGTGACGAGCCACGGGCCGAGGGGGCCGAAGGTCGGGCAGCCCTTGCCCTTGGCCCACTGGCCGCCGCGCTCCTGCTGGAAGGCGCGCTCGGAGACGTCGTTGCAGACGCAGAAGCCGGCGATCGCGGCCATCGCGTCCTTTTCCTCGATATAGGAGCCGCCGTCACCGATCACGATCGCGAGCTCGACCTCCCAGTCGGTCTTCTGCGAACCCTTCGGGATGATCACGTCGTCATTCGGGCCGACGATGCAGTTCGGGGCCTTGTTGAACAGGATCGGCTCCTTCGGGATCTCGGCGCCGGTCTCGGCGGCGTGATCGGCGAAGTTGAGGCCGACGGCGATGAAGTTGCGGACGTCCGCGACGCAGGCGCCGATGCGCGGCGAGCCCGAGACGAGCGGAAGGGATTCCGGCGCCAGCGCCTTGATCTTGGCGAGCGAGGCAGAGGTCAGCGCCTTGCCGCCGAGGTCGGGAATGACGCCGGACAGGTCGCGCAACCCGCCCTTGGCATCGAGGAGGGCCGGCTTTTCCTGGCCCGGTGCGCCGTAGCGGAGCAGTTTCAAGGTGTTTCCCCCGTTTCAAACGATCTAAATGGGTGGGAGGGATTCTGATCGGATGCTGGCCGGAAACACAAGCCCGTCATCGCGCATGGGGCATCCGCGATCAGCAGGCGGCTGGATTGTGGCGCGAATGCAACGGGGCTTCTCAAAGCGACAGATGCCGCTACGGGAGCGGCCGTCAACGCGTCGGAGCCGAAAGACCCGAAAACCAGCAATAGTTCTTATATAAACGATATCTTTCTGAACAATCTTGCCGGCGTGTGCTCGAAAATCGTCGTTTTTGGGCCGTTTTCGATGATGCTGAGGGCAAATGAGGGGATCATGTGGCAATTTCTGGGCGCTTAAAGCGGGATTGCGGCGGGAAACGGCTCGGGTCATGCTTCGAATCAAGCGAGGTGTCTGGCCTCGAAGAACCTAAACCGGGATGGATTCGATGAAGGGCCTTGTTCGTACCGCCGCAGCCGCCACGGTTTCGCTCGCTGCTCTCCTTGCGGCTGGAGCGGCCTCGGCCAGCTCTTTCGCCATCCGCAGCGGCCAGAGCGCCGAAGGCCTCGGCATGGCTTATGCCGGCGCGGCCTCGGGCGGCATCGGCCTGGGTTCGATGGCCTGGAACCCGGCGACCATCACCATGTTCCCCGGCCGCAACAGCCAGTGGAACTTCACCTATCTCTATGCCAATGGCGATTATCAGCCGAACTCGGTGACGCGCCTCGGCTCGCCGGTCGGCCCCGCCAGCCCGATCCAGGGCGGCACGGGCAATATCGGTGGTGACGGCGCCTTCATTCCCGCGTCCTACTCCGCCTGGCAGCTGACGGACCGGTTCTGGATCGGCCTGACGACCGGTGCGCCTTACGGGCTGCGTTCCAAGGCCGACAATCAGGTGCATGCGGGCCAGGTCTATGGCCGCTCTGCCAAGGTGCGCTCGATCAACGTCTCTCCGACCATCGGCTACCAGGTCAATGACTGGCTCTCGATCGGTGCGGCTTTCCAGATCCAGTACCTGAAGGCCAACCTGAAGACTGCGACCGGCGCGAATATCGGTCAGGCCATCGGCCCGACGGCTCCGAACCAGATTCTGGACGGTGACACGGTCGATTACGGTTTCCGCTTCGGCGCGACCCTGACGCCGTTCCAGGGCACCACGATCGGTATCGCTTATCGCTCGTCGATCCGGCAGACGCTGGAAGGCGACCTCGGCACCCTGGCCGGCGTCGTGCCGATCAAGGCCAACCTGAACCTGCCGGACTCGGTCGTCTTCGGTATCTCGCAGGTCATCAACGAGCAGTGGCAGGCCCATCTCGGCGTGGAGTGGACGAACTGGAGCCGCTTCCGTCGGATCCCGATCGTCAGCCAGATTTCCGGCCGTCCGGTTTCGGGTCTGAACTTCGTCTATGACGACAGCTGGTTCTTCAGCGGCGCCGTCGAATACAAGTACAACCGGGACCTGACCCTGCGAGCCGGCGTGGCCTACGAGCTTTCGGCGGTCAACGATACCAACCGGACGGTGTTCATCTCGGACAACGACCGCCTCTGGCTGTCGGCCGGCGCGAGCTATCAGGTGACCGACAAGCTGAAGCTGGACCTCGGCTACACCTACATCCACGTGAACAAGGCTGCTGTGAACTACACGGGTGCCCACCCGCAGCAGGGCCCGGTCTTCTACAGCGCCGAAGCCAAGCCCTATATCCACATTCTTTCGGCTGGCTTGACCTATCGCTGGGACAACCCCGCCGAGACGATCCCGGTTCAGCCGGTGGTCCGCAAGTACTGAGCGGCGCCCGACCGCATCACGAGAAAGCCGGCCTCTGGGCCGGCTTTTTTGTTGCCGTTTTGCTGCCGGCTTTTCCGGGATGCTGGCACCTGCGCCGTGCGGTCGCAATTTGCGCCACGGCGGCTTGGAGCAGGGAATGTCGATCACGATCGAGCGTGCCGGGAGACAGCATCTCTCCGCATGGGCGGCCCTGAGGGCCGAACTCTGGCCTGATGAGGGAGCCGAACAGCATCGAGACGAGTTGGCCGATACGCTATCCGCCGGCAGCGATCGCGATTTCGCCTGTGTCGCCCTGACCGCGGAGGGCGTGTGCGTCGGTTTCGCCGAAGCCGCCCTGCGGACCGATTACGTCAATGGCTGCGAGACGTCGCCGGTCGTCTTCCTCGAAGGCATCTTCGTCGCTGAGGCGCACCGCCGTTCCGGGATCGCCCGGAGACTCTGCCGCGCGGTCGAGGATTGGGGCCGCGCGCGGGGCTGCTCGGAATTCGCCTCCGACGCTGCGATCGACAATGCCGGGAGCCTTGCGCTCCACCGCGCGCTCGGTTTCGTCGAGACCGAGCGCGTGGTGTATTTCCGCAAGGCCGTCGGCGCGAGTGGTGCCTGACCGGGGAGGGGGAAGAGGAAGTCCTCAGGCCTTCGCTTTCACATAGGTTCCGGGAGCATCGGCGAGCGCCTTGAGCTTGCCCCCGCCCGGCTCGCGGGCCGCGACCTTCTTCGGCGCCTGGGCCTCCAGCCACTCGAACCAGTGCGGCCACCAGGAGCCGGGATGCTCGTCGGCCTTGGCCAGCCAGTCGGCATAGCGCCCCTTCGGCGGTCCGCTGGTCCAGTACTGATACTTCACCTTGGCCGGCGGGTTGACGACGCCGGCGATATGGCCGGAACCGGCAACGACATGCTCGACCGGCCCGCCGAAGCATTGCGAGCCGTTGAAGACCGACTGCGCGGGGGCGATATGGTCCTCGCGCGCCGCGAGATTATAGATCGGGATCGTCACCTGCTTGAGGTCGAGCGCCTTGCCGCCGATGCGCATCTCGCCCTTGGAGAGCTTGTTGTCGAGATAGCAGTTGCGCAGATAGAACGAGTGGTTCGCCGCCGGCATCCGCGTCGAATCCGAGTTCCAGTAGAGCAGGTCGAACGGCGTCGGCGCCTTGCCCTTGAGGTAGTTGTTGACGGCGTAGGACCAGATCAGGTCGTTCGGCCTGAGCATGTTGAAGGCGCCGGACATGCGCGAGCCGTCGAGATAGCCGGTCCGGGCCATCTGCTCCTCGATCGCGCGGATCTGCTCCTCGTCGACGAAGACCGAGAGCTCGCCGGCCTGCGAGAAATCGACCTGGGTCGTGAAGAAGGTCGCGCTCTCGATGCGCTTGTCGCGCACGGCGGCCATATAGGCCAGCGTCACGCCGAGCAGCGTGCCGCCGACGCAGTAACCGATCGACGAGACCTTCTTCTCGCCCGTCGCTTCCTCGATCGTGTCGAGCGCGGCGAAGATGCCTTCGCGCATGTAGCTCTCGAAATCCTTGGCGGCGTGGCGCGCGTCCGGATTGACCCAGGAGATGCAGAAGACCGTCAGCCCCTGCTCGACGCACCAGCGGATGAAGCTCTTTTCCGGGTTGAGGTCGAGGATGTAGAACTTGTTGATCCAGGGCGGCACGATCAGCAGCGGCCGCTTCAGCACCTGCGGCGTCGATGGCGCATACTGGATCAGCTCGATGATCTCGTTGCGGAAGATGACCTTGCCCGGCGTCGTCGCGATATTGACGCCGACCTCGAAGGAGGAGGCATCCGACTGGCGGATCTTGAGCTCGCCGCCGCCGGCCTCGACATCCTCGGCATACATCTTCATGCCGCGCACGAGGTTCTCGCCATTCTGCTGCAGCGTCTCGCGCAGCAGTTCGGGGTTGGTCGCGACGAAATTGGTGGGCGAGAGGGCGCCTGCGATCTGCTTGATGTAGAAGCGGGCCTTCTCGCGCGTATGCGGGTCGAGATCGTCGGCCTTGTCGACCATCGTCTCGGCCCAGCGCGAGCCGATCAGATAGGCCTGCTTGATGAAGTCGAAGGTCGGGTGGTTGGTCCAGTCGGGATCCTTGAAGCGGCCGTCGCGCTTGTCCGGCTCGGCCACGGGCGCGACCTCCTCGCCGCTGGCGCGCTTCAGGGCGGTGCTCCAGAGATTCATGAAGTCGCCGGTCAGCGAAGCCTGCGCCTCGATGATCTTGGAGGGGTCGTTGACCCAGCGCTCGGCGACCCGGCCCAGCGTCTTGACCATGTCGCTGGCCTCGTCGGCCTGGCCGGTCTTGGCCTCGCCGCGCTCGATCGGCTTCAGATAGGCGGCGGTGACCTTGCCGTATTCCTCGACGAGCCGGCCCATATTCTGCGCGAACTGGTCGAAGTCCGGGGCAGCGGCCTCAGCCGGGCCGGTGGTGTCCTTCGCCCTGTCGCTTTTCCCGCTCATGGCCTGCCCTTTCCCCCGGTCGTTATAGGATAGCGCATCGCGCTCCATTTTGGTCCTATTAAGGACGCAGCCGCTGTGCTTTACCAAGCAAAATCGACAACCTCTGGATGTCCCGATGCCGACTGAAATCTCCGCGAAGAAGCCGCTCCTGATTCCGGCAACCTTGGTTGCGGTGGGCGTGGCGCTCGCCGGCTGCGGCAGCGACGAGGGCTTCAAGGGTGTGGCCGAGGCTGCGGGCCTGGCGACCACGCCGCAGGAATCCAAGGCCTTCGTGCGTGAAACCCGCCCGGCCGATCTCGAATACGTCCCTGTGGGGTCGAGTGTGACGCGCGCCGCGCCGCGCAAGCCGGTCGATGACTACAAGAAGATCGAGGCCGCGCTCGAGGCCAAGCAGAAGTCCAACGAGGCTGCCGGGAACACCGCCAAGGCGCTCGGCACGACGCCGCCGCCGGAGCCGGCAAAAATCCCCCGGAACTGAGAACAGGCCCGGCCGAAGCGCTGGATCGCTCGGGCGGGCGCCTTCGCGCACACTGCGAATCGCAAGAACTTGCGTATTTTGCTCTGTCATGACGAAAGATGCGGTGCTAAGCACCCTCGACGCAAGGATGTAATCCCGGCGTAATCATGACACCGCCCGTCGGCGGCCGAGGACCTGTTCGAGATGACCGATTTCCATCGTATCAAGCGCCTGCCGCCTTACGTTTTCGAACAGGTCAACAAGATCAAGGCCGCCGAGCGCGCCAAAGGCGTCGACATCATCGATCTCGGCATGGGTAATCCCGACCTGCCGGCTCCGAAGCACGTCATCGAGAAACTGGTCGAAACTGCCGGCAAGCCGCGCACCGACCGCTATTCCGCCTCGAAGGGCATCGGGGGCTTGCGCCGTGCCCAGGCAAACTATTACGAGCGCCGCTTTGGCGTGAAGCTGAACCCCGACACGCAGGTCGTCGCGACGCTGGGCTCCAAGGAAGGCTTCGCCAACATGGCGCAGGCCATCACCGGGCCGGGCGATGTCGTGCTGGTGCCGAATCCGAGCTACCCGATCCACGCCTTCGGCTTCCTGATGGCGGGCGGCGTGATTCGCTCCGTCCCGGCCGAGCCGACGCCGGCGATGTTCCCGGCGCTGGAGCGGGCGATGATGCATTCGGTGCCGAAGCCGATCGCGCTCGTCACCTGCTACCCGGCCAATCCGACCGCCTATGTCGCCTCGCTCGATTTCTACCGGGACCTCGTCGCCTTCGCGAAGAAGCACGACCTGATCCTGCTCTCCGACCTTGCCTATGCCGAGGTCTATTTCGACGAGAAGAACCCGCCGCCCTCGATGCTGCAGGTGCCGGGCGCGATCGATGTCGCGGTCGAGTTCACCTCGATGTCGAAGACCTTCTCCATGGCCGGCTGGCGCATGGGCTTTGCCGTCGGCAACGAACGCCTGCTCGCGGCGCTGGCGCGCGTGAAGTCCTATCTCGACTACGGCGCCTATACGCCGATCCAGGTTGCGGCGGCCGCCGCCCTCAACGGCCCGGACGATTGCATCCGCGAGATGCGCGATATCTATCGCAAGCGCCGGGACGCGCTGGTCGAGAGCTTCGGCAAGGCCGGCTGGGATTTCCCCGCGCCGGAGGCCTCGATGTTCGCCTGGGTCGCGATCCCCGAGAAATTCCGCCATCTCGGCTCGCTGGAATTCTCGAAGCTCCTGATCGAGAAGGCGGAGGTCGCGGTCGCGCCGGGCATCGGTTTTGGTGAGCATGGCGACGACTATGTCCGCATCGCCATCGTTGAAAATGAGCAGCGCATTCGTCAGGCGGCGCGCAATATCGGCCGCTTCCTCAAGGGCGCCGACACGACGCTGCACAACGTCATCCAGATGCCGAAGGCGGGGTAGGGCGGGGCGGCTGCGGCATTGCATGCCTCTGGACCGCGCCCGCAAAACATGGGAACCGATGCGATGCGGACGGATCGATCCGCATCGCGCCCGGGGCTCGCTTCCATGTCACGCAAAGGCCGTCTGCTCGGCGTCGCTTTCGCCGTCTTCGCGCTGATCTGCCTCGTCGCGACCTACGACTATTCCCGGGGCCGCATTCCGCAGACGCGCTCGGCCCTGGTCTCGGATGTGCTGGCAGTCACCAATGGCCGCGAATGCGCGCGTGACGCCACCGAGATCGTCATGCGCTACATCCCGGTCGGAGCCGGACGGGCCGATGCAGAGCGCGTCCTCTCGGAGGTCACGATCGATCCGCCCAAGCCCTGGTTCTGGACCCCCGCTGTCGAGAACAGCACCGTTTCGCAAGGGGCGACGATCGAGGCGCTGCACACCATCAAGGCGACCGCCTTCGGCACCAACCTGCTGCGCATCTATCTCGGTTTCGAGGACGGCAAGGTGAAACGGGTTGCCGCCGAGGTCGTCTGCCATTTCGGCTGAAGCGGCTTCCACGTTGACTCGCGCCGCACCTCATGCGACGCCGCGCGCATGACCAGCGTGCCTCTTTCGCCTGCCTCCCAGCCCCTGCGCATCGGACTTGCCGGCCTCGGCACGGTCGGCGCCTCCACCTTGCGCATCCTGCGCCGGCAGGAGAACGCTTTGGCGGCGCGCTGCGGCCGGACGATCCGCGTCACCGCAGTCTCGGCGCGCGACCGCAACCGCGATCGCGGCATCGATCTCGGCGGGCTCGCCTGGTTCGACGATCCGGTCGCGCTGGCGAATTCGGATGATATCGACTGCCTGGTCGAACTGATCGGCGGCTCGGACGGCCCGGCCAAGGCCGCCGTCGAGGCGGCTTTGTCGGCCGGCAAGCATGTCGTCACCGCCAACAAGGCGCTGCTCGCCGCGCATGGCGTCGCGCTCGCCGACCTTGCCGAGAGCAAGGGCGTGGCGCTCGCCTTCGAGGCCTCTTCGGCCGGTGGCATCCCGGTGGTGAAGACCCTGCGCGAGGCGCTGGCCGGCAACAATGTCAGCCGCATCTCCGGCATTCTCAACGGAACCTGCAACTACATCCTCTCCCGCATGGAGCAGGAGGGCCTGACCTTCGAGGCCTGTCTGAAGGACGCGCAGCGCCTCGGCTATGCCGAAGCGGACCCGACCTTCGACGTCGAGGGCTTCGACACCGCCCATAAGCTCGCGATCCTGACCAGCCTCGCCTTCGGTACGAAGATCGACGCCGAAGCGATTCATGTCGAAGGCATTTCGGCGATCACGCCGCTCGACCTGAAGATGGCCGACGATCTCGGCTACCGCATCAAGCTGCTCGGCGTCGCCGAGCGCACCAAGACCGGCATCGAGCAGCGCGTGCATCCGACCATGGTGCCGAAATCATCCCCGATCGCGCAGGTGATGGGCGTGCTCAACGCCGTCAGCGTCGATGCCGACGCGGTCCGCGAGATCACGCTGGTCGGCCCCGGCGCCGGCGGCGATCCGACGGCTTCCGCCGTCGTCGCCGATATCGCCGATGTCGCGCGCGGCACTGCCGGCCTGCCCTTCGGCCTGCCGGTCGCCCGCCTGGAAGAGGCGAAGCGCGCCCCGATGCAGCGCCATGAGGGCGGCTATTATGTTCGCCTTGCCGTTGCCGACCGTCCGGGCGCCGCCGCGGCCATCGCGACCCGCATGGCCGAGGCCGACATCTCGCTGGAGAGCATCGTCCAGCGCCGCTCGCCCGAGGCTGCCAATCGCGATCCGGGTGGCCGCTCGGGCGCACCGGTGCCGGTCGTGCTCATCACCTATGCCACCAGCGAGACCACGATCCGCGCCGCGCTGGAAAAGGTCACCGCCGACGGTCATGTCGCGGAACCGCCGCAAGTCATCCGCATAGAGCGGGAACAGGCCTGACCGGCCATACCTGCCAAACTCATTGCAAGGGGACTCTTTTCATGTCCGTCGATCTCCGCATCTCCCCCGACCAGATCATCGAGCGCTATCTCTCGATGGAACTCGTGCGCGTCACCGAGCGCGCCGCCGTCGCAGCGGCCCGCCTGCGTGGCCACGGCAACGAGAAGGCGGCCGACCAGGCCGCGGTTGACGCGATGCGCCGTGAGCTGAACCGCCTGCCGATCGATGGCGAGATCGTCATCGGCGAGGGCGAGCGCGACGAGGCGCCGATGCTCTTCATCGGCGAGAAGGTCGGCAACAAGCAGGGCCCGAAAGTGCATATCGCGGTCGACCCGCTCGAGGGCACCACGCTCTGCGCCAAGGATATGCCCGGCTCGATCGCCGTGATGGCGATGGCCGGCGCCGGCAGCCTGCTCTATGCCCCCGACGTCTACATGGACAAGATCGCTTGCGGCCCGGGCTACGCCAAGGGCGTGATCGACCTCGACGCCTCTCCGGCCGACAACATCAACGCGCTGGCCAAGGCCAAGGGCGTCAAGCCGAACGAGATCTCCACGCTGATCATGGACCGCCCGCGCCATGCCAAGCTGATCGAGGAGGTCCGCAAGACCGGCTGCTCGATCCGCCTGATCACCGATGGCGACGTCGCCGGCGTGATCTTCTGCACCCAGCCCGAGAAGACCGGCATCGACCTCTATCTCGGCATTGGCGGCGCGCCGGAAGGCGTCCTCGCTGCGGCGGCACTCCGCTGCGTCGGCGGCCAGATGCAGGGCCGGCTCATCCTCGACACCGAGGAGAAGCGTGTGCGTGCGCACGGCATGGGCGTGCTCGATCCCAACAAGAAATACGACATGTCGGAAATGGCCTCGGGCGACGTCATCGTCTGCGCGACCGGCGTCACCGATGGTGGCATGCTTTCCGGCGTACGCTTCGGCAAGGATTTCATCGAGACCGAGACGCTGGTCTATCGCTCGATCACCGGCACGGTCCGCCGCATCTATGGCGAGCACCGCGAGCTCTCGAAGTTCCAGCTCGATTGAGCTGAACGCGTCGACGCGACGTCATTCTCGGGCTTGACCCGAGAATCTCAAGCTGAAAGACGCGCAGGAGCCTCCATTGTCGCGAGATGCTCGGGTCAAGCCCGAGCATGACGGCCCTTTACGGGCCGCCCTACCCAACAGCGCCCGCCGCCGCTCGCCCGGCGGCGCGGCCCGAGAAGATGCAGCCGCCGAGGAAGGTGCCTTCCAGCGCCCGGTAGCCATGCACGCCCCCGCCGCCGAAGCCGGCGGCTTCTCCGGCCGCATAGAGCCCCGGCACCGGCACGCCGCCATCGTCCAGCACGCGCGACGATAGGTCTGTCATCAACCCGCCCAGCGATTTTCGCGTCAGGATGTTGAGCCTGACCGCGATCAGTGGCCCATGCGCGGGATCGAGGATGCGGTGCGGTTTGGCCGTGCGGATCAGTTTGTCGCCGAGATAGTTCCGGGCGCCGCGCAAGGCCGTGACCTGCAGGTCCTTGCCGAACGGATTGGCCAGAGCCCGGTCGCGCGCCTCGATCTGTCCGCGCAGATGCGCCTCGTCGATCAGGTGTTCCCCGGCGAGATCGTTCATGCGGGCGACGAGGCGGCTGAAATCGTGCTCGACGATGAAATCCGCGCCCTTGTCCATGAAGGCCTGCACCGGCGCCGGCACGCCGCCGCCGGCGCGGCCCAGCACCTGCCGCCAGCTTTTCCCCGTTAGGTCGGGGTTCTGCTCCGAGCCCGACAGCGCGAATTCCTTGGCGATGATGCTGCGGTTCAGCACGAACCATGAGTAATCGTAGCCGGTCTTCATGATGTGCTCGAGCGTGCCCAGCGTGTCGAAGCCGGGGAAGAGCGGCACCGGCAGGCGGTTGCCGCACGCATCGAACCAGAGCGAGGAGGGGCCGGGCAGGATGCGGATGGCATGCCTCGGCCAGATCGGCGCCCAGTTGGCGATGCCCTCGACATAGTGCCACATCCGGTCGCCATTGATCAGGCGCCCGCCCGCAGCCTGCGCCACACCGAGCATCGCACCGTCGACATGATCCGGCACGCCCGAGAGCAGCCGGGCAGGGGCCTTGCCAAGACGCGCCGGCCAGTTGGCCCGCACCAGCTCGTGATTGCCGCCGATGCCGCCCGAAGTGACGATGACGGCCTGTGCCTTCAGGCTGAACGAGCCCGCGACGCCGCGGCCGCTCTTCTCGCCCCGCCCGACGCTGCTCGGCTCCAGCACCTCGCCCTCCACGCCATCGATCGCCCCACCGCTTTTGCTGATGCCGGTGACGCGATGGCGGAAGCGGAAGGAGAGCAAGCCTTTCGCCTGTGCTTCCTTTGCCCGGCGCAGGAAGGGCTCCAGCACGCCCGGCCCCGTGCCCCAGGTCACATGGAAGCGCGGCACCGAGTTGCCATGACCCGTCGCGAGATAGCCGCCGCGCTCGGCCCAGCCGACGACCGGGAACCAGCGCATGCCCATCGCATGCAGCCAGCTGCGCTTCTCGCCCGCGGCGAAGTCGAGATAGGCTTCGGCCCAGCGCCGCGGCCACTCATCTTCAGGCCGGTCGAACCCGGCTGAGCCGAACCAGTCATCGTTGGCCAGCTCACGCGAATCGCGGATGCGCAGGCGCCGCTGCTCGGGGCTGTCGATGAAGAACAACCCGCCCAGCGACCAGAAAGCCTGCCCGCCCAGCGACTGCTCCGGCTCCTGGTCGAGCAGCACGACCTTGCGCCCGGCTTCCGCGATCTCGCAGGCGGCGACGAGGCCGGAGAGCCCCGCGCCGACGATCGCCACATCGGTTTCGTGCTGCATGATCTCCCCGCGACGCCGCTTTTGCCGATGGCTTGCGCCCACTATGGCGGGGCTGCCGGGTCCGGCCAAGTTCGACGCTGGTTGACCTTGCGCCCGCTATAGGCGACGCCGTTGGCACGATGAGTCTGGTGCAGCAGTCCCGTGTTTTCCTCGGCGTGACCCGTTCGGCCCTTGGCCGTCCCTGGCGCGATCGGCTCGATACGGCAGGCCTCGGCAGGGCCGAGGCGCTGTCCCAGCGTGAGGGATTGTCCGACATCCTCTCGCGCCTGCTCGCCTCGCGCGGCGTCGAGCCGGCCGAGGCCACGCTCTTCCTCGAGCCGAAGCTGCGCGACCTGCTCCCGGACCCGGCCATCCTGACCGATATGGAAGCCGCCGCTGCCCGATTGGCGCAGGCCGGCATCAAGGGCGAGCGCGTCGCGATCTTCGGCGATTACGATGTCGACGGCGCCTGCTCCTCTGCCTTGCTCGCGGGCTTTCTGACCCAAGCCGGCGCCCGCCCGCGCATCCACATCCCCGACCGCTTGATCGAGGGCTATGGCCCCAACAGCGAGGCGATCCGCATGCTGGCGGGCGAGGGCGCGACCCTGCTCGTCACGGTCGATTGCGGCACCACCAGCGAGGAGCCGCTCGCCGAAGCGCGCCGGCTCGGGCTCGATGTCGTCGTGCTCGATCACCATCAGGCGCCGGAGCGGCTGCCTGCCGTCGAGGCGCTGGTCAATCCGAACCGGCAGGATGATCTCTCGGGCCTCGGCCATCTCTGCGCGGCCGGCGTCGTCTTCCTGTCGCTGGTCGCGACCAGCCGGGCCTTGCGCCGGCAAGGTCACTGGGCCGCACGCGGCGGCGAGCCCGATCTGCTGGCGATGCTCGATCTCGTCGCGCTGGCGACGGTTGCCGACGTCGTGCCGTTGCAGGGGCTCAACCGCGCCTTTGTGCGGCAGGGGCTGGCGATGATGCGCAGCCGCGCCCGGCCGGGTCTCGCTGCCCTCATGGATGCCTCTGGCCTCGACGGGCCGATCCAGCCTTGGCATCTCGGCTTCCTGCTTGGCCCGCGCATCAATGCCGGCGGCCGCATCGGCGATGCCGCGCTCGGCGCGCGCCTGCTCCTGACCGATGACGAGGTCGAGGCGCGCACCATCGCGACCGAGCTCAACCGCCTCAATCAGGAGCGGCAGGAGATCGAGCGCCTCGCCGTGCTGGAGGCTGTCTCGCAGGCCGAGCACGAACTCGCCGGCATGGCTGAGCTGCCTGTCCTGCTCGCTGGTAGCGCCGACTGGCATCCCGGCATCGTCGGCCTCGTCGCGGCCCGCTTGAAGGAGCGCTTCCGCCGTCCCGCTTTCGCGCTGGCGCTGAACGGGGAGGGCGGGGCGACCGGCTCCGGCCGCTCGATCGCCGGCGTCGATCTCGGCCGTGCCGTGCGCGCCGCCGTCGAGGCCGGCCACGCGGTCAAGGGCGGGGGGCACGCCATGGCGGCGGGCGTGACGCTGGCGTCCGGCCAGGCCAGCGGCTTCCACGCTTTTCTCAATGAACATCTTCAGCGTGAGGTTGATGCAGCCGGCGATGCCGAGGCGCTGCTGATCGATGCTGCGCTCAGTGCGGGCGGCGCCACGCCTCGTCTTCTTGCCGAGATCGACAAGGCCGGCCCCTTTGGCTCGGGAAGCCCGGAGCCCGTCTTCGTCTTCCCGGCGCATCGCCTGACCGACGCGATCGAGATCGGCAGTGGCGGCCATGTCCGCATCAAGCTGCGCTCAGGCGACGGCGCCAGCATCGGTGGAATCGCCTTCCGCGCGGCGCAGGAGCCGCTGGGCCAGGCCCTCTTCGCTGCTCGCGGCGAGATGGTGCATCTCGCGGCAACGCTCTCGCTGAACCGCTGGGGCGGCCGGGAAACGGCAGAATTGCGCATCCTCGACCTCGCCCGTCCGGTCTGAGACGTCGCCGGCTATTTTCTTGTGAACGGGTGCTTGCGGAGCGGGAAGCCTGCCACTATACCTCGCCCCGCTTCGGCACGAACCCCAGCGGTTTGCGGCAAAGCGGTCTTCGTCTATCGGTTAGGACACCAGCCTTTCACGCTGGGAAGACGGGTTCGATTCCCGTAGACCGCGCCACTTTTTCTTGAGTGGCCTAAGCAATTGAAAATAGGCGATAATTTGGCGAACTTTCTGCGAGCTATCGACGTTCGATAGTCACGTTCTTGCGTCGTAAGGGCTGCTTTCGACCCATTGCGGAACTTCGCAGCGGCTACCTATCGACCGGGCGCATTTGGTTATCCGGCCTATCGATCGGATGAGCTTCCGACGACCAATCCAAGCTCCGGCAGGACGAAAAGGCGCCGTATCGTGCCGGACGTTTGATAGAAGCTCCCCGGCCTCTTCAGAGCCTCGGATATGCCGCGCGGCCAAGCCCACGAGTGCTCCTGACCACAATGGAGATTCGGCGGCAGCCCGTCTGAAAAGAACGATGCAGGGACAGGCGTCTCCTTCCACTCGCCATGGAAATAAGGACTGGCCGCTTGGTTGGCCGGACTGCCTATGTCGGCGAAGAAGCCGATGCCTTGAGATTTGATCGCCGCGACAGTCTGATCACTCAGGCCGAACGCGAACGCACCTTGATGGCTGAGAAAGCGTGAGCAGCTTCCTTCGGTATAGAACCAACCGGTTTGAAGCTTTTGAGGCACTGCGCCTCTTTGCAAGCTACGATTGATCATCGTGTCGGCGGTTGACGCCATGGCAACGAGCGCGAGCCCAGCAATCGTCCATTTGATGAGAGTCCGAGGCAGAATGTCCCCCTGGAGATGGCGCTATTTCGTCGAGCTTAGAGAACACTTCGAACGGCTGTAAGCGGCCCTAAGCCGACTTGTGAAGCTTAATCGTCCGCTATGCCAAGCATCCGATTCCATATGCGCCAAGCGGCATCGCAAAGGTAGCTCGCAAAGAAGAGGATGCCTATGACGGTGATGACGAACAGGCCAGCCCAGATAGGATTCTCGAGAATTTGGCGCATCAGCTTCAACCTGCCGCGAAATTTCAAGCGATATTATCGCAACTTGGCATCGTCCGCTCCCGACCCTAGGCGGACCTTCGCTCATCCCAGGATAACGCGGCATGGCATCAGATAATCGGCGTATCCAACTCGTGGTCGCGGCTGATGATCCTTTTCGAGGAGTGCGTGAAGTCTCTGGCGGAGTTGTTGAGCCATAGAAGCGTGTAGGTCTGGCCCTAGCGTCGGCTTTCAGGGGCAGGGCGCTTTCAGGCCATGGGACGTGAGAACCCGGCTTTTCAAGGGGATATATAGTACTCCAATTTGTCGAGGCGGGCAGGATGCGTCAATTTCCGACATTGGCGTGAGGACCGAAAGCTAACAGTCTCGAGGGCCATCGGGGCGGAGTTTCAAGGGCCGAGAACCGTGAGGATGATGCGGGCGGGTTGCTCGCCGACATTCCTGAACCAATGCTCCGTGTCCACGAGCACCGTTGCGGTATCGCCAGCGTCCAGGATGAGCGTTTCCTGTCCGGTGTGGACCTCGATGCGGCCGGCGAGGATGTGAAAAATCTCGCGGGTTCCCGGCTTGTGGGCGGCGAAGCGGCTGGACGACGCCCCGGGCGGGACACCGTACGATAATAGTTCCACATTCGGGCTAGGTCGCGCCAGCGCCAGCCGCTCGATGCCCGTCGCCTCGTCGAAAAAGCGCAGATTCTCGCCCGTGCGAGTGATCTCGGCATTGTCACGCTCAACGAGCTCGGCGAGCTCCATCCCCAAGCCGCGGGCGATGGCGATGGCGTTGCGCAGCGTCGGGCTGAGCAAGCCCCGTTCGACACGCGATAACGCGGCCGCGGACACCCCACTCGTCTCAGCGAGCTGGTCGAGGGTTACGCCCAGCTGCGTCCGGCGCGTACGAACTGCTTTACCGAACCGGGCATCCTGATCTTCAGGCTCTGTGTCCAAGTCACACCTCTCCCCTTGACAATTTGCATATTAGCAAAAATAATTTCTGATCTGCAAACAGAGAATAATCCATGCCCGCCTTCCTCAGCGCGCTCCCCGTCCTGTCCACTATCCTGGCCCTCGCTTTGGGAGCACGTTCACTCCACGCCGCGCTCCTGGGAACGGGCTCGGCCATGCTTGCCATCCTGCTGGCCTTCCCGCTCCCGGCGGACAGCATAGCGCCTGCCGCGCTGCGATGGAGCCCGATCCTGCTGGAAGTCCTGCTGATCGTCGCCGGCGGGCTGCTACTCTCCGAAGTGTTGCGCGAGGCGGGTGGCCAGTCGGCGCTGGCGAGCTGGATTCGTGGCCGGGCCGGCCGCGGCGTCGGCGCGGTCCTTCTCGTTGTGCACGGCATCACGCCGTTCGCGGAATCCCTGACCGGCTTCGGCATCGGCGTTACCATCGGTATTCCGCTGCTCGCGCATTTCGGACTGCCGGCGCGCAAGGTGGCGGTGATCGGCCTCCTGGGCCTGTGCGCAGTGCCATGGGGATCGATGGGGCCGGGAACCTTGATCGCCGCCACCATGTCCGGGCTGCCGTTTCAGGGCCTGGGCGTCATATCAGCCATTGTCAGCATCATTCCGTTCACCGTAACCGGGATCGTAGCGGCTTGGCTCGCCGCTATGCCTGGAAGTCGAAGCGGCGCTATCCTGCAAGGCGCACTATCCGGCATCGTTCTAACGGCCACCGTCACCGCGACCAATGCCGCATTCGGAACGGCTCCGGCAGGCGCGCTCGGCGCATTGGTCGTGATCGCACTGCATCTGCTGCTTGGGCATCGAGGCCGGAACACGAACCCGCTGGAAACCGACGGGCGCCGGGCGCTGTGGAGCTATGCGGTCCTGCTCGGCGGGGTGCTGGTTGCCGGCTGGATCGTGCGGGCGGCTGGATTGTCGGAAAGCTGGCGCTATGTCGCCTCGCCCGCGCTTTGGCTGTTCGTGGCTGCTGCCTGGTTCGCGCGCGGCTGGCCGCAGCCTCGAGCCATCCGCAAGGCATGGGCCTCATGGCTCCAGGTGGCGCCGGTCACGGGCCTGTTCATCCTGCTCGGCATCCTGATGGCGGTGTCCGGCATGGCCGCGCATCTGGCGCGGACATTGGCCGGGACCGGCACCGCCTATCTGGCGGCGGCTCCCTTCGTTGGCGCGGTGGGTGGCTTCGTGACGGGCTCCAACAGCGGAGCGAACGCGATGTTCGCAACCACTCAAGCCGAGATCGCCCGCTCGCTCGGCGTGGACGTGCTGTGGCTCATGGCGATCCACAACGTCGCGGCGGCGTTCCTGCTCATGGCCTCGCCCGGCAAGATCGAGATGGCCGTGCAACTGTCCCCCGCCGGAGCGGCCGAGTACCGTCGCTGGATTCAGCTGGCGGTGCTGGCCGTGGCTGTCATGGTGGTCACGGGGCTAGCGGCGTTGAACATCATGCTTGGTTCACGCTGAGCGAGGCATCCGGACCGGCTTGTCAGCCCATGATCCGGCGACATGTCGAGACCAAGTCGGAGAGGTCCTCCTCGGTGTTGTAATAGTGCGGCGAAGCACGCACGAGCGTCGGCAGGGAGCGAGCCTGGGCATTCAGAAACGTGCTCGCCCGACCAGGCGCGCTCACGTTGATGTCGACTCCGGAGCCCCCTAGTCTAGCGGAGTTTGGCGATGCCGATGCCGTCGAGCTTTGCGCGATCCTTTATGGACTCTTCGCTACGGGTCATTGCTTTCGCAATCGCCTTCAGGGCCATGCCCTTTCCAGCGAGCAATTTCAGCTTCTGAAGCTCCTCAGAGGTCCAGGGTTGGCGATGCCGTTCAAATCGCTCAGTCACAATCCACTCCTGCAGCGTGCTGATACTTGAGGATCTGATCTATAGCAGCAATGCCATGAATGTGACCGACTTGTACCGCGGTCAACGACCGGCAAGCGCCACAAGCTGACCTTGGCGCCTTGCCCGAAAGTGGACGTCGACAAGCCGCTGCGCGGGGCGTCGGCGCCGACGCTCGAATGCGGACAACCCCACGCCGCCACGCTGTCGCGCGGCGGCGTGAACTCAGGACGGCTTACTTCGCCGCGGGCGAGGAAGCATCGACCCAGAGATTCTCGTAGCGCTGCAGCCCAAGCTCGGTCGCGTTGGGCTGGAGGCCGTGCAGCCAGGGTTGATAGGCCATGACCGCCTTGTTGTAGTTGAAGAACCAGACCGGAGCTTCTTCCTGGAGAAAGTTGTTCGCCTTCTTCAACAGCTCGAGCTGCTTGGCCGCATAGGTCTCCGCCGAGGCGTCGTCGATCAGCTTGTCATAGGCTGCGTTCTTGAAGGTGTTGTAGTTGCACGACGTGCGCAACGTCGAGGAGTGGAAGCACTTCAACGCCGTCAGGGAATCCGGGCCGGACGGGTTCGACCACATCGCGGCCTGGAAACCGCCGCTGGTGACGACGCCGCCGACCGCGGAGGTCTCGACCGGCTTGACCTTCACCTTGATGCCGACCTTGGCGAGCATGGGAATCGTCGCTTCGGCGATCGGGATGCCCCAGCTCTCGTTCGGCGTCGCGGTCCATTCGAACTCGAAGCCGTCGGGATAGCCGGCCTCGGCGAGCAGCTTCTTGGCCTTCTCCGGGTCATAGGCGTAGGGCTTGGCGTCCTTGTCGAAAGCTGGCGAGGAGAGCGGCAACCAGCCCACCGCGCGATAGGCCTTGTCACGAACGAGGCGCTTGATGATCAGATCGCTGTCGATGGCGTGGTTGATCGCCTGGCGCACCCGCTTGTCCGAGAAGGGCTTGAAGGATGGGTTCATGGCCATGTTGCGGGTGAAGACCTCCGCAACCTCCAGGAGGCCCTTCGAGAGGTTCGGGTCGGCCTTGTAGGCGACATACTGGGCCGAGCCGAGGATCGAGGCGTCGATCTCCTTGTTGCGAAAGGCGACGTCGCGCGCGGCTGCCTCGCCCATCGGCGAGATCACCAGCCTGTCGGCATAGGGCTTGCCGGGCTGATGGTATTTCTCCCAGCGCTCGAAGGCCATGCGCGAGCCAGGAACGTGCTCGACGAACTTGAACGGGCCGAGGCCGATCGGCTTGTTGAAGAAGTCGGCGGCTTGCGCTTCTTTGGCCGGCATGATGGCCGTCTGCCCCTGGAACAGGAAGTAGCCGGGATCGGCCCTGTCCGTCAGCGTCATCTCGATGGAGAAGTCATCGATCGTCTTGAGGCCGGAAATCTCCTTGGCCTGGCCCTTCTGCACCTCGGTCGCGCCGGCGATGCGGGCGATGTAGCGCGCGCCGGGATAGTTCTTCGCGCCATCCATGATCCGCGTATAGGACCAGATCACGTCGTTGGCCGTCATCTTGCGGCCGTTATGGAAGAAGGCGTCGTCACGCAGCTTGTAGGTATAGGTCTTGCCGTCGTTCGAGACGGCAACGCTCTTGGCGAGGTCGAGTTCCGGCTTGCTGTTCTTGGCATCCCATTTGTAGAGCATGCTGTGCAGCGCATAGCTGAATATCTCGTCCTGAACCCCCAGCGAGACATGGCTGTCATTGCTGACGAAGGACGCGCCATAAGGCGCCGTGAAGCGGATCGTTCCGCCCCGGCGCGGCTCTTGCGCTTGTGCCGATACCGTAAAGGCCGCCAGCGTCAGCGCAGTGGCACAGGCAAATTTCTTCAACAACACGATTAGTCCCCCGTTTATCCGCTCCGGCTGATCCGGAGTTGTTTGCTTCCAAGTGGAACCACAACGCTTTGCCGCGCTTGCTTCCCCCGTGCGGTCAAATCCGGTCGCTGACCGCCGCCATGTTCAAACCGGTCGCGGCGCAGTGCTCGGGAAAGAGCTTCCACGAGGCGTCCTCCGGATGGGAAAACAGCTTGTGGCCAACGAGGTCCGCCGGCCTCCTGATCGGCCCATTCGCATCGACGGCGATCGTGTCGGGCGAGCGGTTGTGCATGACTCAGGCGGCGAGTGGCTGCGAAGCCGGATCGACCGATTTCATCTCGCCAGAGGCGGCATCGGATGCGCGCTGCGCCAGGATCGTGACCGCGCAGGCGAGCGAATCCTCTTTGGTGAAATGCAGGTCGAGACCGGATTGCGCGAGTTGGCCGTTGTCGGCAGCCAGGAAGAACTTCACCCGCTGGGCCACGTTTCGCTCCTGGTCCCTCGGCGATCTCCACTTGACTCTGCGGCAGCGGAGCATTGCCGTCTATTTCAAACTATGGAACGATCCATTGCCGGAATGAGAATGGAGCGGTGCGATATCCCGCTCGCTGATCCCCGCCGCGCTGCACTATTTCGATCGAGCAGCTTCGATGGGTTTGATCCAGGCAGCTGGCCCGCGCACAGAATATCGCGGCCTCGACCGGGTGGTGATCGGCGCAAGCGGGAAGCTGAGGGCGCTTGAGGATCCGCCGAAGCTGAAAGACAAACCTGTTACGGCACGTCCGCGAAACCGCCGGATCATTCAAGGCCTGACCTATCGCCTTCTGCAGGCTTTCCGATCGACCACGGTTCCACAATCGGCCTCGCCCCAACTGAATCGACTGAATCGACTGTGTGCGGCACCTCACAGACGACGTGCCCCCAGAGCCGCCATAACGCTGCCACACCGCCCGAAGAGGCGGCGGACACAGCAATGGAGCGGCACGATGCATGCGCTGAGAAGCGACTTCTTTCACGATATCGACGACCTGACCGACATGCTGCGGCCTCGCGCCAAGTCGGTGCTCGATCGGCTGATCGGGCGCATGGCAGTCGGGCAGATCTTCGGCGATCAGTTCCTCTACGAGGTTCACGGCCCCTTCCTCCCGCCTCACCAGAAGCCCGCGCGGCGCCCTCTGACGACGAGGCTGATCGAGGCGCTTTCGGAGCGGCTGCGCAGGGTGCGCGACAAGGCGGAGCTGCGCCAGGCTGCCAAGGCGCTGTCGGAACTCGACGACAGGATGCTGAAGGATATCGGCATCACCCGTTCGGAGATCGAGTTCGCCGTTCGGCGCCCTCATCCGCGGCCGTGACCGGTCGCGGCACGGCGCGTAGCCTCCCGACGCGCCGTGCCCCACCCCCTTCACCAGAGCCTGCCAAGCGAACCTCAAAGGAAGAATGTCTCATGTCCACCATGTTTCAAGGCAATGCCACGCAGAAGGTCGACCATGAAGTGATCAAGCTCCGGCAGCACGGCGCCTGGTCGTCCGGCGACTACGCCGTCGTCGGAACGACCCTGCAGATCGTCGGCGAACGCCTGTGCGAGGCGCTCGATCTGCGCAGCGGCCAGGCCGTGCTCGATGTCGCCGCCGGCAACGGCAATGCCAGCCTCGCCGCGGCGCGCCGCTGGTGCGACGTCACCAGCACGGACTATGTCGCCGCCTTGCTCGAGCGTGGCCGCGAACGTGCGGCGGCCGAGCGACTCGATATCTCCTTCCGCGAAGCCGATGCCGAGGCCCTGCCTTTCGCGGACGGGCAATTCGACGCGGTCCTGTCGACCTTCGGGGTGATGTTCACGCCTGATCAGGAGCGCGCCGCGGCCGAGCTGCTGCGGGTCTGCAGGCATGGCGGCAAGATAGGCATGGCCAACTGGACGCCAGACGGCTTCATCGGCCAACTCTTCAAGACGATCGGGACATACGTCCCGCCGGCTGCCGGGCTGCGATCGCCCGCGCTTTGGGGCACGCAGGAGCGCCTGATCGAGCTGTTCGGCTCGGCAGGCACCTCGATCCAGACGCGGCGACGCGATTTCGTCTTTCGCTATCGCTCGTCGGATCACTGGCTCCAGGTCTTCCGCAGCTATTACGGACCGGTGCTCAAGGTCTTCGCCGCGCTGGACCAGCCGGCCGGAGCGGCATTGACCAAGGACCTGATGGCGCTGGTCGATCAGTTCAATCGATCGGGCGATGCGACCGTCGCCGTGCCGAGCAGCTATCTCGAGATCGTCGTGACGCGCGGGCTGAACTGAGTTCGATCAAGCCGGCTCGCTCCGGTGCCCGGCTCCCCACCGCGCACTGGGCTGCCCACCCGCTCGAACGGCAACCCGTGACCACGTTGCCCCTGCGCTGCAACAGGCCCCGGCCCGCTGCAGCGCGCCCGTTTTCACGCGTCGGCGCGTCCCTCGCCTCGACCAGACCAACCACGGATCCGTTTCGCGACACAGCTCGACCGGCATGATATAAGGGCATCGGTGCGGGTTCGGCACTTTCCGGGCTGCGCCACTCTCGGTCGGAAGGGGAACGGCCGTGCGTCTCATGCCCTGCTCCTTGCGCCGATCCGTCCCGACGACGCGGCGCGAGACGATAGCGCTGCTCGGTGCCATGGCGGCATCGACCGTCGCCGCGCGGGCGCAGCCGAAAACCATGCCGGTCATCGGTTACCTCGGCTCGGAATCCCCTGAGCCCTATGGCAGCCGCCTCGCCGCCTTTGCCGAGGGCCTGGCCGAGGCAGGCTATGTCGACGGCCGCAATGTCACGATCGATTTTCGCTGGGCCGAGGGCCAGTACAGCCGGCTTCCGGCGCTCGCGATAGATCTGGCGGAGCGCCAGGTCACCGTCATGGTCGCGCCAGGAGGCGCGGAGGTCGCGCTCGCCGCGCGCTCGGCGAGCAAGACGATCCCGATCGTCTTCGAGATGGGTGGCGATCCGGTCGCCCTGGGCATGGTCGCCAGCCTGTCCCGGCCCGGCGGAAACCTCACCGGCGTGAGCAGCCTGAGCGTGGAAGTCTCGCTGAAACGGCTGGAATTCATGAGCGAGCTGTTCCCGGCCGCCAGGACCTTCGCCGTCGCCGTCAACCCGGCAAGCCCGACCTCGGGCTCGCAGTCGCGCAACCTGCAGGCTGCCGCAAGCAGCCTCGGGCTGGAGCTGCGCCTGCTCAATGCCAGCAGCGAGCCGGAACTGGAGAGGCTGTTCGCAGCCGCCTCCGAGATGAAGCTGCCCGGGCTGGTCTTCACCTCCGATCCCTATTTCGCCTACCGAAGCCGCCGCCTTGCCGAACTCGCCATGCGTCACGCGCTGCCGGCCATCACCCAGGCCCGGGATTTCCCGAACGCAGGCGGCCTGATGAGCTATGGCGGCGACTTCCGGCAATCGCACCGCCATACCGGGATCTATGCCGGCCGGATCATCAAGGGGGAGAAGCCCTCCGACCTGCCGGTCCAGCGCGTGACGAAGGTCGAGCTGTTCGTCAATCTGAAGGCGGCCGGGCAGCTCGGCCTGACCATGCCGCCTTCGATCCTGAGCAGCGCGGACGTGGTGATCGAGTAACCCGCCGGAATGCCGGCGCATGAGCTGTCACGGTGACACAATCGCCACCCGCCCCCCGTAGTTCTCTTTTCGCGAAGTATTTCCTCGCGTTGTTCGCGGCCGTCGTCGTGCCCCTGCTTGTCGCCGGCGGCAGCGAAGCCTGGTTCGGCCATCGCGACCAGAAGGCCAGGCTGAACGACCTTCTCGAAGCGGAGGCCCGATCAGCGGCTGCGAAAATCCAGGATTTCCTGGACGGAATCCGCGATCAGCTGGCATGGACGGTTCAGCTGCCATGGTCCGACAGCGCCGACGAAAGGCGCCGGCTCGACGCGTTCCGGCTTTTGCGTCAAGTGCCCGCCGTGGTGAACCTGACCCTTGTTGATGCCACCGGCCGCGAGCGCGTCTTCGTCTCCCGCATGGGTCTCAACATGGTCGAGAGCGGCGCCGGCCACTCGGTCAACCCGGCGCTCAAGGCGATCAGTCCCGGCGGCGCCTGGTATGGACCGGTGACCTTCCATGCCGGCTCGGAGCCCTTTCTGACCATTGCCGTAGCCGGCAACCGCTCCGCCGTCGGCATGGCGGTCGCAGAGGTCAATCTCAAGCTCATCTGGGATGTCATATCGGCGATCCGGGTCGGGCGGACCGGGGAAGCGTTCGTTCTGGACCAGCCGGGGCGCCTGATCGCCCATCCCGACATCAGCCTGGTTCTCAGGGCCGATCAGGCCGCGATACGGCCGCTCCAGATCCTAAGAGCGCGCATTGCGGCGCAACGCGGCCAGGCGACCGCGGGGCGCGATCTCGACGGCCATACGGTTCTCGCCGCAATGGCGCCGATACCCGGGGTCGACTGGAGCGTCGTCGTCAAGCAACCGGTCGCCGAGGCCTTCGCGCCGATCTACGCGGCCCTGTGGCGGGCGGGTGCCGTCCTCGTCGTCGGTTCCGGGCTCGCCGCGGCGCTGGCCTACTGGCTCACCCAGCGCATGATCGAGCCGATCCGCATCCTGGAAGACGGCGTGGCGCGGATCGGAGCCGGCCAGTTCGACCACCGGATCGATATCCCCACCGGCGATGAATTCGAGCGGCTGGCGACGCGCTTCAACGCGATGGCCGGCGATCTGGCGGTGTCGCAGGAACGCTCCGAGCGAATCGGCCGGCTCAAGCGATTTCTCGCGCCGCAGGTGGCCGAGCTGATCGACCAGTCGGGCGACGACAGCGTGCTCGACGGACGGCGCATCGAGGTGGTGGTCGTCTTTGGCGATCTGCGGGGCTTCACCGCCTTTTCCGCGCGCACGGAGCCCGACGTCGTGATGCGTCTCCTGAGCGACTATTACGATGCCCTGGACAGGGTCGTGATCGATCATGGCGCCACGCTGACGCATTTTTCCGGCGACGGAATGATGGTGCTGATCAACGCGCCCGTGCCCCGCCCGGACCCGGCCTTGTGCGCGATCAGGATGGCGCAGGACATGCAGAAGAGCGTCCAGTCGCTTCTACAGGCTCGACAGACCCCGGACCTCCGGCTTGGTTTCGGGATCGGGCTCGCGATGGGTCCCGCGACGGTCGGGCGGATCGGTTCCAAGGGCCGGCTCGAATACACGGCGATCGGAAGCGTCGTGAATCTCGCAGCGCGCCTCTGTGCCAGCGCGCGCAATACCGAGGTGCTGATCGACACGGTTGCCGCGGATGCGGTCGAGGGGCGCGTGCCTCTCGTCGAACTGGATGCACGTGTCCTGAAGGGTTTCGACCAGCCCGTCCGCGTTTTCGCGGCAGGCGAGGCAGTGGCCGGCGCAGCGCCAGAGATCAGCAGCGACGGCATCGATCGGCGCCGCTAGATCATTTTGCTCCGCCGTCGTTGCTTCACGGGAACCGGCAGCAGCCTCTAGGCAGCGTCGATCTTCGCCAAACGCCTGAGGTCGTCGATATCCTGGATCAACAGCCGTCCTCGCCCCAGCGAAATGACACCGGTGCGCTTCCAGGACTGGAGGTGGCGGTTGACCGTTTCGCGCGTCACACCGGTGAGGGACGCCAATTCCTCCTGGGACGCGCGGACATCCGTGCCGTAGTCGGCGGCGAGCACGAGGATGCGCCGCGCGAGCCGAATGGCCGACGGAAGAAACGTGGTCTCTTCCAGGCGGCCGATGACATCGCGCAGCCGCGCGCAGAGAAGCTCGATCAGGTGCAGCGCGATCGGCGGCTCGCGCTTGAGCAGGCCCAGGAAGTCCTGCCGCGGCAGGAAGAAGGTGTGGGTGTCCTCCATCGCGACCGCGTCGGCGGTGCGGGACTGGCCGTCGAGCAAGGTGATCTCACCGAAGACGTCGCCGCCGCCCAGGACGTTGATCGTCATCTGCTGCCCGAGATCATCCACGGTTCCGATGCGGATCAGGCCGCGCCGGATCGCATAGAGACCGTCGCCCGGATCGCCCTTGAGGAACAGGACCTCCCGCGCGGCCAGATGCCGTTGCCGGCAGACGGCCGCAATCTTCTCAAGCGCATCCCGCTCGAAGCCCGCAAAGAACGGGTTCGCGGTCAGAATGCTCACGATGCGATGAGAGACATCATTCATCGGAAGCCTCAGAATTTGGACCAGACCACCGCAGCTTCAGCAGGCTGGGACGGCGCAGAAGCCAAGGCGATAGGCCACCACCTCCGCTTGCGACCAGAGTGGCGGATCGCCAGCGAAGCCAGACAATGCCGAATGGCTTGGTCTGTCACATCACTTTCGCGCGGCTATTAGGTCCCAAACCGCTGCCGGACCCTGCACGCACCGCGTGAGAAATGCCCGTTTCTGGCGCGCATCATTCGCGCGGCCCGGAAGCGACGGGCTAGCACGCCCGGCATCCCTCGAATTGAACGATGGCGCCACAATGAGGAATGCCGCAGCGCGGCTCATGCCTGCGGGCGACAACCCGCGATGGCAGTCAGTCCGTGGCCCCGCGCTCCCGCCCGCGCGCAGATCTTCGGCATCCGATCTCGCGCCGTCGGCGGCTGCGACGGATGCATTCGTCGTGCGCCAGCATTGCGCCCGGCAGATGCTGTGTTCTCCCGTGAGACCTGCTAGGGGAAGGATATTCTCCGTCTTAGTCGGCAGGGCCACATGCAGCTTCTCCCCAATTTCGACGAGCGGATCGATCGCCGCGGCACCCACTCGGCCAAATGGGACAAGATGGAGACCGTCTATGGCGTGCCGGCCGATGGTGGCATTGCGATGTGGGTGGCGGACATGGACTTCCGCCCGCCGGCCTGCGTGCAGGGCGCCCTGGAGGGCATGAACGCCCATGGCATCTACGGCTATTTCGGCGATGACCGCGCCTATCTCGCCGCGATCCGCTGGTGGATGTTGAACCGGCATGGCTGGGAGGTCTCGCCCGACTCCATCTTCACCACGCATGGCCTGGTGAACGGCACCGCGCTCTGCGTCGAGGCCTATACGAAGCCAGGCGATGGCGTCGTGCTGATGACGCCGGTCTATCACGCCTTCGCGCGCATCGTCGCGTCTTCCGGCCGCCGGGTCGTCGAATGCCCGCTCGCGCTGGAAGAGGGCCGCTATGTCCTCGATATCCCCGCCTGGGATGCTGCGATGACTGGCAAGGAGCGCATGCTGATCCTGTGCTCGCCGCATAATCCGGGTGGGCGGGTCTGGACTCGCGACGAGTTGCGCGCGATCGCCGATTTCTGCAAGCGCCACGACCTCATCCTGGTTTCCGACGAGATCCACCACGACCTCGTCATGCCCGGCCAGAAGCATACGGTGATGCCGGTCGCGGCGCCCGAGATCATGGACCGGCTGGTCATGATGACCGCCACCACCAAGACCTTCAACATCGCCGGCGCCCATATCGGCAACGTCATCATTCCGGACGTCCGGCTGCGCGACCTGTTCCGCGGGCGCATGGATGCGCTCGGCATCTCCCCGAACTCCTTCGGCATGGCCATGGCGACCGCTGCCTACAGCCCTGAAGGCGCCGCCTGGGTCGATGCGCTGAATCTCTATCTCGACGGCAATCGCCGCCTCTTCGATGCCGGCATCGATACGATTCCCGGCGTGCGCTCGATGCCATTGGAATCGACCTATCTCGCCTGGGCGGATTTTTCGGGGACGGGCATGGAACCGGCCGAATTCACCGCACGCGTCGAGAAACAGGCTAGGATCGCGATCAATCACGGCCCGACCTTCGGCAAGGGCGGCGAGAGCTTCCTGCGCTTCAATCTGGCGACGCCGCGCGCGGTGGTCGTGGAAGCGGTCGATCGTCTGAAGCTCGCCTTCGCCGACCTGCAATAAGGCGGGCGGGTTCAGTCCGGCCGGCATAGGCGAAAGGCGCGCCCTTGCACGCGCGGGACATCCGCAATTGCAAGGCAGCCGCTACTCTCCTAAGACCTTTCCGAAGGGGCATTTGCACGTTTGTGCTCTGATGCACATTCCGTGCATGGCCGTGGAGGGACGATGACGGGAGCGAAGCGGGGCCGGTCTTTCGTCAGCGCGCAGCAGGTCGCAGAACTTGCGGGCGTTTCGCGCTCGGCGGTCTCGCGTACCTTCACGGATGGCGCCAGCGTCTCCGAGGCGACGCGCGAGCGGGTGCTGGAGGCTGCGCAGACGCTCGGCTACCACGTCAACCATCTGGCGCGCGGCCTGATCAACGAATCCAGCGGCATCGTCTGCCTGATCGCTGGCGATGTCGGCACGCCCTACCAGTCGCGCATGCTCGACGCGATTTCGCGCCGCCTGCAGGCGATCAATCAGGTCGCCATGCTGATCAATACCTCGGGCGATGGCGAGAGCGTCGCCAAGGCCTTGCGCCAGACGCTGAACTATCGCGCCCAAGCGACGATCGTGCTCTCGGGCGCGCCGCCCGCTTCCCTGATCGAGACCTGCGTCGCCAGCGGCCAGCATGTCATCCTGATCAACCGCGATGATCCCGTGACCGGCCCCGAGAACATCGTCGTCGACAATGTCGCCGCGGCGAACGAGGCCTTCCACATGCTGCGCCGGGCCGGTTGCTCGCGCATCGCCGTGGTGTCCTCGCTCGCCGGCACGCCCAGCATCGTCGGGCGCGAGGAGGCCTTTCGACAGGCTGCCGCTGCGGAGGGCTTCGAGGTCACAGTCGCGCGGACCGGGCCGACGGCCTATGCCTCCGGCTACGAGGCCGCGCGCCAGTTGCTCGCGCGCTCCGACCGGCCGGATGCGGCCTTCTGCGTCACCGATCTGCTGGCTTGCGGCTTTCTCGATGGCGCACGTACCGAGTTTGGCATGGCGGTGCCGGACGAGCTCTGCGTCGTCGGCTTCGACGATATCGAGCAGGCCGGCTGGGCCTCCTACGGGCTCACGACCTTCCGCCAGCCGATCGACCTGATGGCCGACCACATCATCGCGAAGCTCGCGGCCGGGGAGCCGGGCGTCAGCGCCCCGACGGTCACGACGTTCCCGGTCACGCCGGTCTGGCGCCGGACGGTCAGGCCGAAGTGAAGCGATCCGCGACCGCGCCGGTCGCGAGGTCGATCGAAAAATCCCGCGAGGGCTGGCTCGCGAGATAGCTTTCGAGGATGGCGAGGAAGCTTGCGATACGCGCCTGCACACTCGTCGCCGGCCAGTGGCCCGCCCGGTAGCGCGCAGCCAGTGCACGATAGGCATCGAGCCGCGCTGGCGCGATGAAATCGAGCGCGACATGCCGGCCCTTGCGCAGTCTGTACCAGTCCACCACCAGCTCGAAGAAGGGCAGGGCTTCCGCGTCGGCGGCCTGCGGCACCACGTCGGCGGGCGCGAGCGGCGCGGCGATCCCTGCCAGCCGGTCGAGATCGGCCAGCGTCAGGCGCGGCACCAGCGCGGCGAGATCGGCCGGCCATTCCTTCGGCAGGTAGCGGCGGCGCACCATCTCGGCGAGATGCGTGCTGAGGAAGGCGCCGTGGCTCGTGGTGGAGGCGATGCCGCCATCGTCCTCGCCGGTCAGCCTCGCCTCGGCCTTGTAGAGATCAAAGGCGAGATCGAAGCCCGGCACCTCGGCCAGCACCACGGTCTCCACGTCGAGACGCCCCTCCGCCACGGTCGCGATCTTGTAGGCTGGCGGGAAGCCGACCATCGAGGGAACCGCGATATTGATCAGCCAGTCGTCGCCGCTCGAAACCCGCGCCGTGTCGTTGATATGCAGGTGGCCGCTGAAATGGATACGCACGCCGGTTGCGGCGGCGGCCTCCGCCGTGGCGGCGGTGGGGGCCCGGCGGACGAAGGAGGTGTCGCCGAGCAGGCGCACCTCGTCTGCGGTGGTGCCGTTCAGCGGGTCGAGCACCGGATAATGCGAGAAGGCCAGCAGCGTCTTGCCGAGCGCCTTCGCGCGCGCCGCCACATCGCGCATCCAGGCCAGCACGAAGGGCTTGTTGCGCGGCATCGCGTTCCAGCCGGCATCGGTGCTGTCGATATAGCTTTTCTCCAGCGCCGGATCGCGATCGCCGTCACGCGGCTCGAAGACATTGGCGTCGATCGAGAGCACCCAGAGGCCATCGACCGGTTCGACCAGGTAGGAGCTGTCGACCATGCGCCGCACGGTACCGCCATCGGCCGAGCGGATCTCGAAGCTGCGGGCCGTCAGCGCATCGTCCGGCCCGAACGGGCTTTCCCAATGCAGGTGCCAGGGACGCCGGAAAAAGCCGAGCTCGGCCATGGCGGGGATCGCGCTGTCATAGCCGCCGCAATGCATGTCCGGGCTGACGATGCGCGCGGTTGAATCCCCCGCGTCGGCCTCGGGATCGCTCGTCACCAGAACATGGCTGCCGTCGGCATCGAGGAAGCGCTTCGACTGGTGCCGGCCATGAATGGCGTAGAGATCGTGATTGCCGGGCGTGGCGAGGAAGCGCAGGCCGTGGCGGGCGCTGTAGTCCTGCAGCACGGCGGTCGCAGCCGCCATCGTCGAGTGCTGGCCGTCATCGGTGAGATCGCCGACGAGGATGACCAGCTCGATGCCGCGCGCCACGATATCGTCGAGCAGGGCAGGGAGCGCCGGGTAGCTCTCGTTGAACACCCGCGTGGAGGCGACGGTGTCGGCAAGGCTGCGCACGGCCGCGAGCGGCGCATGCGGCTGGCCTGCCCGATAGGTCACGTCGTGGAAATGCGGATCGGCGATGACGGCGATGCGGGTCATGCCGGCACATGTTCCTGAGCTGCGTCGATCCGGCGAATCCAGTCGGCGGCGCGGGCCGCGGCGGCGGCCAGCATCGGCTTCGGCGTCTCGTGCCACTCGTCGGGCCGGAGTTCGCGCTTCTCCCGGACATGGGCATAGGCTGCTTCGAGCGTCGGATAGACCTCCGGCATCTCGACATGCAGGAACAGGCCGACCAGCGCGACCGAGCGGCTGCGGCCGGCGCGGCAATTGACGAGCACGTTGCCGCGCTCGCGCAGCGGATAGGTCGGCCGGTTCGGCAGAACCTGCGCGAAGGCGCCGCGCAGCACATAGAACCCGCCGAGCATCATGGTCTCGGGATTGCCGTCGCCATCGACGAGGCCGATCTTGTAGTAGCGCAGTGCCCCGCCGCCATAGAGGCTGCCGGGCGGCGTATCCGGGAACGGCTTCACGGCATAGTTGATGTCGAGATTGACGGCGCAGTTGACGACGGTCGTGATGCCGTGGCGCTTCAGCAGGTCGACATCGCCGGCCGCTTCCATGCCGCCGATATAGAGCTCGACGCCATAGGGCGTGACATTCGGCTCGATCAGGCTCAGCGGTGGGCGCTCGTAGCGCGGGCTGTCGTCATGCATCGGGGGGTAGCCTGTCATCACGGTTCGAGCGGGATGCCGGTCGCCCCGCTCATGCCGCTGGCGATGCCGGGCGCGGCGGCGAGAACGCCGCCACCCTTGGCCAGCCCGTCGAGCGTGAGGAAGGGACCGACCCGGCCGCCGGCCTCGCGAACGAGCAAGAGCCCGGCGAGGCAGTCCCACGGGTTCATGTGCAATTCGGCATAGCCGTCCGAGCGACCGTCGGCGACATAAGCGAGGCCGAGCGCGCCCGAGGCCGCGCGCCGGACATTCGTGCCGCGCTCCAGCAGATCCGAGAGTACGGCGAGATAGGTCGCGTTGGGCAGGCGGTTCGACCAGCCAAGCTCGACGCAGGCCGCCGTATAAGCGTTGGTGCGGGAAACCCGGATCGGGCGGTCGTTCAGGGTCGCGCCATGGCCACGGCGGGCGAAATGCAACTCGTCGAGCGCGGGATTGTAGATCGCGCCGATCTCGATCTCGCCGTCAGTGACGAAGGCGATCGAGATGCAGAAATGCGGGATCGCGCGGGCGAAATTGGCCGTGCCGTCGATGGGGTCGACGACCCAGACATGGCCCTCGACGGTGCCGCCGGTTTCCTCGCCGAGAAAGCCGTCCTCGGGGAAGCTCTCGGCCAGGCGCGCCTTGATATGGCGCTCGACCGCCGTATCGGTCTCGGTCAGGAAATCCTGCGGCCCTTTCATGCCGATCCCGGCATCCGGCTCGGCGGCGGCGCGGGCGGCAAAGCCCTCGCGGGCGATCTCGCCGGCCGATCGGGCCAGCGCCACGCAAAAGGCGGCGCGGGCGTCGAGATCGAGCGCGGCGGCAGGGGCGAGCAGGGCGGAGCTGGACGTCATGGCCGGATTTCCCGAAGGCGTAGGGCCCGATCGGGCCGAGGTGATTTGCACAGCTGTGCAGAAAACGTCAACATTCGTCGCTCGCAGTCATCTTCAAGCGACTGCGGCGCGGGGCTGAACCGAAGCCTTGGCGATGCGCGTGGTCGAGATCGCCTCGGCGACGCCCTGAAGGGTCGGATAGTCCGCGCCCGCGCCGGTCGCGACATAGCCGGGGCAGAACAATTCCGAAGCATCAGCGCCTGCCTTGCCGAGCGTGAAGCCGCGATAGTGCCCACCGGACTGGCGCAGGATCAGGATCGCCGCCGCCACATCCCAGGCATTGACGCCGAAGCCCGCGGCGGCATCGACCCAACCGGCCGCGACATGGGCGATGCTGAGCGCGGCGCTGCCCGGCCGGCGCAGGGTCGAGAACGTCTCGGTCAGCTGCGCGAAGCGGTCGAGCGCGACCTCGCGCCCGTCGAGCCGGAAATCGCGTGCGACCGGGTAGCCGGTGATCAGCGTGGCATGCTGCTCGTCGGGCACGGCGTTCGAGCGCATGGGCTCGCCATTGCACCAGGCGCCCGAGATATCGGCGGAAAACAGCGTGTCCGCGACGGGGTCGAGGATCGCGCCCGCGACGATCTCGCCATCCACGACGGCGCCGACCGAGACGCACCAGAAGGCGAGGCCGCGCGCGAAATTGGCGGTGCCGTCGATCGGATCGACATACCATTTGACCCGGCCGGAGCCGCTGGCGCCGGCTTCCTCGCCGACGACCTCGGAATCCGGCACCTCGGCCAGCAGGAAGGCGCGGATCGCCGCCTCGCTCTCGCGGTCATGCCGCGTCACCACATCATGGCGATCGACCTTGAAATCGACCGCCATGGTCGAGCGGAAGGCGGCGAGCAAGGCAGGCTGCACCAGTCGCGTGGCGCGCTCGGCGATATCGCGCAGCTTCGCGGATTGATCAGGCGGCATCATCGGCTACTCCGGCGCAGGCGCTCTCGAACAGGGTGAGGAGGCCGGCGGGATCGGCGACGACCGCATCCGGCGTGAGACCTTCGAGCGCGTAGGGCTTGTCGTAGGTGCCGCCGGCTTCCATGAGGATGGCGCCACCAACGCCCGCGCGGCGGCCGCAGAGCACGTCGCGGTCGAAATTGTCGCCGACATACCAAGCCTCGGCCGGCTCGATCCCGAGCGCGCGGGTCGCGAGCCAGATCATCTCGGGGTTGGGCTTGCGGATCCTGACGGCATCGCTGTGGATCTCGACGGCGAAGCGCTGGCGCAAGCCCTTCTCCTCGAGGAAATCGAGATGGACCTGGCCCGCCAGCGCATTGCTGACGATGCCGACCGGTATCGTCTCGCGGTCGCAGGCGTCGAGCAGCTGGATCAGGCCCCGGCGCAGCGTGCGCTTGCTGCGCAGATGGCCCATCGCCTCGCAGAGTTCGCGCGCCCGGCGCGTGACGGCGACGCGCGCCGCGATCGGCCAGTCGGCCGCGACGAAATCGCTCCAGAACTCCTCCTGATCCAGCTCGCGCGGGGAGAAGAGCCGCGACATCGCGTTCTTCCAATGCTTGTCGGCAAGGCTGCCGGCGGCGATGTCGGCCACGATCCGCGCCGGCCGCAGCGCCGGGGCCCCGGCCTCTGCGAGGACTTCAGCGACACGCGCCGCGAGAGCGGTCTCCCAGCCCGGTACCTTGGCGGTCTCGACGATGACGCCGCCGAAATCGAGCAGGAGCGCGCGCGGGCGCCGCAAGGTGGCAGGTGCAGTCATGGCGGTCTTCATGTGTCCGGGCAGTGGGGAAAGGAGAGGGCGCTCCTGGGCGCCCTCTCCAGAGGGCTCATTTCTTGTAGGCGGAGCGCCAGAGGTCCTGCCAATCCTGCCGCCGGTCCCAGTCGTCGAGGCCGGTCTTGGCATTGAAGGGCAGCAGGCGGTCGAGCACGGCGGAGAGGCCCGACGGCTCGTCATCCGGCAGTTTGATCTCCGGATTGGTCGGCACCTTGCCGTCGACGACCTGCGGCATGATGCCTTCAGGCGTCAGGATGTAGTTGATGAAGAGCTTGGCGGCGTTGGGGCTCTTGGTCTTCGTCGCGATCATCGCGAGCTTGGTGTAGGACCAGGCCGGCCAGGGTGAGAAGCTCTCGCACAGCCCGAGCTTGTAGCCCTTGTCCTTGTTGTCGCGGAACTTGGCCGAGGACATGAAGCCGAAGAACGGCTCCTTCTGGCCGGGCGCGCCGACCGCTTCCGAGATGCGTTCGTCCGTGTCGGAAACGAGCGGCGCGTTGGCGGCGAAGGCCTTGACCCAGGCGGCGGTGGCGCTCTCCTCGCTGGTCTTCAACTCCTTGCCGTAGAGGTCCTTGTAGGCCTTGGCCACGGCGGCGTCGTGATGCGTCGCCATCTGGTTGATGAAGTCGTTGAAATTGCTGCGTGAGAGCGGGTCGAAATAGGCGACCCGGCGCTTCCACTGCGGCTCGGTCAATTGCCACATGTTGGTGACCGGGCAGGTCTTGTAGACCTCCGTGTTATAGGCCCAGACCGTGGCGTTGATGCTGATCGCGAGGGGATTGCGGTAGAGTTCCGGAATCTTGGCCGCCTTGTCCTCCGGCAGGAAGCTGTAGACGAATTTCTCCGGCAGCAGCTGGGCCAGCGCGGCCGGCGTGTCGGTCAGCAGCACGACGTCGCCCTTGACGTTGTTGGCCTGCGCCTCGCGGATGATCATCTCGAGCTGGCTGGTGGCGGAGACCTTCACGCCGGTGGCCTTCAGCCCGTATTTGGCCGCGAACGACTTGGCCATGTCGACGATCTTGCCGGTGCTGTCATAGATCGTGATCGGCGGCTCGTTGCGTGCCGCCGCAAGCGCGGCGGCCTCGTCGAAGGGTGCCACGCCCTGCGCTGCGGCGGGGCTGGCGAGGGTCGCGGTCAACAGGCCGGCGATCAGCCCGGCCAAGGCTCGCGGACGCGATGATGGACGATGTGGTGTCATGTCGCTCTCCCTGGTTGTTTCCCGGCCTCCTCGGGCCGTTTCCCGTCTTATTTCTTGTAGTTGAGCCGCCAGAAATCCTGCCAGTCCTGGCGCTTGTCGGCATCGTCGCCGGCGGTCGTGGCGTTGAAGGTCATGAGCTGGCCGAGCACCGCGCCGACGCCCGAGGGCTCGTCGGCCGGCATGGCGATCTTGGCGTTGGTCGGGATCTTCCCGTCGACGATCTGCGGCGCGATGCCCTCGGTCGTCATCAGGTAATGGATGAAGAGCTTGGCGGTTGCCGGGCTCTTCGTGTTTTTCGCGATCAGCCCGAGGCCGGGATAGGTGAAGCCGGCGAAGGGCTTGAGATCCCTGCAGATGCCGAGCTTCAGGTTGGCGGTGAGGTTGTCGCGATATTTCGCGGTCGAGACCAGCGCGAAGAACGGCTTGGCTTGGTTGGCGGCGCCCGCGGCTTCCGCGACCGTGCCGCTATCGCCCATCATCGGCGCGTTCCTGGCATAGGCCTTGACCCAGGCGGCGGTGGCGCTGGCCTCCGTCGTCTTCAGCTCCTTGCCGTAGAGGTCCTTGTAGGCCTTGGCCATGGCGGCGTCGTGATGCGTCGCCATCTGGTTGAACCAGTCGGCGTAGAGCGGCTTGTCGTAGATATCGAGCATCGCGACCCGGCCCTTCCACTCGGGCTCGGTCAATTGCCAGATATTGGTGACAGGGCAGGTCTTGTAGGCGGCCGTATTGTAGGTCCAGACATGCGGGTCGGTGACGATGACGAGCGGCTTGCGCATCGCCGCGGGCACATCCGGCGCGATATCGGGCGGCACCCAGCTCTCGACGATGCCCTGCGGCAGAAGCTCGGTCATCGCGGTCGAGACGTCGATGGCGACGCTGACATCGCCGATCACGTTATTGGCGCGGGCCTCGCGCACCAGCAGGTCGGCCTGTGTCGCTTCGTTGACCTTCTTGCCCGTGGCCTTCAGTCCGTATTTCTCGGAGAAGGCCTTGGCGGTCTCGACGATCTTGCCGGTGACCGCATAGACGGTGATCGGCTTCTCCGTCTTGGCCGCCGCGATCAGCGCATTCAGGTCGAAGCGTTCCGCCTGCTGCGCGACGGCCGGCGACAGGCCGGCCACCAGCGCTACGGCGGCGGCCGAAGCCGCGAGGCGGAGCCGGGCGGGAATGCTTGATGTCATGGGCATCTCCTTCGGTTCGTGTCAGTGGCGGCGGGCAGGGCGCAGCGCCTGATCGGCAGCGGTGGAGCGGTTGCCCGCCTTGTCGAAGACATGCAGCGCGCGCGGCTCGACCCAGAAATTCACGGCCTCGCCCTGGTCGATCGCTGGCATCTCATGCGTGGTCTGGAAGAGCTTGCCGCCCGGCACGGTCAGTTCGACGATCCAGCTCCCGCCTGTCGGCAGGATGCCGGTGACCTCCGCCTTCCCGGAAAAGGCGCCTTCGGGTGCCGTGCCGGTCGTGACCTTCAGTGCCTCGGGCCGGATGCCGACGGAGCCTGCTTCCGCAAGCCCGCCGGAATAGGCGGCGAGCCACTGGCCGGCGCTGGCGGCGACCGGCGTCGGCACCTCGCCGAGTTCCAGGATGTTGATCGGTGGATTGCCGACGAACTGGGCGACGAAGCGGTTGGCCGGCCGGTCATAGATGTCGTTGGGCGTGCCGACCTGCTGCAGGTGTCCCTCGCTCATCACGGCGATGGTGGTCGCCAGCGTCATCGCCTCCCACTGGTCATGGGTGACGAAGACGATGGTGGTCTTGAACTCGCGGTGCAGGCGCTTGAGCTCGGCGCGCATTTCGAGGCGCAGCGCCGCGTCGAGATTGGAGAGCGGCTCGTCGAGCAGCAGCACCTCGGGATTGACCGCCAGCATGCGGGCGAGTGCGACGCGCTGCTGCTGCCCGCCCGAGAGCTGCGACGGATAGCGGTCGCGGTATTTCTCGATGCCGAGCGTGCTCATCACGCGCTGCACCCGTTCCTCGCGCTCGGCCTTGGGCACCTTGCGCAGCCGCAGGCCGAAATCGGTATTGCGCTCGATCGTCAGATGCGGCCAGAGCGCGTAGCTCTGGAAGACCAGCCCCATCTCGCGCTTCTCCGGGGGCACGAAAATGCCGGCGCCGACGCTGTCGACCATGCGGGCGCCGACCTGGATCTCGCCGGCGCTGAGGTTCTCAAGCCCCGCGATCATGCGAAGCGTCGTGGTCTTGCCGCAGCCGGACGGCCCCAGCAGGCACATGAATTCGCCGTCGCCGATTTCGAGATCGAGGCCGGAGACGGCATTCGCCCCCGCAACCCCGTAGTTCTTCGCGACGCCGCGCAGGTTGATCCTGGGCATGATTCAGTTCCCTAGTCCTTGCGCGAGATTGGATTTGGTCAGCTTCTGGCCCGCGAGCGTGCCGAAATAGGAGATCGCGGCGATGATCAGCACCACGGCATTGGCCGCCTGGGTGTAGTGGTAGTCGATCAGGCGCAGCGAATAGGTGGTGAGCACGTCGGTGCCGGGCACCGCGAGCACGACGAAGAGGCTGAGGCCCTTGATGCCGGAAATGAAGGGCAGCAGGATTCCGGTGGTCAGTGCGCCCTTCTGGATCGGGATCACGATGGCGATGAGGCGGCGGAACCAGCCGGCGCCCGCGATCTGCGCCGCTTCCTCCGGGTCCTTGCCGAGCTGCATCATCGCCGCGACGCCGGCCCGCGAGGCATAGGGCATCTGGTCGGCGATGAGGGCGAGCATCAGGATCGCCGCCGTGCCGTAGAGCGCCGGGATCGGTCCGCGCGGCACCGCGAAGAGCGAGAGATAGGCAGCGGCGAAGGCGATGCCCGGCACCAGATAGGGCATGAAGGTGACCTGGCGCAGGAAGGCTGCGAGCGGCCGGACCGGCGTGCGCGCCACGACATAGCCGACGAGCAGGCCGAGCACACCCGAGGTCACCGAGGCGACGCCGACGATCGACAGGCTGTTCCAGGCGGCCTGCCAGAGATCGGGGGTGAACAGCACGCCACTCTTCATCGCGACGGTGTTGAGGTCGCGGCCGATCCAGTAGTCGAGGGTAAAATTGGCCGGCGCGAAGTTGCCGGGCTGGCGCATCACGGTCGAGAGCGCGAGCGTCAGCAGCGGCAGCCCGACGCTGAAGGCGAACATCAGGGCCGCGAAGACCGTGGCCGGCCAGCGCAGGATGCCGAGCGGGCTCAGCCGGCTCATCGAGCCCTTGGAGCCGATGGTGACGAAGCGGCGGGCTTCCTTGAGCAGCCTTGCATCGATCATCAGCGTGATGACGCCGATCAGCATGATCGAGCCGGCGAGCACGGCCGCGACGCCGGACTGGCGTGACGAGATGCTGCGATAGAGCGAGGTCGCGAGCACGTCGAAATCGACCGGCAGGCCGAGCACATAGGCGACGCCGAACTCGCCGAGGCATTTCGCGAAGATCAGCACCATCGCCGAGAGCAGCGCCGGCTGCATCAGCGGCAGGATGATCTGGCGGGCGACGGTGAGCCGGTTCGCGCCGAGGATGCGGGCGGAATCCTCCAATTGGCTGTCGAAGCGACGCAGCGCATTGCCGAACAGCAGGATCACGAAGGGCGAATAATGCAGCGCCAGGATGATGGTGATCGGCAGCCGGCCATAGGCGAGCCAGTCCGGCGGCGTCAGGCCCATCGCCTCCAGCCAGCCCGGCTGGCCGCCGACGGTGCGGTTCTTGAACAGCGTCGTCCAGGCCAGCGCGAAGGTCCAGGCCGGCAGCATGTAGGGCACGATCAGCGCGGTCGCGAACCAGCGCCGGCCGAACATGTCGGTGCGGCTGAGCAGCCAGGCGAGCACCCCGCCGATGATCATCGCGAGCGCAATGGCGCTGGCCGCCACCGTCAGCGTGTTGGCCAATGGCCCCCAGAACAGGTCGCGGGCGACGCGCGAGGTGAAGGCGCGCTCGAGATAATAGGTGGTGAAGTCGCCGGCGCTCGCCCGCAGGCGGCGCTCGTCGCCGAACTGCACCCGCACGGCATCAAACAGGATCGACAGCACCGGCATGACGATCAGGTAGGTGAAGAGGCCGGCAAGCAGCAGGCCGATGAAGGTGGTCGGCCCGTTGAGCGCGACCTTCGCGCGATAGCGCAGGGCATTCAGCCGGCTGCCGCTGCTCGGGAGCGATGCGGGAACCGGGCCGGCGCTGCGGGCGATCGGGGAACTGCTCATCGCTTCACGCCGCTCTGCTGGCAGGGCGTGACAGGGTAAAGGCAATGCACGCGTGTGCGCCGCGCCGGACAATAAGCCCTTCGACCATTCCGTTTCCTCCGTGCCCACCGGCTGGGCCGGCAGGCTTCGTCTTGTCGGGGCGGGTCAAGGGAAGTGGCCCTTGCCGCCCGCTTCCGCCGTTTCTCGGCGGTTTCGTGCCGTGCTCTGATGAGCCGGCTTCCCATTGGTCCACGGCCGGACTGCGAATGTCAACGGGTTTCGGCAGAATTTCGCACAGCTGTGCAATCGCAAAGTGCGCATCGCAACCCGGGTAGATTCCAGTGGGAAGCGACAGACCACACATAATTGCCGCCCTGCCGCGCCGCAGATTCGATCAGCTGTGCGGGCGACTGGATGGAATTCATGACATCAGGGAGGTTGCCTGCGGGGAGGCGCGTCCGATCGGGTCCCTCGACTGACCGGCGATCGTTCCGCCACGGAAGAAGCCGTGCCCACGCGTGCTGGCGATTGACGGGAGCCGGGCCGCGTGGAACATCGTCGGCACTACTGTCATCTGGGGATGGAATTATGAAGTTGACCCTGGCGCTTGCCGCTGCTGTCGTCTGCACCGTTTCGGTGTCGGCGGAAGCACAGACCCTGAAAACCATTCAGTCGCGCGGCGTCCTGAACTGCGGGACCGGGGCGAATCTCGCCGGCTTCGCCGTTCCCGACGCGAATGGCGTCCTGACCGGCATCAATGCCGATTACTGCCGGGCCCTGGCTGCGGCCGTCTTCGGCGATCCGGCCAAGGTGAAGTTCATCCAGCTGCCGTCGAAGGACCGGATCACCGCGCTTCAGTCGGGCGAGACCGATCTCATCGCCGCTACCACGACCTGGACCATGAGCCGCGACACGACGCTCGGCCAGAATTTCCGCGCGACCTACTACTATGACGGCCAGGGCTTCATGGTGAAGAAGTCGCTGAACATCAAATCGGCGAAGGAGCTGAGCGGTGCCTCGATCTGCATCCAGCAGGGCACCACGACCGAGCTCAACACCGCCGACTATTTCCGCAAGAACAACATGAAGTTCGAGCCGGTGACCTTCGCCACCAATAACGAGGCGACCGAGGCCTATGAGAGCGGCCGCTGCGACGCCTTCACCACGGACGCGTCCGGCCTCTATTCCGAGCGCATGCGCTTCAAGGCGCCGGCCGATCACATCGTCCTGCCTGAGACGATCTCGAAGGAGCCGCTGGGCTACGTCACCCGCCATGGTGACGACCAGTGGTTCGATATCGTCACCTGGGTCCATTTCGCCCAGATCACGGCCGAGGAGCTCGGCGTGACCCAGGCGAATGTCGACGAGCTGCGCGCGAAGTCGGACAATCCCGAGATAAAGCGCCTGCTCGGCAAGGAAGGCACCTTCGGCGAGGCGCTCGGCCTCAAGAACGACTGGGCCTATAACGCCATCAAGGCGGCCGGGAATTACGGCGAGATGTTCGAGCGCAATCTCGGCGAGAAGTCGCTGCTCAAGATCGCGCGCGGCCAGAACGCGCTGTGGAGCAATGGCGGCCTGCAATATGCGGCGCCGATCCGCTGAGCATCGGACCATTCGTCCGCTGACATGAGGAAGGGCCCGGCTGCTCCATCAGCCGGGCCCTTTCAGCATCCGGCCAAGCGTGCGGCGCTTGTCCGCAATCCGCGAAAACCCCTTGCGGTTGGCCGCGGACCAGCGGAATGAGGGAAGGGCTGTTTCAGTCCGAAAAGGCGAGGGTGAAGACGATGGCGGCTCCGATCGTTCCGGCAGGCGAAGCTGTGACCGACAGCGAGGCATTCCGCCCGCATACCTCGCATTGGGGCGTGTTCTCGGCCCGCATGAAGGAAGGGCAGCTCGAGGTCCGTCCGCATGAGGGCGATCCCGATCCCAACGAGATCATCCAGAACTTCCCGGCCGCGCTACGCCACCGCGCCCGCATCGCCCAGCCCATGGTCCGCCGCGGCTGGCTGGAAAACGGGCCGGGTCCCGACGACCGCCGCGGCCGCGACGAATATGTGCCGATGTCGTGGTCGGCGGTGCTCGACAAGCTCGCCGGCGAACTGCGCCGCGTGCGCGACGATTTCGGGCCCGGCGCAATCTTCGGCGGCTCCTATGGCTGGGCCAGTGCCGGGCGCTTCCACCACGCCCAGAGCCAGATCCACCGCTTCCTGAACACCTCGACCGGCGGCTATGTGAAGTCGGTCAACAGCTATTCCTCGGGCGCGTCCTCCGTCCTCGTGCCGCATATCATCGGCGACTACGAGGACCTGGTGAAGCGCAACGTCTCCTGGGAGCAGATCGCCGATCACAGCGAGATCGTGCTCGCCTTCGGCGGCATGGCGCTGAAGAACAGCATGGTCGCTGGCGGCGGCACCAGCCGCCATGTCGAGCGCGGCGCGATGGAGCGGGCGCAGGAGCGCGGTTGCGAATTCGTTCTGGTGAGCCCGCTGCGCAGCGATCTGCCCCCCGGAGCCGCCGCCGACTGGGTCGCCAACAAGCCGGGCAGCGACACCGCGCTGATGATGGCCCTGGTCCACACGCTCGTGGTCAATGGCCTGCATGACCGCGCCTTCCTCGACCGCTATACGGTCGGCTGGCCGGTCTTCGAACGCTATCTGCTGGGCGAGACCGATGGCCAGCCTAAGGATGCGAACTGGGCTGCTCCCATCGCCGGCCTGCCGGCCGAGGAGATCGTCGCGCTGGCCAAGCGCCTCCACGGCAAGCGTGCACTCATCGTCGTGGCCCATGCCCTGCAACGCGCCAGCCATGGCGAGCAGCCCGTCTGGATGGGCATGGTGCTCGCAGCGGCGCTCGGCCAGATCGGCCTGCCCGGCGGCGGCTATGGCTACGGGCTTGGCGCCATCGCCTATTACGGCCGGCGCTACAATGCCGTGCCGATGCCGACCTTCTCGCAAGGCAGGAACCCGATCAGCGACTACATCCCGGTCGCGCGCATCTCCGACATGCTGCTCAACCCGGGTACGACCTATCGCTATAACGGCCAGACCCGGACCTATCCCGAGATCAAGCTGGTCTACTGGGCCGGCGGCAACCCGTTCCATCATCATCAGGACCTGAACCGCCTGCGCGAGGCCTTCGCTCGTATCGACACGCTTGTTGTCCACGAGCTCGCCTGGACCGCGACCGCCCGCCACGCCGATATCGTGCTGCCCTGCACGATGACGCTGGAGCGCGAGGATATCGGCGGCAACCCCAACGACCCGCTGCTGGTGCCGATGCATCCGGTGGTCGCGCCCTATGGCGAGGCGCGCGACGACTATTCGATCTTCGCCGATCTCGCCGAGCGGCTCGGCACGGGCGAGGCCTTCACCGAGGGCCGCACTGCCCGGCAATGGCTGGAGCATCTCTACGAACCGACCCGCACGGCTCTTGCCGAGAAGGGCCTGCCGGCACCGAGCTTCGCCGAGTTCTGGGCGGGCGAGGGCTTCGACCTGCCGCAGCAGCCGGACGATGGCGGCAAGCTGCGCGCTTTCCGCGCCGACCCCGACGCTGCGCCGCTGTCGACGCCATCAGGCAAGCTCGAAATCTTCTCGGAGACCATCGCCGGCTTCGGCGAGGCGGATTGCCCCGGCCATCCGACCTGGCTCGGCGCGACCAATGTCCCCGATGACGCCAACCCCTATGTGCTCGTCGCCAACCAGCCCCGGACCCGGCTGCATAGTCAGTTCGATTTCGGCGGCCATAGCAACGACGCCAAGCATCGCGGCCGCGAGATCGCGCATATGCATCCCGACGATGCGGCGCTCCGCGGCATCGCCGATGGTGACATCATCCGGCTCTCGAACGAGCGCGGCGCCTGCCTCGCGGCCGTCCATGTCACCGACGGCATCCGCAAGGGCGTGATCCAGCTACCGACCGGCGCCTGGTACGATCCTGCCGATCCGAACGAGGACAAGCCGCTCTGCGTGCACGGCAATCCGAACGTGCTGACCCGCGATATCGGCACCTCGGCGCTGGCGCAGGGCTGCACCGGGCAGCTCACGACGGTGCAGGTCGCGCGCTTCGACGGCAACCTGCCGCCGATCCAGGCTTTCGATCCGCCGGGCTCGCGCACGGCCGAAGCCGCCGAGTAAGCACTGAAAGTCCGCGATCCGCTGCCGGGAAAACCGGTCGCGGATCGCGAGAGTCGACAACGAAAACAACCCGCCGCCCGCCTTCGCGAGACCGCATGTCCTCCTATATCGACACCTATTACCGCCGCACCCTCGCGACCGAGGAGAGCTACGCGCCGGCCGAAGGCACGCTGAAGACGGATATCTGCATCGTCGGCGGCGGCCTCGCTGGCCTCACCGCCGCGCTCAACCTTGCCCGTGCCGGCCGCTCAGTCCTGTTGCTGGAGGCCGAACGCGTCGCCTGGGGTGCGTCTGGCCGCAATGGTGGCTTCGTCAGCCCGGGCTATGCGACCTCGCTCGCCGCGATCGAGCGCCAGACCGGCCGCGACCAGGCCGACGAGCTCTATCGCCTGACGATGGAAGGCGTCGAGATCGTCCGCGGCAACATCGAAAGCCTCGGGATCACCGAAGCCGCGCCGTCGCCGGGCATTATGAAGGTCGTGCGTTATGATGGCGGCGCCGGACTGCAGGCGGTGCGCGACACGCAGGAGAAGCGCTTCGGGCGCAAGCTCCGCTATCTCGGCCGCGACGAGACCCGCGCCCTGCTCAATTCGCCGAAATACCACGCCTCGCTGACGGCCGACGATTCCTTCCATTTCCACCCGCTGAACTATGCCCGCGCGTTGGCCCGCGAGATCGTCCGGCTCGGCGGCAGGATCCACGAGGGTTCGCCGGTCATCTCCTGCGAGCTCGACGGCGCGGTGAAGCGGCTCAAGACGGCCAGGGCGACGATCGAGGCCGAGCAGGTGCTGTTCACCACCGGCGGCTATACCGGTGATGTGCTGCCGGCCTTGCGCCGCGCCTATATCCCGATCGCGACCTATGTGCTGCTGACCGAGGCCGCGCCCGACCTGATCCGCTCTGCGATCCGCATCGGCACCGGCGTCGGCGACGACCGGCGCGCGGGCGACTATTACCGCACTGTCGAGGGCGGCTCGCGCATCCTCTGGGGCGGGCGCATCACCACGCGCACGACCGAGCCCAGCGACGTCGCCGCGATCCTGCGCCACGAGATGGTGACGACCTATCCGCAACTCGCCGAGCTGAAGGTCGAAGCCGCCTGGTCGGGCCTGATGTCCTATGCGCGCCATCTCATGCCGCAGATCGGCCAGTACCGTCCGGGCGTCTGGTACTGCACCGCCTTCGGCGGCCACGGCATGAACACCACCGCGATCGGCGGCACCGTCATCGCCGAGGCGATCCGCGGCGCCAGCGACCGCTACAAGCTGTTCGCGCCCTTCGGCCTGGTCTGGAACGGCGGCCCCTTCGGCACGGCTGCGGTCCAATTGACCTATTGGAGCTATCAGGCGGCCGATTTGATCCGCGGGCGATAGGCGTCTCGAAAGCAGCTGCCGAGCCTACTGGAACCCGGCAGCCTGCAGCTTGAACAGCTCGGCATAACGTCCGTCCTGCGCCATGAGTTCGGCATGGCTTCCCTGTTCGAGGATGGCGCCGCCTTCCAGCACGAGGATGCGGTCGGCCATGCGCACCGTCGAGAAGCGGTGCGAGATGAGCAGCACCGTCTTGCCGGCGCTGAGATGGCGGAAACGCTCGAAGATCTCGGCCTCGGCGCGGGCGTCGAGCGCGGCGGTCGGCTCGTCGAGGATCAGGATCGCGGCGTCGCGGAAATAGGCCCGCGCGATGGCGATCTTCTGCCACTGCCCTCCCGAGAGATCGAGCCCGCTCTGGAATCCAAGTCCGAGCATCTGGTCGTAAGCCTCTGGCAGGCCGGTGATAACGGGATCGGCCAGGCTCTTGCGCGCCGCCTCGACGATCGCCGGCCGCTCGCCTATCCGCGTCACCCGGCCGACACCGATATTCTCCGAGGCCGTCAGGTTGTAGCGCATGAAATCCTGGAAGATCGCGCCGACATGCTCGCGTAGCGCCGGCAGCGGGATGTCGCGGATATCGATGCCGTCGATCAGGATGCGGCCTTCGTCCGGCTCGTAGAGCCGCGTCAGCAGCTTGACGATGGTGGTCTTGCCGGCGCCGTTCTCGCCGACGAGCGCGAGCGTCTCGCCAGCCGGCAGGGCGAAGCTGAGATGACGTAGCGCCCAGTCCGGCTTGCCGGGATAGCGGAAACCGACATCCTCGAACGTCACGCCCTGCCGCAGAGGGGCGGGAAAGGCGCGAGGATGCGCCGGAGGCACCACGGTCGAGCGCATGTCGAGGAAGGCATAGAGATCGCCGAGATACTGGGCCTGCGACGTGATCTGCGAGAGGCCGACGATCAGCCCTTCGGACAATCCGTTGAGCCGCATCAGCGAGCCGGCGAGGAAGGTGAGATCGCCGATGCTGAGCTCGCCTGTCAGGGCGCGCCAGGCGACCACGGCATAGGCCGCGTAATAAGCGAGTGAGCCGATGGCGCCTGACAGGCTGCTCCAGGTGGCGCGCCGCACGGCCAGCCGGCGGTTCGTGGCAATGATGCGCTCCGCGACCTCCCGCAGCAGGCCGGCGATGTAGCTGCCCAGGCCGAACAGCTTCACCTCCTTGGCCGCATGCGTGGAGGAGCCGACATGCTGGAGATAGTTGAGGCGCCGCCGTTCCGGGATCAACGCCATCGCCGCTTCGTACTGCCGGGCATTGAAATGCGCCTCGACCAGCAAGGTCGGCAGCAGGGCTGCGAGCAGCAGCACGATCAGCCAGGGCACGAAGAACACCAGGCCGGCCAGAAGCGCGAGCAGCGTCACCGCATTCTGGAGCTGCGTGAGGAGATTGGTGACGAGCTGGTAGCCGAGCATCGTTGCGGCATTGGCGCGCTGCAGCTTGTCCTGTGCGGCGTTGCCCTCGATATCCCGGAGATCAAGCTCGGCGGCGCGCTCGACAAGCTGGACGCCCATCGCGAAGCCGTGGCGCTCTGACAGGAGACCCTCGGCCAGCGTTCCCAGCCGGTTGAGCGCGTTGCCGCCGGCGACCAGCAGGAACTCAAGCAGAATCCAGCCGGCGAGCGCCGAGGCCCGGCCACTCTCCAGCCAGTCCGACAGGGCAGGGCCGGGCGCCGGTGTCCGCGTCTGCAAGACGATCTCGTCGATGATCAGCTTGCCGACGAAGAGCATCGCCGGCGGCTGGAGCGCGCGCAGCAGGCGCAAGACCGCAATCGCCACGAAGAGCCGCGGGCTGGTCTGCCACAGCGAGCGCAGCAGCCGCGGCACGTCGCGCCATTGGGAGAGACGCCGACGCAGGGCGGCGGCAGCTGCGGAAAGCGAGGGAATTGCCATCAGGGAGCAGACGAAAGGGGGAGGCGACTCATCTCCGCTCAGCTTACCGGCGCGGCTTGCGCGAGGGCAGTGGCGGGGGCTGCCTCTGGCCGTGGTGGCTGCTGCCTCAACTCGATCATCTGCAGCGAGCCGAGGCCCTGAGGGGCGCGATGCGCGATCAGCACCAGCGTGCTCGTCGGCAAGGACCGGCGCAATTCCGAAAGCAACTGCGCCTCCGACTCCACATCGAGCGCGCTCGTCGCTTCGTCCAGCACCAGCCAGTCCGGTGCCTGCAACAGCGCGCGCGCCAGCGCGAAGCGCTGCTGCTCGCCACCGGAGAGCCCGCGCCGCTTGTCCGTCCAGCCGTCCTCGTCGAGCGACCAGAGTTCCTCCAGCCCGACAGTGGCGAGCGCCCGGCGCAAGGTCGCGTCCTCGACGGCCTCCGGCGATTGCGGATAGGCTAGGGCAGAACGCAGGTTCCCGAGTGGCAGATAGGGCTGCTGCGGCAGGACGAGGATGCGCCCCTCCGGCCGCTCGATCCGACCCTCGCCATGCGTCCAGAGCCCGGCGATAGCCTTCGCCAGCGTGCTCTTGCCATGGCCGGAGGGGGCCGCGAGCCAATAGCTGCCGCCGGCTTCCAGCTTCAGGTCCGGGACGGGCGGGAGGCGGCGCCCCGCAGGCGTTGCGAGGACGAGGTCGCGCAGCCGCAGCTCCGCATTGCCGGTTTTATGCATGGCAGGGCCGCTTGCCGGCATGGCCGCGCCCTCGGCTGCCCGCATGAAATGCGACAGGCGGCTGGCCGCCGCGGCGAGCTCGGTCAGGTCGCGATAGGAGAAGACGAACCAGGACAGCGTCGTCACCACGTTCTGGAAGGCCGAGCCGATCTGCATCAGCCCGCCGAAGGTGACGCGCCCGGCGAGAAAGGCCGGCAGTGCAAGGAACAGCGGGATGCGCAGCACGGTCTGGAAATAGGGCCGCGTGAAGAAGCCGAGGATCAGTTCGCGATTGGCGAGCTTCTGCCAATTCCCGGCAATCGCGCCGAAGCGCTCGCGGAAGAGACGCCGCTCCGCCGGCTCGCCATCGGCCAGTGCAACCGCCTCGACATGCTCGCGCAGGCGCACCAGCGAGAAGCGGAAATCGGCCTCGCGCTTCTGCTGCTCGACCGTCAGCGCCTTCAGCGGGCGGCCGAGTCCATGCGTGATGAGGGTGGCGACGGCCACATAGAGCGGCGCGGCCCAGACCATGTAGCGCGGGATTTCGACGGGATGGCCGAACAGGCTGAACGATAGCGCGAAGGTCGAGAGCGACCACAGGATCGAGACATAGGTCACCAGCGCGATGATGTTGGTGGCGAGTTCGAGCCCCTCGATCGTGAGCTTCTCGACGAAGATGCGGCAATCCTCGGCGATGCGCTGGTCGGGATTGTCGAGCCCGTGGTCTGTGCGCTCGCGCAGGTGCCAATAGGCCTTGCCTGCGAGCCAGCGGTCGAGCGCGGCCTCGGTCAATGCGCGCCGCCAGCGGATCTGCAGCATCTTGCGCAGATAGGCGCTGGCGAGGTGGATGCCGACGCTGATCGCGATCAGCCCGAAGAAGATCGCGATCTGCCTGAGCGCGCCGTCGACATCGAGTTTCTGCAACGCGTTGTAGAAATCCGCGGTCCAGGCGATCAGGCGCACGCCGACCTGCACCCCGGCGAGGCCGAGCCCGAAGATCATCAGGAAATAGAGCGCGCCGATCTTGCCGCCCGGCCCGGCGATGCAGAGCCGGGTCAACCCGACGATCTGGGAGAGCACGGCTCTCATGATGCCGCTCGCGGCGTCCGTCGCGATTGCGGCGGCTCGGGTGTGTCGAGCCGGAACAGCGCGTCGGAGATGCCCGCGAGGGGTTCCGCTTCGGGCGCGGCATCGGTTGCCGGCAGCAGGACCGCGATATCCTCGATGCCGAGATCGCGGAGCTGGAATGGCGTGCCATGACCATATTCGAGATGGCCGCGCCCGAGGATGCCGACGACCAGCGGATCGTCGGTCGCCTCAGCGAGGTGATCGGCGATGCGGCAGGCGAAGGAGCGGTCCCAGCATTGCTGCGCCCGCACGAAGCGGTCGAAGCGCTCCGGCGCCATCGCCTCCGGCTTGGCCGACCCGCTGAAGCGACCGGTGATCGCGGCCAGATAGTCGCGATAGCCATCGGTTGCCGGCGCAGACGGCGTGACCCCGTCGCGCTCCGCGACCGGGATCGCCTCCCAGCCGACCTGACCGACCCGCGTGACCAGCGGGCGGTGGCAGTTCAGCGCCAGCATCTTCACCCGCTGCTGCCGGCAGAAATGGAACAGCGGCAGGTAGAGTTGGGGGTCGAAACCCCAGACATCAGCCCACTCGCTACGCTCGAGGAAGGTCGCGGTGCCCATCTCGCCCGCGACCCAGGTGTCGAGCACCGGCTGGATGCGCAGCGGGAACATCTCGAAGCCCACCGCCATCTGTGGCCGCAGCTGATGCAGGCAGGTGGTGACGTGCAGTTGCCAGCGATGGATCTCGGCGACGTCATGTGTCTCGCCGAGCAGGACGACGCGCTTGCGCGCCATCGCCTGCATCAGCTCGCCCTGCGCCAGCAGCCGGCCCGTATCCGGGCAGAGCCATGTCGCGCGCGGATGGGCGTAGGTCGCGCCCGCCGGTGCCGGTTCAGCCGCTGACGACATCGACGTCCTGGACCTCTGCGAAGGCGGCCGCCGGGCCGCGCAGGACGAGGCCGAAGCCCTTGCCCTCGCTGTCGCGGGCTTCGAGCGCCACGGTCCCCGCGCTTTCCGTCCGCGCCCAGCCGGAGACCGCGCCGGCCTTGAGATGCAGGTGGAAGTCGCCCTGCATGATGTTGACGAAGCCCATGGCCGGCTTCGGCTCGGGCAGGGCGCCCTGCCAATGCTGGAACAGGCCGGCGCGCTCGACATCGATCGCGATCGCCACGCCGCTCGCCAGGATCGCCGCGAAGCTGCGGGCACCGAGATCGTCCTCCGGCACATCGGCTGAACCGCCGCTGCCGGGCGCCTCGCGCTCGACCGGCTCCAGCTTCTCGCCGGCGCCGTACGGCTTCAGCGCCTTGTCGAAGGGCTCCAGCCCGTCGAGCCCGATCAGGCTGAACAGGGTCTCGCCGGACGCGTCCTGGCATTCCAGGCGCGGCAGCACGCGCTCGCGCATCTTGCTGGTCCGGTCGGCGACGATGCGCACGACCGTGGCGAGGTCGATGCGGCTGTCATGGAAGGCGCCGGACAAACGGACCTCGTTGCCGGCGATGGTCACTGTGTCGACTGCGCCCATCCGCTCATGGGTCGCGCCGCCGGAGCGCGTGCTCAGCATGACGCGGCCCATGCCGGGCAGGCTTTGTAGGATTTCGGCCGGCGTTTGCACGAGCTTTTCGCGCGGATTGGTCTCGTTGCTCATCATGGTCTCCAAAAGGGTTGCGACGCCCCGGGGTCTCGACCGGGGCGCCGCTGATCCGCCGGGCCTTGCGGCGCGGCGTCTCGAACAGGATCAGAATTCGACGGAAGCGGCGAGCTTGAAGGTGCGCCCCGGCGCCGTCTGAAGCTCCAGCGGATTGGTCGCGGCAGTCGCAGCGGTCGCTGTCTTGGCGTAGTTCAGGACATCGGCGAAATAGCGCCGGTCGAAGATGTTCTGCACGCCGCCGCGCACGGTGATGGAACTGGTCGGCTTCCAGTTGAGATAGGCGTCGAACACCGAATAGCCGCCGGGCTTGAACGTGGTCGGAGCGTCCGCGCGCGTGGCGCCGGCTGCGAAGGTGCCGATCACCTCGGCCTCCAGCCCGTATTCCGGCATCAGGTATTTCAGGCCGGCGACAGCCTTGAGCGGGCTGATATTATAGGGAACGATGGGCGAGCCCTGCTCCTTGCGCTGCTTGCCGTACTGGTAGCTGACGGCGAGATGGCCGACCCAGCGTTCCTGGAAACGCCATTCGGCCGAGGCCTCGATGCCGGAGATCTTCACGCGCGACAGGTTGCGCGAGGTGATGTCGGTCGTGCCGGGCACCTCGTAGAGCTCCTGGATGAAGTCCTTGTAGTCGGCATGGAAGGCGCCGACCGAAAACCAGCCATCGGCGAAGCGGCCGCGTACGCCGGCCTCGTAGGACTTCACCTTCTCCGGGCGGAGATCCGGATTGGGGATCAGGTTCTGGGTGCCGAAGGGCAGTGAAGTGTAAAGCTGCTGCGCCGTCGGCATCTTGAAGCCCTCGGCATAGCGGGCATAGAGCGAATAGGTCTCATCGAGCTTGAAGAGCGTGCCGACCTGCGGGATCACGCGGTGCGAATCCAGCTCGCGCGGCTCCTTGTCCGGCACGATGACGTAGCCCTGTCCGAGACGCGGATCGATGTTGTAATTGGCGTAGCGAAGGCCGGGCGTGATCGTCCAGCGACCGTTCAGGAGCTCGATCTCGTCCTGCAGGTAGAAATCGTAGCGTGTCGTCGTGGCATTGGCGAAGTTGAAACCGCCTGCGATCGTCGTCGTCGTCACGCCGGTCGTCAGGTTCCGGACATCGTCACGCCGCTTGTAGTCGGTGCGCGTGACGTCGCCCTGGAAGCCATAGGTCAGCCGGTGGAAGGTCGGCCCCAGCGCGAAGCTCGACTTCGCCTGGATGTCGAGCTGCGAGAAGCGCTCCTTGTAGTCGAGCAGGCCGCGCGTGAAGCGCTGCTGGCCGTTGGATAGCGTCTGCAGGCGGTTATTGATGACCTCGCGCTCCTGCGGCGAGAACGAGGCCTGCCAGCGGACGGAGTCGAGGAAGCTCAGTCCGGCCTGCCATTCATGCTCGATCGCGATGCGCTGGCGGCTCTTGGCCTGGTCGCGGATATAGGCGCCGTTACGGGTGCCGAGGCTGACGACATTGTAGTCCCAGAGCTGGTTCGCCCGCGTGTCGTTGTCGAAATACTCGCCGGTCAGCTTGATCGTGTGATCGGCCGACGGCTTGAAGACGAGCTTGCCGAAGGCGTTCCAGACCTCGGTATCGATCGGGTTGAGCTGGTTGCAGCCCAGGAAGCGCAGGGTCGGAACCGGGCAGCCCCAGCGCCCGCCATCGGCGCGCGCCTTGCTCAGCTTGCCTTCCTGCGCCGTGCGGTGGCTGACGCCGACGATCGCCTCGAAGGCGGGCGAGAAGCTGTAGGCGGCGATGCCCGTCTTCACGAGAGAGCGGTCGAAGCTGTCATAGCTCGTGTCGAGCTTGACCGCCCAGGGCTTGTCCTTGCGGCCCTTGAGCAGGTCCTGCGGATCGAGCGTGCGGTACGCGACGATGCCGCCCAGCGCATCGGCGCCCCAGAGCACCGAGCCCGGGCCGCGCACGATCTCGACATTCTTGAGGAAGGGCAGATCGACGAAGTCGCGGTTGCCGTCGGTGATGCGCTCGATCACGCGCGAACCATCGACCTGCATCTGCACGCGGTTGCCGCCGACGCCGCGGATGGTGAAGCCGCCGTAGTTGCCGAACGGGTCGGTGCCGCTCGTCTGGCGGTTGACGATGACGCCCGGCTCGTAGCGCACGAGATCCTGCGTATCGCGGGTGATCCGCTGCTCCATGTCCTGTCGCGTGATCACGCTGACGGTGCCGGGAACATCGAGCACCTGCTTCTCGCCACGCGTCGCAGTGACCGTGATCTGGTCGAGCGAAATCGTCTGCTCGCCGGTATTCCGGTTGGCTTGCGGTGTCTGCGTCTGCGCCTGAGCCACCGAAAGGGCGGTCGTCGACAGCAATGCCGCGAGGAAAGTCAGCTTAGAATTATTATTCATCACGTAACCCCAGTCCCATATCTGGGGCGTCTAATAGTTTAGTGAAAAGATTCGCAAGTTGATTCTTTATGAATCGATAATATAATAATTGATATAATTCAAAACTGAACGTTCGATATAATATAATTATTATAGGATGCAGGTTTGTAAAGACATTTGTGGACGATATCTGAGTTTTGATGTTCGATATATATGCGCCGCTTGCGCTGCCGCGATCAGGTTTTGATGCGGCGAAAGGCGCTTAAATCAGTGCCAGCAGGTGAAGCCCGACGAAACAGCCGGCGCCGCCAGCGATCAGCAGCAGCGGGTTGACCGGGGTCAGCAACAGCAGGGCGGTCGAGACGAGTGCGATCCCCCGACCGAGCCAGCCGGTGTCGAGCGACTGGATCAGCACATAGCTGGCGGCGAGGATCATGCCCGCAGCGACCGGTCGCAGGCCCTTTTCGAGCGCGCGCAGCAGCCGGGCGCCCTCATAGCGCGACCAGATATGGGCGACCCCGTAGATCAGGAAGGCGGTCGGCCCGAAGATGCCGGCAGTGGCCGCGACCGCGCCCCAGAACCCGGCGATCTGCCAGCCGATCAGCGTGGCCAGAAGCGAGCCCGGCCCCGGCGCCAGCCGCGCGATGGCGAAGGCATCGACGAACTGCGCGGCGCTCATCCACTGATGCACATCGACGATCTGGCGGTGCATGTCGGCGATGGCGCTCTGCCCACCGCCGATGGTCACCAGCGAGAGCGGCAGGAAGACGAGCAGGATGCTGAAGGGCAGGGATTGCATCCGCTCGTTCAGCCGTCCCGGTAGGTCACGGCGACGCTGAGCGAGCCGAAGCCGAGCACCGTCCAGAGCAATGGCCATTTCAGGATCGCGACGGCGACGAAGGTCGCGGCCATGATCGCGAGCGGGAACACCCGGCGCGGCACGCGCCTTGCGGCGGTCAGGCCCATCGCCAGCGACAGGCCGATCGCCGCCGAGGCCGCGCCGCTGAGCGCGATATGGCTGAGTTCATAGCCGGCGAGCGAGGCGAAGACACTGCCGATCAGCACGATGACGAAGGCGGCCGGCACGACGATGCCGAGCCAGGAGGCGATGGCACCGTTGCGGCCGCCGAGCTTGTAGCCGATCCAGATCGCCATGTTGGTGACGTTCACGCCGGGCAGGGCCTGCGCGACCGAGAGCCCGTTGAGGAAATCCTCCTCGCTCATCAGGCGCCGTCGCTGCACGAATTCCCGGAGCATCCAGCCGCTCAGGCCGCCGCCGAAGCTGGTCAGCCCGATCCGCGCGAAGATCAGGAAGAGTTGCAGCGCGCTCGGGCGCTCGGCCAAGGCATCCGGCATCTGATTCTGCGCCCTGAGACGGCTGACGAATTCAGAAAGCAGGCTTTGCCGGGATTGGCCAGCGCCGGATACGAGTATTCAGCGCGTCGGAGCGTCCGGCCGCCGCAAGGTGCGCCGGACGGCGCGCTTCAACTGGTCGCCGGCCTTGCGCACGAGCTCGCGATTGCTGCCGCGGCGGCCATTGCCGGACGATATCGCGGGGAGCGGCAGAGGCGCTTCCTTGTCCCGCGGTGCCATTGCGTCGGAGGACGCCGACACGGTCGGAATGAGCATGAGTTCGGGCACGCGCACCGGCAGCGCCGCCATGGCCGGATCGACGAAGGCCTTGATCGGCAGATGGTCTGAAGCGACGCGCGCCAGCGGCGTGTCGTGGACCGCGACCTCCGACAGGATTTCCGGCCGGTTGGCGATGATCCGGTCGAGCGCCAGCAGGGGCAGCCCGGCCGGAAAACTCGGCACCGGGACCGGCATCGTGCCGAAGGCGGCATCGAGCGCGCTGAGCGCCGAGCGGCCGCCGAGGCGCCATTCGTTGAGATCGCCAAGCAGGAGGGTGGGGCGCTCGTCGCGGCTGCGCATCAGTTCGATGATCATGCGGGCCTGCTGCGAGCGCGAGCGCCTGAGCAGGCCGAGATGCGCCGCAACGATCCTGAGCGCCGCGCCGCTTTCAAGGTCGATATCGACGACCAATGCGCCGCGCGGCTCCAGCCCGGGCAGCGAGACCTGATGGACGTCGCGCACGAGGCCCTGCCGGAACAGCACGACATTGCCGTGCCAGCCATGGGCCGCGGCATTGGCGCTCTCGACGGGAACCGGGACGAGGCCGGTCTCGTCCTTCAGCCGGGCGAGGTCGAGCAGGCCGTGGCGGGCGCCGAAGCGCTTGTCGGCCTCTTGCAGGGCGATGACATCGGGCGCGATCTCGCGGATGACCTGCGCGATCCGGCCGGGATCGAAGCGGCCGTCGATGCCGACGCATTTATGGACATTGTAGGAGGCGACCAGCGTGCCGCCGGGGCGACCGTTTTCGCCAGTCGGAACGGTGCCGGGGCGGTTCTTGCGCTGGCGCAGCGAGGCGATGATGCTGGCGGGCAAGCTTTGGCTCTTCTTCTGCATCGCTCCGCCGGCTCGTGCTCCGGACCCGCTCATCTCGAACGGGTGACGGCTTAGGCATCCATGGCGTCAGGGATATGACCGCATCGGTTCACAGATAGGGCGAGCCGAGCCAGATCAGCCTGTCGATCAGACGCATGACATAGGGCCGGGCGCGCAGGCCGGCAAGCGTGACCGGGGTCGCAGAGGCCATCACCGTCTCGATCCGGCGCTCGATCGCGCGGGCGAAACCATGGTCGAGAACCTCGAGGTCGATCTCGAAATTCAGGCGCAGCGAGCGGGGATCGAGATTGGAGGAGCCGACATAGGCCCAGCTGCCGTCGATGGCGAGGAGCTTGGAATGGTCGAAGGCGCCGGTGGAGCGCCAGATCCGGCAGTAATTCTTCAGCATCTGGTCGAATTGCGCGGTCATGGCGCGGTCGACCAGCACGAGATTGTTGACCGAGGGCACGACGATGTCGATGGCGACGCCGCGTCGCGCCGCTGTGACGATCGCGCTGATCAGTTCCTGGTCCGGCAGGAAATAGGGCGACATGATCCGGACAGAATCGCGCGCCACCGACAGGGCTCCGATCAAGAGCTTGTGATTGGTTTCCAGATAGGAATCCGGGCCCGTGGGCACCGCGCGCGCCAGCACCGGCATACCGCCGCGCGCCATGACGGGAATCTCCCAGGCCGGGCCGGCGAGCGATTCTCCAGTGGCGAAGCACCAGTCCTCGGCCGCGACCGCGAAGAGATCGGCCACCACAGGGCCTTCGACGCGGAAATGCGTGTCATGGGCGAAGGCATCGCCCACGAATTCACGCGTGAAGCCTTCGCGGATGTTCATGCCGCCCATGAAGCCGATCGTGCCGTCGACGACGATGATCTTCCGGTGCGTCCTGAGATTGGCATAGGGCAGCCGCAGGCCCACGATGATGTTGCCGTTGAAGACATCGACCGCGACCCCGCCCTCGCGCAGATGCCCGGCGATGCTCGGCACCGAATAGCGCGCGCCGACCGCGTCGATCAGCACCCGCACCGCGACGCCGCGCTTATGAGCCTCTATCAGCGCGTCGGCGATGCGCAGGCCGAGCGGATCGCGATCGAAGATATAGCTTTCCAGGATGATGCTGCGCTCGGCCGCCGCGATCGCGGTGAGCATCGCCGCATAGGCCGCGTCGCCGGTCTCCAGCGTCTCGATGCGGTTGCCGGTGGTCAGCGGATGGCGCGCGACGCGGTCGCCGAGCGTCTTGAGGGCGAGGAAGCGCCGGCCGAATTGCGTCTCTACCACCTCGTCCTCGACATGGAAATCGGCGGCAGCCATGCCGTGGCCCGGCCGCTGCGCCAGGATCGAGGCGCGCCGGATGCGGTTCACCCCGGCGATGGCGTAGAGCAGCGGGCCGACGATCGGCGAGAGGATGATGACGCCGACCCAGCCGATGGCGGCGCGCACCTCGTCCTTCGTCATCACCGCATGCGCGCCGGCGACGGTCGACGTCACGACGGTGATGACCGCGAGGATATGCGGCCAATAGGCCGAGAGAATCTCCCACATGCGGCCGAGGCTAGCGTGGGGACGGGCGCTCCGCCATGCTCAGCCGGTTTTGATCGCCCCGGCGCCCGGCGGCTGCATGATCTTCGCCTGCGCGAGCATCCTGACCGTCGCGATCACGGCGATGGCGGAGATCGCGGTCGCCAGCGAGAACAGGAAGCCGTAGCCCATCGCGTCGGCGAGCTTGCCGGCCAGCATCGAGCCGGCGAGATAGACCAGCAATTGCGCGCAGGCGAGGATGGTGAAATCCGTGCCCGGCTGCTCCGAGGTCGTCACCGCCATGAACAGCGAATAGAGCGCCACGATCTCCATGTAGCGGATCAGGGTCTGGAAGCCGGCTGCTCCGAACAGAGGCCAGACGCCGACCACGGCGCCGAGCGCATGCGCCGCGAAGAGCGCGAAGCAGACCGTCCGCATCCCGCCGAGCAGGGCGAGCACGAAGGACAACCCCTGCCGCTTCACCATCCAGGCCGCGATGGCGGAACCCGCAAGCCCCGCCGTGGTCGCCGAGAGGCCCGAGAGATAGCCGATCTGGTCGAGCGGGATGCCGGCATCGACCAGATAGGAGCCCTCCATCGCCTTCACGAGGCCCTCGCTCGCCCGATAGGTCAGGGCGATCCAGAGGATCTGGCGCGCTTCCGGACGCTTCAGGAAGGCGCGGATCGACGGGCGCGGCGCGGGAGCGAGCCCGGGCACGGGATCGTCCTCGCGCATCATCGCGGCGGCGATCAAAGGTAGCAGCGAGATCGCGGCGATGGTCACCAGCATCCCGGTCCAGCCGATATGGTGGTAGAGCACGAGCCCGAGCGTGCCGCCGATCACCACGCCGAAGGCGACCGAGCCGCCCTGGATGGCGTTGCCGATGGCGCGGTCTTCTTCCGGCAGGTATTTCGCGGCATAGCCGTCGGTCGCGATGTCCTGCGTCGAGATCAGGAGCGAGGCGGCAAAGCCGATCGCGATGATCGCGTTGACCTGCGTCGGGCCAACCATGATCAGCGCGAGGATGGCGAGGATCGTCAGGCTCTGTGTGATGAAGACCCAGCCGGCCCGATGCGCCCGCGCGAAGGGGCGGATGCGATCGACCCAGGGCGCCCAGAGGAATTTCAGGACGAGCGGCAGCAGCAGGATGCTCATCATGCCGATCGCGGTGCGGGAGACGCCGAGCTCGCGCATGATCGGCGGCAGCGCCGCGACGAAGAGATAGGACGGGATCGCCTGCGCCAGATAAAGCCCGCCCAGCACGGCGAAGAGCCGGTAGCGCTGGTTCGGCGCGAGCGCGGCCGGCATGCGGGCAGGGTCCGTCGCGCTGCTCATCGGTTCGCTCCGCTGTACTGGCTCAGCAGGAAGGCGCGTCCAACCGCCTCCTCGCGCTCCGCGACGATCGGGAAGGGCCAGAGTCGGCGGAAGATCTCGGCGGTCTTCTCGCTGGCATCGGGCCGTACGATCGCGCAGGCGAGGCAGGCGCGCGAGACCCGGTCCCGCGTCGCCTTGAACCAGAGCGCCTGCTCGCGCTCGCCCGCCTGCGAGAGCGCCCGCCCGCCGCCGAAGATCGTCAGCAACGTATAGGGCCCCTCGCGCTGGCCGATCTGGTGGAGCGCGTCGAGATAGGCGCGCTCGTCCTCAGGTTCGTAGGGCGGCATGAAGCGCAGCGTCACCACCGCATCCGCGTCGATCTCGAGGCTGACCATGACCTTGAATGCGCCTCAGAAGGTCTTGCGGAAGCCGACCGTGACCGTGCGGCCCCAGCCATAATTCGGCAGGTTGCGCACCGAGGTCGCGGTCGGGTTCTGGTAGGCACGGTCGAACAGGTTGTTGACCGCGACATAGGCCTCGCCCTCCCAGACCGGGGCGGTGAGCGCGAGGTTCATCGTCGCGGCGCCCTTCAGCTTGTAGCGGGTGCCGCGCAGGTCGATCGCGACGTCGCGATCCGAGAAGGCCTCGCCTTCGACGCGCAGTTGCATGCCGTTCACGAAGCGGTAGCTGCCATAGAGCATACCGCGCCAGGGCGAGCCGATGCGGTTGTTCGGCAGGTTGCTGTCGAGCCTGCCGTCGCCATTGGTGTCGTAGCGGCCCTCGCGGTAGGACAGCACCGTGCCCATCGTGAAGGCGTCGGTGATGGTGACATCGCCGGTCGCCTCGACGCCCCAGATCCGCTCCTTCTGCTGCGACATGGTGTTGGTGACGGAATCGAAGGTGACGCCGTCATCGGAGGTGCTGACGAAGCCGGTCAGCGAGCCCTTGAAGCGATCATAGCTGCCACGGATGCCGAGCTCGTAATTGTTCACGATCTGCGCCTTCGGCGCGATCGCCGAATAGCTGATCGTCTGCCGGTTGGCGGGCAGGCAGTTCGGCAATTGCACGGGGCAGGCATATTGCGTCGAAATGCCGGCGCGGCGGGTGAAGGCGCCGACATCCGGCAGGGCGAAGCCCTGCGAGAAGCCGCCGAAGATCTCGCTGGTCTCGGACAACTTGATCGTTGCGCCGAGATTGGCGGTTACCGCCGAATAGTCGAAATCACCGCCGAGCACCCGCAGCGCCGGCAGCACGAAGGCCTGGTAGCCCTGCGCATTGTTGGCAGCGACCGCGGCATAGGCGGCAGGGCGGGTATAATCGTTCACCGAGAGCGAGAAGTGCTCGTAGCGCAGGCCGCCGCGCAGCACGACGCGCTCGCCGATCGGGATCTGGAGCTGGCCGAAGCCGGCGGCCGTCGTCTGCTTCAATGGCGTGAAGACGTCCTGTCCGCTGGTCAGGGTCTGCCAGGTCTTCTCCTGGATCAGGTCGCCGCCCCAGGTCAGCTTGGCGCCGGGCAGGATGCGATCGAGCGGGGTATCGATCGTGACGTTCAGGCCGCCGCGCTGCGAATAGAGCGTCGTCTGGTTGTCCCGGCTCGTCGGCGAGAGCGGGTTGAACGAGTAGTAGACTTGCGAATTATAGGGGTAGGAGAAGGTCGAGTAATTAAAGCGTTTCTTGATGTCGTTGTAGTAGCCGAGCAGGCTGAGCTTGCCGAGGGCGAAATCGGCATCGCTGTAGCGCAGCGATACGGACTTTGTGTCTTCCAGCACGCTTTCGCCGGTATAGAGCCTCGTCCGGTCCGGCCGGGCGAAGGGCGCCGCGTAATTGGTCAGGTATTTCGGGTCCTGGTCGAAGCCGATCCAGGAGGCGTTGAACTCGATGCGCTTGCCGCCGGCGAAATCGTAGCCAAGCTTGGCGAGCAGGTTCCCGGCCTTGTAGCGGTCGCCGCCGCCCTGGCCGAGCAGGCCGTCGGATGGGAGTTCGCGCCCGGCGCCGTCATAGGTGCGGCCCGCGCCGCGGATCTGGCCAGAGAACAGGTAGTCGATGCCATCCGGCACCTTGCCGGAGACGGTGACCGAGGCTTCCGGCGCCAGCGAGCGGCCGATATTCTGGGTGAAGCCGCGGATCGCCGTGTTGACCGTGACGCGCGGCTTGCCCTCGGCCGCCTTCTTCGTGATGAAATTGACCGTGCCGCCGGTGGCGCCCGCGCCATAGAGGCTGGAGGCGCCGGCAACCACCTCGATCCGCTCCACCGTGTTGAGATCGATCAGCGAGAGGATGCGCGAGACGTCGCGCAGCGGCGTGTTCATCGGCACGCCATCGATCATCACCAGCAGGTCGCGGCCGCGGTAATTCTCCGAGGCGCTGGAGACCGTCTGCGTCGACATCGAATAGCCCGGCACCAGCTTGCCGAGCGCGGCAGCGGCATTGGGGCTGAATTTCATCTGCTGCTCGATCTCCGTCCGGTCGATGACCTGGACGGATTGCGGCGTCTCGGCCGTGCTGCGCTCGGCACGGGCGGCGGTCACCGTGATCGTGTCGAGATCGATCGTGGTCGGCGCGGTTGCGGTGCGGCCCGCTGCGGCAGGGCGCGTTCCGGACTGTGGCGAAACCTGAGCGACTGCCATCGAGGAGGCGAGGAGGGCCACGAGGCTGGTGGCGAGGCTGATCGGTCTGGTCATGGTTCTACCTGGCGGCGCCGGCTGCGGCCCTGCCCATGTCTTGGGCAGGAATCCGAAACCGTTCTGATGGCGGTTACTTGTGTTGTCTCAGAATTCGTTCTTTAGAATTATAGTAAAGTAGTTTGATTTCATCGCGGATTCGATCTTTGGCGAGGCCCATGATCGATTTCAGTTGTTGCTGTAATTATGTTTCTGCGGTCTAAGCTTGGACTTCCGCGAACGCGCTATAGGACTGAGGCGAATCCGGTGTCGAAAACGGGAGATGTGGCTGTCGCGACACGCCCCGGCCGGGAAGGGGCGCCGGAAACGCGGAATTTCGCGCCGTTCTGGCTGGTCTCCGCTGATGTTGGCCGCGACGAGGCGAGCACGCTCTCGCGGCGCATCCTCGGTCGCACCGTCGCCCGCGAGGCCGCGGCGCCCGATCTGCCTCTGCCTTTCGACGCGCGCTGCGTCCTGACCACGCGCCCCGATATCGGCCTGCGCTCCTGCTTCGCCCCGGCTTCGCACTGGATCTGGCAGCCGGATGGAATCGGGGAGGGCGTGCGCTACATTCTCATTCGGCCGGCCGAGGCGCGGGTGGTGATCCGCCAGGGCGACCGGCGCATCGCCTTGCGTGCTCGCGAGGCAGCGGCGCTCGCTCTAGACCAGGCGACCGAATTCGTGCTGGCCCAGCCCGGCCGCATCGACGTGATCGAGCTGGACTCGGCCCTGCTGCCTTCGCTCGTCGACAATGCCGGGCTGATGCAGATCATCCCGCGCTCGAACCCGGGCTTGCAGGCGCTGGCGCATTACGGCGCGCTCCTGCTGCGAGGCTTGCTGCCCTTGAACTCCGCCGAGCTTCAGGCTCTGGCCAAGGGCCATGTCCACGATCTCATCGGTGCCGCCCTCGCGGACCGCGAGCCTGCGGCGCCGGCCGCGATGGCGGATCGTCGAGCCGGCCGTCTCGCCGCGATCAAGGCGGATATCGAGGCGCGGCTGGAGCGGCGCGATCTCGGCGTCGAGATGATCGCGACCTTGCATGGCATCAGCGCCCGCGTCGTGCAGAAGCTGTTCGAGGCCGAGGGGCGGACCTTTTCCGACTACGTGCTGGAGCGCCGGCTCGACCGGGCCTGGCACCGGCTGGTCACGGCGGAAGGCGCGGCGCTCACCATCAGCACCGTCGCCTATGAGGTCGGCTTTGGCGATCTCTCCTATTTCAACCGCTGTTTCCGCAAGCGCTTCGGCCGCCCGCCCTCGCAAGTGAAGGCCCAGGCGGTCAGCGGCGAGGCCTGATCCGCGTCACCCTTTGGCAGGGGCATGGGGACGACCGGAAGACTCGACTCGCCTTCCGGCGGGGGTCGTTCTATAAAAGAACAAAGAGAGAACAATTATCGTGCTCCCATGCCAGAGACCGCACCGACCCTGTCCGACCTGCGCCGCAGCCTCGCCGAGGCCGCTCTTCGGAGTGGCCCGGTCGCGGCCGGCCGTATCGGCCTTGGCGTGCCCGGTCTGGACGAGGTCCTGAACGGCGGGCTCGCAAGGGCGGCGTTGCACGAGATCTACGCTGCCGAGGTCGCCGACCTCGCTGCCGCGACCGGCTTCGCGCTCGGCCTCGCATTGCGGGCGGGGGAAGATGAGGGAGAGGCAGGCCGCACCATTCTCTGGGCGCGGCAGGATTTCGTGGATGCCGAGGCCGGGCGGCTCCATGCGCCGGGACTGAACGAGCTCGGCCTCGATCCGGCGCGCCTGCTGCTGGTGCGGGCACGCGACGGTGAGGGCGTGTTGCGGGCCGGGGCCGAGGCGGCGCGCTGCCCGGCGCTCGGTGCCGTGCTGATCGAGCCTTGGGGCGAGCCGCGCCCTTTCGACCTGACGGCAAGCCGCCGCCTCGCTTTGGCGGCGGAAGCCTCGGGCGTGCCGGTGCTGCTGCTGCGCGTCGCGGCGGCCGAGGCGCCGAGTGCGGCGCGTACGCGCTGGCAGGTGAGGGCGCTCGCCTCGCGGGCATTAGAGGCGAATGCGCCGGGAGCCCCGGCCTTCGCCCTGAGATTGCTGCGCCAGCGCGGCGGCGCGGCCGAGCGTGAGTGGCGTGTGGAGTGGGACCGTGACCGACATTGCTTTGCGGAACGCAGCCTTTTCGACCGACCCGACAAGTCGGCTTCCCGGACAGACCATGTCGCGCCGCTATCTCGCCCTCTGGTTCCCCTATCTGGCGACGGACAGATTGCGGCGGACGGGCGTGATCCCGGCTTCCGGCGCGCCGGCTGAGAAGCCGCATGCCCTGACCGAGATGCAGGGCAGCGCCCTGCGCCTCGTCGATTGCGACCTGCGCGCCGTCGACCTCGGCCTGACGCGGGGGATGACCCTGGCCGATGCCCGCGCCCGCATCCCCGATCTCGTCGCGCTGGAGGCGCAGCCGCAGGCCGACAGCGAGTTTCTCGAAGCGCTTGCCGGTTTCTGCGACCGTTTCACCCCGCTGGTCGCGCTCGACGAGCCGCATGGCCTCATGCTCGACATCACCGGCTGCGCCCATCTCTTCGGCGGCGAGGCAGGGCTCGGCAACCTTGCCGGTCGCGCCATGCAGCGCGGCGGCCTCAAGCTGAAAGCCGCCATTGCCGGCACGCCCGACGCCGCCCGCGCCTGCGCCCGACACGGCCGTGGCGGCATTGTCCCGCCCGGACAGGAAGAGGCGCTGTTGCGCGCGCTGCCGACCGCCGCGCTCGATACCGACGCCGAGACCGTGATCGCGCTCTCCCGTGCCGGCCTCAAGACGCTCGATCATCTCGCGGAGCGCCCCTCGGAAACGCTCTCCGCCCGCTTCGGCGAGGCGCTGGCGGTCAAGCTACGGCGCATTCTCGGCCATGAGGACCGCCGCATCACGCCCTTGCGCCCGCCGCCCGATTGCGTGGTCGAGCGCCATTTCGCCGAGCCTTTCGCCGACACCGCGAGCCTCGAGGCCGTGGTCGTCAGGCTGATCGGGGAGGCGGCGCGGGTGCTGGAAGCGCGGGGCGAGGGCGGGCGCGTCTTCGAACTCGGCTTCTTCCGCAGCGACGGCGCGGTGCGTCGCCTCGCCATCGAGACCGGCCACCCGTCGCGCGATGCCAAGGCGCTGCTCCGGCTCTATCGCGAGCGCGTCGAGACCCTGGCCGATCCGCTCGATCCCGGCTTCGGCTTCGATGCGATCAAGCTTGCCGTGCCACTCTGCGAGCCGCTCGACACGCCTCAGCACAGTCTCGACGGCCGGGCGGTCGAGGAGGAGGCCGTGGCCGATCTGGTCGACCGGCTCGTCACCCGTTTCGGCCGCGACCGGGTGCTGCGCTTCGCGGCACAGGACACGCATCATCCCGTGCGCGCCGCGAAAGCGCTTTCGGCCGCCGCTCCATTGCCGGAAACGCCCTGGTCAGCGCCCGAGCCACAGGAACCGCCGGCTCGCCCGCTCCAGCTTTTCGAACCGCCCCAACCGGTAGAGGCCATCGCCGAGGTGCCGGACGGTCCGCCGATCCGCTTCCGCTGGCGCCGTCTGACCCATGATGTCGCCCGCGCCGAAGGGCCCGAGCGCATCGCCCCCGAATGGTGGCGCGACGGCTCGGACGAGCCGATGCGCGACTATTACCGCGTCGAGGATGCGCAAGGCCGCCGCTTCTGGCTCTACCGCATCGGCTTTTACGAGGCCGAGAGTGCCCCGCCGCACTGGTTCCTGCACGGGCTCTTCGCATGAATCAGATAGTGAGCCCCTTCGCCGAACCCGTTGCCGCCACGCATTTTTCCTTCCTGCGCGGTGCCTCGCCCGGCCCGCATATGGTGCTGACGGCGCTGCTGCTCGGCTATTCCGGCATCGGCATCGCCGATCGCAACACGGTGGCAGGCGTCGTGCGCGCCTGGGCCGCGCTGAAGCAGTTGCGCGAGGACGGCCTGCCGGCACCTGACAAGATCCGGGAAGGCGGCAGCCCCGGCGAGTACTATTGGGCCGAGAACCCTGAATTCGCCGCCCTGCCTTTCACCCCGGCTGAGATGAAGGCGAAGGCGGAGCGCTTCAAGCTCGCGACCGGCACCCGGCTCGTCTTCGCCGACGGCACGCCCGACATCGTCGTCTATCCCGCCAACCGCGCCGGCTGGGGCCGGCTTTGCCGCCTGCTCAGCCATGGCAACCTGAAGGAGGGCGTGAAGAAGGGCGAATGCCGTCTCGTCCTCGACGACCTCCTGAACGATGCCCGCGACCTGCTGCTGATCCTGATGCCCGAGCGCAGCCTCGATGGCCTGCCCGCGTTGCTCGCCCGGCTCGACGAGGCCGCGCCCGGCGCGGTCTGGCTCGCCGCCAGCATGCACCGGCGCGGCGACGATCGCCGCCGCCTCGCGCGCCTCAAGAATATCGCCGCGGCGACCCGCACGCCGCTGATCGCGACCAATGACGCGCTCTACGATTCCATCGGGCAGCGCGACCTGCAGGACGTGCTCACCTGCATCCGCGAGGGCACCACCATCGAGCGGGCCGGCCGCCTGCTCGAATCCAATGCCGAGCGCCATCTCAAGCTGCCGCAGGAGATGGCGCGCCTTTTCCGCGACGCGCCCGAGGCGATTGCCGAGACGCAAGCCCTGTTCTCCCGCATCGAGTTCGATCTCGGTCAGCTCAAGTACGAGTACCCCGACGAGCCGATCCCACCCGGCTGGAAGGATCAGGACTGGCTGGTGGAGCTGGTCCGCCGCTGCTGCCTGATCCGCTATCCCGACGGCGTATCGGAGAAGGTTCAGGGCTTGTTGGCGAAGGAGCTCGATCTGATCGGGAAGCTCGAATATGCCCGCTATTTCCTGACCATCCGCCAGATCGTCGAATTCGCCGAGAGCAAGGGCATCCTTTGCCAGGGTCGTGGCTCGGCCGCCAATTCCGCCGTCTGCTACGTGCTCGGCATCACCGCGGTCGATCCGGCCGAGAACGATGTGCTGTTCGAGCGCTTCATCTCGACCGAGCGCAAGGAGCCGCCCGATATCGACGTCGATTTCGAGCATGAGCGGCGCGAGGAGGTGATCCAGTGGATCTACAAGTTTTACGGCCGTGAGCGCGCCGGCATCGCCGCGACCGTGATCCATTACCGGCCACGCAGCGCCATCCGCGAGGCCGGCAAGGTGCTGGGCCTGACCGAGGACGTCACCGCCCGCATCGCCGATACCAATTGGGGAAGCTGGGGAAGCGAGATCGGCGATGCCCGCGTCCGTCAGGCCGGACTCGATCCCACGAATCCGACGATCCGCCGCGCCGTCGATTTCGCCACCCGGTTATTGGGCTATCCGCGCCATCTCTCGCAGCATGTCGGCGGCTTCGTGCTGTCGCGCGGGCGCCTCGACGAGACCGTGCCGATCGGCAACGCCGCGATGGACGAGCGCACCTTCATCGAATGGGACCGCGACGACATCGACGAGCTCAGATTGATGAAGGTCGATGTGCTGGCGCTGGGCATGCTGACCTGCATCCGCAAGGCGTTCGATCTGATCAGGGAGAATGGGGGAAAGGATTACGCGCTCGCCGACTTCAAGGATGGCGATGAAGGCACCTACGAAATGCTCAAGAAAGGGCATTCTCTAGGCGTCTTCCAGGTCGAAAGCCGTGCCCAGATGAACATGCTGCCGCGGCTAAAGCCCGAAAAGTTCTATGACCTCGTCATCCAGGTCGCGATCGTCCGGCCTGGCCCGATCCAGGGCAACATGGTCCATCCCTATCTGAAGCGGCGAGCCAAATTGGAGGAGGTCGTCTACCCCTCGCCGAAGCCGCCTCATTCCGAAACCGAGCTTCATGAGGTCCTGAACAAGACCCTCGGCGTCCCGCTCTTTCAGGAGCAGGCGATGAAGCTCGCCATGGTGGCGGCCGAGTTTTCCGACATCGAAGCCAATGGCCTGCGCAAGGCGATGGCGACCTTCCGCAATGCCGGCACCATCCACCATTTCCAGGACATGATGGTCGAGCGCATGGTTGCGCGCGGCTATGAGCGCGATTTCGCCCAGCGCTGCTTCGATCAGATCAGAGGCTTCGGCAGCTATGGCTTCCCGGAGAGCCACGCGGCTTCCTTCGCCAAGCTGGTCTACATCTCATCCTATCTGAAGAAGCATTACCCGGCTGCTTTCGCTGCCGCTTTGCTGAATTCCCAGCCAATGGGCTTCTACGCTCCCGCCCAGATCGTCCGGGAGGCGGAGGAGAACGGCGGCGTCGAGCCGCGCCCGGCCGATGTGAACCTGAGTGTCTGGGATAATGGGCTGGAGGCTGCCGAAAGCATCTCTCCTGCTGACGATACGGATAAAGGCGCGGGGAACCCTCTCCCGGAGGGAGAGGGCAGGGTGAGGGGTAGGCCGTTGGAAGGTTTGCCGGAACCTCACCGCAGCATCGCCGGGATGAAGCGCCCAACTGGTCGAACGGCCGACACCTCACCCCTACCCCTCTCCTTACAGGAGAGGGGATCCCTCGGTTCCCGCGCTCAAAATGTGGCGGCTAAGCTGGTGAAGAAACATCCCTTCGCCTTGCGCCTCGGCTTCCGCCAGATCGACGGCTTCAAGGAGGATTGGGGCAACGCCATCGCCGGGGAGCGCGAAACAGGCGGTCCCTATCGCGATGTCGAGGAACTGATGCGCCGGGCCAGCCTCCCGGCCCGTGCCATGCGTCTGCTCGCCGATGCCGATGCTTTCCGCTCGCTCGGGCTGGACCGTCGTGAGGCGCTCTGGGCCGTGCGTCGCCTGCCGGATGATCCGGCACTGCCACTGTTCCAGGCCGCGCAGGCCCGCGAATTGGGCTCGGAACCGAGCATGGCGTTGCCGGTCATGCCGCTGGCCGAGCATATCGTCGCCGATTACCAGACCGTCCGGCTTTCGCTGAAGGGCCACCCGATGCAGCTCTTGCGCCCGCGCTTCCGGCGTGAGGGCGTGCTGAGCTGCGCCGAGACCGAGGCGAAGCCCGATGCTGCCTTCGTCCGCACGGCGGGCATCGTTCTGGTGCGCCAGCGGCCGGGCAAGGGCAACGCCATCTTCGTCACGCTGGAGGACGAGACCGGCATCACCAATGTCGTGATCTGGGCGCGCCTGTTCGAGCGTTTCCGCCGCGAGGTCATGGGTGCGCGATTGATGCTGGTCGAGGGCCGGGTGCAGAAAAGCGTCGAGGGCGTCACCCATCTCATGGCCCAGCGCATCGCCGACCGTTCGATCGACCTGCTCTCGCTTTCGGATACGCATCGCGCCGAGGTGCCGATGCCCATCGACGAACTCAAGAACCCGCCGCTGCCGCGCCACCGCCACCCGCGCAATGTGCGCATTCTCCCGAAATCCCGGGATTTCCATTGAACGGCAGGCGTTTCGCTCAGCCCTGGCCATCTCCACGCGGGTCATCCCGGGCGATCGCAGGGAGACCCGGAATCCATTCCGGAACCTTCATCGGAAACGCTCCGGCATGGATCCCGGATCGGCGCCGCTTCGCGGCTTGTCCGGGATGACGGCGAGAGGGGGGCAAGGTGAGAGCCCACTCCGGTGGCGGCCGACATTTTTCACCAAAACAAACTTCTCCAATGGAAGTAAAATAAGAAAAAACACGCTACCTACTGTAAATTGAACCTTGGTCGTCATGGGTATAAGTGGTTCGTTCGATTTACCGAACAGGCGGCCACGACCATGGCGAACGGCTTCGGCTCGGACGAAACCTCGACGACAACGCCGGCAGAGGCGCTGCTGGCGCATCGCGCGGCCGCGCTCGATACGGCGTTCGGCAAGGCGGACGTTCCCGCGCGCGTTTCCGGCATCGTCGGGGAAGCGAATGGGCGTGTGGTCTTCACCACCTCCTTCGGCCTCGAAGACCAGATCCTCACCCATTTCATCGCAACGGCGAAGCTGCCGGTCACCTTCGCCACGCTCGATACCGGCCGGCTCTTTCCCGAGGTCTATGCGCTCTGGCAGGAGACCGAGGAGCGCTACGGCATCCTGATCCGCCCCTATTACCCGCGCCATGACACGCTTGAGCTTCATGTGCGCCAGAACGGCATCAACGGCTTCTATGCCTCGCGCGACGCCCGCAAGTCCTGCTGCGATATCCGCAAGGTCGAGCCGCTCGGCCGGGCGCTCGCCGGCGCCTCGATCTGGCTGACCGGCCTGCGCGCCGACCAGTCGGCCGCGCGTGGCGGGGTGAAGTTGGCGGAGGCCGATGCGGCCCGTGGCCTCGTCAAGGCGAGCCCGCTGATCGACTGGTCGCGTGAACAGGCGCTCGCCTTCGCGCAGGAGAACGCCGTGCCGCTCAACCCGCTGCACGCGCAGGGCTTCGTCTCGATCGGCTGCCAGCCCTGCACCCGCGCCATTCGTCCCGGCGAGCCCGAGCGGGCCGGGCGCTGGTGGTGGGAAGACGATGCGGCCAAGGAATGCGGCCTGCATGTAGGGCAGGACGGGAAACTGGCGCGCGCCAAGCTCTCGGCTGTGGAGGTGCGCCAATGATCCAGCTCAGCCATCTTCAGAAGCTCGAGGCGGAGGCGATCTTCATCATCCGCGAGGTCGTAGCGACCTGCGACAAGCCGGTGCTGCTCTATTCGATCGGCAAGGATTCCGCCGTCCTGCTGCATCTCGTGATGAAGGCGTTCTATCCGGCCAAGCCGCCTTTTCCGCTGCTCCATGTCGATACGACCTGGAAGTTCCGCGAGATGATCGCCTTTCGCGACGAGACCGCGAAGCGGCTCGGACTCGATCTGATCGTCCATATCAATCGGGAGGGCGTCGAGGCCGGGATCAATCCTTTCAGCTCCGGCTCGCGCGTCCATACCGATGTGATGAAGACGCAAGGGCTGAAGCAGGCGCTCGACCTCCATAAGTTCGACGCAGCCTTCGGCGGCGCGCGCCGCGACGAGGAGAAGAGCCGGGCCAAGGAGCGCGTCTTCTCGCTGCGCAGCCCCGAACATCGCTGGGACCCGAAGAACCAGCGTCCGGAGCCCTGGCAGCTCTTCAACACCCGCAAGCATCGCGGCGAGAGCTTTCGCGTCTTCCCGCTCTCGAATTGGACCGAGCGCGACGTCTGGGACTACATCGCGCTGGAGAATACCCCGGTCGTGCCGCTCTATTTCGCCGCGCCACGCCCGGTCGTCCGGCGCGACGGCGCCTGGATCATGCGTGACGACGAGCGCATGGAATTGCACCCCGGCGAGGCTGTCGAGACCCGCATGGTCCGCTTCCGAACGCTCGGCTGCTACCCGCTGACCGGCGCGGTCGAGAGCGAGGCGGCCAATCTCACCGACATCATCGCCGAGATGCGTTCGTCGCGATCCTCCGAGCGGCAGGGCCGCGTCATCGATCATGACGGCTCGGGCTCGATGGAACAGAAGAAGCAGGAAGGCTATTTCTGATGGGCTTCGCGCTCGCCAAAAAGAAGATACCGAAGCCGGCCCACACCCCGCTTCCGGCCAACGACACACCGGCGTCATCCGAAACCGGCCAGCATTCGCTGCTGCGCTTCATCACCTGCGGCTCGGTCGATGACGGCAAGTCGACGCTGATCGGCCGCATGCTCTACGAGGCCGGCGCGGTCTTCGACGACCAGCTCAGCGCGCTCGACAGCGATTCCCGCAAGTTCGGCACGCAAGGCGAGGCGCCCGATTTCGCGCTGCTGGTCGACGGCCTCTCGGCCGAGCGCGAGCAGGGCATCACCATCGATGTCGCCTATCGCTATTTCGCGACGCAGACGCGCAGCTTCATCGTCGCCGACACGCCCGGCCACGAGCAATACACCCGCAACATGGCGACCGGCGCATCCACCGCCGATCTCGCCATCATCCTGGTCGATGCGCGCAAAGGCCTGCTGCCGCAGACGCGGCGCCATTCCTTCATCGTCTCGCTGGTCGGCGTCCGCCATGTCGTGGTCGCCATCAACAAGATGGACCTCGTCGGCTATGACGCCGCCGTCTTCGAGCGGATCGTGAATGACTATCGCGCGGCGGTGCAGAGCCTCGGCTTCGCCTCGATCCGCTTCATCCCGGTTTCGGCCCGCGACGGCGAGAACGTCATGCGCCCGTCCGCGCTGATGCCCTGGTATGACGGCCCGGCGCTGCTGCCTTATCTCGAAAGCGTCGCCATCAGCCGCGCTGTGCCAGCCGACGAAGGCTTCGTCCTGCCGGTGCAATGGGTCAACCGGCCCGATCTCGACTTTCGCGGCTATGCTGGCGCAGCCGTCGCCGGGCGCGCGCGCGTCGGCGACCCGGTCGTGGCGCTGCCCTCCGGCCGCACCAGCCGCATCGCGCGTTTGATCGGCGCTGCCGGCGAGGCCAGCCAGATCGCCGCCGGTCAGGCTGCGACGGTGACGCTGGAAGACGATATCGACATCTCGCGCGGCGACGTCATCGCCGCGGCGGGCTCGACACTTCCGGTGAGCCGGGGCCTGAAGGCGCGCCTGCTCTGGACCGGCGAGCGCGCCATGCTCGAAGGCGGCCAGTTTCTGGTGAAGCTCGCGACACAGAGCGCCAATGCCACGATCGAGGCGCTGCATCACAGCATCGATATCGAGGGCTTCCAGCCGCTGCCGGCGCAGAGCCTGGGTATGAACGGCATCGGTCTGGTGACGCTGCGGCTGGATCGGCCGCTGGTCTCGCTGCCCTATGCCCGCAGCCACGAGCTCGGCGGGCTCATCCTGATCGACCGGATCAGCAACGAGACGGTCGCCTTCGGTTTCGTTGAGCCGGGCGAGGGGACTCTTCCGCAGGCCGTGGGCGAGGGCGGGGCGCTCGCGCGGGCCAAGTGTGGCGTCGTCCGCATCGTCGGCCGGCCGGGTACGCCGGATCGCAGGGCCTGGTTGGCCGGCGTGAGTTGGCGGGTGCTGAGCACGGCGGGGCTGTTCGCTGCGGCCTTTGCGCTGACGGCCAATGCGGCTGCATCTTTGGCGCTCGCCTTCGGCGATATCCTGCTGCGGCCGGGCTTGCGGGCGCTGCATATGCGGCTTTGGCGCAAGGCGCCGGCCGGGGTCCTGCAGGATGGAGCGGGGATCTGAAAAGCGGCGCCAGCGGCTTCTGCCGTCGGCGTCGGGGATGTTGCGGCTGCCACGGGTCGGCGCGGCGACCGGATAGCGGAACTCAGGCCGCCTGGGTGTAGGTCGCGGCCGTGCTGTTCGAGGCCGAGAGCTGCAACGCGCTGCCATAGGCCTGCGAGGCACTCTGGAAAGCCTCCGGCGGTGGCGGCGGCCGGCGCTGCCGCGATCCGGCCTGCTCAATGGCCGACTGGAAGGCCTTGACCTCGTCCTGCGTGACCGAGCCGTCGCCATCGCCGTCCAGCGCGCTGAAGAGCTCGTTCAGCCGGTCGCCGTTCAGGCGGCTATCCTTGAAGGCGGCGCTGAACTCGTCCTGGCTGATCCCGCCATTGGCGTCGCTGTCGATCGCGTCGAAGGCCGACTGCTCGTCCGCGTCGCTGTCTGCTGTGGCCTTCGTTGTCTGCGCTGCGTTCGTCTGGAGCGAGAACAGGAAGGATTGCAGGAGATCGTCGGCCTTCCTGGCCTTGTCCTTGAACGCATCGGACTCGGCCTTGCTGATCGAGCCGTCGCCGTCGGAGTCGATCTTCTTGAAGAGCTCTTCGCTCTTGCTGCTGTCGGCGCCCTTGGGACCTGCGCTCTTGAACTCTTCGAGGCTGAGAGCGCCGTCGCTGTTGCCGTCGATCTGGTCGAAGCTGGGCGGCTTGTGGTGCGGCCGGAAGCCGCCTCCGATACTGTTGATACTCGACATGGGTTACTCCGGAACGCCGCGATGCTGCGGCGCCCCGGAAGTCTCGGCCCGGAATCTTGGTGAATGCCTAATAAACGCCGCCGCGTGAGCTTTTTTCCCACGAGTCGATCTGCGGCGGTTTGACGCAGGCTGCGCTCAGCCCGCGACGACCGCCGTCGCCTCGATCTCCAGCAGCGCCTCCGGCTCGACCAGTGCGGTGACCGCGACCACGGCCATCGCCGGAAAATGCCGGCCGAAGACCTCGCGATAGGCCGGCCCCATCTCCTTGAGGCTGGCGCGATAGGTCGCGATATCGGTGACGTACCAGGTCAGGCGCACGATATCCTCGACGCGCCCGCCGCCGGCCTCGACCACCGCCCTGATATTGAGGAAGGTCTGGCGGAGCTGGCCGATGAATCCCTCAGCGAAAACGCCCTCGGCATCCCAGCCGACGAGGCCGCCGGTCACCAGCACGCGGCCTTCCGCCACCATGCCGTTGGCATAGCCGCGCGGCTGGGGCCAGCCCTCGGGCAGGATGGCATGGGATTGCGGGAGTTCGGACATGGCGTATCGCCTCGGTTCAGCCGTTCGGCTCGGGTTGGAAGAGTTCAGCTCTCGCCTTGCGCCAGCTGGCGCAGCGCGAAGCGTTGCAGCTTGCCGGTCGCGGTCTTCGGCAGCGCTTCGACGAATTCGATGGCACGCGGATATTTGTAGGGCGCGATACCGGCCTTCACATGCTCCTGCAAGGCTTTCACCAGCGCGGCATCACCCGTGACCCCCTCGCGCAGCACGATATAGGCCTTCACGATCTGCCCGCGCTCGGGGCAGGGCGCGCCGACCACGCCGCATTCGGCTACGACCTCATGGGTGAGCAGGCAGGCCTCCACCTCCGGACCTGCGATATTGTAGCCGGCCGAGATGATCATGTCGTCGGAGCGGGCCTGGTACCAGAAATAGCCGTCGGCATCGCGCAGATAGGTGTCTCCGGTGATGTTCCAACCGTTCAGGACATAGACGGCCTGTCGTGGATCGGCGAGATAGCGGCAGCCGGTCGGGCCGCGTACGGCAAGGCGTCCGGGCGTGCCGTCCGGCACATCGCGCCCTTCGGAATCGACGATCTTTGCCTCGTAGCCCGGCACCGGAATGCCGGTCGAGCCCGGCCGGATCGCCTCGCGTGGCGCGCCGATGAAGATATGCAGCATCTCGGTCGCGCCGATGCCGTCGAGCAGCGGCATGCCGGTCCGGGCCTGCCAGGCGTCGAAGGTCGCCTTGGGCAACGCCTCGCCGGCCGAGACGCAGATGTTGAGCGAGGAGATGTCGCGCCCGTCGAGCTTGTCGAGGATGGCGCGGTAGGCGGTAGGCGCCGTGAAGACGACGCTGACCTTGTAGCGTTCGACCGCGTCGAGGAGATCAGCCGGGCCGGCCCTCTCGGGTAGCACCATCGCGGCACCGATCCGCATCGGGAAGAGCACGAGCCCGCCGAGCCCGAAGGTGAAGGCGAGCGGCGGCGAACCGGTGAAGCGATCGTCGGCTGAGGCCTTCAGCACGCGCGCGCCGTAGCAGTCGCAGATCGCCAGCATGTCCTGGTGGAAATGCATCGTGCCCTTGGGCTCGCCGGTGGTGCCGGAGGTGAAGGCGATCAGGCAGACATCGTCGCGCGCCGTGTCACAGGCTTCGAACGCCTCGTAACCCGATTGCGCCATCAGCGCTTCCAGCTCGCTGCCGGCGCTGCCGAAGGCGACGATGCGGGTAAGCTCCGGCACCTGCGCCTTGGCCGTCTCCAGCTCGGCGGTGAGGCGGTGGTCACAGAGCGCCAGCGCGATCCTGGCCTTGCGCAGGGGATAGGCGAGCTCGCCCGCCCGCAGCATCGGCATGGTCGCGACCGCGACGCCGCCGGCCTTGATGACGGCGAGATAGGCCGCGACCATCATCGGCGTATTGCCGGCGCGCAGCAGCACGCGATTGCCGCTGACCATGCCGAGATCGCGGGTCAGCACATTGGCGATGCGATTCACCGTCTCGGTGAGATCGGCATAGCTCCAGTGCAGATCGGTGGCGATCACCGCCGTGCGCCCGCCGCGCCCCTCGGTGATGTGCCGGTCGAGCAGTTCCGCGACGCAGTTCAGCCGCTCGGCATAGGCGAGCCCTGCCTCTTCCACTCTCAGATCGGGCCAGCTTGCGCGCGGCGGCAGGTTGTCCCGCGCGAAGCTGTCGTGATGCCCCGATCTCGCGAATCCGGTTGCTGTCATTGCGTTCCCCTGCAAGAGCCGGATCCGATCAGGTCCCTCGGCCTGACCGGTGAATCCGCCTCTAACGATCTGCTCTTCCGGCATGTGACTTGAGCAGGTCGCGCGCGATCACGACCTTCTGGATTTCCGAGGCGCCCTCGTAGATGCGCAGCGCCCGGATTTCCCGATACAATTCCTCCACCTTGACGCCCTTGGTGACGCCGAGCCCGCCATGGATCTGGACGGCCCGGTCGATCACGCGCTGGGCGTTCTCGGTCGCGACGAGTTTCGCCAGTGCCGCCTCGCGAGTGACGCGGGCCGCGCCGCGGTCCTTGGTCCAGGCGGCGCGGTAGACGAGCAGGGCAGCGGCATCGACCTCCGCCGCGCTCTCGGCGATCGCCGCCTGCGAGAGCTGGAGATCACCGAGCGTGCCGCCGAAGAGCTTGCGGCCATTGGCGTGGGCCAGCGTTTCGTGCAGTGCGCGGCGCGCGAAGCCGAGCGCCGCGGCGCCGACCGTCGAGCGGAAGATGTCGAGCGTCGCCATCGCGACCTTGAACCCGTCGCCCGGCCCGCCGATGCGGTTTTCGAGCGGCACCTGGCACCCCTCGAAACGCAAGGTGGCCAGCGGGTGCGGCGCGATCACCTCAATCCGTTCGGCGATGGTGAGGCCGGGCGTATCGGCCTCGACCAGGAAGGCGGAGAGCCCGCGTGCGCCGGGCGCCTCACCGGTGCGGACGAAGACGACGTAGTGGTCGGCGATGCCGCCGTTGGAGATCCAGCTCTTCTCGCCATCGATGCGGACATGGGTATTGCCGTCCGGCTTCGCAGTTGTCGCCATGGCGGCGACGTCCGAGCCGGCCTCCTTTTCGGAGAGGGCGAAGGCGGCGATGCGCTTGCCGGCGGCGACATCCGGCAGGATGCGCTGCTTCATCGCCTCCGAGCCGGCGATCGAGATCGAGCCGGTGCCGAGCCCCTGCATGGCGAAGGCGAAATCGGCGAGCCCGTCATGCGCCGCCAAAATCTCGCGGGCGAGGCAGAGCGTGCGCACATCGAGTTTTTCGGACAACCCGCCATAGGCAGCTGGCACGGCGGCCTTCAGGAAGCCCGCAGCACCCAAAGCCGCGACGCGCGCCCGGCAGGCCTCGTCGACATCATCATGCGGCAGGTCGGCAAGATAGGAAACGGCCCAGCCGGAGAGCTCCGTGGCGAAGGCACGATGGCTCTCCCCGAAGAACGGCCAGTCCAGCGTGTCACTGAGGATGTCGAGGCCGAGGGGGGAAGCGCTGCCCATCTCAGTTGCCCTCGAAGACCGGCTTCTGCTTGTTGGCGAAGGCATGATAGGCGCGGGAAAAGTCCTCGGTCTGCATGCACAGAGCCTGAGCCACGGCCTCGGCCTCGATCGCGCTCTCGACCGACATCGCCCATTCCATTTCGAGCATGCGCTTGGTCATGGCGTTGGCGAAGGTTGGGCCATCGGCGAGTTCGGTGGCGAGCATCTGCGCCTCCGACAGCACGGCCTCCGGCGCGCAGATGCGGTTGAGGAAGCCCCAGCGCTCGGCTTCCTCGCCCTTGAGCACGCGGCCGGTATAGAGCAGCTCGGCAGCGCGACCCTGGCCGATGATGCGCGGCAGCATGGCGCAGGCGCCCATGTCGCAGCCGGCGAGCCCGACGCGGTTGAACAGGAAGGCGATCTTGGCTCCGGCCGTGCCGAGCCGCAGGTCGGAGGACATGGCGACGATCGCACCGGCGCCGGCGCAGACGCCGTCGATTGCGGCGATGATGGGCTGCGGGCAGGCCCGCATAGCCTTGACCAGCTCGCCCGTCATCCGGGTGAACTTGAGCAGGTCCTTGGTCTCCATCGCGACCAGCGGGCCGATGATCTCAAGGACGTCGCCGCCCGAGGAGAAATTGCCGCCGGCGCCGGTGACGACGATCGCCTTGACGTCTTCCTCCTTCTGCGCGGCGAGGAAGAAATCCGTGAGTTCGCGGTAGCTTGCGAAGGTCAGCGGATTCTTTTTCTCAGGCCGGTTCAGCGTCACCGTCGCGACCTTGCCGGAGACCGACAGGCTGAAATGCTCCGGCTTGAACCCTGCGAGCGGCAGGGTCGTGGCATTGGCGATCTGGGCCATCAGGCATCTCCCTTGGCGGCCTCGTCGGCCCGCCCCGCGATGGCGCGATGCAGCGAGGTCTTGGTCTCTCCGAGCAGCCGGAAAAGCTGCGCGATGGCGGGCTGGTCGAGCCCGGCGAACAGTTCGGCGATCCAGTCCTCGTGGCGCTCGGCCATGATCTTGAACGCCTTGCGGCCCTGTGCCGTCAGCGTGAGGATCTGCACACGCCGGTCCTGCGGGGCCGAGCGCTTGTCGACGAACCCGTCGGTCACGAGCCCCGCCACGACCGCGGTGACATTGCCGTTCGAGACCATCAGGCGCTGCGAGACTTCGCCGACGGTCATGCCGACCACGCTCTTGTCGAGCTGCGCCATCAGGTCGAAGCGCGGCAGCGTCGTCTTGAATTCCTCGCGCAGGCGGTTACGGATCTCGGTCTCGATCAGGGTCGAGCAGGTCAGCATCCGCAGCCAGAGGCGCAGTTCGTCCTTGTGGTCGCCGGGGCGCTCGCTGGCCTTGGTTTCGCGGTCGAGGATCAGGGAAGAGGAGGGCGTCTCCATCTCAGAACTCCCCGCCATTGACGAGCAGCGACTGGCCGGTGACGGCATCGCTGCCCGGCCCGCAGAGATAGAGCACGGCGGCCGCGACCTCTTCCGGCGCGATCAGGCGGCCCTGCGGGTTGTCCTTGATCATGGCCGCCAGCGCGTCCTCGCGGCTCTTGCCGGTCTTGTTGGCGACCTTGTCGATGCTGGCGGTCGCCATGTCGGTATCGGCATAGCCGGGGCAGACGGCGTTGACCGTGACGCCGGAGCGCGCCGTCTCCAGCGCCAGCGACTTCACCAGCCCGACCACGGCATGCTTCGCCGCCACATAGGCGCTGACATAGGGGTAGCCGCGGTGCCCGGCGGTCGAGGCGATGGCGATCAGACGGCCGCGGCGGCGCTCCAGCATGGCCGGCAGCGCAGCGTGGAACAGGTTCACCGTGCCGATCAGGTTGATGTCGAGCATGCGGCGGAAGCGCTCGTTGTCGCTGCGCATGAACGGGCCGGTCTCGACTGCTCCCGCATTGGCGATCGCGATGTCGAAGGCAGGTTCACGCGAGGGCTGCCCCAGCGCTGCGAGAACCGAAGCTTCGTCGCGCACGTCACAAGCGGCGTAGTCGGCTGCAACGCCTGTGGAGACCGCCTCTTTCAAAGTGGCTTCGTCGCGTCCGAGGATGCTGACCCGGGCTCCGGCCGCCGTCAGCGCGGCGGCGATGGCCCGGCCGAGGCCGCGTCCGCCACCCGTTACCAGTGCACGCTGTCCCTGCAGTGTCATGGTCGCTCGACCTCCGAGCGCGAATATATTTTAAGTCTGAAGGAATTTGCAAGCGGCCTGATGGCAATGGCGAAGCAGGGGCATCTCGCACCGCAAAATGGCTACCTACGCGCCAATTCACGATATCCCGCGCCTGCTCTGCAGTCCGAAACATTGCAGAAGCCTCTTGAGCTCGAAAACATTTTAGGTTTAAAATAATTCCTCAAGCCGGGTCGGCCGGCTCCCTGATGGAGGCGTCGATGCGTATCGCGGTCGTGGGCGGAGGGCCGGCGGGGCTCTATTTCGCGCTGCTGATGAAGCGGGACTGGCCGGAGCTGACGGTCGATGTCTTCGAGCGCAACCAGCCCGACGACACGTTCGGCTTCGGCGTCGTCTTCTCCGACCAGACGCTCGACACCTTCAGGGCGGCGGATGCTGAGAGCTATGCCGCGATCCGCGACAATTTCGCCTACTGGGACGATATCGAGATCCATTTCAAGGGCGACAGCTACCGCGTGCCCGGCAACGGCTTCTGCGGCTGTTCGCGCCGTTCGCTCCTGATGCTGGTGCAGGCGAGGGCTCGCGAGCTCGGCGTCAACCTGCATTTCGGCAGCGAGGTCGCCGATGCCGAGACGCTGAAGCGCGATTACGATCTGGTCGTCGGCGCCGACGGCATCAACAGCCGCATCCGCGAGAACTGGCGCGAGCGCTTCCAGCCGCAGACCGACCTGCGCCCGAACCATTTCACCTGGATGGGCTCGACCCGCCCCTTCGACGCCTTCACTTTCTTCTTCAAGGAGACGGAGCACGGCGTCTTCATCGCCCATTGCTACCAGTACGAGGCCGGCCGCTCGACCTGGGTGCTGGAGACCGACCCCGAGACCTTTGCGAAGGCGGGCCTCGGCGCGATGGACGAGGCCCAGTCGGCGACCTTCCTCGAAAGCGTCTTCGCCGAGGAACTGGAAGGCCACAAGCTGATCACCAACCGCTCGCTCTGGCGCAATTTCCCGATGATCCGTTGCCGCAACTGGGTGGTCGACAACGTCGTGCTGATCGGTGACGCCAAGGCGACGGCGCATTTCTCGATCGGCTCCGGCACCAAGCTCGCGATGGAGGATGCCATCGCTCTGCACAAGGCGATGGGGCAGGCGAAGCTCGATGTCGCGGTCGGCCTGAAGCTGTTCGAGACGCAGCGCCGCGAGGAGGTCGAGAAGACCCAGCATGCGGCCGATGTCTCGTTGGTCTGGTTCGAGGAACTCAAGCGCTTCTGGGATTTCGAGCCGCTGCGCTTCGCCTTCGGCCTGATGACCCGCTCCAAGGCGATCACCTACGACAATCTGGCTCTGCGCGCCCCGGAGATGGTCGAAGCCGTCGACAAGCTCGTCGCCGGCGGACTCGGCGGTCTGGCGAAGCGGCGCAAGGATGGCTCGCCGGTGCCGCCGGCCTTCCAGCCGTTCAAATTGCGCCAGATGCGGGTCGAGAACCGCATGACGCTCTCGCCGATGTGCCAGTATTCGGCCGAGGGCGGCCTGCCGGGCGACTGGCACCTGATGCATTACGGCTCGCGCGCCATCGGCGGCCCCGGATTGATCTTCACCGAGATGACCTGCGTCGCAGCCGATGCCCGCATCACCCCCGGCTGCACGGGCTTGTGGAACGACGAGCAGGAAGCCGCCTGGAAGCGGATCGTCGGCTTCGTGCATGAGAATTCCGCCGCGAAGATCTGCCTCCAGCTCGGTCATGCCGGCCGCAAGGGCGCGACCAGACTGATGTGGGAGGGGATGGACCGACCGCTGCCGGAAGGCGCCTGGCCGATTATCTCGGCTTCGCCGCTGCCCTACTATCCGGAAAGCCAGGTGCCGCGCGAGATGACCCGCGCCGACATGGACCGGGTCAAGGCCGAGTTCGTCGCGTCAGCCGACCGCGGCGAGCGCGCCGGTTTCGACATGCTGGAGCTGCACTGCGCCCATGGCTATCTGCTGGCGAGCTTCCTCTCGCCGCTGACCAACAAGCGCACGGACGACTATGGCGGCTCGGTCGAGAACCGCCTGCGCTATCCGCTGGAGGTCTTCCGGGCGCTGCGTGAAGCCTGGCCGCGCGAGAAGCCGATGTCGGTGCGAATCTCCGCCACCGACTGGGTCGAAGGCGGCCTTTCGGCGGCGGATTCCGTCGCCATCGCCGAGGCCTTCGCCGCCGAGGGCTGCGATCTCGTCGACGTCTCGACCGGCCAGACCGCGCGGGAATCGCGTCCCATGTACGGCCGTATGTTCCAGACGCCGTTCTCGGACCGCATCCGCAACGAGGCCGAGGTCGCGACCATGTGCGTCGGCAACATCACCACGGCCGATCAGGTCAACACCATCATCGCCGCCGGCCGCGCCGATCTGGTCGCGCTTGGGCGCCCGCATCTGGCCGACCCGTCCTTCGTGCTGCGCGCCGCCGCCTGGTACGGCGTCGATACCGACCAGCCCGTGCAGTATGGGCCCGGCAAGGACCAGCTCATGCGCAACACGCCGCGCGAGCGGCAGGATCTGGAAGAGCTGAAGCTCAAGGCCAAGCCGAGCCGGCACGCGGTCGGGAAATAGGCGAGGGCCTATTTGCCTTCGGCCTCGCTCCGGCGCCCTGAAGGCGAGACATCAGGGATGGTCGGCGGCGCCGGCTTGCGCTCGCCGAACGGATTGGCCGAGGGCGGATTGCGCCTGAGGCGGAAGGCGAGGTAGCCCGCGGCTGCCGCCGAAAGCAGGCCCAGATAGGCGAGCAGCCCGTTCGGCCCGACCGCCTGCATGAAGGCGGCGGAGACCAGTGGGCCGATCGCCGAGCCCACCGCCCAGAGGAAGAGCAGTTGCGCGGAGAGGCCGAGCGCCCGTTCCCGGCCGAGCCGGAAATAGGCATGCGCGACGGCGACCGTGTAGATCGGCATCGAGCCCGCGCCGATCAGCGCGAAAAGCCCGAACATCCAGAAGCGGGCATGCGGCAGGGAAAACCAGAACACGGCCGCGAGCGCCAGCGTGCAGAGCACGACCGAGACCGTGGCGCTCAGCATGATCTTGCGGCTCTCGACCCGGTCCGCCAGCAGGCCGAGCGGCCATTGCAGCACCAGCGCGCCGATCTGGATGCCCGCCGTCAGCAGGATCGCCCAGGCCTGATCGAGGCCAATCAGGATGCCATAGGCCGGGGCGACATTGGTCAGGGCGCCGCCCATCAGGCCGACATAGAGGCAGCCGATCACGGAAGCCGGCGCGTATTGCCACATCGTGTTGAGGCGCACCGAGACGACCTCGCCCGATTCAGGGCCCTTGGCGCGGGTCATGCCGACAGGGATCAGCGCGATCGAGAAGGTCGCGCTCGCCAGCAGGAAGATGTCGTGCGACTGCAGCGAGACATAGCCGACGCCGATCTGCGAGCCGATCAGTGCGAGGCGGTTGAGGATCTGGTAGAAGCCGAACAGGCGCCCGCGCTGGCCAGCCTTGGCCTGCCCACTGATCCAGCTCTCGATGCAGATCGCGTGGCCGGCGCCGGCAAAGCCCATGCCGAGCCGCGAGATGCCCCAGAAATCGAGCGATGTCAGCGCGAAGCTGATGGTGAACACCGCCTGCAGGGCGGCGAACACCCCGAAGGCGCGGATATGCCCGACGCGGCGGATGAAGGCGGGGATCACAAAGCAGCCGGCGAGGAAGCCGACGGAATAGGCAGAGCCGACGAGGCCGATAAGCAATGGCGCCTTCTGCTCCAGCGCCATCTTCAGCGGCACGACCGTGTTCACGATGGTCGAGGCGATCTGCAGGATCAGCGCGCCGCTGACGATCGCGCCGAGTGCTGCGACGGAGCTGGTCCTCGGCTCGGCTGGCTGGCTCACGGCGGTCCCGGCCTCCGGCGCAGGCGCGCTGGAATCCTGCGATTCCGGCGGCTGCAACTCCTGTGGTTGCGATGCTTGCGACATATCCGATTCGACGGCCGGTTTGGGAAAAATGGGCTGGAATTGCAGCCTCGCCGGAAAAGATGGGCCAATCGGGGCAGGGAGCGAAAAAACTTCGTCTTTCTTCCTCCACTCTCCGGACTCGATCGCGCCGCCTTTTGATGGTCAGGCAGGCCCGCGCCGAAGCCACGTTCCGCCACGAGCGAATCGCGAAAATTTATCGATGCGGTTCACCGGCGATTAACCAAGGCAGCGCCTTATCGAAGCGGAACGAATTTGGGTTCTCCCGGCATGCTCGGCCATCTCGCGACGTGCATCGCGCTTCCTTCGGTTGGAGCGCGTGCTGCGAAGCTGTGTCTGCGGCTGCCGGGCGTGGCGTAAGCGTATCGAGAGTGCGGCGGATGACCTATGCGACCTATGTCCGGGAAGGTGGCGCGCCTTATGTGCGGCCCCGTCGTCGCCGCCGGCCTTTCCTGAAGGGTTTCCTGCTCGCGCTTGCACTAAGCGGCGGCGCGATGTCCGGCTTCTGGATGCTGGGGCAGGGCGCTCCGGGTACGGACGCCAACAACGCCTCTTCCGCGAATGCCCGCAAGGCATCGGCCAGCCGCGTCGCCCAGCAGGCGCCGGGCTATAGCGGCCTGCTGAATCCCGGTCTGTCGGATGGCAAGGGCTCGAGCTTCGTGCAGGGCGCGCCGGTCCGTTCCGCCTTCCAGCCGGCGGCTCCGTCGCCATCCTCCCTCGCGGCCGCCGAGCCTGCCTTGCCGCTGCCGCCGCAGCCGCCGGTCACGCTCGCGGAGAAGGTCGCGCCCCTGCCGGTGCCGCGTCCGCTCGACCTGCTGCCGAAGGCTGATCCCCAGCAGCCGCAGCAGCTTCAGCCGCGTGTCGCGCAGCCGACGACGCCGCGCCGCAACCGCACCGCGTCCGCAGCCCCGACGCCCGAGGACAACCGCAACTTCTTCGAGAAGCTCTTCGGCGTGCAGAAACAGGCCGAACCGGCTGGTCCCGCGCTCGCCTATGCCGCGCCGCAGGACGATATCATCGATCGTGGCCGCATCACGCGCTTGAGCCCCTCGGCCGGCACGCCGCCGCGCACCGCTGAGGCCGGCACCGCGATCTACGATATCGCCGCCAAGATGGTCTATATGCCGAACGGCGAGCGGCTGGAGGCCCATTCCGGCTTCGGCGAGATGATGGACGATGTCCGTTACGCCCATGTCCGGATGAAGGGCGTCACCCCGCCGCATATGTACACTCTGACCGAGCGCGAGGCGCTGTTCCACGGCGTTCGCGCCATCCGGCTCAACCCCGTCGGCGGCAGCAGTGCGATCCATGGCCGCGCCGGGCTACTGGCGCATACCTATCTGCTCGGGCCGCGCGGCGACTCGAACGGCTGCATCTCGTTCAAGGACTATGACCGCTTCCTGCAGGCCTTCCTGCGCGGCGAGGTCAAGCGAATCCGGGTGGTAGCGAGTCTCTGAGCGCCGGATAGCGTCGCTAGGGCTGCTGTGAGCTGCCGCCACGCCGCAGGATGACACCGGTCGCGGTCAGGACGCAGCCCAACGCGAAGGGCGGGATGAAGACCATGAGGGCTTCGGTATCCTCCCAGCGAAAGCGGAACCGGGAGAAGCTGCAGCCGCCCGAGGCCAGGCCGCAGGCGAAGAGATTGAGCCCGACCCAGCCCGCGAAGGCGACGAGGCAGAGAACCGCCCCGCCTCCGATCAGGAGCCAGCTCGCGAGCCGCATTCAGGCCTCTCCGTGACGCGTGGCGCCGTCAGCCGCGCGCGGCCTTCGGCGCCTTCTTCGCGGCCGGTTCGGCCTCGGCCGCCTTCTTGGCAGGGGCCTTCTTCGCTGCAGGCTTCTTCGCCGGCGCCTTGGCCTTCGTCGCGGCACTGGCGGCCTTCGGCTTGCCCTTGCCGCCCTTCGTCTCGGCCTTGGCGTTTGCCAGCTCGATCGCCTGCTCCAGCGTGATGCTCTCGGCCGTCATCGTCTTGGGCAATGTCGCGAAGATCTTGCCCCAGGCGACATAGGGGCCGTATTTGCCGGCCTTGACCTCCAGAGCGCCGCCCGCGGGGTGGTCGCCGAGTGCGCGCCCGGGAGTTGCAGCCCTGCCGCCGCGCCCGCCGCCGGCTTCCTTGGCGACGATCAGGTCGATGGCGCGGTTGGCGCCGAGTTCGAGCACGTCGTCGTCCTTGTCGATATTGGCGTAGACCTTGCCGTGCTGGACGTAAGGCCCGAAGCGCCCGATGCCGACGAGGATCGGCTCGCCGCTCTCGGGATGCCGCGCCACTTCGCGCGGCAGGGAGAGCAGCGCCAACGCCTTCTCCAGCGTTACGCTTGCCGGGCTCATGCCCTTCGGCAGGCTGGAGCGCTTCGGCTTCTCGCCTTCGCCGAGCTGGATATAGGGGCCGAAACGGCCGTCGCGCAGCGTGACTTCGAGATTCGTCACCGGATCGGTGCCGAGGATGCGCACGCCCGGCGCGCCCTGGCCGCCCTCGGCCGAAGCCTCGCCATCGGCGGCGGGGACGGAGAGGGGGCGCGTATAGCGGCACTCCGGATAGTTCGAGCAGCCGACGAAGGCGCCGAACTTGCCGAGCTTCAGCGAGAGCTGGCCGTTGCCGCAGGTCGGGCACACCCGCGGATCGGAACCGTCGACCTTCTTCGGGAAGATATAGTCGCCGAGGATGCCGTTGAGCGCCTCCAGCACGTCGCCGACGCGCAAATCCTTGGTCTCGCCGATCGAGGCCTGGAATTCGTCCCAGAAGGCGCGCAGCAGCGCCTTCCAGTCGATCTCGGCATTGGAGACGCGGTCGAGATTCTCTTCGAGATTCGCGGTGAAGTCGAACTCGACATAGCGCTTGAAGAAGCTCTCCAGGAACGCCGTGACGAGCATGCCCTTGTCCTCGGGCACGAGGCGCTTCTTCTCGATGCGGACATATTCGCGGTCGCGCAGGGTCGAGAGCGTCGCCGCATAGGTCGAGGGCCGGCCGATGCCGAGCTCTTCCATGCGCTTGACGAGGCTCGCTTCCGAGAAGCGCGGCGGCGGCTCGGTGAAATGCTGGTCGGCGGCGATGGCGCGCTTTTCCAGCTTGTCGGCGGCCTTCATCGCCGGCAGCTTCTTGGAGTCCTCGTCTTCCTCGTCGTCGCGGCTCTCCTGATAGAGCGTCAGGAAGCCGTCGAAGAGCACGACCTGGCCGGAGGCGCGCAGGTCGAGATGGCGGGCGCCGACCTTGGCCGCGATATCGACCGTGGTGCGCTCCATTTCGGCCGATTCCATCTGGCTCGCGATGGTGCGCTTCCAGATCAGTTCGTAGAGCTTGGCCTGCTCCGGCTCAAGCTGGCGCGCGACCATGGCCGGCAGCCTTGCGAGATCGGTCGGACGGATGGCCTCATGGGCCTCCTGCGCGTTCTTGGCCTTGACCATGTATTTGCGCGGCGCGTTCGGGACGTATTTCGCGCCGAATTCCTTGCCGATGACGCTGCGCGCCGCTGCGATGGCCGAGCCGTCCATGTCGACGCCGTCGGTTCGCATATAGGTGATGAGGCCGACGGTCTCGCCGCCGATATCGACGCCTTCATAGAGCCGCTGCGCGAGCTGCATCGTCCGCGCCGGGGCGAGGCCGAGCTTGCGCGAGGCCTCCTGCTGCAGCGTCGAGGTCTGGAAGGGCGGCTGCGGATGGCGCTTGACCGGCTTGGCCTCGACCTCGCTGACGGTGAAGAGCGCGGTTTCCAACGCCGCCTTGAAGGCCTTGGCTTCCTCTTCGTTGCCGATATCGAGACGGGCGATCTTCTTGCCGTCGGCGCCGACGAGCCGGGCCTCGAAGGTCTGGCCGGACGCGGTCGCGAGCGTCGCGACCAGCGACCAGTATTCGCGGGCGCGGAAGGCCTCGATCTCGCGCTCGCGGTCGCAAACGAGGCGCAGCGCCACCGACTGCACGCGGCCGGCCGAGCGGGCGCCCGGGAGCTTGCGCCACAGCACCGGCGAGAGCGTGAAGCCGACGAGATAGTCGAGTGCGCGGCGCGCCAGATAGGCATCGACCAGCGCCTGGTCGATCGCCCGCGGATTGGCCAGGGCCTTCTGCACGGCGTCCTTGGTGACGGCGTTGAAGGTGACGCGCTCGACCGGGATGCCCTTCAGCACCTTCTTCTGGTTCAGCGCCTCCAGCACATGCCAGGAGATCGCCTCTCCCTCGCGATCCGGGTCGGTTGCGAGGATGAGCTTCTCGGCGCCTTTGACGGCGCGCGCGATCTCGGCGACCTGTTTGGCGCCGCGGCCCTCGATCTCCCATTTCATGGAGAAGTCGCTGTCGGGCTCCACCGAGCCGTCCTTGGCCGGCAGGTCGCGGATATGCCCGAACGAGGCGATCACCTCGTAGTCGGAGCCCAGGTATTTGTTGATCGTCTTGGCCTTGGCCGGCGACTCGACGACGAGGAGCTTCATGATTTTCGTGTCTCGATGACAGCCTTGATCAGAGCGCGGAACCAGCCCTGACGGACGGTTCCGCGACCCGCAAGACCGCTGCGGTTCGGATTTGCGCGCGAAAGTGGTTCAGCGCGCCGGCTCTGTCAAACCCCGAATGGATGATGACGACGATCGCCGGCCCGCTGATGCAGCGGTGAGACATGGGGGCGATCGCCGGCTTTGCAAGCGGGGCCTCAGGCCCGCGCCGCCACCAGCCGATCGATGAAGGCGTCGGTCTGGGCGCCGTTGATCCAGCGCAGCACCGCGACGACATCCTGCTCCGGGTCGACCCAGATCACGTTGCTGCCGGCGCCGAGCGCCGAGAAGGACTTAGCCGGCACACCCGGACGCGCCGCGAGCCACCAGAGATAGCCGTAATTCGTCAGGGTGGGCGAGGGCGTCAGCATGCGCTTGACCCAGTCGCGCGACAGGATCTGCCGGCCGCCCCAGTCGCCCTGCCGGCCGATCAGCAGGCCGAAGCGGGCATGGTCGCGCGCGCCGATGAACAGCCCGCCGCCCCAATGGCCGCCGCCGGGCACCGACTGGATCGAGCGCCCGTCGATATCCGTGAAGGAGGTCGAGTAGCCCTGCCATTCCCAGTCCGCCGAGGCGCCGATCGGGTCCATCACCCGCTCGCGCAGCACCTCCGGCAGGGGCCGGCGGAAGCGTTCCAGCAGGGCGTAACTCAGCACGTTCACGCGCACGTCGTTATATTCGTAGAAGGTGCCGGGCGTCTTGAGTTCGCGGCGCTGGCCCTTGCGGCTGTTGTCGGCGCCGGGGCCGATCTGGCGGTTATGGTCGACCTGATCGGACTTGCCGAAGATTTCGCCCTGCCATTCGCTCGATTGCTGCAGGAGATGGCGCCAGGTGATCTGGCCGTTATGCGCGCCGGCGAAGACCGGGCCGGCGACCGTCTTGCCGACGGCCTCGTTCACATCCTTGATCAGGCCGTCGTCGAAGGCGATGCCGGCGAGCACCGCGAGATAGCTCTTGGCGATCGAGAAGGTCATGTCGGTGCGGGCGGTGTCGCCCCATTCGGCGACGATGCGTCCGCCCTTCAGGATCAGGCCGGCCGGGCCGCCGCGCTCGCGCACGGGGCCGACGATCTCGGTCCATGGGCCGCGCTCGTTCCACTCCACATTCCCGACATAGGAACCGTCCGGATAGTAGAGGCTGCGCGGCCAGGGGCTCTCCTGCTCGCGGGCGAAATCGACCGCTGCCTTCAGCCTGTCCGGGTCGAAGCCGGCCTTGGCCGGCGCGATCGTCTGCCAGAGGGCGCCATCGGGGGCGGGGACGAAGGCATCGGTCGGGCTGGACAAGGCGGCATCCTCAGGCGCAGCGGAAAACCCGATTGGTAGCCTCGTTTTTCCAAAAGCTCCACGACCCACAGGACATATGCCCTCCTTGCCGGGACCAGCTTGCGCCATCAGCGACTCGCGCCTAAACAGCCTGCTTCAAATGACATCGCCAGCACCGCTCTATCCGCACCGCCATCTCCTCGGGATCGAGGGGTTGTCCCATCTGGACATCGAAGCGCTATTGGACAGGGCGGAGGACTACGTCTCCCTCTCCCGGCAGGTCGAGAAGAAGACCACGGCCCTGCGCGGTCGTACCCAGATCAACCTGTTCTTCGAACCCTCGACCCGGACGCAAGCGTCCTTCGAACTCGCCGGAAAGCGACTTGGCGCCGACGTGATGAACATGTCCGTCGCCTTCTCCTCGGTGAAGAAGGGCGAGACGCTGATCGACACCGCCGCGACGTTGAGCGCGATGCGCCCCGACATCATCGTCGTGCGTCACCATGCGGCCGGCGCGGTCAATCTGCTCGCCCGCAAGGTCGGCTGCTCGGTGATCAATGCCGGCGACGGCGCCCATGAGCATCCGACGCAAGCCCTGCTCGACGCGCTGACGATTCGCCGCAACAAGGGCCGCATCCAGGGGCTCACGGTCGCGATCTGCGGCGATATCCTGCATTCGCGCGTCGCCCGCTCCAACATCATCCTGCTGAACGCGCTCGGCGCGAAGGTCCGATTGATCGCGCCGACGACGTTGCTGCCGCCCGGCATCGAGCGCATGGGCGTCGATATCTTCACCGACATGAACAAGGGGCTGGAAGGCGCCGACATCGTCATGATGCTGCGCCTTCAGCTCGAGCGCATGAACGGCGCCTTCGTGCCGTCAGCGAAGGAGTATTTCCGCTATTACGGGCTCGACCAGGAGAAGCTGGCGCGCGCTCAAGCTGACGCGCTGGTGATGCATCCGGGGCCGATGAACCGCGGCGTCGAGATTTCCTCGGCCGTCGCCGACGGTGCCCAGTCGCTGATCCGCGAGCAGGTCGAGATGGGCGTCGCTGTCCGCATGGCGGTGCTCGACGCGCTGGCCCAGCACCTGCCGAATGTCTGAGCGTAAAGAGACCGAACATGGCTGACACGCAGGACATCGCAATCGTCAACGCACGCCTGATCGATCCCGCGACGGGTCGCGAGGGCGCGGGCTCCATCCTCATTCGCGACGGCGCCATCGCCGCGGTCGAATGGCAGGGCGCGCCCGCCACGGGCGAGGGCGTGCGCCGCATCGATGCCAAGGGCCAGGTCCTGACGCCCGGCCTTGTCGACCTGCGCGCCTTCCTCGGTGAGCCCGGCGCCGAATTCCGCGAGACGCTCGGCACCGGCTCGCAGGCTGCCGCCGCCGGCGGCGTCACCACGGTGGTCTGCCGCCCGGACACCAATCCGGTGATCGACGATCCCGCGATCATCGATTTCGTCAAGCGCCGCGCCCGCGACAAGGCTGTCGTCAACGTGCTCTCCTGCGCCGCCCTGACCAAGGGGCTGGAAGGCAAGGAGATCACCGAGTTCGGCCTGCTGCTCGAAGCCGGGGCGGTCTCCTTCTGCGATGGCGCCAAGGGCCTGCGCAATCCGCAGGTCATGCGCCGCGCCATGATCTATGCGCGCAATTTCGACGCCCTCATCATGAACCATGTCGAGGACCCCGACCTGCGCGGCTCCGGTGTGATGAACGATGGCGAATTCGCCAGCCGCAAGGGCCTGCCGGGCATTCCGATCGAAGCTGAGACCGTGATGCTGGAGCGCGACATCCGCCTCGCCCGCGCAACCGGCGCCCGGTATCATGCCGCGATGATCTCCTGCGCCGAATCGGTCGAGATCGTGCGCCGCGCCAAGCAGGATGGCGTGCGCGTCACCTGCGGCGTCTCGATCAACAACCTGACCCTCAACGAGAACGATGTCGGCGAGTACCGCACCTTCTGCAAGGTCACGCCGCCTTTGCGCCATGAGGATGACCGCCTCGCCATGGTCGCGGCGCTCGCCGAAGGCGTGATCGACGTCGTCGTCTCCGACCACGATCCGCAGGACGTCGAGACCAAGCGCCAGCCCTTCTCCGAATGCGCCGATGGCGCGCTCGGCATCGAGACGATGCTCTCGGCCGCCCAGCGCATGGTTCAGGCCGGGCAGATCGATCTGCCGCGATTGCTCGCTGCGCTCTCGGCGCGGCCGGCCGCGCTGATCGGCTTGTCCGCCGGCAGGCTCGCGGTCGGTGCGCCCGCCGATCTCGTGCTCTTCGATCCCGAGGCGCCCTTCGTCGTCGACAAGCGCAAGCTCAAGTCGCGCGCCAAGAACTCGCCCTTCGACGAGGCGCGGCTCGAAGGCATCGTCGCCGCAACCTTCGTCGGCGGCCGGGTAGTCTACGAAGCCGAGCCGGGCTAGGCTGTCCGCGAACCGCGGGGGAAAAGGGGCGGCATGACGGATGTTCTGAACTGGGGCCTCTCCGGCCCCGCCACGCTGATCGCCCTCGTCGTCGGCTATCTCTTCGGCTCGATCCCCTTCGGCATCATCCTGACCAAGCTTGCCGGCGGGCCTGACCTGCGCAGCATCGGCTCGGGCAATATCGGCGCGACCAACGTCCTGCGTACCGGCAACAAGAAGCTCGCCGCGGCCACCCTCGTCGGCGACATGCTGAAGGGCACGGTCGCGGTCCTCGTCGGCGCGCGCTTCCTCGGTGGCCCTGAGGCTGCGCTGGCGTCGGGCGTCGGCGCGTTTCTCGGCCATCTCTTCCCGGTCTGGCTCGGCTTCAAGGGCGGCAAGGGCGTCGCGACCTATATCGGCGTGCTGATCGGCGTGAAGGCCTCGATCGCGCTGGTCTTCGCGGCGATCTGGCTGAGCCTGGCCTATCTGTTCCGGTATTCCTCGCTCGCGGCGCTGGTCGCCAGCGTGCTAACGCCGCTCCTGCTCTGGTTCTGGGCCGGCATGCCGAAGGCCGCGCTCGTCATGGCAGGGCTCACCGTCCTGCTCTGGATCATGCACCGGGAGAACATCGCCCGGCTGCTCGCCGGGCGTGAAGGCAAGATCGGCCAGAAGGGCTGACAGGGACATGGCTGGGATCGTCCTCTCCGATCGCCAGCGTCTCGATTGGTTGCGGTTGATCCGCAGCGAGAGCATCGGCCCGCGCAGCTTCCGCTCCCTGATGAACCGCTTCGGCGGCGCTGCTGCGGCGCTCGACGCATTGCCGGACCTCACCCGGCAAGCGGGGCGTGACATCCGCATCTGCCCGGCGGCTGAGGCTGAGCGCGAGTTCGACGGCCTGTCGCGCCTCGGCGGCCGCTTCGTCGCGCTCGGCGAGGCTGAGTATCCCGTGCCGCTGCAGGCGATCGATTCGGCTCCGCCCCTGCTCGCCGTGCTCGGACATGCCGAGGTGCTGCAACGACCGGGCGTGGCGCTCGTGGGTTCACGCAATGCCTCCGCGGCGGGCATGAAATTCACCGCGCGGCTTGCCCGGGAACTAGGCGAGGCTGATTTCACGGTGGTCTCGGGGCTTGCGCGCGGCATCGACACCGCCGCCCATGAAGCGAGCCTGGAAACCGGCACCGTCGCCGTCCTCGCCGGCGGGCTGGACGAGATCTACCCGCCGCAGAACATCCCGCTCGCTCGCCGTATCACGGAGCGCGGCGCGGTGGTCAGCGAGATGCCGCTCGGCTGGGTCGCCCGGGCGCGCGATTTCCCCCGCCGCAACCGTCTCGTCTCGGGGCTGTCGCTCGGTACGGTCGTCGTCGAGGCGGCGCGCCGCTCGGGCTCGCTGATCACCGCGCGCTTCGCCAACGAGCAGGGGAGGCTGGTCTTCGCCGTGCCCGGCTCGCCGCTCGATCCGCGCGCCGAAGGCGGCAATCACCTCATTCGCGAAGGTGCAACGCTCTGCGCCGAGGCGGCGCATGTCATCGAGGCGCTGCAGCCCCTGCGGCAGCGCGAACTCGACCTATCGCTGCCGCCCCGTCTGATGCGCGAAGGCGCCGGCCAGCCGGCAGCCGAGGCGATGTGGGACGAACTCGACCTGCCTGAAATCGAGCGAGCCCCCGCCTATGCCCGGCATGAAGATGGCTTCGAACTGGAGCCTTCTTCATCGTCTGGAACGGTCTCTCACGATCCCGGCCGTCGCGTGCTCGATCTTCTCGGGCCGACGCCGATCGCACTGGATGATCTTGTCCGTGCCAGCGGGCTTGCCGCCGGCGAGGTCGGCCATGTCCTGGTCGAGCTGGAACTCACGGGCGCAATACGGCGCCATCCCGGCGGAACGCTGTCGCGCCCCGCACCGTGAGAAATTCACCGGCGCTCAGTGACGTTCGTTGCTCGGGGATGCCAGCCGCTCGACTTCGGCGGAGGCTTCGATCCGGGCCATCTCCAGAAAATAGCTGAGCGCGCTGAGCTTGGTGTTGCGGGCCATGGCGCGCAATTCGGCTGCCATTCCTTCGATGAAGGAAGCGGCTTCCAGCGGCGACATCGGGCGCATGGGGATTTCGTCGTCGTCGCCCTCGCTCGCGATGGATTCAAGCGAGACCAGCTTGGATACTTTGTGCTTCATGGCGAATGGATTCCCTCGCATAATCGGGGACCAACTCGTCCGCTGGGCTGCGATTCCCTAACGGATATGCAATTGTAGATTGCAATTATGAATGAATTTCAAGCTCAAGTACATTAGGTCAGAAGGATGACAGCGGCCGGGATCGTCGCCAGGGCCAGCAGGGTCTGCAACGTCGTGATTTCGGCCATCAGGGGCGCGTCGCCCCCCAGGTCGCGCGCCAGGAAATAGGCGGCGGTCGCTGTCGGGACGGCTGCCGCGACCACTGTCATCGCCAGGGCCGGGCCGGTGACGCCGAACCAGCCGGCATAGAGCCAGGCGAGCACAGGCATCACCGCGAGCTTCAGGCAAACCGCCACGGCGTGGGCGAGCCGGGGCCGCGCCAGCCGCTTGAGATCGAGCGCCGAGCCGACCACGAGCAGGCCGATGCCGAGCGAGGCGCGGCCGAGCACGTCGAGATAGCTGGTGAAGGCGCTGGGCAGCATCCACTGGAGCTGGTTCAGCGCCAGACCGACGGCCGAGGACCAGATGAAGGGATTGTAGAGGATCGAGCGGATCGTCGCGCCGAGGCTCATCGGCTTGCCGCTCGCGAAACGGGCGAGCACGAACACGCACATGATGTTGAGCAGGGGGATCATCGAGGCGACGGCGATCGCCATCAGCGTCGTACCGGTGCGGCCCTGCAGGCCGGCGGCGAGCGCGAGGCCCACGAAGGTGTTCCAGCGCACCGATCCCTGGAAGATCGAGGTGAAGGCCGGCCCGTCGATGCCGGCGCGTACCAGTAGCGGGCGTGCGAGCAGGAGCAGGGCGGCGACGCTGAGGATGGCGAGCACGAGGCTGGACCCCATGCCCAGCACCGGCATGCTGCGCAGGTCGGCCATGGCAAGCGTATGGATCACCACAGCCGGGAACAGCACCTGATAGGTCAGGCGCTCGACGCCGACCCAATGCGCCGGCGAGACGATGCCGCGCTCCTTCAGGAACCAGCCTGTCGCGATGACGAGGAAGACGGCGATCAGGCTGTCGAGCATGGAGGGGCCGGGAGGGAGGGCGGGCCGGAAGCCCGAGCGGAACAATGAAGCCGGGCGGCCGTTTTACTGACGAACTGCCCTGTCCCTGTCATGCCGTTTCGTGGTCGGCAAGGGCGCGGGAGAAGGTCAGCCCTGTCCCTGCCGCAATGCTGCCGCGATTGGTTCAGGTCCCATTCAACCGGATTGCCCGATGCTGGCTTCAACGTTGGGTTATCTCGCGAAAGGAGATGCCGCCATGATGTCTCTGAAGAAAAAAGCTGCAGTTGCGCTGGCCGTGGCCAGTATCGCCGCCGGAAGCTTCGCGGTTCCCGCCATGGCGCAGACGCGTGGCTTCGACGCGTCGCGACTCGACAAGGCCCAGGTCGAATACTCGCAGTATCGCTACCGTCACGGCTATCGTGGCAACTGGCGCGGCCCGTCCCGCGGCGCGGCGGTCGCTGGCGCCATCGGCCTCGGTATCCTCGGTGCGGCGGCTATCGCGGCGCAGAACCGCGCCTATGCGGCGCCGAGCTATTACGAGGATGATTATTATGAGCCGGCGCCGGTCTACGTGGCCCCACGCCGTTACTACGCGCCTTACGGCTACGCCCCCTACGACTTCCGCCACTATCGCGAATATCGCTGAGGGCAGCTGACGCTTTGGCTTGCAAGGCCCGCGCAATCCGCGCGGGCCTTGCTTGTAAGCTCATCTTTTAGGTTTCGACGTTCTATGACGCGTCGTGAGTTTGTTGACGGGGGATCGCCACCATGAAGTCGCTTCGACGAGCAGGAAAAGCAGGCCTTGGCCTGATCGCGCTGGCCTGGGCCTCTGCCCAGCCGGCGGTTGCGCAGTATTACGGCGGGCAAGGCTATGGTTATGAGCGCCGCTCCGGCAATGGGGTCGAGCGCCGTGGCTACGACCGCCGGGATGACGGACGCCGCGATTCCTGGCGTGGCGATGACCGCGGTTCCCGTTACGGCTCCCGCGATAGTTTTGGTCGTGATGATGGCCGCGGCCCCGGATACGGCCAGCGCTCCCGGAATCCGATGGCCGGGATGAGCATCGAAGAGCAGAAGCGCGCCGTGAAGAACGAGCGCGAGGCGCAGAAGCGGGCGATCAAGCGCGGCCAGATCTTCAACTGACCGGCCTGAGGCTGGCAGCGAAGGCTTTCATGAGGGCCGCTCGCCATCCGGCGGGCGGCCCTCAGTCGTATTGGTCCTCGTCGTCCTGCGGCCCGAGCCGGCCAAGCCGGTCGAGCGCGCCCTGCAGGATGTAGGCCGCCGCCATCTTGTCGACGACGGCGGCGCGCTTGGCGCGCGAGGCGTCGGCGTCGAGCAGGGTGCGCGTCACCGCGAGCGTCGACATCCGCTCGTCCCAGAACACGATCGGCAGATCGGTGAGGGGGATGAGATTGCGCACGAAGGCGCGTGTCGACTGCACGCGCGGGCCCTCGGTGCCATCCATGTTGAGTGGCAGGCCGATCACCAGCCCGGCGACCTGATGCTTCCCGGCGATCTTCAGCAGCGCTGCCGCATCGAGCCCGAACTTGACGCGCTGGATCGTTTCCAGCGGCGACGCGATCTGCCGTTCGAGGTCCGAAAGCGCGAGCCCGATCGTCTTGCTGCCAAGGTCGAGCCCAAGCAGCCGCGCATGCGCCGGCAGGTCGATAAAGGCTTCGAGCGGAACGACGGCGCTGGTCATGGCATGGCGGTATCACGCGCCGGCCAGCGTCGCGAGCAATACATTCTCCGATGCGCCCGGCGAATGGCGGGTTCCCGGCAGCTGTAGCGCGGAAGTCATCGCGCATCGCCGGCTATCAGGCTATATGCGCCGGCTTGGAGCGGCGCCGCCGCGTAGAAGGATATTTCCCGTGCCGGCGCGGATCTCGCTGCAAGTTCCCGACAAGGCCCTGCTCGGCGCCTATGAGGCCGCCTTGCGCGGCGGCTGGTCGCCGAACACGACGCGCAATGTCGCGCCCGAGCAGCTCGCCGCCATCGCCGCCGATCCGGATGCCTTCCTTGCCGAGACACGCGGTGGCCCTGGCCGGGTGAAGCTGCCCGATGGCCGCGAGGTCGACCGCATTCCCGGGCCGACGCGCTGGATCTTCGCCGAGGACCGCCCGGAGCGGCCCTTCATCGGCTCGATCAACCTGCGCTGGCAGGAGAAGGATGGCCGCCCTATCCTGGCCCTCCCGGAACATGTGCTCGGCCATGTCGGCTACACCATCCTGCCGGCCTTCGAAGGTCACGGCTACGCCACTGCCGCGCTCGCAGCGATGCTGGGCGTGGCGCGCGAGGCCGGCCTGGCCGAGATCACCATCACCTGCGACGCGACCAACCATGCCTCGCGCCGCATCATCGAGAAGAATGGCGGGCGATTGATCGAAACCTTCGTCGCGCCGCTCTACAGCCCCGATCAACGCCTTCGTTTTATCGTCAGCACTGCCCCATGACCGACATCGCTGCGTCCCGCAAGGCGGGCTCCCTCGGCCCGCTCCTGCCGGGCATTCTGCTCTCGGCCGTGGTCGCCATCGCTTCCGCCCTGCTGGAACCGGTCCTCAAGGCGGCGGCCGGCGGGCGCATCGGCATCCCCGCCATCGTCATCGCGCTGGTCATCGGCATGCTGCTGCATCCGGTGGCAAACACGAAGCGCTTCGCGCCTGGCATGACCTTCTGCGTCAAGAAGCTGCTGCGCTGGGCGATCGCGCTGCTCGGCCTGCGCATCGCGCTCGGCGATATCGCCGCGCTCGGCGTCTCGACCGCGCTGCTGGTGGTCGGATCGATGGTGATCACCGTCGTCGTCGGCTTCGCGCTGGCGCGGATGCTCGGCCGCGAGGCGGGCATGGGCGCGCTCGCCGGTGTGGCCACCGCCGTCTGTGGAGCCTCCGCCGCGCTGGCCACGGCCACCATGGTGCCGGACTATCGCAACAAGGCTGCCGACGTCGCCTTCACCGTCATCGCGATGAACGTCTTCGCCACCATCGCGATGCTGGCCTATCCGCTGATCTGCACCTGGCTCGGCTTCTCGCCGCAGCAGACCGGCATCATGCTCGGCGGCACGATCCATGACGTGGCGCAGGTTGTCGGCGCCGGCCAGTCGGTCTCCGACGAGGTCGCCAATGCCGCGGTGATCGTGAAGCTGTTCCGTGTCTTCCTGCTGCTGCCCGCGGTCCTGATCGTCGGCTGGTGGCTGGTGCGCGACAACAGCGAACTCTCCAAGGCCAAGGTCCCGGTCCCGGTCTTCGCCATCGTCTTCCTGGTGCTCTGCGTGCTGAACAGCTTGCTCGCGCTCGTGCCCGCGCTCTCCTCGACCTATCAGCCGATCCGCGACGCCCTGCTCGAAGCCTCGCGCTGGGGCCTGCTCATCGCCATCGCGGCGCTGGGGCTGGGCACCTCCATGGCGGCGATGGCGCGGCTCGGCTGGCGCCATCTCGCGCTCGTCACCGGCACGACCTTGACGATCCTCGTGGTCGTCACCGGCGGCCTTGTGCTGCTCGGCTGAAAGCCCGACAGAAGGCTGCGGGGGAGATCATGACCGATATCGTCATCACCGAATTCATGGACGATGTTGCCGTCGCCAATCTGAAGGCGCGCTTCGCGGTCCATTACGATCCCGAGCTCTATGCCAACCCCGACGAGATGGCGCGGCTCTTCGCCGATGTCCCGGCCGTGATCGTGCGCAACCAGACGCAGGTGCGTGGCAAGATCCTGGAGGCGGCGAAGCGGCTCAAGGTCATCGGCCGGCTCGGCGTCGGCCTCGACAATCTCGACATGGAGACTTGCGCCGCCCGCGGCATCCGCGTCTTCCCCGCGACGGGCGCCAACAGCCTCTCCGTCGTCGAGTACGTCATCGGCACGACGATGACCCTGCTGCGTGGCGCCTATTTCGCCAACGCCGCGATGCTCGCCGGCGAATTTCCCAAGACAAAGCTGATCGGCCGCGAGATCGCCGGCAAGCTGATGGGCCTCGTCGGCTTCGGCTCGATCGCCCGCGACGTCGCCCGCCATGCCCGAGCCATCGGCATGGAGGTGGCGGCCTACCATCCGCGCTTGGCCGTAGACGACCCCGCCTGGAGCGGCGTGCGCCGGCTGGAGCTCGACGAATTGCTGGCCGAGGCCGACGTCATCAGCCTGCATGTCCCGCTGACTTCGGAAACCCGCGGCATGATCGACGCCAAGGCCTTCGCCCGGATGAAGCCGGACGCGATCCTGATCAACACGGCGCGCGGCGGCATCATGGACGAGGCGGCGCTGGTCAAGGCGCTCAAGGCCGGCAAGCTCGGCGGCGCGGCGATCGACGTCTACGAGCAGGAGCCGCTCGGCAAGGACGCCGCCAAGGTTTTCGCGGGTGCGCCAAACCTGATCCTGACGCCGCATATCGCCGGCAACACGGTGGAGTCGAACGGTCGGGTATCCGGGCTCGTCGCCGAGAAGGTCATGGCGGCGCTGGAGGAGCGGATTTAGGGGCGCGCGTTGGTCGATCGGGAGAGACTGCTTTCGACCCGTTGCGGACCTTCGCGGCAAGTGGCATTTGACGGGCACGCAGCCTTGGCCGGACAAATTGCTATGTTCCAAATCAACGAGTTGCCTGCTGCATTTGCACGGCTTAGCGACATCGGTAGCGTCGTCGAGTTCGGCGTATTTCAAGACGTAACGTTCACTCAAGACGACGTTGCGCGCGCGGTCCGCGCTACGATACCATCGAGCAACAATTTCTCCGCCCAAGCTCTCGAAGAGATCGGCCGGCGCTCGATCCCCAAGCGCGAGTTTCTCGGCGATTGGCTCGATCCATCTTCCGGGGAACTGATCAAAATCGGTAAGTGGAAAATTGCGGACGGCCGAGAACTGGATAATCCCGCTATTCGCAGTCTGGACGGTGTAGATGTGATTGGCGGAGCGTTTGCTTTGCCTGAGCCAGGAGCGGGCGGACAGTTTGCCTTTGCGCTAACGCATCCACCTTATCCGCTGAAAGCCAGCCGCAGCGAAGTGCAAAACCTCTTCGAAGAGGTATGCGCATTCCTTTTTCCTATCGGGCAACGAGTTGAGATTAGCGACTGGAGCAGCCCACGGCTTCCGGAAGTCTCAGACTATTTCACGGATGGGATGGAATGGTGGGGAGCGTTTCTTTTCACGATCCTCCAACCCGATTCGAAGCGCCTGGTTGTGGTCGCTGCTTCCGCAACGGATTAGTCTGCTATCGACCCATTGCAGACGCTGGGCGATTGGTAGGCGTTATAGCCCACCACCACAAGCTCACACGAAATCGAACCGATCGACGTCGACCAGTCCCTTGTCGGTGATCTTGAGATGCGGGATCACCGGCAAGGTCAGGAAGGCGACCTGCAGGAAGGGCTCGGCCAGCACGACGCCGAGCGCCTTCGCCGCGGCGCGCAAGCCCTCCAGATCGTGCCGCACCGCCTCGAAGGGCTGCTCGCTCATCAGCCCGGCGACCGGCAGCGCCAGTTCCGCCGTGACCTTGCCATTATCGGCTACGGCGAAGCCGCCGCCGATCGCGATCAGGCGATTGGCCGCCGCCGCCATCGAGGCCTCGTCGACGCCGACGACGCAGAGATTATGGCTGTCATGCCCGACCGAGGAGGCGATGGCGCCGTGCTTCATGCCGAAGCCATGGACGAAGCCGGTGGCGATGCCGCCGTTCTTGCCATGGCGCTCGATCACCGTGACCTTGATCGCATCCTGCGTGAGATCGGGCAGGGCCTCGCCGTCGCGTGTGGGCAGGGCCATCGCCAGCCGCTCGGTGATGATCCGGCCGGGCACCACGCCGATCACCGACGTCTCGCCGTTCCGGGCCTTGACCTTGAAATCGGCAGGGGAAAGCCTGCGGCTCTTCACGCTGCCGAGCCCGACCGGGGCGATTGTTGCCCGGTCCGCGAACAACGCCGCCTCGACGAGCCGGCCCCCGGTCAGGACCTGCTTCACCGAACAGGCGGCGAGGTCCTCGACCAGCACGATATCGGCGCGCTTGCCCGGCCCGATGAAGCCGCGGTCGAACAGGCCGAAGTTCCGCGCCGCCGAAAGCGAGGCGATGCGATAGGTCGCCAGCACATCCGCACCCTCGGCGATGGCGGTGCGGATCATGTAGTCGAGATGGCCTTCCTCGCCGATATCGAGCGGGTTGCGGTCATCGGTGCAGAAGGCGAGGAAGGGCGAGGCGTCGCGCGAGATCAGCGGGATCAGTTGATGCAGGTCCTTCGAGACCGAGCCCTCGCGGATCAGGATGGCCATGCCCTTGGAAAGCTTTTCGCGGGCCTCGTCGGCGGTGGTGGTTTCGTGGTCGGTGCGGATGCCGGCGGCGAGATAGGCGTTGAGATCCATCCCGCGGACCAGCGGCGCGTGGCCGTCGATATGGCGATGCGAGAAGGCCTCCAGCTTGGCAAGGCAGCCGGGATCGCGATGGATCACGCCCGGGAAATTCATGAACTCGGCCAGGCCGATCACCTTGGGATGGTCCATCATCGGCGTCAGATCGCCGGCCTCGAGCTGCGCGCCGGCCGTCTCCAGATGAGTCGCGGGCACGCAGCTCGACAGATTGACGCGCAGATCCATCCGCATCGCCGCGGCGCAGGCGAGGAAATAGCGGATGCCCTCGACACCCAGCACGTTCGAAATCTCGTGCGGATCGCAGATCGCGGTGGTGACGCCATGCGGCAGCACGCAGCGCTCGAATTCGAGCGGCGTCACCAGCGAGGATTCGATGTGCAGATGCGTGTCGATGAAGCCGGGCACGGCGATCAGGCCCTTGGCGTCGATGACGCGCTTGCCCTCATAGGTTCCGTAGGTCCCGACGATTGTGTCGCCGCAGATCGCGATATCGCTCCCGACCAGCGCACCGGTGACGAGGTCGAGGAGCTTGGCACCCTTGATGACGAGGTCGGCCGGCTCGTCGCCATGCCCCTGGGCGATCCGGCGGGCGAGAGTGGCGGCGTCGGTCATGGGGCGATTCCGTGGGTTCGTCATGGCGCCAGCCTGCCTCTCTCTGCCTGCAATGTCGACTTGGTCGGCGGCCCGGATCGGCCTAGATAGGGGCCGGCATTTCGAAAGCCCGGAGCCTTCGCATGAAACTCACTTGGTACGGCCATTCCGCTTTCCGCGTCGATCTCGACGGCGCCGCCATCCTGATCGACCCGTTCTTCACCGGGAACCCGGCCTTCGAAGGCGATGTCGCGGCGATCTCCAAGGGCGTCAGCCATATCGTCGTCACCCACGGCCATGGCGATCATGTCGGCGACACGCTCGACATCGCCAACAAGACCGGCGCGATCGTCATCACGAACTATGACCTCGCCATGCATCTGGCCTCGCAGGGCCTGAAGAACTTCAGCCCGATGAACACCGGCGGTACGGTCGATCTCGGCCCGTTCAGCGTGACGCTGGTCCGCGCCGATCATTCGGCCGGTATGGGCGAGGGCGGCGTCAACGTCCCCGTCGGCAACGCCAATGGCGCGATCCTCAAGGCGAAGGGCGAGAAGACGCTCTGGCACATGGGCGATACCGACATCTTCTCGGACATGGCGCTGCTCAGCGAGATCCATGGCGTCGAGGCCTGCATCTGCCCGATCGGCGACCGCTTCACCATGGGCGGCAAGGTCGCGGCGCTGGCGATGACGCGCTTCGTCAAGCCGAAGGTCGCGATCCCTGCGCATTACGGCACCTTCCCGATCATCGACCAGAACGCCGACGCCTTCGTCGCCGGCATGCAGGGCAGCGGCATTGAGGTCATGCTGCCGAAGAAGGGCGAGGCTTTCGCGATCTGAGCCGGGAAACCGGCTTGATCGATCAATGCTGATTTACCTTTGCCCGTTCGCCGCGCTATAGCGCGGCGAACCGTTTTCCGGCGCGCGATCCGCGCCCTGTCCAGGAGCCCGCCATGTCGGTCGATCTCGCCACCGTCAAACGCGTCGCGCATCTCGCGCGCATCGCCGTGCCGGAGGCTGATCTGGCCAAGCTGCAAGGCGAGCTCAACGCCATTCTCGGCTTCGTCGAGCAGCTCAACGAGGTCGATGTCGACGGCGTCGAGCCGATGACCTCGGTGACGCCGATGGCGATCAAGCAGCGCGAGGACATCGTGAACGATGGCGAGATCGCCAGCGCGATCGTCGCCAACGCGCCCATCTCCGAGGACAATTATTTCATGGTGCCGAAGGTGATCGAGTAAGCGCGCGGCGCGCTCCTTCGATCATCCCGGATGTGCCTTGCGATCCGGCCTTTGCGACCAGATAAATTCCGGAACTCTCCCGTGACCGATCTCACCCGCCTGACGCTGACCGAGGCCCGCGACGGCCTGAAAGCCAAGACCTTCTCCGCGACCGAGCTGACGAAGGCGCATATCGCCGCCGTCGAAAAGGCCCGCGCCCTCAACGCCTATGTGCTGGAAACCCCCGAGCACGCGCTGAAGCAGGCCGCAGCCTCTGACGCGAAGCTCGCCAAGGGCGAGGCCGGCCCGCTCGAAGGCCTGCCGCTCGGCATCAAGGACCTGTTCGCGACCAACGGCGTGCGCACCACCGCCTGCTCGAACATCCTCGGCAATTTCGTGCCGGCCTATGAATCGACCGTGACGAGTCAGCTCTGGCGCGACGGTGCCGTGATGCTCGGTAAGTTGAACAACGACGAATTCGCCATGGGCTCCTCGAACGAGACCTCGGCTTTCGGCAATGTCGTCAACCCGTGGCGCCGCAAGGGCTCCAATGTCGGAGCCGGGCAGGGCGGTTCCGTCGAGGGCAACCATCTCGTGCCGGGCGGCTCCTCTGGTGGCTCGGCTTCGGCGGTTGCAGCCGATCTCTGCCTCGCCGCGACCGCGACCGATACCGGCGGTTCGATCCGCCAGCCGGCCGCCTTCACCGGCACGGTCGGCATCAAGCCGACCTATGGCCGCTGCTCGCGCTGGGGCACGGTCGCCTTCGCCTCCTCGCTCGACCAGGCCGGGCCGATCGCCAAGACGGTGCGTGACGCGGCGGTGATGTTGCGCTCGATGTCCGGCCATGATCCGAAGGACACGACTTCGGTCGACATGGCCGTCCCGGATTACGAGGCGGCCGTCGGCCGCTCGGTGAAGGGCATGAAGATCGGCATTCCCCGCGAGTACCGCCTCGATGGCCTGAATGCCGAGATCGATGCGCTCTGGCAGCAGGGCATCGCCTGGCTGAAGGCGGCCGGCGCCGAGATCGTCGAGATTTCGCTGCCGCATACCAAATACGCCCTGCCGGCCTATTACATCGTTGCCCCGGCCGAGGCTTCCTCGAACCTCGCCCGCTATGACGGCGTCCGCTACGGCCTGCGCGAGCAGGGCAAGGACATCGTCGAGATGTACGAGAAGACCCGCGCTGCCGGCTTCGGCGCCGAGGTCAAGCGCCGCATCATGATCGGCACCTATGTGCTCTCGGCCGGCTATTACGACGCCTATTACGTCCGGGCCCAGAAGATCCGCACCCTGATCAAGCGCGATTTCGAGACGGTCTATGCGCAGGGCATCGACGCGGTGCTGACGCCGGCGACGCCGTCCGCCGCTTTCGGCATCGGCGAGAAGGGCTCGGCCGATCCGGTCGAGATGTACCTGAACGACGTCTTCACGGTGACGGTGAACATGGCCGGCCTGCCGGGCATCGCCGTTCCTGCCGGGCTGGACGCTCAGGGCCTGCCGCTGGGCCTCCAGCTCATCGGCCGCCCCTTCGACGAGGAGACGCTGTTCTCGCTCGGTGAGGTCATCGAGCAGGCGGCCGGCCGCTTCCCGGTCTCCGAGCGCTGGTGGGGCTGAGGCGGCTCCGAGCGTTTCGGGCCGGTTTCCGAAAGCATGTTCTCGATTCCGGGCGAGCGGCGAAGCTGAGCTGGCCCGGGATGGCATGCGCTACGCCTCGTCGTTAGGCTGGCCACTTCTTTCGAGGAGACGGCGATGATCTTCAGCCGCGCCATGGCCTATGCCTGCCTGATGGTGCTGGCCGGCATTCTGGCGCTCGTGGCCGTGCTGATGATCTTGCTGACGATCGTGCAGATGGCGCGCGGCGAGGTCGTGCCGGACCTCGGCGCCAGAGTGATCGGCACCATCATCGCGGCCGGTCTCGCGCCGGTTTGCCGGTGGGTGGCTCAGCGCCTGATCTGAGACACACTCAAACGGCGAATTCGATGGATGACGAATGAAAAAGGGGCCGCAGTGATGCGGCCCCTTCTTTGATGTTGGCTATCTCAAGTGCTCCGGGGACTGCGCTGGCACTCCCCGATCGACAGCAGTGTCAGTGCGCCGCGGTCGCTTGCGCAGTCGCCTTGCGCTTGTTCCCGCGCAGGTCCGCCAGCCAGCGCACCATCACGTAGAACACCGGGGTGAAGATCAGGCCGAAGATCGTCACGCCGAGCATCCCTGAGAACACCGCGATGCCCATCGCCTGACGCATCTCGGCGCCGGCACCGACCGAGACCGTCAGCGGCAGCACGCCCAGGATGAAGGCCATCGAGGTCATCAGGATCGGCCGCAGGCGGGTGCGGGCGGCGGCGATCGCCGCGTCGCGGCGGTTCATGCCTTCGTCCTCGGCCTGCTTGGCGAACTCGACGATCAGGATCGCGTTCTTCGCAGCGAGGCCGACAAGCACCACCAGGCCGATATCGACCAGGATGTTGCGGTCGAGCCCGGCATAGTTCACCCCGAACATCGCCGCCAGGATACACATCGGCACGATCAGGATGACCGAGAGCGGCAGGAGCCAGCTCTCGTAGAGCGCCGCCAGCAGCAGGAAGACGAACACCACCGCGAGGCCGAAGGCGATGACCGCGGTGTTGCCCGCGAGCTTCTCCTGCAGCGCGATCTCGGTCCATTCGAAGCCGAAGCCGGCCGGCAGCCGCTCCGCCGCGATCTTCTCGACTGCCGCGATGCCCTGTCCGGTCGAGTAGCCATGCGCCATCGAGAGCTGCACCTCCGCCGCCGGATAGAGGTTGTAGCGCGGCACGCGATAGGCGCCCGTCGTGTCGTGGAACGACGCGATCGAGCCGATTGGCACCATCTCGCCATCCGCGTTGCGGGTCTTGAGATTGGCGACGTCGCGCGTGGTCAGGCGGAATGGATTATCCGCCTGCGCGGTGACGCGATAGGTTCGACCCAGCAGGTTGAAGTCGTTGATATAGGCCGAGCCCATATAGACCGACAGCGTCTCGAAGATGCGCGTGATCGGCACGCCGAGCATCTCCGCCTTGGTGCGGTCGATATCGGCATAGATCTGCGGCGTCTTGGTCGAGAACAGCGTGAAGGGCTGCTGGATGCCTTGGACCTGCCCGGCCGAGCCGGCGACGATCCAGGCCGCGCCTTCCAGCGCCGCAAGCCCGCGTCCGCCGCGATCCTGCACATAGCCCTTCAGGCCGCCGCCGGTGCCGATGCCGGGAATCGCCGGCGGCTCGATGACGAGCGTGAAGGCCTCGGGGATCGTGAACATCTGCTGGCGCAGGTCGTTGAGGATGCCGGCCGTGGTCAGGCCTTCCTTCTCGCGGTCCTTGAACGGCGAGAGCGTCACGAAGGCCACGCCGGCATTCGGCGCGATCGTGAAGGTCGCGCCGTCGAGGCCGGCGAAGGCGACGGTATGGGCGACGCCCGGCCGCGACTGCAGCAACTCGTTGGCCTTGCGCAGCACGGCATCGGTGCGCTGCAGCGAGGCACCGGGCGGCAGCTGCATCGCGACGATGAAGTAGCCGCGGTCGAGCTGCGGCACGAGGCCGGTCGGCGTCCTGCGGATGTCCCAGACGGTGGCCGCGATCAGGCCGGAATAGACGATCAGCAGGATCACCGCGATGCGGATGAGCCGCGAGGTGACGCGCCCATAGGTGCGCGACAGCCAGTCGAAGCCGGCGTTGAAATAGTGGAAGAACCAGCGCAGCGGCGTGCCCAGCTTGTAGAGGAAGCCGTGCTTCTCGTGCTCGTCATGCTTTTTGTGCGGCCTGAGCAGCACGGCCGACATCGCCGGCGAGAGCGTCAGCGAGACGAAGCAGGAGATCGCCGTCGAGGCTGCGATCGTTACCGCGAATTGCTGGTAGAAGGTGCCCTGCAGGCCGCTGATGAAGGCGGTCGGGATGAACACCGCGCAAAGCACGAGCGCGATCGCCAGCAGCGCGCCGCCGACCTCGTCCATGGTCTTGTGCGCGGCTTCCTTGGGCGAGAGGCCCTCGGCGAGATAGCGCTCGACGTTCTCCACCACGACGATCGCGTCGTCGACGACGATGCCGATGGCGAGAACCAGCGCCAGGAGCGAGATCGTGTTGAAGGAGATGCCGACCGCGCTCATCACCAGGAAGGTGCCGACCAGCGAGACCGGGATCGCGACGATCGGGATGATCGCGGCGCGCCAGGTCTGCAGGAACAGGATCACCACGATCACGACGAGCAGGACCGCTTCGAGCAGCGTCCGCACAACCGCGTCGACGGATTCGCCGATGAACTCGGTCGGGTTGTAGATGATGCGGTGCTCGAGGCCGACCGGGAACTGCTTGGCCATCTCGCCCATGGTCGCGACCAGCTTGTCGGAGGTCGCGAGCGCGTTCGAGCCCGGACGCTGGAAGACGCCGATGGCGACCGTGTTCCGGTTATCGAGATAGGCGTTGGTGGTGTAGTCCTGCGAGCCGAGCTCGACGCGGGCGATGTCGCGCACGCGGATCGTTCCGCCATCGGCATCGGCGCGCACGACGATGTTCTCGAACTCGGAGACGTCGGTCAGGCGGCCGAGTGTGTTGACCGAGAACTGGAAGGCCTCGTCGGACTTTGCCGGCGGCTGGTTCAGCGCGCCGGCCGCGACCTGCACGTTGGCAGCCCTGAGCGCGAGGACGACGTCGCCCGCCGTCAGGTTACGCGCCGAGACCTTGGCCGGGTCGAGCCAGATCCGCATCGAGAAGTCGCGCGCACCGAAGACCTGCACGTCGCCGACGCCGTCGACGCGGGTCAGCACGTCCTTCACGTAGAGCGAGGCGTAATTCGAGATGTACTGCGCGTCGCGCGACCCGTCCGGCGAGATCATGTTGATGACCATCAGGAAGTCCGGCGAGGCCTTGCGGACCTGGATGCCGAGCGCACGCACGTCCTGCGGCAGGCGCGCTTCGGCCTGCGAGACGCGGTTCTGCACCAGCACCTGCGCCTGGTCGACATCGACGCCGGCCTTGAAGACGACATTGATCGTCACCCGCCCGTCACCGGTCGACTGCGAGGTGATGTAGAGCATGTCGTCGACGCCGTTCACCTCCTGCTCGATCGGCGTCGCCACGGTGGCGGCGACGACCTCGGCCGAGGCGCCGGGATAGGTGGCGGTGATCGAAACCGTCGGCGGGGCGATTTCGGGATATTCCGAGATCGGCAGCGAGCGCTGCGCTATGGCGCCGGCGATCGTCAGCAGCACCGAGAGAACGGTGGCGAAGATCGGCCGGTCGATGAAGAAATGGGCGAAGCGGAACATGGGTATGTCCTGGCCGGAATAAGGCGGGCGGGCGCCCGTTGGCGCCCGTGTTTCAGTGCCGGGCCAGGCATGGCCCGAGAGGCGGGCACCGGCTTTCGCGGAAAGCCGGTGCGGCAGGCGCTCAGTTCGTCGTCGCGACCTTGATCTCGCCCGGCTGCGGCGTCACCGGCACGCCCGGACGGACCATCGGATTGGCATTGCCGCCGATGATCACCTTGTCCTGCGCCGTGAGGCCGGAGCGGATCACCCGCAGGCCGTCGCTGAGCGGCCCGAGCACGACCGGCTTCGGCACGACCTTGTTCTCCGGGCCGACCGTGAGCACGATCTTGTTGGCCTGATCCGAGGCGATGACCGTGTCCGGCACGAGCAGCGCATCGGCTTCACCGGCGAAGAAGCGCAGGCGGCCGAACACGCCGGGCGTCAGGAACTGGTCCTTGTTCTCGAACACGGCGCGGCCGCGGATCGTCGCGGAACGGGCGTTCAAGGCGTTGTCGATGAAGTTCACCTGTCCGCGGCGGCCCCATTTGGGCTCGTCGGAGAGGCGCACCTCGACGACCGTGCCCGCATCCTTGCTGCCGGTGCCCTCGCGCGGATTGCTCATGCGGGCATAGCGCAGGTAGTCGGCCTCCGAGACGTCGAAGGTGAAGTAGATCGGCGAGACCGCGACGATGGTCGTCAGCAGCGAGGCGCCCGACTGGCCACCGGCGATCAGGTTGCCCGGGTCGACGCGGCGGTTCGAGATGCGGCCGGCAAGCGGCGCGCGCACCTCGGTCCATTCGAGGTTGAGCTCGGCATTCTTCAGGTTCGCCTCGGCGCCCTGCAGCGAACCGACCGCGCTGTTCAGGTTGGCGCGGCGCTGGTCGACGTCGCGCGCCGTGATGGTGCGGTTCTGCGTCAGGCCCTCGGCACGCTCAACCTCGTTCTGGGCGAGCTCGACCTGGGCCTTGGCGCGGGCGACCTCGGCGCGGGTCACGTCGACGGCCAGTTTGTAAGGCCGCTGATCGATGGTAAAGAGCAGGTCGCCCTTCTGGACGAGCGAGCCGTCGCGGAAATGCACACTCTCGATGAAGCCGGAGACGCGGGCGCGCACATCGACCTGTTCGCTGGCCTCGAAGCGGCCGGTGAACTCGTCCCAGTTGGTGATGCGCTTGGCGAGCGGGGTGGCGACCTGCACCGGAGGAGCCGGCGGGGCTCCCTGCGCGGCAGCGTCGAAAGCCGTCAGGGCAGTCGACGAGAAGGCGGCGGTGAGCACCAGACCGATGAAACGGCTGCGTGACATGACGGAACTCCGGGTAACGAGCCGGCACAACCAATGGGGGTTTCCGGCATTTTGCGCAAGAAGGGTTGGCGAGTGACGAATGTCAAGAACCATCACCCGTCAAATCGCGCGATATTGCGCCACATTAGCCACATTCCCGCCATCTGGTTGCAGGAGCGCAACGCGACGGGATGTCTCGGGGGCTTGCGAAGGTCGCTTCGGCGCAACGGAAGCTTGCCGCCCGCCCGCCGACATCGTAACGCGTAGGCGACTAGAGCACGCGCCGATCAGATTGCGTTGCAATCCGATCGGGTCACGCGTCCTCTACTATAACTTAGAGACGGATTCACCGATCAGGTTTCCACCTGATCGGATCCGGCTCTAGCAGCCGGAAGAGTCCAGATGAACGCGCATGCCCGCCCCGCCGACCCGAAGAAGCTGATCAAGGGCGCGACCGGCGATTGGGAGATCGTGATCGGCATGGAGATCCATGCGCAGGTCACCTCCAATGCCAAGCTGTTCTCCGGCGCCTCGACCGGTTTCGGCGCCGAGCCGAACGAGCATGTCAGCCTCGTCGACGCGGCCATGCCCGGCATGCTGCCGGTGATCAATGCCGAATGCGTCAGGCAGGCCGTGCGCACCGGCCTCGGCCTGAACGCGCAGATCAACAACCGCTCGGTCTTCGACCGCAAGAACTACTTCTATCCGGACCTGCCGCAGGGCTACCAGATCAGCCAGTACAAGAGCCCGATCGTGGGCGAGGGCGAGATCGTCGTCGATCTCTCGCCGACCGAGCAGATCACGGTTGGCATCGAGCGGCTGCATCTGGAGCAGGATGCCGGCAAGTCGATCCACGACCAGCATCCGACGATGAGCTTCGTCGACCTCAATCGTTCGGGCGTCGCGCTGATGGAGATCGTCTCCAAGCCCGACCTGCGCTCGGCGGACGAGGCGAAGGCCTATGTCTCGAAGCTGCGCACCATCCTGCGCTATCTCGGCACCTGCGACGGCGACATGGAGAAGGGCAATCTCCGCGCCGACGTGAACGTCTCCGTCCGCAAGCCGGGCGACGCTCTCGGCACCCGCTGCGAGATCAAGAACGTCAACTCGATCCGCTTCATCGGCCAGGCGGTCGAGACCGAGGCGCGCCGCCAGATCGGCATCATCGAGGATGGCGGCACGATCGATCAGGAGACCCGCCTCTACGATCCCGGCAAGGGCGAGACCCGCTCGATGCGCTCCAAGGAAGAAGCGCATGACTACCGCTACTTCCCGGACCCGGACCTGCTGCCGCTCGAATTCGACGATGCCTTCGTCGAGAACCTGAAGGGCGCGCTGCCGGAATTGCCGGACGCCAAGAAGGCCCGCTTCATCGCGACCTACGGGCTCTCGCCCTATGACGCCTCGGTGCTGGTCGCCGAGCGCGATCAGGCCGACTATTTCGAGGAAGTGGCCAAGGGGCGTGACGGCAAGGCCGCCGCCAACTGGGTGATCAACGAGCTCTTCGGCCGCCTTAACAAGGAGGGCAAGGACGTCACCGCTTCGCCGGTCTCGGCCGCGCAGCTCGGCGGCCTCGTCGACCTGATCGGTGAAGGCGTGATCTCCGGCCGCATCGCCAAGGACTTGTTCGAGATCCTCTGGACCGAGGGCGGTGATCCCCGCGAGATCGTCGAGGCCCGCGGCATGAAGCAGGTCACCGACACCGGCGCCATCGAAAAGGCCGTGGACGAACTGATCGCCGCCAATCCCGACAAGGTCGAGCAGGTCAAGGCCAAGCCGACCATGCTGGGCTGGTTCGTCGGCCAGGCGATGAAGGCCTCGGGCGGCAAGGCCAACCCGCAGGCGCTGAACGAGATCCTTAAAGCAAAGCTCGGCATCGAGTGATCATGTGACGCCAGCCGACCTCGTCATCCGCGACGCCGAAGCCGCCGATCTCCCGGCGGTCAGGGCGCTTTTGGTCGAGACCTGGCACGCCACCTATGACGGGATCTATGGCTGGCAGCGCGTCGCCGAGATCACCAATGCCTGGCACTCCCTGGAAAACCTGAAGGCGCAGCTCGGCCGCGACGAGGGCGTCTTCCTCGTCGCAATGGTCGGCGAGGAGATCGTTGCGACGGCCTCCGCCCGGCAGGAGCGCGACGGCGCGGCCCTGCTGACACGGCTCTATGTCCTGCCGACCCGGCAGGGCGTCGGCATCGGGCGCACCTTGCTGCAAGTGGCGCTGGCTTGCTTTCCGGACGCGCCGGTGGCGCGGCTCGAGGTCGAGAGCCAGAACGAGCCGGCCATCACCTTCTACGAGCGCATGGGCTTCTTCCTGCAACGGCAGGCGCGCTTCGACGGGCGCGACGACACGCCTAACACGCTCCTGATGGCGAAGCGGCTGTTCGTCGTATGAAGCAGCAGGCAATCAGCGGACGAGACGGGCCTATGACGAAAACCGAAGGTTCCAAGATCAGCATGCGCGAGGCGGTCAGGGCCGATGTACCGCGCGTCGCGGAACTCATCATGCATGGCGCGTCAGTACAGAAGCGCACTCCGGAGCAGATCGCGGACGAGGCGCAGGACCCGGTCTATCTCAAGGCCTTCGAGGCCGTCTCGGCCAACCCGTACAACACGCTCTTCGTTGCCGAGCATGAAGGCAAGGTGGTTGGCACCTACCAGATCACCGTCCTGCCGGGCATGGCCGAGCGTGGGCGCATCCGCGCCAAGATCGAGAGCGTCCATGTCGCGCCGGAAAGCCGGGGGCGGGGCATCGGTGCGATCATGATGCGCCACGCGATCGCCTTCGCGGCGGAGAAGGGCGTCGGCCTCGTCGAATTGACCTCGCACAAGGCCAGGCCCGAAGCGCATCGCTTCTATAACAGCCTCGGCTTCGTGCAGAGCCACGAGGGCTTCAAGATGGCGCTCTCGCCCTGAGCAAGCCCGCCGTCAGGGCATGGCGCGGTCGCGCCCGGAGCACACCGCAGCCCCTTCCGAGGCCTTCGCAAGCTTCCTAGGTTTCGGGCCGAGGCCTCCCGCCTGAAAGGAAGCGACCGATGTCCGAAGCCCCCGCGAAGCCGATCGACCTCTATTACTGGCCGACGCCGAACGGCTTCAAGATCACCATCATGCTCGAAGAGGTCGGGCTGCCCTACACCATCGTCCCGGTGAATATCGGCAAGGGCGACCAGTTCAAGCCGGACTTCCTGGCGATCTCCCCGAACAACCGCATGCCGGCGATCGTCGATCCCGACGGGCCGGGCGGCAAGCCGATCTCGATCTTCGAGTCCGGCGCGATCCTGCAATATCTCGGCCGCAAGACCGGCCAGTTCTATCCCAAGGACGAGCGCGGCCGCGTCGAGGTCGACGAATGGCTGTTCTGGCAGATGGGTGGCTTCGGCCCGATGCTCGGCCAGACCCATCATTTCCGCCTCTATGCGCCCGAGCCCGTGCCCTACGCGATCGACCGCTATACCAATGAGGCCAACCGGCTCTACGGTGTGCTGAACAAGCGTCTCGAAGGCCGCGACTATATCTGCGGCGAGTACTCGATCGCCGACATGGCCTGCATCGGCTGGGCCCGCGGCTGGGAAAAGCAGGGCCAGGATCTCAAGCAATTCCCGAATGTCGCGCGCTGGCTGGAAACGATGCTGGCGCGGCCCGCCGTGCAGCGCGGCATCAAGGTCGGCGAGGAATTGCGCAACCCGGCCGGCATCAGCACGCCCGAGGAAAAAGCGATCCTCTTCGGCCAGAAGGCGCGCTGAGACAGGCCGTCATGCCCGGGCTTGACCCGGGCATCTCTGGACGAGAGATCCTCGGGTCTGCGCTTCGCTTCGCCCGAGGATGACGGTTCTCCGCCGATGGCGGCAAAACGTCAGTTCGACCGGTTCCACTTCACCGAGCGGCAGATCATCCCGCCCATGACGCAGCCGGCCGTGGTCAGCGTATTGCCCGAGAGCGACATCGTGCCCAAATAGGTCTTGCCGTCCTCCGGGTTGAAGGCGCTGCCGCTCCACTTGTTCGCGCCGTTCGGCTTCATGTCGTAGAAGATGCGCTGGCCGACCTTGGCCGGGCCTTTCTCGTCCTTGAGCCAGGACAGCGAGCCGCAGAGTGCGTCGCCGCATTTGGTGAAGCGCACACGCGAGGCGCCCGTATCACGCTCCCAGGTGCCGACGACTTCCTGCGCCGCAGCAGTCGAGACGCTCGCCAGCAGCCCGAGCGCAGCAAAGGCCGCAAGCTTCGATCCGATTCCGTGATGCATCCGATCCTCCCGTGTTCGACCAGCTATGACTGCATGGTTCAGATGTGAACCATATCGCGAAATTCGCCGGCCTCCAAGCTGCCGCTACGGAAGAGGTTTCCGCTGCTTCCGCTGCGCAAGGTGAATCCATTCTCAATGGGCACGGATGTGGCGTTGGGTCAGTGTATTGAAATCGCTCGTCTTTTCAGGATTCGGAGATGAATCCTTCGTTGATTTAACCCCTTGATGACGTCTCGTTGAGACTCGATTCATCGCGAAATTTAGGACGCATTTTATGGATCGAGCCCACTCTCGCATTCATCAGCCGGGGCCTTTGGACGGGTGGCCGGCACAACGACAAGAGGGTGGTTTGTCATGGCACGCATGGAGATGAGCGCTGTTCCCGCTTCGCTGGTGATCCCGGCGGAGGTGTCGGCGGAAGCCTATTATGAGCTCGGCCTGATGCACGCCTCGGGGCGTGCCGGCGCCGTCGATCTGGTCAAGGCGCAGATGTGGTTCAACGTCGCCTTCGCCCGTGGCTGCGCCCGCGCCGCGGCGCATCGCCAGGAACTGGCGCTCGAGATGAACCGCGACGAGATCGCTTCGGCGCTGCGCGAGGCCCGCGCTTTCCTAACGCGGCACTGAGCGCCACGTTCGGCAGTCTCGAAAATGGCGCCTGCTGCGCCGTTCAGAACGCCGCGATGCCGCCAGAGGGCGGGGGCTGGTTGCCCCTGCGGTCCCTGGTGATGGATTCCGACGTTACGAACAGGATCTGACACAGCAGCGTCAGGCAGCTGGCGAAGGCGAGAGCAATGAGCACCATGGAGCGGCTCCTTGTCGTCAACGCCTCATCCTAGCATGGATTTGATCTGCCGGCTCATGGATTCCTGGCATGGCGGCGCGGCTAGGGAGCCTTGTAGGGTACGAAGGCGGCAGCTATAAGCGCGCCGCATTTCCTTTTTCCGTACCCTTTCCAAGGATCGATCGATGGCTGTCCAGCGTACCTTCTCCATTCTCAAGCCCGATGCGACGAAGCGCAATCTCACCGGCGCGGTCAACGCGGTCATCGAGAAGGCTGGCCTGCGCATCGTCGCGCAGAAGCGCATCCAGATGACCAAGGCCCAGGCCGAGACCTTCTACGCCGTCCACTCGGCTCGTCCGTTCTTCGGCGAGCTCGTCGAGTTCATGACCTCCGGCCCGGTCGTCGTGCAGGTTCTGGAAGGCGAGGACGCCATCGCCAAGTACCGTGAAGTGATGGGCGCCACCAACCCGGCCAACGCTGCCGAGGGCACCGTCCGCAAGCTCTTCGCCCTCTCGGTCGGCGAGAACACCGTGCACGGCTCGGACGCTCCGGAGACGGCTGCGATCGAGATCGCCCAGTTCTTCTCGGGCAACGAGATCGTCGGCTGATCCCAGCCACTTGCTGAAAAGCAAAAAGGCGGGCCGGTATCCGGCCCGCCTTTTCTTTTGCGGCGCGCATATCGAGGCGAGGCCGGGCCTCGCCTCGACGGGGCTGGTCGTCAGAGCCCGAAGGAGTAGCTCGATCCCGTATCGAACGAGTAGCTCGCCGACAGGCCGAAGGTGAACGAATCGCGCGAGCCGAACGGCCTGACGATCGGGGAGCGCGTGGCGTCGCCGACGAGGCGCTTGTACTCGACATAGGCCGTGGTCTTGAGCTGGTCCGACCAGTGATAGGTAACCTGCGCCAGAGCACCATAGGTGTGGATGCCGGTATTGAAGCGCTGCAGCAGGCCGCCCGTTCCGGGCATGGCGCCGCTCGTGCCGAAATAGGTGCGGACATAGTCGGCGGAGGTGATCCGCATGCGCGGGCCGATGCCGAGCGTCCACTGGCCGATGGTCGAGAAGGCATCGAGCTTGAAGTCGGCGACGACGCCGTCATGCGCAGCGATGCCGCGGCGCAGGTCGACGCGGCCGCGCAGCCAGGAGGTCGGATAGAACTCGGCGAAGCCGCCGAGCTCGGCGCCGAATTTGGTGGCAGGCACCGCGACGAGGGCCGGGTTGACCTTGGCCGAGCGCTTCCAGAGCAGGTCGCCCGAGAAGCCGATGCGCCAGCCCTGGCCGGAGAAGACGCCGATGCTGAGCATCGCGTCGTCCTCGGCGCTCCACCAGGTGCTCTTCAGGCCGCGGCCGAGCGAGATGATCGGGCGGGCGCGGAAAACGTAATCGTCCGAGCCGGTATAGTCAGGCTGATAGCGCACGCCGGCACCCAGCGTGATGTACCAGTTCTGCGCCGACTGGGGCGAGGTCAGGGTCGAGTAGTCCCGCGACTGTGCCTGGGCATGGCCAGGCAGCGACAGGGCAAGGCAGGTCGAAAGACCGGCCAGATACGCAACGCAACGCATAATCCAGAACTCCGACGCTTTGGCGTCTCCGATAGGCGATGCCTGCAATCTGGCGAACGAGATTTAATGCGCGGTTAAGGTTCCCATTTCGTTATTTTAAGGGATCCTGCGCAGGTCGGCCGCCTCTAGTCCCCGCCCAGGAGCGACCAGGCCGCCCAACCCAGGAAAACGATCCAGGCCGCCATCGTCACAGTGATTCCGCCCATGAGCAGCAGGCCGAGAGCCTTGTTGCCGTCTTTCTCCTTGGCGCGCGGCGGTTCGGAAACCGGTGGCTGCCGTTCGAGATCGTCCATCGCTTCGTACCGTGACAGTCTGGCAGCCGCAGCGACGCTGGACGCTGCGGTGGATCGTTGGAGCGAGGCTGGTCGCCGCGGCCACGCCGCCCCGTCCCCTGGCTTGCGGCATTGACGGGTTCGCCTGCCGCCGCGGCAACCCCCAAATGGGTGCTGCTATACGGCTTGCGTGGGAGGGGAGTGCCTTGCGCGCCGGCTGGCACCGGGCGACTTGTCCGCCTAGCGTGCCCCCGCTGAAGCAGTGCCCATGAAATCGGCTGGCTGGACGCTGCCGGCCTCTTGACCTGCGGCCCGCTCTATGGCCATGCCGAAGCACGAGCTCGGCATCGTGGTCTTCGCTGCGCTCCGTTCTCGAAGGGCAGGCGGAATCATGAAGATGCGGCGGATGGGTGCGGTCGTTCTGGCCGGTGGATTGTCGATTCTGGCGAGCGTTTCGGCCTATGCCGCAAGCAGCTCGACGACCCTGCCGCCGCCGGACCCGACCGCGAAGAATCTCACCCCCTACATGATCCAGCTGCGCGCCTTCGACGCCTGCCTGGTCACGCAGTCGCAGCTCATGGGCACGACGCGCGAGGCTGTCCACACCCCGTGCAGCTGCTATGCCAAGGGCACGGTCGCCGCGATGACCAAGGACGAGATCCAGGCTTTCCGCGACACCGGCTATTTCAATGACTCGGCCCGCCAGAAGGGCCTGCAGTTCATCGATCAGTGCAAGCTGAAGCGCCCGTTCTGAGCTGACAGGCGAGTCGAGGAGACTGCGCGTGCTTCTCGACAAGTGCGCCTTGCTGCTGACAGACTGCTGACAGAAGCTGTCAGCGCGGCTGAGCCATTCTGCCGCAGGTCCACATCGTGATCCGTTCGATCCCCGCGATCGAACGGCGTGGCTGTTGGACCGGGGATACGAGTGGGGAGACGCCGCCGTGCAGCGCGCTGAACGATTGCTCGACATGATTCAGAGCCTGCGTCGTCGCAGGCGCCCCGTGACCGCCGAGACGCTGGCCTCCGAGCTCGATGTCTCCGTGCGCACGGTCTATCGCGATATCGGTGCGCTGGTACGCCAGGGCGTGCCTGTGCGCGGCGAGGCCGGCATCGGCTATGTCCTCGATGCCGGTTTCGACCTGCCGCCGCTGATGCTCTCGCCCGACGAGATCGAGGCCGTGCTGGTCGGCATGCGCTGGCTGAGCGAGCGGGCCGACCCGGTGCTGGCGCGTGCTGCCGAGGATGTGGTCAGCAAGGTCGCGGCGGTGCTGCCGCCGCATCTGCGGCCCATCCTGCTCGACGGCGCCTTGTTCGCGGCGTCCCATCCGGGCGACATGCCGGCCGATCAGGTCGATGTCGCGGCCGTGCGCGCCGCCATCCGCAACGGCCGCAAGCTCTCGATCCAGTATAGCGACGAGAGCGGCCATGCGACGCAGCGGATGATCTGGCCGATCGGCATGACCTTCTACGAGCGCGTGCGCATCGTCATCGCCTGGTGCGAGCTGCGGCAGGCCTTCCGCCATTTCCGCACCGACCGCCTGACGGGCCTCGTCGCGCTGGAGGAGCGCTATCCCGCCCGCCGCGCCGATCTCTTCCGCCGCTGGCAGAAGGAGGAGGAGCGCGCGAAGGAGGAGTGGGAACGCTGCAAGCGCGAGGGTGGCGGAATGCCGGCAAGCGCCGAAGGCGTCGCGGCTTAACTGCGGATGACCGCGCCGCCTTCGAGCTTCACGCGGCCGGAGGCGACCTCTGCCAGCGCCGCCGGATAGAGCTTGTGCTCCTCGACGAGCACGCGCTTCGCCAGCGTCTCCTCGTCGTCGCCCGGTAGGACCGGCACCTTGGCTTGCAGGATCACCGGCCCGGCATCGAGCTCCGGCACGACGAAATGCGCCGAGCAGCCATGCTCGGTGACGCGGGCTTCCAGCGCCTGCCGATGGGTGTGCGTGCCCTTGAACAGGGGCAGCAGCGAGGGGTGGATATTGATCATCCGCCCTTCCCAACGCGCCACGAACCAGGGCGTCAGGATGCGCATGAAGCCGGCGAGCACGATGAGCTCGATCTGGTTCACCCGCAACACTTCATCGACCGCGCGCTCGAAGGCTTCGCGGTCCTTGCCGAAGGAACGGTGATCGACCGTCGCGGTGGCGATGCCGAAATCGCGCGCGCGGTCGAGCCCGGCGACATCGGGGATATTCGAGATGACCAGCGCGATTTCGGCTGGATAGCCCGGCGCCTGCGCCGCTTCCGCCAGCGAGACCATGTTGGAGCCGCGCCCGGAGATCAGCACCCCGACGCGCTTGCGGGGAAGGCCGGTGCTCACAGCGAGAGCTTGCCGCGATAGCTGACCTGCTCCCCGCCGGCCGCGACCGGCACGATCTCGCCGAGCTTCACCGGCGCTTCGCCTGCGGCCTTCAAAGCGGCGAGAACCTCATCCGCCTTGCTGGCCTCGGCCGCGACGATCATGCCGATGCCGCAGTTGAAGGTGCGCAGCATCTCGCGCTCGGCGACTCCGCCGACCTTGGCAAGCCAGCCGAACACGGCCGGAACCGGAATCGCGGGCAGGTCGAGCGCGACGCCGAGCCCCTCGGGCAGCACGCGCGGAATATTGTCGGGGAAGCCGCCGCCGGTGATATGCGCCAGCGCCTTGATGCCGTCGGTCGCCTTCAGAGCCTGCAGGAGCGGCTTCACATAGATGCGGGTCGGCTCCAGCAGTGCTTCGGCAAGGCTTTTCTCGGGGGCGAAGGGAGCGGGCGCCGCCCAGCCGAGGCCGCTGAGCGCGACGATGCGGCGGACGAGCGAATAGCCGTTCGAATGCACCCCGGAGGAGGGCAGGCCGAACACCACGTCGCCGGGCTTCAGATCCTCGCGCGGCAGCAGCGTGCCGCGTTCGGCTGCACCGACGGCGAAGCCGGCAAGGTCGTAGTCCTTTTCAGCATACATGCCCGGCATCTCGGCGGTCTCGCCGCCGATCAGCGCGCAGCCGGCCTGGCGGCAGCCATCGGCGATGCCGCGCACGATCTCGACACCGACCTTAGGATCGAGCTTGCCGGTCGCGTAATAGTCGAGGAAGAGCAGCGGCTCGGCGCCCTGCACGATCAGGTCGTTGACGCACATCGCGACGAGGTCGATGCCGATCGTCGAATGCAGCCCGCTCTCGATGGCGATCTTCACCTTGGTGCCGACGCCGTCATTGGCCGCGACCAGGATGGGATCGTTGAAGCCGGCGGCCTTGAGGTCGAACAATCCGCCGAACCCGCCGATCTCGGCGTCCGCGCCCGGCCGGCGCGTCGCGCGCACCAGCGGCTTGATCTCGTCGACCATGGCATTGCCGGCGTCGATATCGACACCTGCCTGCGCATAGGTCAGTCCGTTTGCGCCGGGCTTGCTCATCGCGTTTCGCCTTCCTTCTGCTCGCGCGAGCGATAGGCAAGCACGCCCGCGCTGGCAAGGCGTTTGGGTGGTTTTGCAGGGTATTCGGTCGCATGAGCGACTGAGACCGATGGCCGCCCGCCTCGAATGCGGTTGCGGCTCATTGACCGGACTGCGCTTGAAGCGTAGCCTGCCGTCAATGGAATTCGAGTGGGACGACGCGAAATCCGAGGCCAACCGTGTGGGGCGTGGGTTCGGCTTCGACTTCGCCGCCCTGATCTTCGAAGGCCCGACGCTGGAGGCGCCGGATCTCCGCACGGAATGGAGAGCGTCGCATCCAGGCCATCGGCGAGGTCGAGGGTTTCGTTCTGGTGGTGGTCTACACGGATCGGCCGCCTGTCCGCCGGATCATCTCGGCCCGTCTCGCCAACCGGAAGGAACGCGCGCTATGGCAAGCATTCGCAAGTCGCTAGCGGACATCAAGGCTGCCCGGCCGGCGATAGACCGCGCGCGAATGGCTGCGACCACCGAAAACGAGATACTGCTGCACGCGGAAGAGGACGGTCTGAGGCCGGACGACGAAGCTGCCGATTATGCCCCTGTCTTGCCGGTTCAGGTCGTCCGTAGGCAACTCGGGATGACGCAGGAGCAGTTCGCAGCAGCGCTCCGCATTCCGTTGCCGACACTGCGCAATTGGGAGCAGGGGCGAACGCTTCCCGATCCGGCGGCGCGGGCGCTGCTCACCATCGTGGCCAAGGAGCCAGAAGCCGCCCTGCGTGCGTTGAAGGTGGCATAGCTGCCCGTAAGCCGATCCGCGACGAGCAAGGCTACCCGCCATGACGATCCCCAACCTGATCACCATCGGCCGCCTGTTTCTGGTGCCGCTGGTCATCGTCATGATCATCAGTGCGAACTGGGATGCGGCCTTCATCCTCTTCGTCGTGGCCGGCATCTCCGACGCGGTCGACGGCTTCCTCGCCAAGCGTTGCGGCATGGCGAGCGAGCTGGGAGCATGGCTCGATCCCGTAGCCGATAAGGCGCTGATCGTCTCGATCTACATCACGCTCGCCGTCGTCGGAGCGATCCCGGTCTGGCTCGTGGTGCTCGTCGTGGCGCGCGACCTGATGATCGTGGCAGCAGTGATCCTGTCCTGGCTGCTCGACAAGCCGCTGACGATCGCGCCCATCGTCGTCAGCAAGCTCAATACTGCCGCCCAGATCGCCTTTGCCGCTTTGGCGCTCGGCTCCCGCGCCTTCGGCATCGAGCTCGGCTCGTTCGCGCTAGCCTGTGAACTCCTCGTCGCTCTGTTGACGGTCGCCTCGATGACGGCCTATCTCGGCTTCTGGCTGCGCCACATGGCAGGTTGACGGGGCTTGATCCGGCCGAACGGCTTGGAACTGCGGGCCACGATGCACATCTGACAGGTCACGCTAGAGCATTTTCGAGCGAAGTGGACACCGGTTCGCGTGAAGAAAATGCGTTAAAGCAAAGACCTGGAGCAATGGCGCGGTTCGAAGAATTGTGGAATTGCTCCAGCCGCAAGATACGAGAGAGGCTGATCGATGACGTTGCAACGCCAGATCGGTTTCTGGGTCGGCTCCCTTCTCGTCTTCGTCCTGTTCCTGGTGGTGCTGCGCGACGTGCTGCTGCCCTTCATCGCGGCGCTGGCGCTCGCCTATCTGCTCGATCCGCTCGCCGACAGGCTGGAGCGCATGGGCATGAGCCGGATGGTGGCGACGATCGTCATCCTCGTCGTCTTCCTTCTCATCTTCGTGCTGGCGCTGGTGCTGCTGGCGCCGCTGCTCGGCCAGCAACTTGCTGGCCTCGTCGCGCGCCTGCCGGGCGATGCCGCCAAGCTTCAGGCGCTGGTGCTGGAGAAGGGTACGCCCTGGCTCGAACGCTTTGGCGCCTCCGAACTGACCAAGGATGCGCAGAGCTCGCTCGGCAACCTTGTCGGCGACGGCGTGAAATGGGTCGGCGGATTGCTGCAATCGCTCTGGAGCGGCGGCACGGCCATCGTCGGCGTGTTCTCGTTGCTGGTGCTGACCCCGGTCATCGCCTTCTACCTGCTGGTCGACTGGGACCGCATGGTCGCGACCGTCGATAGCTGGCTGCCGCTCGACCATCGCGACACCATCCGCGGCCTGCTGCACGAGATGGACATGGCGATCGCCGGTTTCCTGCGCGGGCAGGCGCTGGTCTGCGTGCTGCTCGGCGGCTTCTACGCGATCGGGCTCAGCGTCATCGGCGTCAATTTCGGCGCGCTGATCGGCATCATCTCGGGCTTCCTGTCCTTCATCCCCTATGTCGGCTCGCTGACCGGGCTCGTGCTCTCGGTCGGCGTCGCGACGGTGCAGTTCTGGCCGGACTGGACCTGGCCGCTGGCGACGCTCGGTGTCTTCTTTGCTGGGCAGTTCCTCGAAGGGAACATCTTCCAGCCCAAGTTCGTCGGCGACTCCATCGGCGTTCACCCGGTCTGGCTGATGTTCGCGCTGCTCGCCTTCGGCTCGCTGTTCGGCTTCGTCGGCCTGCTGCTGGCGGTGCCTTTGGCGGCCGTCATCGGCGTGCTCTGCCGCTTCGCGCTGAGGCAATACCTCGCCAGCAATCTCTATCACGGTGGCGACGCCACTCGCGCAGCGGCTGCGAAGGCGCGCATCGGCACCGACGCCTGAGTTGTCCATGTCCGACATTCCCCCGCGTCCGCGCCAGCTCGCCTTCGACCTGCCGGTCGATAGTCGCCACGGCGTCGAGGATTTCCTCGTCGGCGCTTCCAATGAAGCGGCTTACGGTCTGATCGAGCGCTGGCCGGCCTGGCCCGAGGCCTGGCTGCGCCTGACCGGCCCGGAAGGTGCCGGCAAGACCCATCTCGCCGCGATCTGGGCGCGGACCTCCCACGCCTGGACGATTCCCGCCAAGGAATTGAGCGAGGCGCAGGTGCCGCATCTCGTCTCGGGTGGCGCATTGGTGATCGAGGACTGCAATGCGGGCGCCCTCGACGAGCACGCCCTGTTCCACCTGATGAACGCGATCAAGGCGCGTGGTGGCTTCCTGTTGCTGACGGCGCGAAGTGCGCCAGATCTTTGGGGCCTGAGCGTGCCGGACCTTCTCTCGCGCCTCCGCCTAGCACCGGCCGCGACGATCGAGCCGCCGGATGACGGGTTGCTGCGGGCATTGCTGGTCAAGCTCTTCATCGACCGTCAGCTCGTCGTCGACATCGCCGTGATCGACACTCTGGCCATGCGGATGGAGCGCTCCTTCGCCGCCGCACGGCAGGTGGTCGACCGGCTCGACCGGCTCGCGCTCGAACGTGGCCGGCGCGTGACGCGCCCGCTGGTGCAGGAGGCGCTGGCGGAACTGTTTCCGGAGGAGCCGGGTTGAACCTGGCCATCTCTGCGCAAGCCCCATGCTTCAAATCATGTCGCTTGTCATCGAACCGTCGCACTAGAATGGCTTCAACGGCAGCATGAGCGGAAAGACGACCAGGACGCGAGTGAAGCGCATGACCCTCGACACCGTGATCGACGAGCCGGAGAAGCTCTCCAGCGAGGCTGATGCTGCGCCCCTGCGCCATCAGCCGGAGCGCTTCATGAACCGCGAGCTGTCCTGGCTCCAGTTCAACCGCCGCGTCATGGAGGAGGCCTCGAATCGCAGCCATCCGCTGCTGGAGCAGCTGCGCTTCCTCTCGATCTCCGCGAACAACCTCGACGAATTCTTCATGGTCCGCGTCTCCGGCCTGCGCGAGCAGCTCAAGGCCGGCGTCGTCACCCGCAGTCAGGACGGACTGACCCCGGCTGGCCAGCTCGTCGCCATCGGCGAGGCGGTCGCGGCGCTGACCGCCGACCAGCAGGCGCGCTGGGTCGAGCTGCGCAACGAACTGCACGGCCACCGCATCCACCTTCTGCAGCCGGGCGATATCGGCGCGCAGGACCGGATCTGGCTGGAGGATTACTTCCTCAACTACATCTTCCCGGTGCTGACGCCGTTGGCGATCGACCCGGCCCATCCCTTCCCCTTCATTCCCAATCTCGGCTTCACCATCGCCTTGGCGCTGGAGCGCAAGCATGACGGGCGCCAGCTCGACGCGCTGATCCGCGTGCCCACCAAGATCGATCGCTTCATCGAGTTGCCGGACCTGGCGCGCGAGGGGCTGCACCGCTTCATCGCGCTCGACGACGCCGTCTCGCTCTTCATCAGCAAGCTCTTCCCCGGTTACGAGGTGAAGGGCGCCGGCTCCTTCCGCATCATCCGCGACTCCGATCTCGACATCGAGGAGGAGGCCGAGGATCTCGTCCGCGTCTTCGAGACCATGCTGAAGCAACGCCGTCTCGGCGTCGTCATCCGGCTCGAACTCTCGACCGGCATGCCCGACCATCTGCGCCGGATGATCGTGCGCGAGCTCAAGGTCGACAGCGACGAGGTCGTCGAGGTCAATGGCATGATCGGCCTGAACGAGCTCTCGCAGCTCGTCGGCGTCGACCGCCCTGACCTCAAGTTCAAGCCCTATAACGCCCGCTTCCCTGAGCGCATCCGCGAGCATGGCGGCGACTGCTTCGCCGCGATCCGCCAGAAGGACCTGCTCGTCCATCACCCCTATGAGAGCTTCGACGTCGTCGTGCAGTTCCTGCAGCAGGCGGCGCGCGATCCCAATGTCGTCGCGATCAAGCAGACGCTCTATCGCACCTCGGCGAACTCCCCGATCGTCAAGGCGCTGACCGAAGCGGCTGAAGCCGGCAAGTCGGTCACCGCGCTGGTCGAGCTCAAGGCCCGCTTCGACGAGGAAGCGAATATCCGCTGGGCCAAGGAGATGGAGCGCGCCGGCGTCCAGGTTGTCTACGGCTTCATCGAGCTCAAGACCCACGCCAAGCTGTCATTGGTGGTGCGACGCGAGGCCGGTCAGCTCGTCAGCTACTGCCATATCGCGACCGGCAATTACCACCCGATCACGGCGCGCATCTATACCGACGTCTCCTTCTTCACCGCCGATCCCGTGCTGTCGCAGGATGTCGCCCGCGTCTTCAACTTCATCACCGGCTATGCCGAGCCCGCCGGGCTGGAGCGCATGGCCGTCTCGCCGACGAGCCTCAAGCAGCGCCTGCTCGACGACATCGCCGAGGAGGTCGCGCATGTGAAAGCCGGCCGCAAGGGCGCGATCTGGGGCAAGTGCAATTCGCTCGTCGATCCCGAGATCATCGACGCGCTCTATGATGCCAGCCAGGCCGGCGTCGAGATTGACTTCGTCGTGCGCGGCATCTGCTGCCTGCGGCCCGGCGTGCCCGGGCTCTCGGAGAATATCCGGGTCAAGTCGATCATCGGCCGCTTCCTCGAGCACACCCGCGTCTATGCCTTCGGCGCTGGCCACGGCATGCCGTCGCCCAAGGCCAAGATCTACATTTCCTCGGCTGATCTGATGCCGCGCAATCTCGACCGCCGTGTTGAGGCGTTGACCCCGATCCTGAACCCGACTGTGCATCAGCAGTTGCTGGATCAGATCATGTTGGCCAACCTGCTCGACAACGAGCAGAGCTGGACGATATTGCCCGATGGCGGCTCTCGCCGCATTGTCCCCGCGCCGAACGACGAGCCGTTCAACGCGCATAAGTACTTCATGACGAACCCGAGTCTGTCCGGACGTGGAAAATCGCTCTCCAATTCAAGTCCCCGTTCCCTCTCGCGTCGAGGTGGACGTAAAGCCTGAGCTCCGGCATGCGCCGGGGCGGCTTGCGCTGTCCCATACCATCGCCATCGTCGATATCGGCTCGAACTCGGTCCGTCTCGTCGTTTACGAGATGCTGGCGCGCGCTCCCTCGCAGGTCTTCAACGAGAAGGAGATGGCGGGCCTCGGCCGGCAGGTCGCGTCGACCGGCCGTCTCGCCGACGATGCCATCGCGAAGGCGATCAATGCACTGGTGCGCTTCCGCATCCTCTGCGAGGCCATGCATGTCGGCGAGATCCGCGTCATCGCCACCGCCGCCGCGCGCTATGCCAGCAACGGCCCGGAATTCATCGCGCGCGCCGAGGCGGCGATCGGCCAGCCGATCGAGCTGATCTCGGGCGGGCGCGAGGCCGTGCTCTCGGGCCTCGGCGTCATCTCGGGCTTCGACAATCCAGACGGCGTCGTCGGCGACCTCGGCGGCGGCAGCCTGGAGCTGATCTCCGTCAAGGACGGCGCTGTGGGGCAGGGCGCCAGTGTCCCGCTCGGTGGCCTCGCCCTGCTCGATCGCTCGAAGGGCTCGCTCAGGGCGGCCGAGAAGATCGTCAAGGACGAGCTCGACAAGCTGCCGCAGCTCGCCGCCATGAAGGGCCGCGACTTCTACGCCGTCGGCGGCACCTGGCGCGCGCTCGCCACGCTCCACCAGCATCGCGCGGCCTATCCGCTCAACGTGATGCACGGTTACTCCGTGCCGACGCGCGACGTCGCCGATTTCGTCAAGCTGGTCGAGCGAGCCGATGTCTCGGTGCTCGACGCGATCGATTCCGTGTCCTCCGCTCGCCGGCCGCTCCTGGCCTATGGCGCGCTGGTGCTCGACGAGTTGATCAAGCGCGGCCGGCCGCGCGAGATCATCATCTCGGCGCAGGGCGTGCGCGAAGGCCTGCTGCATGAGCAGCTTTCGCCGGAGGAGCAGAGCGCCGACCCGCTGATGCAGGCCGCGCGCGACTACAACCTGCTGCGCGCCCGGGACCCGCGCCATGCAGCCGAGCTGATCAGTTGGACGCGCGGCATCCTGGAGACGGCCGGCCTGCCGCAGGACGAGCCGTCCGGCCGGATGATCGAGACCGTCTGCCTGCTCTCCGATATCGGCTGGCGTGCTCATCCCGATTATCGCGGCGAGCAGAGCATGAACGTCATCGCCCACGCCTATTTCACCGGTCTCGACCATGTCGGCCGGGCTTTCCTGGCCTTGGCGATCTTCCACCGTTATGCCGGCATGAAGGCGAGTTCGCCGGCCGCGGCCGGGCTGAAGACGCTGTTGCCGCCGGCGATTCTCGCGCGGGCCATGTTGATCGCGGCGATCTTCCGCGTCGCCTATCTGCTCTCGGCCGGCATGTCCGGCATCCTGCCGCGCATTCCGGCATCCTGCGTCGACAATCGCCTGCTCCTGCGCTTCCCCGACGACCTCGCGGCGCTGGCGAGCGAGCGTGTCGAAGGGCGGCTCAAGCAGCTGGCGAAGCTGCTCGGCCGCGATTTCGAGATCGGCAAGCTCTGAGGCACTGGCGACCGCGCGCAAAGGCTGTGCAGCACCCTCGTCATTCCGGGGGGCGCCACAGGCGCGAACCCGGAACCCACGACTGGGCGGAACATCAGGTGTTTGGTTGGGTGCGGCTCACCCGGTCGCGGGTTCCGGGGTCTTCGCTTTGCGAAGCCCCCGGAATGACAAAGGGCGCGCTGACTCACCCCACTGCGCGCAGCCGGGCAAAACCGGCGTCGAGGTCGGCCTTGAGGTCATCGAGGTCCTCAAGCCCGATATGGATGCGGATCGTCGGTCCCTTGAAATCCGGCTTCGTCGCCGTGCGGTAGTCCTTGCAGTCGAAGGGCAGGACGAGGCTCTCGTAGCCGCCCCACGAAGCGCCGATCCCGAACAGGGCGAGCCCGTCCAGCATCGCGCCGACGGCCTTCATCGAGACCGGCTTCAGTTCGAAGGTGAAGAGTGAGGAGGCGCCGGTGAAGTCGCGCTTCCAGATCTCGTGGCCCGGCGCGCCCGGCAGGGCGGGGTGCAGCACGCGGGCGACCTCGGGCCGTCCCTGCAGCCATTCGGCCATGGCGATGCCGGCCGGCATCTGCTCCTTCAGGCGGATCGCCATCGTGCGCATGCCGCGCAGGGTCAGGAACGCGTCTTCAGGCGCGACGATGAGGCCGAGCTGGCCCCAGGCGGCGCGCAGCTTCTTGTAGAGCTCCGGCGTGCGGGCAGAGACGGTGCCGATCAGCACGTCCGAATGGGCAGCGTAATACTTGGTGCCGGCCTGCACCGAGAGATCGACGCCGAAGGCATGGGCGTCGAAGAACAGCGGCGTCGCCCAGGTATTGTCCAGCGCGACGAGAATGTCGCGCTCGCGGGCCGCGGCGACGATCGCCGGGATGTCCTGCATCTCGAAGGTCTGCGAGCCCGGCGCCTCGGTCCAGACGGCCCTGGTGTTCGGCTTGAACAGCTTCGCGATGTCGCTGCCGACCAGCGGATCGTAATAGGTCACCTCGACGCCCATCCGCTTCAGGAAGGTGTCGCAGAAGATCCGCGTCGGCCTGTAGACGCTGTCCGTCACCAGAACGTGATCACCGGACGATAGCAGGGTCAGGAAGGCGAGGGTGCAGGCCATCAGCCCCGAAGGCGTCACGACCACACCGGCGCCACCCTCGATCGTGTTGGCGGCGGCGATCAGGGCGTCGATCGTCGGGTTGCCGTCCGTGCCGTAGGTGTAGCGTGCTTTGCGCACGAGGAAGTCTTCGGTGTTCGGATAAACGACCGTCGAGCCTCGTACGATAGGCGGATTGACAAAGCCGTAGCTGTCGGTGGGGTCGCGACCCGCGAGAGCCAGGCGCGTGCGCTCGCCGAGGCGCGCAAATTCAGGCGAAGTCAGCTTTTTCATGGAACGGCACGGCCAGAAATTGGGAAGATCATGGTCAGGCTTGACCACTCCCCACAAACTCGCATGTGATATATGCAGGGAACAAGGGGCGGCTCATGCGTATGGCGGTTGCTTGACGCTCATGAGTCGCTCTGGCAATCGACTCGAGGATATGGGGACGCCGCGCGAAAGCACGACGAACCGAGCGGTGAAAATGCCGCCGGCGGCGGGACCAGAAATGTCTTCCGGCATCAGCCGGACAAGGGGTTCCAACGGGAGAGTACCGATGAAAAAGTTTGTTGCAGCCGCCCTCGCAGCAGGGATCGGCATGGCGGTTTCCGCGACCGGGGCCTCGGCCCAGGCCACGCTCGCGCAGGTGAAGCAGCGCGGTATCCTGAATTGCGGCTCGAACACCGGCCTCGCCGGCTTCGGCGTGCCGGACGCGCAGGGCAACTGGAAGGGCCTCGACGTCGATCTTTGCCGCGCTATCTCGGCGACGATCTTCAACGACCCCAACAAGGTGAAGTTCATCCCGCTTTCGGCCAAGGACCGCTTCACGGCGCTCCAGTCGGGCGAAGTGGACGTTCTCGTCCGCAACTCGACCTGGACGATGACGCGCGACGCCTCGCTCGGCCTGCTCTTCACCGGCGTGAACTACTATGACGGCCAGGGCTTCCTGGTCCGCAAGAAGCTCGGCGTGAATTCGGCGCTGCAGCTCAACGGCGCCTCGGTCTGCACCCAGCAGGGCACCACGACCGAGCTCAACCTCGCCGACTACTTCCGCGCCAACAACCTCAAGTACGAAGTCGTCGCTTTCGCGACCTCGGACGAGACGGTCAAGGCCTATGACGCCGGCCGCTGCGACGCCTTCACCACCGACGCCTCTGGCCTCTATGCCGAGCGCCTGAAGCTGGCGAACCCCGACGAGCATCTCGTTCTGCCCGAGATCATCTCGAAGGAGCCGCTCGGCCCCTCCGTCCGCAATAACGATCCGCAGTGGTTCAACCTGATCAAGTGGACCCATTTCGCCATGCTGAATGCCGAGGAACTCGGCGTCACCCAGGCGAATGTCGAGCAGCAGCTGAAGTCCGACAACCCGGAGATCAAGCGTCTGCTCGGTACCGAAGGCAAGTTCGGCGAGCAGGTCGGCCTGACCGCGGACTGGGTCGTCCGCATCGTCAAGCATGTCGGCAACTACGGCGAATCCTTCGAGCGTAACGTCGGCCAGGGCTCGCTGCTCAAGATCGCCCGCGGCCAGAACGGCCTCTGGACCAAGGGCGGCCTGCAATACGCCCCGCCGGTTCGCTAAGAGGTTTGCGGGGCGCCGGTTTGACCGGCGCCCCGTTTCCATTTCGCGTACGCGCCTTTCGACGGCTTCAGCCGACGGAGCGCGGATTCTGAGTGTTCGATTGCCGCACGGTGCCGTCGCTGCTGTCGTCCAGGGCCTGTTCCGCCATGGGAAAAGCAAGGATGCCGCCCCTCTTCGCGATGGCCTTCGCCGCCCTGGCGAGCCTCGCGCCGGATCGCGGCTGGGCTGCCCCGGAAGGCGGCTTGCTGGAGCAGGTGAGGCATCGCGGGGCTGTCGTCTGCGGCGTGGCCCCCTCGCTGGCCGGCTTCTCGATCCCCGACAGGCAGGGGCGCTGGACCGGCTTCGATGTCGATCTCTGCCGGGCGGTCGCGGCCGCGATCTTCGACGATCCCGAGAAGGTGCAGTTCGTTCCGCTATTGTCGAAGGACCGTTTCACGGCGCTTCAGACCGGCGATGTCGATCTTCTCTCGCGGACCTCGACCTGGTCGATGGCGCGCGACACCGCGCTCGGCCTCAACTTCACCGGCATCAATTTCTACGGCGGCGAGGGCTTCATGGTCCGCGCCAGGCTGGGCCTGAACTCGGCCTTGCAGCTCGCGGGCGCCTCCGTCTGTGCCGAACAGGGCACCACGACCGAGCTCAACGTCGCCGATTTCTTCCGTAGCCACGGCCTGAAATACGAGATCGTCACCTTCAAGGGCAGCGACGAGACTGTCGATGCCTATGCCAGCGGCCGCTGCGACGCCTATGCCTATGACCGGGCCGGGCTCGCCATCCAGCGGATGAAGCTGGCGGCGCCGCAGGAGCACATCATCCTGCCGGAGACGATCTCGAAGGAACCGCTCGGCCCTGCCGTGCGCCATGGCGACGACCAATGGTTCGATCTGGTCAAATGGACGCTCTTCGCCATGGTGAATGCCGAGGAGTTTGGTGTCGGCCAGAGCAATGTCGAGGCGATGCGATCCTCGGAGCGGCCGGACGTCCGGCGTCTGCTCGGAATCGAGGGCGATTTCGGCGAGGCGTTGGGCCTCGATCGCGATTGGGCCTATCGCATTGTGCATCATGTCGGCAATTATGGTGAATCTTTCGAGAGAAACCTCGGTCGGGACTCGCCTCTGAGGATCGAACGTGGCCAGAATGCACTGTGGACTCGGGGCGGCCTGCAATACGCTCCCCCGATCCGTTGAATGAAGCCGGGCGAAACCCGGCGCGAAAAATGAAACAGGGCCGCTAGGCCCTGCGCGAGACGAAGCAAACGAGGCAAGGTTCGGGCTGCTTGGCCCGGGACTTGCTGGCAAGCCGAGGGCGGGACAAACCCGCTCCGAACAGGGGAACCGCATGAAGATCATCTTTGCGTCGGCGGCTGCCGGCGTCGGATACCTGTCACAGCGCATGGCGCGGACCGGAACCGGGGGCTGAAAGAGGGGCGCGCGGCTTTTCGGCCGGGCGCAGCTCGCAAGACCAGAACAGTGGCACGGACAACAACACGACCACGGCGCAACCGCACCGCCGCAGGATCGCCGGCCACGACAAGCGAAGCAAAAAAGGGCGTGACAGGTGTCGAGCATTCCCAGCGAACAGGTATCACCCGGCAAGGCGTCGTTATTCTACGACCCGAAGATCCGGGGCTATGTCTATCAGATTGCTCTGGTAGCGGTCGTCGTCTTCCTGATCTGGTCGGCGGCCTCGAACGCGATCGAGAACCTGCGCGCGCAGAAGATCGCCTCAGGCTTCGGCTTCTGGCACAACGCCGCCGGCTTCGACATCAACCAGAAGCTGATCCCGTTCTCCGCCTCGGGCGGCTCGACCTATGGCGACGCCTTTATCGTCGGCCTCTTGAACACGCTGCTGGTTGCCGGGCTCGGCATCATCCTGGCGACCTTCCTCGGCTTCTTCGTCGGCGTCGCCCGGTTGTCGAACAACTGGGTCATCTCGAAGCTCGCGATGATCTATGTCGAGGTCATCCGCAACATCCCGCTGCTGCTCCAGCTCTTCTTCTGGTACAACGCGGTGCTGAAGCCGCTGCCGAACCCGCGCGATTCGATCAAGCTGCCGACCGGCGCCCTGCTCAATAACCGCGGCCTCTACCTTCCCGATCCGCAGCTCGGGCCTGGCGGTAACCTGATCGTCTGGGCGTTCCTGATCGGCCTCGTCGCCACCTTCGTTTTCCGTTACTGGGCTCGCAAGCAGCAGGCGGCGACTGGCCGGCAGTATCCGGTCGGCTGGGTCGCGGTTGCGCTGATCGTGGTCCTGCCTCTGCTCGTCTATTTCGTGACGGGCCGGCCGGTTTCCTTCATCTATCCCGAACTCGCCGGCTTCAACCTGCGCGGCGGCATCCAGATTTTCCCGGAATTCGTGGCGCTGCTGATCGGCCTGACGACCTATACGGCCGGCTTCATCGCCGAGGTCGTGCGCGCCGGCATCCTCGCGGTCTCGAAGGGGCAGAGCGAGGCGGCCCATGCGCTCGGCCTGCGCAGCGGGCCGACATTGAAGCTCGTCGTGATCCCGCAGGCGATGCGGGTGATCATTCCGCCGCTGACCTCCAACTACCTCAACCTGACCAAGAACTCGTCGCTGGCGGTTGCGATCGGCTATCCCGATCTCGTCCAGGTCTTCACCGGCACGGTGCTGAACCAGACCGGCCAGGCGGTCGAGGTCGTGGCGATCACGATGGCGGTCTATCTGACGATCTCGCTGGTGACGTCGCTCTTCATGAACATCTACAACAAGCGCATGGCGCTGGTGGAACGGTGAGGGCTGCGCGATGACCGACGCAACAACCGAAAACGCGCCCTTCGCCTTCGTCCGCAAGGAGACGCTCCAGCAGGAGCCGGCGCCGCTCTCCGTCGCCGGCCCGCTGGCCTGGATCAGGGGCAACCTGTTCTCCAGCCCGCTCAACGCGATCCTGACGCTGCTCTGCGTCTGGCTCGTGATCGACACGGTTCCGGGGATGGTCCGCTTCTACATCCTTGATGCGGTCTGGACCGGCACGAACCGCGACGCCTGCCTCGCCGACAAGGTTGGCCGGCCCGTCGGGGCGTGCTGGGCCTATATCGCGGATCGCACCCAGTACTTCATCTATGGCTCCTATCCCGTGGCGGAGCGCTGGCGCGTCAACATCGTCTTCGCGATGTTCGCGCTGGGCGTGGTCTGGCTGCTCTGGAACAGGATGCCACTGAAGAAGGTCGGTTTCTTCTTCTTCTTCGTCATCCTGCCGGCGAGCGCCTTCATCCTGCTGCTCGGCGGCCCGCGCGCCGAGAGCTTCCTGCGCTTCCTGATCATCGTCACCTTCGCTCTGGCGGTGCTCTATCTGGTGCTTTCGTTCGTGCCGGGGCTGATGAAGTTCTGGATCGGCGAGGGGCAACTCGCGGTCGAGGAGGCGATGCCGGCCTGGCAGCGCTTCTACCGGCCGAAGCGCCTGATCCTGATCTCGCTCGTCGTCTTCGGCCTGCTGGCGATCCTCGCCGACAAGGTCGGCCTGCCGCGCGTCGATACCGGCCTCTGGGGCGGCATGACCGTGACCTTCCTGATCTCGGCGGTCGGCATCGTCTTCTCGCTGCCGCTCGGCGTGCTGCTCGCTCTCGGCCGACGCTCGCGGCTGCCGGCGATCCAGCTGCTCTCGGTGATCTTCATCGAGTTCGTGCGTGGCGTGCCGCTGATCACCGTTCTGTTCATGGCCAACACCATGCTGCCGCTCTTCGTGCCGCAGGAATGGTCGCCTGACCGTCTGCTGCGGCCGCTGATCGGCGTCGCGCTCTTCGCCGCCGCCTATATGGCAGAGGTGGTGCGCGGCGGCCTGCAGGCGATGCCGAAGGGCCAGTACGAGGGCGCGATGTCGCTCGGCCTCGGCTACTGGCAGATGATGCGCCTGATCATTCTGCCGCAGGCCCTGCGCATCGTGATCCCGGGCATCGTCAACACCTTCATCGGGCTGTTCAAGGATACGACGCTGGTCACCATCGTCGGCATCTTCGACTTCCTGCGCACCATCGAGGCGACGCTGATCGATCCGACCTGGGCGACGCCCACGACACGGTCGACAGGTTACGCTTTCGCCGCCATCTTCTATTTCCTGTGCTGCTGGGGAATGTCGCGCTATTCGATTGCGGTCGAGAAGCGCCTCGCCGCCGGCCAAAAACGTTGAGAGGGACGACAACAATGGCAATGGCAGAAACCAAGACGACCGGCTCCCGCCCCGCGGCGCTGAAGCAGACCTCGCTGAACACCGCGACCGCCGTCGAGATGATCGGCGTGAACAAGTGGTATGGCGAGTTCCACGTGCTGCGCGACATCAACCTGAAGGTCGGCCGGGGCGAGAAGCTGGTCATCTGCGGACCTTCCGGCTCGGGCAAGTCCACGATGATCCGCTGCATCAATCGTCTGGAAGAGCACCAGAAGGGCCAGATCATCGTCGACGGCACGGAACTGACCAACGATCTCAAGAAGATCGACGAGATCCGCCGCGACGTCGGCATGGTCTTCCAGCACTTCAACCTGTTCCCGCATCTGACGATCCTCGAGAACCTGACGCTGGCGCCGATCTGGGTGCGCAAGATGCCCAAGAAGGATGCCGAGGAGATCGGCATGCACTATCTCAAGCGCGTCAAGATTCCCGAGCAGGCTCACAAATATCCGGGCCAGCTCTCGGGCGGCCAGCAGCAGCGCGTGGCGATCGCCCGCTCGCTCTGCATGAGCCCTAAGATCATGCTGTTCGACGAGCCGACCTCGGCGCTCGATCCGGAAATGGTCAAGGAAGTGCTCGACACCATGGTCTCGCTGGCCGAGGAAGGCATGACCATGCTCTGCGTCACCCACGAGATGGGCTTCGCCCGTCAGGTCGCCGACCGCGTCATCTTCATGGATGCCGGCCAGATCGTCGAGATGAACACCCCCAACGAGTTCTTCAAGAACCCGCAGCACGAGCGCACCAAGCTCTTCCTCAGCCAGATCCTGCACTGAGCCTGGAAGACTTTTTCATCGACAAGGGCGCGCCGGAGTTCCGGCGCGCCCTTTTGCGTTCCGGATGCATCGTGGAACGAATGCCTGGCTGATCCGTTGTTGTGCAAACGGAGGAAAAGCCATGAAACGACTTGTTCCTGCCCTGCTCGCCGCCATTCTGATGAGCGGCGGGGCCTATGCCCAGTCGATCAATGTCGGCCCCGGCGGCGTCAGCGTCGATACGCGCTCACCGCGTGACCGAGCCATCGACCGGGAAATCCGCGAGGAGCGGCGCGACCGATATGAGCGGCATCGCGAGCGCGAATGGCGCCGGGCCAATTATCGCGGCGACGACTGCCGCACCGTGACGACCGAGCGCGAAACCCCGCGCGGCACCGTGCGACGCACGACTCGCGTTTGCGATTGAGTTTTGCTGCTCCGGCAGGCGCGACATCCGTCCATGAAAAAGGCCCGCGACGCCGAGCGTCGCGGGCCTTCTGCTGGAAATCGGACTTACTTGCCGTCGCGCGCCTTCACGGCCTGGTCGGGGAAGTCCGAGAACAGGCCGTCGAGCCCGATCGCGAAGAAGGCCTTGTACTCGGCGCCGGCATCGCCCTTGAAGTCGGAGGCCAGGCGCTTCGGCTCGCTGCGGAAGGTCCAGCTATGGACCAGCAGGCCCGCCGCATGGGCGTCCTTCACGACATTGGTCGGGGCGATCAGGGTGCGGTCGCGCTCGTCGATCGCGCCGTCGCCATTGAGGTCCTGCGGCTTGCCATCAGTGCCGATCGTCTGCTTGGCGCCGATCAGATAGGGCTTCCACGGGCCGACGCCGTCGGCATAGGTCGCGATCTCCTTCAGGCCCTCGGCCGAGAGCATGTCCTGGAAGGTCCGCTTGTCGCCGAGCACGGCGAAGTCGTACGGGCGGTCGAAGGGCGCGACCAGTGTCACCTTGCCGTCCTTGTCGACGCCATCGCCATCGACGAGCTGAACCAGGCGCAATTGCGTCTTCGGGCGCAGGTATTTCAGGTTCGCCGTCTCGAAGCTCTGGATGAAGACCGGCGCCGCCTTGTCGGTCCAGCCGGCGGCTTTGAGCATGTCCAAAAGCTTGTCCTCGAAGGCGAGGCCGAGCGCGGCGTGATAGGTCGGATGCTTGGTCTCGGGATAGATGCCGATGGTGCGGGCGGTGCGAGCGCTCTCGGCCTTGGCGAGGTCGATCACCTCCTGGAAGGTCGGGATCGCGTACTTGCCGTTATGCGACTGGTCGCGATCGGCGAAGGCCTGCTTGGCCCTCAGCGTCTTGATCTCGGCAGCGGTGAAGTCGTTGGCGAACCAGTCGGTGGTGTCGACGCCGTCGACCTTACGGGTGGTCTTGCGGTTGGCGAATTCCGGGCGATCGGCGACATCGGTCGTGCCTGATAGCATCGGCTCGTGGCGGACGATCAGCACGCCGTCCTTGGTCGAGACGAGGTCGGGCTCGATGAAGTCGGCGCCCTGCTGGATCGCGAGCTTGTAGCCCTCGATCGTATGCTCCGGCAGGTAGCCGCTGGCGCCGCGATGGGCGACGACGATCGGCTTCTGGCCGGAAAGCGTCGGAGCGGCCTGCGCGAACGCGGCCGGAGCCTGGAAGGCCAGAGCGGCGAGAAGCGTCGTCGAGAGAAGGAATTGCTTTGTCATGGTCTGGCTCAGCCTCGCGAAAATGCGTGGGACCTTAAGGCGGCGGATATGACACGGCCATGAAGGCGAGCGCTTGGATTTGAGGGGAGTGTAGCGGCTTTCACCTGACTTGGGAGTGGTCGGGAATCGGATAGTGTGCGGGCCGCGTTTCGGACGAGCACACACATCACGGCTGAACGACGATACGGCGAACCCGCGCCCAAGACGATCGAAACGATTGCCGGCGCGGATTGGTATGGCGACGAACTCAACCGGCAGCGCTACCAGAGCACGCTGTTCGCCGATCTCGATCTGAGCGAGGCCCGGAATACGGGCTGCGTCTTCACCGAATGTACATTTCGCCGGGCGCGCTTCAACGGCTCCACGCATCACAGCGCCGCTTTCGTGAACTGCACCTTTGCTGGCTGCAATTTCTTCGACACGACCTTCACCGAATGCAAGTTCGTGGGCAGCATGTTCGACGGTTGCCAGTTCGACAGCATGAAAGTCGTCGACGGCGACTGGTCCTTTGTCGGGCTTCCCGGAGCGGACCTGCGGAAAGCGAGTTTCCGGGGTACGCGATTACGCGAGGCGGACTTGACCGGCGCGCGCTGCCAGGATGGCTCGATCCGGGACGTCGACCTGTCGGGCGCGTGGCTGCACAGCGCCGATTTCTCGAATTGCGACCTGAGAGGCAGCGATCTCAGCGCACTGGAGCCGGCGAACACGCAGATCAGGGGCGCGATCATCACGATCGATCAGACGATCATCTTCGCAAAAGCGCTGGGGCTGGATGTCCGCCGGAAATGACCTTGCCGCGGATCATCGCAGCAGCCTTGCCCGGAAACGGACTGTGATTCAGCCCAAGAAAAAACCCGCTCCGGAAAGCCGGTGCGGGTTTCGTTCGAGCGCTGATGCGATCGGAACGCTGCTTAAGCGCTGCCGTCCCGTCCCGCGCAATCTCAGCGGCGGTTCTCGAGGGTCGTCTTGGCGTCGAGGCGCTTGGAGGCCGGCGGGGTGTAGTCCGGCTGCTGGGTGGCGCAGGCGGCGAGGCCGAGCGCGACGAGGCTCAGGATGAGGATGCGGCTGGCGCTTTTCATGTGTGGAGATCCCGTTGGCCGCGACATGCGGTTGCATCGTCTTTCCCCTTGTGAAACGACCGCGTCAAGAGTCTGGCGCCGGGGCCTTCATGTCCCAGCGTCATGTTTGAATCGGTCGAAGCTCGTTCGACCTCGTTTTGCGGCATTCCGGAGCGCGTCCGGCCGTGCCAGGATTGAAGTGTCATGACCCCAGCCGCCCGGATCAGCGCCGCCATCGAGGTGCTTCAGGATATCGTCGAACGCCGCCGGCCGGCTGCCGATTCGCTCAAGGACTGGGGCCTGTCGCGCCGCTTCGCCGGCTCGAAGGACCGCGCGGCCGTCGCCTCGCTGGTCTATGACGCGCTCCGCCGCAAGGCTTCGTCCGGCTATGCGATGGCGTCCGAGACGCCGCGCGCGCTCGTCCTCGGCATGCTCGCCGGCCTGCGCGGCCTCGGCGTCGCCGAGATCGCGGCGCTGTGCTCCGGCGAGAATCACGCGCCGCAGCCCCTGAGCGACGACGAGACCGCGCTGCTCACCGCCTTTTCGGTCGAGGGCGCGCCTGATTGGGTGCAGGCAGACGTCCCGGAATGGCTCTGGCCATCGTTCCATGCGGGCTTGGGCAAGGCTGCCATCACTGAGGGCGAGGCGCTGGCCGCGCGCGCGCCGATCGATCTGCGCGTCAACCGCCTCAAGGCTGGCCGTGATGCCGTGCTGAACGATCTCGCCCATCTCCAGCCGGAGCAGGGCCCCTGGTCGCCCGACGCCCTGCGCTTCCAGCCCGGCCATGACGGGCGCGGCCCCTCGTTGCAGACCGAGCCCGGCTTCTTCGCCGGCGCCTTCGAGATACAGGACGAGGGCTCGCAGCTGGTGACGCTGCTGGCGGGAGCCCAGCCGGGCCAGACCGTGATCGATCTCTGCGCCGGGGCAGGGGGCAAGACGCTGGCGCTGGCCGCGCTGATGGCCAATCGCGGCAGCCTCTATGCCACCGATCTCGACAGCCGCCGCCTCGCGCCGCTGCATGACCGGCTGGCGCGCTCGGGCGCCTCCATCGTCGAGGTTCGCATTCCCCGCTCGCGCGGCCACGAGCCCTTCGCCGATATCGCCGGCCAGGTCGACCTCGTGCTGGTCGACGCGCCCTGCACCGGCTCCGGCACCTGGCGGCGCAATCCGGATGCGAAATGGCGCGTGCGTCCCGGCGCGCTGGCCGAGCGCGTCAAGGATCAGGCCGAGGTTCTGGCCCGCGCCGCGAGGCTGGTGAAGCCCGGCGGCCGCATCGCCTATATCACCTGCTCGGTGCTGCCGGAGGAGAACGACGAGGCGATCCGCGCCTTCCTCGGCAAGCATGCTGGCTTCTCCGCCATCGCGCCGATCGACGTGCTCAAGGGTGCCGAAAGCGACTTCTCCCTGCTCGCCCGCTTCGGCACGGAATTCGGCCTGCAGCTCTCGCCACGGCGCACCGGCACGGACGGGTTCTATCTGGCTTGCCTCCAGCGCGGGGATTGAGGCTGTCGCGGGCGTTGCACGCGCCCGCGCGATCCATTAACGGAACGCGATGACGAGCGCTCAGCCCCATCACGACTCCATCCTCATCATCGATTTCGGTTCGCAGGTGACGCAGCTGATCGCGCGGCGCATCCGTGAGATCGGCGTCTATTGCGAGATCGCCCCGTTCCAGTCGGCGGCCGACGCCTTCGCGCGCATGAAGCCGAAGGGCGTGATCTTCTCGGGCGGCCCGGCCTCGGTGCCGGACGAGGGCAGCCCGCGCGCTCCCGACGCCGTCTTCAGCGCCAACATCCCGCTGATGGGCATCTGCTACGGCCAGCAGACCATGGCGCATCAGCTCGGCGGCAAGGTCGAGGGCGGCCACGCTGCCGAATTCGGCCGCGCCGATGTCGAGATCGTCGCGCCGTCGAAATTGTTCGAAGGCGTCTGGGAAAAGGGCGCGCGCTATCCGGTCTGGATGAGCCATGGTGACCGCGTCACCGAACTGCCTGCTGGCTTCTCGGTCAAGGCGACCTCGGAGAACGCCCCCTTCGCGGTGGCGAGCGATGAGGAGAGGCGTTTCTACACCACGATGTTCCACCCCGAAGTGGTCCACACGCCCGATGGCGGCAAGCTGCTGCGCAATTTCGTCGTCGAGATCTGTGGCTGCAAGCCGGACTGGAGCATGTCGGCCTACCGCTCCGAGATGCAGAAGAAGATCCGCGAGCAGGTCGGCACCGGCCGCGTCATTTGCGGCCTCTCCGGCGGTGTCGACTCGGCGGTGGCGGCGGTGCTGATTCACGAGGCGATCGGCGACCAGCTCACCTGCGTATTCGTCGACCACGGCCTGATGCGGATGAACGAGGCCGAAGAGGTCGTCCGCCTGTTCAGGGATCACTACAACATCCCGCTGGTCCATGTTGAGGCCGAAGAGCTTTTCCTCTCCGAGCTTGCCAAGTGCGGCGCCGATCCGGAAGCCAAGCGCAAGACCATCGGCCGGCTCTTCATCGACGTCTTCGATGCCGAGGCCGCCAAGCTCGGCGGCGCCGATTTCCTGGCGCAGGGCACGCTCTATCCCGATGTTATCGAGAGCGTGTCGTTCTCCGGCGGTCCCTCGGTGACCATTAAGAGCCACCACAATGTCGGCGGCCTGCCCGAGCGCATGAAGATGAAGCTCGTCGAGCCGCTGCGCGAATTGTTCAAGGACGAGGTACGCGTGCTCGGCCGCGAGCTCGGCCTGCCCGAGGCCTTCGTCGGCCGCCACCCCTTCCCGGGACCGGGCCTCGCCATTCGCTGCCCCGGCGAGATCACCAGGGAGAAGCTCGACATCCTGCGCAAGGCGGATGCGATCTATCTCGACGAGATCCGCAAGGCCGGCCTCTACGATGTGATCTGGCAGGCCTTCGCTGTGCTGCTGCCGGTGCGCACCGTCGGCGTGATGGGCGATTACCGGACCTATGACCATGTCTGCGCGCTGCGCGCGGTGACTTCGGTCGACGGCATGACGGCGGATTTCTATCCCTTCGACATGAACTTCCTCGGCCGCGCCGCGACCCGGATCATCAACGAGGTCAAGGGCATCAACCGCGTCGTCTACGACGTGACCTCGAAGCCTCCCGGCACGATCGAGTGGGAGTGAGGGGCGGCAACGCCATCTACCCGAGCCGCATTCGCGGCTGATCGCAGATCGTTGACATCAAATCCACCCCCATCGGCCGACGATCTCGGCCCATGGCGGGTGGATTTTTCGTTTGAGTCGTCATGACGCTGCCGGCATTTGCCTCTCCGAAACGACTGCCGGTCAAGATGGCTGCCTGTTCTCCGGAGGTGGATGTGGAAACGTCGCTCTATCTGCCCGTCAAGCGCTTCCTTGAAGCGCTAGGCTACACCGTCAAGGGCGAGATCGGGCCTTGCGACCTTGTCGGGCTGCGTGACGGCGATCCCTCCGTCGTGGTGATCGGCGAACTGAAGATGAGCTTCAATCTCGAGCTCGTCCTGCAGGGCGTCGATCGGCTCAGCCTCGGCGATGAGATCTGGCTGGCGGCTCAGCTCTCCGCCCGCGGGAAGGGGCGCGAGAGCGATCCGCGCTATCGCAATCTCTGCCGGCGCCTCGGCTTCGGATTGCTCGGCATCTCGAAGGCCGGCGATGTCTCCATCCTTGTCTCACCGGCGGCACCCACGCCGCGCAAGGACCCGCGCCGGCGCTCGCGGCTGGTGGATGAGCACAAGCGCCGCCAGGGCGACCCGGCCATGGGTGGCGGCACGCGCAAGCCGATCATGACGGCCTATCGCCAGCAGGCGCTGGCCTGCGCCGCGGCCATGGCCGCTGAGCCGAAACGGCCGCGCGACCTCAAGCCGTCCTGTCCCGATGCCCAGAAAATCCTGCACCGCAACGTCTATGGCTGGTTCGAGCGCTCCGGGCGTGGGGTCTATGCGCTGACGGAGGCCGGCCGCAGCGCCTTGGCCGCATGGCATGCCCAGCTCCCGGTGACCCCGGCGGCGGGGCTCGCAGCCTGAGCGCGGCCATCCCCTTGCCATGGCTGCGCCTCAACGCGATCGTAGAGCCTCCGGCGATCGTTCGAATTGCCTGAAAGGGGTTGTGATGATGGCGCAGAAATTTCTGGCGGCTGGGGTGCTGTCGCTGGCAGCCTTGACACTGGCGGCTTGCCAGAGCGATGCGCAGCAGGCTCCGATGGGAACCGCGCCAGGCTTGCCCGGTGCGTGCAGCGAGGATGCTGCCGAGGCTCTGGCCGGCAAGGCCCGTGTCAGCGATGCCGAAGCCCAGCAGGCCACCGGCGCGACGATCGTGCGTCAGATTCGGCCGGGGCAGGGCGTGACCATGGATTACCGCAAGGAGCGGGTGACCATCGAGACCGATCCGAAGACCGGCCGGATCATCCGCGCCTATTGCGGCTAGGGGCGGAGCGGCGGCATCTCCGAGCCTTCGGTCGCCGCCGGCTGCGCTGTCGCGACGCTAAGGCCCTGAACGAAAAAACCGCCCGAAAGGGCGGTTTTTCAAAGTGAAATCAGATCGGGAGGCCAAGGCCTCACTTGATCTTGGTTTCCTTGAACTCGACGTGCTTGCGCGCGACGGGGTCGTACTTCTTCTTCGACATCTTCTCGGTCATCGTACGCGAGTTCTTCTTCGTCACGTAGAAGAAGCCGGTGTCGGCGGTCGAAAGCAGCTTGATTTTGATCGTCACGGCCTTGGCCATGGGTCTATCCTCGAACCATGCGGGCCAAAGGCCCTCGGAAAAGAAAATGGCCGGGCGAACCCGGCAAACCGTCAGCGCGGGGAATGCCGCAAAGGGCCGGCGAAGTCAAGGAAGAATAGCTCGGCGGCGCGAAAGGCCTCTCAGAGCTCCTCGCGCACGAAGCTGCCGCGCTTCTCCCAATAGAACGGGACCGGCAGATAGGGCGCGAAACCACCCTCGATCCGGGCCTCGACCTCCTGGATGATCACCTTGGTGATGGTCGGCAGGTCGAGTTCCTTCGCTTCGTCGAAATCGACCCAGACGAAATCCACCAGCTCCGAATCGGGGCCGATGATGCCGTCGATACGCTTGGCGACGGCGGAGGCGTCGATCGCGAAGAAGCGGGTGTCGAATCGCTTGGGTCGGCGCGGCGGCGTGATCGCGCGCGCGACGAAGGTCACCGCCGAGAGATCGGGATAGATGCCCTGCGCGGCGAAATCGCTCCAGCTTCCCGGCGGCGGGGCATCCGGCGCGCCGAACTCGTCGGAGCCGAAGAGCAGCCCGGTTTCCTCGAAGGTCTCGCGGATCGCGGCCATCGCCAATGCACGGGCCTTGCCGGCGCTGGGGCGCAGGCAGCGCTTGCCGAGCCGGTCCTCGCAGATCTGCGGCACGGCGCCGGTCGCGACCATCTGCCGGTCGCCGGCATCGACGCGCCCGCCGGGGAAGACATATTTGCCCGGCATGAACTTGTGGCTCGCATGGCGCTTGCCCATCAGCACCTTCGGGCGCGTGCCGCTGCGATCCAGGATCATCATGGTCGCGGCGTCCTTGGGACGCTGGTTGGCGGTGGTGCGCGCCCGCTCGGCCTGGGTCAAGGTGACGGTATGGTCGGTCATGAACGGGAATCCGAAGGGGGCAGGGGCTGGCGTTCGGGCCGGTCGGGCTCGCCGCCGAAGCCATGCATGCGCACGGCCCATTGCAGGCCGACGACGCCACCCTTGACGGGCTGCATCAGCGCGAAGGACAGGATGATGGTGAGCAAGGGCCAGACGGTCATGTGCAGCCACATCGGCCAGTCCGCGAACTTCTCCGCGAGCAACAGGCCGCCGACGATGATGTGGCCGACGATGGTGATCACGATATAGGGCGGTAGGTCGTCGGCACGCTGGTGATGCAGGTCTTCGCCGCAGGCCTCGCATCGATCGACGGGCTTTAGGAAGGCGCGGAACAAACGGCCCTTGCCGCAATGCGGGCAGCGGCCGCGCAGGCCGCGCGCTACCGCTTGGCGCCAGTCGCGCTCTTCGAGCTGCGTGCCCGCGCTATGGACCTGGACGCCCATCACCGCCTCTTGCCGGGCTTGCCCTTGCCCGACTTGCTTTTGCCGAAGCTGCCCCCGCCCGGCTTGCCCTTCTTGCCGAAGCTGGCCGCCGGCCGGCTCGTCCCGAAAGGCACGGCACCGCCGCGTCGCCTGCCGGCGCCGCCTGTGGCCACTTTCCGCCCGGGCGAGAGGATCTCGAAGCGCAGCGCGCCCGCGACCGGTGCGGCCTCGACGAGCTTCACATGGACGCGGTCCCCGAGGCGCCAGCTCTCGCCGGTGCGCTCGCCGATCAGCGCGTGGGCCGCTTCGTCATAGCGATAGTAGTCGCCGCCCAGCGTCGAGGCTGGGATAAAGCCGTCGGCGCCGGTGCCGTCGAGCTTCACGAACAGACCGGCCTTGTGCACGCCGCCGATGCGCCCGTCGAAGCTCGCGCCGATCTGGTCGGCGAGGAAATGCGCGATCAGGCGGTCGGTGGTCTCGCGCTCGGCCGCCATGGCGCGCCGCTCTGCCGCCGAGATGCGGGTCGCGACCTCGCGCAGCTCCGCGAGCGTGACGCTCTTCGGCAGGCCGTCATCGCCAAGCTTCAGCGCCGTGATCAGGGCGCGATGCACGATCAGGTCGGCATAGCGCCGGATCGGCGAGGTGAAATGGGCGTAACGGCGCAGGTTGAGGCCGAAATGCCCGTAATTCTCGGCGACATACTCGGCCTGCGCCTGCGTGCGCAGCACGACCTCGTTGATCAGTGTCTCGTTCTCCGAGCCCTTGATCATCGCCAGGATGCGGTTGAACAGCACGGGCCTCAGCGCCCCGTCCTGCGGCAGCTTGATGCCGATCGAGGCCAGCACCTCACTGAGGGCCCGCATCTTCTCCAGCGAGGGCTCGTCATGGCAGCGATAGATCAAGAGGCTGCCGGCCTTCTCCAGCGTCTCGGCCGCCGCGACATTGGCGAGGATCATGAATTCCTCGATCAATCGGTGCGCAGCGAGCCGCTCCGGCACGATGACGCGATCGACCGAACCGTCCGGTTTCAGGATCAGCTTGCGCTCTGGCAGGTCGAGCTCGAGCGGCTGGCGCTGGTCGCGGGCGCGCGCCGCAATGCCATAGGCCGCCCAGAGCGGCATCAGCACGCTCTCCCGGATCGGCGCGGTCTTCTCGTCGGTCTGTCCGTCGATCGCGGCCTGAGCCTGCTGGTAGGAGAGCTTCGCCGCCGAGCGCATCAGCACACGGTGGAAGGAATGGCTCTTCTTCGAGCCGTCCGCCTTGAGCACGAGCCGGACGGCGAGCGCCGGCCGGTCCTCCTGCTCGCGCAGCGAACAAAGATCGTTCGAGATCCGCTCCGGCAGCATCGGCACGACGCGGTCGGGGAAATAGACCGAGTTGCCGCGCTCCAGCGCCTCGCGGTCGAGCGCAGAGTGCGGCGTGACATAGCTCGCGACATCGGCGATGGCGACGGTGACGATGAAGCCGCCGGGATTGTCCGGATTGTCGTCCGGCACGGCATGGACCGCGTCGTCATGGTCCTTGGCATCGGCCGGGTCGATGGTGACGAGCGGCAACGCGCGCCAATCCTCACGCCCTTTCAGGCTCGCAAGCGGCGCGTTCGCCGCTTCCTGAAGGGCGGCCGGCGGGAATTCATGCGGGATGCCGTGGGCATGGATCGCGATGAGGCTGACGGCGCGTTCGGACTTGATCGAGCCGAGCCGCTCGCGCACCTGCGCCTCCGGCGGGCCGAAGCGGCTCTCGCGGCGCAGGCTGACCGAGACGAGGTCTCCGTCCTGCGCATCGGCCGTGCGGCCCTTCGGAATGATCGCTTCGCGCCCCTGCGCCTTCTTGTCGATCGGCACCAGCCGGCCGGAGCCATCGGGCAGGGCGCGGAAGATGCCGAGGATGGCGGCCTTGGCCTTGCCCATCACCTTGAGCACGCGGCCGGAATAGCCGAAGCCATCGACGCCACGCAGACGCGTCAGCTTGAGGATGACCTGATCGCCGACGCCTGGCGCAGGCGCTGTCGACTTGTCCTTGCGGCGCCCCTCGCGGCTGCGTTCGATCAGGATCTGCGGCGGGGCGCCGTTCTCGGCCTCGTCCCATTCCAGCGGCTGGGCGACGAGGTCGCCCTCGCGGTCGCGGCGCTTGATCTCCGAGAGCAGCACGGGCGGCAGCGCACCGCGCGAATGGACGGGGCGCTCCTTGCCGTCGCCGCCGATCTCGCCTTCCTCCGCCATCTCCTTGAGCAGGCGCTTCAGCCAGATCTTGCCGCCGCCATCGAGCCCGAAGGCCTTGGCGATCTCGCGGCGGCCGACCTCGCGGCCGGCAGCGCGCTCTTCCTCGATGAAGTCGAGAATGGCCTCGCGGCTCGGATCAGGAACGGACACGGCCGGTACTCGGGGCATTGGGCAGGGAAAAGCGTGACACGCCGCCTGTCTGCCACGGCTTGCGGCCGGGCGCCAGCATTGGCGGCCCAAAAGCAAGAAGGGCTGCCCTTGCGGGCAGCCCTTCCATTGCCGAACCGCGACCCGGCGAACCGGATCTGAAGGTGCGAAAACTCACGCGGAAAAGAAACCCCAGCAAGAAGAGGTCCAGGTCCGCCCGCCTTGCACCAGCGGTTGATGACAATGAGACACTGGATCACCTCCTTTCAGTTGTTACCGACAAGAAGGAGGCTAAGGCGATTCTGCGGTAGTCGTAAATGCCAAAAAATGCGCTGGACGAGCCCGACGAAAGTCGCGTTCCGGGCCGTAAAAATATGAGCCGGCTCTTGCGTTGCACAGGAATGAGGCAGCGAAGTCTGCGAGAAGGGCACCATCCGCAACGCGTTAGCCGTGCAGCTTCAGCCCCTTGATGATCTTGTCGATCTCCTTGCGCTCGGCATGGAGCCCGATGCCGACGAGATCGAGCGCATCCGTAGCCACCGCAGCGACGGCAGCGCGGTTGTCCACGTCATTGCCGGTCGCGAACAGCTCTTTCGTATAGAGATGCGGCCGGACGCCGCGTTGCTGCGCCCGCTGGAGCACGTTGGTAAGCTCTGCGGCGCTGGCCGCGAAGATCAGGACGGGCTGGCGGATCAAGGACCCGTAGAAGCGGCCGGAGGCATCCTGATAAGGTTCACCGGCGAGTTTCTGAGAGGCTCCGACGAGGCCGCCGGCGAGGAAGCTGGCGACATTGAGTTTTTGCCAGGTTGCGAGATCATCGCGAACCACGATGGCGATCTTGGTATCGTAACGCATGGATGCATCGCTAACCGAGGCCGGCAAGGCCCGTCTTGAACGATCGTGCGGGCCCGAGCGGGACTGGGTCCGGCTCGGCACCGGCGCGGATGGCATCGAGCGCATGGAGGCGTTCTTCCGCGGCTATGCCTACGATCCGCACCGCCATGACACCTATGCCTTCGGGTTGACACTCTCGGGCGTGCAGTCCTTCGATTATCGTGGCACCAGGCGCGACAGCCTCGGTGGCCATGCCATCGTCCTGCATCCCGACGAGGTCCACAACGGCCGCTCCGGCATCGAGAGCGGCTTCCGCTACCGCATGCTCTATGTCGAGCCGCGCCTGATCCGGCAGGCGATGGGCGAGGGCGGCCGCGCCTTGCCCTTCATATCCACAGCCGTTTCGCAGGAGCCCCGCCTCGTCGCGGCGATCGCCCGCGCGCTGCGCGATCTCGACGAGCCGCTTGATCCGCTGGCGGTGGACGATCTGGTCGAGCGGCTCGCGCAGGCCCTGCTCGCGCTCGATCCCTCGGCCGGGAGTGCTCGCCCGTCCAGGCGCGATGCCACGGCGCTGGAGCGGGCGCGCGATTATCTCGATGCCCACGCGACGGAGGCCGTGGATTCAAGCCGGCTGGAAGTCATGACGGGGCTCGATCGCTTCGCCTTGGCGCGCCAGTTCCGCGCCTCTTTCGGCACCAGCCCCTATAACTACCTCGTGATGCGCCGCCTGGATCGCGCCCGCCGGATGCTGGCGGAAGGCGCGTCCCTGGCCGATGTGGCCTTCGCCTGCGGCTTCGCCGACCAAAGCCATCTCACCCGCCAGTTCCGCCGCGCCTATGGCGTCACGCCGGGGCGCTGGCGGGCTCTGCAACGGCAAATCCGGGCCTGAGACCTGCGTCGCGCTGGCTTGCTCCGCCCGCCGCCTCCATGCTTGAAGCAGCGAGAGCCGGCTTTGCGGAGTGTCTGAGATGCAGCTTGGAGTGATCGGCCTCGGCCGGATGGGGGGCAACATCGTGCGCCGCCTGATGCGCGCCGGCCATGAATGCGTGGTCTATGATCGCGATCCGAAGCCGGGCCAGGCGCTCGCCGCCGATGGCGCGATCGTTGCCGCCGATCTCAAGGACATGGTCGCCAAGCTCAAGGCGCCCCGCGCCATCTGGGTGATGCTGCCGGCCGGCAAGATCACCGAGGCGACGCTGGCCGAGCTCGCCGGCCTCCTCAGTGAGGGCGACACGCTGATCGACGGCGGCAACGCCTTCTGGAAGGACGATGTCCGCCGCGGCAAGGAGCTTGGGGCCAAGGGCATCCATTACATGGATATCGGCACCTCCGGCGGTGTCCACGGACTCGACCGCGGCTACTGCCTGATGATCGGCGGCGACAAGGCGGCCTTCGACCGGCTGGAGCCGATCTTCGCCACACTGGCGCCCGGCAAGGGCGAGATCGAGCCGACCAAGCATCGCGAGGGCCGCAACCCGACGAGCGAGCAGGGCTATCTGCATTGCGGCCCGACCGGCTCCGGCCATTTCGTCAAGATGATCCATAACGGCATCGAATACGGCATGATGCAGGCTTTCGCGGAGGGCTTCGACCTGCTGCGCAACGCCTCGGCCAAGGAAGGCCTGCCGGCCGAATACGGCTTCGATTTCGATACCGCCGAGATCGCCGAGGTCTGGCGCCGCGGTTCGGTCGTCACCTCCTGGCTGCTTGATCTCACGGCCGAGGCGCTGGCCGCCGACGAGGAGCTCTCCTCCTATACCGGCAATGTCTCGGATTCCGGCGAGGGCCGCTGGACGGTCGATGCCGCCGTCGAAACCGCGACCCCGGCCGAGGTCTTGACCTCGGCGCTGTTCGCCCGCTTCCGCTCGCGCGTCGACCATACCTTCGGCGAGAAGATCCTCTCGGCCATGCGAGCCGGCTTCGGCGGCCATGTCGAAGCCAAGAAGTAGGGCCGAAGCGGTGGCAGAGGCAGCAAGCGGCGGTCGCCCGGCCGTCATCGTCGTCATGGGCGTCGCCAGCTCGGGCAAGACCTCGCTCGGCGAACGGCTGGCGGAGCGTCTCGGCTGGCCCTTCCGCGATGCCGATTCCTTCCATCCGCCAGAGAACGTCGCCAAGATGGCCGGCGGCACGCCGCTCAACGACGACGATCGCAAGCCCTGGCTCGCGGCCATTGCTGCATGGATCGATGACCTGCGGGCCAAGGGCGAGCACGGCATCGTCACCTGCTCGGCGCTGAAGCGCGCCTATCGGCAGGTGATCGTCGGCGACCGGCCGGATGTGCGCCTGGTCTATCTCAAGGGCTCGCGTGAGCTGATCGGCCGGCGCATGGCGGCCCGCCAGCACCATTTCATGCCGCCGGCCCTGCTCGACAGCCAGTTCGCCGCGCTGGAGGAGCCGGGCGACGACGAGAGGCCGCTGGTCGTCTCGGTCGAGGACAGCAAGGACGCGATCGTGCAGGACGTGGTCGAGCGGCTGGGGTTGTAGGCGGCTGGATGGCCAACCGCAGCCGTCATGCTCGGGCTTGACCCGAGCATCTCGGAAACCAGTGTCTTCTCGTCATGAGATTCTCGGGTCTGCGCTTCGCTCCGCCCGAGAATGACGACTGAGTCGAGGCCGTCCACTTTCACGTCACCTCGAACCAGCTCCACAGCCCGAGGTCGAAGCGCTCCAGCACCGTCGACGAGATCAGCCAGCGGCCGGGATTGTCGGCGATGAAGGCGATATGCAGCTTCTTGCGCTCGGGAATCTGCACGGTGTCGAGGAAATAGTTCTCCCAGCCGTCGTCGAGCGGATGCAGCAGCCGGAAGCTGTGGCCGTGGACATGGAACGGCTGGATGAAGGCGGTGCGGTTGTCGATCGCCATGACGATCGGCGTGCCGCGCTTGACGCTGAACAGCGGCTTGCCCTCGAAGGAGCCGGTGCCGCCATTGACCCGCCACGGGCTGGCAAGATCGAGCCCGGTGAAATCGAGCTTCTGGTCCTCGGTCAGCTTGGCGCCGCCCTCGATCACGAGTTCGGGGCGAAGCGCATCCTGCATGCGCACGCCGAGGGGCAGGGCAGGGTTGAGCTTGAGGGCCGGCGCGGCCGCTGGCGGCACCTGTGGCTGGCCCGCCGTGACGATCCGCACCAAAGGCAGCCCGCCGCCGATCAGGGCGCTGACATTGACGGCGGCGCCGACCTCGATCGGCAGGTCGAGGATGACGTCGTAGCGCGTGCCCGGCGCGAAGGGCAATTGCGCGCGCACCGGCTCGAAACTCTCGGTCGGCTGGCTGTCGACCGCGATCACGGTCGCCTTGCCGCCGTCGAAGCGCAATCGCATGATCCGGGCATTGCAGGCATTGGCGAGCCTGAGGCGGATGCGCGCGCCCGGCCGGGCCGTGATCGGCTGCGGCGGCGAACGGCCATTGACGGTCAGCCAGCTCCCGAGCCGCCCGGCCGAGGCCGCGGCGTTGCCCTGCAGCACGAAGGGCTGGATCGCCTGGTCGTCGCCGATCAGCCAGTCCGTGATGAGGACGGGCAGGTCGAGATCGACGGCGGGCGGTTCCTTCTCCTCGACGATGATGAGCCCGCTCAGGCCCCGGCCCGCAGGTTCGGATGAGCCGGCGGTTCGAAGCGGGCGATAGAGCAGGGTGCCCGAATCCTGCGGCGTGATCCGGAACTCGCCGGTTTCTCCGGGCGCGATCGGCGGGCGGGTGAAGCTGGCGGCGCCATCGCGCTCGGCCTCGCCGCGCAGCCCGTACCAATGCAGGTCGAGCGGTGCCGTGGTCTTGTTCTCGAGCTTCACGGCCAGCGTCTCGCCCTGCTTGATTCGCAAGGGAGGGGCCGGCGTCGCGCCATCGAAGGTCCAGATTTCCGTATCGACCGGCGGCGACGGGCGCAGCCGGGCCTTCGTCGGGGCGGCGACGAGCGATTGCCGCTGCGGCTCGCTTGCCGGCTTGGCGGTCGGGGCGGGAACTTGCGCGAAACCCGCTGAGGGCGCGATCAGGCAGGCGCCGCCGAGCCCCGCCAGCATATGGCGGCGCGTGAGCGAGGGGCGGGCGGCGGCGGGCGGCTTCGTCATGGCCTATCGCATAATCCGGCCGGCCGGTTCTGGCGAGAGCCGGTCCAGCCCCGGCTTCGAAAAGCGCTGCGGGTGGCCTGTTTTGCAGAACCGTCATTTTTTTGCTGCATGGCCCGGCCGAAATGCGTATAGGCCTGCGGCTTGACGATGGCCGCGCTGCGTTTGCTCGCGCGCAGCGCTATCGGCCGGCGGGCGTGGCGGAATTGGTAGACGCACTGGTTTTAGGTACCAGCGGCGAAAGTCGTGGGGGTTCGAGTCCCTCCGCCCGCACCACTGGCATAGTTTTTCGCGAGCGCGGCGGCGGTCGGAACCGGCGTCGCGCTTTGGACATTGAGACGTAAACGAGCTGTTGGCGGTACAAAAATGAACGTGACCGAAACCCTGTCCCAGGGCCTCAAGCGCGAATTCCAGGTGGTGCTGAATGCCGCCGACCTGAAGACCAGGCTCGACGGCAGCCTTCAGGACCTCCAGGGCAAGGCCAAGATCAATGGCTTCCGCCCGGGCAAGGTGCCGGTCGCGCATCTGCGCCGCCTCTATGGCCGCTCGGTCATGTCCGACGTGCTGCAGAACGCCGTCAACGAGGCGAACCAGAAGATCGTCGCCGACAACAACCTGAAGCTCGCCTTCGAGCCGCAGATTCGCTTCCCCGAGAACAAGGACGAGATCGAGGCCGCGATGGAGGCCAAGGGCGATCTCGCCTTCACCGTCGCGCTTGAGGTTCTCCCGAAGATCGAGCTCGCCGACCTCTCGGACGTCTCGCTCGTGAAGCCGGTCGCCGAGGTTCCGGACGCCGATGTCGACGCCGCGCTGCTGCGCATGGCCTCGGGCAACCGCAGCTACACCTCCAAGGGCGAGAAGGCCAAGGCCGAGAAGGGCGATCGCCTGATCATCTCCTTCGTCGGCACGCTCGACGGCGAGAAGTTCGACGGCGGCACGGGCGAGGGCATCCCGCTCGATCTCGGCGCCGGCCAGTTCATTCCGGGCTTCGAGGAGCAGCTCGAGGGCGCCAAGACCGGCGAGACCCGCACCGTCAAGGTGACCTTCCCCGAGAACTATGCGGCCGAGAACCTCGCCGGCAAGCCGGCCGAGTTCGAGGTCACCGTGACCGACGTGCAGGGCCCGGAAGCCATCGAGATCAATGACGAGCTGGCCAAGGCCTTCGGCATGGAGTCGCTCGATAAGCTCAAGGAAGCCGTGAGCGAGCAGATCGGCCGTGACTTCACCGCCCAGTCGCGCCGCAAGCTCAAGAAGGGCCTGCTCGACGCGCTCGACGGCAAGTACACCTTCGAGCTGCCGCCGACCCTGGTCGAGCAGGAGTTCGCCAGCGTCTGGAGCCAGGTCGAGGCCGACATGAAGCAGGCCAACAAGACCTTCGCCGACGAGGACACCACCGAGGACGCCGCCCGCGCCGACTACCGCAAGATCGCCGAGCGCCGCGTGCGCCTGGGCCTCGTGCTGGCTGAGATCGGTGAGCAGGCCAAGGTCCAGATCTCGGATGACGAGGTCACGCAGGCCCTGATCGAGCGCGCCCGCCAGTTCCCGGGCCAGGAGAAGCAGGTCTGGGACTTCTATCGCAAGAACCCGCAGGCTCTGGCCGAAATCCGCGCCCCGATCTTCGAGGAGAAGGTCGTCGACCATCTGCTCGGCCAGGTGAAGGTCGAGGACCAGACGGTTTCGCGCGAGGCGCTCTACGCTGACGAGGACGCCGAGGAGACCACCGAGGCCAAGCCGAAGAAGGCCGCCGCCAAGAAGACGAAGAAGGCCGAAGCCAAGGCCGACGACGCGTCTGCCTGAGCATCGGACCGAAAAGTGGGCACCACTTTTCGGAACAATCTGATGCTGGCCAGAGAGCCGGATCGCCACCTTGCGTCCGATAGGGCGCCCGGCGATTTGGCCTTCACGGCAACCTTAACGACAGCATTCGCGCCGCCGGCCTTCGCGACCGGCGGCGCTTCCCTTTTCAGCCGCGATTGCCGTGCTTATGTGGGTGGCTTCCTAAACGCTGCCGATTCGATATTGCGCCGGCTCCCCGGTGCCTTCACCTCAAGGACAGATCCATGCTTCGCGATCCGCTCGAGACCTACAACAATCTCGTCCCGATGGTGGTCGAGCAGTCGAGCCGCGGCGAGCGCGCCTTCGACATCTATTCGCGCCTGCTGCGCGAGCGCATCATCTTCCTCACCGGCCCGGTCGAGGATTACTCGGCCTCGCTGATCGTGGCGCAGCTCCTGTTCCTCGAAGCCGAGAACCCCAAGAAGGAAATCTCCTTCTACATCAATTCGCCGGGCGGCGTGGTCACCTCCGGCCTCTCGATCTACGACACCATGCAGCTGATCCGCTGCCCGGTGACGACGGTCTGCATCGGCCAGGCCGCCTCGATGGGCTCGCTCCTGCTGACGGCCGGCGCCAAGGACATGCGCTTCGCCCTGCCGAACGCGCGCATCATGGTTCACCAGCCCTCCGGCGGTTTCCAGGGCCAGGTCACCGACATCCTGATCCATGCCAAGGAAGTCGAGAGCCTGAAGAAGCGGCTGAACGAGATCTACGTGAAGCACACCGGGCGCTCCTACGAGGACATCCACGCCGCGCTGGAGCGCGACAATTTCATGACCGCCGAGCAGGCCAAGGAATTCGGCCTGATCGACAAGGTCATGGAGCGCCGGCCGGAGACCGAGGCCTGACCCGGCGCTCGCGATCCTGTGGGTTGGCCCGGCTGATCGGAGCCCCCATATTGAATGAGAGACGGCCCCGTGTTTGCATGGGGTCGGGGGTGAGCGGACGAGCGCTCCATTCTGATCCGGCTTGGGCCGGCCCTGCGTATCCGAATGTACCGGAACGGGCCGTTAACCTAATCATCGTGATCTGAGCGCTTAGATATGACGGAGAGACGACGGCCGCATCCGCCTCGCGCGATGCGGCTCACGGCTCCCGAACTGGAGATGGACGGATGGCTAACAAGCCCGGCGGCGACTCGAAGAGCACGCTTTACTGCTCTTTCTGCGGCAAGAGCCAACACGAGGTGCGCAAGCTCATTGCGGGCCCGACCGTGTTCATCTGCGATGAATGCGTCGAGCTCTGCATGGACATCATCCGCGAGGAATCCAAATCCGCGCTGGTGAAGTCGAAGGACGGCGTGCCGACCCCCAAGGAAATCCGCAAGGTCCTCGACGACTACGTCATCGGCCAGGAGCACGCCAAGAAGGTGCTCTCCGTGGCGGTGCACAACCACTACAAGCGCCTCTCGCACGCGACGAAGCAGAACGACGTCGAGCTCGCGAAGTCGAACATCCTGCTGATCGGGCCGACCGGCTCGGGCAAGACGCTGCTCGCGCAGACGCTCGCCCGCATCCTCGACGTGCCCTTCACCATGGCCGACGCGACGACGCTGACCGAGGCCGGCTATGTCGGCGAGGATGTCGAGAACATCATCCTCAAGCTGCTCCAGGCCTCCGACTACAATGTCGAGCGGGCGCAGCGCGGCATCGTCTATATCGACGAGATCGACAAGATCAGCCGCAAGTCGGACAATCCCTCGATCACCCGCGACGTTTCGGGCGAGGGCGTCCAGCAGGCGCTGCTGAAGATCATGGAAGGCACCGTCGCCTCCGTGCCGCCGCAGGGCGGGCGCAAGCATCCGCAGCAGGAGTTCCTGCAGGTCGACACGACGAACATCCTCTTCATCTGCGGCGGCGCCTTCGCCGGTCTCGACAAGATCATTTCGAGCCGCGGCAAGGGCACCTCGATCGGCTTCGGCGCCAAGGTCGAGGCCCCGGATGATCGCCGCATCGGCCAGATCTTCCGTCAGGTCGAGCCCGAGGATCTCCTGAAGTTCGGCCTGATTCCCGAATTCGTCGGCCGTCTGCCGGTCCTCGCGACGTTGGAGGATCTCGACGAGCCGGCGCTGAAGACCATCCTGACCGAGCCGAAGAACGCGCTGGTCAAGCAGTATCAGCGCCTGTTCGAGATGGAGGACACCCAGCTCACCTTCACCGACGAGGCCGTCAGCCTGATCGCCCGCAAGGCGATCGAGCGGAAGACCGGCGCGCGCGGCCTGCGTTCGATCATGGAAGGCATCCTGCTGGAGACCATGTACGAACTGCCCGGCCTGGAAGGCGTCGAGCAGGTGGTGATCGGCCCCGAGGCTGTCGAGAACAAGGCCCGCCCGCTCTTCATCTATGCGGAGCGCGAGGACGAGACGAAGACCGCTTCGGCTTCCTGACTCTCACCGATTGCGACAACAGGACGCGCGCCCTTGGCGCGCGTTTTGCGTTTCAGGTGGCATGGGCTGGCCGCGGTTTCGCATCGCAACACCCCTGCGCGAGATTGAACCGCTGCAAGGCGCGGTATCCGTCCTTCGTCTGCTGCAGGACAGCGGTGCATGAGCCGGATACCTCGCTTGAAAGCCGGCGAGGAAGTCTCCACTTTAGGTGCACTTGCGAGAGTCGCATGCCTGATGAGGGTGCGATGCGCGAGGGCGGAGAGGCGAATGGTCGCCTAGGCCGCACACGTCCGATCGCTCCGCCCATCTTGGGGGTCCGCCGGGCGCAACTGCAAAGGAACTGCCATGACTGGCTCGACGCCCCGCGCTCCTTTCGTCACAGGCGAGACCGGCACCTACCCGGTTCTGCCTTTGCGCGACATCGTCGTTTTCCCCCACATGATCGTCCCGCTCTTCGTCGGCCGCGAGAAGTCCATCCGCGCGCTTGAGGAAGTGGTGAAGACGGACGGGCTCATCCTGCTGGCGACCCAGAAGAACGCCGGCGACGATGACCCGCAGCCCAACGAGATCTACGAGATCGGCACGCTCGCCCGCGTGCTGCAGCTCCTGAAGCTGCCCGATTCCACCGTGAAGGTGCTGGTCGAGGGCGTCGGCCGCGCCAAGGCGCTGTCTTATTCCGCGTCCGATTCCTTCTACGAGGCCGAGGCCACCGGCCTTGCCGAGGAGGAGGGCAAGAAGGTCGAGGTCGAGGCGCTCGCCCGTTCGGTCGTCAGCGAGTTCGAGAGCTATGTGAAGCTCAACAAGAAGATCTCGGGCGAGATCGTCGCCGCGGTCACTCAGATCGACGAGCCGGCCAAGCTCGCCGACACCGTCGCCTCGCATCTGGCGGTCAAGATCGCCGATCGCCAGGGCGTGCTGGAGATCACCAACGTCGCCCACCGCCTGGAGAAGGTCCTGTCGCTCATGGAGAGCGAGATGTCCGTGCTCCAGGTCGAGAAGCGCATCCGCTCGCGCGTCAAGCGCCAGATGGAGAAGACCCAGCGCGAGTACTATCTCAACGAGCAGATGAAGGCGATCCAGAAGGAGCTGGGCGACGGCGAGGAAGGCCGTGACGAGCTGGCCGAGCTGGAAGAGCGCATCGCCCAGACCAAGCTGACCAAGGAAGCCCGCGACAAGGCGACGGCCGAGCTGAAGAAGCTGCGCCAGATGTCGCCGATGTCCGCGGAAGCGACCGTGGTGCGCAACTATCTCGACTGGATGCTCGGCATTCCGTGGGGCAAGAAGTCGAAGATCAAGAAGGATCTCAACGCCGCCCAGCTGGTGCTCGACGACGATCATTTCGGCCTCGACAAGGTCAAGGACCGCATCGTCGAATATCTCGCCGTGCAGCAGCGCGCCAACAAGCTCGCCGGTCCGATCCTGTGCCTCGTCGGCCCTCCGGGCGTCGGCAAGACCTCGCTCGGCAAGTCGATCGCCAAGGCGACCGGCCGCGAGTTCGTGCGCATGTCGCTCGGCGGCGTGCGTGACGAGGCCGAGATCCGCGGTCACCGCCGCACCTATATCGGCTCGATGCCCGGCAAGATCATCCAGTCGATGAAGAAGGCCAAGACCTCGAACCCGCTCATCCTGCTCGACGAGATCGACAAGATGGGCCAGGACTTCCGCGGCGATCCCTCGGCGGCCCTGCTGGAGGTGCTCGACCCCGAGCAGAACTCGACCTTCAACGACCATTACCTCGAGGTCGATTACGACCTGTCGAACGTGATGTTCGTGACGACGGCGAACACGCTGAACATCCCGCCGGCCCTTCTGGACCGCATGGAGGTGATCCGCATAGCCGGCTACACGGAGGAAGAGAAGACCGAGATCGCCCGCAAGCACCTGATCGCGAATGCGATCAAGAAGCACGGGCTCGACGGCAAGGAGTGGTCGATCACCGACGACGCCCTGCAGACCCTGGTGCGGCGTTACACCCGCGAGGCCGGCGTCCGCAACTTGGAGCGCGAGATCTCCAACACGGTCCGCAAGGGCGTGAAGGACATCGTGCTCGGCAAGAAGGCCAAGGTGGTCGTCGACGAGCCGCTGCTGGAAGAGTATCTCGGCCCGCCGCGCTATCGCTACGGCATGGCGGAGACGGAAAACCAGGTCGGTGTCGTCACCGGTCTGGCCTGGACCGAGGTCGGCGGCGAATTGCTGACGATCGAGGGCGTCATGGTGCCCGGCAAGGGCCGCATGACCGTCACCGGCAACCTGCGCGACGTGATGAAGGAATCGATCTCGGCGGCGGCATCCTATGTCCGCTCGCGGGCTGTCGATTTCGGCATCGAGCCGCCGCTCTTCGACCGGCGTGACATTCACGTCCACGTTCCCGAGGGGGCGACCCCGAAGGACGGCCCGTCGGCAGGCATCGCGATGGCGACCACCATCGTCTCGATCCTGACCGGCATCCCGACCAATCGCGACGTCGCCATGACCGGCGAGGTCACGCTGCGGGGCAGGGTGCTGCCGATCGGCGGTCTGAAGGAGAAGCTCCTGGCGGCGCTGCGCGGCGGCATCAAGAAGGTGCTGATCCCCGAGGAGAACGCCAAGGACCTGATCGACCTGCCGAAGTCGGTGAAGGACGGCATGGAGATCATCCCGGTCGCGCGCATGGAGCAGGTGCTCCAGCACGCGCTGACCCGCCAGCCGGTTCCGATCGTCTGGGAGGAGGATCTCAAGGCCGCGCCGCCCAAGGGAGCGGATGACGAGGCAGCGGGCCTCGTCGCCCACTGACCTTAGATCTCGGAAGAACGAACCGCCGGTGCGCAAGCGCCGGCGGTTTTCGTTTGGCGCGACGCGATTGCGACGCGGCTTGCTCAAGCCCATCTTGAGCCTGTTTCAACAGGCGGGAGAGCCATGAAGCTGCGACATTGTCCGAAGCCCAGGCCACAGCCGGATCGTTGGGCGGCGTTCGACAGCCTGCCGCAGCTGGCGCGGCAGGCGCTGGCGCAGGCCGCTTATCCGCTTGACCCACTTAAGCTGGTTGGCGTGGGGGATGCTGAAGAAGCGTTGCGCCGCATCGACCGGCTGGATGCCGCAGCCAGGCGGCGTGCGGATCGCGCGGCATAGCCAGATGCCATCGATGTGCGGGATGATGGTGGGCGGTGACGGGCTCGAACCGCCGACCCTCTCCGTGTAAAGGAGACGCTCTACCAACTGAGCTAACCGCCCCACGCGGTCGCGTTTAAGGCCTCGGCAGCCGCATCGCAAGCGTTGTCGGGCAGGCCGCCCGCAAACATCGGCCAGAGGCCGAATTCCGCCATCTTCATCGTCACCCTGCGGCGACCATGAAGATGCGCTGCCTGATCCGCCCTCATCCTGTTCTGAGCCATGCAGGCGTCGCTGCTTGTGTAGGGCTCGCCTTGGCCTCGGGGCAGGGTGCGGCACAGACGCTCGTGCCCGATTCCTTCTTCGCCGATCGCCCCGCCTTCTCGCATCCCGAGCAGCCCGCCAAGCCGGCGAGCTGCGAATCCATCGCGGCGCAACTTCCCGATTCGATTCCTGCCGATTCGCGCGTCGACATAGCGATTGCGGGAACGGTGAGCCTCGTCCGGACCGATGGCGCGCTCTGGTATGTCGCCGTCTGCGCCGAGCCGGGCGTCCGTGTCCTCTGTGTGACCTACGGCGCCGGCGACCTGAAACTGGGCGACAAGGCGGTCCTGCGCGGCGGATACAACCGCCAGGACAAGCGTCATGTCCTGCTCGATCCCTGCCTCGCATCCCCGGAAAACGGGGCAGGCGCAGGCGAGCAATAAGAGAGGTCGAGGATATTTTTCCCCAGATGTGATTTTGCCGGCGACACTCGCTTGACACATCCGGCCGGGGGCAATACTCACCACGTCGCTGACGGCGAATGCCCCAGCCGCCCTGCGCGGGCGTAGCTCAGTTGGTTAGAGTGCCGGCCTGTCACGCCGGAGGTCGCGGGTTCGAGCCCCGTCGCCCGCGCCATGTATCTCCCTGAAGATACTGATCTTTTCTTTCTCTCAAAATCTTGGAACGCCTCGGTCCGGAGTAGCCTGACCGGCTGTTGCGGAACGATGAGCCGCTTTCGGTTGCGGCCCGCGCGCGTCGATCTTTCCTTCGCGCCCCGGGAGCGGCCGACGCTGATCTTGCTCCAATCGGGACTTGGGGCCTGCGACAATCTCAGGGCGGTTTCGCTGTGCCGTGGACATGATCCATGGTTGTCTGGTTCCTGGGGAACCGACACCGGATTCCGATGACGACAATCTCGCATGATCTCTTGCTGCAACTGCACCGCGTGAAACTCGGCCAATGAAGATCCGGCAGATCGAGATTTTCCGCTCCGTGATGGCGGGGGGATCGACCATCGCCGCCGCCACCGCGCTTGGTCTCTCGCAATCGGCGGTGAGCCGGCAGCTCACGCAGTTGGAGGAAGAGCTCGGCTTCGAGCTCTTCGAGCGCAGCAAGGGCCGCCTGCTGCCACGGCCGGAGGCTTTCGCCCTGATGGACGAGGTCGGCGAGCTGGCCTCGCTGGTCGCGCGGCTGAAGCGCTATACCGAGGATCTGCGGGCCGGGACCGTAGGCCAACGCTTCCTCAAGGTGGCCGTGCCGCATTCCTTCATCGCGACGGTGATGCCAGAGGTGATCGAGACCTATCTCGCACAGCGCCATGACGCCTCGGTCGAGCTGATCGGAGGGCATTACGATGCGATCGAGCAGATGGTGCTGGCCCGGGCGGCTGATATCGGCTTCGTCAGCCTGCCGCCGCGCGACAAGGGCTTCGATGCCCGTGAGATCGTGCACTCCGAGTCGGTCTGCATCATGCCGGCCGGCCATCCGCTGGCGGAGCGGCCGAACCTCGTGCCGCGCGACCTCTCGGGGCATCACCTGATCATGCTGGGTCGCCAGCGGCCGGCGCGCCTCGCCTTCGAGCGGCAATTGCGGCGGGCGGGCGTCTTCCCGATCGTGCGCATCGAGGTCCATTCCGTCGAGGCCACCTGCGGGCTTGTCGCCCGTGGACTGGGCGTCGCCGTGGTGCCCGAGCTGATCGCGGGCCTCTATCGACACCTGCCGATCGAGCAGCGCCCGTTCAGCCCCTGCATCCACGGCGCCTACGGCATCGTCACGCTGAAGGGCGCGCCGATGTCGCGCTCGGCGGAGGCCTTCACCGACATCCTGAAGAGCCGCCTGGAGGCGCAAGGTCGGACATAGCCCGATGCGCTTTGCGCATAAGGTTGCGCGGGTTTCCGGCGCCGCTCATGGTCGGCGCGACAGGTGAACGGCGATCACGCCGCCCTGCCGTATGCCGGGAGCCATCGATGACCGTCTTCGTCATTCGACGATTGATGCAGAGCCTGCTGGTGCTGGCGGCGACCGCCGTCATCGTCTTCGTCGGGGTCTATGCCATTGGCGACCCCGCGGAGATGCTGATCGCGCCCGACGCCACCCCGGCCGAACGGGCCCAAGTCGAAGCCTCGCTCGGCCTCGACAAGCCGCTGCCTGTGCAGTTCCTCGCCTTTCTCGGCAATGCGATCAAGGGCGATCTCGGCCGCTCCTTCGTCTTCAACCAGCCCTCGATCTCGCTGATCTTCGAGCGTTTGCCGGCGACGCTGGAGCTGGCGCTGGTCGCGATCCTGATTTCGCTTGTCATCGGCATCCCGCTCGGTCTGATCGCCGGCCTGAAGCCGCGCTCCGTCGTTGACGAGACGATCATGACCGGCTCGATCCTCGGCTTCAGCCTACCGAATTTCTGGCAGGGCATGATGCTGGTGATGATCTTCTCGGTCTGGCTCGGCTGGCTGCCCTCGAGCGGGCGCGGGCCGACCGGGCAGATCTTCGGCATCGAGACCAGCTTCGCCTCCTGGGAGGGCATCCGCCACCTGATCCTGCCGGCGACCAACCTCGCCTTGTTCAAGCTCTCACTGGTGATCCGACTGACGCGGACCGGCGTGCGCGAGACCATGCCGCTCGATTTCGTCAGGTTCGCCCGCGCCAAGGGGCTCACCGAGCGCCGGGTCGTGCTCGTCCATGTGCTGAAGACGATCATGATCCCGCTCGTCACCGTAATCGGCATGGAGATCGGCTCGCTGATCGCCTTCGGCGTCGTCACCGAGACGATCTTCGCCTGGCCGGGCATCGGCAAGCTGCTGATCGATTCGATCATGCGGCTCGATCGGCCGGTGGTGGTCGCCTACCTGCTCGTCGTCGTCAGCCTCTTCATCGTGCTCAATTTTGCGGTCGACGTGCTCTACTCGATCCTCGATCCGCGCATCCGGCTGGGGCGCAACTGATGGCCCTTGCGAAACCCGCCCTGTTCGCGGCGCTGCGCCCCGATGCCGACAGCCTGCTGGCGCGCTCGCTCGCCGGCGTCCTGAAGAGCCCGAAGGCGACGATCGCCGCCGTCATCTGCATCCTGCTGATCCTCACCGCGGTGTTCGGCCCGGCGCTGGCTCCGCAGGACCCCTACGACCTCTCGACGCTCGACATCATGGATTCGAAGTTGCCCCCTGGCTCCGAGAGCATGAGCGGTGCGGTCTACTGGTTCGGCACCGACGTGCAGGGCCGCGACATGCTCTCGGCCATGATCTACGGCCTCAGGACCTCGCTCTTCGTCGGTGTCCTCGCCGGTCTCGTCGCGCTCGTCGTCGGCACCGTGCTCGGCCTCTCCGCCGCCTATTTCGGCGGCCGCGTCGACAGCGTGATCATGCGGCTCGTCGACCTGATGTTGGGTTTCCCGACCCTGCTCGTCGCGCTGATGCTGCTCGCCATCCTCGGGCAGGGCGTCGGCAAGGTCATCTTCGCGCTGGTGCTGGTGCAATGGGCGATGTTCGCTCGCGCCGTCCGCGCCGCAGCCCTGGTCGAGAAGGGCAAGGACTATATCGAGGCAGCCAGGATGCTGGGCTTGTCGCGGCCGCGCATGCTCTTCGGCCATCTCCTGCCGAACTGCCTCTCGCCACTCATCGTCATCGGCACGCTCCAGGTCGCGAATGCGATCTCAGCCGAGGCGACGCTGTCCTTCCTCGGCATCGGCCTGCCGATCACCCAGCCCTCGCTCGGCCTGCTGATCGCCAACGGCTATCAGGTCCTGCTCGCCGGCCAGTACTGGATCAGCGTCTATCCCGGGCTCTTGTTGCTCACCCTCGTCTTCAGCATCAACATCGTCGGCGACCGGCTGCGCGAGGTGCTCAACCCCCGTCTCGCGGAGCGCTGAGCCATGACCCCGGTGCTCGTCGTCGAGAACCTCGAAACCCAGTTCGCCAGCTCGGCGGGCCTGGTCCGCGCCGTGGACGGCGTCTCCTTCAGCGTCGATCGTGGCGAGATCCTCGGGCTCGTCGGCGAATCCGGCTCGGGCAAGTCGATCACCGGCTTCTCGATCCTGGGCTTGATCGAGCCGCCCGGGCGGGTCGCGGGCGGGCGCATCCTGTTCCAGGGCGAGGACCTCGTCGGGCTCCCGACGGACCGGCTCAGGCGCCTTCGCGGCAAGAAGATCGCGATGATCTTCCAGGACCCGATGATGACGCTCAATCCGGTGCTCTCGATCGAGACGCAGATGGTCGAGGCCGTGCTCGCCCATGATGCGGTCTCGCGGGAGGAGGCGCGGGTGCGCTCCCGCGATGCGCTCGGTCTCGTCGGCATTCCCTCGCCCGAGGAGCGATTGAAAGCCTATCCGCATCAGTTCTCGGGCGGCATGCGCCAGCGCGTCGCCATCGCGATCGCGCTGCTGCATCGGCCCGATCTGATCATCGCCGACGAGCCGACGACCGCGCTCGACGTCACCATCCAGGGCCAGATCCTGTTCGAGGTGCGCCGGCTGGCGAGCGAGTTCGGCATGGCGCTGATCTGGATCAGCCACGATCTCGGCGTGGTCGCGAGCCTCGCCGACCGGATCGCGGTGATGTATGCCGGCCGCATCGTCGAGACCGGCGCCACCGACGATGTGCTGGACCGGCCCGCACACCCGTATACGCGCGGCCTGATGGAAGCGCTGCCGGCCAACGCGGCGCGCGGCGAGCGGCTGCATCCGATCCCCGGCCTCTCGCCGTCTCCGCTGGCACGGCCCGCCGGATGCGCCTTCCGGACCCGCTGCTTCGCCGCGAGCGACATCTGCCAGCAGGAGCCGAGCCAGCAAGGCAGCGGCCATAGCTTCCGCTGCCACCACCCGCTCGTGTCCGGAGCAGCAGCATGACCGCAGCCCTGATCGAAGGACGCGGCCTCGTCCGGCGCTTTTCCCGCGGTCTCGACGCGGCGGAGAAGCTCGCCCGTGTCCTCGGCGCGAACATCTCCGAGGAGACTGTCCATGCCGTCGAGGGCGTCGACATCGCCATCCGGCAGGGCGAGGTGCTCGGTCTCGTCGGCGAATCCGGCTGCGGCAAGTCCACGCTCGGCCGCCTGCTGGCCGGGTTGCTGCCGCTGACCGAGGGCACCTTGCTCTGGCAGGGCAAGGACGTCACCTCGCTCTCGCGCAGCGAGGCGCTGGAGATGCGCCTGGCCGTGCAGGTGATCTTCCAGGACCCGATGTCCTCGCTCAACCCGCGCAAGCGCGTCATCGATCTCGTCGGCGAGGCGCCGCGGGTGCACGGCCTCGTGCGGGCAGGGGAGGTGGACGACTATGTGGCGGAGCTGCTCGAGAAGGTCGGGCTCGACCCCTCCTACCGCAGGCGCTACCCGCACCAGTTCTCCGGCGGCCAGCGCCAGCGCATCGGCATCGCCCGGGCGCTCGCGGTCAAGCCGCGGTTGATCGTCTGCGACGAGTCGGTCTCGGCCCTCGACGTCTCTATCCAGGCGCAGGTCATCAACCTGTTCATGGATCTGCGCGAGGAGCTTGGCCTGACCTATCTCTTCATCAGCCATGATCTCAGCGTGGTGAAGCATATCAGCGACCGGGTCGCGATCATGTATCTCGGCCGCGTGGTCGAGACCGCGCCGGCCGATGCGTTCTTCGCCGCGCCGAACCACCCCTATACCGCGGCCCTGCTGCGCGAATTGCCCTCGGTGAAGGAGCGCCGCCGCGCCTTCACGCCGATCCGCGGCGAAATTCCCTCGCCGCTGCATCCGCCCTCCGGCTGCGCCTTCCATCCGCGCTGCCCGCGCATCTTCACGCCTTGCGCTCAGGCGCGGCCGGTTCTCGAACCGATCGCTGAGGGACATCTCAGCGCCTGCCATCTCAACCAGGCCGCCGCCGTATCGCTCACGGCCGGCGGCAGCGCCTGAAGAGGAGACATCGCATGACCTCCAAGCTTCACACGATCCGCAAGCCTCGCCTCACCGCGCTCCTGCCCTTGCTCGCCAGCGCCGCCTGGCTCGGCAGCGGTGGCTTTGCCCTGGCGGCCGATCTCATCATCGGCACGGCGAGCGAGCCCTCGGCGATGGACCCACTATTCTCGCGCACCGGCCCCAACCAGAACATCGCCATGCAGATATTCGATCGGCTGGTAGAGACCGATGCGCATCTGCGCATGCAGCCGAGCCTCGCCGAGAGCTGGTCGGCGGTCGACCCGACGACATGGCGGATCAACCTGCGCAAGGATGCCCGCTTCCAGAGCGGCAAGCCGGTCACGGCCGACGATGTCGCCTTCTCGCTGGAGCGCGCCCGCAACGTGCCCAACAGCCCGGCGCCGTTCTCCAACAATGTCTCGGGCGTGATCTCGGCCAAGGCGATCGACGCGACGACGCTGGAAGTGAAGACCGAGGTGCCGACGCCGGACCTGATGGAGCGGGTCGGCTTCGTCTACATCCTCGAGCGCGCCTCCGCCGCGGGCAAGAGCCTGCAGGACTACAACAAGGGCGACGGGCTCGTCGGCTCCGGCCCCTACAAGTTCAAGGAATGGGTGCCGGGCGACCGCGTCATCCTGACCCGCAACGAGGGCTATTGGGGGCCGAAGCCCGCCTTCGAGACGGTGACGATCCGCTTCATCGCCAATGACGCAGCCCGCGTCGCGGCGCTGCGCTCGGGCGCGGTCGACCTGATCGACGGCGTGCCGCCGGCCGACCTGCCGGTGCTGGAGAAGACGGCGGGGCTCAAGGTCCACGCGATCCCCTCGGCCCGCCTGATCTACCTCGCCCTCGACACCGCGCGCGAGGAGAGCCCCTTCGTCACCGACAAGGACGGCAAGCCGCTGAAGCCCAACCCCCTGCAGGACCTGCGGGTGCGTCAGGCGCTGGCCAAGCTGATCAACGTGCCGGCGATCGTCGAGCGATTGCTGAATGGAGCCGGCGTGCCGGCCGGCCAGCTCGTGCCGGAGGGCGTCGCCGGCTTCGACCCCACGCTCAAGCCGGTGGCCAATGACCTTGCCGGCGCAAAGACCCTGCTGCAGCAGGCCGGGCTGAAGGACGGCTTTGGCATCACCATCCATTCCTCGAATGACCGTTTCGCCGGTGACAAGGATATCGCGCAGGCGATCGGCCAGATGTTCTCGCGCGGCGGCATCAAGGTGAACGGCGTGATGACGCAGCCCTATAACGTCTATGCCAGCGCCGCGAGCCGGCAGAGCTTCTCCGCCTTCATCTTCTCGCTGGGCACGACGACGCCGACCGCGGGGCCGGGCATGCGCAACCTGTTCATGACCGCGGATTCGAAGGCCGGCACCGGCGGCTTCAACCGGGCGCGCTATTCCAACCCGGCCTTTGACAAGGCGCTGGCCGAGGCGCTGACGCAGTTCGACGAGGGCAAGCGCATCGCCGCCATCCAGGCCGCGTCGAAGATGGTCTTCGCCGACCTGCCGGTGATTCCGCTCTACTGGCAGAAGATCGCCTGGGCCTCGAAGGCCAACATCACCTACGAGGCCAACATGGCCGAGGACACCACGGCGGCGCGGGCGGGGCTGGCGAAGTGAGCCCGCAATCGATGAAGGCCGCCAGTCCCTTCGTCGCTCCGGAGAGCGGCGATGACGTCGTCACGCTGAAGGATGTCATGGTGACGATGCGGGACGGCGTCCGGCTCGCCACCGATGTCTACCTGCCGGCGCAAAATGGGCAGGCGCTTCCGGGGCCTTTCCCGGTCGTGATGGAGCGCACGCCCTATGGCAAGGCCGAGCGCTCGCGTTCCGAGATCGGTCGCGACGAGATCAAGCCGATGGCCCGCGCCGATGTCGCGGCGCATTTCGTCCGGGCCGGCTATGCCGTGGTCTATCAGGATTGCCGCGGCCGCTACGGCTCGGAGGGCGAGTTCGTCAAATACGTTTCCGATGCCGAAGACGGCTATGATACCTGCGCCTGGATCGTCGGCCAGCCCTGGTGCAACGGCCGGATCGGCACGATGGGCCTGTCCTATGCCGCCCATACCCAGGCGGCTCTGGCTTCGCTGACGCCGCCCGGCCTTGCCTGCATGATTCTCGATTCCGGCGGCTTCTCCAACGCCTTCTCGTGCGGCATCCGTCAGGGCGGCGCCTTCGAGCTCAAGCAGGCGACCTGGGCCTATAACCGGGCGCAGGAAAGCCCGGACGCGCTCGCCGATCCCGTCGTCGCCGCCGGCCTCGCCGCGGAGGACCTGCATGCCTGGTTCCGCGTGATGCCATGGAGCGAGGGCCGTTCGCCGGTGCGCTGGGTGCCGGAATACGAGACCTATCTGCTCGACCAGTGGCGCGCCGGCACCTTCGGCCCGGGATGGAAACGGCCGGGCCTGTGGCTGGAGGGCTTCTACGACGTGGTGCCCGACATCCCGATCCTGCTGATGTCGAGCTGGTACGACGTCTATGTGAAGACGACCTTCGACAATTTCGCGGGTCTCAGTGCTTCGGGCCGCCGGCATCTCAACGTCATCATGGGGGCCGGCTTGCACGGCAACCGCCAGTCGACCTTCGCGGGCGATGTCTCCTTCGGCGAGGCCGCGCCCTTCGACGGGAATGTCGGCGCGAACTGGCTCGATTTCCGCAAGCGCTGGTTCGATCGCTGGCTCAGGGACGAGCCCAACGGGCTGGAGGCCGACCCGACCTTACGCCTGTTCCTGATGGGCGGCGGCTCGGGCGAGAAAGACGCCGACGGACGCCTCGTCCAGGGCGGACGCTGGATCGAGACCTCGCATTGGCCGTTGCCCGGCACGGATCAGCAAGCCTGGTACATTCACGCCAACGGCCGGCTCTCGCGCGACGCGCCGGCTCCGGACGCTGCGCCGTTGACCTATGATTTCGACCCGGCCGACCCCGTGCCGACCATCGGCGGCGCGCTGACCAGCGGCCAGCCGATCTTCGAGGGCGGCGGCTTCGACCAGCGCGAAGGACCGCGTTTCTTCGGTTCGCGCGATGCCGGCATGCCCCTGATCGCGCGGCGCGACGTGCTCGCCTTCGAAAGCTTGCCGCTTGAGGAGGACATGGCGGTGATCGGGCCGATCACGGTCGAGCTCTGGGTCGCCTCCGACGCGCCCGACACGGATTTCACCGCCAAGCTGGTCGACATGCATCCGCCCTCAGTGGATTATCCGACCGGCTTCGCGCTCAACCTGACGGACGGCATCTTCCGCTGCCGCTATCGCCAGTCCTGGGAGAAGCCGGAGCCGATCGAGCCGGAGGTTCCGTTCCGGATCACCATCGAGCCTTTCGCGACGGCGGCGCTGTTCAAGGCCGGGCATCGGATCAGGCTCGACATCTCCTCCTCGAACTTCCCGAAATTCGATGTGAACCCCAATACCTTCGACCCGGAAGGGCAGGGGCGCCGGCGGCAGGTTGCCCGCAACACGGTGTTCTGCGACGCCGCGCGCCCGTCCCGCATCATGGTTCCCGTCGTGCCCCTGTCCTCGCTGTCCGGCCTGTCGCGCGTCACGGAATGACGCGCGACACTTTGGCGGTGGGCTGAACACGGCCGCTGAAACGTCCAAGGTCAGAGTTCAGCTGCAATCGAAACCCTTGGAGATTTGCAAGACAACGCCCCCGATCGTCGGGAGGACCATAACCAATCAGAATACACTCCCCCGGATTTCGACTTGGACAGCTTGGGATCGCTCCGCCCACACTGGCTCAAAGACGAGAAATCGAGGGGGTGCATGATGAAGAATTCTGTCATCGGTCTGGCTGGTCTGATGCTCGCCGCATGCTTGCCGGCCGCGGGGCAGGCCCAGGAAGCCGTGCTGCGCGTTGCCGCCGACGGCGACGTCTCGACGCTCGATGCGCATCGCGCCAGCGCCACCAGCGACAAGAGCGTGGTCGGCTGGATCTACAACGCGCTCGTCCGCTTCAAGCCGGGCAGCGCCGACCCCAAGGATATCGAGCCGGACCTGGCCGAGCGCTGGGAGCAGTCGCCGAACGGCAGGGTCTGGACCTTCCACCTGCGCAAGGACGTCAGGTTCCAGGGCGATTGGGGCACGCTTTCGGCCGATGACGTCGTCTATTCGCTCCAGCGCTCGGCCGATCCCAAGCGCTCGACCTTTTCCTCGGATTTCGCGGCGATCGAGAAAGTCGAGAAGCTCGATGACCTGACCGTGCGGGTCTCCCTGAAATATCCGGACGTCAATTTCCTTGGGCGGGTGACGAATTATCACGGCGGCAACATCGTCAGCCGCAAGGCCGCAGAGCAGCTCGGCGACAAGTTCGGCAGCCGCCCCGTTGGCACTGGTCCCTTCGCCTTCGTCGAACAGGTGACCCAACAATACGTGAAGCTCGCCGCCAACCCGACCTATTTCCGCGGCAAGCCGAAGATCGACACGATCATGGTGCGCAACATTCCCTCGGACAGCGCCCGCGAGCTCGCCTTCACCTCGGGCGAGGTCGACCTGATGTATGCCAAGCGCGAGCAGCGCTGGGTTGATTCCGCCCGCCGCCGGCCCGGCTTCAATGTCGAGATCTTCCGGCCGGGCGAATACCGGCTGCTCCACATCAACCAGAGCGTGCCGCCGCTCGACGATATTCGCGTGCGCCGCGCCATCGCCGCCGCCGTGAATGTCGACGACCTCGTGCGCTATGTCGGCAAGGATGTCGGGCCGAAGGGCTGCTCCGTGGTGCCGCCCGGCTACCTCGGCGAGGATTGCTCCGTCCGCTACGCGTTCGACCTCGCCAAGGCCAAGGCCCTGCTGGCCGAGGCCGGCCACAAGGACGGCATCACGGTCAAGGCCATCGTCTCCAACATCTCGGCGCAGCAGCCGATCATGGAGATCATCCAGGCGCAGCTCGCCAAGGCAGGCATCAAGCTCGACATGCAGGTCGTCGACCACGCGACCTATCAGAGCCAGACGCGCAAGGACCTGAGCGGCGTGGTGTTCTACGGCGCGGCGCGCTTTCCGATCGCCGACACCTATCTCAGTGAGTTCTTCCACTCGCGCGCCACGGTGAACACGCCAACCGCGGCAACCAATTTCTCGCATTGCAAGGTTGGCGACCAGGAGATCGAGCAGGCGCGGACCGCCTCGGATGCAGAGGCGCAGAAGGCCCTGTGGAAGGAAGCCCAGCGCAAGATCATGGAGGATGTCTGCGCCATCCCGCTATTCGAGCTGCGGCAGGTCTGGGCGCGCAGCGACCGGCTCGATTTCGGCTATGAGCTGAAGGGGTCGATGAACCTGGCTCCGCCGATCACGGAAGCCGCGACCCTGAAGGCACGTTGAAGCGGACGCGAGATGCGAAACGACGGGGATCGCGTGTCGGATTTGGCCATGTCGCGGCCTTCCGCCGGTCCCCCCTGACGGCGCAACTGCGCGCGGGCGACCGCGCGCAGTTGCTGCGCGCGCTCGCGGCCGTCCGGCTCAGTCCGGCATAAGAATCGTCCGCGAGATCTCCTCGGCTGCGGACCGGGCGCCTTCGAGGAAGGCGTCGACCAGTCGGGCGTTGCGGCTGTCGCGGATGCGGCACAGCTGGAAGTCGAGCTTGACCGCGGGTTCGAAGCTTCGGATCGCGACCCTGCCGCGCAGGCCCCCGACGGCCGAGGGGTGAACCAGTGATATGCCGACGCCGGCGGCCACGAACTCGCATAGCGTCGGCGAAATGCTCACCACCATGACGACATTGGGTGCGACGCCATGGGCGTCGAAGATCTGACCGATCCGTCTGTTCGTGAAGCTCTCCGGGTCGAATGAGACGAAGTCGACCCCGTCGATATCGGCGGGCTTGATCACGCTCTTCTCCGCCAGCGGATGCCCGAGCGGCATGATGCAGACAAGCGGATGGGCCATCAGCGGCTCGGAGACGATATAGGGATTGTCGATCGGCGCGACGGTGAAGCCGACATCGAGCTTCCGGGTGACGAGTCCGTCCGCGATCCATTGCGAGCTGCGCGACTGCACCGAGCAGAAGACCTTCGGTTGGCTCGCGAGAAAGCGGCAGGTCGCCTGCTGGATGAAGGCGCCAGAGAGGGCCGGCATCACGCCGATCAGCAGCCGGCTCTGCTCGTCGCGGCGGATGGCGTCGACGGCGTTCTCGACCTGCCGGACGCCTGCGAAAATCCGGTCGATCTCCTCGTAGAGCCGCATGCCGCGCCGCGTCGCCACGAGCCGGCCCTTGACCCGGTCGAACAGGCGCAAGCCCGTATCCTCTTCGAGATGGGCGATCAGCTTGCTCATCGCCGGCTGGGAGATGTTCATCATCTCGGCCGCGCGGCTCACCGTGCCGTACTCGATCACCGCCTTGAAGGCCTCGACCTGTCGCAGGTTGAGCCGCCTGACCATGCCATAACCCTGGAGAATAGGAGGGAGAGAAATACGACTTTGACGAAATACAACATGGCTTCCTAACGTCACGGCCGGCAAGGGAAATTCGCATGCGGCCGGACATCATCGTCATCGGAGGGGGAACGGTCGGGGCAGCCATCGCCTACGGCCTCGCACGGCGGACGGAGAAGGTCCTGCTGCTCGATGGCGAGGACGGCGACTTCCGGGCGGCGCGCGCCAATTTCGGGCTGGTCTGGCTGCAGGGCAAGGGGCTCGGCATGCCCGCCTATCAGGCCCTGACACGCCACAGCATCGGCTTGTGGCGCGACTTTTCCGACGGGCTCGAAGCCGAGACCGGAACCGATCTCTGCTACGAGCAGAACGGGGGGCTTGCCTTCTGCCTGGGGGAGGAGGGCTTCGAGAAGCGGCGCCTCGAACTCATGCGCCTCCATAACCAGCGCGGCGCCGGCGAGCCGGATTGGGAGATGCTCGACCGGCCGGCGCTGGAGCGCCTCCTGCCCAAGGCGGGGCTCGGTCCGGATGTGTCGGGCGCGAGCTTCGGCCGCCATGACGGCCACACCAATCCGCTCCGGCTGCTGGCTGCGCTGCATGGCGGGCTGCTGCGCCTCGGCGGCGACATCCGCCACCGTGCGCGGGTCGAGCGGATCGAGAAGGCCGGAGCGGATTTCCAGCTCGCGCTGGCCGGTGAGACCGTGAGCGCGCCGCGTATCGTCATCGCCGCCGGCCTCGGCTCGACGGAGCTCGGCCGTCAGGTCGGGCTCGACGTGCCAGTGCACCCGGAACGCGGCCAGGTCCTCGTCACTGAGCGGCTCGCCCCCTTCCTGCCGTTGCCGGTGAGCGGCCTGCGCCAGACGACCGAGGGCACCGTGATGGTCGGCGCGACCAAGGACAGGGTCGGCCTCGACGCCTCGACGACGACGGAGGCGGCGGCCGGGCTGAGCCGCAAGACGATCAGGATGATCCCGACGCTCGCGCGTGTCGGACTCATCCGGCAATGGGCCGGCCTGCGGATCATGACGCCGGACAGCTACCCGATCTATGCGCAATCCGAGAGCCATCCCGGCGCCTTCGTCGCGCTCTGCCACTCCGGCGTGACGCTCGCGGCCTTCCATGCCGAGATTCTGGCCGGGGCGATCGCCGCCGGCTCGCTGCCCGAAAGCTTTTCCCCCTTCCACCAGAGACGCTTCGATGTTCCGCAAGCTGCATGATCCGGGGCCGGCAACCGTGACGGTCCATATCGACGGGCGCCCGGTCAGGGCCGAAGCCGGCGAGAGCATCGCCGCGCTGCTCATGCGCCAGCCCGAAGGCTGGAGCCGGACGACGCCGGTCTCCGAAAGCCGCCGTGCGCCCTATTGCATGATGGGCGTCTGCTTCGAATGCCTCGTCGAGGTCGATGGTCAGGGTTCCGTGCAGGGATGCCTGACGCCGGTGCGGGACGGCATGTCGGTCACCCGACAGCAGGGCCGCCGGAGCCTCTCGGCATGAGCAACGCGCATCCCGACCTCAGCCATACCGATCTCCTGATCGTCGGCGCCGGGCCGGCCGGCATGGCCGCCGCCGTGACGGCGCGCCAGCATGGCCTTTCCGTGCGGGTGGTCGACGACCAGCCGGCGCCCGGCGGCCAGATCTGGCGCGCCATCGAGACCGTTGCCGCGACGCCGCGCCTCGCTCGCCTCGGCGAAGCCTATCGTGCGGGCGTCGACCGGGCTACCGCCTTCCGCGCCTGCGGCGCGCTCTACGAGCCGCAGGCGCAGCTCTGGCAGATCGAGCCGGGCTTTCGTGCCTTCCTGAGCCGCGACGGCAAGGCCCGCAGCGTCACGGCGGAGGCGATCATCCTCGCCACCGGCGCGCAGGAGCGCCCCGTGCCGTTCCCGGGCTGGACGCTGCCCGGCGTGCTGACGGTCGGTGCCGCGCAGATCCTGCTGAAGACCGCCGATTCCGTGCCGGACAAGCCGGTCTGGATTGCCGGCTGTGGGCCGTTGCCGCTGCTCTACATGACGCAGCTCGTCGCGGCGGGCGGGCGGATCGCCGGCTTCCTCGACACCACGCCTCGCGGTCGCCTCGCACCGGCCTTGCGCCATCTGCCGCAGGCGATCGGGCGGTTCGGCGATCTCCTGAAGGGTTTGTCCTGGTCGCTCGCGCTGAAGCGGGCCGGCTTCCCGATCATCCGTCACATCGCGGAGCTGCGCGCCGAGGGCGACGGGCGCCTCGAAAGCCTGCGCTACCGCACTGAGGACGGACGGGAGGCACAGGTCGCGGCCGAGGTGCTGCTCGTCCATGAAGGTGTCGTGCCGAACATCCACGCCGCGCTCGCGCTCGGCTGTGCGATGACATGGAACGCCAGCCAGCACTGTCAGGTGCCGGTGCTCGACGCCTGGGGCGAGACCACGCAGGCGAAGATATTCGTCGCCGGCGACGGCGCTGGTATCGGCGGGGCCGAGGCGGCTGAGCCGCGTGGGCGGCTCGCGGCACTGCGGGTCGCGAGCAGGCTTGGAAAGCTGGGTGAGGGCGCCGCTGAAACGGCGGCGCGCACCGAGCGGGCCACGCTGGCGCGCGCGCTCGCGCTGCGTCCCTTCCTCGATGCGCTCTATGCGCCGCGCCCTCAGGTCTTCGCACCGGCCGACGAGACGCTGGTCTGCCGCTGCGAGGAGGTTACGGCCGGTGAATTGCGCATGCGTGCCGCTCAGGGGCGGCCCGGCCCGAACCAGCTCAAGGCCTTCACTCGCGCCGGCATGGGGCCGTGCCAGGGCCGGCAATGCGGCTACACCATGGCCCATATCGTCGCCGCGGTTCAGAACAGGCCGGTCGAGCAGGTCGGCTTCTACCGCATCCGGCCACCGCTGAAGCCGGTGACGCTCGGCGAGCTTGCCAGCCTCGACGAGCGGGAGCCGGCCGCATGAACGCGGAAAGCTTCGACGTCGCCGTCGTCGGCGGCGGCCTGCATGGCCTTTCCGCGGCCCTGCATCTGGCCCGCGTCGGCCGGCGCGTCGTGGTGATCGAGCGGCGCTGGACCGGCCGTCACGCCTCGGGTGCGACCGCTGCGGGTGTGCGCACGCTCAACCGCGATCTCGCCGAGGTGCCGATCTCGCTGGAGGCCATGGCGATGTGGCACCGGATCGAGGAGATCGTCGGCGACGATTGCGGCTTCCAGGCGCAGGGTCAGCTCAATGTCGCGGAGCGGGACGAGCACATGCCGGCCCTGATCCAGCGCGAGGCGAGGATGCGTGGTCTCGGCTATGCGCATGAGGAGCTGATCGACGCGCAGGAGCTGCGTCGCCTGGCGCCGGCGCTGAGCCCGCATTGCGTCGGTGCGCTGGTGGCGCGGCGCGACGGCGCCGCCGATCCGCACCGGACCATCCTGGCCTTTCGCCGCGCCTGCGAGGCAGAGGGCGTCGTCATCGCCGAGGCCTGCGGCGTCGAGACGGTCGACCGGCAGGGGGAGGGCTGGCTGCTGATGTGCGCCGCCCGCCGCTTTCGCGCGCCCGTCGTCGTCAATGCGGCCGGCGCTTGGGCTGGCCGGCTCGCGGCGCTGTTCGGCGACGACATCGCGCTCGGTGTGCGCGCCTCCATGATGATCGTGACGGAGCGTCTCGCGCCGCTGCTCGATCCCGTCGTCAGCGTCGTCGGCCGGGCACTCTCCTTCAAGCAGGCGAGCCAGGGCACGCTCGTGATCGGCGGCGGCCTGCAGGGCACGGCCGATCTCGACCGGGAGCGCAGCACCGTGAATTTCCGCGAGCTCGCCAAGGGCGCGCGCGCCGCCAGCGACCTCTTCCCGGCCGTGCGCGGCGTGCGCATCGCCCGCTGCTGGACGGGGATCGAGGCGCAGACGCGCGATCACCTGCCGGTGATCGGAGCCTCGCCCCGTGTCGCCGGGCTGGTCCATGCCTTCGGCTTCTCGGGGCACGGCTTCCAGCTCGTGCCAATCGTCGGATCGATCCTCGCCGAACTCGTCGTCGAGGGCCACACCCGCCGCGAGATCGCAGCCTTCGCGCCACAACGCCTGATGCAGGAAAGGGTCGCCGCATGACAGGCTTCTTCGTCAGACGTCTTTTGCTCGCCATACCGACGCTGTTCGTGATGCTGACGGCGATCTTCGTGCTGGTCCGGCTCGTGCCGGGCGACGCCGCCTCCGTCATCCTCGGCGATCAGGCGAGTGCCGCTTCGCTCGCGGCTTTGCGCGAGAAGCTCGGCCTCGACCAGCCGGTCCATGTCCAGTACCTCGCCTTCATCGGCAAGGTTCTGACCGGCGATCTCGGCCAGTCGCTCAGCAGCGGCCGCAATGTCATCCAGGAGGTGCTGCTCGTCCTGCCCTCGACCATCGAGCTGACGGTCGCGGCCATCGTGATCGGCCTCGCTTTCGGCCTGCCGCTGGGCGTCGCGGCCGCGCTCGCCCGCAACGGCTGGGTCGACTATGTCGCGCGCGTCGTCTCGCTGGTCGGCCTGTCCTTCCCGGCCTTCGTCTCGGGCATCCTGATGCTGATCGTCTTCGCGATCCAGCTCGGCTGGTTCCCCGTGCTCGGCAATACCAGCGGCTCCGGCGACCTGACGGAGAGGCTACGGGCGCTGGCGCTGCCGGCGCTCAATCTCGGCATCATCATGACGGCCTATGTGATGCGCGTGACCCGCGCGGCGATGCTCGGCGTGCTGACCGAGGACTATATTCGCACTGCCCGCGCCAAGGGCGTCGGCCCCGGCCAGCTCGTCGTGACGCATGCGCTGCGCAACAGCTTGATCCCGATCATCACGGTGGTCGGGCTCTATTTCGGCACGCTGATCGGCAATTCCGTGCTGACCGAGATCATCTTCAACCGCCCGGGCCTCGGCAAGCTGATCATCGGTGCGCTGAACGCCCGCGACTACACGCTGCTGCAGGGGCTGATGATCATCTTCGCCATCTGCGTGATCGTCGTGAACACGCTGACGGACCTGGCCTATGGCCTCGTCGACCCGAGGGTGAAATACACATGAGCGCCGTCGCCACCACCACCGTCGACATCCGGCCGGGCGGCCTCTGGCTCGCCTTCAGCCAGAACAAGCTCGCCTGGATCGGTCTGGTCCTGCTTGCGTTCATCATCTGCGTCGCGGCGCTTGCGCCCTGGATCGCGCCGCACGACCCACTGGAGCAGAACATCGTCGCCCGGCTCGAGCCGCCTTCGGCCGAGTTCTGGCTCGGCACCGACTCCTATGGGCGCGATGTGCTCTCGCGCCTGATCTATGGCGCCCGCATCTCGCTCTTCGTCGGCTTCTTCGCGATCCTGATCGCGATGCTGGTCGGCACGGCGATCGGCGTCGCCGCCGGCTATATCGGCGGCCTCTTCGACCAGATCGTCATGGGCGTGCTCGACGTGATGCTGGCCTTCCCGACGCTGCTGCTCGGCCTGATGATCGCGGCCATGCTCGGGGCCAGCCTTGAGAACCTGATCATCGCGATCGCGGTGACCGAGATCGCGCCCTTCGCCCGCGTCGCCCGCGCCCCGACGATCACGCTACGCCAGCGCGACTTCGTCGAGGCGAGCCGCTCCTATGGCTGCGGCCCGTTCCGGATCATGACGCGGCACATCCTGCCCAACATGCTCTCCGATGTCGTGGTGATGAGCTCGCTCTGGCTCGCCTCCGCCATCCGCACCGAAGCCTCGCTCAGCTTCATCGGGCTCGGCGTGCCGCCGCCGGCCGCGACCTGGGGCGGCATGATCCGCGAGGGTTTCGAGAACATCCTCGACGCCTGGTGGCTGGCAGTCTTCCCGAGCCTTGCGATCCTGGCGACGGTGTTCGCGCTCAATCTGCTTGGCGATGCCTTGCGCGATGCCGCCGATCCGAAGTCGCGCGCACGATGACGGCGCGTGGTCACGGGTCCGGCTGTTTGCCGCAGAAGGAAAGAAGGCCGGTTTCCGTGTCCGCCCCAGCGTTTCGGTGAACGCTGATTGCCGCCCCAGGGCAATGGCCCGGGGCGGCTCTCATCGCGCGTGGAATGACCCCACCTAGGCGCCCGCGGCTTTCGGGCGCCGCAACAGAGCGGCCGTGGCCGGCATGACGATGGTGGCGATCGCGACGGCCAGCAGCAGCGCCGAGATCGGCCGCGTGACGAAGATCGAGAAATCCCCGCGCGACATCGAGAGGGCCTGCCGCATGGCGGTCTCGAAGATCGGCCCCAAGACTAGCCCGAGGACGAGGGGCGCCGCCGGCCAGGAAAAGCGCTTCATCAGCCAGCCCAGCACGCCGAAGCCGATCAGCAGCGAGCAATCCTGGAGACTGTTCGAATTGGCGAAGGCGCCGAGCAGGCAGATCGCGAGAATCTGCGGATAAAGCCAGCTGTAGCGAATGTTGAGCAGCCGCGCGAACAGCCCGGCAAGCGGCATGTTGAGGATCAGGAGCAGGACATTGGCGATGTACAGGCTCGCGATGACGCCCCAGATCAGCGTCGCGTTGGTGGTGAACATGTCGGGGCCGGGCCGCATGCCGAACATGATCAGCGCGCCCAGCATCAGAGCGGTCGTGCCGGAGCCCGGGATGCCGAGCGCGAACATCGGCACCATGTTGCCGGATACGGCGGAGTTATTGGCGGCCTCCGGTCCGGCCACGCCCTCGATCGCCCCGTGCCCGAAACGCTCGGGCGTCTTGGAGACCTTCTTTTCAACGACATAGGCCATGAAGGATGCAATCGTCGCTCCCGCAGCCGGGAGAATGCCGACGATGAAGCCGACCAGGGTTCCGCGCAGGATCGACCAGCGCGAGGCCCGCCAGTGCTCGCGGGTCGGGAAGGCCGGTCCGACCTCGATCGCCTTCTGCGAGGCGGTGTCGCGGCAGGTCGCCAGAACCTCACCGACACCGAAGATGGCGACGGCGATGATGACGAAATCGATGCCGTCGATCAGCCAGAGCTGGTCGAAGGTGTAGCGACCGACGCCGCTCTGCTTGTCGATGCCGATCGTGCCGATGACGAGGCCGAGCATGCCGCCGGCCAGCCCCTTCGCCACCGAGCCCCCGACCGCGGCGAGCGCGGTCAGCCCGAGCAGGACGAGCGAGAAATACTCGGGCGGCCCGAAGGCGAGCGCGAGCTTGGACAGGGGCGGCGCGAGCAGCATCAGGCCGACGGTGCCCAAAGTTCCGGCGATGAAGGAGGCGAGCGCCGCCATGCCGAGCGCCGGCCCGGCATGGCCCTGCTGCGCGAGCTTGTGGCCGTCGACCGCGGTCATCACGCTGCTGGCCTCGCCGGGGACGTTGAGGAGGACCGCGGTCAGCGTGCCGCCATATTGGGAGCCGGCATAGAGGCCGGAGAACATGATCAGCGTGCCCGTCGGGTCCGCGCCGATGGTCAGGGGCAGCAGCAAGGCGATCGCCGCGGAGGGGCCGATGCCCGGTAGCGCGCCGATGATCTGGCCCATCATCACGCCGGCAAAGCACATCATCAGGTAATAGGGCGTGAAGGCGGTGGCGAAGCCGCCCGCCAGGTTCGCGAGTTGGTCCATCGGTCAGAATCCCCAGGGGCCTTGCGGCAGGGTCACGGACAGCCAGCGGTCGAAGACGACGTAGTAGACGGCGGTCACCGCCGCAGATGTCGCGATCGACCGGACGAGGGGCAGGCGTTCGATCGCGACATAGGTCACGGCCGTCATCAGGAAGAGGGAGGCTACCCCACCGATCAACGGAAAGCCGAGCACGGTCAGGATCATCAGGCCGATCAGCAGCGCGGGCTTTCCGATCGGCTCTTGCTCGCCGGCCGGCCCTTCATGCCCGATGAAGATGAGCACGGCTCCGGAAAAGACGATCATCAGCGCCCCGTAGATGAAGGGCATCAGCCCGGAATCGGGGCGGGCCCCGTTCCACAGGCCGAGGCGGAGCGCCTGGGCCATCCAGTAGGCGCCCAGCACGATGAGAGCGAGCGGCAGCACGCCTTCACCGGAGCGCAGGGAGCGCAGGACATTCCTGAACGCGGTCATTTCGCCATCAGCTCCTTGAACACCACTTCCTGCTTGCCGATGTAGTCGAGATAGCCTTGCGCGCTGTGGATCTCGAAGGCCGCGTTGTTCTCGGCGATGTATTTCTTCATCTTGTCGGATGCGATGACCTTGTCGAAGACGCCCTGCCAGTATCTGGCCGCGTCGTCGGACATTCCCTTCGGGCCGGCGAAGCCGCGCCAGTTCTGGACGAGGGCGTTGCGATGCCCGAGCTCGGCCAGGGTCGGGATGGCGGAAAGCTCACCCTCGTAGCGGGCCTGGCGTGTCGTCGCGAGCGCCCGGATCGCGCCGCTTCCCAGCTGGCCGAGATATTCGCCGGGATTGCTGATCGTGGCGTCGACATTGCCGCCGAGCAAGGCGGTCGTCGTCTCGCCGCCGCCGCTGAAGGTGACGAGGTTGAACTCGGCGCCGATCGCCTTGGCGACGACGCGGGCGGCAATGGTGTCGCCGATTCCGCCGACGGCGAAGGAGACGGCCTGGGGCGAGGCTTTTGCCGCCGCCGCCAGTTCGGCGAAATTCTTGAACTTGGAGTCGCCCCGGACGAGGACGACATAGTCCTCGGCCATGATGTTGGTGAGCGGGCGCAGATCCTTCCAGCCGGTCGCTCCGGGCACCTGGAGCGGCGTCAGGATCGAGGCGGTGTTGATAGGCGTCAGCGTCTCGTTCGAGCTGTTGCGGTTGGCCTTGACCCAACCCCAGCCGACGGCGCCCGAACCGCCGGAGCGGTTCTCCGGCTTGATCACCACAGGCGCGAGCTTCTCCTCGCGGATGATGTCGATCACCTTGCGCGCGAACAGGTCGAGCCCTCCGCCGGGCGCGTAGGAGATGACCATCTGGACATCGCTCCTGGGTGCGTAGCCGCTTTGTCCCACGGCAATGGCGGGCAGGGCGATCAGCGCTCCGGCTCCCAGTGCGGCAGCGAGCCCCTTTGTCACGGTGCGTCGCGAAGATGGCATGATGAAACCCTCCCTTGGTCTCGTGGATTCAGGACCATTGCCGCTCATGGGCGGCTTGGATTGAAACCTAGCGAAGTTTGCGCCGCTCAATAAATTCATTAATGTGGATGATTAGTTTGATTTTCAGAACAGAAGCACCATGTCCGACAGCACGCTGGGTTCGAACCGGGTCAACCTCAAACTGCTGCAGACCTTCCTGCTGGTTGCGGAAAACAACAGCTTCCGTGAGGCGGCCGACCTGGTTTCGCGCTCCCAGTCGGCGGTCAGCACCCAGATCAAGCAGCTGGAAGACCAGGTCGGTGTCGCCCTGTTCCACCGCACGACGCGCAGAGTGAAGTTGACTGCTGAGGGGGAGCAGCTGCTGGAAAACGCGCGCCGGGCCGTGAACGAGATCGAGCTTGGCCTGCGCAATATCCGCGAGGTCGCCGATATGCGCCGCGGCCGGGTCGCGGTCGCCTGCGCTCCGATGCTGGCGGCCACGCGGCTGCCGCCCATCCTCGCCGCCTTCGAGAAGGAATATCGCGGTGTCCGCATCGTCCTGCAGGAGCTCAAATCGGTGGAGCTGTTCCAGAGCCTGCGCAATGGCGATGTCGATTTCGCCATCGGCCCGGTGGTGGGAGATGGCGATTTCGAGTTCGAGCCGATCATCGTCGAGCCGATCCTGGCGCTCGTACCGCGCAGCCTGATCAAGGAGGATCGCGAGCAGATCAGCTTCGCCGAGCTCGCCGAGCTGCCGATCATCCAGTTCCATGCGACGACGGTCATGGCCCAGCTCGTCGCCCAGGCGGCCAAGGAAAAGGGACTGACGCTCAAGACGCGCTACCAGTGCATCCAGGGGCAGACCCTTGCCGCCCTGGCCGAGGCCGGGCTCGGAGCGTCGATCCTCACCGGTTCTGCGGCCCGGACGGTGACGTCGAACCGCGTCCAGAAGATGCTGATCGTCGAGCCGACGATCACGCAGCATTTCGGCATCGTGCGGGTGCGCGGGCACATGCTCTCGCCGGCCGCCATGCGCCTCGTCGAGCTCATCAAGGCGATGACGGCCGGTGATGCCAGGATGAAGCTCTCCGGCCCGCGTCGCCCGAAACCGATGCGGAAATCAGAATAATCGGTTCGATAATTCGATTATGCTATCGAAATGCGTCTGCTTATAGCTCGGCCCAGTCACACGCTGTGCAGGGCTTTGCAGATGCTCAACCAGACATTCATGTTCGAGACGCAGGTCGCGTCGAGCCGTCAGACGATCGCCAAGATCGAGATCCACCAGCTCAAGAACATCCCGATCCAGCCGCCTCCGTTCCGCGACCTGCCCAAGAAGGAGGGCGCGATGCTGCTGCGGATCGAAACCAATGACGGCGTCGTCGGATGGGCGACGAGCGGCTACACCCACCCGGTCGTGACCGACCTGATCGACAAGTACATCACCCCGCGCATCCTCGGCGAGGACCCCTTCCGGACGGAGCGGATTCCGACGCTGTTCGACCGGCATATCTTCGAGCGGCCGCTCGGGCGCGCCTTCGTCTCGGCCCTGGCGATGATCGATATCGCCCTCTGGGACATCAAGGGCAAGACGCTCGGCAAGCCCGTCCATGTCCTGCTGGGCGGCGCGCGCGACAGGGTCCCGGTTTATGTCACCCACGGCGCGGCCTATGACGGCGCGCCGGTCTACAGCGCCGAGGAACTCGCCGCTGAGGCCGCCCATCTTGTCAAGCTCGGCAACAACCACGTCAAGAACACGGTCGGCCGCCAGGCCATCCCCGATCCCAAGGACGATTATCGCCGCATGAAGGCGATGCGCGAGGCGATCGGGCCCGGCATCCAGCTTTCGATGGATGGCAACCTGCGCATGTCGATCGCGGAGGCGGTGAAGCTGTGCAAGCTCTGCGAGGAGCTCGACATCGCCTTCATCGAGGAGCCGATCTACTACAACGACCCTGCCGTCCTCGCGCATCTGCGCAAGCAGACGACGATCGCGGTCGCGGCGGCCGAGAACGAGAGGTTCACCGCCCTGCAACTGCTGCAGGCAGGGGCGGTCGACTTCATCCAGCCCAACATCAACAACGATGGCGGGCTTTCCGCCGCGATCCGCATCGCAGCCCTCGCCAAGGCCTTCAACACTCCGCTCAGCCACGGCAACGGCAACGGCCCGCACAACATCGCGCTGCATGCCGGCCTGTCGAATGGCGGCCTGGTCGAATACCATTTCCACAAGTGGATGACCTACAACGCCCTCTTCGAGGAGGTGCCGCAGCCGCAGGATGGCTGGCTGACCGTCAGCCAGGCGCCCGGCTTCGGCCTCGAGCCGAAGGACGGCATCATCGACACCTACCGCGTTCGCGGCTGAGGGGGCGGATCATGGATCTCGGCCTCGAAGGCAAGGTGGCGCTCGTCCTGGGTGGCGGGGGCGGGTTGGGCAGTGCGATCGCCCGCACGCTGGCGGGAGAGGGAGCGCGCGTGGCGGTCGCGGATATCGACGCCATGGCAGCTGCCGCGACGGCGGATGCAATAAAGGCGCGCGGACAGGATGCCAGCGCGCTGGCCTGGGATCTGGCCGATCTCTCGGTCATCCCGGAGCGTCTCGCAGCGATCGAGGCGGCCCTCGGGCCGGTCGACATCCTCGTCAACATGACCGGCGGGCCGCCGCCGTCTCCGGCCGCAGGACAGGATGGCGCGCTCTGGCGCAAGTTCTTCGACGGCATGGTGCTCTCGGTGATCGCGGTCACCGATGCGGTGTTGCCGGGCATGCGCGAGCGGGGATGGGGGCGGATCATCACCTCGACCTCGTCAGGCGTCGTCGCGCCGATCCCGAATCTCGGCCTCTCCAATGCCTTGCGCATGTCGCTGCTCGGCTGGTCGAAGACGCTGGCCGGCGAGGTCGGCGGCGACGGGGTCACCGTCAACATCGTGCTGCCCGGCCGGGTCGCGACCCAGCGCATCACTTTCCTCGACGAGCAGAAGGCCAAGCGCGAAGGGCGCAGTGTCGAGGCGGTCGCGGCTGCCAGCACGGCCTCGATCCCGCTCGGGCGCTATGGCGATCCGCAGGAATATGCCGATGTCGTGGCCTTCATCGCCAGCGCCCGCGCCTCCTATGTCACCGGCTCGGTCATCCGCGTCGATGGCGGCCTCATCCCGAGCATCTGAGGACATCATGCTGATCGATTGGGACAAGCTGCCCGGGGCGCAGGGAATGCGCCCGGGCTCGGAGCGCCGCGCGATATCGGGCGAGAAGATCTCCGCGGTGCTTATCACGACCGCGCCGGACGCGGTCTTCGACGGCAAGCCGCACTGGCACGAGAACGAGCAAATTCTCGTCATGGTCTCGGGGCTGTGCCGGCTGACGATCGACGGCGCCATCGTCGAGGCGCGGGCCGGCGACATGGTGTTCTTCCCCACGGGCTCACGCCATTGCGCGGTCGGGACCGGCCCGGAAGGCTGCAGCTATTACGAGATCTTCGCGCCGGCCAGGGCCGACCAGATGCCCGGCTGGGTCGGCCGCTCGGCACTGCGCTTCGACTGAATTTAGGACAAGGACCGCATCATGCGCTTGACCCCCGACGCTTCCGGCGTCTTCCCGATCGCGCCGACCCCGTTCAATCCGGATGGCAGCATCGACTGGGCCTCGGCCGACCGGCTGTTCCAGTTCTACCACGACATCGGCTCGGACGGCGTCACCGTGCTCGGCATCATGGGCGAGGCGCCCAAGCTCGAGCCCGAGGAATCGGTCGAGCTGGTCAAGCGCTGCGTCGCCCGGATGGGTGGGAAGCCGATCATCGTCGGCGTCTCCGCGCCCGGCTTCGCCGCGATGCGCTCGCTCGCCCGGCAGGTCATGGATCTCGGTGCCGGCGGCGTGATGATCGCCCCGCCGCCCTCGTTGCGCACCGACGACCAGATCACCGGCTATTACGCGCAGGCCGTCGAGGCGATCGGCAGCGACATCCCCTTCGTCATCCAGGATTATCCGCTGACGCTCTCGGTCGTGATGACGCCGGCGGTGATCCGCAAGATCGTCATGGACAACCCCTCCTGCGTGATGCTGAAGCACGAGGACTGGCCGGGCCTGGAGAAGATCTCGACGCTGCGCAAGTTCCAGAAGGAAGGCTCGCTGCGCCCGATCTCGATCGTGACCGGCAATGGCGGACTCTTCCTCGATTTCGAGATGGAGCGTGGCGCCGACGGCGCCAATACCGGCTATGCCTTCCCTGAGCTGCTGATCGACGTGGTCCGCCTGCAGAAGGCCGGAAAGCGCGACAAGGCGCATGACATCTTCGACGCCCACCTGCCGCTGATGCGCTACGAGCAGCAGCAGGGCGTGGGCCTTGCCGTGCGCAAGTATACGATGATGAAGCGCGGCATCTTGAGTCACGACGCCCAGCGCAAGCCGGGCTCGGTCCTCAGTGCCGCGGCCAAGGCCGAGGTCGACTACCTGCTGGCGCGCATCGCAAAGCACGATCCGCGCGCGAAGATCTGAGCGATCAGCGCACGTTCGTTGCAGCAGAACCGTCTGTCGCGGTAATCACGAGCTTCGCGGCGCGTGCACCCGGAGCGACGAACGCATGAATCGCTACCCGATGTTCAATCCGCAGGTGCTGATCAGCTTCGTCGCGGTCTGCGAGACGCTGAGCTTCACGCGCGGAGCCGATCGGGTCTCGCTGTCGCAATCCACCGTCAGCCTGCAGGTCAAGCGCCTGGAGGATCTGCTGGGCTTCCCGTTGCTGGAGCGATCGTCGCACCAGGTCCAGCTCACCGAGGAGGGGGAGCGCCTCCTGAGCTATGCGCGGCGCATCATCGCCCTCAATGAGGAAGCTCACGATGCGCTGGCCGGCGTCTGGCGCGACGGCGTGCTGCGCTTGGGAATGCCCGAGGATTTCGCCGTGCCGACCATCGATCTGCTCGCCGATTTCAGCCGGACGCATCCGCATCTCAGGCTCGATGTCAGCAGCGGGTTGAGCGCCGATCTGCGCGCGGCCTATGAGCGCGAGGAGCTCGACCTCGTGCTGGTGAAGCAGCGGCGCGGCCAGCCGCCGCGTGCGGCAAGGCGCGAGCCCTTGCTCTGGCTCGACAGCCGGGAGCATCCGGCTATCGAGCGCGCGCCGGTCTCGCTGGCGATGTTCCCGCTCGGCGGGCTCTATCGCGACGAATTGTGTGGGGCGCTTGATCGGCTCGGGATGCGCTGGCGCATCGGCTATTGCAGCGGCAGCCTCGCCGCGCTCGCCGCCGCTTCAGCGGCCGGGCTCGGCATGACCCTGCTGCCCGCCAGCTGCCGCTTGCCCGGCCACAGGGTTCTAGGCGCGGCTGAAGGCTTCGCCGAGATGACCGATTTCGAGCTCGCGCTGTACTACCGTGACGATGCGCCGGCCTCGACCGCGATCCTGGCCGAGCGGCTGGCTGCCTATTGCCATCTAGAGCCGTAGAGGACGCTAGCATTGAGCATCGCAATCGCCAGCATTGCCAAATATCGCTGCCAAAATGCTGGCTTCAGCCTTATGGCGTCGGCAACAATCACAAGGAGGCGGCGACCCATGGAACTGGCACATCATCAGAGCAGGCGTTCGTTCATCGGCCGGACGGGTGGCCTCGCCACCGCCTGCGCCGTGATGGCGGGACTGCCGAGCGGGGCCGCGCAGGCGCAGCCGGCCAATGCAAAGCCTACCTCCGCCAAGCCTGCGTCCGAGGCGAGCAAGAGCATGCCGACCGAGCAGCACTATCTCCTGACCGGCGTCCGGCTCGAGGAAGGCTTCGTCTACGACGGCGACATCGTGACCGGCACGCGCTCGGGCCTCTACGCCCTGGAGGTCAAGGCCGGCAAGATCGCCGCGATCCATGCGGCCGGTGCCACGCTGCCGGCGGGCGTGCCGAGCTACGAGGCCCATGGTCAGCTCGCCCTGCCTGCGATGCGCGACATGCACATCCACCTCGACAAGACCTTCTATGGCCGCGCCTGGCAGGCACCGCTGCCGCGGCAGGGCAAGACGATCCTCGACATGATCGCCCGCGAGGAGAAGCTGATCCCGCAACTGCTGCCGGACTCGCAGAAGCACGCGGAGCAGCTCATCGACTTGCTGCATTCCAAGGGCACCACGGTCGCGCGCAGCCATTGCAATATCGACCCGGTCAGCGGGTTGAAGAGCCTCGAAAACCTCAAGCGCGCGCTGGAGAAGCACCGCGCCGATTTCGACTGCGAGATCGTGGCCTTCCCGCAGCACGGCCTGCTGCTCTCGAAGGTCGACAAGCTGATGCGCGAGGCGATGAGCATGGGCGTCGCCTATGTCGGCGGCCTCGATCCGACCAATGTCGATAGCGCCATGGAGAAGTCGCTCGACGCGATGTTCCAGATCGCGCTCGACACCAATACCGGCGTCGACATCCATCTGCACGAGTCGAGCCCGGCCGGCGTCGCGGCGATCCTGCACATGATCGCGACCGTCGAGAAGAACCCCGCGCTGCGCAACAAGGTCACCATCAGCCACGGCTTCGCGCTGGCCACGATGTCGGCGGGCGCCCTCGACGAGGCCGCGACGCGCATGGCCGCCCAGGGCATGAGCATCGCCTCGACGGTGCCGCTCGGCGCCTCGACGATGCCGCTGCCGCAGCTCACCGCCAAGGGCGTCTTCGTGATGACCGGCACCGACAGCGTCACCGACCACTGGTCGCCCTTCGGTCGGGCCGACATGCTCGAGAAAGCCAATCTCTACGCGCAGCTCTATCGCGGCAGCGACGAATTCCGCCTGTCCCGCGCGCTGGCGATCGCGACCGGTGGCGTGCTGCCGCTCACCGACAAGGGCGAGCGGGCCTGGCCCAAGGCCGGCGACTCCGCCGATTTCACGCTGGTCCCGGCCAGCTGCTCAGCCGAGGCGGTGGCCCGTCTGCCGGACCGGAGCGCGACCTTCCACCGCGGCCGCATGGTCTTCGGCGGCGTCGGCGCCGCCTGAGGCCGTCGGATCCTTGCGAGGCGGCCGGCGGCAGCGCCGGCCGGGTCCGCGTCACGAACGCGGTTTCGGACTTCAATGCAGCGCCTCGATGGTTTTCGCATTCGGGCAACGCCGTGCCATTAGGCCGCCGGCGGCGTGCCATGCGTATGGAAGCTCTCGATCGTCTTGAGCCCCCAGGCCTGACCTTTCTTCCGCTCGGTCTCGGTCCAGGTCACGGTCTGCCAGTCCGGATCGAGGATGAGCCGCGCCCCGGCATTGGCGATCTCGACGCGGTTGCCGGCGGGCTCGTAGACATAGAGGAAGAAGGTCTGCTGCACCGCGTGCTTGTGCGGCCCGGTTTCTATGAAGACGCCGTTCTCCAGGAAGAGATCGGCCGCCTCCAGGATGTGCTCGCGCTGGTCGACCGCATAGGTGACGTGGTGGAAGCGTCCCTGCGCTTTGGTGTGGTCGCGGGTATAGGCGATATCGTAGCTCTTGTTGTTGACGGTGAACCAGCAGCCGCCGACCTCGCCTGAATCCAGCACGATCTGCTCGGTGACGCGGCTGCCCAGCGCTTTCGGCATGAAATCGCGGATCACCGCCACATCCTGCGCAAGCAGGTTGAGATGATCGAGCCGGCGCACGGCGCAGCCGCGGCCATGGTTGCGTTGCGCCTGGTTCTTCAACGCCGGCCGCTCGCCCTCGGGCGCGACATACTTGTTGGTGTCGAAATAGATTTCGAAGATATGCCCATCGGGATCGCGGAAGCGATAGGCCCGGCCATGGCCGAGATCACCCTCGCTCCAGCCGAGGCCGGCACCCATCGCCTCGATCGCGGCGACACGGCGCAGAAGTGCCGCCTCGCTCGTGGCGCGATAGCCGATATGGCCGACGCCGGTGGTGTTCGAGGCGGTCAGCTTCAGCGTGTGGAACTCGTAATCGTCCCAGGCGCGCAGGTAGACGGAATCGCCCTCGCGCCCGCTCTCCGTCAGCCCGAAGATATTGACGAAGAAATCGAGGCTGGCCTCGGGCTTGTTGGTGAAGAACTCGACATGGCCGAGATGGGCGATGTCGAAACAGGGTTCGCTATTCATCCCCAGACTTCCTTCGCGACGTCGAGGATGCGCGAGAGCTTGGCCCATTGCTCGTCCTCGGCCAGGACATTGCCTTCCTCGGTCGAGGCGAAGCCGCATTGCGGCGACAGGCAGAGCTGCTCCAGCGGCGCGAATTTCGCGGCTTCCTCGATCCGGCGCTTGAGATTGTCCTTGCTCTCGATCGCGCCGAACTTGGAGGTGACGAGGCCGAGCACGACCTGCTTGTCGCCCTTCGGCAGGAAGCGCAGCGGCTCGAAACCGCCGGAGCGGTCGTCGTCCCACTCCATGAAATAGCCGTCGACATCGATCTGGTTGAAGACCATGTCGGCGACAGGCTCGTAGCCGCCCGACGCGATGAAGGTCGATTTGAAATTGCCGCGGCAGGTGTGGGTGGTGATCTGCATGTCGGCGGGCTTGGCCTTCAGCGCCGCGTTGAGCACGTCGCGATAGATGAAGATCAGCTTGTCCGGGTCGTCGCCGCGCTCGGCCAACATCTTTCGCTGCTCGGGGTCGCAGAAATAGGACAGGCTGGTGTCGTCGAGCTGCAGATAGCGGCAACCGGCGTCGTAGAAGGCCCTGATCGCCTTGGCATAGGCCTTGCCGAGATCGTCGTAATAATCCTCCATCCGGAGGTAGGCGCTCGGATCGATCGCCTTCCGCCCGCCGCGGTAATGCAGCATGGACGGACTCGGGATGGTCATCTTCGGCACGCGGCTCGTGACCGAAGCCAGGAACCTGAAATGGGCCAGGTGCGGGTGGGCGGCCGGAAAGTCGAGCTTGCCGGTGACACGGATGCCGTGGCCCTTGGTCGCGACGCCCTTGAACTGGATGCCGGCATCGGTCTCGTAGGTGGTGACGCCGGTCAGGCCGTCGAGGAAGTCGAAATGCCAGAAGGCGCGGCGGAACTCGCCGTCGGTCACGGCCTGCAGGCCGATCTCCTCCTGCTTCCTGACGAGTTTCCTGATCTCCTCGTCCTCGATCCTGGCCAGCTCGGCCTTGTCCATCTCGCCGGCAGCAACCTTGGCGCGGGCGTCCTTGACCGGCGCGCTGCGCAGCAGGCTGCCCACCATGTCGCCCCGGAACGGCGGCTTTGTCCTCTTTGTCATGACGTCTCCTCCCGTTTCTCGATGATCAGGCGGCGGCGAGGCCGAGATGGTGTTCGAGCCGTTCGGGCTCGGCGATAAGCGTCACGCTACTCTCGGTGAGGACGACGCGGCCGCGTTCGAGCACGATGGCATCGTCCGTCAGTTCGAGTATCTTGCGCGCATGCTGCTCGATCACGATGGCAGCAAGCCCTTCCTCGCGGAACAAAGCCTTCAGCGCCCTCAGCAGTTCCTCGACGATGATCGGGGCGAGACCCTCGGTCGGCTCGTCGAGCAGCAGCAGCTTCGGGTTCAGCATGAGCGCCCGGCCGATCGCCAGCATCTGCTGCTCGCCGCCGGAGAGCTGGTTGCCGAGATTGGCCTTGCGCTCGGCGAGCCGCGGAAACATCCGGAAGACGCGGCCGACATCCCACGGTCCGGGCTTGGCGACAGCGGTCAGGTTCTCCAGCACCGTCAGCGACTTGAAGATATTGCGCTCCTGCGGCACCCAGCCGATGCCGGCATGCGCCCGCTGCTCCGGCGAAGCGGCGGTGAGATCGCGCCCGGCCAGCATGATCCGCCCGCCGCGCCGGCGGGTGACGCCGATGATGCTGTTGACCAGCGTCGTCTTGCCGACGCCGTTGCGGCCGAGCAGCGCCAGCGAATGACCTTCGGTCAGCGCGAGGTCGATATCGAACAGCACCTGCGCCTCGCCATAGCCCGCACTCAGCCTCTCGATCCTCAAAAGCTCAGACATGGGTGTCCTCGCCGAGATAGGCCGCACGCACGGCTGGGTCGCGCGCCATCTCCTCGGGCGTGCCCTCCGCCAGCACGCGGCCATTGACCAGAACGGTGATGCGCGTGGCGAAGCGGAAGAGGAGATCCATGTCGTGCTCGATCAAAAGCACGGAGACATCGTCGGGCAGATCGGCGACCGTTTGCATCAACTCGCGCCGCTCCGCCTCCGGCACGCCGGCCGCCGGCTCGTCGAGCAGCAGCACGGAAGGCCGCGCTGCGAAGGCGGCGGCGATCTCGATCTGGCGCTGCTTGCCATAGGGCAGGGTGGCAATGGTCCGGTCCATGATGTCGTCGAGCCGGAAGCGGTTCAGGATCTCCGCGGTCTGGCTGACCAACTCTGGATCACGGTCGAGTGCACGGAAGGGATGGCTGCTGCGCCCGAGCCGCTCGGAGGTGACGAGCGCGATCATCTCCAAGGGCGTCATCGTCGCGAAGAGCTGGTTGATCTGGAAGGTGCGGGCGAGCCCGCGCTTCACCCGCGCCTCGCGCGGCAGCGTCGTGATGTCCTCGCCCATCAATTCGATGCGGCCGGAGCTTGGCTTCAATACGCCGGTCAGCTGGTTGACGAAGGTGGTCTTGCCGGCCCCGTTCGGGCCGATCAGCGCATGGCGCGCGCCTTTCGCCAGCGTGAAATCGACATGGTCCGTCGCGGTGATGCCGCCGAAGCTCTTCACGAGGTCGAAGGTCTGGAGGGCGACGCTCATCTGGCGCCTCCCTTCCCGAAGATGGCGAGGCGCCCCGTGACGGTCTTGACCGCGCCATGGATGATCTCGCGCCCACCGAGCACGAAGAGGACGAGGAAGAGCCCGATCCAGAACATCCAGTATTGCGGCGTGAAACTCGCGATCGCGTCCTGGAGCAGCTTGAACGCGATGGCGCCGACAAGCCCGCCATAGAGATAGCCGGCGCCGCCGATGATCAGCACCAACATCAGATCGGCCGAGCGGTGGAAGTCGAGCACGTCGAGCGAGACGAATTGCGTGGTCTGCGCGAGCAACGCGCCCGCCGCGCCGGCATAGGCTGCGGCAAGCGTATAGGCGGCGGCAAGGCGGCGCGCATTAGGCACGCCGGAGGCCGAGGCCCGCAGCGGGTTGTCTCGGATGGCGCGCAGCGAGAGGCCGAAGGGCGAATGCACCACCCGCCTTGCGATCAGGAACAGAACGAAGAGCACGCTGAGCGAATAGAGATAGGCGGTGCGGCCGAAGATATCGAAATCGAACAGCCCGAGCACCGGCCTCATCACGATCCCCTGCAAGCCATCGGCGCCGCCGGTCAGGCCGCCAAAGGAGTTCGCCAGCTCGAAGAGGATGAGTGCGACGCCGAGCGTGATCATCAATCGCGTCAGGTCGGTGCCGCGCAGCACCAGCGGGCTGGTGACGAGCCCGAGCAGCCCCGCCGCGCCCATGCCGACAACGAGGCCAGCCAGCGGATCGCCACCGACATGCTTGGCGAAGAGCCCGGCCGCATAGGCGCCCATGCCGAGGAACGCGGCGTGTCCCAGCGAGACGATGCCGGCATAGCCGAGGATCAGGTCGAGCGAGAGCGCGAACAGCGCGAGGATTGCGATCTCGTTGAGCAGCAGCAGGTTGCGCGGGAACAGCAGGAAGGCTGCGAAGGCGATCAGCCAGAAGGCGATCTCGGCCGGGTGCCAGCGCCGGGCGGCATAGAGGGCCTGCCGGACCTTGGTGTCGAGGCTCTCCGCTCTCATGCCCGTGCCCTCGCGAACAGGCCATGCGGACGCGTGATCAGCAGCATGACCATCAGCGCATAGATGATGAAGGCGCCGATCTCGGGCACGAGATACTTGCCGACGACGTCGGCGACGCCGAGCAGCATCGCGGCGAAGAACGGCCCGGTGATGCTGGACGTGCCGCCGACGGTGACGACGATCAGGAAGTAGATCATGAATTTCAGCGGGAAAGAGGGATCGAGGCCCATCAGTTCGATGCCGAGCGCGCCGCCGAAGCCAGCCAGGCCGCAGCCCAGCGCGAAGGTCAAGGCGAAGAGCCGGTTGACCGGGATGCCGAGCCCGCGCGCCACGCGCGCATCGTCGACGGCAGCGCGCAGGCGGCTGCCGAAGCGGGTATGGGCAAAGCCCCATTGCAGCGAGAAGGCGAGCAAACCGCAGACCACGATGACGAAGAGCCGGTAGCGGCCGATGCCGATGCCGGCGATCTCGAAGCGCCCCTGCAGCCAGGCCGGCAGGCGGATGAATTGCTGGGTCGAGCCCATCAGCCAGTCCGTGCCGGCGACCGCCATGAAGACCAGCCCGATCGAGAACATCACCTGGTCGAGATGGCTCTTGGCATACATCGGCCGGTAGATCAGCCGCTCCAGCACGATCCCGACCAGCGCCGCCGCCAGGAAGGCGAGCGGCAGGCAGGCCAGGAAAGGCAGGCCGAGCCGTTGCATCGCCTGCACGGCGACATAGCCGCCGAGCATCGCGAAGGCGCCATGGGCGAGGTTGACGAAATTCATCAACCCCATCGTCACGGAAAGCCCGCAGCCGAGGACGAAGAGCACCATGCCATAGGCGATGCCGTCGAACAGGATGGTCAGCATGTGCGTCGCCCCGCCGCGTTCCAGCGCGCGGCCGTCACTTGCGCGCCTTCACCGGATCCTTGACGTCCTTGATCGTCGCGAACTCGACATTGTGGAGTTCGGAGCCGACCTTCTGCGTCTTGCGGACATAGATGTTCTGGATGATGTCGCGGGTGTCGGGATCGATCTTCACCGGCCCGCGCACGCTTTCCCAGGCGGCGCCCTTCATCGCCGCGATCAGCTTGTCGCCGCTGGCGTCGCCCTTGGTCGCTTCCAGCGCCTTGGCGATCAGCGTCATGCCGTCATAGCCGCCGACCGCCATGAAGTTCGGCCGCATGCCGGGATTGGCCTTCTGGAAGGCTTCGACGAAGGCCTTGTTGGCCGGGCTGTCATGCGCCGCCGAATAATGATGCGTGGTGATGGCGCCGAGCGCGACGTCGCCGATACCTTCGAGGATGTCGTCATCGACCACGTCGCCGGGGCCGATCAGCTTGACGCCGGCCTTGTCGAGCCCGCGCTCGACGAATTGCTTCATGAACTGCGCGCCGACGCCGGAGGGCACGAAGACGAAGAGCGCGTCCGGCTTGGCCTCGGAGACGCGCTGGAGGAAGGGCGCGAAATCGGGGTTGCGCAGCGGCACGCGCACGCTCTCGACTGTGCCGCCCGCCGCCTTGAACTTGTTGGCGAAGGAGGTCTCGGCGTCGATCCCCGGCCCGTAATCGGTGACGACCGTGAAGACCTTCTTGATGCCGTTGGCAGCAGCCCAGTCCGCCATTGGCTCGGAAGCCTGCGGCAGGGTGAAGGACGTCCGCACGATATAAGGCGAGGCCTCGGTGATCGTCGCGGTCGCCGCCGCCATCACGACCTCCGGCACCTTGGCCTGCGTCGCGATCTGGGCGGTGGCCATGGCGAGCGGCGTCAGGCCGAAGCCGGCGAGAACCGAGACCTTGTCGTTGACGACCAGCTCCTGCGCCAGCCGGCGCGTCGCATCGGCATTGCCGGCATCGTCCTTGAGGATCACCTCGAGCTTGCGCCCGCCATGAGTGGCGCCTTCCTTGGCGAGGAAGAGCTTCACCGCGGCGTCGATCTGCTTGCCGGTCGAGGCGAAGGGACCGGTCATCGGCAGGATCAGGCCGATCTTCACCGCCTCCTGCGCCAGCGCGAACCCGCTCGTCGAGGCGGCCAGCGCCAACCCGAGCATGCCACCGAGTAACATCCTGCGATGCGTCATCGTCGTTTCCTTCCCCTGCTGCGGCTTTCTGCGAAGCCGGTTGTTTTGGTCTCAATCGTCGTCGCGGTAGACGAGGCCGGCCTTGGCGAGGCCTTCGCGCATCCCGTACATGTCGAGCCCGAGTTCACCGGAGGCGAGGCGCCGGCGCTTCTCCTCCTCGGCCGCCTCGCGCTTGCGGCCGGCGGCAGCCACTGCCTCCGCCTCCAGGCGCGGCACCACCACGACGCCATCGTCGTCGGCGACGATCACGTCGCCAGGGTGGATCAGCGCTCCGGCGCAGATCACGGGCACATTGACCGAACCCAGCGTCGCCTTGACCGTGCCCTTGGCCGAGATCGCACGGGACCAGACGGGGAAGCCCATTTCGGTCAGCACCCGCACGTCGCGTACGCCGGCATCGATGACGAGGCCGGCGCCGCCGCGCGCCTTGAGCGAGGTCGCGAGCAGGTCGCCGAACATGCCATCGGTATTGTCGGTGGTGCAGGCGACGACGAGCACGTCGCCGGGCTGTACCTGCTCGATCGCGACATGGATCATCCAGTTGTCGCCGGGCTGGGCGAGCACGGTCACCGCTCCGCCCGCGATCTGCGCGCCCGGATAGATCGGCCGCATATAGGGCTTCAGCAGCCCGCTTCGGCCCATCGCCTCATGCGTCGTGGAGACACCGAGTTCCCGCAGATCGGCCATTGCCGCGGCGGGCGCGCGCTTCGTCGTGCGGATGACGACGGGGGTCATGCCAGCACCTCCAGGGCTTCCGGGAAGAGGCGTTGATAGGCCTCGCCATAGGTCATCGCCTTGCCGGAGTTACGGCCGCCCTGCATGCCGCGGTTCAGCGCGACGCGAGTGTAGTACTCCCAGAGATGCTTCTGCGCGGCGAGGATCTCGAAGGCCTTGCGTTTCTGCTCCCAGACCTCGTCGATATTCAGGATGACATTCGGCTTGAAATTGCACTGCTCAGGCTGATGCGGCTCGAACAGGAAGACCGGTGGCGCGGCATAGGCGCGGTCCGGGTCGGGCTTGTGCCCGGCGGCCTGCGCGATGATGCGCGCCTCCTGCGCGAAGCGCGTCGCCTCCGGGTGGTCGACATTATAGGGGTCTTCGAGCGCATGGGTCAGCACGAAGCTGGGACCAAGCTCGTGAAAGATGTCGATGGCGCGGTCCAGCATGTCGGGCGTCGTCCGCAACGGATAGTCGCCTGCATCCATGAACTCGATCTCGGCGCCGAGCAGCGCGGCCGCAGCCTCTGCCTCCTCGCGACGCTGGGCCTTGACGTCCTCCATGCGAACGCCCGCCTTCTTCCAGGCGAACTGGCTTTCGCCGCGCTCGCCATAGGACAGGCAGAGGATTTTCACGCGCAGGCCGCGCTTCGCGTGCAAAGCGATGGCACCGCCCGCGCGCCAGACGAAATCACCGGGATGGGCGGTGATCACCAGCCCTGTCTTCTGCTTGTCGGCCATCGCCGGTCAGTCCTCTCGTCTCATTCGGCACCGTGGCGGGCGCCGCCCGCATGAGCCGCCATCACATTTGCCGGTACGAAGGCACGGCCTTCCATCAGGATGCGCGCCGTGCGCAAAAGCCCGGCGCGCTCGATCACCGGCCGGTCGGCGGTACCACCGACTGTGAGCGTCACCGTGAATTCGCCGCTCGGATGCTCGACCGAGAGCGAGCGCTCCCGGCCTTCGGGCATCACCGCTACGGAAGCCGCCGGCGAGCCGGGCAGGGCGGCCGCGGTCGCCACCGTCACGGCGGCGAAGACGCCGATCGAAGCGTGGCATTCATGCGGGATGAAGCTGCGCGTGCAGATCGAACCGCCCGCCTGCGGCGGCGCGACGAGCGCGATCTTGGGCACCACTTTCTTCGCGACATCGCCGAGATTCATCAGCGGACCGGCGGCGAGCCGGATGCGCTCGATCCGCGCCTTCAGCTCGCGATCCTCGTCGAGTTGATCGCGCGGCTCGTAGCCGCTGCGCCCGACATCCGCCGCCCGCATCACGATCACCGGCATGCCGTTGTCGATCAGCGTGCAGGGGACGCCATCGATCACGTCGACGACGTTGCCGGTCGGGAGAAGCGCCCCGCAGACCGAACCTTCCGCGTCGAGGAAGCCGATATCGATCGGCGCCGAGGTGCCGGGCACGCCGTCGATGCGAGCGTTGCCCTCGGCACTGGCCTCGCCATCGGGCGTGTCCATGGTGAGGTCGGCGATGGTGCCGGTATTGATCGTGCGGACGCGAATGGTCGTGCGCGCGCCGCTCGCCTTGACCAGTCCCCGCGCCAGCGCAAACGGCCCGATGCCGGCGAGGATGTTGCCGCAATTCGGCGTCGTATCGACCTGCGCCGTCTCGATGCCGACCTGCGCGAACAGGAAGTCGATATCGCAGCCCGGCTCGCTCGACCGGGAGACGATCGCGACCTTGCTGGTCAAGGGATGCGCGCCGCCGAGCCCGTCGACCTGCCGCTTGTCGGGCGAGCCCATCACGGCGAGCAGGAAGGCGTCGCGCGCCGCGACATCCGCCGGCAGGTCGTCGCGCAGGAAATAGGCGCCCTTCGAGGTGCCGCCGCGGATGAGCATGCAGGGGACGGCGCGCTGACCCATCGGCTCACTCCGACGCCTTGATGCCGGCGCGCGTGATGACGTCGCGCCAGAGCGCGAGCTCCGAGGCGATCAGCTTGCCGAAGCCATCCGGCATCTCGGGCTGTGCGATGGCGCCGTCGCGGGCAAGCGCCGCGGCGAAGTCCGGCTGGCTGAGCAGGCCGTTGATCTCGCGGTTGAGCCGGTCGACGATCGGGCGCGGGGTCTTGGCCGGCGCGACCACGCCATACCATTGCACCGCCTCGAAATCGGGCAGGCCGCTCTCGGCCAGGGTGGGCAGGTGCGGCGCGAAGCCGACGCGTTCGCGGCTGGCGACGCCGAGCACGCGCAGCTGTCCGCCTTCGGCCAGTGGCAGCACGGCCGGGCCGCCGGTGAGCGTGAACTGGACCTGGCCGGCGACGAGGTCGTTCACCGACGGCGCCGTGCCGCGATAGGGCACATGCACGGCGTCGATGCCGGCGCGATAGGTCAGGTAGGCGGTGGCGATATGGGCGGCGCTGCCCTGTCCGCCGGACGAGTAGTTCAGCTTGCCGGGATTGGCCTTGGCATAGGCGATGAACTCACCGAGCGTCTTCGCCGGCAGCTTCGGGTTGATCGCCAGGATGTTGGGCACCATCGCCACCAGGGCGACCGGCTGGAAATCCTTCACCGGGTCATAGGGCACGTTCGGATAGAGCGAGGGCGTGAAGGCCAGCGTGCCGATATGGCCCATCATCAGCGTGTGGCCGTCAGGCTCGGATTTCGCGACCTGACCGGCCGCGGTCATGCCGCCGGCGCCCGGCCGGTTCTCGATGACGAAGCCCCTGCCGGGAATGACCTGCTCCAGCTTCGTCGCGATCAGCCGCGCCAGCACGTCGGTGCTGCCGCCCGGCGTGAACGGCACGACGATACGGATGATCTGGCTCGGCCATGCCGGCTGTGCCCGGGCCGGGACGAGGCCCGACAATCCTGCTGTGCCGAGGCCGGCAAGGACGGAACGGCGGTCGAGCTGCATCAAAGGCCTCCCTTGCGGCGCGCGCCGCGCTGCTGTGCATCGGCGACGGCGCTGGCGAGCCCCGGCGCAAGCCCGGCGGCGGCGAGCATCTCGGCGGCCTCCCGCATCTCGGCTGCGCGCCGGACGCCATGGGTCGCCACGCGCTCGCGCATGTCGACGGCGAGTGCGTGAAAATCGATCGAGGGAAAGGTTGCGTGCAGGCTGGCGAAGACCGGGTCCTTGACGTCCCAGGCCTCGCAGGCGGCGGCGCAATCGACCATGAGCGCCTCCAGCCCCTTGATCACGATGCTGCGGCAGAGCTTCATCGCGGAAGCCCGGCCGAACGTCTCCGAGACTGGAGCCAGGTTCATGCCGAGGCCGTTGAGGATGTCTGCGGTGGCACTCGCCTTGGGGCCGCCGGCAAGGATCGAGACCTTCAAGCCGGGCTTGAGCACGGGTGCCATCACGGCAGCTTCGACATAGTCGGCGCCGCTGGCCTCGACCGCCTTCGCCGCGCGCTGTTTCGTCGAAGGCGCCGCTGAATTGACGTCGACGAAGATCTGGCCGGGCTTCAGCCAGGCGGCCGCCTCGGCCGCCACGGCCTCGGCGCGGTCTGCCGTCACCGCCGAGAAGATGAAATCCGCCTGGCCGCAGGCTTCCGCGGGCGTGGCGCCGCGACCGACGCCGATCTGTTGCGCGGCGTCCTCCAGTCGGCGGCCGGCAGCGCTGTCGAATAGCAGGTCATAGGCACGAATGCCGATGGCGCCATTGGCCATGAGGCCGCGCGAAAACGTCTGTCCGACCTCACCGAAGCCGATGAACGCGATCGCTGCCGGTGCTGAACCAGCCATCGTCGCCACTCCCTGTACGTTTCTTCCCGCAGCAAGGGTGGGGCAGGTCTATTGCTTCATCAAATGATAAGAATGCAGCGATTGAGCAATCTGAATCATCAATCCGGGCGCGCGATGCTGCGCTTCAGTGAAGCGCTCAGCAATGACAGCAGGTCGCGCGTCGCGGGGCGCAAGGGCACCGTCTTGCGCGTGATGATGCCCAATGTCCGGGTGATCGCCGGGGCTCGCAGCGGGATCGCGACCAGCCCGCCGGAATCGACCACGTCGAGCGCGAGCTGCGGGACGATGGCATAGCCGATCCCGGAGCGTACGAGACTGACGGCGGTGACGACCCGCTGCACCTCGTAACGCCAGGTCAGGGCCTCCCGGCGAGAGCCGAGCGCGTCGTCGATCAGGATGCGGTTGCCCGTCTCGGCGCTGATGCGGACGAGCGGCTCGTCCTGAAGCTGGGCCCATGTCAGCGACGCCGCCTGGGCGAGCGGCATGTCGCGATGGCTGACGAGCACGAACGGCTCCTTGACCACCGGCTTGAGCTCGAGGTCCCAGCGGTTCGCGGCGACGATGGTCACGCCGAACTCGGCCTCGCCGGACTGCACCTTGTCGGCGATCTCGGAGGCTGAATTGTCGTGCACCCTGACGCCCAGCCCGGGATGACGCTTGGCGAAGGCGGCGATCACGGAGGGCATGCAATGGGCGGCCACCGTCGGCAGGCAGCCGACGGACACTTCCGTGTCGCGCTCGCGGACCTCGACCTTCACCTCGTCGATGGCGGAACCGAGGTCCTCGAAGATCCGGCGCGCGCGCGGCAGCAGCGTGGTTCCGGCTGCCGTCAGCGAGACCTGCCGTGTCGTGCGCAGGAAGAGCGGTGTGCCGAGCGATTCCTCGAGCTTGCGGACACGGTGGCTCAGTGCCGTCTGAGACAGGTTGAGATGGGAGGCCGCAGCCCGGAAGCTGCCGCGTTCGGCGATGCTGATGAAAGCCTGAAGGCCCAGGACGTCGGCGCGCATGTCATTTGCTAGCGGCGACTGTCGACAAAAGCGATAGTTTTGGTGAGAGGGCTCCGGCGCCTGCGCACGCTCCTGATGGAGCGTGGCACGGCTCAGGCTCAGCCGCGCTGAGGGCCATCACCCTTGCGAGTTGGCGTCTGCGGACGCGATCGCCTGTTCGAGGAGAGCGAGAGCTCGCGCCCCTGCCGCAGCGTCGGGGCAATCCAGCGTCTCGCCGCGAGCGGCACGGACGAAATCGCCCAGGATCGCGTGATAGCCCTTGTGGTCCTCGTTGGCGGCGACGGTGAAGTTCGGCTCCCAGACCAGCGTGTCCTCGGATTCGGTCAGAGTGGCATCCGCGCGCGACACCTTGAAGGGCGGGCTGCGGAAATAGCGGACCTCGTGCAGGTTGCGGACCTCGACGCGGCGATGGTCGCCCATCACCTGCCACCATTCCATCGGCGTGCCGCGTGATTGATGCGTGCCCATCACGAGCGTGCCGATGCCGCCATTGCGGAAGCGGAAATCGACATGGAGCAGCAGCTTGCCGGGCTCCAGCTCGTGCCGGCGCGCGCTGACCGTCGCGACCTCGCCCATCAGATGCGGGATCAGGTCGAAATAGTGCACGCAGTGATGCAGGTAGAAACCGGTATAGTCGACGTCGCCCGCGAAATAGGTCGGCGCGGTCATGTACTGGCCGACGAAGCTCGCCGTCTCGCCGAATTCCGGCCCGTGGATGACGTTGGCCGCGATCCGGTTGGCGGTGGAGTATCGCTTCATGAAGCCGACGACGACCGGAACGCCGCGGGCTTTCGCTGCATCGGCCAGCTCCTGCGCCTGCCGCGATGTCGCGGCCGGCGGCTTCTCGATGAAGAGCGGCAATCCCCGGGCGATTGTCGCGAGGCCGACTTCGTGATGCTGTTGCGGCCCCATGGCGAGGCCGACGGCGTCGATATCCGTACGAGCGAGCAGCGCGCGCCAGTCGCTCATCCGGTTCTCTGGTGCGACGCCGTAGCGCCGGCCGGTCGTGGCGAGGCCCTCCGGCGAGAGGTCGCAGATCGCCTGCAGGATGACATCGTGTCGGGTGACCTGCGGCAGCAGCATCTCGTTCGCATGGGTGCCGCAACCGATCCAGCCGAGGCGCAGGGGGGCGTTCATCAGGCAATTCCCTTCGTCGTGGCGAGCCTGTCGGCGAAGGTGAGCGTCGCCTTGAGATAGTCGATGCTGGCCTTGAGCTCGGAATCCTCGTTCCGCGCGGGCGCGCGCCATTGCGCGAGCGTCACGCCCGCCGCCTCGTCGTCGCGCCGGAAGGGCTCCAGAACGATCGGGCCCTTGTAGCCGCTTGCGGCAAGCGCGCGTGCGACGGCCGGCCAGTCGATATGGCCGGAGCCAACGAAGCCGCGATTGTTCTCGTTCGCCTGGAAATGCACGAGCCGCGCTCCCGCCAGCCGGATCGATGCGGCAAGGTCGAATTCCTCCATGTTCATGTGGAAGGTGTCGAGCATCACGCCGACGGCCGGAGAAGCGACGGCCTCGACATAATCAAGTGCATGGCGGCAGGTGTTGCACATGTCGGTCTCGAAGCGGTTCAGCGGCTCGACGCCGAGGACGACGCCCTTGTCGGCGGCACGCTTGGCGGCCTGCGTCAGGCCGCGCACGACGGCGTCGACCCGGCGGCGGCGCTCGGCCGGCTCGACCGGATGCGGTGCCCGGCCGGCGAAGACGAGCGGCGCGCCGTAGAGCGGGCCGCCGACGATGCCGGCGCCCAGCGCGGCGGCGATATCGACGCATTGCTCGAGATAGGCGACGCCGGCCTGATGCGCGGCCGGATCGGGGCTGGCGAGGTCGCGGGTCAGGTTCACACGCGCGGCCAGCACGATAGCAAGGCCGGCATCGGCGGCAGCCGCCTTCGTCTCGGCGAGATCGAGTTCGCCCGGCTCCGGAACGAGCAGTTCGACGACATCGGCCCCGGCCTGCTTCATGCGTCGGAAGGTCGGGAAATACTCGCGCCCGAACGGGCGCGCGTAGAACATCGAGATCACCCCGATCGCATTGGTCATGATTTGACTGCTCCTGCCGTCAGGCCGCCGACGAGGCGCTTCTGCACAAAAAGGAAAAGGATGGTGACGGGCAAAGCGATGATCGTGCCGCCCGCGGTGAGGATGCCCCACTGCACGGTGAATTCGCCGATGAACAATTGCAGGGCGACGGTCACCGGTCGCACCGTCTCGCCCGAGAGCATCATCGCGAACAGGTATTCGTTCCACGAGGTGATGAAGACGTAGATCGCGGTGGTGACGATGCCGGGCGTCACCAGCGGCAGCACGACCAGCCGGATCGTCTGCAAGCGAGAGGCGCCGTCGATCGTCGCGGCCTCGTCGAGATCCTTGGGGATCGCGTTGAAGTAGCTGACCAGCATCCAGATCGAGAACGGGATCGAGAAGGTCGAATGGCCGATGATGACGCCGATGAAGGTGTCGATCAGCCCCAGCATCCGCATCAGCACGAAGAGCGGGATGATCAGCAGCACGATCGGGAACATGTTGATGACGAGGAAGCTCGTCATCAGCGTGCGCCGCCCGGCGAAGCGGAAGCGCGAGAACGAGTACGCCGCCGGCACGCTCGCGGCCAGTCCGAGCACGACGGCTCCGCAGGCGATGATCAGGCTGTTCAGCAGGTTGACCGGGAAGCTCGTGCGCTGGATCAGCGTTTGGTAGTGCTCGAAGGTGGTGCTGCTCGGCAGGTAGCGCACCGGGAACTGCGAGAGGTCCGCATTGGGCTTGATCGAGGTCAGCAGCATCCAGACGAACGGCGCCAGCGCGAAGACGAGCACCAGCAGGACGGGGATTTCGACCTGAATCAGGTTGCGGGCGAAGGAGCGGCGCCGGATCATTTCTCCATCTCCCCGGCCTGTCGGCGGACATAGAGCCAGACGATGCCGATGAGGATCGCGGTCAGCATCAGCGACAGCGAGGCGGCATAGCCGAACTCCATGCCGGTATAGGCGCGCAGGAAGGCGTAAAGCGGCAGCGTATGCGTGGCATAGCCCGGCCCGCCGCCGGTCATGACCAGGATGACGTCGAGCGAGTTGGCGACCCAGATGACGCGCAGCAGCACGGCCGTGGCGATGATGCCGGCGATCGAGGGCAGGGTGACGTGGACGAACTGGCGCCAGGGGCTCGCGCCGTCGATCTCGGCTGCTTCGTAGAGCTCGCCCGGAACCGTCTGGAGGCCCGCCAGGATGGTGACGGTGAAGAACGGGAAACCCTGCCAGACGAGTGCCAGCATGATGCAGGCGAGCGCCGTCGAGGGTTGGGCAAGCCAGGGATGCGGGGCCGAGATCAGGCCAAGGCGCAGCAGGATGTCATTGAAGACGCCGAGGTTGAAATCGTAGATCCAGGTCCACATCAGGCCGATGATCACGCTCGGCAGGGCCCATGGGATGATCACCAGGGCCCGCGCCATGCCGCGCCACCAGAAGCTCTGGTTGAGCAGGAGCGCCGCGCCAAGACCCAGAAGAAGCTGGAGCGAGACGACGCCAGCGACCCAGAGCGCCGAGTTCGCGAGCGAGATCCAGAACACCTCGTCCGAGAGCGCGGTCGCGAAATTCCGCAGGCCGACGAAGCGGAAATTGTCGGGATCGTAGAGAACGTAGTCGTGCAGGCTGTACCAGGCCGTTTGCAGCACCGGAAACAGGATGACCAGTGCCGTCACCAGCAGGGCCGGCAGCAGGAATCCATATGGGGTCGCCGCGCGCAGCATCGCGCCGCTCGCCATCGTCTTGTTCATGGCTTCGTTCCTCTGGATCGATGGCCGGCGCCGCGGTTCACCCGGCGCCGCGCGCTGCGATCCGGCCTCAGCCGTTGAAGGTCTGCTCGACCGCCTTCATGAGCTCGTCGGGGTTCATCCCGCCGGTCAGGGCCCGCTGCAGGTTGGTGGGCAGGACACGGCCGACGAAATCCGGCGTCTTCACATGGTCCGGCAAGGGCCGGGCGATCGGCAGGGAGGCGTCGCTCGCCTCGACGAAGCGCTTGGGATGCACGGTCCAGGTCTTCGTATCCGAGATGGTGATCGGCAATTGGCCGCTGAGCTTGGCCTGCTCGGCATTGTTCTCGGCGCTCGACAGGAAGCTGATCCAGCGGAACGCCGCTTCCTTGTTCTTGCTGCCGGCGAAGATCGCGTTGGACTCGTCGCCGAAATAGGTCCAGCCGCTGCCGTCCGGCCCGCGCGGCACCGGCACGGCCGAGACCTTGTCGCCGAGCGCGCCGACGACCTCGGCGACCGAGCCGATATGGTGGATCGCCATGCCGGTCCGGCCGGCCTTGAAGGCATCGACGATCTGGCGGAAGGCATCGGTCGGCGCCGAGGGCGGCACGACCTTGTGCTTCACGGCGAGGTCGACGAACCAGCGGTTCGCCGCCAGCGCCTTCTCGGTGACCATGCCGCCCTTGTCGAAGCTGGCACCGCCGCCGAGGACGAAGGGCCCCCAGTTGTCATGGCAGCCGGCGCCGCCGCGCATGCCGTAGCCGAAGACGCCGTCCTTGGTCAGCGCCTGGGCGGCGGTGAGGAAGTCTCCGAAGCTCTTGGGGGGCTGGAGCCCGGCCTGCTGAAGCATGTCTTGCCGGTAGTAGAGATAGATCACCACGTAGTGCAGCGGCATGTAGTACTGCCTGCCGTCAGGTGAGCGGTTGATCTTCCAGACATCCTCCGCGATGTCGCTGCGGCCCTTCCAGTTGGCGAGGAAGCCGTCCAGCGGCTCCAGTGCCTTCATCTGTCCGAAGCGCGAGAGATAGGACAGGCGTACCATCGCGCAGTCGGGCTGGTTGCCGGCGACCAGGGCCGAGAAGATGCGGTTGATATAGTCGGTGCCGCCACCCCACGGGATCGGCTCGGCCTGGATCTTGATGTCCGGGTTTTCGGCTTCGAACTTCGCGACGAGGGCGGCCGGCGTGTTCTGGGGATTGTCGTAGTGGTACCACCAGCGCACCGTCGCCTTGCCCTGTGCGATGGCCGGGCGGGCGGCCTCAAAGGAGAGCGCAGCCGCTCCCGCGAGCTTCATGAAGGTCCTGCGTTCCATGAGTTTCACTCCCCTGATGTTTTTTATAGTCGTTCGGTGATGTAGGCGGCTCCGGCGTCGATCATGGCCTGCGCCGGTGCGAGTTCCCGGCTCATGCGCAGGCAGCCATGGATCACACCCGGCACATGGTCGTGGCGGAAGGCGCAGCCCGCCGCTGCCAGGCGCTCGGCGAGGCGGAGCGTGTCGTCGGCGAGGGGGTCGAGCCCGCCCGCCGTGAGATAGAGCGACGGCAGCCCGGCGAGATCGGCATGCAGCGGTGCGGCCAGCGTCGGAGGCGCGTCGAAGGCTGCGGCGAGATAGTTGCGCCAGTACCAGCGCATGTTCGCCGTGGTCAGGATGTATCCCTCGCCGAACCGTGCATGGCTGCCGGTGTCGAAATCGGGAGCGTAGCAGCCGTAGAACAAGGCAGCCGTCGCGGGGAGCGTCAGCCCCGTATCGCGACGATGGATCATCGCCGAGAGCGCGAGCGTCGCCCCGGCGGAGTCTCCGGCGAGCGCCCAGCGCCGTGCATCGACATCCGGGCCGAGCTCGCCTTGCAAGGCGAAGGCGATGGCGGCGAGCGTGTCGTCCAGAGGGGCCGGGTAGGGATGCTCGGGCGCCAGCCGGTAATCGAACCCGAAGACGGCACAGTCGGAGGCGACGGCGAGATGGCGCATCGTGCCGTCATGGGTATCGACCGAGCCGAAGGTCCAGCCGCCGCCATGAACATAGACGATGACGGGCAGGGTGGTTCCGGGCTTCGGATGATAGAGCCTGCCCCCTAGCGTCCCTGCTGCCCCCGTGACGGTGAGATCGCGCGCAGGAATGGCAGGCGCGCCTTCGTTCCAGGCGATGGAGCCGGCATCCGCGGAAGCGCGCGCTTCCGCGATCGGCAGGGTCTTGAAGTCGACGCCGGGCGCCGCCGCGAAGCCGGCGAGGATCCGGGCCATCTGCGGGTGGATGAAGGCGTTCACGCGGCAACCTCGTCGCTGCCCTGAAGAACGATCGTGTCGATATGGGAGCCGAGTGCGGCCGCGAGCCCGCTTCCGTCGCCAGCGGCGAGGCGTTCGTAGAGAACGTCGTGGCGTCGCGCCGTCTCGATCAGCGGGCGGCGATGCTCCGGCGCCCAGAGCTTGTACCGGTTCGAGTGCATAATGCAGCGCGCCAGGATCTGGCCGAGAGCGTCGAGGCCTGAGAGGCGGAACAGGGCGAGGTGGAAATCCTTATCGGCTTCGATGACGCGGTACTCGTCGCCCTCTGCCGCAGCTTCCGTCATCGCAGCCAGGATGCCGCGCAGGTCGTCGAGGGCCTGGCCATCGGCATGGAGAGCCGCCTTCAGCGCCCCGCGCGTCTCGATCCTGCGCCGCAAGGCCAGCATCTCGTCGGCTTCCTCGGCCGTTAGCCGCGTCACGATCGTCCGCCGCCCCGAGCGGACGACGAGGCCATCCTCCTGCAGGCGCAGCAGCGCCTCGCGGATCGGCCCCTGGCTGCAGCCGATCTCATGGGCGAGGCCGAGCTCGGTCAGCACCGTCTCGGGCGTCAGCTCGTTGAGGATGATCCGCCGCTTGACGATCCCGTAGACCAGATCGGAAGGGCGGCTGAGCTTCGGGATCAAGGCGAGAGCCTCGCTGGACAAGGTCTATCGATATGAATATCGATATCATTATTGATAATGATGTCAATCTGGGTTGGAGGGGAAGCTGATGCGTCACCGGATCCGGAAGATCGACGTTCACCTCGTCTCGGCACCCGTTCTGGGCGGCTTTGCCGACGCGACGCGCAAGGTCGAGACGATCGGCTTCGTGATCGTGCGCATCACGACGGATCAGGGGCTTGAGGGGATCGGCGTCACCTATCACGAGGTCGGCGGGGAGGCGACCTGCGAGCTGATCAACCGCAACATGACGCCCCGGCTGATCGGCCGCGACCCTCTCGAAACCGAGGCGATCTGGCAGGAATTCTTCCACTACCTGCGTGGCGTCGGCCGCAAGGGCCTGATGTATTGCGCGCTCAGCGCCGTCGACATCGCGCTCTGGGATCTCAAGGGCAAGATCGTCGATCTCCCCGTCTACAGGCTGCTCGGCGGCGACCGGACCAGGGTGCCGGTCTATGCCAGCGGCGGCTGGACCTCCTATTCCGACGACCAACTCGTCGACGAGATCAAGGGCATGGTCGCGCGCGGCTTCACGACGGTGAAGTTCAAGGTCGGCTTCGATGGCGGCCGCAACCCGCGCCGCGACGCCGAACGCGTTCGCAAGGTCCGCGAGGCGGTCGGCCCCGACATCAACCTCATGGTCGACGCGAACAATTCCTTCGACGCCGCGACGGCGGTGCAGCTCGCCAACCGCATCCGTGAGTACGATATCTTCCTGTTCGAGGAGCCGGTCTTCGCCGACGATATTCCAGGCCTCGCTCGCTTCAAGCGCGGCACCGACATCCCATTGGCGACCGGCGAACACGAATACACCAAGTTCGGCGTGAGGGACCTGCTCATGCACGATGCCGCCGACATCGTGCAGGTCGATGGCGCACGGGCCGGCGGCTATACCGAGATGCTGAAATGCGCGGCGCTGACCCAGGCGTGGAACGTCAAGTTTGCACCGCATGCGATGGAGAACCTCCACCTGCATCTCGTCGCGGCCGTGCCCAACGCCTTGTTCCTCGAGCGCCTGCTGATGTTCGAGGACATCACGGCGCAGGTCTTCGATGGCGCGCCGCTGCCGATCGACGGCCACATGCATGTGCCGGACCTGCCGGGGCTCGGCCTGAAGCTCAACATGGATTTCATCCGGGAACGGGACGAAACCTCGCCAGCGGGTCGTGCTTGAACGACCCCCGCAATAAGCCCGGCCGCCGCTGACCTGCTTCAGGTTGCGACCCGCGCCGCGGGATATCAAGCCGATCCTCGTCCATCGCCTGCGGAGCGAGGGGCTAGGGGCGTGTCTTGCGCAATCGGGATGCGGCGCGTTCGGTTGCGGCCGTCCGTCTTGCGATGAACGGCGCGATCTTCTCCCGCATCGCCTGGACCAGAGCCGGCGAGGCCGAGCGAGGGGAGCCGCTCTGGAAGGGCGGTTCCGGGTCGTATTCCATTTGCAGCTGGATTTCCCGTGCGGCCTCTTCGCCGAGAAGATCGGCCACGACCGTCAAGGCAAAGTCGATCCCGGATGTGACGCCGGCACCGGTCACACGATCGCGGTCCCTGACGACCCGTTCCGCAACGGGGATCGCGCCCAGCAGGGACAACTGATCGATCGAGGACCAGTGGCTGGTCGCCTTGTAGCCATCGAGCAGCCCGGCCGCGGCGAGCACGAGCGAGCCGGTGCAGACCGATGTGACCAGCTGGCAGGTCGGCGCGATGCGGCGCAGGAAATCCAGTGTTTCCTCGTCGTCCATCAGGTCGATCTGTCCGGCTCCGCCGGGTACGCAGATCAGGTCGAGCGCATGGCAATCGGCGAAGCGCATCGTCGGCAGGATCGCCATGCCGCGATCGGAGGAAACGGGCTCGATGGTTTTCCAGAGAAGCTGAACCTTCGCTCCCGGCATGCGATAGAAGACCTCGGCAGGGCCCGTCAGATCGAGCTGGGTCAGTTTCGGGAAGAGGATCAGGCCGATCTGCATGGAGGCGCTCCTGCGCTGTCACGGCCTGCACCATAGCGCGACGGGCCGCGCGGTCAGCAGCCAATCCTGCCACGAGCGGGTTTCTTCGCGCCATTGCCCGGACAATCCTCCCTTTCCGAACCCGCCGGAATGGGCCAAGGATGCCGCTGGCAGGCGGCAACGTGAAAATTCGCGATTGTCGCTCTTGCAGATATTTTAAGCTTGAAACATTATGGTCTGCGCGAGCCGAAGAAATCCAAGGGAACGGGGCCGCGCTTTAAACTCTTCCGGGAGAGCATCGATGACGACATTCAGGTTCGGTCTGGCACTCGGTTGTGGGGCGCTGGCTTTGTCCATCGCGTCCGCGCAGGCACAGGAGCCGATCAAGATCGGCGTGGTCAGCGTACTGACCGGCCCGGCCGCCTCGCTCGGCCAGCAGGTCCGCGACGGCTTTCAGCTCGCGGTCGACAAGAACGGCGGCAAGCTCGGCGGCGTGCCGGTCAAGATCACGGTGATCGACGACGAGTTGAAGCCTGACGTCGCGGTCGAGCGCGTGCGCTCGTTTGTCGAGAGCGAGAAGCCGGCCTTCGTCGTCGGCCCGGTCTTCTCGAACATCCTCGGCGCGATCGCCAAGCCGGTGCTCGATTCCGGCGCATTCCTGATCAGCCCGAATGCCGGGCCTTCGACCATGGCCGGCAAGGCCTGCAACAAGAACTTCTTCGTCACCTCCTACCAGAACGACCAGGTGCACGAGGTCCTGGGCAAATACGCGCAGGACCAGAACTACAAGAAGGCATACATCATCGCGCCGAACTATCAGGCGGGTAAGGACTCGCTTGCCGGCTTCAAGCGCTACTTCAAGGGCGAGATCGTCGACGAGGTCTATGCGCCGCTGAACGCGATGGATTTCTCGGCCGACCTCGCCAAGATCGCCTCGTCCAAGCCCGATGTCGTCTTCGCCTTCCTGCCCGGCGGCCTCGGCGTCAATTTCGTCAAGCAGTGGTCGCAGGCCGGCCTGCAGGGCAAGATCCCGTTCCTCTCCGCCTTCACGGTCGATGAATCGACCCTGCCGGCGCAGCAGGACGCAGCGGTCGGCCTCTTTGGCGGCATGACCTGGGCGCCCAACATGGACAACCCGCAGACGAAGGACTTCGTCAAAGCCTATGAGGCGGCCTACAAGATCGTGCCCGGCTCCTATGCCCAGCAGTCCTACGATGCGGCGATGCTGATCGATTCCGCCGTGAAGGCGGCGGGCGGCGCCGGCAATCCCGACAAGCTGCGCGAGGCGATCAAGAAGGCCGATTTCACCTCGCTGCGCGGCAAGTTCAAGTTCAACACCAACGGCTATCCGATCCAGGACTTCTACCTCGTCAAGGTCGCCAAGCGCGCCGACGGCAAGTTCCAGACCGAGATCGCCCAGAAGGTGTTTTCGGACTACGCCGATCCGCACGCCAAGGATTGCGCGCTGAAGTGACGCGAAGCGTCATCCTCGGGCGAAGCGGAGCTTCGACCCGGGGATCTCTTCGTCACGAGATGCTCGGGTCAAGCCCGAGCATGACGTCCTGTGACCGGCCCTGACATAGGACCGCGCGATGACCCTCAGCCTCCTGATCGTCCAGCTCTTGAACGGCCTCCAGTTCGGCGTCCTGCTGTTCCTGGTCGCTGCCGGACTGACGCTGGTCTTCGGCGTGATGGACTTCATCAATCTCGCCCATGGCGTCCAGTACATGCTGGGAGCCTATCTCGCCGTCACCTTTGTCGGGCTGACCGGCTCCTTCCTGCTTGGCCTCGTGCTCGCGCTGGCGGCCGCACTGCTGCTCGGACTCGCGCTCGAATTCCTGGTCTTCCGGCATCTCTACGAACGCGACCATCTCGATCAGGTGCTGGCGACCTTCGGGCTCATCCTGCTGCTCAATCAGGCGGTGAAGATGATCTGGGGCGCCGCGCCGCTCTCGGTGCCCGTGCCGGAATTCCTCTCCGGCAATGTCCGATTGATGGACGGCATCCTTTACCCCGTCTACCGCTTCGCCCTGATCGCGGCGGGCCTCGGCGTCGGCGCGCTGCTCTGGTTCGTGGTCGAGAAGACGCGCGCGGGCATGCTGCTGAGGGCAGGGGCCTCGAACGCGCCGATGGTCTCGGCGCTCGGCGTCGATATCCGCAAGCTCTTCATGGTCGTCTTCGCCTTCGGCACGATGCTCGCGGGCTTTGCCGGAGCGATGGCGGCACCGATCCTCTCGGTCGAGCCCGGCATGGGCGACACGGTCCTGATCCTCGCCTTCGTCGTCATCGTCGTCGGCGGCATCGGCTCGATCCGCGGCGCTTTCGTCGGCGCGCTGATCGTCGGCCTTGTCGACACGCTCGGCCGCTCCTCGATGAACGACCTGCTCCGGCTGTTCATGGCGCCGGCCTCGGCGCGTGCGACCGGCGCCGCGCTCTCCTCGATGCTGATCTATTTGGTGATGGCGGCGGTGCTGTTCGTCCGGCCGGAAGGCCTGCTGCCGGCCAAGGGGCGCTCGTGAGCATGGCGGGCACTCCCTCGACATCGACTGCGCCCGTGGCGCGACCGGTTGCCCCGACGGTGCGCCGGCTGGCCCCGTTCGTAATCTTCCTCCTGCTCGCCCTGCTGCCGCTTGCCTCCGCGCTCGGCCTGCCTGGGCACTGGCTGACGCTGGTGACGCGGGCGATGATCTTCGCCATCGCCGCGCTCTCGCTCGATCTCGTCCTCGGCATCGGCGGCCTGGTCTCCTTCGGTCATGCCGCCTTCATCGGCATCGGCGCCTATGGCACCGGCATCCTGATCACCGAGGGCCGGACCGAATTGCTGGTGGCGCTGCCGGTCATCCTGCTCGTCTGCGCGGTCTTTGCAGCGGTGACCGGCTATGTCTCGCTGCGCACGCGCGGCGTCGCCTTCATCATGATCACGCTCGCCTTCGGGCAGATGGCCTTCTATTTCGCGCAGGCGCTCTCGGCCTATGGCGGCGACGACGGGCTGACGCTCTACGAGAAGAGCACGCTCTTCGGGCGCGAGGTCTTCGCCAACCGCACCGGCTTCTACTATATCGCGCTGGGTACGCTGGCCTTCTGCTACTGGCTGGCGCGTCGCATCGTCGCCTCGCGCTTCGGCCGCGTGCTCAGGGCAGCGCGCGAGAATGCCGTGCGCGTCACCGTCACCGGCTACGACGTCAATCATGTCCGGCTCGGCGCCTATGTGATCAGCGGCATGATGGCGGGCCTCTCCGGCTTCCTGCTCGCCAACCAGACCGATTTCGTCAGCCCGGCCTATATGTCCTGGTCGCGCTCGGGCGAATTGATCTTCATGGTCGTGCTCGGCGGCGTCGGCTCGCTCTATGGCGCGATCCTCGGCGCGCTCGCCTTCCTCGTCACCGAGGACGTGCTTTCGTCGCTGACGCAGAACTGGAAGGTCATCTTCGGACCCCTGATCGTGCTCTTCGTGCTGTTCACCCGTGGCGGCATCGCCGGGCTCGCCAACAAGCTGAGGGGGCGCCGCGATGGCTGAGCCGGCGCTTGCCCTCAAAGGTCTCGCCAAGTCGTTCGGCGCGCTGAAGGTCACCAACGGGGTCGACCTCACCATCGCGCCCGGCGAGCTCCACGCGCTGATCGGTCCCAACGGCGCCGGCAAGACCACGCTGGTCCACCAGATATCCGGGACGCTTAAGCCGGATGCCGGTGCGATCCTGTTCGGCGGCCAGGACATCACCCGCCTGCAGCCGCAGGCGCGAGCGCGCGCCGGGCTCGCCCGCACCTTCCAGATCACCTCGACCATCGCCTCGCTCTCAGCGCTGGAGAATGTCGCGCTCGGCGTGCAGGCGCATAGCGCCCGCCCGCTCTCGCTCTTCCGTGACGCGGCCGGCGACGACGCCCTCAACGCCCCCGCCTGGGAAGCGCTGGAGGCGGTCGGTCTCGCCGAGCGCGCCCATGCGCCGGCGGGCAGTCTCTCGCATGGCGAGAAGCGGGCGCTGGAGATCGCGATGGCGCTGACCTTGCAGCCGAAGCTCATCCTGCTCGACGAGCCGCTCGCCGGCGTCGGGCATGAAGAAGGCGAGCGCCTGATCGCGCTGCTGAACAGCCTCAAGGGCCGCTTCGCCATGCTGCTGGTCGAGCACGACATGAGCGCCGTCTTCGCGCTGGCGGACCGCGTCACCGTGCTGGTCTATGGCGGGGTGATCGCCTCGGGCGAGCCGGCGGCGGTCAGGGCCGATCCGGCCGTGCGGCAGGCCTATCTCGGCGAGGAGGGCTAGCGATGCTCAGCGTCGAAGGGCTCGATGCCGGCTATGGCGAAGCGCAGATCCTGTTCGGGGTCGATCTCACTGTGGGCGAGGGCGAGGTCGTGACTCTGCTCGGCCGCAACGGCATGGGCAAGACCACGACGGTGCGCTCGATCATGGGGCTCCTGCCGGCAAAAGCCGGGAAGATCGCCTTCGGCGGGCGGGACCTGACCGGCGCCGCGCCTTTCCGCATCGCGCAGGCCGGTATCGGCCTCGTGCCGGAAGGCCGCCAGATCTTCCCGACGCTTTCGGTCGAGGAGAACCTGATCGCCACAGCCGCCGACCGTTCCGGCAAGAAGCGCTGGGACCTCGGGCGCATCTACGCCTTCTTCCCGCGCCTCAAGGAGAGGCGCGAGAACCGCGGCAACCAGCTCTCCGGCGGCGAGCAGCAGATGCTCGCGATCGGCCGGGCGCTGATGACCAATCCGAAATTGATCATCCTCGACGAAGCGACCGAGGGGCTCGCCCCCCTGATCCGCGAGGAGATCTGGAACTGCCTGACTGCCTTGAAGGCGGAAGGCGAATCGATCCTCGTCATCGACAAGAACGTCGATGCGCTGGTCCGGATCGCCGACCGCCATGTCGTGCTGGAGAAAGGCCGCGTCGTCTGGCGCGGCTCCAGCGCGGAACTGCGCAGCGACAGCGCCGTGAAGGATCGCTTCCTGCACTTTTGAGCAGGTCACGCCAACGCCATCCGGCCCGCGCCGGCAGATGAGGAGAGCAAGATCATGAAACCGCTGACCGCAGGCGTGACGCGCGCCAATGAAGGTCTCGACGGCATCTCCTGGAGCATCCTCGGCCAGACCTATGTGCCGAAGACGCTGACGGAGGAGAGCTTCTCCTGGCACGCGACCCTGCCGCCCGGCACCTTCGTGCCGCCGCATATCCATACGACGCAGGACGAGTTCATCTACATGCTGGAGGGCCGGCTCGACCTGCTGCTCGACGGGCAGGAGAGCTTCGCCACGGCCGGCGACCTGATCAAGCTGCCGCGCAACATCCCGCACGGCCTGTTCAACAAGAGCGACGCGACGGTGAAGTGCCTGTTCTGGGTCTCGCCGACGGCCCGGCTTTACGACCTGTTCTGGGGCCTGCACTCGATGGCCGAGCAGAAGCCGGCCGATGTCGTCGCCCTCTCGGCCAAGCACGAGGTCGATTTCCTGCCGCCTCCGCCCGAAGGGGCGTGAGGGTCGGTAGGCGCTTCGCACTAATTTTACGCGAAAGTCGTCATTCTCGGGCGCTGCATGGCAGCGACCCGAGAAACTCGTGACGAGAGGGCTCTGGTTTCCGAGATGGTCGGGTCAAGCCCGACCATGACGCCTAACCCTTCTTCCCCGCCAATTGCTCGGCCGAGAACCCGGCCTTTCCGGCATAGGACTTCACGATCTGCTCGCGCTTGGCATAGCCCAGCACGCGTTCGACATCGTCGAATCCTTGCGGTGCCAGCGCCTCGACCGCGTCGATAACCCGCTCCGGCCCGCCGACACGGTTCATCGCGACCACCTCCGCCGTCGCCGGCAGGCGTTGCGCCTCATAGGCTGCCAGCGCCTGGCGCGGATGCTCGGCCTTGGCCAGCCAGTCGGCGAGGCAGCGCGCATCGAGGATCGCCTGCGAGGCGCCGTTGGAGCCGACCGGATACATCGGATGGGCGGCGTCGCCGAGCAGCGTCACGCGGCCATGGGTCCAGCGCGGCAGCGGATCGCGGTCGCACATCGGATATTCCCAGAATGTCCCGGTGGCGCGGATCAGCGCGAGGATATCGACCTCCGGCACGCTGAAGCGCCTGGCGAAGGGCAGCACGTCCTCGAGACGGCCGGGCTTCGACCAGGCCTCCTTCGGCGGTGGCCGCTCGGGATCGCCGGTGCGGATATTGACGACCCAGTTGGTCAGCCGCGTCCTGGCGCTCGTGCCCTTGCCGATCGGATAGAGCACCAGCTTGCCGGCCATTCCGCCGGCGATGATCATGCTCTCGCCGTCGAGGAATGTCGGCCAGTCGCAGGCGCCGCGCCACATCTGCACGCCCTGCCAGCGTGGCGGACCCTGATTCGGGAAATAGCAGGCGCGCACAGCCGAATGGATGCCGTCGGCGCCGATCAGGATGTCGCCGCGCGCCGTCTCGCCGGCCTCGCCGAGGCGGGCATCGCTGAAATGCGCGGTAACGCCGCCCTCGTCCTGGATGAAGCCTTGCAGCCGGCGCCCGGTGCGGATCGCGTCCTCGCCCAGCCGCTCGGCGACCGCGTCGCGGATGATCTTCTGCAACCGGCCGCGATGGATCGAGAATTGCGGCACGGGCGCGCCGGCATGGAGGCCTCGCGGCTCACGCCAGACCGTCTGCCCGAACCGGTTCATGTAATGCAGTTCGCGCGTCCGGATGCCGACCGCGTCGAGCGCCGGCAGCAGGCCGAGATCGGCGAGCTCGCGGATCGCATGGGGCAGGGTGTTGATGCCGACGCCGACCTCGCGGATCTCGCTGGCCTGCTCGTAGACCGTCGCACCGATGCCGCGGGCATGGAGCATCAGCGCCAGGGTCAATCCACCAATGCCGCCGCCGACGATAATAACCCGCATCTGCCCGTCCCCTCAGGTCTTATATTTTAAGTTTGAAATATCTTTGTCCGGCTTGTCAATTTGCGCAAGAGGCTGGGGGACGCGTTCGCTTCAACGCGCCTCGATCACGTCCTGAACCATTTCGAAGAAGCTGCGCACGAGGGGCAGGCGCTGGCGCTCGGCCCGGCAGACGATGTACTCGCCGACATCGAAATCGGCGCCGGTGATGACGATGCGCTTCAGGCCGGTCTCCGGCTTGAACTCGGCGGCGAAGACGACGCCGATCCCGAAGCCGAAGGCGACGGCCTCGCGCACCGCCTCGCGCGACTGCACCTCCAGCAGGTTCGCCGGCTTGATCCCGGCGAGCGAGAGCCGGCTCTCGAAGACCTCGCGCGTGATCGAGCCGCGCTCGCGCAGCACGATGTCCTGGCCGGCGAAGGCCTCGATCGGGATCTGGTCGTGCCGCGCCAGCTCGTGCTGGTCCGAGACGAAGGCGACGAGATCGTCCGAGCGCAGCCGGACGCTGTGGATGCGCGGGTCGGAATTGGCGCGCGCGGTGATCGCGACGTCTGCCGCGAAATCCATGATCTGGTCGACGACCTCGGAGGAGTTGCCGATCGTCAGCGAGAAGGTCAGGCCCGGATAGCGCTCGCGCATGCGGGCGAGCGCCGGCATGACATGGGTGGCGCTGTCGGCGGCGATCCGCAGATGGCCGCGCTGGAGCGTGCGGCTGCCGGCGAGCAGCGATTCCGCCTCGTCCTCCGCCGCGAACAATCTCGCCGTGACCACGAAGAGACTCTGCCCCAGCGGGGTCAGCTTCACCTGCCGCCCGGCGCGGTCGAACAGCCTGACGCCATAGGCATCTTCCAGCCCGCGCACCTGGGCGGAAAGGGTGGGCTGGCTGACATGGCGCGTCTTTGCGGCGCCGGTGAAGCTCTGCGCTTCGGCGACCGCATGGAAAGCCGCGAGGCCGGAATAGCTGATCGCCATACCTATAGATCCTATCTATGGATGATATGGAAACGATGTATTGGACCTATGTCAATCGCGGTCCTAGCGTCCGGGTCATCCGCCGCAACCTATCGCGAGACCATCATGGCCCAGGCCCGCCGCCCTGCCTCTTCCGAAACCGGTGATCCGCTCCTCCTGACCCCCGGCCCGCTGACCACCAGCAAGGCCATCAAGGAAGCGATGGTGCATGACTGGGGCTCGCGCGACGCGACCTTCGTCGGCATCAACAAGGCGGTTCTGGAGGAGCTGCCGAAGATCATCCATGGCGGCGAGGATTTCGTCACCGTGCCGATGCAGGGCTCCGGCACCTTCGCCGTCGAGGCGATGCTGACGACCTTCGTGCCGCGCGACGGCAAGATCCTCGTCCTAATTAACGGCGCCTATGGCCAGCGCGCCAGGCGCATCGTCGAGATCGCCGGCCGAGCCGTCGCCGTGCACGAGACCGCCGAGGACACCCCGCCCGATCTCGCCGAGATCGACCGCATGCTGGTTACCGACACCGCCATCACCCACATCTTCACCGTCCATTGCGAGACGACGAGCGGCATCCGCAACCCGGTCGAGGCGATCGCCGCGCTGGCCAAGCGCCATGGCCGCCGTTTGCTGGTCGACTCGATGAGCGCTTTCGGTGCCCTGCCGCTCGACAGCCGCGAGGTCTATTTCGACGCGGTCGCCGCCTCCTCGAACAAGTGCATCCAGGGCGTTCCCGGCCTCGGCTTCGTCATCGCCCGCAAGAGCGCGCTCGCCGAGACCAAGGGCAATGCGACCACGCTGGTGCTCGATCTCCACGACCAGAACGCCGGCTTCGAGCGCACCGGACAGTATCGCTTCACCCCGCCGATCCATGTCATCGTCGCCTTCCACGCGGCCTTGCAGGAATTCTGGGCCGAGGGCGGAGTCGCAGGCCGCGGCGAGCGCTATGCCGAGAACGCCCGCATCCTGATCGAGGGCATGGAAGGGCTCGGCTTCCGCACGCTGCTGCCGGCTGCCCGGCAGGCGTCGATCATCGTCACTTTCCACATGCCGGAGGACAAGAACTTCGTCTTCCAGCGCTTCTACGACGCGCTGAAGGATGCCGGTTACGTCATCTATCCCGGCAAGCTGACGGTCGCGGACAGCTTCCGCATCGGCTGCATCGGCGCGCTCGGCGCGCAGGACATGCGCGCCTTCGTCGCCACAGTGTCGGATGTCCTTGATGAAATGGGCGTCGGCCTGAAGTCGGCCGCGTGAGGAGCCCAGAGATGACAATGCACACGAAGATCGGCGCGGATGTCGTTGCGAACGGCCGCGAATATGCCCGGCCGCAGCGTCCGACGGTGGTGATCTGCATGGACGGCTCGGAGCCGGCCTATATCGAGGCCGCCAGCGCCAAGGGCCTGACGCCGAACCTCGACCGGATCATGAAGGCCGGCGCCAGCACCCATGCCTATTCGGTGATCCCGAGCTTCACCAACCCGAACAACCTCTCGATCATCACCGGCCGCCCGCCGGCCGTGCACGGCATCGCCGGCAACTTCTTCTATGACCGCGAGGCCAAGGAAGAGGTGATGATGAACGATGCCCGCTTCCTGCGGGCGCCGACCATCCTGGCCGAATTCCAGAAGGCCGGCTTCAAGGTCGCGATGGTCACCGCCAAGGACAAGCTGCGCACGCTGCTCGGCAAGGGGCTCGACTTCACTTCGGGCAGCGCGATCGCCTTCTCCTCGGAAAAGGCCGACAAGGCCAACAAGGCGGAGAACGGCATCCAGAACGTGCTCGATTTCGTCGGCATGCCGGTGCCGTCGGTCTATTCGGCCGATCTCTCGGAGTTCGTCTTCGCTGCCGGCGTCAAGCTGCTGGAGACCTTCAAGCCCGACCTGATGTACCTCTCTACCACCGACTATGTGCAGCACAAGGCCGGTCCTGGCTCGGAGATGGCGGACTCGTTCTACGCCATGTTCGACGGGTATGTCGGCAAGCTCGATACGCTCGGCTGCACGCTGGTGATCACCGCCGATCACGGCATGAACGACAAGCACCTCGCGAATGGCGAGCCGGACGTCGTCTATCTCCAGAGCCTGATGGACGAATGGTATGGCAAGGGCACGATGCGCGTGATCCTGCCGATCACCGACCCCTATGTCGTCCACCATGGTGCGCTCGGCTCCTTCGCCACGGTCTACCTGCCCGATGGCGCCAGCCAGGAGGAGGTCGCTGCCCGCATCTCCGGCCTCGACGGCATCGCGCTGGCGGTGACCTCGGCGGAAGCCTGCGAGCGCTTCGAACTGCCGGCCGACCGGATCGGCGATGTCGTGGTCGTCTCGACCCGCCAGAAGGTGATCGGCACCTCGCCCGACAGGCACGATCTCTCGGGCCTGACCGAGCCGCTACGCTCGCATGGCGGCATCACCGAGCAGCGCGTGCCGATGATCGCCAACCGGCCGATCACGGTGCCGCAGGGCCGCACGCTCCGCAATTTCGACGTCTTCGACGTCGCCCTGAACCTGGTGAACTGAGATGAACGCGACGGTGAAGCCGCCGGTGCGGCGCGAGGCGATGCGCATCGCCGGCAAGCTGGTCACGACCGACGACATGGTCGAGGTCCGGAACCCCTATGACGACAGCGTGGTCGGCCTGATACCGGCGGCCCGGCCCGAGCATGTCCGCGAGGCCTTTGCCCAGGCCAAGGCGTTCAAGCCGAAGCTTTCTCGCTACGAGCGCCAGCAGATTCTGCAGAAGACGGCGGAATTGCTGCGCGACCGCAAGGAGCTGTTCGCCAAGCTGATCACGGCGGAAGCGGGCCTCTGCTGGAAGGACTCGCTCTATGAGGCCAGCCGCGCCTACGATGTCTGGTCCTTCGCGGCGCAGCTCACCATCAAGGACGATGGCGAGATGTTCTCTTGCGACATCTCGCCGAACGGCAAGGCGCGCAAGATCTTCACCACGCGCCAGCCGCTGCTCGGGGTGATCTCGGCGATCACCCCGTTCAACCACCCGCTCAACATGGTCAGCCACAAGCTGGCCCCGGCGATCGCGACCAATAACCGGCTCGTCCTCAAGCCTACGGAGTTGACGCCGCTGACCGCGCTGGCGCTGGCCGACGTGCTCTACGAGGCCGGCCTGCCGCCCGAGATGCTCTCGGTCGTCACCGGCAATCCCTCGACCATGGGCGATGCGATGATCACCGATCCCGATGCGGATCTGGTGACCTTCACCGGCTCGGTCCGCGTCGGCAAGCACATCGCCGACAAGGCTGGCTATAAGCGCATCGTGCTGGAACTCGGCGGCAACGACCCACTGATCGTCATGGAGGATGCCGATCTCGACAAGGCGGCCGAGCTTGCCGTCACCGGCGCGACCAAGAACTCGGGCCAGCGCTGCACGGCGGTGAAGCGCATCCTGGTGGTCGAGAGCGTCGCCGACGCCTTCTCCAAGCTCGTCGTCGAGAAGGCGAAGAAGCTGAAATGCGGCGACCCGATGGACCCGGAAACCGATGTCGGCTGCGTCATCAACGCCCGCTCGGCCGCGCTCTTCCAGGCCCGCGTCGACGACGCCGTGACCAAGGGCGCCGAGGTGCTTTACGGCAAGCGGGCGGAAGGGGCGCTGTTCCATCCGACCGTGGTCGACAAGATTCCCTACACCTGCGAGCTGGTGCATGAGGAAACCTTCGGCCCGGTGATCCCGATCGTCCGCGTGCCCGACGACATCGCCGAGGTGATCCGGATCTCGAACTCCACCGCCTATGGTCTCTCTTCCGGCATCTGCACCAATCGCTACGATTACATCCAGCGCTTTGTCGCCGATCTCGAGGTCGGCACGGTCAATCTCTGGGAAGTCCCGGGCTACCGGATCGAGATGTCCCCCTTCGGCGGCATCAAGGATTCCGGCCTCGGCTACAAGGAGGGTGTCGTCGAGGCCATGAAATCCTTCACCAACGTCAAGACGTGGTCGATGCCCTGGACCGCGTGAACAAGAAAAGCCAGCGCAGGTGGAGCGATCCACCTGCGTTTTTGCATGTCAGGGGAAGAAACGTCGAAAGAGCGTTCAAACCGATCATAAAAGAGGGGATGAGAATATGAAGAACTGGCTTGCTTCCTGCGTCATCGGCGCCTTCGCGCTGGCGCTTCCGGGCGTCGCTCAGGCGCAGAAGACGAAGGTGACCGTCTACACCGCCCTGGAGAACGATCAGCTCGGACCGTTCAAGGCCTCGATCGAGAAAGCCGTGCCGGAGGCGGAGGTCGTCTGGGTGCGTGACTCGACCGGCGTCATCACTGCCCGCTTCCTCGCCGAGAAGGACAATCCCCGCGCCGACATGGTGATGGGCCTGGCGGCGTCGAGCCTCATGATGTTCGAGAAGGCCGGCCTGCTCGAAACCTACAAGCCCGCTGGCGCCGATGCGCTGAAGCCGGTCTTCCGCGACGACAAGGAGCCCTATACCTGGACCGGCATGGACGCTTATCTCGGCGTCGTCTGCTACAACACGGCCGAGGCCAAGGGCGTGGCCGTTCCCAGCTCCTGGAAGGACCTGCTGAACCCGGCCTTCAAGGGCAAGATCGTGATGCCGCACCCGGCTTCGTCGGGCACCGGCTATCTGATGGTCGCCGGCTGGCTGCAGAGCATGGGCGAGGCCGAGGGCTGGAAGTTCATGGACGGGCTGCACGAGAATATCGGCGCCTATCTCCATTCGGGCTCGGCGCCTTGCGTCCAGGCGGCGCGCGGCGAGCGCACCATCGGTCTGGCGCTCGACATGCGCGGCGCCTCCGAGAAGAGCAAGGGCGCGCCGATCGAGGTCGTGATCCCGAAGGAGGGCGTGGGCTGGGAGATGGAAGCCAGCGCCATCGTCAAGGGCTCCAAGAACCTCGCGCTCGCCAAGAAGATCGCCGACTGGTCGACGACCAAGGACGCCAACGAGCTCTACTCCAAGACCTATGCCATCGTCGCTGCGCCCGGCGTCGGTACCAAGCCGGCGAACTATCCCGCCAATGCCGAAGCCGGCATGATCAAGAACGATCTCGGCTGGATGGCAGATAACCGCGACCGCGTGCTCGCCGAATGGTCGAAGCGCTACGAGTCGAAGGCGGCGCCGAAGAACTGAGCCTCTGCCATGCCGCCGCCCGCGTGGGCGGCCGGCGGCATGGTCTGTGCAAGACGCCAAGAGAAGTCCCGCCATTGCCTGCGGGGCGGATCTCTGCCCGTTCAAATGAAGGCCGGCACGATGTCCAAGACTGCGATGTCCAAGACCGCGATCTCCGCGACGAACCCATTCCTCTCGATCCGCCAGGTCGCCAAGAATTTCGGCGCGTTCAAGGCGCTGCGTGACATCAATCTGGACATCCATCGCGGCGAGTTCGTCTGCTTCCTCGGCCCGTCCGGCTGCGGCAAGACCACGCTGCTGCGCGCGGTCGCCGGCCTCGACCTGCAGGATAGCGGCACCATCCATATGGGTGGGCGCGACGTCTCGTACGCCAGTCCCTCCGAGCGCGATTTCGGCATCGTCTTCCAGTCCTACGCGCTCTTCCCCAATCTCACGGTCGCCGACAATGTCGGCTACGGGCTGGTCAACCGCCGTCGTTCCCGCTCCGAGATCGCCAAGCGCGTCACCGAGCTTCTGACCCTCGTCGGCCTGCCGGAGCAGGGCAAGAAATATCCGGTCCAGCTTTCGGGCGGTCAGCAGCAGCGCGTAGCATTGGCGCGTGCGCTCGCCACCTCGCCGGAATTGCTGCTGCTGGACGAGCCGCTCTCGGCGCTCGACGCCAAGGTCCGTGTGCGCCTGCGCGACGAGATGCGCTCGCTGCAGCAGCGTCTCGGCGTGACCACGATCATGGTAACCCACGATCAGGAAGAGGCGCTCGCCATGGCCGACCGCATCGTCGTGATGCGCGACGGCGCGGTCGAGCAGGTCGGCTCGCCCGAGGAGATCTACCGCCGCCCGGCCACGCCCTTCGTCGCCGATTTCGTCGGGCACATGACCTTCATGGACGCGATCGTGACCGGGCCGGGCAAGGTCCGCGTCGATGAACTCGATCTCGTCGTCGCCAATGCCGCGCCCTTCGCCGCCGGCACGCCCGTGCGCCTTGCGATGCGCCCTGAGGAGGTCCGCACGCGTGGCATCGGCGAGGACACGCCGAACCGCTTCGAGGCGACGATCGGGGACCTCGCCTTCCTCGGCTCCTATTGCCGCGCGCATCTTGAGCCCACCGGTTCGCGCAAGACCCGCATCGCCGCCGATTTCTCGACCAATGCGATGCGCGATCTCGGCATCGTTCCGGGGCAGGTACGCGCCGTCGCCTTTCCGCCGGAGGCGCTGCATGTCTTTGCAGGCGACGGACGATGAGCGATCTCGCACAGTCCCTGACGATGACCGAAGCACCCGTGAAAGTCTCGACGCCGCGGATCAGCGAGCGCCATGTCGCAGGCGCGCTGATCCTGGCGCTCTGCGCGGTTCTGGTCCTGATCATCGCGCTGCCGCTCTGGGCGCTGCTCTCCAAGAGCCTGGAGAATACCGACGGCAAATTCGTCGGGCTTGCGAATTTCGTCAGCTATGCGACGACGCCGTCGCTGTTCTATTCGCTGCTGAACAGCCTGTTGGTTGCCGGTGTGACGACGGCGATCGTGGTGCCGCTCGCCTTCCTCTATGCCTATGCGCTGCGCCGGAGCTGCATTCCGGCCAAAGGCGCCTTCTATGCCGCGGCGATGGTGCCGGTCTTCGCGCCCTCGCTGCTGTCCGGCCTCGCGCTGATCTATCTCTTCGGCAACCAGGGCATGCTGAAATCCTGGATGATGGGCGCCTCGCTCTACGGCCCGGTCGGCATCATCGCCGCCGAGGTGCTCTATTGCTTCCCGCATGCGATGCTGATCCTCGTCACGGCGCTGGCGCTCTCGGACGGGCGCCTGCGCGAGGCGGCGGACGCGATGGGCACCTCGCGCTGGCGCATCTTCCATACGATAACCCTGCCGGGTGCGCGCTATGGCGTGATCAGCGCTACCTTCGTCGTCTTCACGCTGGTCATCACCGATTTCGGCATTCCCAAGGTCATCGGCGGGCAGTTCAGCGTGCTGGCGACCGACGCCTACAGGCAGGTCGTCGGCCAGCAGAATTTCCCGATGGGCGCTGTCGTCGGCATCATCCTGCTGGTGCCGGCCGTGCTCGCCTTCTTCGTCGACCGGGTGGTGCAGCGGCGCCAGAGCGCCATGCTCTCGGCCCGCGCCGTGCCTTATGTCGCCAAGCCGGACCGGCGCCGCGACCTCGCGCTTCTCGGCTTCGTCAGCCTGATCGCGCTCGCCATCGTCGGCCCTTACGCGGTCGCCTTCTGGGGCTCCTTCGTCAAGTACTGGCCCTATAACCTCTCGCTGACGCTGGGCAATTACGACTTCTCCACGGTCGAGCCCGATGGCTGGGGGCCTTATCGCAACTCCCTGCTGCTGGCTTCACTGACGGCAGTGATCGGCACGGCGCTGATTTTCACCGGGGCCTATCTCATCGAGAAGGTGAAGCTCTTCCCGCGGCTGCGCGCCTTCGCCCAGTTCCTGGCGATGCTGCCGATGGCGGTGCCCGGCCTCGTGCTCGGCCTCGGCTATGTCTTCTTCTACAATGCCGGCTGGAACCCGCTCGGCTTCCTCTACGGGACGCTGGCGATCCTGGTGATCAACACCGTCGCGCATTTCTACACGGTCGGGCACATCACGGCGCTGACCAGCCTGAAGCAGCTCGACGGCGAGTTCGAGTCGGTCTCCGCCTCGCTTAAGGTGCCGTTCTGGTCGACCTTCCGCCGCGTCACCGCGCCGATCTGCCTGCCGGCGATCCTCGACATCGCGGTCTATGTCTTCGTCAATGCGCTGACCACGGTCTCCGCCGTGATCTTCCTCTACGGGGCCGACACCAAGCTTGCCTCGATCGCGATCGTCCATATGGACGAGGCCGGCGCCATGGCCTCCGCCGCGGGCATGGCGAGCGTGATCATGGTCACAGCCATTGCCGTGAAGCTCGCTCATGTCGGTCTCGACCAGTTGGTCTTCGGCCGCCTGCAGCAATGGCGCCAGCGCTAGGCACGGGTTGCGGCAGCAGGCATTGCCCTGCCGCCGTGCCCCGCTAGGCTGCAGGACTGAACCACTGAGGATCGAGACCAGCCGTGCGCCTTGGAGTGATCGCCGATATCCATGGAAACCTGCTCGCGCTCGAAGCGGTGCTGGCCAGGCTCGACGGCCTATCCGTCGATCGCCTGATCAATCTGGGCGATTGCGCCTCCGGCCCGCTCTGGCCGGCCGAGGCGGTCTCCTTGCTGCGCTCGCGCGAGATCAGTCATGTCCGCGGCAATCACGACCGGGTGCTGGGCGCGGCCTCGGCCCTCGGGCTGGGTGAGTCCGACAGCTACGCCTGGCAGGCGCTCGATCCGGAAGCCCGCGCCTGGCTCGCCGGCCTGCCGGTCGAGATCACGGTCGAAGGCGCTCTTTGCTTCCACGCCACGCCGGACCATGACGAAACCTACCTGATGGAGGAGGTGCATGACGGCCACCTCGTGCCATCGCCGATCGCGGTGATCGAACAGCGCCTCGCCGGGCGGACGGCGCCGCTGATGCTCTGCGGGCACAGCCACCTGCCGCGCGTTGCAAGGCTTGCCTCCGGCACGATCGTGCTCAACCCCGGCAGTGTCGGGAATCCGGCCTATCGCGACACGAACCCGGCACATGTCTCAGAGAGCGGCATGCCCCATGCCCGCTTCGCCGTGGTCACGCTGGGCGCGGAGATCGCGATCGAGCATCATCTCGCCGTCTACGATTGGGCTCATGCCGCGCGTCGCGCCGAGCAGAATGGCCGTGCCGACTGGGCTCATGCCCTGCGGACGGGAACGGCACTTCCATAGCGCCAGGGATCAGCCGCGCAGGGACCGCGCCAGCGCGAAGAAGGCTTGGATCGCCTTGCTGTTGCGGCGCTCATGCAGGCAGATCAGCTTCTCGTGCATCAGGAGCGGCGGCCCGTCGAGCGGGATGCGGACGAGCTGCTGATCGTCCTCGCCGAACTCGGCCGCCGAGACGAAGCCGATGCCGCCGCCCGCCGCCACGATGGCGCGCACCGCCTCGCGCCCCTCGGCCTCGACCGCGTAGGCGAGGGCGACACCCTGTTCCGCCGCCCGCTGCTCCAGCAATTGCCGCGTGCGCGAGCCGCGTTCGCGCATGACCAGCGGCCATGTCGCCAGCTCTTGCAACGAAAGCGCTGGACGGGCCGCCGCCGGATGGCCCTTCGCGGCGAAGGCGATGATCGGTGAGACGTTGAGCGGCATGACCTCGAAGGGCCGCTCGTCGGCGAGTTCGCCGAGCACGCCGATCTCGGCATCGTAGCCGGTCAGCGTCTCGACGATGCTGCCGGTATTGCCCTGCGCGATCGAGACCTGGATGCCGGGATGGCGCTCGCGGAAGGCGCTGAGCACGTCGAGCACATGATGCACGGAATCGGCGACGATCCTGAGTGCGCCGGTCCGCAGCGAGCGCTCCTCCTGCAACAGCTCCAGCGCCTCGCCCTCGGCCCCGAACAGGCGATGCGTGACGGCAAGCAGCCTCTGCCCGGCCGGCGTCAGGACGACCTGGCGATGGCGGCGGCTGAACAGCGCGACATCGTATTCCTCCTCCAGCTTGCGGACCTGATCCGAGATCGCCGGCTGGGTAAGGTTGAGCGCCAGCGCCGCCTTCGAGAAGCCGCCGGACAGCGCGACCTGATGGAAGGCACGGAGCTGGACATGACGCATGGCAGACGAAGCCTCGCAAAGTCGATCCAGAATGATATCGCTGAAATCTATACTTGGATATGAAATAGCGATTTTTCAGATCGATCGGGCGCAGGCAATGTGATCCTCGACAGCGCTCCACCGGCGCGAACCGAGGCCCTGCCATGCGCGTCGAAACCTCCGCCATCGTTCATACCGAAGGCGAATCCAACACCTCCGCGGCGCGCGGGGACTGGTCGGCCGGCATCGGCGACGCGGGAACGCGCGAACTGCTCGCGCGCGATTCCTCCGCCTTCCTGCACCAGAGCCTGTCGAGCCCCTGCCTTACCGCCATCGCCAAGGCGGAGGGCATCTGGATCGAGGACACGATGGGGCGCCGCTACATGGATTTCCATGGCAACAGCGTCCACCATATCGGCTACGGCCATCCGCGCCTGAAGGAGGCGATCAAGGCGCAAATCGACGAGCTCTGCTTCGCGCCGCGCCGCTTCACCTGCGAGCCCGCGGTCGAACTGGCCGAGACCCTCGCGCAGATGGCGCCGGGCGATCTCAGCAAGGTGCTCTTCACCACAGGCGGCTCGGATGCGATCGAGGTGGCGCTCAGGCTCGCGCGTGCCGCGACCGGCCGCTTCAAGACCCTGTCCTTCTGGGACGCCTTCCATGGCGCCGGCTTCGGCGCCTCCAGCGTCGGCGGCGAAGCGACCTTCCGCTCGGGGATTGCCGGGCCGCTGCTGCCGGGCGCGGAGCATGTCGCGCCCTGGGGCACGCGCAACTGCGCCTATGGCCATGACAATCTGGAGGATTCGGCGCGCGCCTGCGCCCGCATGATCTCCTATGTGCTGGCGCGGGAAGGGGATGTCGCCGCGGTGGTCGCCGAGCCGATGCGGGCGACGCCTTATCCGCCGGCGCCGGGCTTCTGGAAGAGCGTGCGCGAGGCCTGCGACCGGCACGGCACGCTCCTGATCTTCGACGAGATCCCGACCGGGCTCGGCAAGACCGGGCGCTTCTTCGCCCATGAGCATGATGGCGTCGAGCCGGACATGGTCGTGCTCGGCAAGGCCTTGGGCGGCGGCATCCTGCCGATCGCGGCCGTGGTGGCGCGGCGCGACCTCGACGTCGCTGGCGGCTACGCGATCGGTCACTACACCCATGAGAAGAACCCGGTCACGACCCGCGCGGCACTCACGACGATCAACATCATCCGCGAGGAGGGGCTGACCGAGCGCGCTGCCGAGCTTGGCGCCTATGCGATGGAGCGCCTGCGCAGTTTCGGCGAAAGCTGCCCGGCTGTCGGCGATGTCCGCGGACGCGGCCTGCTCTTCGGGGTCGAACTCGTCTCCGATCGCGATGCCTGGACGCCGGATAACGCCCTGGCCGAGCGGGTCTATTACCGCTGCCTTGAAGCCGGTCTGAGCTTTAAGATCAGCCAAGGCAATGTGCTGACCCTGTCGCCGCCGATGGTGATCGCGCGGGCCGATCTCGAACGCGCACTCGGCATTGTCGAGCAGGCGATCCTGGCGGGTTGAGGGGGCGATGATGAAGGCTGTCCGCACCGACCAAGAGCTGGAATGCCCGGAGATTGACGCAGGGCTGCGCGCCCGCGGCATCGATCTCGTCACGCTCCCCGACGGGATTTCGGAGGAGGCGCTGATCCGGGAGGTGGCAGACGCTGACCTCCTGCTGATGTGCTACACGCCGGTCACCGCGCGGGTGATCGCGGCGGCGCCCAGGCTCAAGGGCATCGTCAAATACGGCGTCGGCATCGACGCGATCGACATTCCCGCAGCGATCGCGCGCGGTATACCCGTCGTCAACGTGCCCGAATATGCCGAGGAGACGGTCGCGGAGGGCGCCTTCGCCCTGATGATCGCGCTGGCGAAGCGTCTGCCGGAGATCGGCGGCGCCATGCAGAGCGAGGGCTGGATCTGGCCGGCCGGGCGCTGGCTTGGCCGTGACATCTCCGGCGCGACATTAGGTCTGGTCGGCACCGGCAAGATCGGACGCAGCATGGCGCGGATGGCGGGGCAGGGGTTCCGGGCGCGCGTTCTCGGCTACGATCCGCATGTCGATGCCGCGACGATGGCGGTGGCCGGGATCGAGAAGGTCGATGACCTCCACGCCATGCTCGGGCAATGCGACCTCGTCTCGCTGCACAGCGTCCTGAACGACGCGACGCGTCATATCATCGGCCGGGCGGAGCTCGCTTGCCTCAAGCTCGATGCCATTCTCGTCAACGTCTCGCGCGGCGCGCTGATCGACGAGGCGGCGCTGGTCGAGGCGGTGCTGGCGGGGAAGCTCGGCGGCGTCGGGCTCGATGTCTACAGCCAGGAGCCGCTCGCGCGGCAGGGGCATCCGCTCAGTCCGCTTTTCGGCCGCGGCGACGTGATCCTGTTCCCGCACCTGACTTTCTTTACGGCCGAGGCGATGCGGCGGCTCTCGGACGACACGCTGGCGCGCTGCTTCGAAATCCTTGACGGCAGGCCGGTCCAGATTCGCTCGCGCGACCCGCGCCTGCGGGCGCAGACGCGGAACGTCGCCTTCGCGTGAGTGGGTGCTATTCCAGGGCAGGCTGAACTATCTCAAAGCCGCGCCGTCATCCCGGGCTTGACCTGGGATCCATCGTAGAACGCAGAGACCGACGATGGATCCCGGATCGGCGCTGCTGCGCAGCTTGTCCGGGATGACGGTGTGGTTCCGAGGAAACTTCGCCTGAACCTAGCGGAAGATCACCGTGCGGCGGCCGGCCAGCATCACCCGGCGCTCGACATGCAGCCTGAGCGCCCGCGCCAGCACTACCGCCTCGATATCGCGCCCGGCGCTGACGAGGTCGTCCGGCGCCAGCGAATGATCGGCGCGGCCGACGTCCTGATCGATGATCGGGCCTTCATCGAGATCGGGCGTGACGTAATGCGCGGTCGCGCCGATCAGCTTCACGCCGCGATCATACGCCTGGTGATAGGGCTTGGCGCCCTTGAAGCTCGGCAGGAAGGAGTGATGGATATTGATCGCCCGGCCGTCCAGCGCCCGGCAGAGATCGTTCGAGAGCACCTGCATGTAGCGGGCGAGCACGACCAGCGATGAATTCGTCTCGGCTACGATCTCGAGCAATCGCGCTTCCTGCTCCGCCTTGGTCGCGGGCGTGACCGGCAGGTAGTGGAAGGGGATGCCGTAGCTCTTGGCCAGCGCCTCGAAATCGCGGTGGTTGGAGACGATGGCGGGGATTTCGATGTTGAGGTTCCCCGTCGCCTGCCGGAACAGCAAATCGTTCAGGCAATGGCCGAAGCGCGAGACCATCAGGAGCACGCGCGCCGGTGCTGCGGCGTCGATCGCGTCCCAGTCCATGCGGAAGGTGCCGGCAACGCCGTCGAACTCGCGCCGGAATGCAGCCTCGTCGAAGTGTTCACCGGCCGCGAAGGCCACGCGCATGAAGAAGCGGCCGTCGCGCGGATCGCTGAACTGCGCGCTCTCCAGGATGTTGCAGCCATGGCGGTAGAGCACGCCGCTGACGGCATGGACGATGCCCGGCCGGTCCTCGCAGGACAAAGTCAGGATGCGGTCGGGTTTCTGCACCTTGAAGTCCCGCCCGAGGGCGGGGGCATGCGCGGAATGGGCCTCAGTCATAGTCTCGTTTCTCTAGTGCATCGGACCGAAAAGTGGAATCCATTTTTCGGATAAATCCGATGCAATGCCAATGAGATAGATCATCGTTATCGCGTCCTATAGGACGCGCGATGATCTATTGCGCCTTGCGGTCGAGCGGCGCCGCGAGGCTGGCGCTGACCGGAACCGTGGTGCCGGCGAGGTCGATAGACCAGTCGCGAGCATCGAGCCAAGCCTGGTCGATCGGTTGATCGCTCGAGGCCCAGCCCAGCGCGACGATCCCATCCAGGCTCGCGCCGAACGCGGCCGAGGTGATTTCGCCGACCGGCTTGCCATCCGCCAGGATCGCTTCGCCGCCCCAGGCCATTTGCCCGTTCGGGCGTGGCCCGACAAGGGCAATCAGGCGTTTCGTGCGCGGCGCGGCCTTGGCTGCGATGAGCGCCTCGCGGCCGAGGAAGTCGCCCTTGCGGAGCTTCACCGCGAAGCCGAGGCCAGCTTCGTAAGGATTGACGTCCGGCGTCAGTTCGCGGCCCCAGGCGCGGAAGCTCTTCTCGATGCGCAGCGAGTCGACGGCGTAATAGCCGGCATCGACCAATCCGAGATCCGCCCCGGCCTCGTGCAGCGCGTCATAGATCGCGGCGGTGAATTCGACGGGCGCATAGAGCTCGAAGCCGTCGCCCAGATAGGAACGGCGGCAGGCCCAGGTCGTGGCATAGCCGATCGTGATCTTGCGGATGGCATTGGCCGGGAAATCTGCGAGGTCGAAGGAGGTCGGCGAGAGCCGGGCCAGGATCTGTGGCACCTTCGGCCCGGCGAGCGAGAGCACGGCATATGACGAGGTCACGTCCGTCAGCGTCACCCCCTCGGGGAGCTGGCGCCTGATCCAATGCGCGTCGCGCGTCGCCTGCGCGGTGCCGGTGAGCAGGAGATAGGTATCGGGCGCGATGCGGGCGGCGGTGAGATCGCTCTCGAACGTACCTCGGGCATTGAGCAGCGCCGTATAGACGGAGGTGCCGACCGGCACGGCGACGTCGTTGGCGGCGAGGCGCTGCAGGGCGGCCTCGGCCTGCGGCCCCTGCAGCAGGAACTTGGCGAAGCTCGACATATCGACGAGGCCCGCCGCTTCGCGGCAGGCGCGATGCTCAGCCGCGACCGTCTCGAACCAGTTCTGCGGGCCGAAAGAATAGCCGATTGTGCGCTCCGCCTCCGTGCGGGCGAAATAGTTGGCGCGTTCCCAGCCCATCTTCGAGCCGAAGACGGCGCCCTTGGCCGCGAGCCGGTCATAGAGCGGCGAGCGCCGGAAGGGGCGGGCGGTGTCGAGCTCGCGGTTCGGCCAGGGCATGGCGTAATGCAGCCCGAGCGTCTCCTTGATGCGGTCCTTCAGCCAGGCCGGATTGTTGTTGAAATCGGCGAAGCGGCGGATGTCGACCGGCCAGAGATCGCTCGTCGCCTCGCCTTCGACGATCCATTCGGCCAGCGCCCGCCCGGCGCCGCCGGCTGACGCGATGCCCATCGAGTTGAAGCCGGCGCCGACATAGACGCCGGCCACCTCCGGCGCCTCGCCGAGCAGGAAGTTGTTGTCCGGTGTGAAACTCTCGGGGCCGTTGAGGAAGGTCTTGATCTCGGCCGTCTCCAGCGCCGGCACGCGCTGTAGCGCGTTCTCCATCAGGATGCCGAACTGGTCCCAGTCGTCGGGCAGGAGCTGGAATTCGAACGGATGGGGGATGCCGTCCATGCCCCAGGGCTTGGCGTCCGGCTCGAAGCCGCCCATCACGAGCCCGCCGACCTCCTCCTTGAAATAGATATAGCCGTCGGGATCGCGCATCACCGGCAGGTCCGGCGAGACCCCGGCGATCTTGCCGGTGACGATATACATGTGCTCGGCCGAATGCAGGGGTACCGAGACGCCGCACATCTGGCCGATGGTCCGCGACCACTGCCCGGCGCAGATGACCAACACCTCGCATTCGACTCGGCCCCGGTCGGTCTGGACCGCCTTGACCCGGCCCTTCTCGGTCTCGATCCCGGTGACGCGGATGCCCTCGCGCACGGTCGCGCCGCCGCTGCGGGCGCCGCGCGCCAGCGCCTGGGTGATGTCGGAGGGGTTCGCCTTGCCGTCGCCGGGCAGCCAGACGCCGCCGACGAGATCGTCGGTGCGCATCACCGGCCATTTGTCACCGGCCTCCTGTGGGCTCAGCTCCTCGATCTTGACGCCCTGCGCGCGCGCCGCCGAGATCGTCCGGCGCAATTGCGTCATGCGCTCCTCGGTGCGGGCGACCGAGACCGAGCCGCAGCGCTTCCAGCCGGTCGCGAGCCCGGTCTCGTTCTCCAGCGAGGCGTAGAGCTCCGTCGAATAGCGGATCAGGCGCGTCATGCTGGACTGGCTGCGGAGCTGTCCGACGAGGCCGGCCGCGTGCCAGGTCGTGCCCGAGGAGAGGCGCCCCTGTTCCAGCAGCAATACGTCGCGCCAGCCGAGCTTGGTCAGGTGATAGGCGACCGAGCAGCCGATGATGCCGCCGCCGATGATGACGACACGGGATTGGGTGGGAATGGACATGAGCGCCTCCGCGATGGAAGGCAGCTTAACGGCGTTAATTCAGAAAACAACAAAAAACCACAAAAACAGTCAAATTATCAGGCGTGAATCTGAACCCCTCGCTCGGCCAGTTTCGCGGCGAGCGGCGCTGGCGGAGCGTGGTCGACCAGAAGCCCGGCGCAAGGCTTGTCGCCAGCGATGCGGCTGGGCAGGACGAGCCCGAACTTGCTGCTGTCGGCCATCAGGAAGCCTTGCTCGGCAGCATTCAGCAGGGCCGTCCGGGTCGCGGCGCCGGCACGGGTATAGTCGGTGAGGTGCCCGTCCGGGTCGACGCCGCCGACGCTGACGAAGGCGAAATCGGCCGAGAGCCGCGCGATCGCCCGAGGCGTCTCCGGGCCGGCGGTCGCATCCTCGTTGCGGTCGAATTCGCCGCCGATCAGGAAGACGCGGGCGCCGGCCAACCGGCTGACGAGCCGCGCATTCTCCAGCGAGGTCGTGTGCACGATCAGGCGCTTGCGGTCCGACCGGGCCAGGGCGCGTGCAAGCGCCTCGGTCGTCGTGCCGGAATCGAGCAGGATGGTCATGCCGTCGCCGATCAGCGAGACCGCGAGATCGGCGATCGCCTCCTTGCCGGCGCGGTTCACGGTGCGGCGGCTGGCGAAAGAGGCTTCCGAGCGTTCGTTGCGGATCGCGCCGCCATGAACGATGGCGAGCAGGCTGCCGGCCGACAACGCCTTGAGATCGCGCCGGACCGTCTCGCGCGAGACGTCGAGCGCCTGTGCCAGCTCCTCCACCGTGACGGAGCCCGTCTCGTCGAGCTTCGCCAGGATGGCGTTGTGCCGCCGCGCTGCGATATCGCGTGTCATGGCAGCGGGGCCGGCTAGGCCGTGGCCTCGATCCCGCCGATGCAGGTGTACTTCACATCGAGATAGTCCTGCAGGCCGTATTTCGAGCCTTCCGAACCCAGTCCCGATTCCTTGACGCCGCCGAAGGGCGCGACTTCGGTGGTGACGAGACCTTCGTTCACGCCGACGATGCCGTATTGCAGCGCTTCCGAGACGCGGAAGGTGCGGCCGAGATCGCGCGTGTAGAAATAGCAGGCGAGCCCGTATTCGGTGTCGTTGGCGAGCCGGATCGCCTCCGCCTCGGTCTCGAAGCGGAAGACTGGAGCGACCGGCCCGAAGATCTCCTCGCGCGCGAACTGCATGGCGCCGGTCGCACCCGCGATCACGGTCGGCTCGTAGAAGCTCAAGCCGAGCTCCGAGCGCTTGCCGCCGGTCGCGACGGTGCCGCCCTTGGCCCTGGCGTCCGCCACCATCTCCTCGACCTTGACCAGTGCCTTGTCGTCGATCAGCGGGCCCTGCGTCACGCCGGCCTCGAGGCCCGAGCCGAGCTTGAGCTTGCGGGCTGCGGCCGCCAGTTTCTCGACGAAGGCGTCGTAGATGCCGGCCTGCGCATAGAAACGGTTGGTGCAGACGCAGGTCTGGCCGGAATTGCGGAACTTGGCGGCGATCGCGCCTTCGACCGCGCGGTCGAGATCGGCATCGTCGAAGACGATGAAGGGCGCGTTGCCGCCGAGTTCCATCGAGACCTTCTTCACCGTCTCGGCCGCCTGCTTGAGCAGCACCTTGCCGACTGGAGTCGAGCCGGTGAAGGTGATCTTGCGCACGAGCGGATTGCCGGTGAGTTCACCGCCGACGGTGCGGGCGTCACCGGTCACGACATTGACGACGCCGGCCGGGATGCCGGCCTTCTCGGCGAGGATGCCCCAGGCCAGCGCCGAATAGGGCGTCTGCGATGCAGGCTTCGCGACGACGGTGCAGCCGGCGGCCAGAGCCGGGCCGATCTTGCGGGCCAGCATCGAGGAGGGGAAGTTCCAGGGCGTGATCGCGCCAACCACGCCGAGCGGCTGCTTCGTCACGATGATGCGCCGGTCGGCCCAGGGCGAGGGGATGACGTCGCCATAGACGCGCCGCGCCTCCTCGGCGAACCACAGCACATAGGCTGCGCTCATGCCGACCTCGCCCTTGGCCTCGGCCAGCGGCTTGCCCTGTTCGCGTGTCAGAAGCTCGGCGAGCGCGTCCTGAGCTTTGAGGATTTCGTCGGCGAGCTTGCGCAGCAGGGCCGCGCGCTCCTGCGCGGTCTTGGCGGCCCAGGCCGGGAAGGCGGCATGCGCGGCCTCGATCGCGGCGCGCGTTTCCTCGACGCCGGCCGAGGGAACCGAACCCATCGTTTTGCCGGTAGCCGGGTCGATCACGGGAATCGTCCCGCCCGACGCCTTGTCCAGCCAGCTCCCGCCGACGAAGATCGCGTCGCGCTTGAAATCGCTCCACTGGGACATGATTCAGCCTTTCGGAAATGCGGGCAGGCACAGCCTCGCGCCTTTGCTGTGAACAAGGCTTGGATCAACGAGGTTCTGCGGACAGGACGTCACCAGCTCTTTCTAGTCTGCGACCGGCGCCGTGTGAACAGCCGCGCTTCCCCGCCGTTACGGCCTGCTGTTGAATAGGCGCGTGATGACGATGAGCGAAGGCCGATGGGCATGATTCTGGTCTGTGGTGAGGCGCTGGTCGATCTGTTCGCCGGAGCCGGCGAGGGCAGCGAGAGGCCGGCACGGATCGTGGCCGGGGGCTCGCCCTTCAATGTCGCGATTGGGCTGGCACGCCTTGGCGTCGAATCGGCTTTCCTCGGGGGCGTCTCGCGGGACGGTTTCGGCAGCATGCTCGCCGACCTGCTGGCGCGCGAGGGGGTCGATGGCCGCTATCTCGTCCGGACGGACCGGCTCTCCACGATCTCGGTCGTGGCGACCGGCAAGGACGGCCATCCCGGCTATTCCTTCCACGGCGAAGGCGCGGCCGATCGCGCGCTCGTTCCTGCCGATCTGCCACCGGCCCTGCCCGATACGATCCGGGCCCTGACCTTCGGCTCCTACACCATGGCGGTGGAGCCGGTCGGCTCCACCTTCGCGGCGCTGGCCGAGCGGGAACGCGGCCGGCGCGTCATCAGCGTCGATCCCAATCTGCGCCCCACGGTGATCGGGGACATGGCGCGCTGGCATGGCGCCGCCGAGCGCTTCTATCGCGCGGCGACGCTGATCAAGGCCAGCGACGAGGATATCCGCATAGCCTGGGACGGGCAGCTCACGATCGCCGAGGCCGCCGCCTATTGGCTCGACCTGGGCGCGCAGCTCGTCGTCGTTACGCAAGGCGGGCAGGGCGCCACGGCCTATTCCGCAGCCGGCCTGGTTGCTGTGCCCGGTCATCAGGTCGCCGTGCAGGACGCCGTGGGCGCGGGCGATACCTTCCATGCCGCGCTGTTGGCGCGCTTGGCCAGTACCAATCGGCTGGAACCGGAGGCGATCGCAGCCCTCGACCGGGAGGCGCTCGCGGGGCTGCTCGCCTATGCCACGGCCGCTGCGGCGATCACGGTGACGCGGCGAGGAGCCGATCTCCCGACGGCCGCCGAGGTCGAGGCGGCGCTTCGCTAGCGAGGCTGCCGGAAGCGGCGGCTACTTGTCCGGCGGGGCCATGGCAGCGTCCAGAAGCGGCATCACGTCCCAGATCCGGCGGTTGAGCGCGTGAAGGTCCTGGATCGTGTGCGCGATCTCCTCCAGCCGGGCGTCATCGACGGCCTTGCGGATGCCGAAGCGCAGATTCCCGCGGCTCTCCTCCACCTTCATGTGCTGCGTATGGGTGATGTCGCCATCGGCATCGATGACGAAGGTGGCGTGACTCAGATCGTTGCGCAGCCGCGTCGCGGCAGAGAACCGCTCGACGATGTCGTTGATCTCGTTGCGCAGCGCCTTGTCGAGCGGTGCGATCTTGGCGAGGCGCTGCACGAGGTCGAGGCGGGCGCGTGTCGTGTTCAACGTGGCGAAGACGATGGCGGCAGCGCGCTCGTCCGTGCCGAGCAGCAGCATCAGCAGGTAGATGAACAGGCTCTCGTCGTTCGACCACGCAAGATTCAGGTCGCCTACCAGGTTCATGAAGGCTAGCCTGCGTTCGGAGGAGCGCCGCGCCGAGACGATGGTCAGCGCGTCGAAATCCGGGCGGGGTGGCAGGACCGAGGATCCCTTTGCGGGCCTGCGCATAAGCTCCCCCATTTTACGGCAAGATTTCGGATCGGGCGGGGCCGCCATGTTCGAGCTGGTCAAGATGCGCAGGGCAAGGCGACTGGCTCACGCCACGCTTGAACCGTTCCTGCACAGGGGCGCGAGCGACAGCGACGGCTTGCAGGCGGGCGACTGGCTTCATCCGCAGATCATCGGCTTCCTTGCGACGCTTGTCACGCTGCTCGCGCAGCGCGCCTGCGGCCCGATGCGCGACCACACGCTCGCGGCGGTGCAGTCGGATGTTCTCAATGCCGTGACGGGCATCGGCCCGGAACTGATCGGGGAAGAGATCTGCCTGTGGAGCAGCCGTGGCGACCTTGCCTTCGCTGCCGGCGTGGTCGGCGCAGCCGCTTTTCTGGAAGCGATGTCGGGCGTTGGCGAACCGGACGCTACCGAAGCGGTTGACGCGACATTGATCCTGATCTGGGACGAGCATGTCGGGCACCTGCTCGTGCGTTCGCAGGGCAGGCTCTAGAGCTCTTCCGTGAAAGGGAAGAGATTGGCGAGGGGCTGAGGCAGTAGGCGCGGCAGCGCGCGGCTTCCTAACGGATAGGCTAGAGCCGGGCATCGTTCTGCCGGCAGCGTTCCAGTGGTTGTTCCGGCTCGTCGAACAGGCTCAGCTGGAGCTGTTGCTCGCCGGGGCTCTCATGGCTTTGAGGCAACGCACCAGAGGGACGCGACAGCAGGCGATGCAGTGCGTCGAGGAATGCGCCGTCGCTGCAGGGTGATGCCAGATTGTCGAGAGCGCCGAGGAAGCGCTCGTATCGTGCCCGATAGACCGCTTGTCCGGGTTGGGGCGGCGATGTGGCCTCCGGAAGCGGCGCCCGGATTTCGATGGGCGGGCGGGCTTCGCGGGGAAGGGGCTCCGCATAGTCCTCGCTTGCCGCCATCCCCGCCGTGATCTTGCCTTTCAGGTGCCAGGCCGTCCTGACGGATATGCCGAGAATCTGCCCCAGCTTCTGCGAACTCAGGCGCTGGCGGCTCGACATGAGCAGGTAGAGACCCTGCAGCCAGACATGCAGCGGGACGTGACTGTTCTGGAAGATCGTGCCGTGCCTCACCGTGAAGGGCTTGCGGCAAGCGTAGCACTTCCAGGTGCCGACCGAGCTGCTCAGCCCGCTGAGCCGGCCGATCCGTGATCTTTCCTGGCAATGGGGGCAAACCGGCCCATCCCGCCAGACCAGCGCCTCAAGCGAGAGAAAGGCGGATCGTTCGTCGTGCAGGCGGACGGCAGACGGCATGGCCAGCCTCCGGTGCGGAGTGGGACAATCCTTGGGTCGCCAAAAGTCAACAATCGGTTAACGCAGGGTAATTATTCAGCACGTTGACGCTTGGGGTGCGTCATGGCTCTTTATAGCAACGGATTGCCTTCGAGGGAATAAAAATCACCGAAGGCGGCCGAGGTTAAGCTCTGAAATCGCGAATTCGTTATGATATTTTATACGCGATCAATCTTGGTCGCGAAGGGTTTGTGTTTGGGAGTTTCAAACATTAATGAAAGTTAACTCATGTATATGACATGAGTTCTATGGGTTTGCTATTTATTCCGAAGAGGATTTTCAGAATAACAATAACGCATAGCGCCTCGATCGGAATGAATATTCCGCAACCGTCACTCAGGAGGCAGGCCGATGATTTAGCAACGCGTGCACGCGGGCTTCAGGCCCGGAATTGGGAGGACGCTTCGCTGAACTGGCGAAGCGAAAGCCCGAAAATCACGGCGTTTTCATTCAATCGACATCGTTTGTAACGGCACGCGCAGCGCAGAAGAGAGGCGCGGGACCGAAAAGCAGCGATGTCTCCTGAACAACAGGAGCGTATCATGGGTCAGCCGCAGCATAACCCCCCGCCGAAGCACAACGATCCCTCCCAGGATCAGGCTCAGGGCCAGCTTCAGGGCCAGGCCGAGCTTCAGGCTCAGTTGCAGGGTCAGGGACAAGGCCAGGGCCAGGGCCAGGGCCAGGGCCAGGGCCAGGGTCAGTACCAGTATGCCGGGCAGGCCGTCGAGACCGACGTCTGGAATGCCAACGGTAATCTCAACGGCAACGGCAACCTGAACGGTAACGGCAACCTCAATGCCAACGGCAACGTCAACTACAATGAGGTCACCAACGACATCAACAATCACGTCAACACCTGCGTCGACGTGAATGTGAAGGTCAATGTCGATGCCGAGTCGTGTGAGCCCCCGACACCGGCCGGCCCGATCGATCCCGACTCGATCGATATCGATTCCATCTCCGGCATCAACAACTCGATCATCATGCCGGATGTCGTCTATCAGTCGGTTTCGACCGGCAACGCGTTCAATCTCGACCAGGTCAACAACCTGACCGACAATGACACGCTGTCGAACCCGAATGTGAGCTACAACGCTGGCGGCCTGGCCGATGCCTGCTGCTGGGATCCGTGCGGTAGCGATGCCAACTCGGTCGGCGACTTCACCATGAGCGCCAGCGCGGCGGGCGGCACGGCCAGTGCCTATATCGGCTCCCTCAGCGGCGACGACGGCGACTTCGGCGGCTCCGGCGCCGCTTCGGCTGCGGCATCCGTCAACCAGGAAGCCTTCACCCAGTCGATCGTCCAGGGTGCGAACATCCAGTTCAACTCTGTCGAGATGACGGTGGGCAGCGGGGACGCTCTCGACTCCCTGTAAGACCTGACCAGACCAGAGGACCGCGCGGGCTTTCCCCGCGCGGTTTTCGCTCTGGATTGCTCTCCCATCATGCGCGAGATGCGCGTGGACTCTTCCCGCCCGGTGCGAGCCGGACGCAGTGGAGGATTGTGCCATGCATGCCGGCGGCTTCACTGAGACCATCTGGCACTTCATCGGCTATCTGCATCTCGCCGATTCGGTGGCGCGCGCGTCCGTCCTCTACGAGGGCGACCCGCAGGCCCCGATCCCCCCGGAATACCGTGACCTCCCGTTCGAGCCGCTCCGCGGCCTAGCCTTCGACGAGCTCGTCTCGGTTCCGATATCGATCCAGGAGCCCCTCGCGCCGCGTGCGTCGGATAACCCTGAATACGACCTGTCGCCCGCAGGTTTGAGCGGGCTGGGGCGGCCCTTGCCGTCATTCCTCTCGCCGCTGAAGCCCATTCCATTCCAGAGTGTCGATCATGGCTTCGCCATGCAGACTGGCCCCCGCGTCATTACGGTCGAGTACCGGGACGGCGGTCTGGAGAACCTGATCCAGATCAGGCAGATCAATATCCAGAACGACCGCGATCTCATCACCTCGGACGACATCCTCAATGCCGACGGGACGCCCGTCGTTCCCGTGGAGCTCGAGCTCGGCGGTCATCTGGCGGCACTGCTCGAACAGGCGAACGAGGTGGCGCCTGAAGGCATTCCCGAGATGGCGACGGCCCTCCAGTTCGGGACCGAGAGCGCCGTCGCGATGATTGCGGATCGCGATGCGGCCTGGGCCGAAACCGGCAGCCCCTATTCCGACGGCCGGCCGACGACGGCTGCGCCGGAAGGACGTATCGTCGACGGCGTCGCGGGCGCGCCGGATCCTTACGCTCCGACATCGGCGGATTTCGCGCCCTGGCGGCCCTCCGAAGACGAGGAAGGAGCTGGCAAGCCGGTCGAAACCTCCGTGGAAGTGACGTTGGATCTCGCTAGCCCGACCGGGGGGCGTCGCGACACTGGCCGAGGTCGGCCTCAATACCCAGATCAACGCCGCGGTGATCTTCGACGCCAATGAGGCCGTCGGCTCGATGATGGTCGGCGGCGACTATTTCTATTCCCGCGGCATCGTTCAGGTGAACATCCTGGTCGACAACGACCATGTCGATATCGCTGTCGCCGGCGACCTCGCGCCGATCGTGAAGACGGCCGGGAACGAGGCCCACAACATCGCCGACTTCATCACGCATGAATCGACGATCAGCGTTCGCGGCGCGTCGGCGACCCCGCATTGGGTGGTCGATGTCATGCCGGGTGATTTCTACGACGTGAAGTCGATCGTCCAGTTCAACGGGCTCGACGACAATGACCGGACGGTTCAGGCAGAGTCAGGGACCTATTTCGACCTCGGCACCGGCGAGAACCTGCAAGTCAATCTGACCAAGATTTTCGGGGTCGACAGCTACGATATCATCATCATCGGCGGCAACTATCACCGCGCGGATTGGATCTACCAGTACAACATCGTGCTCGATCCCGACTACGCCACGCTCTACGGCACCGGCGGAGAGGACAGCGAGACGACCGTCACCACAGGCTTCAACAGCCTGATCAACCAGGCGACGATCGAGGGCTACGACGCCCCGGCCTTCAAGCCGATGCTCGACGTCCATCACGATCTGGTCGGGCTTCTTGCCGACGGTACGACGATCCTCATCCCCAATGCCGACTGGCAGCTCTATGGCAGCGCCTCCGGTACCCTCAAGATCCTCTACGTTCCCGGCGATTACTACGACATCAACGTCATCACGCAGGTGAACGTCCTGGTCGATGGCGACCAGAGCATTCAGGCCAGCGCCAATGCGGGCACCGAGCAGGGCGTGGCAGCGGGCGCGAACAGCGCGCTCAACGAGGCCTACATCGTCGATGGCGGCCTGCTCTCGACCTCAAACTATCTTGGCGGCGAGGCCTATGAGGAGGCCGTGCTGATCCAGGTCAACATCGTCACCGACAGCGACACCGTGACGATCCACGACACGAGCACGCTGGTGCCGGAGCTCATCGCCTTCGCCGAACATGCGGCGCAGGAGCCGGAGCCCGACTGTCCGCCCGCGCAGACCGTCGATCACCAGCAGGACCATCTGACGTCGAGCATCATGGTTTGAGGCGAAGCAAGAGGACGGGGACGGGGCATGAGCGACAAGAGCGAGGCAACACCGCCGGCCAAACCGCTTCAGGTTGGCCCGGCTCCGGTTCATGTGCTCGGCCTGCCGCCGGCGATCGGATTGGCAGGCATCAGGCCGGACAGCACGGCCAACAGCAATAGCCGCGTCGCTCTCTCCCCAGTCGAAGCTGCGGAGCCGCCGAAAGCCGACAGCCCGCGCGCCGACGCGCGTGGCGACGGCCAACCGGCCGTCGAACCCGTCCTGCTGCGGCCGAAGCCGGACAACGATGCGCCGAAGATGGCCGAGGACGGCGATCGCGGCGGCAAGGGCAATGGCGGCGGCGGTAACGGCGGCGGTGGTGGCGGCGGTTCGGGGCGCGGTGCGCCGATCGAGCAGCGCCTGGGCGATCGGGATTTCAAGCAGGTCCTGGGTCAGGGGCTCTCGGGCGCCCGGCACAACCTGGTGATCGTGGCGATCTTTTCCGTCGTGGTGAACACGCTGGTGCTCGCCGTGCCGATCTATCTTTTCCAGATGTCGGATCGCGTGCTGACCAGCCGCAGCCTCGATACGCTCATCATGCTGTCGCTCATCGTCATGGTCGCGATCGGCGCCCATGTCCTGCTCGACATGGTGCGCCGCTTCATGCTGATGCGTGTGGCGGTGGATGTCGAAAGCCGGCTTGGCGGTCCGGTGCTCGCAGCCGCCGCCAAGGCGGCTCAGAGCGGTTCCAATCGCGAGTTCCAGACGCTGGCCGATCTCCAGCAGATCCGCAGCTTCCTCACCGGCCCGGTGATCCTGACGATGCTCGATGCGCCGACGGCGCCGATCTACCTGCTGGCAGTCTTCCTGATCCACCCGCATCTCGGCTACATCGTCACTGTCGCTGCGGTCATTCTCTTCGTCATCGCCTATTTCAACCAGCAGATCACGGCCGTGCCCTTCGCCCGGTCGAGCGCCTTCACCACGCGCGCGAACCTCCAATCGGAGGCCATGTCCCGCAATGCTCAGGTGATCAATGCCATGGGCATGATCCCCGAAGGCGTGCTGATGTGGGGGCGCGAGACGGCGGAATCCCTGAAGGCGCAGGTCAGCGCGCAGGATCGCAACATCCTGATGACCGGTGTCTCCAAATTCTTCCGCCTGGGCACGCAGGTCGCGATGCTCGGCTGGGGTGCGATGCTTTCGCTCGAAGGTCACCTGACCGGCGGCATGGTCATCGCCTCCTCGGTCGTCGCCGGCCGCGCTCTGGCGCCGATGGAAGGCACGATCGAGGGCTGGCGCAGCTTCATCCATGCGCGCGCCGCCTTCCAGCGCGTCAAGGCGCTGCTGCAGGCTTCCCCGCTCAATCTCGACCGGCTGAAGCTGCCGAGCCCGAAGGGCCGCCTCGATGTCGAGCGCATCCTCTATGTGCCGCCGCCCAACAAGAAGGTCATCCTGAACGGCATCAGCTTCAGCCTCGAGCCTGGCGACTCGCTCGCCATCGTCGGTGCCTCCGGCTGCGGGAAGTCGACGCTTGCCCGCATGCTCGTCGGCTCGATCTCGCCGACCGCCGGCACCGTGCGGCTTGACCGGATGGAGCAGCGCAACTGGGATCCGCGCCAGTTCGGCGAGAATGTCGGCTATCTCCCGCAGGACGTGCAGCTCTTCCCGGCCTCGATCAAGGCCAATATCGCCCGTATGCGCGACGACGCCTCCGATGCCGATGTCTTCGAGGCGGCCGAGATCGCCGATATCCATGAGATGATCGCCCAGTTCACCCATGGCTACGAGACGCAGATCGGCATCGACGGCGCGCCGCTCTCCGGTGGGCAGAAGCAGCGGCTGGGCCTCGCGCGGGCCTTCTACGGCAATCCCCGGCTGGTCGTGCTCGACGAGCCGAACTCCAATCTCGACGTGCTCGGCGAAGCGGCTCTCGCCCGTGCCTTCGCGCGCGCGAAGGATCGCGGCATGACCGTAATTGCCGTGACGCAGCGGCCGGCCCTGCTGCGCAGCGTCGACAAGATCATGATGATCAAGGACGGCGCGGTGCAGGCCATCGGCGCCCGCGACGAGATCCTGCCGATGATCGTCGGCCAGCGCAGCATCGACGGCAGCGCGCCGCGGCCGCAATAGCTTGAACTCAGGGAGTGGACACATGAGCGTTCAGCCGATGTCGCAACCCTGGTATGCCGATGTGCCGCGCAGCACGCGATCTGCGACGATCGGCGGCGCCGTCATCGTAGCCGTGACCGTGATGGGCTTCGGCGTCTGGGGCAACACCGCGCCGATCGCAGGCGCGGTCATTGCCACCGGCGTCTTCGTCACCACCGGCCAGAACAAGACGATCCAGCATCTGGAAGGCGGTGTGATCCGTGAGATCCTCGTCCGCGAGGGCGACGTCGTCGTGCCCGGCCAGCCGCTGGTCAAGCTGGACGACACCTCGGCCCGCGCCGAGTTACGGCGCCACGAGCTCAAGCTCTACCGCCTCGAGATGATCGAGAGCCGGCTCAGGGCCGAAGTTGTCGGTCTGGATGAGTTCACCGGGCCGTCGCATCTGTTCGACAGGCGTAGCGACCCCGATATCGCCGCGTTGTTCACAGCCCAGCAAACCGCCTTCCGTGCCCGGCGGAGCAACATGGCCAGCGAGATCGCCGCCCATCAGAAGAGTATCGACGCCCTGGAGGAGAAGGTCTCCGGCAGCAAGGTGCAGCTCGCCGGCGTCGAGCGGCAGTCGCAATTGCTGAAGGAGGAGCTGGAGGGCAAGCAGGCCCTGCTGCAGCGCGGCTATATCCGCAAGCCGGAAGTGCTCTCGCTCCAGCGCCTTGCCGCCAACCTGACCGGCGAGGCCGGCCGTATCACCGGCGATATCGGCGATTCCCGCGAGCGGATCGCCCGTTCGGTCGAGCAGATCGACGGCGTGCGCAAGAACGCCCAGAAAATCGCCTCCGACCAGCTCCAGGAGATCAGCGCCGATCTCAACGACGTGCGTGAGCGCATCCACACCGTGAAGGGCGTGCTCGACCGCTCGAACATCACCGCCCCGGTCAAGGGCACGGTGGTCAAGCTGCGCTATCACACCTCAGGCGGCGTCATCGAAGCCGGCAAGAACATCATGGAAATCGTCTCGCTGCAGGACGAGCTCATCATCGAGGCGCGCGTGCGGCCGCAGGACATCGACAAGATCAAGCACAGCCAGCTCGCCAGCGTGCGCCTGACCGCGCTCAACCAGCGCATCACGCCCATGGTCACCGGCAAGGTGATCTATATCTCGGCGGACGCGCTGCCCGACGAGAAGCAGCGCGCCTACCCCTCCGTGCCGGATCTCTATGTCGTCCGGGCCCGGCTCGACCCCGAGAGCGTCGCTGGCATTCACGACTTCCAGCCGACGCCGGGAATGCCGGCGGATGTCTATATCAAGACGACCGAGCGCACCTTCTTCGAGTATCTGATGCAGCCGTTGAAGGACAGCATGGCTCGGGCCTTCCGCGAGACCTGACAGCTTCAGCATCGACCGGCGGGATCGCCCTTCGCTGGTCGGGCCGGCGGTTTCCCTGGTGCATTGCGCCGGGGAAACTGTGTTTGTTCGCATCCTCCTCCCTGCAGGCAAGCATGACGCACGTCGCGTGTGCGCAAGTCGACGCGGCAGCCGCCAATCCTGGCGAGCCGAGACGGCAGGTGGCCCCAAAATCAGATTCTGCCTAAAAATAAGACATGCCTCCTGATTGGAATTAGTTTGCTCATAAAATAGCCATGATCGGATAGGTTGCGACGGGCTTGCGCATCATTCCGTAGAGATCGGGGACTGACCAGAGAACCGCGTGGAATCGGAGGTTTCCCTAGGGAGAACCGGTCTTTCGGCTGTTGGCACATCGCTTGCGTTGGATTGTTCATGGGCCGCACGGCCCGTCGGCGTCGAGGGGGCGCCGTCAACAACATTCCTTCGGGAGATGGCCGTGAACAGCAACCGTCGCGAATTTCTCGGCACCGCTCTGGCGGGTGCCGCTTTCCTCGGATCGTCCTACCTGCCGGCGGCGGCGCAGCAGGAGACCATCAAGGTCGGCATCCTTCACTCGCTCTCGGGCACGATGGCTATCTCCGAGACGACGCTGAAGGACGTCATGCTCATGCTCATTGAGGAGCAGAACAAGAAGGGCGGTCTCCTCGGCAAGAAGCTGGAGGCCGTCGTTGTCGATCCCGCCTCGAATTGGCCGCTCTTCGCCGAGAAGGCGCGCGAACTTATCACCAAGGACAAGGTCGCGGCCACCTTCGGCTGCTGGACCTCGGTCTCGCGCAAGTCGGTGCTGCCGGTCTTCAAGGAGCTCAACAACATCCTGTTCTACCCCGTCCAGTACGAGGGCGAGGAGAGCGAGCGCAACGTCTTCTACACCGGCGCGGCGCCGAACCAGCAGGCGATCCCCGCCGTCGACTATCTCGCCAAGGAGGAGAAGGTCGAGCGCTGGGTGCTGGCCGGCACCGACTATGTCTATCCGCGCACGACCAACAAGATCCTCGAAGCCTATCTCAAGTCCAAGGGCGTGAAGCCCGAAGACATCATGATCAACTACACGCCCTTCGGCCATTCCGACTGGCAGACCATCGTCTCCGACATCAAGAAGTTCGGCTCGGCCGGCAAGAAGACCGCCGTGGTCTCGACCATCAACGGCGATGCCAACGTGCCGTTCTACAAGGAACTCGGCAACCAGGGCATCAAGGCGACCGACATCCCGGTCGTCGCCTTCTCGGTCGGCGAGGAGGAGCTGGCCGGCATCGACACCAAGCCGCTGCTCGGCCACCTCGCCGCCTGGAACTACTTCCAGTCGATCAAGACCCCGGAGAACGACGCTTTCATCAAGCAGTGGCAGGCCTTCACCAAGAACCCGAAGCGCGTCACCAACGACCCGATGGAAGCCCATGTCGTCGGCTTCGCCATGTGGGTGAAGGCGGTTCAGAAGGCGGGGACTGTCGATCCCGACAAGGTCATCGACGCGCTGCCCGGCATCGAGGCGCCGAACCTCACCGGCGGCATCTCCAAGATGCTCCCGAACCACCACATCACCAAGCCGGTCTTCATCGGCGAGATCAAGGATGACGGCCAGTTCGACGTGGTCTGGAAGACCTCCGGCCTCGTCCCCGGCGATGCCTGGTCGAAGGAGCTCGACGGTTCGAAGGACCTCGTCGGCGACTGGGTCGAGAAGAAATGCGGCAATTTCAACGTCAAGACCGGCAAGTGCGGCGGCGTCTGAGATCATGAGGGGGAAGGGCGGCACGGGAAAAATCCCGGCCGCCCTTCATTCGCCGCCCAACGGCACGGCTTTTCCAAGGTACTCCCCAGCGGACATGCGAACCGGATCGATGCCGATCTTCCACCGCCTGAAGCATGCGCTCGTTATCCTCGTCGCGCTGGTCGCGGCCTCGGTCGCGTCCTTCGCGCAGACCGCCGACGAAGCCTTCACGCGGCTGGCCGCCGACAGCTATTCCGACACCTCCCGCGCGATCGAGATTCTCGTTTCGACGGCTCACCCCAATGCGGCGCTGGTCGTCGAGGCCCTGAGCGACGGGCGCCTGCTCGCCGGGCCCGGCGGTGTCGCCGTGAAGACGGTTACCGGTAGCTTCGTCGATGCGAAAACGGGCGCCGCGCTCGCAGCCTCTCCCGCCGACGTGAAGCCCGTCCGTCTCAACAATGCCGTGCGCCGCGCGGTGCAAGCCGCGCTCGGTGGCCTCGGTCTGCTCAATCCTGATCCGGCGAAGCGCGCCGCTGCGGCCGAAGCGGTATTCAAGTCCCGCGATGCCGGCCTGCTGCCGATCGTCGAGGCGGCCATCGGCAAGGAAACCAACCCGCGCGCGCTCGCAGCCCTGCGCCAGGCCCAGGCCGCGATCCTCATCGCCAAGCCCGACGTACAGCCGCTGGACCGGTTCGCGGCGATCGAGGTTCTGCGCGAGCGTGGCGATCAGGACGCGCTGGCGACGCTGCGCGCTCTGCCGGGCGACGCGACGCCGGCTCTCAAGGACGCGCAGGCCAAGGCGATCACTGCCATCGAAGGCCGGTTGAAGCTCTGGGCCGCCGCGCAGAACCTCTGGTACGGGCTCTCGCTCGGTTCGGTCCTGCTGCTCGCTGCCATCGGCCTCGCCATCACCTTCGGCGTCATGGGCGTCATCAACATGGCCCATGGCGAGATGGTCATGCTCGGCGCCTATACGACCTTCGTGGTGCAGGAGCTGATCCGTAACCATGCGCCCTGGCTCTTCGACTGGTCGCTCGCCATCGCGCTGCCGGCGGCCTTCATCGTTGCCGGCGCGGTCGGCATTGCCATCGAGCGCGGCGTCATCCGCTTCCTTTACGGCCGCCCACTGGAGACGCTGCTCGCGACCTGGGGCATCAGCCTGATCCTGCAGCAGGCGGTCCGGACCGCCTTCGGCCCGACCAATCGCGAGGTCGGCGCGCCGTCCTTCATGTCGGGCGCCTTTGAGCTCGGTGGTTTAGCAGTCACCTATAACCGACTCTGGATCATCGTCTTTGCGGCTCTGGTCTTCGGCACATTGCTCGCCATCCTCAAGCTCACGCCGATGGGCCTGCAGATGCGCGCCGTCACCCAGAACCGGCGCATGGCTTCCGCCATGGGCATCCGCACCGGCCGTATCGATGCGCTGACCTTCGGGCTCGGCTCGGGCGTCGCGGGCTTGGCCGGCGTCGCGCTCTCGCAGATCGACAATGTCAGCCCCAATCTCGGCCAGAGCTACATCATCGACAGTTTCATGGTCGTGGTCTTCGGCGGCGTCGGCAATTTGTGGGGTACGCTGGTCGGCGCGATGACGCTCGGCGTCGCCAACAAGCTGCTCGAGCCCTATGCCGGCGCCGTGCTCGGCAAGATCGCGCTGCTCATCTGCATCATCCTCTTCATCCAGAAGCGCCCCCGCGGCCTGTTCGCGCTCAAGGGCCGGGCGGTGGAAGCATGATTACCCGCTTCCTCCTCCAGAACATGGACCGGCGCGGCGGCATCTTCCTCGCCGTGCTGCTGGCATTGGCGGTGCTGGTGCCGCTTTCGAACCTGCTGCTGCCGGCATCCTCGCCCTTCCATGTCCCGACCTCGACCATGTCGCTCTGGGGCAAGTACCTCTGCTACGCGCTGCTCGCGGTCTCGCTCGATCTCGTCTGGGGCTATTGCGGCATCCTGAGCCTGGGCCACGGCGCCTTCTTCGCACTCGGCGGCTACGCCATGGGCCTCTACCTGATGCGCCAGATCGGCTCGCGCGGCGTCTACGGCAATCCGATCCTGCCGGATTTCATGGTCTTCCTGAACTGGCAGGAACTGCCCTGGTACTGGTGGGGCTTCTCCTCCTTCCCCTTCGCCATGCTGATGGTGCTGGCCGTGCCCGGCCTGCTCGCCTTCGTCTTCGGCTGGTTCGCCTTCCGCTCGCGCGTTACGGGCGTCTATCTCTCGATCATCACGCAGGCGCTGACCTATGCGCTGCTGCTCGCCTTCTTCCGCAATGACATGGGCTTCGGCGGCAATAACGGCCTGACCGATTTCAAGGACATTCTCGGCTTCAACATCCAGGCGCAAGCGACTCGCGCCGCTCTGTTTTCCATGACCTGCGTCATGCTGGCGGCCGGCTTCCTGATCGCGCGCGGCATTGTCGTCTCGAAGCTCGGCAAGGTCGTGATCGCGATCCGCGACGCCGAGTCCCGCACGCGCTTCCTTGGCTACCGCGTCGATCGCTTCAAGCTCTTCGTCTTCACCGTCTCGGCCTGCATGGCGGGCGTCGCGGGCGCGCTCTACGTGCCGCAGGTCGGCATCATCAACCCCAGCGAATTCGCCCCGGCCAACTCGATCGAGACCGTGATCTGGGTCGCGGTCGGCGGGCGCGGCACGCTGGTCGGCGCGGCCTTGGGCGCGGTCGTGGTCAACTGGGCCAAGACGATGTTCACCTCCGGCTTCATGGCGCCCTACTGGCTCTTCGCGCTCGGCGGCCTCTTCGTGGTCGTCACGCTCTTCCTGCCCAAGGGCATTCTCGGCACGGCCGAGGCGCTCTGGGCGCGCCGCCGCAAGCCGGATGGAACCCCGGCCGCCGAGCCGGCCCCGGCGGAGTAGCGGTCATGAACGCTCCGGTGCCCGGCGCTCTCACCTCCTCGCTGCTCTATCTCGACGGCGTCAGCGTCTCTTTCGACGGCTTCAAGGCCATCCGCGGCCTGTCGCTGACCATCGAGCCCGGCGAGATGCGCGCGATCATCGGTCCAAACGGCGCCGGCAAGACCACGATGATGGACATCATCACTGGCAAGACGAAGCCCGATGTCGGCACCGTGATGTTCGGCGGCAGCGTCGATCTGACGAAGCTCGACGAGGCCGCCATCGCCAATCTCGGCATCGGCCGCAAGTTCCAGAAGCCGACCGTCTTCGACTTCCACACCATCGAGGACAATATCCTGCTCGCGCTGAAATCGAAGCGCACGGTCGGCAAGACGCTGTTCTGGAAGACGGAGGCTCCGCAGCAGAAGCGCATCGACGAGATCCTCGGCATCATCCGCCTCGCCGATCGTCGCGAGCGGCTGGCGGGCTCGCTCTCGCATGGCCAGAAGCAGTGGCTGGAGATCGGCATGCTGCTGGCCCAGGACCCCAAGCTCCTGCTCATCGACGAGCCGGCCGCCGGCATGACCGATGGCGAGACCGCGCAGACGGCCGTGCTGCTCAAGGAGATCGCGCGGGATCATTCTGTCATCGTCGTCGAGCACGACATGGGCTTCATCCGCGAGCTCGGCGTGAAGGTCACGGTGCTGCACGAGGGCTCGGTACTGGCGGAAGGTCCGCTCGATCATGTCAGCGCCAATGAGCGCGTCGTCGAAGTCTATCTGGGGCGGTGACCGCATGCTCGATGTCAACGCCATCAACCTGCATTACGGCGCCGCCCAGGCGCTGCGTCGCGTCTCCGTCGCCGCCGAGACCGGAAAGGTCACGTGCGTGATGGGCCGCAACGGCGTCGGCAAGACCTCGCTGATGCGCGCCATCGTCGGCCATCAGCCGATTTCCGGGGGCCATATCCGCCTCGACGGAGAGGACATCTCGGCCCTGCGCAGCGAGGATCGCGCGCGGGCCGGCATCGCCTATGTGCCGCAGGGGCGGGAGATCTTCCCGCTGCTGACGGTGAAGGAGAATCTGGAGACCGGCTTCGCGCCGCTGAAGCGCCGCGAGCGCTTCGTCCCGGATGAACTCTTCGACCTGTTCCCCGTGCTGAAGACCATGCTGGGCCGGCGCGGCGGAGACCTCTCGGGTGGCCAGCAGCAGCAACTCGCGATTGCGCGGGCGCTGGTCACCCGACCCAGGCTGCTGGTGCTGGACGAGCCGACCGAGGGCATCCAGCCTTCGATCATCAAGGATATCGGCCGCGCCATCGACTATCTGCGCCAGAAGGGCGGCATGGCGATCGTGCTGGTCGAGCAATATTACGACTTCGCCCGCGATCTCGCCGACACGATGTTCGTGATGGATCGCGGCGAGGTCGTGCTATCCGGCCCGATGAATGAGCTCGACGGCGCCCAGGTCCAGCGCCTGATCCAGGTCTAGGGCCTAAAGGCGCGCTTCAGCCGAACTTGCGCCCGGCGGCGAAGGAGCCCATGCGCCAGCCGAGCTTTTCCTCGATCCGCCGGGCCGCGGCCTTCACCGCCTCGACGAAATTCGCGTGCTCCTCGTTCACCCGGAACTCGGGCAGCACGATCGAGACCGTGATCGGGCAGGTGCCGGCCTCGTCCAGTACCGGCGCCGCGATGCAGGCGACGGCGTAATCCGACTCTCCGGCCTGGATCGATACGCCTGCGGTCAGGGCGTCGCGCGACTGGGCGAGCAGGGTGGAGGGGTCGGTGACGGCGCGGCCCGTCGGCGAGGCCTTGGCGCTCTTGCGGAAGAGGGCAGCCCGCTCCGCCTCGTCGAGCCCGGCCACCAGCAGCCGGCCCGAGGCCGTCCAGTTCAACGGCACGCGCGTTCCGACGCGCGAGGTGATGACGAAATGGCCGGGCCCTTCGGCCATGGCCTCGACCACCATCATGCCGCCGTCGCGGCCGCAGATCTGCACGGTTTCGCCGACCTCGCGCGAGAGCACATGCATCTCATGCGTCGCGACATTGATGACCTGGAGATCGCGCGCATAGGCGAGGCCGTAATGGTAGAGCCTCGGTCCCAGCCAGACGCCGCCGTCGCCGGCGCGGGCCAGCAGGCTCTTTTCGAGCAGATCCTCGACGATGGCATAGACGGTCGAGAGCGGCGCGCCGATGGCACGGGCGATCTCATAGGCGGTCAGCGCCCGCCCTTCCTGCTGGAGATGGTCGAGGATCTGCACGGCGCGATCGATGCCGCTGACGCGCGAGCGCCGCTGCCCGGTTGCTTCCGGTGCGCTTTCGCTATCCTGCGTCGTCGGGACCTTGCTCATACCTGCGCTTTCATCCCTCTTGCTCGCCAAGTCAACGCCAGGACAGACCATGGCTATGCCGGACGAGCCGGCGCGGACGCGGCACATAGCGGCTGGCCGTGATCGCATCAGTGCCGATCACGGCATGGCGCGGCTCGAACAGCCGCGTCAGCTGCGAGACGTCGCCATTGGAATCGGTCGCTTCCAGATCGCTGTCGACGATGTCGAAGATCGTGAAATCGGCGCGCTGGCCCACGGTCAGCCGGTCCGTCATGTCGAGCTTGATCACCGAGGCAGGGGCATGGGTCACCGCCTGGATGATGGCGTCGAAGGGCATGCCGACTGAGAGCAGCTTCGACATCGTCGTCGCGAGGTCCCAGACCGGGAAGTTCATGCAGCGATTATGCAGGTCGGTCGAGATCGAGAACGGCATCAATCCGCGCTGGATCGCGGCCTCCGCCACCTTGAAGGAGAAGGAGGCGCCGCCATGGCCGATATCGAGCCGCACGCCCTCGGCCGCGCAGCGCTCGGCCAGCTTGAACAGGTCCTCGTCCTCCAGGATGCTCGAACCCGCCTTGCCGTTGAAGCAATGGGTGACGACGTCGCCCGGTCCGAGAATCTCCAGCACCTCGTCATAGAGGGCCGGCGGCTCGCCGACATGGACCATCATCGGCAGCTTCAGGATCTTGGCGATCTTCTTGCCGAGCTTGACCGGCGTTACCCCCCAGGAGCCGGTGATGACATGGCTCGCGCGCACCTTGAGGCCGACGATATGCTCGCTGTTCTCGGCATAGCATTCGATGATGCGGTCGAGGTCGATATCCTTGATGTCGCGGAGCTCCGGCACGCGGTTGCAGGCGACGAGGCCGATCGAGCCGAGATTGAGGAAGGCCTTGATCCGCTCGCGCGCCGGCTCGATGACATATTCGCGGAAGCCGTGGAAATTGGCTTCGCCGGCCGAACCCGCATCGACCATCGTGGTGACGCCGCGCTCGGCCCCGCAATCGCTCGGCCGGAGCGAGATGTCGGTGCCGCCATGCCAGACATGGACATGGAGATCGATCCAGCCCGGCGAGACGAAGGCGCCCTTGCCGTCGATCCGCTGCGCATCGGCCGGCGCCGCCAGCCCTGCACCGATCGCCGCGATCCTGCCGTCGCCACCGACCAGGATGTCGGTGGCCGCGGCAGGGATCGCCGGTCCGAAGGCGACCGGCTTCACATTGGCGATGAGTAGCGGCTGCCGCGTGGCAGGTGTCATATCAGAGGTCCTTCCGCAGGCGCGGATCGAGCAGGTCGCGCAGGCCGTCGCCCACCATCTGCAGGGAGAGCACGGCGAGCACGATGGCGAGGCCGGGGAAATAGGTCATCCAGTCGGCCTGGCCGATATATTGCCGGCCCGACGAGATCATCGTGCCCCAGGTCGGGATGTCCGGGCTGACGCCGAGCCCGAGGAAGGAGAGCCCAGCCTCGGCCAGCATGGCGCTGGCGAAGATGAAGGTGGCCTGCACCGTGATCGGCGAGACGATGTTCGGCAGGACATGCCGGAACATGATCCGCAGGGTCGGGTTGCCGAAGGCGCGCGCCGCCTCGACATAGGGCAACTCGCGGATCACCAGCGTCGCGGCCCGTACGATGCGCGCGAGCCTGGGCGCATAGACGATCGAGAGCGCGATGATCACCGTCATCAGCGAGGGGCCGAGCGCCGCGACGAGCGCGATCGCGAGCAGGATGTCGGGGAAGGCCATCATCGCGTCGATCAGGCGCGCGATCGGCGTATCCAGCCGCTTGAAGAACCCGGCGAGCAGCCCGAGCGTCACGCCGATCAGCGAGGACAGCACGACGACGGCCGCGCCGACCGAAAGCGACAGCCGGCCCGCATAGAGCATGCGCGAGAAGATATCCCGGCCGAACTCGTCCGTGCCGAACCAGTAGATGCCTGAGGGCGGCTTCAGCCGGTTGACGATCGAGAGCCGGCCCGGCGCATACGGTGCGAGCAGCGGCGCAAGGGCCGCCAGCAGCACGAAGACGATCAGGATCGCGAGGCCGAACGCCACCATGCGGCGCTTCAGCAGATGGCGGAGGAATGTCCGGCCGCGGTTCGGTGCCGGTGCGTCGGGAGCGAGATCGGTCATCAGTAGCGCACCCTCGGATCGACCAGCAGATAGAGCATGTCGATCGCGAAATTGATCAGGACGTAGAGGCCGGCGATGACGAGCAGGGCGCCCTGGATGACGGGATAGTCGCGCCTGAGCACGGCGGAGACCACGAGATTGCCGACGCCCGGCAGGCCGAACACGGTCTCGGTTACCACCGCGCCGGAGATCAGCACGGCGGCGGTGAGGCCGAGCACGGTCAGGATCGGGATCAGCGCGTTCTTCAGCGCATGGGTCAGGACGACCTTCTGCTCGCCCAGCCCCTTGGCGCGGGCGGTGCGGATATAGTCGTCGCCGAGCACGTCGAGCATCGAGGCGCGGGTGAAGCGCATGATCAGCGCCGAGGAGACGAGCCCGAGCGCGACCGCCGGCAGGATCAGGTGCTTGATGCGCTCCAGCAGGCTGGTATCGGGGCCGCCATAGCCGGAGACCGGCAGGATGCCGAGACGCACCGCGAAGACCTGCATCAGGATCAGCCCCAGCCAGAAGCCGGGGATGCTGGCGCCGAGCATGGCGAGCGTCGTCGCCGCCTGGTCGAGGAAGGAGCCGCGCCGGTAGGCGGCATAGATGCCGACCGGCAGGGCGATGGTGCTCGCGATCGCCAGCGAGAGCAGCGTCAGGAAGAAGGTCGGCTCCGCCCGCTCCATCAGCGCCGAGGTCACCGGCATGTTCAGGAAGATCGACTGGCCGAGATCGCCGCGCAGCAACTGCCCGACATAGATCACGTATTGCGACAGGATCGAGCGATCGAGGCCGAGCCTTGTGCGCAGGTCGGCGACGTCCTGCGCCGTGGCGTCGGGGCCGAGCATCACCGCGGCGGGATCGCCCGGCGTGACGCGCACGATCACGAAGACGATCGTGACGACGAGCAGCATGACCGCGATCATGCCGGATAGGCGTTGAAGGATGTAGCCGACCATGGCGCGACCTCTCGTTGCTCGCCGTCCGGCAGCGATCACGCGGCCGGACGGCGAGGGGGATCACTTCTTGAGGGTGACGTTCCAGAAATACGGCCAGGGCGCCGGGACGACGCCGTCGAGCTTGGCGGATTTCGCGGAGAGGGCGTTGAAGTCGCCGATCTTGATGAAGGGCACCTCGTCATAGATCGTCTTCTGAACGTTGGCCCAGAGCGCGGCGCGCTTGGCCGGGTCGGCCTCCGAGGTGAAGGCGTCGACGGCGGCCTTGCGGGCCGGGGTGTCCCACCAGCCGGGCGAGCTGGTCGAGAGCGAGCCGATCAGCGCCGGTTCCGGCAGGAAGGGGCTATGGGTGATGTAGATCTCCCAGAGCGCCTTGTCGGTGCGCCGCTGGGTCAGCGTCGCCCAGTCGACCACCTGCAGATCGACGGTAAAGCCAGCGAGCTTAAGGTATTCGGCGGCGACCTGCGCCATCTTGTAGTGGAACTCGTACTGGCGGCTGGTCAGGATGCGGATCGGCTCGCCCTTGTAGCCGGCGGCCTTGGCCGCGGCCTTCGCCTTGTCGGCGTCGCCGACATTGTAGTTCCCGGCCACGCCGGCATCCGTGTTCCAGACATAGCCGGGCGGATAGATATTGCCGTCGAGCGCGTAGAACTCCTTGGTTCCGAACGCCGCCGCCAGCATGTCTTCCATGTTGAGCGCCGTGCGGATCGCCTTGCGCACGGCGAGGTTCTTGGCCGCGCCCTCGGCAGTGTTCATGACGAAGACGGGATAGCCGAAGGGCTTCAGCACGACGGGCTGCGAGGCCGCGCCCTTCAGCCGGTCGAAGGATTCCACGGGAATCGCATCGACATAGGAATACTGGCCGGAGACGGCCGACTCGACGCGGGTATTGGCATCCGGAACCGGCACGAAGCGGACCTCGTCCAGCAGCGGGCGCCGTGCCCCGCCATAACCATCGCCGGCGCCGTCACGCGGCTTGTAGCCGGCGAAGCGGGCGAGCTGGATATACTGGTCGGCCTTGCGCTCCTTCAGCATGTAGGGGCCGGTGCCGATGAACTCCTTCATCGGCTCGTCCTGCTTCTTCGCGGGGATGATGATCGCCGCGGAGTTGTTGAAGGCGAGCAGCGAGAGCAGCGGCGCGTAAGGCTCCTTCAGCGTGATGACGACCGAGGCCGGACCCGCCGCCTCGACGCTCTCGATGAAGCCCGCCGCCTGCTTGCCGCGCGAGGCGAGCTTCATCCAGCGCTTCAGCGAGGCGACGGCATCCTCGGCGGTGAGGTCCGAGCCGTCATGGAACTTCACGCCCGGTCGCAGCGCGATCGTGTACTTCTTGCCGTCGGCGCTGACCGTGGGCAGCGCGTCGGCGAGCAGCGGGGTCACCTTCCAGCTCTTGTCGAAGGTGTAGAGCGTCTCGAAGATATGCTGGGAGATCGTCCCGACGAGGTCCGCGGTCGAGACCATCGGATCCAGGGTCGGCGGTTCGCCGACGGTCGCGACGGTCGCGATCCCGCCCGCCTCCTGAGCGGGAGCGAGGGACGGGGCGGTGAGCAGGCTGCAGGCGAGGAGGCATCCGAGCAGGCGTTTCATGGTCCCTCACATTCTTTTATTATGTAGTATTATGCTCAATAACAGAATATCGGCGCGCGGCGATTGTCAACGCGCACCGGTCCTCAATCCGGCCATTTCGCCAGCGAGGCGGCACGCCGGTTGCGGCGTTCGATCAGCGGAGACGCGATGATCGTGTTGCTGCGCCGCGCCGTCTCCAGCTCGGCGACGATGCGCTCGGCGACGATCTCCTCCTGGTCCGGGTGCAGGTTGCAGGGGTCGAGGTAGAAATGGCCGTGCTCGACCTCGTGGTCCCTGACGATCACGGGCGGCGTGCCACGCGCCAGCGCGTCGGCCAGGTCCCAGGCGGTGATATGCGCCTGCTCGGGATCGACCGAGAGCTTCATCCGGTCGAGTGGGTTGTTCGTCGGGTCGGGCTCGATCACAGCCGTCACGCCGGGGCGGTCGCTGAAGCGGGCGAGCCAGAGGTCGAGCGCACGCTGCTCGCGCGCCCTGATGCCGGCATGGTCGCGCTTCTCCCACGCCTCCAGCGCCGCCATCGTGCCGAGCACGCTTTCCTTGCCGATCTTCATGCCGCGGCCGATGCCGCCATTCTGGATGAAGGCGGCCCGGACGAGGGCCTTGCGGCCGGCGACGATGCCGCCGGTCGGTCCACCCAGGAACTTGTGCGAGGAATAGAGCACGATGTCGGCGCCGGCAGCGAGGAAGCCGCGCAGGTCGTATTCGGAGGCCGCATCGACGATAACCGGCACGCCGCGCTCGTGGCAGATCGCTGCGAACTCATCGAGCGGGAGCAGGCCGTACTGCACCGTATGGTGCGAGACGACATAGAGGGCTGCCGCAGTGTGCTCGGAAATCGCCCCCGCGAGCTGATAGGCGCGGGCGCTGGTGGCCTGCCCGACGACGATCGGCGTTGCCCCCGCGAGCCGGATCGCCTGGTCGACAGGCGCGCCATACCCGACCATATGCCCCATCATCACCACGACCTCATCCTTGAGGCCGCTGGCGTCCGGCAATTGCTCGACGGCATAGAGATCGTCGCCCGTCATGGCGCCCGCGATCGCGAGCGTGATCCCGGCCGAGCAGGAGGCGGTGACGAAGCCGGCCTCGCTGCCGCAGAGCCGCGCGATCACGGCGCTGGCCTTGCGCTGGAGGTCGTCGACCTCGACGAATTGCGGCAGGATCGCCGTCATCGCCGCGACCGCTTCAGGCACCACGATCGAGGCGCCGAGCGCCGTCATCGTCCCCGAGACGTTGATGACGGGGCGCAGGCCCAGCGACGGACGGATGTCGGAAGCAGACATGGCATTCTCCTGGACGGCAGGCGGCGGGGCGTTCGCCCCGGTCATGAGATGGCGACGATCGCCTCGATCTCGACGGTGATCTGTCTGGGCAGCGAGCCGAAGCCGACCGCCGAGCGGGCATGTTTTCCGGCCTCGCCGAACACGGCGACGAAGAGGTCGGAGCAGCCGTTGATGACGGCCGGGTGGTCGCTGAAATCCGGCTCGGCATTGACCATGCCGAGCAGCTTGACGACCCGGCGCACCCGGCCGAGATCGCCCAGCGCCTCGTGCAGCACGGCGAGCAGGTTGAGGCCGGTCAGCCGGGCATGGTCATAGGCCTCGGCGACGCTGACATCGCGGCCGACCTTGCCGGTATGAAGCCGGCCGTCCTCATGCGTCGGCCCCTGGCCGGAGAGATAGATCAGGCCGCCTTCCTGGACATGGGTGGCGAAATTGCCGATCGGCTTCGGCAATTCGGGCAGCGTCAGGCCGAGTTCAGCCAGCCGCCGGTAGGGCGTCGTGTCGGGAAAGGTCGAAAGCACTGCGTTCATGGTGTCCTCACGCCGGATTGGGGCGGAAGCCGACGAAGCGCGACAGGAAGGAGCGCAGCCGTTCATGCGGCTGCTCGCCGAAGACCTGCGCGGGCGGGGCATCGATCACGATCCGGCCTTGGTCGGTGAAGACGACGCGGTCCGCCACCTCCTGCGCGAAGGCCATTTCGTGGGTGACGAGGATCATGGTGCGCCCCTCGGCGGCGAGTTCCTGCACCACGGCGAGCACCTCGCCGACCAGTTCGGGGTCGAGCGCGGAGGTGATCTCGTCGAGCAGCAGTACCTTCGGCTCCATCGCCACGGCCCGGGCGATGCCGACGCGCTGCTGCTGGCCGCCGGACATCTGCGAGGGCAGGGCATCGACCTTGGCGGCGAGCCCGACGCGGGCGAGCCATTTCTCGGCGATGGCGCGTGCCTCGGCCTTGGGCCGACCGCGCGACTTCATCAGGCCGAGCATGATGTTCTCAGCGGCGGTGAGATGCGGGAACAGGTTGAACTGCTGGAACACCATGGCGGCATCGACGCGGATCGCGGCCAGCTCCCGGTCGCTGCGGCGCTTGCGGGCGCCCGAGCCTTCGCGATAGCCGACCTCGGTCCCGTCGATCCGGATCGAGCCGCCGTCATATTCTTCGAGGAAGTTGATGCAGCGCAGCAGCGTGGTCTTGCCGCTGCCGGAGGGGCCGATGATCGCGACGACCTCGCCCTTGCCGACGCGGAGGTCGACGCCCTTCAGCACCTGATTGGCGCCGAAGGACTTGGTCAGGCCCTCGATCGCGATCACCGGTGTTCCGGCGGAAGCACGGGCATCCGTTTCGGCCATGGATGCCTCCTTTCAGACGAAGCGCTTCTCGAGCCGGCGGCTGAGCGCCGAGAGCGGGAAGTTGATGGCGAAATACATCAGCGCGCCGATGAGATAGAGCGGCAGCGCCACATGGGTGCGCCCGATCACCTGCTGCAGCGACAGCATCAGGTCGACGATCCCGAGCAGCGAGACCAGCGAGGAGCCCTTCACGGTGTCGACGACGCTGTTGACGAAGGGCGGCAGGAAGCGGCGTACGGCCTGCGGCGCCAGCACATGCACGAAGCGGTCGAACAGGGTGAGCCCGATCGCCTTGGCGGCCTCGGTCTGGCCGGCCGGGATCGACTGGAAGGAACCGCGCGTGATCTCGATGATCTGCGCCGACTTGAACGCCGTCAGCGCCACGATCGCGGCGAGCAGGCTCGGCAGGTTCACCTTGATCGCCGGCAGGCCATAATAGACGAAATAGAGCAGGACGAGGATCGGCACGCCGCGCACGAAATCGGCATAGAGCCGGATCGGCACGCGCGCCCAGAGCGGCCCGAAGGCGAGCACGCAGCCGAGTGGCAAACCGACGATCAGCGACAGCACGATCACACAGGCCGAGACCAGCAGGGTCGTCAGCAGGCCGTCGACGAGGAAGGGCAGAGTCTGGATCAGCATCGCCATGCCGTCACCGAGCGATCGAATAGCGCCGCTCGGCGAGGCGCAGCAGCAGCAGGATGGCGTAGCTGGTGATCAGGTAGATCGGAGTCGCCAGGAGATAGACCTCGACCGTGCGGAAGGTCTGCGTCTCGATCCAGCGCATGCCATAGGCGAGCTCGGGCACGGCGATGGCCGAGGCGATCGAGGTGTCCTTGAACAGCGAGACATAGGTGTTGGACAGCGAGGGCAGGGCGATGCGCATCGCGGTCGGCAGGCGCACATGCCAGAGCACCTTCATCGGGGTGAGCCCGATCGCCTTGCCGGCCTCGATGAGCCCGCGCGGCACGGCTTCGAGGCCCGCGCGCATCACCTCGACCAGATAGGCGCCGGAATAGATCGAGAGCGTCGCGACGAAGGAGGTCACGGCGTCATATTGCAGGTCGATGGCGCTGGGGATGCCGTAGAAGACGAGATAGACCAGCAGCAGCAGCGGCACGTTGCGGACGAATTCGACATAGGCCGCGATCAGTGGGCGCGCCCATTTCGGGCCGTCCAGGCTGATCAGCGCCAGCACGAGGCCGATCGCCATGCCGATCGCGATGCTCGCCGCCGCGAGTTCGAGGCTGAGCAGGAGCCCCTCGAACAGCTTGCCGGCATAGCGCCAGACGATCGCGAAGTTGAAGTGATAGTTCGCCATGGTCCCGAAGGTCAGCCGGGCATCGGGGGCGGAAGGGCGTGAGGGACGCCCTTCCTTGTGCGAAGCGTGGGACGGTCAGAAGCGCGGCAGGCCGGGCTGGCGCTGCGGCGGCTCCGCGCCGAAATAATCCTTCGCCGCCGCGTCGTAGAGCTCGTTCTGATGCCCGAAGATCGCGATGTCGAAGGTGGTGTTGACGAAGCGCACCCAGTCGGGGTCGCCCTGCTTCATGCCGGCACCGTAGAGCATCGTGTTCCAGGACTTGCCGGCATCGGCATATTTGTCGGGATGGCGCTTGGCGAGCCAACCGACGGTGGAAAGGTCGACGGCGGCAGCGTCGACACGCTTCGAGTCGAGCGCCAGGATGACGTTGGCCTGGCTGTCGATCTGCATCACGGTCGCCTGCGGCAGCACCTTCTTCACCGAGGCCTCGGCATCGACATTCTGCAGGATCGAGACGCGGGCGGAGGAGCCCGCCTTGAGCAGCGCGTCGAAGCTCTTCTTGTCGCTGTCCGGTCGGGTCAGGAGCGCGATGCCCTCGACATAGTAGGGGCGCGAGAAGGCGATGAGCTGCGCCCGCGCCGGAGACATGGTCATGAACTGGATGACGATGTCGACCTTGCCGGTATTGATGTTGGGGATGCGCTGGGCCGCGTCCTGCCGGACGAACTCGACCTTACTCGCGTCGTCGAACAGCCCCTTGGCCAGGATCCGGCCCATGGTGATGTCCATGCCGACGAGCTGGCCCTTCTCGTCCTCGAAATGCCAGGGCGCGTTGGTGGAGCCTGTGCCGACGATCAGCTTGCCGCGATCCAGCACCGTGCGCAGCAGGCTGTTCGGCGCGGATTGCGCCGCCGCCTCCCGCGCCGTACTCGCCGCTGCGGCCAGTGCGAGGCCGCCGATCAGTCCACCCTTCAGCAGAAGCCTTTTGCCTTCATCTGTCTCGCTCATTGGCGATACCCCTCTTTGCAAGATTAATCCATAATTGCAGAATATATCTTGTAGTAAGGGATGCTAGTGAGGCTTTCGCCGGGAAGTCAAGCGTCAGCGCAATCTGCCCGGATGAACGGCTCTCACGAGGAGGTGCGCTCGTAGCGCGCCGACACCGGCTGACCGCGGTTTTGGTATATACCATTGAAGGTGCGGTCCCGCCGTCAAGATGCTGGCCGAGCGCCGATTCCGGGGGCAATGCCATGCGTGAGGCGAGCCGAGGAGGAGGGCGCAAGCGGCTCATTTTGCGTTGCGGTATCAGCAGGTGCGCACCTGACGCGTGTCATTCTGCCATGCGTGGTGGCGGAAGCTGCCCTTTGGTCAGAGCGCCGGCATTGTGATCCGGAGAAGCATTGACAATCTGGTATACACCAAATCATTCTGCCTCTCGGCCTTTCAGGCCGCCATACAATAGAGAGGGGTATTCGATGCAGCCGATCTCTCGCCGCTCTGTGCTCGCCGCCGGTGCAGCCCTGCCTCTCCTGGGCCTGCGGGCTCATGCTCAAGCCGGGGGCAAAATCCTCCGCTTCGGCCTGTCGAGTTTCCCGCCCAGCCTCCAACCCTGGCTCCATACCGGGACGGCTGCCCTGACGGTGAAGCTCCTGATCTTCCGCGGCCTGACCGGCTTCGACGAGAAGGGCGAGGTCAGGCCGGAACTCGCCGAATCCTGGGAGCGCGAGGGCGAAACCACCTGGGTCTTCAAGCTCCGCCAGGCGACGTTCCAGAACGGCAAGCCGGTCACGTCCGAAGACGTGAAATGGACGCTTGAGCAGGTCGCCGCGCCCCATTCGACAGCCTTCATGAAGGCCGAGTTCGGCGGCGTCGAGCGCATCGAGACGCCCGATGCCCGTACCGTCCGCATCGTCATGAAGCAGCCGACCGTGACGCTGCCGATCTGGCTCGCAAGCCCGCATATGCCGATCATCGCCAAGGACTCGATCGAGGGCCGGGCGGGGCTCGGCGTCGGCGCCGGCCCCTTCGTGCTGAAAGGGCAGGAGCGCGGCGCCTCGATCGAGGTCGCCAAGTTCGACAAGTACTACAAACCCGGCCTGCCCAAGCTCGACGGCATCAGGCTCGTCGCCTATGCCGACGAGAACCTGCGCGTCGCCGCGCTCCAGGCCGGCGATATCGACCTGATCGAATACGTGCCTTGGCAGTCGATGGGCACGATCGAGAAGGATTCCCGCCTGCGGCTTGTCGCGGTCGATGGCCCCTTCATGGGCCTGAACTTCAATGGCGGCGCGGGGCCGTTCAAGGACGTTCGTCTGCGCCAGGCGGTGGCTCATGCCATCCGCCGCGAGGATATCGTGCAGGCCGCCTTCTTCGGGCGAGGGAGCAAGCTCGAGGGCATCCCGATCCCTTCGAGCAGCCCCTATTTCGACAAGGGACGCTCCGGTTTCTGGAACTACGATCCGGCCAAGGCGAAGAAGCTGATGGCCGAGGCCGGCGTGCCGAACGGCTTCACCTGCACGCTGCTTTCGACCGCGCAATACGGCATGCACAAGTCCACCGCCGAAGTCGTGCAGGCCAATCTCGCCGAGATCGGCATCCAGGCGACGCTGAACCTGCCGGATTGGGCCGCCCGCGTCGATCTCGCCGGCAAGGGTCGTTACGATTTCATGGTCCAGGGCACGACGGCGGACAATAACGACCCCGACGGCCTCGCCCCGCTGCTCGATGGCGATCTACCCGCCAACATGGCACGCAGCTGGCAGATCCCGACGCCCGAGATCCATGCGCTCTTCGCCAAGGGCCGCGCCGAGTTCGATCCGGCCAAGCGCAAGGCGATCTATGCCGAACTGGAGAAATCCGCTTTGGAACAGGCGCCGCTCGTCGGTCTCGCCTGGCGCTCGCAGGGCTATGCGATGGTCAAAGGCCTCAGCGGCTTCAAGTGCTACCCGGGCGGAACGAACTTCTTCTCCGCCTACTCGCTCGACGAGGCGGCGCTCGCCTGAGCGGCCTCGATACTTTCGTCATTCTCGGGCGACCGAAGGGAGACCCGAGAATCTCTTGCAGGAGGAGGCGCGAGAGCCTCCATGTCATGAGATGCTCGGGTCAAGCCCGAGCATGACGGCGGCGTCGCAGTTCAACCTGACACTCACCCCGCCCGCGTCGTCCGCTCCAGCCGCGAAAAACGCTCCAGCCGGAAGGGCTTGGGATCGATCATCGGCGTGCGGCCGCTGACGAGATCGGCGATCAGGCGTCCGGCGCCGGGGCCGATTCCGAAGCCATGGCCCGAGAAGCCGGTGGCAAGGAAGAAGCCAGGCAGGCGCGGCACCTCGCCGATAACAGGCACGGCATCGGGCGTCGCATCGATCAGCCCGCCCCAGCTTTCCTTGATCCTTAGATTGGCGAAGGCGGGGAAGGCCGCGATCAGGTTGCGCTTGGCCTCTTCCAGGATGGCCGCGGACGGCTTCGGATCGAGGATGCGCGTCTGCTCGAACGGCGTCTTGTCGTCGAGCGACCAACGGGTCCTCCGGCGGGCCTCCTCGATGAAGCGCCCACCGATCCTGAGCCGTAATTCGTGGCGCTGCCGGCCGAAGGACGGCAGGAAATCGAAGAGGAGCCGGAAGCTGTCCGGCACGATCTCGGCCACGCTCGCGCCGCGATGGGCGACGGTGTAGCCGCCATCCTGTCGCTTGCGGAAGGCGAAGTCGGAGGCGCCGACGGCATGGGTCGGCGGCCCGTCGAGCGGCTCGGTCCGGAACACCGAGCCCAGCACCTTAAGCGCCGGCAGGTCGATGCCGAGATTGCCGAGGAACAGCCGTGACCAGGCACCGCCCGCCAGCACGACACGCTGGCAGGCGATCCGGCCGCGCTCGGTGACGACGGCGCTGACGCGTCCCCCAGTCGTCTCGATGCCGCGCACGGCGCAGCGCGTCAGCACGGTGCCGCCATGGCGGCGCAGCGCCCGTGCCATCGCCGGGACGGCCTTCTGCGGTTCGGCGCGGGCATCGCTCGGCGTGAACATCGCACCCGCAAAGGCGCGTTTTCCTCCGGGGATGACGGCGTCGATCTCGCGTGTGCTGAGCAGGCGCGAGTCGAGCTGGTAGGTCTTGGCGTGTTCCAGCCAGGCTTCGTGCTCGGCGAGCTTGGCCGGGGTGTCGGCGACATAGACGATGCCGGAGCGGGTGAAGCCGGTATCGCCGCCAACGAGCCGATCCATGTCCTCCCAGAGCCGCATGCTTTCGAGCCCGAGCGGAATCTCGCCGGGATCGCGCCCCATGACGCGGACCCAGCCCCAGTTGCGCCCGGACTGCTCATGCCCGACCTCGCCTTTCTCGCAGACGGTGACCGAGATGCCCTCGCGCGCCAGGAAGAGCGCGGTCGTGATGCCGATGATGCCGCCGCCGATGACGACGACATCGCTGGAAGCGGGCAGGGATGCGTCCGGCTCGATGGTTTCGATGGTGATGCCCATCAGGGAGGCTCCGGCGGCGGAAGGAGAGGAAGAGGAAGATCGCTTACGCCGCTCAGCCGCGGGCAGGGGGCGTCGAGCTGCGGAAGACGACGTGATGGGGGTGGTTGACCGAGCGCATGTACTCGACCGGCCGGCCCTCGCCGTCCCGCGCCACGATCCGCAGCACCAATGTCGGCGATCCCGGCGCCAATGCGAGCAGTTGCGCTTCCCGCTCCGTCGCCGTGCCGACGCTGATCTCGCGGTCGCGGATGCTGATCTCGATGCCGTAGCGCTGCCGCAGCAACTCGTAGAGCGATTGGCCGGAGAGCAGGTCCTCGGCCGACAGGCCGGGCACGCTGCCGGCCGGCAGATAGCTCGTCTCGATGCAGAAGGCCTCGTCGTTCACGCTGCGCAGGCGCCGCGCCATGATCAGCGTGCTGCCCGGTGCCAGTTCGAGGCGCTGCGCGATGCTCTCGCTCGCCGCTTCCTCGCCGAAATGCAGCAGCTTGCTGCCGGGCTCGCCGCCGGCATTGCGGATGATGCGGGCGATGCCGAGCGAAGCCGACGCATCGATCGGCCGCGAGACCTGGACCAGCGGAACGCGCGTGCCGCTGGTGCCATTGCGCTCCAGCACATTGCGCTCGACCAGCCGGTCGATCGCCTTGCGCACGGTCATGCGGTTGATGCCGAGCGCATCGGCCAGCGTCCGCTCGGACGGAATCCGGTCGCCGGGGCCGTAATCCGGCCCGCCGATGAGGTCGAGGAGATAGTCCTGCACCTCGACATAGATCGGTTTGACGCCCTTCAGCGGGTTCGACATGCCTTGCGTCTCGGTCCCCATGCCTTTCGACGTGCGCAGCTGTCGGAATCCGAGGCGCGGCGCCTTCTTCGTCTTTAAGGCGAAACGGTCGCGGAGCGCTACTGGTCGGGAGGGGCGTTTGGAGCTCATGGAACAGGCTTGACAGGGGTTGGTATATGGAATTGGTGTATACCAATTCTGCTGCCTCTTTGAAAGCCCGTCCGGGAGCCCATCATGTCCATCGCTTTCGACCGTGACGCCGTCCTGTCCGGCCTGGAGCCGACGCGCGCCGCGCTGCCGAAAGCCTATACGCTGGGGCAGGAAATGGCTCCCGGGATCGACCGCATCTATCTCGTCGCTTGCGGCTCGGCGAACCGCGCGATGCTCGGCATCCAGTACTGGCTGGAGCGCTATTCTCCCGGCATCGAGGTCAGGCGCTATTTCCCGGCCGAGTTCATGGCGATCGACCCGCCGCGCTTGAACGAGCGGACGCTGGTCCTGCTGGCCTCGAAATCCGGCACGACGCCGGAGACGGTCGCCGCCGCGCATTTCCTCAAGGATAGGCCCTGCCAGGTCGTCGCCTTCAGCCAGTATGGCGAGAAGCCGCTGGCGCAGGTGGTGCCGCGGCATTTCCTCGTCGGCGACACCAGCGAATCCTTCGCTGCCATGTTCATGCTGATGCAGGCGCTGATCGGCGGCCTGATGTCGGCCAAGGAAGGCTGGCCGCTCGGCGAGAAGCTCCTGGCTTCGCTCGACGCGCTGCCAGTGGCGATGTGCGATGCGGCTGAGCAGAACGAAACACGCGCCGCCGCCGATGCCGAGGCCTATGCGGGTGACGATCGCATCTACCACGTCGCCTCCGGGCCCGGCTTCACCACGGCCTACGTTTTCGGCGTCTGCATCCTCATGGAGATGCTCTGGCTGCACAGCTATCCGATCGAGGCGGCCGAGTTCTTCCACGGCCCCTTCGAGATCGTCGACAAGCAGACGCCGATGATCCTGATCACCGGCGAAGACCCGAGCCGGCCCCTGATGGAGCGTGTCGTCAAGTTCTGCGACATCTATGCCGGGCGGGTGATGAACTACGATTCCCGCGCCTTCGCGATGAAGGGCATCGACCCGGAGATCCGCCCGATCGTCGCGCCTTATGTCCTGCAGGCGGCGCTCAAGCGCTTCTCCGCGCATCTCTCGGTGCTGCGCAACCAGCCGCTGACGACCCGCCGCTACATGTGGAAAGTGGCCTACTGATCCGAGGTGTTGCCGTGATGCCGCAAAGGCTGCTGGGGTTGGGGGACAACACGGTCGACACTTATGTCGACCGTCGCCTCCAGTTTCCCGGCGGCAACGCGGTCAATGTCGCGGTGCAGGCAAGGCGGCTGGGGGCGGAAACAGGCTATCTCGGTTGCCTCGGCTCGGATGAGGCCGGCAGGCTCCTGAGCGTTGCCCTGGCACAGGAAGGTGTCGATACCACGCGCTGCCGCATCAGGCCCGGCCCGAACGCCCGCGCCTTTATTGGGCATGACGGACAGGATCGGCGCTTCCTGCGCTCCCAGCGCGGGGTGCGGGGCGAATGGGGCGCCTTCGACGCTGCCGACCGCGCCTATATCGCCGGCTACGACCTCGTTCATTCCAGCATCTACAGCGAACTCGGCGACGCATTGCCGTTGGTCCGCGGCGCGGCCCGGCGCCTGTCCTACGACTTCTCCGAACGCTGGACCGACGAAAACCTCGCGGCGACGCTGCCGGCCATCGATATCGCGTTCCTGTCGCATCCTTCCGCCTCGGACGAAGACTGCCGCGCCCTGCTCGAGCGCTGCATCGGCTGGGGCGCAGGCATGGTCGTGGCGACGCGCGGCGCGAAGGGCGCGATGGCGCTGGCCGCGGGCCGTTTCCATGAGCAGGCGGCCAACCCTGCATCGGTGGTGGATACACTCGGCGCCGGCGACGGTTTCATCGCCGCTTGCCTGCTGGCCATACTGGATGGAGCCGGCATTCCAGCGGCGCTGGCTGCGGGAGCGAAGCAGGCGGCGCAGGTCTGCGGTTATCAGGGCGGCTTCGGCCATGGCGTGGCGTGGAAACCGACCGAGGTCGCCGTACCGTAAGGGAGGAAGACAAAGATGGCGTGGCGGATCGGGATCGATTCCGGGGGCACATTCACCGATGTCTGCCTGTTCGAGGATGCGACCGGCATGGTCGCGGTCTGGAAGGTGCCGTCGACGCCTGACGACCCCTCCCGCGCCATTGCGCGCGGCACGCAGGAAGGCGTCGAGCGCGTCGGCGCCAGCCCAGCCGACATCGCCTATTTCGGCCATGGCACCACGGTCGGCACCAACGCGCTGATCCAGCATCGCGGCGTCAAGACCGGCCTCGTCACCACCGAAGGCTTCCGCGATCTGATCGAGATCGGCCGGCAGAAGCGGCCCGATCTCTACGATCTCCAGGCCGACAAGGCGCCGCCGCTCGTCACCCGCGACCTGCGCTTCGGCGTTGCCGAACGCGTCCGCCATGACGGGTCGGTCGAGACGCCGCTCGACGAGGAGGCTGTCAGGCAGGCGGCGCGGGCGCTGAAGGCGGAGGGCGTCAAGGCAATCGCCATCGGCTTCCTCTACGGCTTCGTCCGGCCAGAGCACGAGGAGGCCGCCAAGCGGATCGTCACCGAGGAATTCCCCGAGGCCTTCATCTGCGCCTCGCATGAGGTCGCGCCCGAATTCCGCGAGTACGAGCGCATCTCGACCGCCGTGGTCAACGCCTATCTCGGCCCGGTCATGCAGGGCTACATCCGCCGCCTCGCCGACCGCCTGAAGGAACTCGGCCTCAAGGCGACGCCGCATCTGACCCAGTCCAATGGCGGCGTCATCGGTTTCGACATGGCGGCGCGGCTGCCGGTACGCACGGTGCTCTCCGGTCCCTCGACCGGCGTCGTCGCGGCGCAGGCGATCGGCGCCATGATCGGCATTCCCAGCCTCATCACCTTCGACATGGGCGGCACCTCCTCGGACGTCGCCCTGCTCAGCAACGGCGAGGCGAAGCTGGCTTCCGAAGCCAATGTCCATGGCTATCCGATCAAGGCGCCGATGCTCGACATCCACACGGTCGGCGCTGGCGGCGGCTCGCTCGCTGCGATCGATTCCGGCGGCCTTCTCAAGGTCGGGCCCCGCTCGGCCGGCGCCGATCCAGGCCCGGTCTGCTATGGACGCGGCGCGACCGAGCCCGCCGTCACCGATGCCAATGTCGTGCTCCAGACCCTGAACCCGACGCACCTGCTCGGCGGCCGCATGCCGATCGACCAGAGCCTGTCGAAACAGGCGATCGGTCGATTGGCGGAGGAGCTCGGCCTCGACCTGATGGCGACGGCACAGGGCATCATCTCGGTCGTCACCGCCAATATGGCCAAGGCGATCCGCGTCATCAGCGTCCAGCGCGGCCATGATCCGCGCGATTATGCGCTGGTCGCCTTCGGCGGGGCCGGACCGCTGCATGCGGCAAGGCTCGCCCGCGAACTCGACATGAAGCGCATCGTCGTGCCTCGCAATCCCGGCATCGGCTGCGCGCTCGGCCTCCTGCTCACCGACCTGCGCGCGAACTTCGCCACGACGCGGCTCGCGACACTGTCCGAAGCATTGGTCCCGGACATGGCGGAGATCTTCGTCGCCCTGCAGGAACAGGCGGATCACTGGTTCACGGAGGAGGGCGTCACCTCGGCCGATCGCCGGCTGAAGCGCACCGCCGACCTGCGCTATCACGGCCAGAACTACGAGCTCGCCATCGACGTTCCGGACGGGCCGATCACGCCCGCGACCATCATGGCGCTGGCCGAGGGCTTCGCCGCCGCCCATAAGCGCCTCTACGGCTTCGTCGCCGAAGGCGAGGCGGTGCAGGTCGTGACCTACCGTGTCGAGGCGGTCGGCCTCGTGCCCAAGGCGGCCTTCCGGCCGGAGCCCGATGCTGGGCCGGACGCCTCCCATGCCGTCGTCGGCAGCCGCGAGGTCTGGTTCCCCGAGGCCGGCGGCTTCGTCGCTTGCCCGATCTATGACCGCGACAAGCTCAAATCCGGCAACCACTTCATCGGCCCGGCCATCGTCGAGCAGATGGATTCGACGACCGTGCTGCTGCCGGGCATGACCGCGACGGTCGAGCCCTATCTCAACCTGATCCTGGAGATGCCGTGATGACCTCTTCCGCATCCGTCAGCGTCGACCCGATCACCGTCGAGGTCATCGGCTCCTCCTTCGCCTCCATCGCTGAGGAGATGGGCGAGGCCCTGGTCAAGGCGAGCTACTCGACCAATATCAAGGAGCGCCGCGACTGCTCGACCGCGCTCTTCGACGTCGAGGGGCAGACGCTCTGTCAGGCCGAGCATATCCCGATGCATCTCGGCTCCTTCATCGGCATCATCCCGCATATCCTGAAGCGTCATTCGGTTGCGGATATGAAGCCGGGCGATGTCTTCATCGGCAACGACGCCTATGAGGGCGGCGGTACCCATCTGCCCGATATCGTCCTGGCCGAACCGGTGTTCCATGAGGGCGTGATGATCGCCTGGGCGGTGAATACCGCGCATCACTCGGATTTCGCCGATCGCGGCCACGCCCATATCTACCAGGAGGGCCTGCGCATCCCGCCGATCCGCCTCTATGACGGCGGCGTGCTGATGAAGGATGTGCAGGAGCTGATCCTGCTCAACTGTCAGGTGCCGCGCGAGCGTCTCTCGGATTTGCGCGCCCAAATGGCCGCGAACCGCCTCGGCGTCGAACGGCTGCGCGCGCTCTGCGACAAATACGGCCGCGACACGGTGCTCGCTGCCGGCAAGGCCTTGCAGGACTATGCCGAGCGCAAGATGCGCGCCGGCATCGCCTCGATCCCCGACGGGACCTATCGCTTCTCCGATTCCTTCGACAATCCCGAGATCGACGAGGCCCTGACCTTCTCGGTCGCGATCACCGTCGCGGGCGAGGAGATGACGCTCGCCTTCGACTCGCCGCCGCAGATGCGCGCTGGCTTCAACATGGTCTACACCGCGCTGCTCTCGACCGTGTATTACGCGGTCAAGACCGTTGCCGACCCGACCATCCCGCCCAATGCGGGGCTGGCGCGACCGCTCACAGTCACCGCGACCGAAGGCACGGTGCTGAACTGCGTGCATCCGGCCGCCGTCAACGGCCGCATCGCCGCCTGCCAGCGCGTGGTGGACCTGATCCATGGCGCTCTGGCGCAGGCCGTGCCGGACCGCGTCATCGCGGCCTGTTCGGGCGCGGTCGCCTCGGCGACCTTTGCCGGCGAGCAGCCCGGGAGCGGCGAACTCTGGGTCTATCTGGAGACGATCGGCGGCGGATCCGGCGCCCGCACCAACAAGGACGGGCTCCACGGCGTCCATGTCCACATGACCAACACCTCGAACCTGCCGGTCGAGGCGCTGGAGCTCGAATATCCATTGACCCTGCTGCGCTACGAGCTGGTCGACGGTTCGGGTGGGGACGGGCGCCAGCGCGGCGGCATGGGTCTGCGCCGCGTCTACCGGGCGGAAGCGCCGTGCCGGCTCAACGTCGATAATTCGCGCCTGACCTCGCGACCCTGGGGCCTCGCCGGCGGCGGCGAGGGGCAGGGCGGCTCCTTCGTCTTCAGCGAAGGCGTCGTGCCCTTCTTCAAGGGCGACGGTGCGCTCGAAAAGGGTCAGATCGTCGAGATCATCACGCCCGGAGCCGGCGGCTACGGCCCGGCCACGGAGCGCAGCGCCGAGGCGCGGGCGCGAGACAAGGCCGAGCAGCGGGGGTGAGCTAGCGATGTTGCTCGGCTAGGCGCAGACGCTTGTCATTCCGGGGCTTCGCGCAGCGAAGAACCCGGAACCCACGACCGGGCGAGCCGCCGACAACCGCGCATCAAATGTCCCACCCAGTCGCGGGTTCCGGGTTCGCGCCTGCGGCGCGCCCCGGAATGACAAGGGGTGTCCCTTAAGCCGCCAACCACAACAGCGCGTGCGGCGACAGCCTGAGCGTTGCCGTGCTGCCGACCTCGAACAAGCCGCTGCCGGACTGGAACGGCACGTCCACCGCCACTTCCGTCGTGCCGATGCGGACCCCGTATCGGACGCTCGCGCCGAGGAACTCGCGATTGGCGACGGTGCAGGGTAGCGCGAGCATCCCATCGCCGGCCGGGCCCGTATCACCGAGACTGGCATGCTGCGGCCTGAAGACGAGCTTGGCGCCCTCCGGCACCTGCGCCTCGGCCAGGACCGGCACGCGCGTCCCGCCCTCGATCTCGAAGATGCGATCCGCTCCGCTGCCGGTGAGCTTGCCCCCAAGGATATTGGCGGTACCGAGGAAGCCGGCGACGAACAGGTTCGCCGGGCGCTCGTAGAGCTCCATCGGCGTGCCGACCTGCTGGACGATGCCGTCATTCATCACGGCGATCCGGTCGCAGATCGTGTTCGCCTCCTCCTGGTCATGGGTGACGAAGATCGTGGTCAGCCCGAGCCGCTGCTGCAGGTCGCGCAACTCGCGGCGCACCTGCACGCGCATCTTGGCGTCGAGATTGGAGAGCGGCTCGTCGAGCAGCAGCACCTTGGGCTCGACCGCGACGGTGCGGGCCACCGCGACGCGCTGCTGCTGGCCGCCCGAGAGCTGCGAGGGCCGCCGCTCGGCGAGATGGCCGAGGCCGACGAGGCCCAAAGCCGCCTCGACGCGCCGCTCGACCTCGGCGCGCTTGACGCCGCGCTCCTCCAGCCCGAAGGCGACGTTGCGGCGCACCGTCATATGCGGCCAGAGCGCATAGGACTGGAAGACCATGCCGACATCGCGCTTCCACGGCGGCAGGTCGGTGATCGGCTTGCCGCCGATCCGGACCTCGCCGGTATCGGCGTGGTGGAAGCCGGCGATCAGGCGCAGCAGCGTGGTCTTGCCGCAGCCGGACGGGCCAAGGAAGGCGAAGAACTCGCCGGGCTTGATCGCCAGGTTGACGTCCTTCAGCACATGGTTGGTGCCGTAGGACAGGTTGACGCCTTCGATATCGACGGCGACGGCGGGCGTGGTCAGGGAGACGGTCGCGTTCATGATCAGTGGCCCATTCCCTTGGCCTTCTGGCTGCGTTCGATGATGAGGTGGGAGAGGAAGGTGCAGGCCGCGACGAGGATCACCGCGACGACGCCGAGCGCGGCACCGGGGCCGCGCCCCGCCGCCGACTGCATGAAGACATAGAGGCCGTAGGCCAGCGGCGCGTCCGAGTTGGACTGCACCAGCATCAATGTCGCCGAGAGCTCGACAGCGGCCGTCGAGAACGAGGTGACGAAGCCGGCAAGGATGCCGCCCGCCATCAGGGGCACGACGATGCGCCTGACCGTGCGCGCCTTCGTGGCGCCCAGGTTCTCGGCCGCTTCCTCCAGCGAGACCGAAATCTGCTGGAGCGCCGCATAGCAGGCGCGCAGCGCATAGGGCAGGCGCCGGATCGCCAGCGCCATGACGATCGTGATCCAAAGCGTCGCTAGCGGCGTCCCGTCCGGCAGGGTGATGCCGTAGAAGGTCCTGAGATAGCCGATGCCGAGCACCACGCCGGGGATGGCGAGCGCGGCGGTCGCCATCCAGTCGAGCCATTCGCGGCCGACGAGCTTGGTCCGCAACACGAGATAGGCGATGGCGACGCCGAGCACGACGTCGATGCCGCCCGCGATCGTCGCGTAGATCAGCGTGTTCTTGATGTAGACCGAACTCTCACCGAAGACGCGGGCGTAATGCGCCGTCGTGAAGGCGTCGGGCAGTGGCGAATACGACCAGATCGTCGCGAAGGAGAGCAGTAGCAGGCCCAGATGTGGCGCCAGCACCAGCGCCAGAATCAGGATGACGATGCCGTAGCCGAACACAGCCTCCATCGGCGTCATCACCCGCTTGGCGAGCCCGCCGCCGCCGCGCTGCGTCGTGGCGTAGTCGCGCCCCTTCAGCGCCCGCGCCGAGAGCCACATCGCCAGCACAGAGGCGATGATCAGTACGACCGAGATGACATAGCCCATCGGGTCGGCGATGCCGATCGAGGTGACCCGGAGGTAGGCCTGCGGCGCCAGCATGTCCTTGACGTTGAGCAGGAGCGGCGTCGCGAGGTCGTCGAAGACCTTGACGAAGACGAGCGAGGCACCGGCGAGATAGCCGGGCATGGCGAGCGGGAAGACGATGCGCCGGAACAGCCGGAAGCCGGAGGAGCCGAGGTTCTGCGCGGCCTCTTCCATGGCGCGGTCGACATTGCGGAGCGCCGCCGAGAGGTTGATCAGGATGAACGGGAAATAATGGACGGATTGGACGAAGATGACCCCGTTCAGCCCTTCCATGAAGTCGATCTTGAAGCCGAACCAGTCGTCGAGTAGCAGGTTGATCGAGCCGTTGCGGCCGAAGAACAGCTGCATCGCCACCGCGCCGACGAAGGGCGGCATGATCAGCGGCAGGAAGCCGAGCGTTTGAACGATGGCGGCGCCGCGGAAGACGAAGCGCGTCGTGAGATAGGCCAGCGGCAGGGCGAAGACCGAGGCCCAGACCACCGACATCGCAGAGACATAGAACGAGTTCCACAACGAGCGCATGAACAGCTCGGTGCGGACGAAATCGTAGAAGTTCACCAGCGTGAAGGTCGAGGTGCCCTTCTCGGTGAAGGCGACATAGATCACCGTCGCCACCGGCAGCACCAGGAACATCAGGAGGAAGGCGGCGATCGCCAGCGCCAGCGCGATCTGGCCAGGCGTGCCGGCGATGCGGCGTGGGCGGGGTGCCGAAGTCGGAATGGCTGTCATGAGATGCGGCCGGGCTGTCATCCCGTGCGCGCTGCGGCATGCAAATGCCGCTGCGCAGACACGGGACCGTTGTCAGGAAAAGGCGCCTGCTGGTCGCGCGGTCCCGTGTCCGCGCCGCAGCGTTTCACGCTGCAGCGCGCACGGGAAGACACGCGAAACTACGAAGACACGCGCGAGCGAGCCTACTTCGCCGCCTTGAGCGCTTCTTCCGCCTTGGCCTTGGCCTTGGCGTAGTTGTCGCGGGCGAAGCTCGCCCATTGCGCCTCGACCTCGGCCTGGCGGGCACCCTTTTCCTTGCCGCCGGTGAAAGCGCCGCGCAGCTCCGCGCTCGCGGCCTGCGCCTCGGTGACGGGCATGGCGGCGAGCAGCACGCGGGCTTCCTCGGCCAGTGCCTTGGCCTTGTCGTTCGGCTTCTTGGCGAGCGCCGCATCGACCTCGTGCAGCACCTTGTTGACGCCCTTCAGCGCGTCGAGCTGGAAGGAGATGATCTGGTCGAACAGCGTGTCGACGACCGCCGTGCGGCCTTCCGACTTGTCGACGTCGAAGCCGATCATCTTCTGGAAGCGCGGATCGGTGAAGGGGTTGGGGTAGTCGGCGCCGGCCTTGGCATAGACGGCTGGGTTGACCGGCAGGCGGCGGATGCCGGGCTCGAGCAGCACTTCCTGGCCGGCGGGCGAGAGCAAGAACTCGACGAAGGCTTCGGCCGCGGCCTTGTTTGGCGGGTTGGCGATGATGCCGACATTGGCCGGGACTACGGTCGTCACGCTCGGATAGACGAACTTGACCGGGAAGCCCGAGGCCTGTGCCGAGAAGGCGAAGAAGTCGATGACGACGCCGACGCCGACCTGTCCGGAATTGACTTGCTCCGGCACGCCGAAGGAGCGCTCGTTGATCGAGCGGAAATTGCCGGCCATCTCCTTGATGGTGCGCCAGCCCTTGTCCCAGCCCTCGCCCTGCAGGATCGTCTCGATCGTCAGATGCGTCGTGCCCGAGCGCGACGGCGCCGCGATCGCGACATGGTCGTAGAAGATCGGCTTGGCGAGGTCCTGCCATTCCTTCGGCTCGGGCAGCTTGTTGGCCTTGGCGTAGCGGTCGTTCCACATGATGCCGTAGCCGGAGGCCGCGAAGCCGAAATAGAAGCCCTGCGGATCGTTGATCGGATAGGAGCCGATCTTCTCGGGGATGCCGGTCGCCTTGGGCTTGTAGGCGGTGAGCAGCTTCTTGCCCTTGAGCACCTCGAAGGCGTCGGGCGCCGAGGCCCAGAACAGGTCGACCTGGTTGTTGGCTTTGGTCTCCTCGACATATTTTACGCCGGCATTGGTGTTGCGGTTCTGCACTTCGAGCGTGACGCCCGGAACCGCCTTCTCGAAGGCCTTCTTGATGGGATCGGTGACGTCCTTGGAGAAGGAGGTGACCACCGTGACCTTGCCGGCCGGCGTCTGCGCCAGCGCGATGGTGATAAACGAGGCGCTCAGCGACAGGCCGAGGGTGGCCGCGAGCGCAGTCCGACGATTCAACATGGCTTCCTCCCGAAGCGAATTTTTGTGGTCGACGTCGAGGTCGATGGCTTCTTCTCAGCAACGGCGATGCCAAGTGCCAGTGGTCTTGATTTCGTTGCGGAATTCGGGAGGAGGGGTCTTCAGATACCCGGTTTCGGGGGCATGGCGGTAACCTGCCGATGCCTCTGATGGGTCATTGCGGTAACATCGCCGCTCAGTCCGCGAGCGCAGCCGTCCCGCTCAAACCGTATCGGCGCATCTTGAGGTAGAGCGTCTTGCGGGTGATGCCGAGCGCCGCGGCCGTGACGCCGATGCGCCCGTTATGGCGTTTCAGCGCGGCGCCGATTCCCTCCGCCTCGGCGACCGCAACCAGTTCTTCCAGCGTGCGTTCCGCCCCGTTGGAAGCAGCCGCGCCGGCATCCGCATCCTCGAAATCCTCGTCCATGCCGAGCAGGCTGCGCTCGGCGGCATTGCGCAATTCGCGGACATTGCCCGGCCAATCCTGCCGCGCGAGCCGTTGCAGCAGGTCGCGCCCGAGCGGCGGCGTGGAGCGGCCGACGCGCGCGGCGGCGAGCGCGAGGAAGTGCTGGAACAGCAATGGGATATCCTCGCGCCGGTCGCGCAAGGGTGGCAGGCGCAAGGTCACGACATTGAGCCGGTAGACCAGATCCTCGCGGAAGCCGCCGGCCTTGGCCAGCGCGGCGAGATCGGTCTTGGTCGCCGCGACGATGCGGATATCGACGGCGATCTCCTTGTTGGAACCGAGGCGCTCGATCCGCCGCTCCTGCAAGGCGCGCAGCAAGCGCACCTGCGCCGCCATCGGCATCGACTCGATCTCGTCCAGGAAAAGCGTACCGCCGCTGGCATGCTCGATCTTGCCGATCCGCCGTTCGCGCGCCCCGGTGAAGGCGCCGGCCTCGTGGCCGAACAATTCGCTCTCGATCATGGTTTCGGGGATCGCCCCGCAATTCACCGCGACGAAGCGCCCGGCGCGGCGATTGCCGAGATCGTGCAGTGCGCGGGCCGCAACCTCCTTGCCCGTCCCCGTCTCGCCGAAGAGCAGCACGTCGGTATCGGCATCGGCCAGCAGGGCGAGCCGGCTGCGCAGGCGCGCGACGGCCGGCGAATGGCCGACGACGCGCGCCGCCCACGGGTCTTCGGGATGGGAACCGGCCTTGAGCGAGCGGTTCTCGATAATCAGCCGGCGGTATTCGCTGGCGCGCCGGATCGTCTCGATCAGGCGGACGGGGTCGGCCGGCTTTTCGACGAAATCCCAGGCCCCTTCGCGGATCGCCTTCACCGCCATGGGAACATCGGCATGGCCGGTGATCAGCACGACGGGGATCTCCGAATCGATCGCCGTCACGGCCGCGAGCAGCCCGAAACCGTCGCGGCCGGGCATGCGGACATCGCTGACCAGGACGACGCAAGCCTCGCGGCCGAGCTCGGCCAGCGCCGCATCGCCCGAGCGCTTGGCGATAACCGCAAACCCTTCCAGCTCCAGCGTCAGGCGCCAGGCTTCGAGCACCTCGGCATCGTCATCGACCAGGACGACCTTGGGAGCGCTCATGCGTCGATTTCCAGCGGGGCCATGACGTGGGCAGTCGTCCCTTCGAGGGTGATCAGGAAGCGGGTGCCGGCGGGGCCGGTCTCGGCCACCGCGAGCGTGCCGCCGAGATCCTTGATGATGTTGTAGGACAGCGAGAGGCCGAGGCCGAGCCCCGAGCCGACCGGCTTGGTCGTGAAGAACGGGTCGAAGATGCGCTCCAGATGCGCCCGGTCGATGCCGGGGCCGCTATCCGCGACCCAGATCTCGACCTTGTGCCCGGTACGGCGTGCGCCGATTGCGATCGTCGCATCCTCCATGCCCGCGACGGCGTCGAGCGCGTTGGCGACGAGATTGACCAGCACCTGCTCCAGCCGGATCTCCTCGGCATGGACATGGAGGCGCCCGGCCGGCAGCTCCCGCGTGAGCGTCACGCGCTCGGCTTCGAAACGCGGCTCGAACAGCGATAGCGCCGTTTCGATGGTGTCGCCGACAGGGACGGGGCTGAGCACCACGCCGGGCTTGCGGGCGAAGCGCCTGAGATGCGCGATCAGGTCTGCCGCGCGGGTCGTCAGCGCCTGGATGCGGCCGATGGCCTTCCGCGCTTCCTCCGGTCGCCCGCGTTCCAGCAGCAGCGCGCCGTTATGGGCATGGGAGCGGATCGCGGCGAGCGGCTGGTTGAGCTCGTGGCTCAAGCCCGCAGCCATCTGTCCGAGCGCGGCGAGCTTGGCGGCCTGGATCAGGTCGTCGCGCGTCTGTCGGAAGACGGCGAGAGCACGGGCAAGGTCGCCGAGTTCGTCATTGCCCGCCTTCGGCAGCAGCGCCGAGGACTGGCCGCTGGCGATGCTGGTTGCCGCCTCGGTCAGGACGCGCAGGCGCGCCACGAGATGGCGCCGGACATAGAACCAGCCGATCAATAGCGCGCCGATGAGCGAGGCCGCCGCGATGGCGAGCAGCAGGTTGCGTCCGAGCCGGATCGCCTCGGCCGAGCGGTCGGCAGCCTCCTTCGCCACGGTTTCCGTGCGCTTCACCTCCTGCGAGACCAGCGTGCCGAGCTCCGTGACGAGCCGGCGGCTTTCCGAGATTAGGCGCTGCGCGTCGGCCAGCGCGGCGAGTTCCGCACGCTTGAGGCCGGGCAGGCCGGTTGTGGTGTCGGCGAGCCCGATCAGGCGCTGCGTGATCTGCCGGACCGTGATCGTGTCCGCCCAGCCGGCGAGCGCCTTGGCCTCGACCTCGAGCTGGTCGACGGCCTCGCCGATGACATGGCCGGTCTGCTCCATGTCCTCGCGGGTCTGCACCGTGCCGAGCCGCCCGAACAGGCCGACGATCAGGTTGGCCTGGGCGTTGAGCGTCATCAACGCTTCGCTCTTGCGGGTCTCCTCGCGGATCGTGTTCGGCTTGCCCGAAGAGGCCTCGCTGCCGATCTGGCCGAGCGCGGTATCGATGTTGAAGCGGGCATCGTCGGTCAGCGGCTCGATCTCGTCGATGAGGTCGGCCTGCAGCCAGCGCAATTCCTCGCTGACGCCGCGGATGCGCTCGGCCAGCGTGAAACGGCGTCCCGAAACGTCGTCGATGGCGTTGAGGTTGCGGCGGATCTCTGCCGCCACGGCTGTCAGCTGCGGCGCATCGAAGCCGCTGCCGGTCCGCTCGGACAGAACCTTGTCCAGCTCGCTCAAGCGCTCTCCCACCACGCGCCTGCCGCGATCGTAGCCGTCACGCCGCTCTGCGTTGGCGAGTTCCGGCATGCCGGCGATGACGCGAGCACTGGCCTCGGCAAGACGGGCGGCGGAGGCAAGGCCGGGCAGATGCTCACGGGCAATCGCCGCCAGTTCCTTGCTGAGCCTCTCATAGGAGATGACGCCGACGATGCCGGCGCCGACCGCGAAGAGGCCGACGCCGAGGAAGGCCGCAATGAGACGCCCGCCGATGCCGAATCGTCTTTTGGGCAGGGCAGGCGTCATGGCCGCGCCCCGGTCAGATTATCTTCGCGCCAGCCCAAAGCCGCCAGCCGCTCAGCCGCTTGCTGCAGGCTGTCGCCGGCTTCCGACGCACGAGCCACGATCGCATTGCGGATATCGGCCTCGATCCGCGCCTGTTCGTCAGGGACGGGAAGGCCGCGCGGCACCCGGACGATATTCTGGAAACGCTTCGTCTTCTCCAGCTCCGCGGCCGAGACCGGCGGTTGCGTCAGCGCAGCGCGTGCCTGTGTCAGCAGCGTGGCTGTCTGCTCGTCGGGGCGCGTGAGCAGTGCCGCCTCCATCGCCTGCAGGCTGCGCCACAGCCTTGCATGCTCGGTGCGGCGGAAGGTGATCCATTCGTCGAAGATCAGGTTGACCAGCTCGTAGCGCCCGGCCGAGAGCCCGGCATCGAAAGCCGTCCGGTTGAAGATGCCTTCCGTCGCCGAGAGATGGGGCGGCGCCTCGTCCGGCCCATAGGCCGAGGGCGAAACGGCGAGGCGCCCGATCCGGGGCTCGCGCAGCATCGCCTGGCCTTCGGGCGAGAGCACGAAATCGATGAAGATCTCGGCCTCCTTCGGATTGGGGGAGGTCGCGAGCCTCGCGATGCTGGCGGGCGCGAACAGCGTCTCGCCGGGCAGCACGAAGCGATTGCCTTCGCCCTCGGCCGTATTGGCCTCCGTCAGGAAATCGATGGAGATGCCGATGCCGAAGCGGCCGCGGGCGACGCCGGCATTCACGCCGAAGCTGCGCGCCGTGATCGTCGCGAGATTGCCGCCGATCGCCGACCAGAGCGCCCAGCCGCGTTCCCAGCCCAGCGATTGCAGGAGAGCCTCGACCATCAGATGCGTGGTGCCGGAGCGAGCGGGTGAGGTCAGGCCGATATGCCCGGCATAGACGGGTGCTGCGAGATCGGCCCAGTTGCGCGGCACCGGCAGGCCGCGCCCCGCCAGATAGGCCGGATTGTAGACCAGCCCGTAGCCCGAGACGGCGAAGCCGAGATAGCGCCCATCGGGATCGTTCACCGGGTAGCCGGCGATGGTCTCGGGCGCGCCGGTCTGGCGCGGCTGTACCGGCGCCAGCAGGTTCGCGCGTTTCAGCAATTCGAAGGCGTCAGGCGCCGAGGCCCAGAACAGGTCGGCCTCCGGCCGCTTCTGAGCGCGGATGTCGATGACGGCGGCCGTCGTCTTCCGCTGCACCACCTCAACTGCGATGTCGGGATGCTTCTTGCGGAAGGTATTGCGGAAGGGCTCGAAGAAGGATGGCGGGAAGGATGTGATGATCTGGACGCGCCGACCCTCGGCCAAGCCGCTGGCGGGCCAGCCGAGAGCCAGCAAGGCGAGGAGGACAAGCCTGAGCGTGACGGCGGAACGACCCATAAAGCCGTCATATAGCCGGCTTGCGGGTCCGGCTAGGCTGCCGCGTCTCAGTCGAATTCCTTCTTGAATTTCTCGCTGACGGTCGCGGCCGTGCGGAAGCGCGTAATCGCGAACGGCTCCAGCGGCGTCGGTGTTTCGCCGTCGAGGATCATCTCGCTGAGGCATAAGCCGACGCCCGGCCCGATCTGGAAGCCATGGCCGCAGAAGCCGAAGGCGTGGAACAGGCCGGGTGTCGTGCCGCTCGGGCCGATCACCGGGATCATGTCCGGCAGATAGGCCTCGATGCCGGACCAGACCCGGATGACATGGCATTGCGCTAGCATCGGCGCGACACGGGCAAGAGCGCGCATCGCGGCAAGCGTCTTGGCGGGCGGTACCGGCGCGCGGTTGGCCTGCGGATCGGCGGCCGTGCGCGGATAACCGGCGAGGATGATGTTGCCGCGCGGGATCTGGCGGAAGATCACCGAGCCGTCGATCGCCTGCACCGAGGGCTCGATCCGATAAGGAAAAGGCTCGGTCACGAATTGCGGCGGCCCGGCCGGGAAGACCGGCGCGCTCTCGCCGAAGCGCTCCGCGATCTCCAGCGCCCAGGCCCCGGCGCAATTGACCAGCGCGCCACAGCTTATCCGGCTGCCATCGGCAAGCGTCAGCGAGAAGCCGTCGCCCTCGCGGTCAACGGCGGTGACGCGCGTATTCTCCAGGATAGTGGCGCCCTGCCTTGCAGCGGCCCGCGCCACCGCTGGTGTCGCCAGCCGCGGATTGGCGGTGGCGTCGCGTGCGGAGAAGGTCGCCGCCACGGCGCGCTCGCCCAGCCAGGGCCAGCGCCGGCGCAGATCGGCGGGGCCGACCCGCTCGATCGCGAGCCCGTAGGATTCGGAAACCTCCGCATAGCCTTCGAGCTTGGCGTGCTCCTCGTCGTCATAGGCGAGGTAGAGATGGCCGGTCTGCTCGAATTCGCAGTCTTCGCCGATCAGCGCGTCGAAATCCTCCCAAAGCGCCTGCGAGCGCAGCGACAGCGGGTACTGGCCAGGAAAGCGGCCTTGCAGGCGCAGGTTTCCGAAATTGACGCCGCTCGACTGCTCTCCGACGACGCCCTTTTCGATAAGCGTCACGCGCTGGCCGCGCCTTGCGAGGAAGAAGGCGGTCCAGACACCGATCAGGCCGCCGCCGACGATCGCGACATCTGTCGTTCGCGTGCTCATGCCGGCTCTTTCGCCGCTGCGAGCGCGATCGGCTTGACCGGAGCCTGACCGCGCAAACGGCCGGCGGCTTCGCCGCCTTTTCCGGTTCCGGCCGCTACGATCTCCTGCAAGGCCGGCCCGCAGACGCGGCCCTGGCAGCGCCCCATGCCGCAGCGGGTCATCGCCTTGACGCGGTTGACCTCGACCGGGCCGAGCGCCTTCGCCATCGCGGAGCGCACTTCGCCGACGGTGACGTTCTCGCAGCGGCAGAGCGTGACCGGATCGGGCAGGGCGGCAATCTGCTCCCTCGGCCAGGCGAAGGCCCGCGCCAGCCCGCGCTGGAAGCTACGCAGCCGCGCAGCCCGCCGCGCCAGCGGCCTGATCGCCGCGATATCCTGTGTTCGCCCGAGATCAGTGAGGATGGCATGGGCGGCGAGCGCCCCGCTGGCCTCCGCCGCATCAGCGCCACCGATCCGCACCCCGTCACCGGCGAGGTAGAGCCCCGGCCGAGCCCGGCCGAAACCGTCGATCTTCGGCAGGAACAAACGGAAATCCGGATCGTAGGCGAAGTCCGCCCCGGCGAGGTCGGCAAGCTGCGTCTCGGGCTTCAGGCCATAACCCAGCGCGATCGCATCGCAGGCGAAGCGCCGCTCGCGCCCGCTGCCGTCGCGCAGGACGAGAGCCTCGACGCGGCCATCTCCTTCCACCGTGACCGGCGTCACGCCGTGCAGCATCGGAACACCCGCGCGCAAAGCCGCCGCCATGTACCAGAGCCCGCGCAGCAGCGTGCGTGGCGCCCCGAGCAGGGCGGGCATCGCGGCGAGCTTGGCGGAGAATGGCGTCGTATCGGCGATCACCGCGATCTCGGCGCCCATCGCGCGATACTGCTTCGCTGCCAGCGTCAGCAATGGCGAGGAGCCGAGGAAGGCGACGCGGCTGCCGATCAGGCAGCCCTGATCCTTGAGCGCGACCTGTGCCCCGCCGAGCGTGAAGACACCGGGCGTCGTCCAGCCCGGAAAGGGTGCGATCCGGTCCATGGCGCCGCTGGCGATCAACAGCTTGTCGCATTCGAGCGTCTCGGCGCGGCCGTCACGCAGCAGGTGCAGGCGCTGGCCGTCGATCGCCCAGACCAATGTCTGGGGCCGGTAATCGATATGCGGATGCAAAGCGGCAAAACGAGCGTGCAGGGCCGCGTATCGACCGGCCTCCGAGCCCATCAGCCGGTTCATGTCGAGGGCGAGGTCGTCGGCTGGGCGGCGATAGCCCTGTCCGCCGGCGCGGGCGCCTTCGTCGATCAGGATGGGTTTCAGCCCGTTGGCGACCAGCAATTCGGCGGCGCTTATTCCGGCCGGGCCGGCACCGATGATAACAATCTCAGCCATGGGCAGGTGCCATGCCCTGCGGTTCGCCGAAGAGCTCCAGCCCATCGCTGACGGGCGTGGTGCAGGCCCTAATCCGGCCGCCAGTCGCGCTCCAGACCCAGCAATCCTGGCAGGCGCCCATCAGGCAGAAGCCGGCGCGCAGCTCGCCCCCGAATTCAAGCCGGCGGACGAACGCACCGTTCTCCAGAAGCGCGGCGAGAATACTGTCGCCTGCGGTCGCGTTGATAGGCCTGCCATCGAAGCTGAGGGTCACCGCCGTTCCAATACGGCGAGCCACACGGCGGAACTGCGCCTGCGAGCGTTCCATTCTGCCTCGAATTTATTTCAATGCGATAGAAGTATGTGGATTTTGATAAATCAAATTGCTCCCTGTCAAGGCCACATGCCCCGTTTTCTCAGACGCGCGAGATGGCGTGGGCGGCGGCGATCACCAGCGAGGAGAAGCGCGAGACGACCTCCTCATGGCTGTAGCGCGAAGTCGAGGTCGCGATATTGACGGCCGCTTCCGGCCGGCCCTGGTGGTCGACGACCGGCGCGGCGATCGAGGCGTCGCCGATATAGACCTCCTCGAAGGCGGTGGCGTAGCCCTGAGCCGCCGACTGACGCAGCTTCTCGCGCAACGCCTCGCGCTGCCATGTCGTCGATGGCGTATGCGCCCGCCGGTCGGAGGCATCGATGATCGCCATTGCCTCGTCCTCCGGCAGGCGCGACAGCATCGCGATGCCCGGTGCCGTGGCATAGGCCGGCATCCGCGTGCCGATGATGACGTCCGTATTGAGGACGTGCCGGCTGAGGAAGCGCGAGACGAAGATGATCTCGGTCTCCTCGCGCACGGTGAGGTTCACCGTCTCCTCGGTCTCCTTGCTGAGATGCATGAGATAGGGCATCGCGCGGTCGAGCAGGCGGCTGCTGCGGACGAAATGATAGCCGAGATCGAGCGTCTTCGCCGTCAGCTCGAAGCGTTTGGTCTGCGCGTCCTTGCGGAGATAGCCCAGCTTGGTGAGCGTATGGGTGAAGCGCTGCGCCGCGCTAACATCCATCCCGGTTTCCGAGGCGACCTGCGACAGGTTCAGCGTCTGATGCTGGCGGCCGAAGGCCGAGAGCACGCGGAACGCCTTCTCCACCGAATTGACCATCAGCGCGTCGTCCTTGCGGCCGGCTTGGTCGGCTGAAGCAGCCGCTCGCTTGCGGCCGGGCTGTGTCTCTTCGGGCATCGTCATCGGCCTGCTCTCCTCGGCGCGATCAATGGCTGCGGCGGGCGATCTTGACAAGGTGAGCCGTTTACGTATTATTTGCAATAGAAGTTATTGCATTGTAATAAATACCCATCGGAGGGCGCTATGAAGGACTCTGTTCTGGCTGAAGTGCGTGGCGCGGTCGGCATCATCACCCTCAACCGCCCCGAGATTCTGAACGCCTGGAACGCGCCGATGCGTGAGCGGCTGGTCGCCTGCTTTGACGAGATGGAGGCGAACGAGGCGGTTCGCGCCATCATCCTGACGGGTGCCGGCGAGCGCGCCTTCGGCGCCGGCCAGGACCTCAACGAGACCAAGACCTTCGATCCGGACCGCGCCGAATTGTGGATGGGCGAGTGGGAGCGGCTCTATGACCGCATGCGCTCGCTCTCGAAGCCGCTGATCGCCGCGCTGAATGGCGTCGCGGCGGGGTCCGCCTTCCAGGTCGCGCTGCTCTGCGACCTGCGCGTCGGCCATGCCGGCGTCACCATGGGCCAGCCCGAGATCAATTCCGGCATCGCTTCCGTCACCGGTCCCTGGATCATGAAGGAGATGATCGGGATCGCCCGCACCATCGACCTGACCCTGACCGGCCGGATGATGGATGCCGACGAGTGCTTCCGCATCGGCCTGATCAACCGGATCGTGCCGAAGGAGCAGGTGATGCAGGCTTCGCTCGCGCTGGCCGAGGAACTCGCCGGCAAGCCGCCGGTCGCCATGCGCCTCAACAAGGCCCGCTTCCGCGAGGTCACCGAGGCGAGCTTCCGCGAATGCCTCACTGCCGGCATCCGCAACCAGCGCGCCGCCTACGCCACCGGCGAGCCGGCGCGGATGATGGAAGCCTTCCTCGCCAAGCGCGCGGCGCGAAAGACGGCCTGACCACGATACCTGACCATCCGATCACCCACGGGGAAATGCGGAAAACCGCTTGAAAGGGGAGTAGACGATGACGAACCTGACCATGAAGCCGACCCGGCGCACCCTGCTGCAACTCGCTGGCGGCGTCGCTGCCGGCGCGGTCGCCGCGCCCTATCTGACGGGCACGGCGCGCGCTGCGACCCAGATCACGGTCGCCGATCCCGGCGGCCCGTTCGGCCCGGCCTTCCGCAAGGCGTTCTACGATCCCTTCGAGAAAGCGACCGGCAACAAGGTCGTCAACGTAGCCCGCGAGGCCGAGCCCACCGCCCAGTTCAAGGCGATGGTCGAGACCAAGTCCTATACCTGGGACGTCTGCACGCTGACGCTCTCGGCCCGCGACATCCTGAAGGCGCAGGGCCTGCTCGATCCGATCGGCTTCGCGCATGCCGACGTGCCGAAGCTGATGCCGCAGGCGATCTCGCCCGAATTCATGGGCACGGATGTCTATTCGACCGTCTTCGCCTATCGCACCGACCGCGTGAAGAACGCGCCGGCGAGCTGGGCCGACTTCTTCAATGTCGAGAAGTTCCCCGGCCGCCGCGCGCTGCGCAAGAACCCGATCGACACGATCGAGCAGGCGCTGCTCGCCGACGGCGTGCCGCTCGACAAGCTCTATCCGCTCGATGTCGATCGCGCCTTCAAGGTGCTCGACAAGATCAAGCCGCATGTCGCGGTCTGGTGGACCGGCGGTGCCCAGTCGACGCAGCTCCTGCAGAGCGGCGAGGTCGACATGCTGCCGGGCTGGAACGCCCGCCTGCAGGCGGCGATCGACGGCGGCACCCCGGCCAGGATCGTCTGGAACCAGGGGCTCTACTCGATCGAGGGCTGGGGCCTGCCCAAGGGCGGACCGAAGGCGGATGTCGCCCGCCAGTTCGTGCGCTTCTGCTCCGATCCGAAGGCGCAGGCCGTCTTCACCGAGGCGCTGGCCTATGGCCCGACCAATCTCGACGCCTATCAGACCATCCCCGCAGAGCGCGCCAAGGTGCTGCCGACCTCGCCGGAGAACCTGAAGCAGATGGCGATCGCCAACGAGGACTGGTGGAGCGCCAACCGCGCTAAGGTCTCCGAGCGCTTCAACGCCTGGCTCCTGACCTGACGGCGATGGGGACGGGTGCCGGAATGACCGCGATCCAGCCGAAATCGGCCAAGCTCGTCGTAGAAGGCCTGTGTAAGCGCTATGGCGCGACCACGGCCCTCGAGCCGAGCTCGCTCAGCGTCGCCGAGGGCGAATTCCTCACCTTGCTGGGGCCTTCGGGCTCCGGCAAGACGACGCTGCTCCAGCTCATCTGCGGTCTGGTCGAGGCCAGCGAGGGCAGGGTGGTGATCGACGGGCGCGACCAGTCGAACATGCCGGTCCACCAGCGCGATATCGGCCTCGTCTTCCAGCATTATGCGCTCTTCCCGCACCTGACGGTGGCGGAGAACATCGCCTTTCCGCTCAAGATGCGCGGGCGCCCCTCGGCCGAGATCGCCGGCCGGGTCGCGTCCACGCTCGACATGGTTCATCTCGGCCATCTCGCCGGGCGCTTCCCGCGCGAATTGTCCGGCGGCCAACAGCAGCGCGTCGCGCTGGCGCGCTGCTTCGTCTACCAGCCCTCGATCATCCTGATGGACGAGCCGCTCGGCGCCCTCGACAAGAAGCTGCGCGAGCACATGCAGATCGAGATCAAGCGTCTGCACCGCGAGAGTGGCGCGACCATCGTCTACGTCACGCACGACCAGGAGGAAGCGCTCGCGATGTCCGACCGCATTTGCCTGATGAACCATGCGAAGATCGAGCAGCTCGGCACGCCGCGCGAGATCTACGAACGCCCGCGCACGGCCTTCGCCGCCGATTTCATCGGCATCTCCAACATCTTCCGCGGCCAATGGGACGGCAACGGCGCGCTCGACACGCCGCATGGCCGCTTCGCCCTGCCGAGCGGCGCCAATTGCCAGAGCAAGGACGCGGCCCTCGTCATCCGGCCGGAGAACCTCCATCTCGGCGAACGCGACGGCAACGCCGTCCGCGGCCGGGTCAGCGAGATCGTCTATGCCGGCTCCGAGACGCGCGTCATCGCCGCGCTCGGCGACGGCAGCCCGCTCGTGCTGCGGCTCGGCCCGGACGATCCGGTGCCCGCCATCGATCAGGCCATCGTCGCCGGCTGGGCCCGCGACAAGGCGGTGCTGGTCGCATGAGCGCGGTCGCGGCAGGCACGGCTCCGGTGCGCCGGAGCAAACTGAAGTTCGGTCCGCTCTGGCTGGCGGTGCCCGGCCTCGCGTTCCTCGCGGTCTTCTTTGCTTGGCCCGTGGCGCAACTGCTCGGCCTCAGTCTCGTCGATCCCGAGACCGGCAGCTTCTCGGGCGGCGCCTATCAGCGCATCGCCGCGACCGATGTCTATCTGCGCGTGCTCGGCATCACCTTCCGCATCGCCGGCTGGACGGCGTTCTGGTCGCTGCTGATCGGCTACCCGCTGGCCTATTGGCTGGCGCGCCTGCCCGATATGTTCCGCGGCCGGATGCTGCTCTTCGTCATGGTGCCGTTCTGGACGAGCTATCTCGTCAAGACCTTTGCCTGGATGATCGTGCTCGGCCGCAGCGGCATCATCAATTCGCTGGCGACCGGCTCCGGGCTGGTCGATCAGCCCCTGCCGCTGCTGCACAACATGTTCGGCGTCATGGTCGGCATGGTCCATGCGATGGTCCCGCTCGCGGTTATGACCATGCTGCCGGTGATGACCGGCATCGACCGCCGCCTCGTCCAGGCCGCGCAGACGCTCGGTGCCGCCCCGGCGCGGGCCTTCTGGCTGGTCTATTTCAAGCTCTCGCTCCCGGGCGTCGCGGCGGCGGGGCTGCTCGTCTTCATCTCCTCGCTCGGCTTCTTCATCGTGCCGGCCTTCCTTGGCGGACGGCAGGAGACGATGCTCGCCCAGCTCATCATCACCCAGGTGCAGGAGTTGCTGAACTGGTCCTTCGCCGGGGCGCTCGCGGCCATGATGCTGGCAGCGGCACTGGTCTCCTGCTGGATCTACGACCGGCTCTTCGGCATCTCGACCATTGCCGGCGGCTCGGCTCAGGTCGGGGGCGGGCGCATCCGCGATCTCGGCATCGCCATCCTCGGCCTTGTCGGCGACATCGCCGGGCGCGCCGCCGCCGTAGCGCAGCGCCTACTGGGCAAGCGTATCTGCGCTGCGCTGCTGCCGGGCTTCTGCTGGCTCGTCATCGGCTTCCTCGTGCTGCCGACGCTGCTGGTGATCCCGCTCGCCTTCACCTCCTCGCAGTTCCTCGAATTTCCGCCGCCGGGCTACGGTCTCAACTGGTTCCGCACCTATTTCGAATCCCCACTCTGGCTGCAGGCAACGCTGCGCTCCTTTGGCGTCGCCTTCGTCACGGCGCTGGCTGCGACCGCGATCGGCGGCTTCGCGGCGCTGGCGCTGGCCCATAGCCGCACGCGCTGGGGCGGGCTGATCTTCGCCTTCTTCCTCGCGCCGATGATCGTGCCGCGCATCGTCATCGCGGTCGGGCTGTTCTACCTCTTCGCCCGGATGGGCCTGATCGCGACCGATCTCGGCCTGATCATCGGCCATACCGTGCTGGCGATCCCGTTCACGCTCGTCACCGTCGCGGCTGTGCTCAAGACCTATGACCAGCGGCTCGACCAGGCGGCGGCGACACTGGGCGCCAACCGCGTCCGTACCCTCACCGGCGTGACGATCCCGCTGGTGAAGGGTGGCCTCGTCGCGGCCTTCCTCTTCGCCTTCATCACCTCCTTCGACGAGCTCACCATCGCGATCTTCGTCTCGGGCGGCGTCAAGACGACCCTGCCGAAGCAGATGTGGGACGACATGATCCTGCAGCTCAACCCGACGCTGGCCGCGGTCTCGGTCGTCGTCTTCGTGGTGGTGACGGTGATGCTGCTGCTGGCCGAACGCTTCCGCTCCTCCTCTTCTTCCTGATCCTGACGACCGAAGCGCAACCATGACCTCTCCTGACAAAGACGGCTTCGTTGGCCTTCTGACCGCGCGCGCCGCCGCCGAGCCGGACCGCGTCTATGCCCGCTTCAATGGCGAGCCGCTGAGCTATGGCGAACTCGAACGGCGCTCGGCCGCCTTCGCCTTGTATCTGCGGGCGCGGGGCATCGTCGCGGGCGAGCGCGTCGCTGTGATGATGCGCAATTCCATCGCCACCATCGCCGTGGTGTTTGGGCTCGCGCGGGCCGGCGTCGCTTGGGTGCCGGTCAATGCCCAGCAGCGCGGCGAGGGGCTGAACTATCTCCTGACCCATTCAAGCCCGCGCCTCGTCGTCGCGGATACCGAGCTCGCGCCGCAGATCGCCGAGGCGATGGGCCCGGATTCGACCCTGCCGGTGCTGCTGCATGTGCCGGGCGGCGACCTCGATGCCGTGCTTGCCGCGCCCGCCCGCTTCGACGAGCCGGCGCCTTCCGCGGATGCCGTCTTCGCGATCATGTACACCTCCGGCACGACCGGGCGGCCGAAGGGCGTCATCGTCTCGCACCGCATGCTGAGGCTGGCAGCCGAGAGCGTGCTCTACCTGTCGGATGCCAAGCCCGGCGAGGTCTTCTTCGTCTGGGAGCCGCTCTATCATATCGGCGGGGCCCAGCTCCTGCCGCTGCCGATGATCCGCGACGTGACGCTGGCCATGGTCGAGCGCTTCAGCGCCAGCCGCTTCTGGGCGCAGGTCCGCGAGGAGGGCGCGACCCATATCCATTATCTCGGCGGCATCCTGCAGATCCTGCTGAAGCAACCGCCTTCCGCTGGAGATCGCGAGCATGGCGTGCGCATCGCCTGGGGCGGCGGCTGCCCGGCCGATATCTGGACGCAGTTTCGCGACCGCTTCGGCGTCGAGATCCGCGAATGCTACGGCATGACCGAAGCCTCCAGCCTGACCACCTGCAACACCAGTGGCGTGGTCGGCTCGGTCGGGCGGCCGATGCCCTGGTTCACCGTCAGGCTGCTCGACGGCGAGGGCAAGCCGGTCGCGGCCGGCGAGCGCGGCGAGATCGTGGTCGAGACCAGCATCCCCGGCGCGATCTTCCCCGGCTATCTCGACAATCCCGAGGCGACGGCGAAGGCCCTGCGCAACAGCGCCCTCCATACCGGCGATCTCGGCTCCTTCGATGCGGACGGCAATCTCTATTTTCATGGCCGCATGACCGACAGCGTGCGCTGCCGCGGCGAGAACGTCTCGGCCTGGGAGGTCGAGCATGTCGCGGCCGAGCATGACGCGGTCGAGGATTGCGCGATGATCGGCGTCGCCGCCGATATCGGCGAGCAGGACATCAAGCTCTTCGTCAAGCCGCGTCATGGCGCGATCATCGATCCGCAGGCCCTGTCCGGCTGGCTCGGCCAGCGCCTCGCACCCTACCAGAACCCGCGCTACATCGCCCTCGTCGACGAGTTCGAGCGAACGGCGAGCCAGCGCATCATGAAGCACAAACTCTCGCCCCGGCTTGACGATTGCTGGGACAGGGCCGCGACGGGGCGCTGACATGGCCGGCTGCGATATCCTGATCTCCGGCACCGGCGGCTTCGCCGCGCGCATCGCTTTCGATATCGCGGCGACCGCCCGCGAGCCGGTCGAGGTGATCATCGCCGGGCGCAATCTCGAACGGCTGAACTGGCTGCGCACCGCCGCCAATGCCCGCGCCGCGCTGTTCGGAGCGAAGGCGCGCTTCACCACCCACGCCATCGATCTGCTGGCGCCGGATGCCTCCGACGCGCTGTTGGCTGCCACCAGCCCGCGTATCGTGGTGCAGGCCGCTTCGATCCAGACCTCGCAGGTCATCGCCCAGAGCGGCAATGCCTGGACGCGCCTGGTTGCCGAAGGCGGCTTGAGCGCGACCGCCGTCTTTCAGGCGCTGATCAGCGCCCGCGTCGCCGCGGCGATCACGCGCGCCGGCAAGTCGGTGACGCTGGTCAATTGCAGCTTCCCCGACGTGGTCAACGGCGTCATCGCCGCACTCGGCCATGGCGTCTCCTGCGGCATGGGCAATGTCGCGATCCTGTCCAACGTCTTTGCCGGCTCGGCCGCGACACCCGCCGGGGCCGAGGTCAAGGTGCTCGCCCATTACCAGAACCTCGCCGCCTGGCGTCGTCGCCCGGAGGAGCGTGGCGGGCGCGCGCCGCGCGTCTGGCTGGACGGCAAGGAGGTGGCGGATGTCTACGCCCGCTTTGCCGACATTCAGCTCACGCCCGAGCCGGTGATCGAGATTTCCGGCGCGAGCGGCGTGCCGATGCTGCTCGCCATGGCGGCAGGCAAGCCCTGGCAGGGTCATGTACCCGGCCCCGATGGCCTGCCCGGCGGCTATCCGGTCAAACTTGTCGGAGGCAGGCTCGAACTCGACCTGCCCGCTGGATTGGCCCGCGAGGAGGCCATCGCCTGGAACGCCTCTTTCGAAGCGGCCAACGGCCTCGTCGTCTCGCCGGAGGGCAGGGCGAGCTTCACGGGGCTTCTCGGCGGCAGGATCGCCGGCCACATCCCGGAGCTGCGGGATGGGTTCGACGTCCGCGATCTTGAAGCCGTGTGCGAGACGCTGCTCGGCTTGCGCGAGACCTTGATGCGAAGCGCATGATCTGCGCCCCGCGGCGGCTCTTATGATTGACTGGCCGCCTTCGACTGATGCTGCCGCGCGATCAGGTTGAGCGCGTTCAGCGTCACCTGGGCCGCGAGCAGCGCCGACATGCCGCCGACATCGTGAGGCGGGCTGACCGTGTTGATGTTGACGCCGACGAGATTGAGCCCGGCGCAGGCTTCCAGCACCGCGAGGCCCTCGCGCGAGGTCGCCCCGCCCCAGGTCGGCGTGCAGACGCCCGGCGCGACCGAGGGGTCGAAGAAATCCATGTCGTAGGAGAGATAGACCGGCCGGTCGCCGATATGGGCGCGAATCTCGGCGAAGACCTTGGCGATGCCGCGCTCCAGTAATTCGGCGAGCGGGATCACGTTGTAGCCGAGGCTGCGGCCATATTCGCCGACGCCGGGCAGCATCGTCGTGCCGCGCATGCCGACCTGGTAGGAGCGGGTGGCGTCGACCAGCCCTTCCTCGGCGGCGCGGCCGAAGGCGGTCGCGGTATTGTAGCCCTCGATCGGATAGGCGTCGGTATGGGCGTCGATATGGATGGTGACGAGATCGGGATAGACCCGGTGCAGCGCCCGCATTTCCGGCAGCGCGATCGCCCCGTCGCCACCGAGCGTCACCGCCACGGCCCGCGTCTCGGCAATGGCGCCGACGGCCGCCTCGATAGCGACATAGGAGGCTTCGAGATCGCCGGGGCTGACCTTGGCATCGCCGACATCGACCACGCCGAGCGCCTCCAGCGGGTTGATGCCGTTGACGAAGTCGAAGGCGCGCAGCAGCAGCGACTGCTCGCGGATCGAGGACGGCCCGAGCCGCGACCCGACGCGCTGCGGATGCGTGCCGCAATCAAAGGGCAGGCCGAGGACCACCGCCTTGGCGTCGCCGATCTCGGTGCGGTGCGGGACGCCCATGAAGGTCTGGGCGAGCGAAAACGGCGCCGTTGTCATCGATAGTCCTGTGTCTTGGTCGGAGAAGCAGGGACGGGCGGCACGTTGCCGCCCGTCAGGGTCGAGGCTCAGGACGCGATCGCGTCCATGTAGCGGGCGAGGATCGTGGCGTAGTGCTGCGCGTACCACTCGTTGTCGACGGCGACCTGGCGCGCGAAATTCTCCGGCGAGCCGCAGTCCAGCGCCTTCATCTCGGCCGGCACCAGCCCGGCGGCGGCCGGGTTCACCGGCCCGTTGCCGACGCGCTTGAACAGTTCGACCTGGCTCTTCGGGTCCTGCGCCGAGGCGATGAACTTCCAGGCGCCGGCCTTGGCCGGGTTGCCCTTCGGCACGATCCAGGCGCCGGGGAACAGGATGCCGTCCTCGAAGGTGAACTTGATGTGGTCGCCGACCTCCTTGGCGAGCAGCATCGAGCGCGTGTGCCACAGGTTCCCCATCACGACCTCCTGGTTGCGGAAGAGCTGCTGGCTCTCCGCGCCGGTGGTCCAGAAGATCGTGTGCTGCTTGATCTCCTTGATCTTGGCCAGCGCCCGGTCGACATCGATCGGGTAGATCTTGTCGCGGCTGACGCCGTCGGCGAGCAGCGCGGCTTCCAGCATGCCCTCGATATTGTTGCGGAGCGTGCGCTTGCCCGGGAATTCCTTGACGTTCCAGAAATCCTTCCAGCTCTTCGGCGCCGGTCCCTTCAACGCCTTGGCGTCGTAGGTCAGCACGAAGGAATAGAGATAGGCGCCGACGCCCCAGTCGGAACGATGCGCGGCGCGGACCTTGTCCTGCGCCACGATCGACCAGTCGACCTTCTCCAGCAGGTTCTGGCGGCCGAGTTCGATCGAGGCCGGCACCGTGCGGTCGCAGACGTCCCAGGTGACGGCGCCGCTCTCGACCATCGCCTTGATCTTGCCGGAGCTCGGCCCCGAGCCGTTGATCAGCGCCTTTGCGCCGGGATTGGCGGCGTTGAAGGGCTGGGCCCAGATCGCGTCATAGGCCGGCACGGCATCGCCGCCCCAGTTCACGACGACGACCTCACTGGTTTGTGCATGGGCCGGCGTCAGCCGCAGGCCGGCCGGGATCGCGCCCAGCATCGCCAGGGCCTGGAGGAAGCGACGGCGATGCACGCGCTTGCCTTCGGTCTGCACACGCAGGATCGCGAGGCAGTCGTCACGGAACTCCTGATGCTCTCTGGTCATGCTGGTCTCCCCTTTGTTGTCAGGCTTTTGCGGAGGTGCTGCGCAGCGTCGAGATCGCGACGGCGGCAAAGGTCAGGACGATCATCACCGTGCCGAGCGCGGCGATGGCCGGGTCGATATTGTCGGCGAGCCCCTCCCAGATTCGGCGGGGCAGGGTGGTGACCGCCCGGCTGGTGACGAAGAGCGCGACGATGGTCTCGTCCCAGGAGGTGATGAAGGCGAAGGCGGCGCCGGCGACGATGCCGGCCTTGATCTGCGGCAGCACGACCCAGCCCATCGCCTGCCGCGGATTGGCGCCGAGGCTGCGCGCCGCCTGCTCCAATCGCGGATCGACATTGGCGAGCGTGCCGGCGACGGTCAGCACGACGAAAGGCAGCCCTTTCATCGCGTGGATCAGGATCAGCCCGAGATAGGTGTCGAGCAGGCCGAGCGTCCCCCAGGCGCGGTAGAAGGCGACCGCATGCACGATAGGCGGCACGATGATCGGCGCCAGCAGCAAAAGGCGCAGGCGCTTTGCTAGCGGCGCTCCGAGACGCCAGGCCCCGACCGCGAAGGCGACGCCGAGCACGGTCGCGAGCACGGTCGCGCCGATGCCGACGACGAGGCTATCGACGATGCTCTTCGTCCAGCGGCCGTCGGTCACGAGGCTGTTGTAATGACGAAACGAGATCGCGCTGGTCGGCAGCGAGAGATAGCGCTCCGGCGTCAGTGAGATCGGGATGATGACGAGGATCGGCAGCAGCAGGAACGAGGCCGCGAGCCAGGCGACGATCCGGTTGAGCGAGGGTGCATTGCGGGTCGAGGGGACGCTGAGCGCTGCCATGGCTATTTCCTCAGCGCCTGTTCGACATCCATGAAGCGGCTGAGCCACATCACGAGCAGCAGCACGGCACCGAGCAGCACGGTCGCCAGCATCGCCGCCAGCCCCCAGCGCAGCGTCTCGGAGATCTGCACGCTGATGAATTCGGCCACCATGATCGTGCGTCCGCCGCCGAGGATGGCCGGGGTGATGTAGAAGCCGAGCGAGAAGATCATCACGATCACGCCCGCGCCGATCAGGCCGGGCAGGCTGAGCGGCAGGAAGACCCAGCGGAAGGCCTGCCCCGGCGTCGCGCCGAGCGCCCGCGCCGCCGGCACCAGCCGGTCGTCGATGCCGCGCAGGCTCGTATAGAGCGGCAGGATCGCATAGGGCAGCATGTAGTGGACCATGCCGATGATCACGCCGAGCTCGTTGCGCACGAGGCTGAGCGGGCTCTCGATCAGCCCGGTCGACATCAGGATCGAATTGACCACCCCCTTCGACTGCAGCAGCGCGACCCAGGCGAAGGCGCGGATCAGCGCGCTGATCCAGAAGCTCGCCACCACGATGCCAAGCAGGATCTGGCGCTCGCGCGGCCCGCATTGCAGCAAGGCATAGGCGACGACATAGCCGATCCCCAATGCGAGAACCGTGGTGATCGCCCCGATCCTGAGCGTCGTCCAGAGCACGCGCTGCACGGCGCCGTTATTGACCAGTTCGGCATAGTTCGCGACACCGGGCTTCGGCACGGTGAAGCTCAGCACCAGCACGTTGAGCACCGGCACGAGGTAGAACAGCGCCAGGAAGGCGCAAGGCGCCAGCAGCATCAGCCAGTAGAGCCGCTCGCTTCCACGGGTGCTGGTGGCGGCCGCCGCGCTCACGGCGAGGCCTCGTTGCCGCGCACGAGGATCGCGGCATCCTGCGCCCAGGAGGCGACGATCTCCTCGCCCTCCGCGAAGCTGCGCTGCCCGGCCGGAACCGTCGCCAGCAGCGTCTCGCCATCTGCCAGCCTGACCTCGACCTCGATCGACGAGCCTAGGTAGGTGATATCGGCAACGTGGCCGGTGACCTGACAAGGCGCTGCAGCCGTTCCAGGCACAGGCGCCGTCAGCCTGACCTTCTCCGGCCGGAGCGCGGCGACGGCCGCTTGTCCTGCCTGCGCCGCGATGCCGTTCCCGTTAGCCGTCGCGGCAAAGCCGGGCATATGGATCTCGACCTGCCCGCCGCTGGTCGCGGCGACCTTGCCGCGCAGGAAATTGCTCTTGCCGAGGAAGCCCGCGACGAACTCGGTGGCCGGCCGCTCGTAGAGCTCGGCCGGCGGGGCGATCTGGAGAATGCGGCCGCGATCGAGGATGACGATGCGGTCCGACATCGTCAGCGCCTCCTCCTGATCATGCGTGACATAGATGAAGGTCGAGCCGACCTCGCGGTGGATCGAGCGGAACTCGGTCTGGAATTCCTTGCGCAAGGCCTTGTCGAGCGCGCTCAGCGGCTCGTCGAGCAGCAGCAATTCCGGCGCGAAGACGAGCGAGCGGGCAAGCGCGACGCGCTGCTGCTGCCCGCCCGACAACTGGCGGGGATAGCGATGGGCGAAGGCCTGGAGTTTGGCCATCTCCAGCGCGGCCATGATCTTCGGCCGGGCGGCGTCGCCGGTGACGCCGCGCGCCCTCAAGGGGAAGGCGACGTTGTCGTAGACGGTGAGATGCGGGAACAGCGCATAGCCCTGGAAGACCACGCCGAAATTGCGCCGCTCCGGCGGCAGCCCGGTCACGTCGCGGCCGTCGAGCAGCATGCGCCCGCTGCTGGGCGCGACGAAGCCGGCGATGCTCATCAGGATCGTCGTCTTGCCCGAGCCGGAAGGGCCGAGCAGCGTGATGAACTCGCCGGCCTTGATCGTCAGATCGGTCGGTTCGAGCGCGACGAAATCGCCATAGCGCTTACCAACCTTGTCGAGGACAAGCGAGTCTTTCACCGATGCGGTCCCATTCCCCATGCCTTTCAGGCTTGGGTCCATGGTCCCGTTTTCGCGGCTTACGTCAAAAACGAAATGAGATAAAAGGTATAAATCTGAGTTATATCTTTTGAGCGAAACAGAGCTTGGACACGCGGCATCTGGAAGCCTTTCGCGCCGTCATCGAGACCGGCTCGATGAGCGCTGCTGCAACCCTGCTGGCGAAGTCGCAGCCGGCGATCAGCAACCTGATCACGCGGCTGGAGGACGAGCTTGGCGTCTCACTGTTCGAGCGGAAGAAGGGCAGGCTGCAGGTCACGCCCGAGGCGATGCTGTTCTACGAGGAGGCGCGGCGCACGCTCGGCGTGCTCGAACGCACCCGGCAGGTCGCGCGCGACCTCAAGGGGCTGCGCTCAGGAACGCTCTCGCTGGCAAGCCAGCCCGGCCTCGCCACCTATGCCTTGCCGCCGATCATCGCCCGTCTCTTGACGCGCTGGCCGGACGGCACGGTGCGCTTCATCACCCGCTCATCGCCGACCGTGCGCGATCTCGGCCGGATCGAGGCCTTCGATATCGGCTTCGCCGAGCATCCGATCGAGAGCCCGGCCTCGATCATCGAGACGATCGAGGTGCCTTGCGTCTGCATGCTGCCGGCCGATCATCCGCTGGCGGCCGAGCCGGTCATCACGCCGGTCCATCTCGATGATGCGCCCTTCATCTCGCTCTATGCCGACCATTTCCTGCATGAGGCGATCGAGCGCGCCTTCGCCGAGCAATCGGCGCGGCTGCGCATGGCGGTGCATGTCGAGTTCTTCGGCACGGCCTGCGCCTTGGTGATGGAGGGCGTCGGCGTGACCATCGTCGACGTCGTCACCAGCCTGCATTTCCGGAAGGTCGGGCTGGTCGCGCGGCCCTTCGCGCCGCGCCTGTCCTATCGGTATGCGATGTTCCAGCCGGCGCCGCGGCCGCTCTCGCGCATCGCCCGCGAATTCGTCGAGGCCTTCCGCGAGCACAATGCGGCGCTGATCCGCGAGCACAGCCCCTACGAGGATTGAAGCCGGCGAGGATATCCCCGCCGGCTTCCGATGATCAGTTCAGGCTGGCGCGCTTCATGAAGGCGCCGCCCTTCATGATCAGCGGGATATGCCGGCCCTGGCGGGTCAACAGCGAGAGGTCCTTCAGCGGGTCGCCATCGACGACGATCAGGTCGGCATGGGCGCCGGCCGAGACCGTGCCGATCAGGCCTTCCATCTTCAGGAGCCTGGCCGCGACATGGGTCGCCGAGGCGATGACCTCATGCGCCGGCAGCGCGCGGCCGCGGATTACGAACTCCTCCGACTGATACTTGTGCATCTCGCCGAGCAGGTCGCTGCCATAGGCCATGGTCAGGCCGGCCTTCTTCATGATCGCGAGCGATTCCATGCCGGCCGAGCGCACGACATCGACCTTGGCGACCGAATCCGGCGGGAAGCCGAGCTTCGGCCCGTCAGAGACCAGCTTGTCATAGGTCACCAGCGTCGGCACGGCGACGGCGCCCTTCGAAGCGGCGAGCTTTGCCGTCTCGGCCTTGATCAGGTTGCAATGCTCCAGCGAATGCACGCCGGCCTCGACGCAGCGGCGGATGGCATCGTCCGTGTAGACATGGGCCGAGACATAGGTGCCGGCCATCCGGGCTTCCTCGACCACGGCCTCCAGCTCGCTCACCGAGAAGCCGAGGAAATGGATCGGGTCGGTCGGTGAGGCGCAGCCGCCATTGGCCATGATCTTGATGAAGTCGGCGCCGCCCTTGAGCTCCTCGCGCGCGGCACGGCGCACATTGTCGACGCCGTCGCAGATGCGGCCGAGCGCGCCAAGGCGATGGCGCTCGATCACGCTCGGGCGGTCGTCATAGCGGCCGCGGAAATCGGCATGGCCGCCGGTCTGGCTCAGCGCCTTGCCGGAGATGACGAGGCGCGGCGTCGGGAAATCGCCTTCCTCCGTCGCCTGCTTCAGGCCGAAATCGGCGCCGCCGACATCGCGCACCGTGGTGAAGCCGCGCATCAGCATCGCCCGCATGATGCCGAAGGAGCGGGCGGTGACCAGCGAATCCGGCAGGCGGGCATTCGCGCCGAGATCGGCGACACCGGCGACGACATGGACATGGGCGTCGATCAGGCCGGGCATCAGCGTCTTGCCCTTGAGGTCGATGACCTTGGCCTTGGCCGAGGTCACGGCCTTGCCGACTTCGCGGATGGTGCCGCCCTCGACGAGGACGCTGACGGGCGCGCCCGCTTCCGGCGCCGAGCCGTCGACGATGCGGGCATTGGTGAAGAGGGTGGAAGCCACTTGCATGTTCCTTCGGTCAGGATGCGTCGGGTAAACGGGATCAGGCGGCTTTGTTGGCAGCGCGCGCGGCGAGGAAGGCCGGCACCAGCAGCGGCGCGAGCCGCTCGACCGGCGCGACATGCTCCTCGCGATAGTGATGCTCGGGCGCGAGCAGGTTGATCGTGCCGACCACCTTGCCGTCATAGATCGCGGGGATGTTGATGACGGAGCCGAGCCCCATGCTCTCGATCAATTCATGATCGAAGAAGGCCCATCGGATGCCGGCCTTGTCCTTGCCGAGATAGGGCTGGCGGCCGTCGAGCACATGCTTGCCCCAGGGCGTCGGGCCCATCGTCTTGCGGCCGGAGACCGGGTACTCGTCCGGCCGGTTGGAATAGATGCGCGCGACCTCCTGCCCGTCGACATAGAGCAGCGTGAATAATTCATGGCCGACGAGGCGGTGGGTGATCTCCTCGAAAGCCTTGAACACCGTGTCGGGCTGGCCGGGCTCCTTGATGAGGGCGGAGAGGGTGGAGAGATCGTCGGACATGGGCAGGCCTTCGGGTTAGGCGGTGGTCGGAGGGACAGGCGCCTTTGGGATGCGCTCGGGCAGGATGCCTTGCGGCTTGAGATGCAGGACGAGGATGAGGGCTATGCCGATCAGCATCTCGCGCGTGGCGGCGAGCTGGACCGGCTGCAGGCCCGGCACCCATTCGGTGACGAAGCGCGTCGCCTCCAGGAAGATCACGACGAGATAGGCGCCGAGCACGGCCCCGCTCGGGCGCCCGACCCCGCCGGCCGTGACCGCGAGGAAGATGTAGATCGTGATCAGTGGCTGGAAATGGTCGGGCGAGACATAGGACTGGAAATGGGCGTAGAGCGCGCCCGCCAGCGCCGCGATCGCGGCCGAGAGCGCGAAGGCCTGGAGCTTGAAGCGCAGCACCGGCTTGCCGGCGAAAGACGCGAGCTGCTGGTCCTCGCGGATCGCCTTGAGCGCCCTTCCATAGGGCGAGGCGTCGAGCCGGCGCAGTAGCGCCCAGACGATGACCAGCACCAGCGTCGCGAGGCCGAGATAGAAATACGCGAAGTTCTGCGTGCCGAGCTCGGCCTTGAGCGGCGCCTTGATGCCGGAGATGCCGTCCGAGCCGTTGGTCAGCCAGCGCTCGTTCAGCGCCACGAGGCGGATGACTTCGGCGAAGCCGAGCGTGACGATGGCGAGATAGTCGTCGCGCAGGCGCAGTGTCGCGAAGGTGACGACGAGCCCGACCGCGGCACCGACGACGAGTGCGGCGCCCCAGCCGATCAGGACCGGCGCGCCGGCACCTGTCGCCAGCGCCGAGGCATAGGCACCGACCGCGAAGAAGCCGGCGAGGCCGAGATTGACGAGGCCGGCGCTGCCCCAGATCAGGTTCAGGCTGAGTGCGAGCAAGCCGTAGATCGCGCAGAGCGTCAGGGTGAAGATCAGATAGGACAGCATCAGGCGGCCCTTTCCCCGAGAAGGCCGCGCGGCCGGAAGGTGAGCATCAGCAGGATCGCGACGAAGCCGACGCCGGTTCGATAGGTCGCGGGCACGACGAGCAGTGCCAGCTCCTCGGCGATCCCCAGCATCAGTGCACCGGCAACCGCGCCGGGGATCGAGCCGAGCCCGCCGAGCACGGCGGCGGCGAAGACCGAGAGCAGCACGCGATAGCCGGTGAGCGGATCGATCGAGGTGTCGAGGCCGATCAACACCCCCCCGACGCCGGTCAGCCCGGCACCCAAAAACAGCGTGACGATCGCGATCTTGGCGGGGTCGATGCCCTTGAGCCGGGCGAGGTCGGGATTGTCGGCGACGGCGCGCATCGCCTTGCCGAAGCGGGTATAGCGCAGGAACAGGAACATCGCCGCCATGATCGCGACGGCGAGCAGCAGGCTCTGGAGCTGCTGCGGGCCGATACGCAGGTCGCCGAAGCGCATGTCGCGCGCGATCGGCAGGTCGTAGCCGCGCATCTCGTTGCCGAAGATGAAGCGGACGATGTTCTCCAGCACGAGGTTGAGCGCGATCGAGGCGATGGCCACGATCAGCGCGCCGTTATTGCGCAGGCGCTTCAGCGAGGTCTCTTCCGCGACCACGCCGACGATCCCCGTCACCGCGAAGGCGACGAGGAGCGCGGCCGGCACCGGCAACCCCATCGCGACATTCGCCCACCAGGCCGCGAAGGCGCCGATGGTCGCGTATGCCGCGATGGCGAAGTTCGGATATCGCAGCACCGCGAAGATGGCGGAGAAGCCGATGGCCGGGACGGCGATCAGCGTCCCGCTCATCACCCCGTTGACGAGCGCCTGCAACAACTGGCTCACGCGATCTTCACCAGCGTCAGCTTGCCGCCCTGGACCTGCTCGTAGCGGAACTGGCAATCGGCGATGTCGCCGGTCTCGGTGAAGTCGCAGGGGCCGCTGGCGCCGTCATAGTCGACCGGCTGCTTGGCGGCGATCGCCTTGAGCCCGTCGATGGCGTTGTCGACCTTGGCGCCGCCCTGCGCCTGGCTGACCTTGCGGACCGCATCCTTGATCGCGGTGCCCGAGGTGTCGCCGGCGATGGCGATCGCCATCAGGATCAGGTTGATCTGGTCGTAGACCTGAGTGGTGTAGGGATCGGGCGAGGCGACGCCGATCATCTTGACCAGCCTTGCATAGGCCTTCGAGCCTTCGGCCGGCGAGGGCGCGATGGTGAAGGTCTTGTCGACCACCTCGGCCGGCACGCTCTCGACCAGCTTCTGGTTGACCGCATAACCGAAGGCGACCTTCAGGCCGCCGTAGCCGGCGCGATAGGCGTCCTTGAGCATGACGGCGGTATCGGGCGTGTAGCCGCCGAAGATGATCGCGTCGGGCTTGAAGCGCAGCACCTCGTCGATCTCGCTGCGATAGGCCGGCTTCTTGTCGTCATAGATAAGCGAACCGGTCTCGCCGCCTGCCTTCTTCACGGCCTCGGTGATGTTGTCGAACTGGCTCTTGGCGAAGGGCGTCTGCGGGGAGAGGAAGAAGACGCGCTTAGCCTTCTCGGCGACGCAGAACTCGCCGAACTTGCGGCCCTGCAGCGTCGTGTTCGGCTGAGTGCGGATCAGGTAGCCCTGATGCGGCAGCTGCGTGATCGAATCGGCGCCGGAGACGGTCGCGAGGAAGGTCTGCGATTCCCAGCACAGCGGCGCCACGGCCGTGGTAACCGCCGACGACCATGTGCCGAGGATGGCCGAGACCTTGTCGACATCGATCAGCTTGCGGGCGGCGCGCACGCCGGCTTCCGGGTTGGTCTGGTCGTCTTCCGAGATCAGCTCGACCTTGCGGCCGAGCACGCCGCCGGCGGCATTGACCTCGTCGATCACAGCCTTCACCGCCTTGACCATGACAGGGCCATAGGGGCCGCCGGCGCCGGTGAGCGGCGTCAGCGTACCGATTCTTATCGGAGCGCCCTGGGCGAGCGCGCGGCCGGGCAGGGCGGAGAGGCCGGCAAGCGCGGCGGCGCCTGCCAGAAGCGTGCGGCGGTCGGTCGTGAACTCGGTCATGCTGTTCCCCTATTGTCTTGTTGGTTTGCTGTCTTGTCGTCGTCCTAGCCGCCGAGGAAGAGGCGGCGGATTTCGGGGTCGGTGGCGAGCGCAGGCCCCGCCCCCTCGCGGCTGTTGCGGCCGGAAACCAGCACATAGCCGCGCGTCGAGATCTGCAGCGCTTCAAGCGCGTGCTGCTCGACCATCAGGATCGGCAGGCCGCCCTTGTTGAGCGCGACGATGGCGTCGAACAACTCGTCGGCGGCCTTGGGCGAGAGCCCGGCCGTCGGCTCGTCGAGCAGGAGCAGGGCAGGGGCGTTCATCAGCCCCATGGCCATGGCGAGGATTTGGCGCTGGCCGCCCGATAGCGTGCGCGCCAGCGCCTTGCGCTTCTCGGCCAGCATCGGGTAGCGCGCATACATTTGCTCAGCTCGCTCTCCGACCTTGCCCGGCTCCTGAAAGCCGCTGATCTCGAGATTCTCGGCGACCGTCATCGCGCCGAAGACATTGCGCTCCTGCGGCACGAAGCCGATGCCGGCTTTGGCCCGGCCGAGCGCGCTCTCGCGGGTGACGTCGCCGCCCTTGAGCCGGATCGTGCCGTCGCGCGCCTGGACGAGGCCCGCGATGGTTTTGAGCAATGTCGACTTGCCGGCGCCGTTGGGGCCAATGATCGAGACGATCTCGCCGGGCGCGACCCTGAGCGAGGTGCCCTTCAGGATCTGCTCGGCCGCGCCATAGCCGGCGACGACGCCGTCGACGGCGAGCAATTCGCCCTGTGCCGCGCTCAATGACGCCTCCCGAGATAGGCTTCCTGCACGCGGGTGTCAGTGGCGACCTCGTCGAACGTGCCTTGGGTCAGCGTCTTGCCCTCGGCCATGACGATGACGGGCGCGCAGAGCTTCCTGATCAGCCCCATGTCGTGCTCGATCAGGCAGATCGTCAGCCCGTCGCGGTTGAGCGCGACGAGGTGTTCGGCGATCTGCTCGGTCAGGCTTGGATTGACGCCCGCCATCGGCTCGTCGAGCAGCAGCAGCTTCGGCTCGGCCATCAGCGCGCGGCCGATCTCGACCAGCTTCTTCTGGCCGCCGGAGAGGGCGGTGACGGGATTGTCGAGCACATGGTCGAGCTTCAACCTTCGGGCGATGCCGAAGGCGCGCTCGGACAATTCCGCCTCGCGCCGTTTGGCCCCGCCCGTGCCGATCAATCCGGCCAGCAGGCCCTCGCCCGGTTGGTCGGCGCCGTAGAGCATCAGGTGCTGGAAGACGCTGAGCTTGGGAAAGCCGCGCGCAAGCTGGAAGGAGCGCACCAGCCCCGCCGCGACGAGCTTCTCGGGCGGCATCCCGGCCGTCTCGGTCGCGCCGAGCCTGACGGAACCGGCTTGCGGTCGGTAGAGCCCGGAGACCGCATTGAACAGGGTCGATTTGCCGGCGCCGTTCGGGCCGATCAGGCCGGTGAAGGAGCCCTGCGGCACCGCGAAATCGACGCCGCGCAGCACCTGCACGCCGTAGAAGCCGAGCTTCAGCCCTTGGATGGTCAGTGCAGCCGTCATGCCGTCGCCGTCTTGCGCGCGCCGGGCACGGCGGCTGGTTTCATCGGGAAATGCTGGCGCACCTGCTGCTTCCAGAAGCGCTGCATCCCTTCGTAATAGGCGGGGTCGTTGGGGCGCAGCACGGTCTGGCTGATCATGCCCCGGAACAGGCACATCGTCGCGTTCATCACCGTGCGGGTATGGTCGGGATCAGTGCAGGCGCGGGCCGCAAGCGCGGTCCAGATCGCGTCGAGCCCGGCATGGAATTCCTTGACCAGCGGGATCAGGTCAGCGCGGAAAGCCGGGTTATGGCGGGCTTCCGGCAGATATTCCATGGTCACGTAGAACAGTCGGTCGTCCATCATCCGCCAGATGTAGTCGACGATCTCGTCGCTGGAGCCGCCACGTTCGACGAAATCCTCGGCGAAGCGGTGCAGGTCGCGGGTCGACTTGCCGAGCAGGTCGGCGACCGAGGCGGTGATGATGGCCTCGCGGCTGGCGAAATGATGGGTCAGCGCACCGCGGGACACGCCGGCCATGCGCGCGATTTCCGGGGTCGTGGTTCGGGCCAGCCCCTGGTCGTGCAGCAGGTCGATGGTCGCGTTCATCAGCCGCGCGGATGTCTCCGCGCTGCGCTCCTTCTGCGATCGCCGCTTGCCGGTACCGCTCATCCCGACCTCGCTCCCCTTGACGATGGGGAAACGGTGCGACTCAATTTACAAACAGTCAAGCCTGTTTTTTGATGACCAAGGAAAGAGCAGGCTGCTGCGGGCGGCGCTGGCAAAGCCCGCGCGGCTCACGGTCACCAGGGTCGGCGCGGCCCGGTATCGATATGGATCAGGCCGTTCCAGTAGACATGGTTGCCGCCAACCTCGGGCAGGGCGCGCACCCATTCCAGCACCAGGCGCGGCCTGACGCCGGGGACGCGGAAATCCATCGCCTGGCAGCCCTTGTGATAGGAGCCGCGTCGGGCACGCCAAGGCGGCCGCCAGGTCGAGGTCACCTTCACCGCCCCGTATTTGTCGGAGATCTTGCCGAGAATCTGTTTCAGCTCCTGCGGCAGGCAGGCGATCGAGGTGCCGGGGTCCGTCGAGATGCCCGGCCGCTCCGGCTTCTCGTTCGGATCGAAATCGGGCTCGGCGCCGGCCTTCTGGCCGGGCGTCAGCTTCGGCCATTCAACGCCCTCGTCGTCATCCGGCTCGCCAGGTTGGGGCGGAGTGGCCTCGGCGGCCGGGGTTTCCGGAGCCGGGGTCGCAGCAGGCGTCGCCTGCGAGGAGGCCGGCACCGGCGTATCCGGAGCAGAGGCGCGCGGCGTCGGCGGCGGCACCACGATCGGCGGCAGCTTGGGCGTGCCTTCCAGGTCGAGGTCGAACGGGCGCTGCGGCGGCAGCGGCGCGCGCATCGGCTCGCCCTCCTGGGCGCAGATCGCGGTCGTCGAGAGCAGCAGGGCGAGCGCCGGCATGGCCAGCACGCGCGGGAGGCGGGCCGGGCTCATTGCGCGGCCGGGCGCCCACACAAGAATGGCTGGCGAGCGGGGCGGGGATCACGAAACATCGAAGGCCTTTCGGGATAAAGCGCTCGCGCAGCCGGCAACGATTCGGCACGGTGAACGGATTGCTGCCGCTGCCGCATGCCGAAAGCACGCGGTTTTGTCGATTTTTCGCCGATGCATGGCAGGGCTGCGGCGAGACGTGGCCGGATTTTGCCGCAATCTGCGCTGGGTTCAACCCGGATGCGGCGATTGTGCGGCGCGGCGGAGTCTTGCTTCATTCTAATCGAGGGTCTAAGCGACTGGGACAGCGAGCCGCGCCACGGCCGCCTGAAATGAGTTCGACCATGCAAGCTGCCACGGTGCCTTCCATCCTGAGCGACTACCTGCCGCTGGTGCTGTTCATCGGCGTCTCGGCGGTGATCGGCCTGGCCCTGCTGATCGCGCCCTTCGCGATCGCCTATTCCAAGCCGGATGCGGAAAAGCTCTCGGCTTACGAGTGCGGCTTCAACGCCTTCGACGATGCCCGCATGAAGTTCGACGTCCGCTTCTATCTGGTCGCGATTCTCTTCATCATCTTCGATCTCGAGGTCGCGTTCCTGTTTCCCTGGGCCGTCGCCTTCGGCGGGCTCGGCTGGTATGGTTTCTGGTCGATGATGGTCTTTCTCGGCGTGCTCACCGTGGGTTTCATCTACGAGTGGCGCAAGGGCGCGCTGGAGTGGGACTGACTGTCGGGTTGCGAGGCGGCGTTTCGCATTCGATCCGGCAGGCAAAGGTTCACGAGGAATAGGTCATGGCAGTCACAGCGATCGATCGTGGTGATCCGCTCGTCGCGCAGGCGCCGAGGGGTTTGCTCGGTCCCGACGGCAAGCCGTTGGGGGCGCGTGACCCGTTTTTCGTCGAGATCAACAATGAGCTCGCCGACAAGGGCTTCCTCGTCACCGCGACCGACGACCTGATCAACTGGGCCCGCACGGGCTCGCTGATGTGGATGACCTTCGGTCTTGCGTGCTGCGCCGTCGAGATGATGCAACTCTCGATGCCGCGCTACGATGTCGAGCGCTTCGGTTTCGCGCCGCGCGCCTCACCGCGCCAGTCTGACGTGATGATCGTCGCGGGCACGCTGACCAACAAGATGGCCCCGGCTTTGCGCAAGGTCTACGACCAGATGCCGGAGCCGCGCTACGTCATCTCGATGGGCTCCTGCGCCAATGGCGGCGGCTACTACCACTACAGCTACTCGGTGGTGCGCGGCTGCGACCGCATCGTCCCGATCGACATCTATGTCCCGGGCTGCCCGCCGACGGCCGAGGCGCTGCTTTACGGCGTCCTGCTGCTGCAGAAGAAGATCCGCCGCACCGGCACGATCGAGCGCTGAGCGCTCCGTCGGTCGATGCTGCAGGCGATGAAGGTGAGACGATGAGCGAAGCGCTCGTACAACTCGGCGAAGAGATCAAGGCCGCGCTGCCCGGCGCGGTGACGGAGGCCGTCGTCGCCTTCGAGGAGCTCACGATCCATGCCGAGGCGGCTTCGATCGTCACGGTTCTGCGCACGCTCTACAGTGATCCGCGCTTCCGCTTCGTGAACTTCACCGACCTCGCCGGTGCCGACTATCCCGGCCGCGAGAAGCGCTTCGACGTCGTCTATCATATGCTGGCGCCGCACCATAACCGCCGCATCCGCGTGAAGGTGCAGACCGACGAGGCGACACCCGTCCCCTCCGTGATCGAGGTCTTCCCGGCGGCGAACTGGTTCGAGCGCGAGGCCTACGACTTCTACGGCATCCTGTTCTCCGGCCACCCGGACCTGCGCCGCATCCTCACCGACTACGGCTTCGAGGGTTATCCGCTGCGCAAGGACTTCCCGCTGACCGGCTTCGTCGAGGTCCGCTACGACGACGAGCAGAAGCGCGTCGTCTACGAGCCGGTGAAGCTCAACCAGGAATTCCGCAACTTCGATTTCCTCTCGCCCTGGGAAGGCACGGATTACGTGCTGCCGGGCGACGAGAAGGCGAAGGGAGCCTGATCGATGGCGGTGGGCCTCCAAACCCAGTCCGGCGGCTGTCTCTGCGGCGCGGTGCGCTTCACCGCCATGCCAGAGAAGGCCGAGATGGATGTCTGCCATTGCGGCATGTGCCGGAAATGGAGCGGCGGCGTCTTCATGGCGGTGCCCTGCACCGATGTGTCGGTTGCGGATGAGCAGGCGCTCGGCGTCTACCCGTCCTCCGACTGGGCCGAGCGGGTCTTCTGCAAGACCTGCGGCACGAGCCTGTTCTGGCGCCTGCGCGAAGGCGGTGACGGCCATGTCGCGGTGGCCTTCCAGAGCCTCGACGATCAATCGTCCTTCACCTTCGCCGAAGAGATCTTCATCGACGAGAAGCCTGCCCTCTACGCCTTTGCGGGCGAGCGGCGCCGCAAGACCGGCGCGCAGGTGATCGCCGAATTCGCCGAAAAACAGGCGGACTGAGCATGACCGAGCACAATATCCGCAACTTCTCGATCAATTTCGGGCCGCAGCACCCGGCGGCGCACGGCGTGTTGCGCCTGGTGCTGGAGCTCGATGGCGAGATCGTCGAGCGTGTCGATCCGCATATCGGCCTGCTGCACCGCGGCACCGAAAAGCTGATCGAGGCCAAGACCTATCTCCAGGCCGTGCCCTATTTCGACCGGCTCGACTATGTCGCGCCTATGAACCAGGAGCATGCCTATGCGCTCGCGGTCGAGCGCCTCGTCGGCGTGACCGTGCCGCGCCGCGGCCAGCTCATCCGCGTGCTCTATTCCGAGATCGGCCGCATCCTCTCGCATCTGCTGAACGTCACCACGCAGGCGATGGACGTCGGCGCGCTGACGCCTCCGCTCTGGGGTTTCGAGGAGCGCGAGAAGCTGATGATCTTCTATGAGCGGGCCTGCGGCGCGCGCATGCACGCGGCCTATGTGCGTCCCGGCGGCGTGCACCAGGACATTCCGGTCTCGCTGATCCACGACATCGCCGAATGGTGTGATCCGTTCCTCAAGGTCTGCGACGACCTCGAAGGCCTGCTCAGCGACAACCGCATCTTCAAGCAGCGCAACGTCGATATCGGCGTGGTCGATCTCGAAACCTGCTGGAAATGGGGCTTCTCGGGCGTGATGGTGCGCGGCTCAGGCGCGCCGTGGGACCTGCGCAAGTCGCAGCCCTACGAGTGCTACGAGGAGATGGAATTCGACATCCCCGTCGGCAAGAACGGCGACTGCTTCGACCGCTACCACATCCGCATGGAAGAGATGCGCCAGTCGGTGCGCATCATGAAGCAGTGCTGCGACAAGCTGCTGGCGCCTGATGGCGGCGGTCCGGTCTCCTCGCTCGACGGCAAGATGGTGCCGCCCAAGCGCGGCGAGATGAAGCGCTCGATGGAAGCGCTGATCCACCATTTCAAGCTCTATACCGAGGGCTACAAGGTGCCGGCCGGTGAGGTCTATGCAGCGGTCGAGGCGCCGAAGGGCGAGTTCGGCGTCTATCTGGTCTCCGACGGCACCAACAAGCCCTATCGCTGCAAGATCAAGGCCCCGGGCTTCGCCCATCTCCAGGCTATGGATTTCATGTGCCGCAAGCACATGCTCGCCGACGTCTCCGCGATCCTCGGCTCCCTCGACATCGTGTTCGGGGAGGTCGATCGGTGAGGCAAGGACTTGCCCGACGCATATGGCCGAAATCGGCATTGGATTGGATGGATGTCAGTCCATATCGCTATTTTGCGGGCCAGTTCGTCGGCTCTAGCGTGTTATTTTTCTTGGCTATGAGTGTTTTTCTTCCAGTCGCGATGTGGGGCGAAGATTTGCTTCAAGGCAAATCGTCGTCTGTTTCGAACTTTTATGGAGGTGTCGTTCGATCGGCTTTTAGCTACGCGCCCCTTTATGGTGTTGCAGTGGCTTTATGGACGACTTTTTCGAAGTTCATGGCCGCTTCTCGCGGCCGCGCTGATCAATAGATGACACTTAGGGTAATCTGATGTCCGTCCGTCGTCTCGCCCCTGATCCGGTCCAGCCCTCCTCCTTCGCCTTCACCGCGGCGAACGAGAACTGGATCGACCAGCAGATCGCCAAGTATCCGGAAGGCCGCCAGGCGTCCGCCGTCATCCCGCTTCTGTGGAAGGCGCAGGAGCAGGAGGGCTGGGTCTCGCGCGCCGTGATCGAGACCGTCGCCAAGCGTCTCGGCATGGCGCCGATGCGGGTGCTGGAGGTCGCGACCTTCTACACCATGTTCAACCTGCAGCCGGTCGGCGAGTATTTCGTCCAGCTCTGCGGCACGACGCCCTGCGCGCTCCGCGGCGCGGAAGCGCTGAAGAAGGTTTGCGAGGACGTGATCGGGCCGCAATCGACCGTGACCGCCGACGGCAAGCTCTCCTGGCTCGAAGTCGAATGCCTCGGCGCCTGCTGCAACGCGCCGATGGCACAGATCAATGTCGACTATTACGAGGATCTGACGCCGGCGAATTTCCGCCAGCTCCTCGACGATCTCCGCAACGGCCGCGCCACCAAGCCCGGCCCGCAGAACGGCCGCACCGGCTCGGAGCCGGAAGGCGGCCCGCAGACGCTGACCGACAAGGCCCTCTATGACGGCTCGATGATCGGCGCCGGCGATTGGCAGAAGCGCATCGCCGAGCAGCGCAAGGCCGCGACTGAGGCCGCCGCCGCCAAGGCCGCCGCCGAGGCGGAAGCCAAGAAGGCAGCCGAAGCCGAAGCCAGGAAGGCCGAGGCGACCCCGGCCGCCGTCGCCGAGAAGCCCGCCACCGAGACGGCCGCAGCCGGCCGTCCGCAGCCCTCGGCCCCGGCTCAGCCGTCCAATGCGGCCAAGGATACTCCGGCCGCCAATGGCAAGGTCGAGAAGAAGGACGTCGCCGAGGCTGCCAAGCCTGCCGCTCCTTCTGCGGGGAAGGCCGAGCCGGCGCCGGCTGCTGCTGCCGAGAGCAAGCCCGAACTGCTCAGCGCTGCGCGCGGCGGCAAGGGCGACGATCTCGAACTGATCTGGGGCGTCGGGCCGAAGCTCGGCAAGATGCTCAACGAGATGGGGGTCTGGCATTACGACCAGATCGCCAAATGGACACCGGCGGAGCTCGCCTGGGTCGATGCGCGGCTGACCGGCTTCAAGGGCCGGGCGCTGCGTGACGACTGGATTGCTCAGTCGAAGAAGCTTGCGACGGGCTGGCGCCCGGAGTCGAAGCTTGGCGACAAGCCGGCAGAGTGAGGCACTAGGACATGCTCGCAGATCGCGATCGCATCTTCACCAATCTCTACGGCCTGCATGACCGTACCCTGAAGGGTGCGATCCAGCGCGGTGCCTGGGATGGCACCAAGTTCATCCTGGAGCAGGGCCGGGACTGGATCATCGACGAGATGAAGAAGTCCGGCCTGCGCGGCCGTGGCGGCGCCGGCTTCCCAACCGGGCTGAAATGGTCGTTCATGCCCAAGCAGAGCGACGGGCGCCCGCATTATCTTGTCGTCAATGCCGACGAGTCGGAGCCGGGTACCTGCAAGGATCGCGAGATCATGCGCAACGACCCGCATACGCTGGTCGAGGGCTGCCTGATCGCCTCCTTCGCGATGGGCGCGCATGCGGCCTATATCTATATCCGCGGCGAATATGTCCGGGAGCGCGAGGCGCTGCAGCGCGCCGTTGACGAGGCCTATGCGGCCAAGTTGATCGGCAAGGACAACGTCCACGGCTATCCCTTTGATCTTTATGTGCATCACGGCGCCGGCGCCTATATCTGCGGCGAAGAGACGGCGCTGCTGGAGAGCCTCGAGGGCAAGAAGGGCATGCCGCGGCTGAAGCCGCCATTCCCGGCCAATATGGGCCTCTATGGCTGCCCGACCACGGTGAACAACGTCGAGTCGATCGCGGTCGCCCCGACCATCCTGCGCCGCGGCGCGGCCTGGTTCTCCTCGCTCGGCACGCCGAACAATGTCGGCACCAAGCTCTTCTGCGTCTCGGGCCATGTGAACAAGCCCTGCAACGTCGAAGAGGCGATGGGCATTCCGTTCCGTGAATTGATCGACAAGCATTGCGGCGGCATCCGCGGCGGCTGGGACAATCTCAAGGCGGTCATCCCCGGCGGCTCCTCGGTGCGCATGGTCCCGGCCGAGCAGATCATCGACACGCCGATGGATTTCGATTCGCTCTCGAAGCTGCGTTCTGGCCTCGGCACGGCGGCGGTGATTGTGATGGACAAGTCGACCGACATCGTCCGCGCCATTGCCCGCATCAGCCATTTCTACAAGCACGAGAGCTGCGGCCAGTGCACGCCCTGCCGCGAGGGCACGGGCTGGATGTGGCGCGTCATGGAGCGCATGGCTGAGGGCCGCGCCCAGAAGCGCGAGATCGACATGCTGCTCGACGTCACCAAGCAGATCGAAGGCCACACCATCTGCGCGCTCGGCGACGCCGCTGCCTGGCCGATCCAGGGCCTGATCGCGCATTTCCGTCACGAGATCGAGCAGCGCATCGACGACTATGCCGCCAACCCGCACAGCGAGCCTGTGCGCCTGATGGCGGCGGAGTGAGACCATGACGAAACTCCTCATCGACGGTATTGAGGTCGACGTACCCGCCGAGTACACGGTGCTCCAGGCCTGCGAGGCTGCGGGTGTCGAAGTGCCGCGCTTCTGCTTCCACGAGCGCCTCTCGATCGCCGGCAACTGCCGCATGTGCCTCGTCGAGGTGAAGGGTGGCCCGCCGAAGCCGCAGGCCTCCTGCGCCATCGGCGTGCGCGACCTGCGCGCCGGCCCGAACGGCGAGCCGCCGGTCGTCCTGACCAAGTCGCCGATGGTCAAGAAGGCCCGCGAAGGGGTGATGGAGTTCCTGCTCATCAACCATCCGCTCGATTGCCCGATCTGCGACCAGGGCGGCGAATGCGATCTGCAGGACCAGGCGATGGCCTATGGTGCGGATACCTCGCGCTATGCCGAGAACAAGCGCGCGGTCGAGGACAAGTACATCGGCCCGCTGGTCAAGACGACGATGACGCGCTGCATCCAGTGCACGCGCTGCGTCCGCTTCACCACCGAGGTTGCCGGCGCCTCCGATCTCGGCGCCATCGGCCGTGGCGAGGACATGGAGATCACGACCTATCTCGAGCAGGCGATGTCGTCGGAGCTCCAGAGCAATGTCGTCGATCTCTGCCCGGTCGGCGCGCTGACCTCGAAGCCCTACCAGAACAAGGCCCGTCCCTGGGAGCTCTCCAAGACCGAGAGCATCGACGTGATGGACGCCGTCGGCTCGGCCATCCGCGTCGACTCGCGCGGCAAGGAAGTGATGCGCATCCTGCCCCGTCTCAACGAGGCGGTGAACGAGGAGTGGATCTCCGACAAGACCCGCCATGTCGCCGACGGCCTCAAGACCCAGCGTCTCGACCGGCCCTATATCCGCGAGAACGGCCGTCTCCGTCCCGCGAGCTGGAACGAGGCTTTCGCCGCCATCGCCGCCAAGGTGAAGGCCGCCGGGCCTGAGAAGATCGGCGCCATCGCCGGCGATCTCGCCGCGGTCGAGGACATGTTCGCGCTGAAGAGCCTGATCGCCTCGCTCGGCTCCGCCAATCTCGACGCCCGTCAGGATGGCACCAAGCTGCATCCGAAATTCGGCCGTGCGGCTTATGTCCTCAACGCCGGCATCGCCGGCATCGAGGATGCGACTTCGCTGCTGATCATCGGCTCGAACCCGCGCCGCGAGGCGCCGATCCTGAACGCCCGCATCCGCAAGCGCTGGCTGCGTGGCGATCTCAAGGTCTCCGTCATCGGCGAGAAGGCCGACCTCACCTACACCTATGATTATCTCGGCGCCGGCCCGGAGACGCTGGCCGAGGTCGTGAAGTCGGCCCAGGCCGCCGGCGGCAAGCCGATGGTGCTGGTTGGGCAGGGCGCTCTTGCTCGCACTGACGGCGAGGCTGTGCTCTCGCTCGCCGCCAAGGCGGCGCAGGCGCTCGGCGCCGTCACCGAAGGCTGGAACGGCTTCGGCGTGATCCACACCGCCGCCGCCCGCGTCGGCGCGCTCGATCTCGGCTTCGTGCCGGGCGAGGGTGGTCTCGATGCCGCCGCGATGGTCAAGCCGGGTGCGCTCGACCTGCTCTTCCTGCTCGGCGCCGACGAGATCGACGTGCCGGAAGGCGCGTTCGTCGTCTACCAGGGCACGCATGGCGACAAGGGCGCCCATCGCGCCGACGTCATCCTGCCCGGCGCGGCCTATACCGAGAAGTCCGGCACCTATGTGAACACGGAAGGCCGTGTGCAGATGGGCGACCGCGCCACCTTCCCGCCGGGCGATGCCCGCGAGGACTGGGCGATCCTGCGCGCGCTCTCGGCGACGCTGGGCAAGACGCTGCCCTTCGACTCGCTGTCCGGCCTGCGCAAGGCGCTCTATGAGGCGCATCCGCATTTCGCGGCGCTCGACGACCTGCCGGCCAACGACGCCTCGGAGATCGGCAAGCTTGCCGGGCTCGGCGGCAAGACCGACAAGGCGGGCTTCGCGCCCGTCGTCGCCGATTTCTATCAGACCAACCCGATCGCGCGTGCCTCCGCCATCATGGCGGAATGCTCGGCGCTGGCCTCCGGCCGGCATCAGCAGGCGGCGGAGTAAGCGGCCATGAACTGGGACCTCGTCCTCGATATCGCGATCATCCTCGGCAAGAGCCTGCTGCTGCTGGTCTGCCTGCTGGTCTTCATCGCTTACATCCTGCTGGCCGACCGCAAGGTCTGGGCGGCGGTGCAGCTTCGCCGCGGCCCGAACGTGGTCGGACCCTGGGGCCTGTTCCAGAGCTTCGCGGACCTGATCAAGTTCGCGCTCAAGGAGCCGATCATCCCGTCCGGCGCCAACAAGGGCATCTTCCTGCTGGCGCCCTTCATCTCCTGCCTCTTGGCGCTCGGCGCCTGGGCAGTGATCCCGGTGGCGGAAGGCTGGGCGATCGCCGACATCAATGTCGGCGTGCTCTACATCCTCGCGATCTCCTCGCTCGGCGTCTACGGCATCATCATGGCCGGCTGGGCTTCGAACTCGAAATACCCGTTCATGAGCGCGCTCCGCTCGGCGGCGCAGATGGTGTCCTATGAGGTCTCGATCGGCTTCGTCATCATCACCGTGCTGCTCTGCGTCGGTTCGCTGAACCTCTCGGCCGTGGTTGAGGCGCAGCAGAACCGCGGTCTGGCGCATGCTCTGGGCGTGCCGTGGCTCTCGATCCTGAACTGGTATTTCATCCCGCTTTTCCCGATGTTCGTGGTCTTCTTCATCTCGGCGCTGGCCGAGACGAACCGGCCGCCCTTCGATCTGGCTGAAGCCGAGTCGGAGCTCGTGGCGGGCTTCATGGTCGAGTATTCCTCGACCCCGTACCTGCTGTTCATGCTCGGCGAATACGTGGCGATCATGACCATGTGCTCGCTGACCACGATCCTGTTCCTCGGTGGCTGGGCTCCCCCGGTCGCGCTGCCGCCCTTCACCTGGCTGCCGGGCGTGTTCTGGTTCGCGCTCAAGGTTTGCTTCGTGTTCTTCATGTTCGCGCTGGTGAAGGCCTTCGTGCCGCGCTACCGCTACGACCAGCTGATGCGCCTGGGCTGGAAGGTCTTCCTGCCGCTCTCGCTCGCTTGCGTGGTGATCGTGGCGCTGGTGCTGCAGTTGACCGGCTGGGGCCCGGTCGCGGGATGAGTTGGGCCGGCCCGCTCGGTGCCCTGATCGGCTTCGGGCTCGGCCTGCTGGAATACCGGCTGATGTCGGCCGTGGTGATTGGGGCGCTCCGGCGCACGGATCGCTCGCAGACGCAGGCGGAGAAAGACGATTACGAGCGCCGTATCCGCATCCTGCGAGCGGTGCTGGTTGTGATGACGATCGGCTTGATGCCGATCCTGGGTTTCGTGATCGGCCGGGCGTTGTTCGGCTGAGGATGTAAAGGACGAAGGCGATGTCACTCGCGCAAGCCGCAAGGGGCCTGCTGCTGAAGGAGTTCGTCGGGGCTATCGGCCTGTCGATGCGCTATTTCTTCAAGCCGAAGGCGACGCTGAACTACCCGTTCGAGAAGGGCCAGCTCTCGCCGCGCTTCCGTGGCGAGCATGCCTTGCGCCGCTATCCGAACGGCGAGGAGCGCTGCATCGCGTGCAAGCTCTGCGAGGCGATCTGCCCGGCGCAGGCCATCACCATCGAGGCCGGCCCGCGCCGCAACGACGGCACGCGCCGCACGACACGTTACGACATCGACATGACCAAGTGCATCTACTGCGGTTTCTGCCAGGAAGCCTGCCCGGTCGATGCCATCGTCGAGGGGCCGAATTTCGAGTTCGCGACCGAGACCCGCGAGGAGCTGTTCTACGACAAGGACAAGCTGCTCGCGAACGGCGCGCGCTGGGAACGCGAGATCGCGCGCAACATCGCGATGGACGCGCCCTATCGGTAGTTGATGAGGCCGTCATGCTCGGGCTTGACCCGAGCATCTCTTGCCGGAGATTCTCGGGTCTGCGCTTCGCTCCGCCCGAGAATGACGCTCCTAGAACGAGACCAGACCCGCCGCGCGGTTGTCCCGCCCGGCGGGCCTGATTATAGACGCTCCAAATTGCTCGGGGTCTTTGAGTCCCGGAGCACGAACCAAACGAGGACCGCGCCGAAAAGGGGCGGGAAGGGCTGGCCGAGATGAATGCCGCAGCGGCTTTCTTCTATCTCTTCGCAGGGGTGACCGTGGCATCCGCCTTCATGGTGGTGACCTCGCGCAATCCCGTGCATTCGGTGCTTTACCTCATCCTGGCCTTCGTCAACGCGGCCGGATTGTTCATGCTGCTTGGCGCCGAGTTCCTCGCGATGCTGCTGGTCGTCGTCTATGTCGGCGCGGTCGCGGTGCTCTTCCTCTTCGTGGTGATGATGCTCGACGTCGATTTCGCCGAGTTCCGCCAGGGCTTCCTGAACTACCTGCCGATCGGCGCGCTGATCGGCTTCATCTTCGCCGTCGAGCTGCTGCTGGTCGTCGGCGCCTGGGTCATCGATCCGCAGATCGTCAAGGCGCCGGTCGCCGCGATCCCGGCGGGCATCTCGAACACCGAGGCGCTCGGCCGCGTGCTCTACACCCAGTATGTCTATTACTTCCAGGCGGCCGGCCTCGTGCTGCTCGTCGCCATGATCGGCGCGATCGTGCTGACGCTGCGCGACCGTCCCGGCATCAAGCGCCAGCACGTCCCGACCCAGAACGCCCGCACCAAGGACGCGGCGATGGCGGTCAAGCAGGTGCCTTCGCGCGCCGGGGTTCCCGAGGAGATGGCGTGATGACGATCGGACTGGGCCATTATCTCGCCGTCAGCGCCATCCTGTTCACGCTTGGCGTGCTCGGCATCTTCGTCAACCGCAAGAACATCATCGTCATCCTGATGTCGGTCGAGCTCATCCTGCTCTCGGTCAACCTGAACTTCGTAGCCTTCTCGAGCTTCCTGAATGACATCGTCGGCCAGGTCTTCGCGCTGCTCGTGCTCACGGTGGCGGCGGCTGAGGCCGCGATCGGCCTCGCCATTCTCGTCGTCTACTTCCGCAACCGCGGCACGATCGCGGTGGAAGACATCAACATGATGAAAGGCTGAGCGCGCCCCCGCGCCTGGACCTCACTGCCATGTATCACGCGATCGTCTTCCTCCCTCTCATCGGCTTCCTGATCGCCGGGCTGTTCGGCCGGCTGATCGGCGCGCGCGGCTCCGAGATCGTCACGACCTCGCTGCTGATCGTCTCCGCCCTGCTGTCCTGGGTCGCCTTCTTCAATGTCGGCTTCGGCTCCGGCACGACCCGCGTGCAGATCGCGAGCTGGATTTCGTCGGGCCAGCTCCAGGTCGACTGGGCCTTCCGCGTCGATACGCTGACAGTGGTGATGCTGGTCGTGGTCAACACGGTCTCCAGCCTCGTGCACCTCTATTCGATCGGCTACATGCACGAGGACGAGCACCGCTCGCGCTTCTTCGCCTATCTCTCGCTCTTCACCTTCGCCATGTTGATGCTGGTGACGTCGGACAACCTCGTCCAGATGTTCTTCGGCTGGGAAGGCGTCGGCCTCGCCTCCTATCTCCTGATCGGCTTCTGGTACCAGAAGCCCTCGGCCAATGCCGCGGCGATGAAGGCCTTCATCGTCAACCGCGTCGGCGATTTCGGCTTCTCGCTCGGCATCTTCCTCGTCTTCGTGCTGTTCGGCTCGGTCGGCTTCGACGCGATCTTCCCGCGCGCCGGTGAGCTGGCCAGCCAGAGCTTTCGCTTCCTCGGCTATGACTGGAACGCGATGACGCTGACCTGCCTGCTGCTCTTCATGGGCGCGATGGGCAAGTCGGCGCAGTTCCTGCTGCACACCTGGCTGCCGGACGCGATGGAAGGCCCGACCCCGGTCTCGGCCCTCATCCATGCCGCGACGATGGTGACCGCCGGCGTCTTCATGCTGGCGCGCCTGTCGCCGGTCTTCGAATACGCGCCGGTCGCGCTCACTGTCGTCGTCGTCATCGGCGCCACCACCGCCTTCTTCGCGGCGACGGTCGGCCTCGTGCAGAACGACATCAAGCGCGTCATCGCCTATTCGACCTGCTCGCAGCTCGGCTACATGTTCGTCGCGCTCGGCGTCGGCAATTACGGCGCCGGCATCTTCCACCTCTTCACCCACGCCTTCTTCAAGGCGCTGCTCTTCCTGGGCGCCGGCTCGGTCATCCACGCGATGCATCATGAGCAGGACATGCGCCACATGGGCGGCCTCAGGAAGCATATCCCGATCACTGCCGCCGCGATGACGATCGGCACGCTGGCTCTGACCGGCTTCCCGTTCTTCGCCGGTTATTTCTCGAAGGACGCGATCATCGAGAGCGCCTATGCCTCGGTGGCGCATGGCGGCTTCGCCTCGTCCTATGCCTTCGTGCTGCTGGTCGTCGCGGCCTGCATGACCTCGTTCTACTCCTGGCGGCTCTATTTCATGACCTTCGAGGGCGCGCCGCGCTGGGGGCATGGGCATGACTCGCATGGTCACGGCCATGACGACCACGCGCATGCCGCACACGGTCACGACGATCATGCGCATGGCCATGACGACCACGGCCACGGTCATGACCATACGCCGCATGAGAGCCCCTGGGTGATGCTGATCCCGCTCGCCGTGCTTTCGGTCGGTGCGGTCGCGGCCGGCTTCGTCTTCAAGGAAGCCTTCATCGGCCACGACTTCGAGAAGTTCTGGAAGGCGGCCCTGTTCATGGGCAAGGACAACCACATCCTGCACGCCATGCATGAAGTGCCGAAATGGGTCGTCTGGTCGCCCTTCGTGGCGATGGTGATCGGCTTCGTGCTGGCCTATCTGATGTATGTCCGCTGGCCGGAAATCCCGGGCAAGCTGGCGACCGCCAATCCCGCGCTCTACAAATTCCTGCTCAATAAGTGGTATTTCGACGAGCTCTACGACTTCCTGTTCGTGCGTCCGTCGAAATGGCTCGGCCGCTTCCTCTGGAAGAAGGGCGATGGCCTGGTCATCGACGGCTTCGGCCCGGACGGCGTCTCGGCCCGTGTGGTCGACGTCACCAATCGGGTGGTCCGGCTGCAGACCGGCTATCTCTATCACTATGCCTTCGCCATGCTGATCGGCGTCGCTGGGCTCGTGACCTGGTATCTCGTGGCGCGCGGGTGAGATGATGTTGGGTTTCGGTATCCTCACCGGTCTTTTGATCCTGCCGCTGGTCGGCGCTGCCCTGATCCTGGTGCAGCGTGGCGATCAGTCGGCCGTCGATTCCAATGCGCGCTGGATCGCCCTGTTCACCACGGGCCTGACCTTCCTGCTCGCCTGTGTCGCCTGGTATCGCTTCGACATCGCCAATCCCGGCTTCCAGCTGGTCGAGACCCACGCTTGGGTCTCGGACGCCATCAAGTTCAAGCTCGGCGTCGACGGCTTCTCCTTCCCCTTCATCGTGCTGACGGCCTTCCTGATGCCGTTCTGCATCGTCGCGTCCTGGACTTCGGTCGAGAAGCGGGTGCGCGAATACATGATCGCGTTCCTCGTGCTGGAAGCGCTGATGATCGGCGTCTTCGCGGCGCTCGACCTCGTGCTGTTCTACCTGTTCTTCGAGGCAGGCCTGATCCCGATGTTCCTGATCATCGGCATCTGGGGCGGCAAGCGGCGCGTCTACGCCTCCTACAAGTTCTTCCTCTACACGCTGCTCGGCTCGGTGCTGATGCTGCTGGCCGTGATGGCGATGTACTGGAACGCCGGCACCACCGACATCCCGACGCTGCTGGCGCACAAGTTCCCGTCGCAGATGCAGCCCTGGCTGTGGCTGGCCTTCTTCGCCTCCTTCGCCGTGAAGATGCCGATGTGGCCGGTCCACACCTGGCTGCCCGACGCGCACGTCGAGGCGCCGACGGCCGGCTCCGTCGTCCTGGCGGCGATCCTGCTGAAGATGGGCGGCTACGGCTTCATCCGCTTCTCGATCCCGATGTTCCCGGAAGCCTCGGCGCTGTTCGCGCCGCTGGTCTTCGCCCTCTCGGTCGTCGCCATCGTCTACACCTCGCTGGTGGCGCTGATGCAGGAGGACATGAAGAAGCTGATCGCCTATTCCTCGGTCGCCCATATGGGCTTCGTGACGATGGGCCTCTTCACCCTGACGCCGCAGGGCATCCAGGGCGCGATGTTCCAGATGGTCAGCCACGGGCTGGTCTCGGGCGCGCTCTTCCTCTGCGTCGGCGTGATCTACGATCGCATGCATACCCGCGAGATCGCGGCCTATGGCGGCCTCGTGAACCGGATGCCTGCCTATGCCGTCGTCTTCATGGTCTTCACCATGGCCAATGTCGGGCTGCCCGGCACGGCCGGCTTCGTCGGCGAGTTCCTGACGCTGCTCGGCGCCTTCCGCGCCAATCCCTGGGTGGCGTTCTTCGCGACCTCCGGCGTCATCCTCTCGGCGGCCTACGCGCTCTGGCTCTATCGCCGGGTCGTGTTCGGCGAGCTGGTCAAGCCCGAGCTGAAGGACATCAAGGACCTGAACGTCCGCGAGTACGTGACGCTGGTCCCGCTCGTGCTGCTGACGATCTGGTACGGCATCCAGCCGCATACGATCCTCGACGCCTTCGCGGCGCCGACCGAAGCGCTCATCAAGAACTATCAGGCAGCCCTCGCCGTCGCGAAGACGGCTCTGGCGGCCGCGCAGTAAGGTCTCGTCATGGCTCTGCCCGCTCTCGGCCCGGCCCTGCCGGAAATCATCCTCGCCCTCGGCGCCATCGCGATGGTGCTGGTCGGCGCGATCCAGGGCGAGCGCTCGACGCGCCTGCTCGAAGGGCTGGCGCTGGCACTGCTCGCGGTCGCGCTGGTGCTGGTCGTGTCGGGCACCGGCAAGATGCTGACCTTCAATAACGGCTTCATCGTCGACGGCTTCGCCCGCTTCATGAAGGTTCTGACGCTGCTTGGCGCCGGTGCGGCCATTCTGCTCTCGGCCGATACGCTTCGCCGCCAGGGCACGATGCGTTTCGAGTTCCCGATCCTCGTCGTGCTCTCGACCATCGGCATGATGATGATGATCTCGGCCAACGATCTCATCAGCCTCTATGTCGGTCTGGAGCTGCAGTCGCTGGCGCTCTACGTCGTCGCTGCCTTCGACCGCGACAACGCCAAGTCGACCGAGGCCGGCCTGAAGTACTTCGTGCTCGGCGCGCTCTCGTCGGGCATGCTGCTCTATGGCGGCTCGCTGGTCTATGGCTTCACCGGCACCGTCACCTTCCCGGGCATCGCGGCCGCGACGGCCGGCGGCCATGCCGGCATCGGCCTGATCTTCGGCATCGTCTTCATCGCGGCCGGCGTCGCCTTCAAGATCTCGGCCGTGCCGTTCCACATGTGGACGCCGGACGTCTACGAGGGCGCGCCGACCCCGGTCGCCGCCTTCTTCGCCTCGGCGCCGAAGATGGCCGCCATGGCGATGGTGATCCGCGTCTTCATCGGCGCCTTCCCGGGCGCGATCCATGACTGGCGCCAGATCATCGTCTTCATCTCGATCGCCTCGATGGGCCTTGGCGCCTTCGCCGCGATCGGCCAGACCAACATCAAGCGCCTGCTCGCCTATTCCTCGATCGCGAATATGGGCTATGCGCTGGTCGGCCTCGCGGCCGGCACGGCCGAGGGCGTGCAGGGCGTGATGACCTATATGGCGATCTATCTCGCCACGACGCTCGCCGCCTTCGCCTGCGTGCTGATGATGCGTCGCGACGGCAAGCTGGTCGAGGACATCTCGGAGCTGGCCGGCCTGTCCCGCACCAATGGCTGGATGGCCTTCGCGATGGCGATGATGATGTTCTCGCTCGCCGGCATCCCGCCGCTCGCCGGATTCTGGGCCAAGTGGTACGTCTTCCTCGCCGCGATCAACGCGAAGCTCTATGTGCTCGCCGTCATCGGCGTCCTGACCAGCGTGGTCGGCGCCTACTATTATCTGCGCCTCGTCAAGGTGATGTATTTCGACGAGCCGAAGCCGGCTTTTGAGAAGGCCGATCTCGGCGTGCGCACCGTGCTGCTGATCTCGGCGCTCTTCGTGCTGGTGCTCTCGCTGGTGCCGGCCCCGCTGTTCGACTCGGCGGCCGCCGCGGCGAAGTCGCTGTTCTAAGTGAAAAGCTCCGTCATGCCCGGGCTTGACCCGAGCATCTCCTGCCAGAGATTCTTGGGTCTGCGCTGCGCTCCGCCCGAGAATGACGGCTTGCGTCCGACTGGGTGTTACCATGCTCGGTGAGGCCGCCCGCGCCGCGGGCTATCGTCTGATCGTCCGCGACGAGGTCGGCTCCACCATGGAGGAGGCCCGTCGCGCGCTCGATCAGGGCGAGCCGGGCAGGCTCTGGATCGTCGCCCGCAGCCAGAATTCCGGCCGCGGCCGCCACGGCCGGCAATGGGGCTCGCCGCCCGGCAATCTCTACGCCAGCCTGTTGCTCACCGATCCGTGCGAGCCGGCCCTGGCGCCGCAGCTCGGCTTCGTCGTGGGGCTCGCCCTGCACGATGCCGCCGCGAAGCTGCTCGGCCCGGCCGCCTCCGGCCTCAGGCTGAAATGGCCGAACGACCTGCTGCTCGACCGCGCCAAGACCTCGGGCCTGCTGCTGGAGGGCGAGAGCCGGGCAGGGCGCTTCAACGTCATCGTCGGCTGCGGGGTCAACATCGCCTCCTGTCCGACGGATACGCCCTATCCGGCGACCTTCCTGAAGGCTGTGGCGCCGCAGGCCAATGTCGAGGCCATGCTGACGGGCCTGAGCGACGCCTTCGCCCAGCGCTTCGCCGTCTGGTCGCAGCCCGGCGGCTTCGGCCCGACCCGCGCCGCCTGGCTGGAACGCGCCGCCTTCCTTGGCGAGACCATCACCATCCGCCTGCCCGAAGGGCCGCTCACCGGCATCTTCATCGGTCTCGACCCGACCGGGCGCCTCGAACTCGAAACAGAAGCCGGCCGCCGCATCATCGATGCCGGCGACCTCTTCTTCGGCCCGCCCGCCTGATCGTGCGACCCCGCTCGACCTCCGTCGATCTGGAGGCGGCCCTTTGGGCATGCTAGGGCTCGTTGCCATCACGCGGCATAGATCAAGCCATTGCCAGAATCAGGATTGCCAGTGACCCGCTCCAGCGACCAGCTCGTCTTCGTTCCCCTCGGCGGCCTCGGCGAGATCGGCATGAACGCCGCTCTCTATGGCTTCGGGCCCGAGGGGCGACGAAAGTGGATCCTGGTCGATTGCGGCCTGTCCTTTGCCGGGCCGGAGGCGCCGGGCGTCGATATCGTCCTGCCCGACCTGCGCTACATCATCGAGGAGCGGGCGAACCTGCTGGGCATCGTCATCACCCATGCCCATGAGGACCATATCGGCGCGCTCGCCGCGCTCTGGCCGTCCCTGCGCGCGCCGGTCTACTGCACACGCTTCGCCGCTGGCCTCCTCGCGACGCGCCGCCTCTCCGAACCCGGCGCGCCGAGTGTCGAGCTCAATGTCGTGCCGCAGGGCGGGGCGATCACGCTCGGCCCCTTCGACATCGAGTTCGTGCCGGTGGCGCATTCGATCCCGGAATCGAACGCGCTCGCGATCCGTACGCCGGCCGGTCTCGTCGTCCATACCGGCGACTGGAAGATCGACCCGACCCCGCGCGTCGGTCTCCCCACCGACGAGAAGCGCCTGCGTGAACTCGGCGACGAGGGAGTGCTGGCGCTGGTCTGCGATTCGACCAATGTCATGCGCGACGGCACGAGTCCGAGCGAGGCCGATGTCGCCGCCAAGATGAAGGAACTGGTCGCCTCGGCGCCGGGGCGCGTCGCCGTCACCACCTTCGCCTCCAATGTTGCGCGCCTGCGCGCCGTCGCGGAAGCCGCGATGGCCAACGACCGCGAGGTCGTGGTCGTCGGCCGCGCCATGGACCGCGTCATCGATGTCGCGCGCGAATGCGGCTATCTCGACGGCATTCCCGGTTTCCGCCCGGTCGATGCCTATGGCTACCTGCCGCGCGACAAGGTTGTCGCGCTGGTCACCGGCAGCCAGGGCGAGCCGCGCGCCGCGCTGTCACGCATCGCCTCGGACGACCATCCCGAGATCGCGCTCTCGCCCGGCGACCGCGTGATTTTCTCGTCGCGCACCATTCCCGGCAACGAGAAGGCTGTCGGCAACATCCTGAACGCGCTGGCCCGCGATAAGATCGAGATCATCACGGACCGGACCCATCTGGTCCATGTCTCCGGCCATCCGCGCCGCGAGGAGATGGCCCGGCTCTATGGCTGGCTGAAGCCGCAGATCGCGATCCCCGCCCATGGCGAGGACCTGCATCTGGCCGAGCACGAAACCTTCGCCCGCAGCCTCGGCGTGAAACATGTCCTGCGCGCCGGCAATGGCGACGTCGTCGCGATTTCGGCCGAGGGCGCCCGCAAGGTCGACGAGGTCCAGCATGGCCGGCTCTACCAGGACGGCTCCCTGCTGGTGAACGCGCTGGAGAAGACGATCCAGGAGCGCCGCCGCCTGTCCTTCGCCGGCATCGTCTCGATCGCGGTTGCCATCGACGAGAAGGGCGGCATTGCCGGCGAGCCGGAGATCGCCGTGCTCGGCCTGCCGCCGCGTACCCTCGGCGGCATCGATTTCGACGAATTCGTCGCCGATACGGTCGGAGACCTCCTCGACAATATCCCCAAGGCCCGCCGCCGCGACCCCGAGGCGCTGCGCAATGCGCTGGAGCGCGGCGTCCGCAGTGCGGTCAACGAGGAGTGGGGCAAGAAGCCGCTGGTGCATGCGCTGGTGGTCGAGGTGTAGAACGGCCATACGGCCACGCCGGAGAGGATGAAGATGATCGGACGCCTGAACCACGTCGCCATTGCGGTGAAGGACTTGGAAGCCTCGACGGCGCTCTATCGCGACACGCTGGGCGCACGCGTTTCCCAGCCGCAGGCCGAGCCGGAGCACGGCGTCACCGTCGTCTTCGTCGAACTGCCCAACACCAAGATCGAGTTGCTGGAGCCGCTCGGCGCCGACTCGCCGATCGCGAAGTTCCTGGAACGCAATGCCGACGGTGGCATCCACCACATCTGCTACGAGGTCGACGATATCCTCGCGGCGCGTGATCGTCTGAAGGCGCAAGGCGCGCGCGTGCTCGGCTCCGGCGAGCCGCGCATCGGCGCCCATGGCAAGCCGGTGCTGTTCCTGCACCCCAAGGATTTCCTGGGCACGCTGGTCGAGCTTGAACAGGCCTGACGACGATGACCGACATCGCATTTCTCGGCCAGCCGGAAGCCGGCTCGCCGCGTCCCTTCAGCGCCGCCACCGTCGCGGGCGGGCTCGTCTTCGTCTCCGGCCATTCGGCGCCGCATGACCCGGCGCGCGGCATCCATCGTGGCGAGACGCCCGCCGAGGAAGTCCGCAATGCGCTCGGGCGTGTTGCCGAGATTCTGGCCGAGGCCGGGAGTTCGCTCGATCGCGTCGTCCAGATGACGATGCTGATCACTGACCCCGCCGACTACGCCGCCTGCAACGCCGAATACGTGAAGCATTTCCCCGGCGGCCTGCCGGCCCGCCATACCGCGCGCTTCGGCGTGCCGACCGAGGCGAAGGTTGCCTTCTCCTGCATTGCGCTCGCAGGGAAGGCGGCATGAACGTCGTCGGTGGCCTCGCCCTCTATTTCGTGATCTGGTGGATCACGCTCTTCGCGGTGCTGCCGTTCGGCATCCGCAGCCAGGAGGAGGCGGGTGATGTCGTGGCCGGCACGGAGCCGGGCGCGCCCGTGCTGCCGGGCCTGCTGAAGAAGGCCGTCATCACCTCGCTGATCGCGGCGGTGATCTTCGCCGGCGTCTGGTATGTCTGGGTGACCTACGACATCTGAAGCCGCCTCACGCAGGGTTGGTTCAGCGCGACGTTGCAGAATTATCCCATGTCGCGGTTCTTCCCCCTTCGGGCCGCGCAGGGCTCCCGCCGAAGCGGATCGCCTGCTATGGCTGGCGTCGAAGAGCATTGGCGCGTCGAGGTAGGCTTTGCCTAAGTAAGTCCGGTCTCAATCCAGTTCACCCGTACTGCCGATGGCGGCCTGCCGTCGGCGTATCAATACGTTCGTCGGGTGGTGGCGAGAGACCGGTTTGGCATTGTTCCACCGTGCCAGTGCAGCCTCCGCTGTCTCTGCTCTTCGACCACCTGAAGCACCGCCACACCGCGCCCGACAAGGGGTTCTCACGCGCCATCTTGGTGAACTTCCGCATGGAAGACCAAGACTGCTATGTGCGCGAAACTTCGGGTCCGATGGACCATCACGCCGCAAATCCCTCCCCAACCCTGGATCACCTGTAATGGCTGCGGCGGGCCGAGAGCCTTCCGCGCCAGCGGAAAGGCGAGGCTCAACGCCAATGGCCGCAGTCTCGATGCCTGGCTGATCTACAAATGCATCGATTGCGACAAGACCTGGAACCGTCCGATCTTCGAGCGGCGGAACATCCGCGACATCGAGCCCCGCATTCTCGCGGCGCTTCAGTCCAACGACCCGCTCTGGCTGCAGGCGGAGGCGTTCAATCTCGACGCCTTGCGGCGCAAGGCGCAGCGGATCGACGAGTTCCGGGAATGCGATATCGCCAAGGATATCCTCTGCGAAACGCGCGACTGGACGCATCTGGAGATCGAACTGAAGGTTCCGCTTCCGTCGAGCGTGCGCCTCGACCGCTTGCTGGCCTCCGAACTGGAATTGTCGCGCACGCAGCTTCGCGTGCTCCACGAGCAGGGCGGGCTTCGCATTGCTTCGGGGCACGCCGACAGCCTGCGGCGACGGGTCAAAGCCGGCAGCCTTGTCGTGCTCGACCTGACGGCGGAGGCCGGAAGGGAGCAACTCTGGCGGTCTAGGGCAGCAGGGATTGCATGTTGAAGATGATCACGGGGGCTGGTTCGCGCCTCCGTGGTTCCATGGCCGAGCTTCATCTCGGCTTACAGCGGGGAGTGTTCAAAGTAGCGGCTCAAGGTACCGCCCAAGAAAAAAGGCAAGGCCGATGCCTTGCCTTTGGTAGTCCGCTTTTACCGCTGCACCGGCACACGTCTCAGAAAGCGTGCGACTCATTTTGCAAGGCGGGCGTTTGTTCCTCCCAAGACCTGGTCCGCAGCGCTTCGACTGGCGAGGCGCTCCCAGCGCCGGAAGGATTAGCCGATTGTGACGGCGCTGTCATCAGTTTAGGCAGCGTCAGCCTGGAATTTTTGCAAGATTAGTCTCCATTGCACTTGTGCAGTGCAGCAAGGGCAGCAGGCTGGCCGACTTGGTGCCTTGTTCCGGCCAAAGGATAGGGCTATCGACCGGCATCCGCCGGGCTCGCCGGCGGCCATGGAGATTTTCATGCTGCGCAGCTCGCTCGCCGCCCTTGCCGTCGTTGCCTCGCTCGGTTTCGCCCAGGCCCAGACGCCGAAGCCCGATCCCGAGAACACCGTCATCCTCGAGACCAAGGACGGCCCGGTGACGATCCGCCTGCGGCCGGATCTGGCGCCGAAGCATGTCGCCCAGATCAAGGCGCTGGTGAAGCGCGGCTTCTATGACGGCATCGTCTTCCACCGCGTCATCGACGGCTTCATGGCGCAGACCGGCGATCCGACCGGCACCGGCACCGGCAAGTCCGACCTGCCGAACCTGCCGGCCGAATTCACCCCGACGCCCTACAAGGCCGGCTCGCTCGGCATGGCCCGTTCGTCCTCGCCGGATTCGGCCAATTCGCAGTTCTTCATCTGCTACGAGGGCTGCGGCTCCCTGACCGGCCAGTACACGCTGTTCGGCGAGGTCGTCTCGGGCATGGACGCCGTGCGCAAGATCAAGAAGGGCTCCAGCGCCAATAACGGCCAGGTCAGCGGCCCCGACAAGATCGTCCGCATGCGCATGCAGGCCGACGCAAAGTAAGAGCCGGCGCGCTTGCGCGCGGGGCGAGCCGGGGAGGGTGGGGCGATGGTTCGGACGGCCCTGATCGGGATCGCCCTGGCGCTAGGACTCACCGGAGCGCTCGCGCAGGATACGCGCGATCTCGGCCTGCCGCCGCCCTCCGGCTCGCAGAATCCGGTCCTGCCCCCGCCTTCGGGCTCGCAGAACCCGATCCTGCCGCCGCAGAGCGGCCAGCGCTACAATCCCGGGATTGGCGGCCCCTTCACGGGCGGCGACATTCCCGGCCTCGATCAGCGTGGGCTCGGTGCGCCGCGCCCGCTGCGCGGTGGCGGCGAGATCGGCCTGATCGGGTCGATCACGCCCGATAGCCCGCGAGACGGAACCGAAACGGTCGATCGGCTCGACGAGATCGCCCCGGCCATCCAGCGCTGCTGGAACCCGCCGCCATTGCCTGGCGACCTGACGGGCGCGATGGTCTCGCTCCGCTTCAGCCTGCGCCGCGACGGCAGCCTCTTCGGCCAGCCCCGCGTCACCTGGGAGACCAAGCGCGGCGATGCCGAGTTCCAGCAGCGCTTCAGCGACTCCGCCGTCGCCGCCATCCGCTCCTGCACGCCGATGAGGTTGTCGGCGGGCCTCGGAGCGAGTATCGCGGGGCGACCCTTCACCATACGCTTCCACGGCCGCACGCGGCTCAATGAAAGGCAGACCTGATGTCGCTGGATCCCGAGAACACCATCGTCATGGAAACCACCAAGGGCAAGGTGGTGATCAAGCTGCGTCCCGATCTTGCGCCGGGCCATGTCGAGCGCATCAAGCTGCTCGCCCGCGAGGGCTTCTATGACGGCATCGTCTTCCACCGCGTCATCGACGGCTTCATGGCCCAGGTCGGCTGCCCGCACGGCACCGGCACCGGCGGCTCAAGCTATCCGGACCTGAAGCAGGAATTCAACGCCGAGCCGCATGTCCGCGGCATCTGCTCGATGGCCCGCGCCCAGAACCCGAACTCGGCCAATAGCCAGTTCTTCATCGTGTTCGACGATGCCCGCTTCCTCGACAAGCAGTACACCGTCTGGGGCGAGGTCGTTGAAGGCATGGACAATGTCGACAAGATCAAGCGCGGCGAGCCGGTGCGCGACCCCGACTCGATCGTCTCGATGAAGGTGATGGCCGACGCGGCCTGACCTTCGATAGTTTGAGGCGAGCCCTCATCCCGGGACGCGAGCGGCGCTCGCGGCCCGTCGGGTGAGGGCTCGTTGCGTTTTGCGGGAAGGACGTTCCGGCCGTGGATGTCGATCTCTTCGATTTCGACCTGCCCGAGGATCGTATCGCGCTGCGGCCCGCGAGCCCGCGCGATGCGGCGCGGTTGCTCGTGGTGCGCCCGGACGCGACCGAGCCGCTGGAAGATCGCGGCATCCGCGACCTCGTCTCGCTGCTTCAGCCCGGTGACGCGCTCGTCCTCAACGATACCCGCGTCATCCCGTCCCGCCTGCGCGGGCGGCGCTATCGCGGCGCGGATTCGGCCCGCGTCGAGATCATGCTGCACAAGCGCGAGAGCGAGGATCGCTGGCTCGCCTTCGCCCGGCCAGCCAAGAAGCTGGCACTTGGCGAGCGCGTGGTTTTCGATTCGGAAGCCGCCAGCAATGCCTGCGAGCTTGGCCGCCTGCAGGCCGAGGTCATCGCCAAGGGCGAGGGCGGCGAGGTCGAGCTACAGTTCAGCCTGACGGGCGCCTATCTCGACGAGGCGATCGCGCGGCTCGGAGAATTGCCGCTGCCGCCCTATATCGCCGGCAAGCGCCCGACCGATAGCGCCGACACCGCCGACTACCAGACCAATTTCGCCCGGAAGGACGGCGCCGTCGCCGCCCCGACCGCAGGGCTGCACTTCACGCCGGAGCTGTTGGCGGCATTGGACGCGCGCGGCGTCAGCCGGCATTTCGTCACGCTCCATGTCGGCGCGGGCACCTTCCTGCCGGTGAAGGCTGATGATACCGACGACCACCGCATGCACGCGGAATGGGGCACGGTCTCGCCCGAGACCGCTGCCGCGCTCAACGCCGTCAAGGCGAAGGGCGGGCGCATCGTCTGCGTCGGCACGACCTCGCTGCGCCTGATCGAGAGCGCAGCAGTCGAGGATGGCACGATCCGGCCCTTCTCGGGCGACACCGCGATCTTCATCACGCCGGGCTATCGTTTCCGCGCGGTCGACCTCCTGATGACGAATTTCCACCTGCCGCGTTCGACGCTGTTCATGCTCGTCTCCGCCTTCTGCGGGCTCGACATGATGAAACGGGCCTATGTCCATGCGATCGCGGCGAATTACCGCTTTTATTCCTATGGCGACGGCAGCTTGCTGTTTCGGGCGGCTCCGGCGAAGGCCTGAGATGCCGATCCGGCTCGCATTCCCGGCTTGAAAATGCTACCGGGCTCCCAACAGGGATTTTGACAGTCAAATGGCCGATATTTTTCGCGAGATCGATGAGGAAGTCCGCCGCGACAAGGCAGCGGAACTCTGGAAGAAATATGGCTGGGTGATTTCCAGCCTCGCCGTGCTGGCGGTGCTCGCTGTTGCGGGCTGGCAGTACTGGCTGCATCGCGAGAATCAGGCCTCGCAGGCTGTTGGCGCGCGTCTTGAAGCCGCGCTGAAATCCTCGCGCGATGGTGACGCGACCCAGGCCGAGACCATCCTGAAGGAGCTCTCGGCTACGGCGCCTGCCGGCTATCGCCTGATCGCCCGCTTCCGCCTCGCCGCCGAGATCGCCAAGCGCGATCCGGCCGCCGGCGTTGCCGCCTTCGATGCGCTCGCCAAGGACGCCTCGCTCGACCAGACCTCTCGCGACCTCGCCAAGCTGCGTGCCGGCATCCTGCGCGTCGATCTTTCCCCCTATGCGGAGGTCAAGGCGGCGCTGGAGCCGCTCGCGACCGCGCAGGGCGTCTGGCGCCACACGGCGCGTGAATTCCTTGGCATCGCCGCGCTCAAGGCCAATCTCTTCGAGGATGCCGGACGCTGGTTCGATGCCGCGATCACCGATCCGCAGGCGCCGCAGGCCCTGCGCCAGCGCGTCGAACTCTATCTCGCTCTGGTCCGTGGCGGCCCCGTCACGGTGAAGAACTGAACCGGAGCCTCGCTCCAATGGCGCCGCCGCCCCGGCTCCTCGCTTCGGCGAACCGGGACGACGGCGAAAATGTGTGAAATCTGATGACAGCCATCGTCGCCCTGATCGGGCGCCCCAATGTCGGCAAGTCGACGCTGTTCAACCGGCTGGTTGGCAAGAAGCTCGCGCTGGTCGATGACCGGCCCGGCGTGACGCGTGACCGCCGCGAGGGTGACGCCACCCTCGGCCATCTCCGCTTCAAGGTGATCGACACCGCCGGCCTCGAAGAGGCCGACAAGGATTCGCTCGCCGGCCGCATGCGCGCCCAGACCGAGACCGCCATCGCGCAGGCCGATGTCGTGCTCTTCATGATCGACGCTCGCCTCGGCATTACGCCGATGGACCAGCCCTTTGCCGATCTGGTGCGCCGCTCCGGCAAGCCGGTGATCCTGCTCGCCAACAAGGCCGAGGGGAAGAAGGGCACCGACGGCATCATCGAGTCCTATGGGCTCGGCCTCGGCGATCCCGTGCCGTTCTCGGCTGAGCATGGCGAGGGCACGTCTGATTTGCTCGAGGCGCTGATGCCCTTCATCCCCGACGAATCCGAGGATGAAGACGAGGACGAGACGGCCTGGGCCGACGTTCCCGCCGCCGATTCGGATGACGAGGAGGAGATCGATCCCGATCGGCCCTTGCGCGTCACGATCATCGGCCGCCCGAACGCCGGCAAGTCGACGCTGGTCAACCGCATGATCGGCGAGGAGCGGATGCTGACCGGCCCGGAGGCCGGCATCACCCGCGACACCATCTCGGTCGACTGGGAATGGCGCGGCCGCAAGGTCAAGCTCTTCGACACCGCTGGCATGCGCAAGCGCGCCCGCATCGAGGAGAAGCTGGAGAAGCTCTCGGTTGCCGATTCGCTGCGCGCGATCCGCTTCGCCGAGGTCGTGGTCGTGCTGCTCGACGCGACCATCCCCTTCGAGAAGCAGGACCTGACGCTGGTCGACCTGACCGAGCGCGAGGGACGCTCCGTCGTGATCGGCCTCAACAAATGGGACCTCGTCGCCGACAAGCAGGGCCTCCTGGCCGAGCTCAAGGAGAAGGCCAACCACTTGCTGGCGCAGGTGCGCGGCGTGCCGATCATCCCGCTCTCGGGGCTGGCCGGCGAGGGTATCGACAAGCTGATGCAGGGCGTGTTCTCGGCTTACGGCGTCTGGAACCGCCGCGTCTCGACCGCGCGGATCAACCGCTGGCTCGAAGGCGTGCTCTCGGCCCATCCGCCCCCGGCCGTGGCCGGCCGACGCATCAAGATCCGCTACATGACGCAGGCCAAGGCCCGGCCGCCGACCTTCGCGCTGTTCGGCAACCAGCTCGATCATCTGCCGGTCTCCTACACCCGCTATCTCGTAAACAATCTCCGGGACGCTTTCGAGCTTCCGGGCACGCCGATCCGCCTGCATCGCCGCGGCGGCGCCAATCCCTATGACAAGGAGCGCAAGGGTTGATGAGGCAAGGGGCATGAGGATTGCGGTCGTCGGCGCCGGTATCGCCGGGCTTTCCGCCGCCTGGTCGCTGAACAAGCGCGGGCATGAGGTGACGCTGTTCGAGCAGGCACCGCAGATCCCCAACCCCTATGCGGCCTCGGGTGACCAGCACCGGATCATCCGCCGGGCCTATGGCGGCGCTGACGGCTATGCCCGCACCATCACCGAGGCCTTCGAGGCCTGGGGCGAACTCTGGGCCGATCTCGGCAAGCAGCATTACGCGCCTTGCGGCGTGCTCGGCATCTCCCAGACCGAGGGCGACGAGGGCGAGGACTACCGCGAAGGCCTCGACCGCATGGCCTCGCCCTACGAGCTCTACGACGCTGCCGAGACTGCCAAGCGCTACCCCTTCATCGATGCGGCCACGATCCGCTACGCCTATCTCAGCCCCGAGGGCGGCGCGCTCTTCCCGGCCCGCATCGCCGCCGACATGGTGCGCCTGCTGCGCGAGCGCGGCGTCACCTTGCGCGAGGGCGCGGCGGTCACTGCGATCGACGCCGAGAGCGGCCGCGTTGCCCTGGCCGATGGCGAGGCGGCGAGCTTCGACCGTATCGTCGTCAGCTCCGGCGCCTGGGTTCTGAAGCTCCTGCCGGAGCTTGCGGACGTCCTGACGACCTATCGCACGGCCGTCGCTTATCTTGATCCGCCTTCGGACTTGAAGGCCGCCTGGGAGGCCGCCCCGGTCATCGTCGATGTCGGCGGCTCGGTCGATGGCTATGTCCTGCCGCCGGTCGATGGCACCGGCCTCAAGGTCGGCGCCGGCGTGCACAAGCGTCCGCGCCAGCCCGACGAGGAGCGCGAGCCGCGGGCGGGCGAGGGCGAGCAGATCCGCGATTATTTTGCGCCGCCCTTCGCGCGCATCGGCGAGTACCGCGTCGAGCGCGTCGTTACCTGCGCCTATACCTTCACGGCGGACCGCAAGTTCCTGTCGCGGGAGATCGGGCGCGTAACGGCGGTCTCGGCCTGCTCCGGCCATGGCTATAAATTCGGCGCGGCCGTCGGCCGGCGCGTGGCGGCTGCGGTCGAGAGCGGCGATCAGGCCGGCCTGCTGCGCTGGCTCAGGGCCGAATAGCGATCGCGGGCGCGCGCATGCTCGAAACCGTCAGCGCGCTCTTCGTCGATGCCGATCAAAAGGTTCTGCTCGGCCTGCGCGCCGTCTGGAAGCAGGCCTGGCCCGGCCATTGGGACGCGATCGGCGGCCGGGTCGAGCCCGGCGAGGCGCTGGAACAGGCCCTGCTGCGCGAATGCCGCGAAGAGGTCGGGCTGGTGCCGACACGCTATGAGCTGGTGCTGTCGGAAGCCGAGCGCTTTCCCGAACGCTACGGCGCTGCGCTGCATCACATCTATGTCGTCAGCGCCTGGGAAGGCGGAGCGGCCGTCAATCTCGTCGACGAACACGACGAGATCCGCTGGTTCTGCCTGGACGAGATGGCGGCCCTGCCGAACCTCACCATTCCCGATCTGATCACGCTGGTGCAGGCCGCGCTGGCGCGTGGCTGAATGGCCTCAGATCGGCAATTGCGGGGTCAGCACCTTGCCCTGCGGGAAGTCGAAGATCTTGCCGCTCTCGCTCCAGTCCGGCGAGGCGAGCTTCACCAGATGCGGCGCCAGCTCCTCCGGTGTCTTCAGCGTCTCCGGGTCTTCGCCCGGCATCGCCTCAGCCCGCATCTTGGTGCGCAGCGGCCCCGGATTGACCAGCATGAGCTTGACCGGCGTCGTCGCCGTCTCGGCCGCATAGGTGCGTCCCAGAGCCTCCACGGCGGCCTTGGAGACCGAGTAGGGGCCCCAATAGGCCGTGCACTTATGCGCGGCGCCCGAGGTCATCAGCAGCACGCGGCCGGCATCGGAGGCGCGCAGCGCCGGATCGAGCGCCTTGAGCAGGCGCCAGTTGGCGGTGACGTTGATGTCGAAGACCCGGGCCCAGTCCTTCTCGGTGACATGGTCAAGCGGGCTCAGCGAGCCGAGCACGCCCGCATTGGCGAGCAGGATGTCGAGCTTGCCCCAGCGCTCCGTCACGGCATGGCCGAGCTTCTCCAGCCCGCCGGCATCGGCGAGGTCGAGCGGAACGAGGGTCGCGCTGCCGCCGATCGCGACGATCTCGTCGTCGAGTTCCTCCAGCGCGCCGGCGGTGCGGGCAAGCGCAATGACATGCGCGCCCGCTTCGGCGAAGGCCAGCGCCGCAGCACGGCCGATGCCGCGCGACGCGCCGGTGACGAGCGCGACGCGCCCCTTGAGCAGTTGGGTCATGGTGAGAGTTGCCCCGCTTCCCCTACGCCGTCATCCCGGACAAGCCGCGATAGCGGCGCCGATCCGGGATCCATTCCGGAGCGCTGCCGATGAAGGTTCAGGCATGGATCCCGGGTCGGCGCTGCGCTTGCCCGGGATGACAGCCCGTTCGTGAAAAGATCAGCCGGCTTCGGCCAGCAGCGAAATCTGCTGCTTGGCACTCTCGCCGACCATGTCGGTCAGCGAGGTCGGGTAGTCGCCGGTGAAGCAATGGTCGGTGAACTGCGGCCGGGCCGGGTCGCGTCGCTCATGCCCCATGGCGCGGTAGAGCCCGTCCACCGAGATGAAGGCCAGCGAATCCGCACCGACGAACTGGCGCATCTCCTCCAGCGAATGGGTCGCGGCGAGCAGCTTCTCGCGGTCGGGCGTGTCGATGCCGTAATAGTCGGGATGGGTGATCGGCGGCGAGGAGATGCGGAAATGCACCTCCTTGGCGCCGGCTTCCCGCATCATCTTCACGATCTTGAACGAGGTCGTGCCGCGCACGATCGAATCGTCGACCAGGATGATGCGCTTGCCCTCGACCACCGAGCGGTTGGCCGAGTGCTTCAGCTTGACGCCGAGCTCGCGGACCTTCTGCGTCGGCTCGATGAAGGTGCGGCCGACATAGTGGTTGCGGATGATGCCGAGCTCGAACGGTATGCCGCTGGCCTGAGCATAGCCCAGCGCCGCCGGCACGCCGGAATCCGGCACGGGCACGACGACGTCGGCCTCTGTCGGCGCTTCCTGAGCCAGCACCGCGCCCATCGCCTTGCGGCGCTCATAGATGCTGCGGCCCTTCACGATGGAATCGGGGCGGGCGAAATAGATGTACTCGAAGATGCAGGGCCGTTCGGCCACTGGCGGGAACGGCTTGTGGCTCTCGATCCCGGCTTCGGAGATGATCACGACCTCGCCGTTCTCGACCTCGCGGATGAACTTGGCACCGATGATGTCGAGCGCGCAGGTCTCGGAGGTCAGGATCGGGCAGCCATCGAGCTCGCCGAGCACGAGCGGGCGGATGCCGAGCGGGTCGCGGGCGCCGATCAGCTTCTTGTTGGTGATGCCGACGAAGGCATAGGCGCCCTCGATCTGGCGGATCGCCTCGATGAAGCGATCGACGAAGTTCTGCTTGCGGCTGCGGGCGACGAGATGCAGCAGCACCTCGGTATCCGAAGTCGACTGGTAGATCGCACCGTCGCGGACGAGGTTGCGGCGCAGCGTCAGCCCGTTGGTCAGGTTGCCGTTATGGGCGACGGCGAAGCCGCCGCCATGCAATTCGGCGAAGAGCGGCTGGACATTGCGCAGGATCGTCTCGCCGGTCGTCGAATAGCGGACATGGCCGATCGACTGCTTGCCCTTGAGCTTGTCGATGACGCTCGCTTCCGAGAAGGCGTCGCCGACGAGCCCGAGCCGGCGCTCCGAATGGAAGCGCTTGCCGTCGAAGGAGACGATGCCCGCCGCCTCCTGGCCGCGATGCTGCAGCGCATGCAGGCCGAGCGCGGTCAGCGCCGCGGCATCGGCATGGCCGTAGATGCCGAAGACGCCGCATTCCTCCCGCAGCCGGTCGGCATTGGGGTCGAAGGCGTCGTCACGTCCGGTTTGCGAGATCATGTCGCGCTCCACACACGGGGCTTGAGCTGTCGTTCTACGCGCTAATTAGGGACGGGCTGGGGCAGGTGCAACCGGTGCCGGCGTCGCGGGGCTGCGCGGCTCCTCCGCCGGGGCCTCAGTGCCTTCCTCCGGCTTCCGCTTCTTGAGCACGTTGTTGACGATGACATTCAAGTCCTGCGGCAGCATCGCTTGCAGCGAGCGGCCGGTTTCTTCGAGGATCGGTGTGGCCTTGGCGTCCTTGGCCCAGGCCGGCAGCTTCTCGTTGCCGACCAGCGCGGTGAAGAACAGATAGCCGATCACCGCCAGCAAAAGGCCGCGCGCCGCGCCGAAGACGAAGCCGAGCGTGCGATCCAGCGCGCCGATGCGCGAATCCAGCACGAAATCGGAGATACGGGCCGTGATCAGCGAGACGACGATCAAAGTGCCCAGGAAAAGCGCCGCGATAGCAGCGACCAGCGCGATCGTGTCCTGCGCCGAGCTTGCCGGAACATACTGCTTGATGAAGGGCACGAGCTGCGGGTGGAACACCCAGGCCACGGCCGCCGCGGCGATCCACGAGGCGATCGCCAGCACTTCGCGCGTGAAGCCGCGCACGGCTGCGAGCAAAGCCGAGATCAGAACCACGCCGATGACGACGAGATCGAGAATGGTAACAGGCATTGGGAGGGCCGCTTTGCTGTGGTCAGGTGCCGACCGGCCGGAGGCAGGGCGGCCGTTTCGGCTTTGCTATACGCGTTCCGGGGCTTTCAGTCACCCTTCGGGCGAAGTCATTTCACATCTCTGCGAGGTGCCCGCGCGGCGATATCGGCAACGAGTTCCGTGACATGGCCGAAACGGCGCAGGTTCAGGCCGTTGCCATCGCCATGATCGGCACCGCCGGCCGGCATCAGCGCGGCCTCGAAGCCGAGCTTGGCCGCTTCCCGGAGGCGCGCTGCCGCGACCGCAACCGGCCGAATCGCGCCGGACAGGGCGATCTCGCCGAAATAGACCGCTTCCTGCGGCAAGGTCGCCCCGCTCAGCGACGAGACCAGTGCCGCGGCGACCGCGACATCGGCCGCAGGCTCGTTGACGCGCAGGCCACCGGCGACATTGAGATACACGTCATGCTGGCCGAGCCTGAGGCCGCCATGCGTTTCAAGCACGGCCAGCACCATCGCGAGCCGGCTGTTCTCCCAGCCGACGACGGCGCGCCGCGGCGTGCCGAGCGCTGTAGGCGCGACCAATGCCTGGATCTCGACCAGAACCGGCCGCGTACCTTCCATGCCCGCGAAGACGGCCGCGCCCGGCGCCGGCTGGTCGCGGCCGGCGAGGAAGAGCGCCGAGGGGTTGGTGACCTCCGACAGGCCCTTGCCGGTCATCTCGAACACGCCGATCTCGTCGGTCGCGCCGAAGCGGTTCTTCTGGCCGCGCAGGATGCGGAAGGAATGCGCGCCTTCGCCTTCGAAGGAGAGCACGGCATCGACCATGTGCTCGACCACGCGCGGGCCGGCGATCTGCCCGTCCTTGGTGACGTGCCCGACGAGGATCAGGCAGACGCCTGATGTCTTGGCATAGCGGATCAGCGCCTGGGCCGAGCCGCGCACCTGTGTCACCGTGCCCGGCGCGCTCTCGACCTCGCCCGACCACATCGTCTGGATCGAATCGATCACGACGAGGGCAGGGCGCTCGCCCTGGCCCAGCGTCGCGACGATGTCCTCGACATTGGTTTCGGCCGCGAGATCGACCGGCGCCTCGGCCAATCCCATGCGCTCGGCCCGGAGCCGCACTTGGCCCGTCGATTCCTCGCCCGAGACATAGACGACGCGGCGACCGCCCATCGCCAGCGCCGCGCAGGCCTGCATCAGCAGCGTCGACTTGCCGATGCCGGGATCGCCGCCGATCAGCAGCACCGAGCCCGGCACGAAGCCGCCGCCGGTGACGCGGTCCAGTTCCCCGATGCCGGAGACGATGCGAGGGGCATCCTGTGTGTCGCCCTTCAGCGTCTCCAGCGCGAAGACACGGCCGCGCGGGCGTCCACCGGATGCGGGCCGGCCGCCGCCGGGAACGGGCGCAGCCTGCGCATCCTCGACCAGCGAGGACCATGTCCCGCAGGCGTCGCACTTGCCCTGCCAGCGGTGATAGACCGCGCCGCAGGCTTGGCAGTGATAGGTCGGACCGCGTTTGGCCATCAGCCGCCGATATAACGCCGGTGATAGCGGCGGCCGAGGCTGGTCAGGATCTCGTAGCCGATCGTCTTGGCGCCGCCGCCGACGGTCTCCAGATCGAGTGGGCCGCCGATCAGGGTGACGCTCGCGCCACGCTTGGCCGCATCGGCCGGGGCATTGGTCACGTCGATGATGATCAGGTCCATCGAGACGGAGCCGACGAAGGGGCAGGAGACGCCCTCGATCAACACGGAGCCGCCGGTCGTGCTGTCGGTCCAGCTTCCGTTGCGTGGATAGCCGTCGGCATAACCGAGGCAGATCGTCGCGAGCTTGCGCTTGCCCTTGGCGGTCCAGCGCCCGTTATAGCCGACCTGCGTGCCGTCCTCGACCTCGCGGGTCTGGATGATCGTCGCCTCCAGGCCCACGACCGGCTTCATCGGGTTCGGCTGCCCCGGCGTCGGGTTGCCGCCATAGAGCGCATAGCCCGGCCGGGTGAGCTGGTAGGACGGGCAGCCCTTGAGGAAATGCCCGGACGAATTCTTGAGCGAGGCCGGCACTTCGGGCAGGGCCGCCGCGATCTCGGCAAAGGCTGCGATCTGGCGGGCATTGGCCGGGTCGGTCTCGTCCTCCGACGAAGCGAAATGGCTCATCACCAGCCCGATTCCCGCCGCCGCGATCACGCCCGAGCGCTCGCGGGCGAGGTTGAGACCCTCGCCGGGCCAGAGGCCGAGCCGGTTCATCGCCGTGTCGACATGCAGCGCCGCCGGCCGGACCTGCGCGCCCGTCTGCCGGAACGAGGCCCATTCCAGCAATTCCTCATGCGAGCCCAGCACCGGCGACAGGCCATGCGCGGCGAAGGTTTCGGCGGCGCCGGGCAGCAGGCCGTTCAGCACGTAGATCGTCGCATCGGGCGCGACCTTGCGGGCGCGGATGGCCTCCGAGACATGCGCGACGAAGAAGCTCTTGCAGCCGGCCTTGGCGAGCGCGGTGACGGCCGGCTCGATGCCGATGCCATAGGCGTCCGCCTTAACCACGGCCCCGGCTTCAGTGCCGGCGCGCTTGCCGAGCAGGCGCCAGTTCGAGACCAGCGCGTCGAGGTCGATGGTGAGCGTCGCGCCGTAAGCGGCGGAATCTGGCAGGTCGGCAGGCATCATTCACGGTCCGGCAGGCGCATCTCATCGGCGCGGTCGGAGAAGCGTGTCACATCCGCGTCGAACTGCAAGGCCACCGCGCCGGTGGGGCCGTGGCGCTGCTTGCCGATGATCAGTTCGGCGACGCCGTGCATGGCCTCCATCTCGATCTGCCACTTGTTGTGCTCTTCGGTGCCGGGGCGCGGTTCCTTGCCCTTGAGGTAATATTCCTCGCGATAGACGAACATCACTACGTCGGCGTCCTGCTCGATCGAGCCGGATTCGCGCAGGTCCGAGAGCTGCGGGCGCTTGTCGTCGCGATTCTCGACCTGACGCGAGAGCTGCGAGAGCGCGATGATCGGGACGTTGAGCTCCTTGGCCAGCGCCTTCAGGCTGGTCGTGATCTCGGTCAGCTCCTGCACGCGGTTCTGGCTGTTCTTGGACGAGCCGGAGAGCAGCTGGAGGTAGTCGATGAACAGGACGTCGAGACCCTTCTGGCGCTTCAGGCGGCGCGCGCGGGCCATCAATTGCGCGATCGAGATGCCGCCGGTCTGGTCGATATAGAGCGGCAATTTCTCGATCTGGGCGGCGACATCGGTCAATCGGGCGAAATCGCCTTCGGTGATGCGGCCCTGCCTGATCTTGTAGGAGGAGATGCTCGACTGCTCGGCGACGATACGGGTCGCGAGCTGGTCGGCCGACATTTCGAGTGAGAAGAACCCGACGATGCCGCCATCGACGCTCTTGATCGAGCCGTCTTCCTGCCGCTCGCCGCGCCAGGCCTTGGCGATGTTGAAGGCGATGTTGGTGGCAAGCGAGGTCTTGCCCATGGCGGGGCGCCCGGCGAGCACGAGCAGGTCCGAGCGCTGCAGGCCGCCCATGCGCTGGTCGACGTCGCGCAGGCCGGTCGAGATGCCGGAGAGGCCACCGGCACGCTGATAGGCGCTCGCCGCCATGTCGATGGCGAGGCGCAGCGCCCCGTCGAATTTCTGGAAGCCGCCCTCGTAGCGGCCCTTTTCCGCGAGTTCGTAGAGCTTGCGCTCGGCATCCTCGATCTGCTCGCGCGGCGCCATCTCGACCGGCGCGTCATAGGCGACGTTGACGAGGTCCTCGCCGACGCCGATGAGCTGACGGCGGATCGCGAGATCGTAGACCGTCCGGCCGTAATCGGCGGCGTTGATGACGGTCGTCGCCTCGGCCGCGAGGCGGGCGAGGTATTGGCTCGGCGTGATGTCGCCGAGATCGAGGTCGTTGACGAAGGTCTTGAGCGTGATCGGCGTCGCGATCTTGCCGGCCCGGATCATGCTCGACGCCAGCTCGTAGATGCGCTGATGGATCGGCTCGAAGAAATGGTCCGGCTGCAGGAAGTCGGAGACGCGATAGAACGCGTCGTTATTGACCAGGATCGCGCCCAGCAGTGCCTGCTCGGCCTCGATATTGTGAGGCTGGACGCGGAATTCCGCCTCGCGGTTGTCGAGGCGGGCGACGAGAGCTGTAGCGGTGGCCATGGCCGTCCCGATAAATCAATGCTGGGTGAATTCAAGCCGACAATCAGCCGCGCAGGCTTGCGGCTTGGCGAAGCTGATTCGGGCAGAGAACTACCTTAACATTCTGACAATCGGTGCCAGCATCTCCCGGTTCCATCCACGCCTTTGCACAGGCTCCAAAATGAAAAAGGCGCCGTGTTGCCACGGCGCCCTTGACTCGATTCGGGAGCGATAAGGCTCAGAGCTCGACGTCGCCGGCCTCGGCCAGCGCCGCACCGACCTCGAGGCCGAGATCGTCGAGATCGAACTTCTCCTGGGCCGTGACGTTCTCGCCGGCGGCCTGGCGATGAGCCTCTTCAGCCGAGCGGGCGATGTTGACGGTGATCGTGACCGAGACTTCCGGGTGCAGCACGACCGGAACGGTGTGCAGGCCGAGCGTCTTGATCGGGGTGTTCAGCGTCACCTGGCCGCGCGAGACGTTGAAGCCGTCCTTGGTCAGGGCCTCGGCGATGTCGCGGGTCGAGACCGAACCGTAGAGCACGCCGGACTCGCCCGACTGGCGCAGGATGGTGACGCTCTGGCCGTTCAGGCGCTCGGCGACGGCGTCGGCTTCCGACTTCAGCTCGAGGTTGCGGGTCTCGAGCTCGAGCTTCTGGCTCTCGAAGCGCTTCTTGTTGTCCTCGGTGGCGCGCAGCGCCTTGCCGCGGGCGAGCAGGTAGTTGCGGCCGAAGCCGTCGCGAACCTTCACGATGTCGCCCATCTGGCCGAGCTTGGCGACGCGTTCGAGCAGGATCACTTCCATGGGTCTTCTCCTTGTTATGTCTTCAGACGAGGTTGTCAGGAACGGTTAGGCGGAGGCGGCAGCGCGGCCCGCTTGCGCAGGCCGAGCAGCGTGTCGATGACACCCGCGATCGCGAGCAGCGGCGTCAGCACGGCCTGCATCACGACGAGGGCGACATAGATCGAGATCAGCATCGGCAGCCGCCAGGCGCGGCCACGCGAGATGTCGTGCAGGGTTGCGAGCCCGCTGAACATGAAGGCGGCGAGCAGCGCGCCAGCCATGGCCATGGCGGCGACGCCGATGAAGCCGCCCGTCGTTGCGACGAAGCCCGTGGCGACCAGCAGCAGCAGCGCCTGGCGCGGCAGCGTGGTCGACGGGATGAAGGGCCAGGGCCGCGGCAGACGATCCGACATCTTCACGGTGCGGGCCGCGAGCCAGAGATTGGCGGTGATGGTGGTGACGAAGGAGGCGCCGATGCCGAGCGGCACGGCCGGAGCAAGGCTCTGCGCCAGTTCCTTGACCTGGACGTCGCCGGGCAGGGCGATCAGCTTGCCGCGCACCATCTCGTTCAGCAGGTTCTCGATCATGCGCGCGATCACTGAGCGATAGGTCTCGTAATCGGTGGTCATGACCAGCGCGCTACCGACGGTGGCGAGCGCGGCGGTGGCGGCGATCCAGAGCAGCAGGTTGCCGAGCGGATACCACTCGACCCGGCCATCGGTGTCGCCACGGGCGAGAAGCGCGAGATAGGCGATCCACCAGGCCGGCAGGCCGATGATCAGAGCGAAGGCGATGCCGCCGGTCGGGGCCAACGCAATGGCCACGGCAAGCGCACCGGCAGCCGTGGCGAACAGCCCGGAGCGGTGGTTCCAGCCCAGCGATGCGATGAAGATCGGGAGGGGAGCGGCCGAGTACAGCAAAGCGGCCAGCGGCGATCCGGTGATCACCACTGAGAAGAGCAGGGCCGAAACGAGGCCCGCGCCGATGCCGACAATCGGAATCATTAAGTCCGTCCTGCTGTCCCGCTGCTCGCAAGCCTTTTGGGCTCGGCAGGGTGAGAGGCCCCTTGGCCTCAACGAACCCGATGGAGTTTCACCGCCGGGCGACTGGTTGATCTTGAAAGCGAGAACCGGAGGCACACGAGGCGCCTCCGGGAATTGTCAGTATCCGGATCCGAATGAACGGATCAGCGGATGACGTAGGGCAGCAGGCCGAGGAAGCGGGCGCGCTTGATCGCCTGGGCGAGCTCGCGCTGCTTCTTGGCGGAGACCGCCGTGATGCGGGACGGAACGATCTTGCCGCGCTCGGAGATGTAGCGCGAGAGCAGACGCACGTCCTTGTAGTCGATCTTCGGAGCGCCTTCGCCCGAGAACGGGCAGGACTTGCGGCGGCGGAAGAAGGGGCGACGGGCGCCAGCGGATGCAGTCGACATTCTCAGGCCTCCGCTTCGGCGGTTTCGGTCGCTTCGTCTTCACGACGCGGACGGTCACGGCGCGGGCCGCGGTCGAAACGGTCGCCGCCACGCTCCGGACGGTCCTCGCGGTCACGCTTCTGCAGCATGGCCGACGGACCTTCCTCGAGCTCCTCGACCTTGACGGTCATGAAGCGCAGGATGTCTTCGTTGATGCGCATCTGGCGCTCCATCTCCAGCACGGCGGCGGAGGGAGCCTCGATGTTCAGCAGCGTGTAGTGAGCCTTGCGGTTCTTCTTGATGCGGTAGCCGAGGGACTTGACGCCCCAGTACTCGACCTTGCGGATGGCGCCGCCATTCGCTTCGATCACGCCCTTGAACTGCTCGACAAGAGCTTCGACCTGCTGCGCGCTGACATCCTGCCGCGCGAGCAGCACATGCTCGTACAATGCCATATGTGGCCTTCCTTGTTTCACCCTGCTTCGCCCGGCGCGGAGCCCTCCGAGCCCTGGATAAGGCCCGACAGGATTTCATCGAAGGCGGAGACACGGGATGACGGTTCGGGAAACGAGCCTGCGCCGGTCCTTTCGGACATGCGCCATCCGTTCAGCCTCCGGCCGAACAAGCAGGATGCGGTCGTTACAGTGTCCGTTGCGCCATGGCAACCGGAATCTGCCGGAAAACACCGCTCCAGGAGCGGAAAATTCGGGCGCCGCGCTTGACTTGGCGACGGAAGCGATGTGACAGCCGCGTCATATAAGACGAATGACTGATAATGAAGACCGGGACGTTCACAGCATGACCACAGCGTTCATCTTTCCGGGCCAGGGCTCTCAGGCGGTCGGCATGGGCAAGAGCCTGGCCGACAACTTCCCAGTCGCGAAGGCGGTCTTCGACGAGGTCGATACAGCCCTGTCGCAGAAGCTCTCGGCCGTGATGTGGGAAGGTCCTTCCGAGGAACTGACCCTGACGGCCAATGCCCAGCCGGCCCTGATGGCGGTCAGCCTCGCGGTCGTGCGCGTGCTCGAAAGCGAAGCCGGGCTCGACCTGAAGCGCGATGCCGCTTTCGTAGCCGGCCATTCGCTCGGCGAGTACTCGGCGCTGGCCGCGGCCGGCACCTTCACGATCGGCGACGCCGCCCGCCTGCTGCGGATCCGCGGCGATGCCATGCAGAAGGCCGTTCCGGCCGGGCAGGGTGCCATGGCGGCCCTGCTTGGCGCCGAACTCGATCTCGCCCGCGAGATCGCGGCCGCTGCGGCCCAGGGCGAAGTCTGCGAAGCGGCCAACGACAATGGCGGCGGCCAGGTCGTGCTTTCCGGCGCGAAGGCCGCGATCGACCGCGCCATCGTCCTTGCCGGCGAGCGCGGTGTGAAGCGCGCCATGCTGCTGCCAGTTTCCGCGCCTTTCCATTGCGCCCTGATGCAGCCTGCCGCCGATGCGATGCGTGATGCACTCGCCAAGGTTTCGATGCAGGCGCCGGTCGTGCCGGTCGTCGCCAATGTCGGTGCCGCGCCGCTGAGCGATCCTGACGCGATCCGGGCCTCGCTCGTCGCCCAGGTCACCGGCACGGTGCGCTGGCGCGAATGCGTGCAGGCGATGGCTGCAGCCGGCGTCACCGATTTCGTCGAGCTCGGCAGTGGCAAGGTGCTGGCCGGTCTCGTCAAGCGTATCGCTGCAGGCGTTACGCCGGTCTCGATCGGCACTGCCGACGATATTGCAGCCTATAAAGCCCGCGGCGCGTGACGGCTCGGGCCCAGAATAGGTAAAGACGGCAGAATGCCGGAAAAGGGAGCGAACATGTTTGATCTGACCGGCCGCAAGGCCCTGGTCACCGGCGCGACCGGCGGCCTCGGTGGAGCCATCGCCCGGACGCTGCATGCGCAAGGCGCCAGCGTCGCGATCTCGGGAACACGCGCGGAAGCGCTGGAGGCGCTGGCGGCCGAACTGGGCGAGCGTGTCGTGATCGCGCCCTGCAATCTCTCCGACAAGGATTCGGTCGAGGCGCTGGTGCCGACGGCCGAGGAGAAGCTCGGCGGGCTCGACATCCTCGTCAACAATGCCGGCATCACCCGCGACAACCTGTTCCTGCGCCTCAAGGACGAGGACTGGGACAGCGTGCTCGCCGTCAACCTGACCGCGGCCTTCCGCTTGTCGCGCGCCGCCGTGAAGTCGATGATGCGCCGCCGTTACGGCCGAATCGTCGCGATCGGCTCGGTCGTCGCCACCACCGGCAATCCCGGCCAGGGCAATTACGCCGCCGCCAAGGCCGGCCTGATCGGCATGTCCAAGGCGCTGGCCGCCGAGGTCGCGAGCCGCAACATCACCGTCAACGTGGTCGCGCCGGGCTTCATCGAGTCGCCGATGACGCAGGCCCTCAACGACAAGCAGCGCGAGGGCATCCTCTCCGGCGTGCCGATGGGCCGGCTGGGCGAGGGCGCGGATGTAGCCGCGGCGGTCGCCTTCCTCGCCAGCACGGAAGCGGGTTACGTGACCGGGCAGACGCTGCACGTCAACGGCGGAATGGCAATGATCTAGGTGCGTTAGCGCCCATTTTAGATCGGTTTTGATAAGTCTGCGGCGCACTCGCCAGCCCGTAAAGGGTGTGTTAACTAGCGCCGTCGCGCTGCCGCTGGGCGATCCGAGGGGACTTGACGAAACCTCGGTTGTTGCGTTTGTGCAGGCTTCGAGCTTTCCGGATCGCGGACATCGTCAGGTGGCGCGGCGGCTCGGAATGAGATCCCTCCACCGCGTCGCACCCCTGCGATGCGTTTTCAGTTTCTAAGTCTAAGGAAGAGACCCATGAGCGATGTTGCCGAGCGCGTGAAGAAGATCGTGGTCGAGCACCTCGGCGTTGAGGCCGACAAGGTCGTCGACGGCGCCAACTTCATCGAGGACCTGGGCGCGGACAGCCTCGACACCGTCGAGCTCGTGATGGCCTTCGAGGAAGAGTTCGGTGTCGAGATCCCGGACGATGCCGCCGAGACGATCGTGACCGTCGGCGACGCCGTCAAGTTCCTGTCGTCGAAGAGCGCCTGATCGGCCTTTCGGGTCGGTCTACGCAGAAAGAGCCATGGCTTCTCGCAGTTATCCGATGCGGCGTGTTGTCGTGACCGGGCTCGGCATGGTGACGCCGCTTGCATGCGGCGTCGAGCCGACTTGGTCACGCCTTCTTGCCGGCGCCAGCGGCGCCGGCCCCATCACGAGTTTCGACGCCAGCGACCTGCCGGCGCAGATCGCCTGCAACATCCCGCGGGGTGACGGCAGCGACGGGACCTTCAATCCCGACGAGTGGATGGAGCCGAAGGAGCAGCGCAAGGTCGACGATTTCATCGTCTTCGCCATGGCGGCGGCCACGCAGGCGTTGAAGGACGCCGACTGGAAGCCGGAAACCTACGAGGACCAGATCCGCACCGGCGTCGCCATCGGCTCCGGCATCGGCGGGCTCGGCGGCATCTACGAGGCTTCGCTCCTGCTCAAGGAGCGCGGTCCGCGCCGTCTCTCCCCCTTCTTCATTCCCGGCCGCCTGAGCAATCTGGCGGCGGGCTATGTCTCGATCGAGCACGGGCTGAAGGGCCCGAATCATGCCGTCGTGACAGCCTGCTCGACCGGCGCCCATGCGGTCGGCGATGCGGCCCGCATGATCGCGCTCGGCGATGCCGAGGTCATGGTTGCCGGCGGCGCCGAATCGGCGATCAACCGCATCGGTATTGCCGGCTTCTGCGCCTGCCGCGCGCTCTCGACCGGTTTCAACGATACGCCCGAGAAGGCCTCTCGCCCCTATGACAAGGACCGCGACGGCTTCGTGATGGGTGAGGGCGCCGGTGTCCTGGTGCTCGAGGAACTCGATCACGCCCTGGCTCGCGGCGCCCGCATCTATGCCGAGATCGTCGGCTACGGCATGTCGGGCGACGCCTACCACATCACCTCTCCGTCCGAGGACGGTGACGGCGCCTATCGCTGCATGCGGGCTGCGCTTGATCGCGCCGGCATCACGGCCGCCGATCTCGATTACATCAACGCCCACGGCACCTCGACGCCGCTCGGCGACGAGATCGAATTGCGCGCGGTCGAGCGCTTGCTGGCCAATGCGCCGAAACGCCCGTCCATGTCGTCGACCAAGTCGTCGACCGGCCATCTGCTCGGTGCCGCTGGCGCGATCGAGGCGATCTTCACCGTGCTCGCGATCCGCGATCAGGTGGCGCCGCCGACGATCAATCTCGACAACCCGTCCGTCGAGACCGAGATCGACCTGGTGCCGCATGTCGCCCGCAAGCGCGAGATCGACTACGCGCTGTCGAATTCCTTCGGCTTCGGCGGGACCAATGCCTCGCTGGTGATGCGGCGCTATCGACCCGAGCCGTGAACCGCTGCGAGCTAGCGCGGTTTCGCCATAATCTTGGGTAGAGTTTGCGGCAGCTGCGGCCGAATGCGTGATTCCGCGTTCACAGCCGCGAGGAAACCGGCTCTAATGCGACCGTCCGGCTTCGGTGCGGTGGCTTGTCCACTCCGGCAGGCGCGGTCCAGATGGCACCGTGCCGATATCAATTACCCCGTGCTGCGAGCGTCTTGATCGTGAATGATACGCCCCGCGTCGCCCCGAAAAGCCCGAGCGAGGCCCTCAAGCCCGTAGCGCCGCCCGCGCCGCCGCCCAAGGCCCGCCGCCGCCGGCGCAGCCCGTTCCTGTCGATGCTGAGCGGCCTGTTCACGATCGCGCTGGTTGGTGCCGGCGTGGTCGGTGCGGGCATCGCCATCGTCTCGAACCAGAGCAAGGCGCCGGGGCCGCTGGCCAGCGACCGCACCCTCATCATCCCGAAGGAAAGCGGGCTCACCGAGATCACCGAGCTGCTGCAGCGCGAGGGCCTGATCGAGCACCCGCTGACCTTCCGCATCGCGGCGATCGTCAGCGGCGACTGGCACAAGCTGAAGGCGGGCGAGTACCTGTTCAAGGCGCGCGTCAGCCCGCAGGAAATCCTCGGCGTCATCTCCAGCGGCAAGTCGGTCGAATATTCGATCACCATTCCCGAAGGGCTGACAAGCGAACAGATCGTCGAGCGGCTTCGGAGCAACGAGCTTCTGACCGGCGACATCGCGGAGGTGCCCAAGGAAGGTTCGATCCTGCCGGACACCTACCGCTTCCCGCGCGGCTTCTCCCGCAAGGGTATCCTCGACGTGATGGCGCGCAGCCAGCTCGCGGTCCTCAAGAACATCCGCATTCCCGCCGGCCTGCCGATCAAGACCACGGATGAACTCGTCATCCTCGCCTCCATCGTCGAGAAGGAGACCGGGCGTGCCGACGAGCGGCCGCGTGTCGCGGGCGTCTTCATCAACCGGCTCAACCAGAAGATGCGGCTGCAATCCGACCCGACGATCGTCTACGGCCTCGTCGGCGGAAAAGGTACGCTCGGCCGGCCGATCCTGCGCAGCGAGATCACGCAGGCGACGCCCTACAACACCTATGTCATCAACGGCCTGCCGCCGGGCCCGATCGCCAATCCCGGCCGCGCCGCCATGGAGGCGGTGGTCAACCATTCGCGGACCAAGGACCTCTATTTCGTTGCCGATGGCAGCGGCGGCCACGCCTTCGCCGAGACGCTGGAGCAGCACAACCGCAATGTCGGGCGCTGGCGCCAGATCGAGACGACGCGCAGCCAGCAGCAGGGCGGCAAGCCGCCTGCCGACAGCGTCGACAAGGTCGAACCGCCGGCTGGCCCCGACAATCGTACCGAGGCGCCCGCCACGACCCAGCCCGCCTCCGACAATGCCGGCTCTGCCGGTGTGCCGGTCGCCCAGCCTGTCGGGGCGGTGGCGGGAACGCGCGCGCGCGCCTTCGATGCGTCCGAAGGGACAGCGCGGGACCCGCTGCTGAACAAGAGCTTCGACTTGAACTCGCCGAAGCAGGTTCCGCAGCTCAAGCCCTGACCTGCGGGCCGGAAGGCTCTCAATCCCCATTTTCCGGCAGCGGGCCGCTTGCTGTCGCTGATATGCGCCACTACGGTCCCGCCGATCTTGAACAAAGGCGGCAGGGGCAATGGCCATCGAAAGCATGACGGGATTTGCCCGTGCGGCGGGAACGGCCGGGGTCCATGGCTGGGCCTGGGAAATCCGCAGCGTCAACGGGCGCGGGCTCGACCTGCGCGTCCGTGTCCCGCCCGGCTTCGAGGTTCTGGCTGAGGCCGCCCGCAAGAAGCTGGGCGCGGCCTTCTCGCGCGGCACGCTCCACGTCAATCTCGCCGTCACCAGCGATGCCGGGCCGCCGCGCCCGCGCGTCAACGAGGCGGTCCTTACCGCCTTGCTTGAGGCGGTCGAGAAGCTGCCGCCGGCTGCCGGCATCAATCCGCCTTCCTATGACGGCCTGCTCGGCATCCGTGGCGTGGTGGAATACGCCGACGAGGCCCAGGATGCGCTGGGCGCGGTCGAGGCGCCGGCCCTGGCCGGTCTCGAAGCCGTCGCCAAGTCCCTGAAGGAAGCGCGGGCCTCTGAAGGCCGTGCGCTCGAAACTATCGTCCTCGGCCATCTCGAAACCATCGCCCGGCTCGCTGGCGAGGCGGAGCACCATCCCGCTCGCAGCAGCGAGGCGATCCGCGCCCGTATCGCCGCACAGGTCGAGACGCTTCTGGGAGCGAATAACGGCTTCGATCCGCAGCGCCTCCATCAGGAGGCGGCGTTGATCGCTGTTCGCGCCGACATCCGCGAGGAGATCGATCGGCTTCAAGCCCATGTCGAAGCTTTGCGCGAGCTTTTGGCCAAGGGCGGCCCGATCGGCCGCAAGCTCGACTTCCTCTCGCAGGAATTCGGCCGCGAGGCTTCGACGCTCTGCGCCAAGGCCAACGATCCCGGCCTGTCGCGTATCGGCCTCGAACTCCGCACGGTCGTCGACCAGATGCGCGAGCAGGTTCAGAACGTGGAGTGAGCCGGATGGCTGCCGAGACCCTTCGCCCGGCCCGCCGCGGCCTGATGCTGATCCTGTCCTCGCCCTCCGGCGCGGGCAAGACGACGCTGACGCGCAACCTCAAGAGCGAGAACAATCTCGATCTCTCCATCTCAGTCACGACCCGCGCCAAGCGCCCGTCCGAGATCGAGGGCGTGCATTATCGCTTCATCGACCGCGCCGCCTTCGACACCATGCGCCAGCACAACGACCTGCTGGAATGGGCGGAGGTCCATGGCAACGGCTACGGCACGCCGCGCCGGGAGGTCGAGGCCTCATTGGCGGGCGGGCGCGACGTGCTCTTCGATATCGACTGGCAGGGCACCCAGCAGATCGTCAAGAAGGCTCGCGCCGACGTCGTCACCATCTTCATCCTGCCGCCCTCGATGGCGGAGTTGCGCTCGCGCCTGATCCGCCGCGCCGAGGATGCCGAGGAGGTCATCGTCAAGCGCCTCGCCAATGCCCGCGACGAGATCGCGCGCTGGAGCCAGTACGATTACGTCATCGTCAACCACGATCTCCAGGCGGCCTATGAGTCGATCAAGGCGATCCTGACGGCCGAGCGCCTGAAGCGCAGCCGCGCCGTCGGCCTCAACGACTTCGTCGATCAGCTCCTGACCGAGCAGCTGCCCTGATCAGCGGGCGCCACAACCCCTTGTCATTCCGGGGCGGCCGAAGGCCGAACCCGGAACCCACGACCGGGTGAGCGCTTTCAGCCGCACGATCGCCAACGTTCGCCCAGTCGTGGGTTCCGGGTTCTTCGCTGCGCGAAGCCCCGGAATGACAAGGGTGTACCTAGTGCTGGGCGGCCAGCGCGTTCGCCAGCCTGACGAAGCCCGATACCGGGATCTCTTCGGCCCGCGCCGTCTCCGCGAGCCCTGCGGCCGTGATGATTGGCGACGGGTCCGGCAGCACGGCCTTGAGGCTCTGCCGCAGCATCTTGCGGCGCTGGCCGAAGGCCGCGAGCGTCACCCGCTCCAGCAGGCGCCGGTCGCACGGCTCCGGCTGCGCGCGCGGAGTTAGCTGGACGATGGACGAGGTGATCTTCGGCGGCGGCACGAAGGCGCTGCGCGGCACGTCGAACAGGATCCTCGTCTCGCAGCGCCAGTTCGACAGCACCGCGAGCCGACCGTAATCGGCCCGTTCGTCCGGCGTCGCGACGATGCGCTCGGCGACCTCGCGCTGGAACATCAGCGTCAGCGAATCCCACCAGGACGGCCACGGTTCAAGGCTCAACCAGCCGACCAGCAGCGGCGTGCCGATATTATAGGGCAGGTTGGCGACGATCCGCGCCCGCTCGCCACCAAGATGAGGCGTGAGGTCGACCGCGAGCGCGTCGCCGTCGATGACTTCCAGACGGCCCGGATAATGCGCCGCGATCTCGGCGAGCGCCGGCAGGCAGCGCCGGTCCCGCTCGATCGCGATGACGCGCCCGGCACCATTGGCCAGCAGCGCCCGCGTCAGCCCGCCGGGGCCAGGGCCGATCTCGACCACCGTCTGACCCTCCAGCGGGCCGGCAGAGCGGGCAATGCGGCTCGTCAGGTTGAGGTCGAACAGGAAGTTCTGGCCAAGCGCCTTCTGCGCCATCAGCCCATGGCGCTCAACCACCTCGCGCAGCGGCGGCAGGTCGTCGATCTGGCTCATGCCGCTGCATCCGCGGTGGTACGCTCGGCCATGCGAGCGGCGAGCTTCAGGGCGGCGCAGAGGCTGTCCGGCCGCGCGATGCCGTGGCCGGCGATGTCGAAGGCCGTGCCATGGTCCGGCGAGGTCCGGATGAAAGGCAGGCCGAGTGTGACATTGACGCCTTCGTCGAAGGCGATCGTCTTGATCGGGATCAGCGCCTGGTCGTGATACATCGCCAAGGCCGCGTCGTAGCCGGCCCGTGCCCGCGCGTGGAACATCGTGTCGGCCGGATAAGGGCCGCGCGCATCGATGCCTTCGGCCTGCAATTGGGCGATGGCGGGTGCGACGATGGTCCCGTCCTCATGGCCCATCGTGCCGCTCTCGCCGGCATGGGGGTTGAGACCGCTGATCGCCAGCCGTGGCGCGGCGATGCCGAAGCGGCTGCGCAGCTCCGCGGCGACGATCCTGCCGGTCTCGACGATCAATGCGGTGGTCAACAGCTCCGGCACACGGCGCAGCGGCTCATGGATGGTGACCGGCACGACCGCGAGCTCCTCGCACCAGAGCATCATGACCGGGCGGGGTTCGATGCCGTCTTGAGCTGCCAGATGCGCGAGGTATTCGGTATGGCCGGGATGCTTGAAGCCGGCGCTGTAAAGCACTGATTTCGCGATCGGATTGGTGACCACGGCTGCGGCTTCGCCAGAGCGGACGGCCGCGACCGCGCTGTCGATCGAGCGGATCGTGCCCGCAGCGGTCGCTGGATCCGGCTTTCCCGGTACGACGCTGGTCGTGGCGTCGAGCGGGATCACGGGCAGCGCCTCGGCAAAGATGGCCGCGGCATCGCCCCAGCTGCACGCGCGCACTGGCACGCTCCAGCCGAGCTGGCGTGCGACAGTCGCGAGATGGCCGGGGTCACTGATGCAGGCGAAGGCGGGCAATCCGCGTCCGCCCCGTTCCAGCCAGGCTCGCAACGTCAGCTCCGGCCCGATCCCGGCCGGATCGCCCTGGGTCAATGCGAGCGGCGTTGCCGGCAAGACGAACTCCGCGACCTGAAGTGAGAGCCGGCCCGTCATCGCGGGCCGGTGATTAGTTCGACGAGCCGACGCCGTCGCTTGAGGAGCTCGAGCTGAGGTTCTGCGAGTAGCTGATCTCGCCCAGCGTGCGCAGCTCGAGGCGGAACATGACCGTGCGCGTGTCTTTTGTCGATCCCGCCTGGCGGTCGGCATAGCTCTGCGAATAGCTGATGTCGAAGACCGTGCACTCGTCGGTGTAGTTGATACCGAACGAGGTCGAGGCGGTCTGGAACGGCCCGGTATTCGGGTAGATCGGCATCGCGGCGACCGCCGGGGCCGCCATGTAGGACGCGTAGGCGTCGCGATAGCGCTCGCGATCGTACTTGTACTTGTCGAGATCGAACAGCACGCCGGCCCGCAGGCGCCAGTTCTCGGCCACGCGCAGCGAGCCACTCAGGGAGAGGCCTTCGCGGCGGCGCGAGATGCCGAGATCAGGCTGCGGCTCGTAGCGGCCATAGCCCACCGAGGCGGTGATGACGCTGTTGGCATAGGTCGCGGCGGCATCGATGCGCTGGGCCTCGAAGGTCGTCGCGTTGAGGCGCGTCGCGCCGGTCAGGAAGAAGCCCTTGAACGGCGAGAGCTGCGCGCGGGCGACATAGTCGGAATTGCGGGTCTCGAGACCGGAGTTCAGGCCGGTATTGAGCAGGTCGCCGCTGGCGAAGGAATTGCGCCCGGCGAGCTGGAAGGACTGGCCGATGAGCAGGTTGGCAAAGGATTCCTTGCCGAAGCGCCCGGTATAGAGAGCGCCGACATTCGCGCGGGTGCCGCCTTCGACGCGGTCGAAGCCGGAGAACTTGCCGCTCCATTCGAACAGGTTGTTGGCGTCGAAGACCAGGCTCTGCGCGTCTTCGTTGGCGACGCGCAGGCTGTTCGTCTCGTTCGGGCGCGCGACGATCTGCGCGACCGGCTCGATGATATGCGTGCCCCAGTCGGTCTTGGCGACGAACGGATAGCGATACATCAGGCCGATGGCCGGCATGACCCGCCCGAACACCTCGTCCGAGGTGTCGGCGATGGTCGCGACGCGCGAATTGATCGGTCCGGTCGTGTCCGGGTTGATCGAGAAGATATCGGCCCGCACGGAGGCGTAGGGCGTCCACATCTGCCCGAGCGGGTCGATGAAGTTGCGGCGCCATGAAACCTGCGCCGTCGCCCGCGAGACATTGCCGGCAAGGCCGCGCACGAGGCAGCGATTCTTGTCGTAGACGGCGCAGCCGTCATAGAGCGAATAGCTCGGCGTCGTGATCAGGTAGCTCTTCTGCTGCGGCAGCTCCGAGAAGGCTGCGGTGTCGCGCGTCAGGCTGGTCAGGTTGACGTTGAACGACAGCTCGCCGCCGAGGAAGGACGGCTTGTGGACGCGCTTGTCGTAGTCCAGCACCGGCAGCACGACGGGCTGCTGCTTCTGCCAGTCCTGGTAGTTCAGGGGCTGGAAATAGTAGCCACGCAGATCGAACCACGCGCTCTCGCTCTGGCCGTTGAGATAGGCGGTCGAGATCGCTTCCTGCAGATAGGTGGTGGTGCTGAGGCTCTCGTTGCGGATGCGATAGTTCTTGTAGAACCACCGATCCGTCGACATCGAGGCATTCCAGCCGACCGTCCAGCGCGGATTGATGAAGAACTTGCCGTTCGTCTCCACCGAACCGCGGAACTCCTTGTCGCGGGGGCCGAGCGGGCTTGGCAGATAGGCGTCCTGGTCTTGCTGGAAGATGCCGGAAGCCCTGATCGCGTAGGAGCCGCTCACCAGGCGATGCCGCCATTCCATCTGGCCGAGGAAGCCCTGGCGGCTGAAATAGGTGGGCGTCACCGTGAGATCGTAGTTCGGCGCCAGGTTCAGGAAATAGGGCAGCCCGACGCCGTAGCCGAGCGCCGAGGTGTTGATGAACCGCGGCGACAGGAAGCCTGACTTGCGCTTCACCGTGGAGTCCGGGCCGGACATGTAGGGGATATAGGCCATCGGGATGCCGGCGAACTCGACGCGCGCATCCTCGTAATAGATGGTCTGCTCGGACTTCTTGTGGATGATCCGCGCCGCGCGGACCTGCCACAGCGGCGGCCGCTCCGGGTTGTCCTTGCAGGGTTCGCAGGCGGTGTAGATGCCCTTGTCGAAGACGAAGGTCTCGCCGTCCGTACGTTCGGCGCGGGGCGCCGAGAAACGGGTCTTGTCCGGATTCACGACCCGCAGGGAGTCGATGAAGCCGTCGCGGAAGTCGTCGGTCAGGTTGAACTTGTCGCCGGTGATCACCGTGCCGTTGGCTTCGGTGATCCGGGCATTGCCGACGGCGATGACGCGCTTGCTGCCTTGGTCGTAGGTGACGCGATCGGCCTCGATCGTCCGGCCCTGATAAAGAATCTGGACGTCGCCGACGGCTGCGACCGTCTTCTTGTCGTTGTCATAGACGAGCTCGCGCGCGTCCACGACCATCCGGTCCTGCGGCTTGGCCGCAGCGGCGGTCGCGGGCTTGGGTTGCGCGCCCACCGCCCGATTCTGGGCATGGGCAGGCTCGGCCAGCAGATAGGCCAGGCTGGAGGCGAGAGCCGTCGCCGCCGCAAAGCGTGCTAGCCGGTTCACTCCTGGCCCCATCTCATAAACTCGAAATTAACCATAGGCACAGTACGTTTCACCCATCTTCCTGATGGAGGAGGGCGAGTGCTCCCAGCATTGCCCCCAATGCTGCAGGCAACCACGCCGCGACAACCGGATTGACGATTCCCGACGATCCGAGTTCCTCCGACAAGTGCGTCGCCACATAGAGCACGAACCCGGCCGCGACGCCACCTATCACCAGTTTGGTCACACCACCAAACCGGAAAAATCTTAAAGAAACGGATGCGGCCACCAGCACCATCGCAATGAGCAGCAGCGGGCGCGCCATAAGCGATTGATAGCGCAGCTCATAAGGGGTCGTGTCGAGGCCGGCGCGCTGTGTCCTGTCGATCACAGCCGGCATGGACCAGAAGCCCACCGCGTCGGGTGGGGTGAAGCTCTGGCGCATCTGTTCCGGCTCCAGCGTCGTGGCGAGCACGTAGCTCTTATAGCTCTGTGGCTCTTCCGTGGCGGAGGTGGAGCGCGCGTCGGCGAGCTCCCAATGGCCTGGGCGCAGCAGGGCCTGCCGGGCGTCGATTCGTTCCTTGAAGCTGCCATCGGGGTTGAAGATGAAGAACGCGACCTGCGACAGGCCGTCCTCGTCCGGGAGGGCGCCGGCGGCACGGATGATCGCTTGCCCGTCGACGCTGCGCTGCCGGAGCCAGATTTCCTGGGACAGGCCGGACTTGCCGCCCGTGCGGACGAACAGGCGTGTCTCCAGCGCGGTGGCCTTGCGCTTCAGCTCGGCCGCGACCGGGTTGTAGATCATGATCGAGACCAGCCCGACGATGCCGGCGACGGCGGCGGCCGGCTGCAGGAACTGCCAGGCCGAGACGCCGACGGAGCGGGCGACGACGAGCTCGAGCTTCCGGCTCAGCGTGAGCAACGCGAACATGCCGCCGAACAATGCCGCGAAGGGGAAGATCTGCTCGGCCACGGCCGGCGCCCGGAAGAGCGCGAGCTGGACGATGCGCGGCGTCGTCGCGATCGGGGAATCGCCGGCGCGACGCATCAACTCGACGAAGTCGAGCGTGCCGATCAGGAAGAAGAAGGTGCTGAAGACCCCGACGATGGCGCGCGTGAAGCGCTTCGTCAGATAGCGGCCGAAGGTCGTGAACAGCAGCATCAGGCGCGCCGGAACCGGGCCGCGAGATTGACCAGCGGCGTTGTGACGGGGGACAGCAGGCGAGCCAGGACGGGCTGGATCCGGGCGCCGTAGAAGATGAAGGCCGTGGACAGGACGATGGCCCCGATCGGCAGGATATAGAGCAGCGCGGCCGCGAAGGGCGAACGCACGCTCGCGGTCCAGGCGGCATAGGCCGCGATGCGGGTGGCACCGACGATCATGATCGCCGACTGGATCGCGAGAGCTCGTCCCTGGCGGGTCGTGCGCGCCTCGCCGATGGCGGCAAACGCGATCAGCATGAAGGCGAAGGGATAGAGCGGCGACGAGAGCCGGTTGTGCAGCTCCGCCCGGAAGCGGCCTTCCTGGATCTTGTAGTAGGCCTCGTTCTTGTCCTGCGTGAGCAGCTCCCAGGTCGAGCGCTCGCGCGGCTTGTAGATCACCTTGTCGCCATCGCCCTCGCCGGGGCCTCCGCTGGAATCGCCGGTCAGCGCCGACAGGTTCAGGGCGTAGCGCTCGAAGGAGATGATCGAGGTCGTGCTGGTGTTCTTGGCCTCGCGCTGGATCGTGCCCTTCTCCAGCATCAGGAAGCTCTGGCCCTCGGCCTCGACCGTCCGGCCGCGCTCGGCGAGATAGATCGAGGGCTGCGACGGGTCGCGGCGATCCTGCATGAAGATGCCGATCAGCGCGTCGCCGGCCTTCTCGCGGTAATGGAAGGTCACGCCGGAATCGAGCGAGACGAACTGGCCTTCCTTGACCACGTTGGCGACGAAATCGGCGCGGATCAGCGTGATCAGGTCGCGCAGCATGCGGAAACTCGCGGGCATGACCGAGATGGTCATCCAGGCCACGACCAGCGAGGTCGCGAGCGTCAGCACGATGAAGGGCCGCGTGATCCGCTGCGGCGCCACGCCGGCGGCATTCATCACGATCAGCTCGGAATCACCGTTAAGCCTGTTGAGCGTGTAGAGCGTCGACATGAACAGCGCGACCGGCGCGATGCCGGCGATCAGCGCCGGCAGCGAGAGCAGCGTCACGGTCAGGAAGATCAGGACCGTCTGGCCCTTGCCGGTGATGAGATCGACCTCGCGCAGCGCCTGCGTGACCCAGATCACGCCGGTCAGCCCGAGCAGCAGCACGATCGCCGCCACCGCCGCGATCTTCAGAATGTAGCGATCGAGGCGGTTGAGAAGCACGCGTCGGTTCCGGAGCTGGAGAGCCTTGAGCCCTCCGAGGTGGTTCGTCGGACACACCCTATGGTATAGGCGCGGCGAGGGCGCAAACGGGAATCGTTTGCCGTCTGCCGTCAATTGTCCTTCCCCTGTCATTTTCGCAAGATTGTGAGCGGATCATGTCGCAGCGCCTGAAGCTCGAAATCAAAGCCCTGGATGCCGTCGAGGCGCAGGATCTGGTGATCCTTGTCTCTGATAAGCTCACGGTGCCCGGCGCGGCGCAGGAATGGGCGGGCGAGGGCGCGCAGGCACTGCTGACGCGGGCGGCGGCTGCCGAGCGCTTCAAGGGCAAGGCGCTGGCCGGCCTGACCTTGCCTTCGCCTGAGGGCGCCTCCTATGAGCGCCTCATCGTTGTCGGCGTCGGGCCCGAGGGCGAGCGCGCCAAGCTCGATTTCGTCAAGCTGGGCGGTGCCATCGCCGGCCGGCTCGGCACCGGCCGCAGCGCCGAGATCGTCCTCGCGTTGCCCGAGGGGGCGATCGAGGCGAGACAGGCCGCCGATATCGCGCTGGGGCTCAGGCTGCGCGCCTATGCCTTCGATCGCTACAAGACCAAGAGCAAGGACAAGGACGAGGCCGAGCCGCTGACGGTCACCCTGCGTACGGCTGACGCGTCTTCCGTCAAGAAGGCCGTGAAGACGACTGACGCCATCGCCGCCGGCGTCCTCCAGGCTCGCGACCTCGTGAACGAGCCGCCGAACGTCCTCTATCCCGAGGAGTTCGCCGATCGGGCCGCCAAGCTGGAGAAGCTCGGCGTCGAGATCGAGATCCTCGATGAGAAGGCGCTGAAGAAGATCGGCATGCGCGCGCTGCTCGGCGTCGGCCAGGGCTCCCGCCGTGAAAGCCGCGTCGCCATCATGCGCTGGAATGGCGCGAAGAAAGACGAGAAGCCCGTCGCCTTCGTCGGCAAGGGCGTGACTTTCGACACCGGTGGCATATCGCTGAAGCCGGGCGCCGGCATGGAGGACATGAAGGGCGACATGGCCGGCGCGGCCTGCGTCGTCGGCCTGATGCAGGCGCTCGCCGGCCGCAAGGCCAAGGTCAACGCCATCGGTGTGATTGGCCTCGTCGAGAACATGCCTGACGGCAATGCCCAGCGCCCCGGCGACATCGTCACCTCGCTCTCGGGCCAAACCATCGAGATCATCAACACCGACGCCGAGGGCCGCCTCGTCCTGGCGGACGTGCTCTGGTACACGCAGGAGCGCTTCGAGCCGCGCTTCATGATCAACCTGGCGACGCTGACCGGCGCGATCCTCGTGGCGCTGGCACAGGAGAATGCCGGCCTGTTCAGCAACAATGACGAACTCTCGGAGCGCCTGACGGCGGCCGGCATCGCCACCGGCGAGACGGTCTGGCGCATGCCGCTCGGCAAGGCCTACGACAAGATGATCGATTCGAAATTCGCCGACATGAAGAACTCGGCCGGTCGCTATGGCGGCTCGATCACCGCGGCGCAGTTCCTGCAGCGGCATGTCAACGACACGCCCTGGGCGCATCTCGACATCGCGGGAACCGGAATGGCCGCCGCGAATTCGGAAATCAACCGGTCCTGGGGGCCGGGCTGGGGCGTGCGCCTGCTCGACCGGCTGGTCGCCGACCACTACGAGGATTGATTCGATTTCTGCGATAATGCCGGCAACCCGTTAGGATATAAGGGGTTCGATGGCCGAGATCCTGTTTTTCCATCTGCAGTCCCGCCCGCTGGAGCAGGTCCTGCCGACGATCCTCGACCGCGCCCTGTCGCGCGGCCAGAAGGTCGTCGTCGAGGTCGGCGGCCAGGAGCGTCTGAGCGTGCTCGACGATCACCTCTGGACATATGCGGATGAAAGCTTCCTGCCGCATGTCACGGCGCTGGAGGCCGATGCACCGCAAAATCCGGTCGTGCTGACGACGCAGGCGCATAATCCGAATGCCGCACAGGTCCGGATCTGCGCCGACGGGGTTCGCATTCCCGACGCAATGCAGGACTACGAGCGCGTCGTCCTGATATTCGATGGAGACGATCCCGAGGCGCTCGCTGCCGCCCGCGAGGATTGGAAGAAGGCCAGGGCCTCGGGCCATGCCGCCAGCTACTGGCAGCAGGACGACGCCGGCCGTTGGGAGAAGAAAGCGTGAGACTGCCTGTTCTGTTGCTCTGCACCGCGGCCCTTGCCGGCTGTTCGGTCGATATGGGCGGTTTTGCCTTCCAGTCCGAGACGAAGGGGGGCGTCACCACGATGACGACCACCACCGCCAGCGCCGGCATCTCGACGCGGGAGCCGGTTTTGACGCCGGAAGGCGAATGCAGCGTCGGCGTCTCGCTCGATCCCTCGACCCGGCCGCTGCCGAAGGAGATCGCGCCCGGCATCACCGAATGCGAGCTGCTGAAGCTGAAGGGCGCGCGCCCGACCGACGTGCTCGTCGGCGAGAGCGGCAAGGGCCAGCGCGAGGTCCAGGTGCTCTATTCCGAGCCCGGCGGCCGCGAGATCTACCTCTTCACCGACAATCGCCTGACCCGGATCGTGAAGCCCGGCCAAGGCTGAGGGCATTTCTTGCGCCTGCCGCAGGGCGGGCCGGCTTGCTGATATCTATCAAGCGCCGCATGCATGAACGATAGAGGACGGAGCTTCCGGGCCTGCCGGGATCGAGCCCCTTCCGAATGCATCCCCTCGCGATGACCTCATGAGCGTATCCGCCGACTGGAGCTGGCAGCGCGTCGCGCTGGCCGGCATGCGCGATGCGCTGATGCTGCCGGCCTGGATCGTCGGCTTCGGATTGATCGGGATCGGCTCGCTCGCCCGCGATGTCGGCTATCCCGTCGATGTCGCCGTGCTCTCGACGATCCTGGTCTGGGCCGGCCCGTCGCAGGTGCTCTTCTTCGCTTCGATCGCGGCCGGCGCCGCCTGGAGCGCCATCGCGATCGCGATCGGCTTTGCCTCGTTGCGTTTCCTGCCGATGACGATGGCGATCCTGCCGCTGCTGCGCCGTCCCGGCCAGAGCGTCTGGCAGCAGCTTTTCCTCGCGCATTACGTTGCTGTCACTGCCTGGAGCGAGGGCCTGCGGCGCCTGCCCGGCATCGCCCCGCATCAGCGCGTCGCCTATTTCCTCGGCTTCGCCAATACCTGCATGGCGGTGAGCTCGATCGGCACCTTCGCGGGCTATTACCTGCTCGGCGCACTGCCGATCCCCTTCGCCGCCGGTCTGTTGTGCCTCACGCCCATGTTCTTTCTGGTCTCGCTGATCGCCGGCTTGCGCCATCGCGGTGACGTGGCGGCGCTCCTGCTCGGGCTTGCGCTGGCGCCGATCTGCGAACGCTTCATCGGCGGAGGCTTCGACCTGATCGTCGCGGGCCTTGTCGCAGGAACCATCGCCTTTCTCATCGGACGGAAGCGGAGGCCGGCATGACCCAGCCGATCGCCCTGCTCGACGGGCCGCTCTGGCCCTATCTCGCGCTGATGCTCTTTGCCGTGTTGCCGACGGAAATCTGGCGCTGGCTCGCGGTCGGCTTCGCGCGTGGACTCTCCAATGACTCGCCATTGCTGGAATGGGTGAGGGCGGTCGCGACCGCGCTGCTCGCAGGGATCGTCGCCAAGCTGATCGTCTCGCCGCCGGGTGTGCTGGCGGCAGCTCCGGGCTGGGTGCGTATCGCGGCATTGGCTGCCGCGGCTGCCGTGATGCTGTTCGACAAGCGCCGGATGATGCTCGCGGTCCTGGCCGGTGAGACGGTCCTGATCGGGGGCGTCTGGCTGTTCGCTGGCTAGGCCTCCGCCAGCAAACGCCGGACATGGCCGAGCTTGTCGGGGTTGCGGATGACGTAGATCGCTGCGACCGCCCCGTCGCGGATGTCGAGGGCCATCGCCTGCACGGTCTCGCCGCGCTCCAGGCTGACATAGCCGGGCAGCCCGTTGATCATCACGAATTGATAGCGCGTGGTCGCCCGTGCCTCCCGTTCGACATGGCGGCTGATACCGGCGAAGAAGCGGCCGATCTTGTCGCTGCCAAGGATCGGGTTCAGCACCGAATTGACCTTGCCGCCGCCATCCGCGCGCAGGATCGCGTCATGGGCGAGCATGCTCTTGAGGATGGTGGCATCGGTACTGTGGGCGGCCTCGAAGAAGGCTTTTGCATAACGTCTTGCCTCTTCCGGTGAGAGCGGATGGCGCGGGCCGTCCTCCTCGCGCGCATGGCGGCGCGCCCGTGAGACCAATTGCCGGCAGGCGGCTTCGCTGCGCCCGAGCGTATCGGCGATTTCGCTGAACGGCAGATCGAAGACATCGTGCAGCAGGAAGGCGGCGCGCTCCAGCGGCGACAGCCGCTCCAGCGCGAGCTGGAGTGCGTAGGGCACGTCGATCGCTTCGTCGGCGCTCGGAGCCGCGCCGATCGTCTCGATCAGCGGCTCGGGCAGCCAGGCACCGACATAGGTCTCGCGCTTGCGCCGCGCCGATTTCATCAGGTCGAGGCAGAGCCGTGTCACCACGCGCCCAAGCCAGGCGCGCGGATTGGCGATCGCCTCCGGCGCGGAGTCATGCCAGCGCAGCCATGCATCCTGCACCACATCCTCGGCATCGCTGAGCGAGCCGAGCATGCGGTAGGCGAGGCGGGTCAGGTAGGACCGGTTGGCCTCGAAGGGGCTGGCGGGCGCGCTCGTCATGCGCGCCGGGCTGGCGTCATCAGGCGGCAGCCTCGCTCTTGCGCGGCCGGTCGGCCGGATGGCGCGTGCGGAAGCCCACATTGACGCGGTTCCAGGTGTTGATGGCGCCGATGGCGAAGGACAGGTCGACCATGTCCTTCTCGCTGAAATGCTCCTTGAGCTCGGCATAGGCCGCGTCGCTCGGGCTGCGCTCGGAGGCGCGGGTCAATTCTTCCGTCCAGCGCAGGGCGGCGCGCTCGCGCGGCGTATAGAGCTCGGATTCCTCCCAGGCATTGAGCAGGTTGATGCGCGCCTCGGTCTCGCCGGCCTTGCGCGCGTCGAGCACATGCATGTGCAGGCAATAGGCACAGCGGTTGATCTGCGAGGCGCGGATCTTCACCAGCTCCATCAGGCTGTGCTCGAGGGCCGACTTGTTGACGTAATCCTGCAGGACCAGCATGGCCTTGTAGGCTTCGGGCGCGATCTGGAAGGCGTTGAGGCGTTGGCTCATGATTGTCTCCATCGGTTGATGACGACAAGACGAGGCAGCTCACCCCGCTGTGACATGGCCCGTCAGATTTTTTTCAGGGCCTCGCGGATTTTCTCGGCATTGCTGGCGAGCACCTCGTTCTTCTCCATCGCGCCGGTATGCGGGCGCAGCGCCACGCCGTCGAAACGCGGCATGACATGGACGTGGAGATGGAACACGACCTGGCCGCCGGCGGCCTCGTTGAATTGCTGGATGGTGACGCCTTCTGCCGAGAAGGCAGCCTTCACCGCGCGCGCCAGCTTCTGCGTGGTCAGCGCCACCGCCTTCAGCGCATCGGCCGGGGCATCGAAGACATTGCGGCAGGCTGCCTTCGGGACCACCAGCACATGGCCGTCGGCACGCGGCATGATGTCCATGATCGCGAGCGTGTCAGTGTCCTCGTAGACGGTGTGGGAGGGCAACTCGCCGCGCAGGATCTTGGCGAAGACGTTGGACGGATCATAGGCGGTCATGGCGGGTCCGGCAGGATCGAAAAAGGTAGGCGCAAGCTGCGGCGCGCCAGCCGGGGCGTCAAGGCCGCGGACCGGCTGATGGGCCTGCCTCAGGCGCCGAGCGGCAGCACCGTCTCGACATGGGCGTCGAGCACGAGATCGTCGCTGGCGCCCATGACCTGAAGCTCGCTGACGGTGAGGCTGAGCAGGGACTTACCCCACCAGCGCGCGACGATGTCGGCCAGCGCCGCGGTCTCGCCGGCATCGAGATCGTCGGTGAGGTTGTAGAGGCCGATCAGCCAGATATCGCCCGGCGCCCGGCCGAAAGCGGCCTGGACCTCCTGCAACATGTTCCGGCCGGCGCGCTTCTCCGGATAGACCGGCAGATAGAGCCGCCCGCGATTGACATTGCCGGAGAAGAGCCCGCGCAGCTCGACTGTGAAGGGCTCTATCCGGCGCAGGGCTTCGCGCGTTTCTGCGGCGATGACCGGTGCCTCGGCGAGACCGAGCGAGCCGCAAACCGTCGCATGCAGGCGATCCTGCCGTTTCGGCAGGATGTTCCAGGCGATCTTATGGGCGAAGGGCGCGGCCTTCAGTTCAGCCTCCAGAGCGAGGAAGGCGGGCGAAGCGCGTAACACGCTGTCTTCCACCGGCAGAACCAGCGAATAGACTGCCGGGTGGCGGCCCATCTCGTAGAACTTGCCCTCGCGCCGGGCGATGATTCCGGGATGCTCCGGCGCGACCAGAGGCAGATGCGCCAGCCGGTAGCTTTCGTCGAGCGTCAGCGGCATTGTGAAGTCGGTGAGGCTGCGGCGATAGCCGAGTTCGTCGTCCTCGCAGAAGATCGGAGCGGAGGCGGCAGTCGCGAGCGCGGCGTCAGTCATCGGAGGTCTCTGTCTTGCGGAAGGGGCTTTCGGCTGCGAGCGCTTCGCGCGCCGCCGCGATCTGCTCGCGCTCCTGCGCAAGATAGGCGGCGACAGGCCGGCGCAGGCCGGGGTCGGCGATATGGTGCAGCGAGCGGGTGATGACCGGCCGGTAGCCGCGCGCGAGCTTATGCTCGCCCTGCGCACCGGCCTCGACGCGGGCGAGGCCGTGCGCAATCGCATAGTCGATGGCCTGGTGGTAGCAGACCTCGAAATGCAGGAAGGGATGGTCTTCGATGCAACCCCAGTTGCGGCCATAGAGCGTGTTGGCGCCGCGGAAATTGATGGCGCCGGCAATGTAGCGCCCGGCGCGCTTCGCCATCACCAGCACGATCCGCTCGCCCATCGCCGCGCCGACCGCTGAGAAGAACGCGCGGTTGAGATAAGGGCGGCCCCATTTGCGCGAGCCGGTATCCTCATAGAACGAGAAGAAGTCGTCCCAGACCGCTGCGGTGAGATCGTTGCCGGAGAGGACATCGATGCTGATGCCGTTAGCGAGCGCCTCGCGCCGCTCACGCTTCAGCGCCTTGCGCTTGCGGGAGGCCAGCGTCGCCAGGAAGTCGTCGTAGGTGCCGAAGCCTTCGTTCTGCCAATGGAACTGCAGGTCGTTGCGCTCGACATAGCCGGCCTGCTTCAGCGCGGCGAGGTCCGGCTCCTGCGCGAAGGTGACATGGACCGAGGAGGATTGCGTCTGCCCCCGCAGGGCCTCCAGCCCGCTGATCAGCGCGGCGCGGGCCTCGTCGGCGCGGGGGCCGTCAGCGACCAGGAGGCGCGGGCCGGTTGCCGGAGTGAAGGGCGCGGCGACCTGAAGCTTGGGATAATAGCGCCCGCCCGCTCGCTCATAGGCATCGGCCCAGCTGTGGTCGAAGACATATTCGCCCTGGCTGTGGCTTTTCAGGAAGCTGGGCGATGCCGCCAAGAGCTGGCCGGCGTCGTCCTCGACGAGGAGATAGGCAAGCGACCAGCCGGTGCGGCCACCGATGCAGCGGCTGTCTTCCAGCGCTATGAGGAATTCATGGCTGACGAAGGGATTGTCCCGGTCGAGCGCGGGATCGGTAGGCTGCGTAGCGGGCGCCGATATTGCGTCCGCCAGCGCATGAGGATTGGCGCAGGCATTCCATGCGCCTGCGGGGACGGCCTTGAGGGAGGTCGCGACACGAACGGTGAGATCGCTACCCTCCGCTTCGCTCAAGGGCGAAAGCCCTCGAAGACCATCTGGTCGGCCATGGCCGCGGCCCGCTGCCGCTCTTCCGGCGTGCGCACCGTCCAGCTCATCAGGGGCAGGCCGAGCGCGTTGCGGCAGAGATAGGGCGCGGCGCTCTCCAGATCCGTGACCTTCCAGGAGACGAAGTCCGGCCGGCTCTCGGTGAAGTGCAGCAGATTGGCCAACGCATGCTTCCGCTCCGGCGAGAGGCTGACATAATCGCCGTAATCATAGGCATTCATCGCCACGATGCCGCGCGGAATCTCCGGCGCCAGCTCGCGCAGGGCCTTCACGATATCCGGATCGAAGGATTTGATCACGATCGGGTGACCCTTGTAGCCCGCGACAACCTCCACGGTTCGCTTGGTCAGGGTCAGATCACCGTCGAACCGGCTCTTGATCTCGATCACGAGCGGCACGCGCCCGCCGATCAGGTCGAGGAAGGCCGAGAGCGTGAGGATGGGATCGTTCGACCCCTTGAGCGTGATCGCGCCGAGCTCCGCGGCCTTGCGCGCGACGACAGTACCGGTCTCACCCGTCAGGCGGTCGAGCACGAAATCGTGGAAGACGACCGCCTCGCCATCGGCGGTGAGCTGGACGTCGCATTCGATGCCGAACCCGCCCGCGATCGCGGCTGTGGCAGCGGAGGGGCTGTTCTCGATCACGCCGGAAGCGAGATCATGCAGGCCGCGATGGGCGATCGGCTTCGCCACCACCCAGCCCAGATCGGGCCGGCAGGCATTCTTGAGAGTCCCTGCGGACATCAGGCGATCTCGAACATCGCTTCGACCTCGACGGCGGCATCGGCCGGCAGTTCGGCGACGCCGACGGTCGAGCGGGCATGGCGGCCCTTGTCGCCGAGCACCTCGACCATCAGGTCGGACGCACCGTTCATGATCGCCGGCAGGGCGGAGAAATGCGGCGCGGAGTTGATGAAGCCACCGAGGCGGACGCAGCGCACGATGCGGCCGAGATCGCCGCCGAGCGCGGCCTTCGCCTGCGCCAGCACGTTGATGGCGCAGAGGCGGGCGGCTTCAAGGCCGGCCTCGTTGAAGATTTCGGCGCCGAGCTTGCCCTTGTGCTTGTCCGCGAGCTTGCCGTCGAGCCCGAAGCAAATCTGGCCCGAGATGATCAGAAGGTTGCCGGTAATCACATACGGCACATAGTTGGCGATGGGCGCGGCCGGGGACGGCAGGGTGATGCCGAGTTCGGCGAGGCGGGTATCGGCGGCGTTCATGGGCTTGGCTCCGCGAGCGAGGCAGGGTGCCTTCGGGCAGGCCTTTCATGGCCGATGGCCGGGCAGCCCGCAAGCACCGTGGCATGCCGGGCGGGCAGGGCCGATGCGACGGTTGTGAGAGCGGCCTCCGCCATGTTTGCGCCATTGCCGCGATGCACCTAGATTTCGCAGCAGGCCACAACGGACAAGCGACGCATGAACGGAACAGTCTCGAAGTTCGCGACCCAGGCGAGCGGGGTTTTGGCGGGAGCGCTGGTTCTGGCCGCCGTGCCGGCCTGGGCGCAAGCCGCGCCCGAGCGGGTGGTGCTGTCGCCGCATCGTGCGGTCTATGACCTCGTGCTCGACAGCACCAAGCCATCCGGCAACATCGAGACAGCGAAGGGCCGCATCGCTTTCGAGTTCACCGGCGATGCCTGCGAGGGCTATGCGCTGTCGTTTCGGCAGGTGACGCAGCTCGGCACCGAGGCCGGTCCGCGCCTGATCGATGCCCGCACCACCAGTTTCGAGGCCGGCGACGGCGCGAATTACCGCTTCAAGACCGAAAGCACCGCCGCCGGCGCCAAGCCGGACACGGTCGACGGCACCGCGCAGAAGAGCGATGGCGGCTATGAGGTGAAGCTGCGCCTGCCCAAGGTCGAGACGCATCGCGAGGCGAGCGACGCGCTGTTCCCGAATGCGCAGATGAAGGCCGTGATCCAGGCCGCGCGCGCCGGGCAGAAGACGCTGAGCGTCAGGCTCTATGACGGAGCCAATTCCGGCAAGGAGGTCTATGACACGCTCTCGATCATCGGGAAGCGCATCGAGGCCGCCCCCTCCGAGAAGCCGTTGCAGCGCCCCGAATTCGAGAAGCTGGCGCGCTGGCCGGTGACGATCTCCTATTTCAAGGCGGGCTCCGGCGAATCGACGCCGGCCTACAGCATCAATTTCGAGCTCTACGAGAACGGCGTCACCGGCGCGATCCGGCTCGATTACGGCTCGTTTGCGCTGCGCGGCACGCTCACTCGTCTGGATCTTCTTCCTCAGGAGCCTTGCGCGAAGTAGCGGGCTCCGACGAGCGGCGCTGCGGCAGGCGCAGGCTCAGGCCCTTGCCGATCGCCTCGTCCCCGAAGCGGGCGCGCAACTTGTCGAGTGCGCCCTCCATCGCCTTCAGGCGTGGCGTTGCGGTGTCGGCGAGATCGCCATGGTCGGCGGCCTCCGGCGGGCTGAAATCGCTCGCGCCGATGCCGATCAGGCGATAATGCGCGCCGTTGCATTCGCGCTTCAGCAGGTCGCCCCCGGCCGTGAAGAGGCGGGCGGCAAGCTGCGTCGGCTCCGGCAGGCGGGCGGCGCGGGTGATGATGTGGAAGTCGGCCGTCTTCAGCTTCAGGGTGATGGTCCGGCCCGCAAGCTCCTGCGCCTTCAGCCTTTTCGATGTCTTTTCGCAGAGCCGCCACAGGATCGGTTCCAGCTCCTCGAAGCGGGCGAGATCGACATCGAGCGTCGTTTCGCTTGAAACGCTCTTGGTCTCGCGCTCCGGCGTGACCTGGCGGGTATCGATGCCGTTGGCGAGGTTCTTCAGGCGCGGCCCGTCCTTGCCGGCAAGCTTGAAGAGTTTGTCGACGGGCGCCTCGCGCAGGTCACCGATCAGCTTGAAGCCGCCTTCCGCGAGCCTGGCGACACCGGCCGGACCCATGCCGGGGATGAGGCTGATCGGCTTGGTCGAGAGGAAGGCGACGGCCTCGCCCCGCCCGATGATCGAGAAGCCGCGCGGCTTGTCGAGGTCGGAGGCGACCTTGGCCAGGAATTTGGCATAGGACAGGCCGACCGAGATGGTGATGCCGAGCTCGGCTTCGACATGTCTCGCGAAGCGCGCCAGCGTCACAGCAGGGCTGGCATGATGCAATCGCTCCGTCCCGGAGAGGTCGAGGAAGGCCTCGTCGATCGAGAGCGGCTCGACCAGCGGCGTGAGTTCCCGCATGAGCTGGCGGACCTGGCGGCCGACCGTGACGTATTTCGCCATGTTCGGCTTGACCACCACGGCGTCAGGGCAGGCCTTCAGCGCCTTGAACATCGGCATGGCCGAGCGGACACCGTAGGTGCGGGCGATATAGCAGCAGGTCGAGACCACGCCGCGCTTGCCGCCGCCGACGATGACCGGCTTGTCTTGCAGGCTCGGATCGTCGCGCTTCTCGATCGTGGCGTAGAAGGCGTCGCAATCGATATGGGCGAGGCTCAAGCTGTCGCGCTCGCTATGACTGAGCAGGCGCGGCGAGCCGCAGGCCGGGCAGCGTTTCGCTGGCCCGGATGAGTCGTGATCCGCGAGGCAGTCGCGGCAGAGCCAGCGCGGCGAGGGCGCGCCCGTGCTCACGGGATGTCGTCCGGCTCCGGCCCGGCGAGGACGCGCCTGGCATCGGCGACGATTTCGGGATTCAGCCTTAAATTTCCGGCAAACTCCAGCAGGAGCGAATCGCTGCTGCCGATATGGTCGAGTACGGCGGCGAGGAAGCCGGGTTCTCCGGCGGCTTGGCGCAGATTGGCCGGGTTGAGGCCTGTCGTGCTTAGAAAGGGCTCGATCCGCTCGGGTTCGGAAGCCAGGAAGGCAAGGGCCTGGAGCGCGAGCGCCTCGGCCTCGTCTGTGGTCGGTCGTCGTATCATGAGGCCTTGAGTCGGGTATCCGGTTTGCGTTTCGTCAACTGCTCGTGTGCTACGCAATCATCTGATGATGCCGCCAATTTGGAAAGCCCGCCTTCGGCGTGGCGCTCCCGGCACAAATGAAGGGCGGCCCGATGAAGACGGTTCTGATCGTCGAGGACAACGAGCTCAACATGAAGCTCTTCAACGATCTGCTCGAGGCCCATGGCTACGCGACGCTGAAGACGTCGGATGGCATCGAGGCGATCGAGTTGGCGCGGACGCATCATCCGGCGTTGATCCTGATGGATATCCAGCTTCCGGAGGTCTCCGGGCTCGAGGTCACCAAATGGATCAAGGAGGATGACGACCTGAAGATGATCCCGGTCGTCGCGGTCACGGCCTTCGCCATGAAGGGCGACGAGGAGCGGATCCGGGAGGGCGGCTGCGAGGCCTATCTCTCCAAGCCGATCTCGGTCGCCAAATTCCTGGAGACCGTCCGCACCTATGCCGGCGCGGCCTGAGCCGGCGAAAGCACAGCCATGACCGCCCGCGTACTCGTCGTCGACGACATTCCCGCCAATGTGAAGTTGCTCGAAGCCAAGCTCTCGGCCGAGTATTTCGGCGTGGTCACGGCGACGAACGGGCGCGACGCGATCGCGCTTTGCGAGCGCGGCGAGGTCGATATCGTCCTGCTCGACGTGATGATGCCGGGCATGAACGGCTTCGAGGTCTGCCGGCGCCTCAAGGGCGCGCCCTCGACCGCGCATATCCCCGTGGTGATCGTCACCACGCTCGACCAGCCTCGCGACCGCCTGCAGGGTCTCGATGCCGGCGCCGACGATTTCCTGACCAAGCCGCTCGACGATACCGCGCTCTTTGCCCGCGTGCGCAGCCTTGCCCGGCTGAAGGCAATGACCGACGAATTGCGCAGCCGCGCCGTCGCCTCGGTCCGCCTGGGCATCGCCGACCCGCTTGCGACGGCGGCGGCCGAGACCGGGCTGAATGGCCGCATCCTCGTGATCGAGGATCGACCGAGCGCTGCCGAGCGGGTGCAGAGCGCGCTTTCGGCCTTCCATGCTGTGGAGATCGAGGACGACGCCCAGCAGGCCGTGATGCGCGCCGCCGAGGGCGATTTCGATGCCGTCGTGATCAGCCTGGGCCTGCAGGGGCAGGACGGCCTGCGCCTGTGCAGCCAGCTGCGCTCGCTGGAGCGGACCCGCAACATGTCCGTGCTGCTCATGGGCGAGGCCGAGGATCGCGAGCGTATCCTGCGCGGGCTCGAGATCGGCGCGCATGATTTTCTGCTCCGCCCGATCGACCGCAATGAATTGCTGGCGCGCGTGCGCACGCAAGTGCGCCGCAAGCGCTTCACCGAGCGGCTCCGCGACAGCGTGCAGTCATCGATGGAAATGGCGGTGATGGACCAGCTCACCGGGCTGCATAACCGCCGCTTCATGGACAACCGGCTCTCGGTGATGTTCGACGAATCGGCGCTGCGTGCCCGTTCGCTCTCGCTGCTCGTGCTCGACATCGATCATTTCAAGTCGGTCAACGACAGCTGGGGCCACGATGCCGGCGACGAGGTCCTGCGCGAATTCGCCGACCGCGTCCGCGCCTGCACGCGCGGCATCGATCTCGTTGCGCGCATGGGCGGCGAGGAGATCGTCGTCGTGCTGCCCGATACCGGGCGCGATGCCGCCTATCGCGTGGCCGAGCGCATTCGCGAGCGGGTCGAGAGTTCGCCTTTCGCGGTCCAGAGCAATACCCGCGACATCAAGGTCACGGTCTCCGTCGGCGTCTCGAACCGGCGCGCCGGCGATGCCTCGTCTGCCGACATGATGAAGCGGGCGGACGACGCGCTCTACCGGGCCAAGGCCGGCGGCCGTAACCGCGTGATCGTCGCCAGCGCGGCGTAAGGCGCAGACCCCTTCGCTGCAGCCCCTCGCAGCGTCATCTTCAAGCTTATTATCAGGCGATTGCGCCAAGTTTCTGAAGTCGAGCAGTAATACGGCTTGGCATTCGTGCGTGCGCTGCAGGCTTTAAGCTTAGCAGGTAGGGTTAACGATCGATGAATCCGGCCGATCGGTCGGATTTGATTGATTCAGATGCGGCGCATTGTAGAGATTGTGCAACGCAGTGATCACGCAGATCGCTCCCAAATGCCCCTCGGGTGCTCAGGTCCGCCGCATCTCCTGGGAAACCGAAGGGCTCGGCCGGTCGGTAACGGATTTCTGGCCTCCTCAGAACCGTCGCCGGCCGGCCACCTTGCGTTGCCATGCGATGGCTGAGAATCAGATTCGCTATACTTGCCGTTTCTAGTTCGCCTTGAATGTGCGGCGCCGGGTCTTCTTCGCGAGCAGCCCGCCGTCACCAATCGGGATGTCCGCGTTCCCGATCTTGCCTCCAAGCATATGCGAGAGCGCACGGCGCGCGTTGGTGGCGCAGTCGATGTCGTCAGGCTTCGCCTCGATATCGGCCAGCAGCGTGACAAGCTGGGCCTTGCTCTCCGTCAGCCGCGCCTCGAGCGCCTCGATATCCGCCACCTTGCGGCGCAGCGCCGCGACCAGCGCGACGTGATCCCAGTTGTCGAGCCCCGGCGGCAGGAGCTTGCGGATCTCATCGAGACTGAAGCCGGCCTTCTGCGCGGTCGTGATCAATTCCAGCACAAGCACGGCTTCGGGCGGATAGGTGCGGTAGCCGTTCGGGCGCCGATCGACGGTCCGGAGCAGGCCGGCGCTCTCATAGAAGCGGATACGCGAATTCGTGAGGCCCGTCCGTTTCGCCAGCTCACCGATATTCATCGCCTCCGCTCCCTCGGAAAGCTGCTTGACCTTCAACTTAACTAAAAGGTTACGGTCTGCGCAACTTCTCGAAGGAGACCCCTGATGTCCCTGTTTTCACCGCTGACACTGCCCAACGGCGCCGTCATCCCCAACCGCATCGCCAAGGCCGCGATGGAGGAGAACATGGCCGATGCCGACCACGCCCCCTCGGCCGAGCTGATCAATCTCTACCGCGCCTGGGCCGAAGGCGAGGCCGGTCTGATCATCACCGGTAACGTGATGGTCGATGCCCGCGCCATGACCGGTCCCGGCGGCGTGGTGCTGGAGAACGAGCGCCATCTCGACCGCTTCAGGGCCTGGGCCGCGGCGTCCCGCTCGCATGGCGCGCAGGTCTGGATGCAGATCAACCATCCCGGCCGCCAGATGCCGGCGAGCCTGGGCCAGGAGACACTGGCGCCTTCCGCGATCGCACTGGATCTTGGCGCGCAGTCGAAGCGCTTTCCGGTGCCGCGCGCGATGACGGAATTCGAAATCGCCGAGGTCGAGCGCCGCTTCGTCGCAACCGCGCGCCTGGCCGAGCGCGCCGGCTTCACCGGCGTCGAGATCCATGCGGCGCATGGCTACCTGCTCAGCCAGTTCCTCTCACCTCTGTCGAACCATCGGCGGGACCAATGGGGCGGCAGCCTGGAGAACCGCGCCCGCCTGCTCACCGAGATCGTGCGCGGGGTTCGTGCCGCCGTCGCGCCGGGCTTCGCCATCGCGGTCAAGCTCAACTCCGCCGATTTCCAGCGCGGCGGCTTCTCGCCCGAGGATGCGAAGGCCGTGGTCGCGATGCTGAACCCGCTCGGCGTCGATCTCGTCGAGCTCTCCGGCGGCAGCTACGAGGCGCCGGCGATGATGGGCGCCGCACGCAACGAGCGGACGTTGGCGCGGGAAGCCTATTTCCTAGAGTTCGCTCGCGAGATCGCGGAGGTCGCGACGATGCCGCTGATGGTCACCGGTGGCATCAGGCGGTACGACGTCGCGGAGAGGGTCATCGCCAGCGGCGTCGCCATGGCGGGGATTGCGACCGCATTGGCGATCGAGCCCCGCCTGCCGCGCAACTGGCGGGCCGGAAAGGCCGATGCGCCCTCGCTGAGGCCGATCACCTGGCGGAACAAGCCGCTTGCGTCGTCCGCCCATATGGCGGCCGCGCGCTACCAGCTGGCGCGTCTCAGCCATCGGCGGCGCACGGCCCCGAATGTCTCGCCGGTCTGGGCGCTGCTCTGCGCGCAGGTCGAGGGGACGCGGCGCGCCCGCCGGTACCGGCGCTGGATAGCCCGGCAGGAGGCTGTCGCCTGAGCTGGCGGAGCCGTCAGCTTTGCCCACCGGCTGCGAGGTCGATATCGGTCAATGTCGTGATGTCGTCGCCGAACCAGGCGCGGATCGATGCTCGCCGCTTGCCGAGATAGTGCGGCTTGCCATCGATGAGCACCATGGGCATGTCGTGGCCGGGAACGACCACCGTGCCAGGCCGGGCGCGCCAGCGATCCCAGATCATCTCGATCGAGGCGCGGCTGACGGCGGCGTCATAGGTCATGTCGGTATCGCCCGAAATCAGCTCGGCCCGGTTCTTCGCCGCGTCGCCAGTGAAGATGATGTCGCGTGCCGGCGTGCGCCAATGGAAGACGAGGCAACCGGGCGTATGCCCGGGGGCCAGATGGGCGGTCATGCCCGGAAAGACCTCCGATCCGTCGGCGACCTTCTCGCAGGTCCGCCAATCGGCCAGCGCACGCACATAGAGCTCCGGAACCGGCGTCTCGCCCCAGGGCTCGTTCAGCGCCCAGTCCAGCTCGACCGTGCCGACCACGATCCTGGCGTCGCGAAACAGCGTCCAGTTGACCGAATGATCGTAATGCGAATGCGTCAGCAGCAGGTCGGTGACCTCGGCGGGCTTGAGGTTACGTACGGCCAGCTGCTCGATGATCAGTTTGCGCATGCCGAAATTGCCAGCATCGACCAGTGCGACGCGCTCTCCCGAGCGCAGCAGCGCCACCGTGCTCCAGCCAAGTCCGCCATGGCAGGCGGATTTGCCGGGGAAGCCGCAGATGACGAGGTCGAGGTCCGAGCCCGCTAGTTCGGGCGGCGTGTCGAGCGGCATGGTCACGCTACTCCCTTGGCGTGTTCAGGCGCGGCGAGCAGGCCGGACAGGACATGCGGGATGAGGCCTCCGGATTTGAGGAGGGTGACTTCCAGCGACGTCTCGATCGCTGCCCGCAGGCTGAGCCGCGTCACGCGGCCATCCGCTCTCACGATCGCCAGCGGCACGTCGCAGCGCGGAGCGAGCCCGCTTGGCGACAGGTCGATCTCGAACAGGTCCTGCGATCCGATGTCGAGCGTGTCCGGGCTGATACCCTCGGGCAGCAGCAGGGGCAGCACGCCCATGCCGATCAGGTTCGTGCGGTGGATGCGCTCGATGCTCGCCGCGATCACGGCACGAACCCCCAGCAAGGCGACGGCCTTGGCGGCCCAGTCGCGCGACGAGCCCATGCCGTAGCGCTCGCCGGCGACGAGCACCAGCGGAATGCCGGCGCGAGCGTAGCGTGCTGCGGCCTCCGTCAGGGTGACGATGTCGCCGGACGGCTCGTGGCGGGTCATGCCGGCCGGCGCCTGCGGCACCAGCCGGTTGACGGCGAGCCGGTTGGTGAAGGCGCCGCGCAGCATGACCTCGAAATTGCCGCGTCGTGACGCGTAGACATTGAGATCGGCCGGATCGCTGCCACGCTCGACGATGTAGCGACCAGCCGCGCTGTCGGGGCGGATCTGGTTCGCCGGGGAGATATGGTCGGTGGTGACGTCGTCGCCGAGCACGAGCAGCGCGCGGGCCGGGCCAATCGCGGGAGCCAGCCCGGCCGGCCGCACGAAGGGCGGCCTTCGCAGATAGGTCGAGCCTGCGTCCCAGGGAAAGCGCGGTCCCGCGGGGGCGTCGAGTTCGACCCAGAGCGGGCGCGTGGCGGCCTCGCGGTAGGCGGCGTCGAAATCGCCGACCTCCCAGCCCGTGGCGAGGGCGGCATCGATCTCGGCGCCCGTCGGCCAGATGTCGCGCAGCATCACCGGCCTGCCGTCGGCCGCGATGCCGAGGGGCTCGCTCATGATGTCGATATCGACCGTTCCGGCCAGCGCGAAGGCGATGACAAGGGCAGGCGAGGCCAGGAAGCCGTATTCCAGGTCCGGGTGGACCCGGCCGGGAAAGTTCCGGTTGCCCGACAGGACCGCGACCGGCCGAAAGCCCGCTCGACCGAGCTGCTCTTGCACGACCTCGGGGAGGGCGCCGGAATTGCCGATGCAAGTCGTGCAGCCATAGCCGACGATGCCGAACCCGAGCGCTTCGAGATCCGCCATCAACCCCGCCCGGCGCAGAAAGCGCTCCGCTGTCGGCGAGCCCGGCGCCAGCGAGGTCTTGACGTACGCCGCGGGCCGCAACCCGAGTTCACGGGCCTTGCGGGCGAGCACGCCGGCAGCGGCCAGCATGGCGGCGTCCGAGGTGTTGGTGCAGCTCGTGATCGCGGCGATCACCACGGCGCCGTCGGGAACGGTCTCTGAACCGGAGGAGAGCGGCGGTTCGAAAGCGCTCCGGGTCCTGCCGGCGGGAATCCTGTCTTGCGGACGGCGCGGCCCGGCGACGCTCGCCTCGATCCGATCGAGGTCGATGGCGATGCTACGGGTGAAGCGGAGCGAGGAATCCGGATCGAACCAGAGCCCGGCAGCCTTCGCATAGGTTTCGACCAGAATGCGGTCAGATTCGGGGCGGCCGATCTTCGCGAGATAGGCGAGCGAGGCCGCGTCGATCGGGAAATAGCCGGTCGAGGCGCCGTATTCGGGCGCCATGTTGGCGATCGCCGCCCGCTCGCCGACGGAAAGCGTGGCGACGCCGGGCCCATGGAACTCGACGAAATCGCCGGTCACGCCGAGCGCGCGCAAGGCGCGCGTGATCTCCAAGGCAAGGTCGGTTGCCGTCGCGCCCTCGCGCAGCCGCCCGGTCAGCCGGACGCCGACGACATTGGGGATGCGCAGCACGACGGGCACGCCGAACAGCGCGCCCTCGGCTTCGAGGCCGCCGACGCCCCAGCCGAGCACCCCGAGGCCGTTGACCGTCGGCGTATGGCTGTCGGTGCCGAGCAGGGCGTCGGGAAAGGCGCGCCGCTGCCCGGCTTGCGTCTCGCGGACGACGATACGGGACAGCCGTTCCAGGTTGATCGTGTGCATGATGCCGGAGCCGGGCGGGTGGACGCGGATGCCCGGCATCGCCGCGGACGCCCATTTCATCAGCCGGTAGCGCTCGGCGTTGCGGGCGAACTCCTTCTCCAGATTGCGCTGGAAGGCATCGGCGCGGCCGAAGAAGTCGACGCCCGAGGAGTGGTCGGTCGAGACATCGACCGGAATCCGCGGCATCAGCAGGTCGGGGTCGCCCCCATGTTCGCCGAGGACGTCACGCATCGCCGCGATATCGACCAGGGCCGGCCCGCAGGTCGTGTCATGCATCATGATGCGGTTGGGCAGGAACGGGATTTCGGCAAGGCTGCTACCGTTCTCCAGCCACTCCCGGAACGCGTGGGGCAGATGGTCGGTTTCCTCTGCCGGCGCCGTCCGCATCGCATTCTCGAGCAGGATGCGCAGGACATGCGGCAGCCGGCGGTAGTCTGCGCCAAGCAGGGAGGCGCAATCGAGACGGAAGATCGTCTCGCCTCCGGCCTCGAAGGGAGCCCAGCTCGGTGTTCTGCTTGCGTGTTCCACGTTGCCCGTCCGGACTCGAAGCCCGCCTTGTCGAGAGGAGCGGCCCGGAGGTCGATCCCTGTGCTTGCGTGTTCTCGCATGGTCGCGCCACGACGCTCAACCGTGGTCGGGCAGATGCAGTGGCGATGATCTTGTTTCGATCCAAGTGAGATTGCCCGGTCAGCGGTGGCTGCCCATGCCAACGATGATGAAATCGTGCTCGGCCACCATTCCGCGCCTCTCGAATCTGCTTTGGGATCGTCGGTGGCGGAGCGCTTTCTGCGCAGGGCAGGGAGGTCTCGATTCGCCCCGCCAGCCTGCGGGCCATGGCGGCCCACCCGCCCAACGGCCACGATATTCGCCTCAGCCGCCACACTCCTCCATGGCGACGTCGAGTTCTCCGCCCTGCAGGAAGGTTTCGAAGGCAGGTTCGAAGGGGGATGGGTCCAGGCCGTTGGCTTCAAGCCAGGCATCGGCATAGTAGCTGTTCGAATAGCGCTCGCCGGAATCGCAGATCAGCGTCACCAGAGATCCCGATAGGCCGGCCTTCGCCATGCGGGCCGCGTGATGGCACATCGCGGCGAAATTCGTGCCTGTCGAGCCGCCGACGCGGCGCCCGAGCCGGCGCGACAGCACTCGCATCGCTGCCAGCGAGACGGCATCCGGCACCCGCAGCATGGTATCGATCACACCCGGTACGAAGGAGGGCTCCACGCGCGGCCTCCCGATGCCTTCGATGCGCGAGGGGCGCTCGCATCGGCATGACGGGTTTCGCGTGGCAAAGCCTTCGAAGAAAGCGGAGCGCTCGACATCCGCTACCGAGAGCAGCGTGGCATGGCGCTTGTAGCGGATATAGCGGCCGATGGTGGCGGTGGTGCCGCCGGTGCCCGCGCTCATCACGACCCAGGACGGGATCGGATGGCGTTCGCCCGCCAGCTGCTGGAAGATCGACTCCGCGATGTTGTTGTTTCCGCGCCAGTCCGTGGCCCGCTCGGCATGGGTGAACTGGTCCATGAAATGGCCGGACAGGCGCGCGGCCAGCTCCGCCGACTCAGCATAGATCCGCTCGCCGTCGTCGATGAAATGGCAACGCCCGCCGTAATGTTCGATCGCGGCGATCTTTTCCGGGGAGGTGGAGCGCGGCATGACGGCATAAAACGGAACGCCGATCATGCGGGCGAAATACGCCTCCGACACCGCCGTCGAGCCGGAGGACGCCTCGACCACCGCCGTGTCCTTGCGGATCAGGCCGTTGCAGAGCGCATAGAGGAAGAGCGAGCGTGCCAGCCGGTGTTTCAGGCTGCCGGTCGGATGGGTGGATTCATCCTTCAGGTACAGATCGATCCCGGTCAGTGCGGGTGTATCGAGCTTCCACAGATGGGTATCGGCCGAGCGGCGCTGGTCGGCTTCGATCGCCGCGATCGCCTGGTCGACCCAGTCGCGGGCCGTTGCCGTGGCATTCCTGTCCAATGCGACACCCATTTGAGCTCTCCGCTCGGCGGCCGACAGATCGGGGCCGTCTATCTGGTCGGGCCTCGTCGCCGGTGTAAAGCGCCGAAAGCGCGATACCCCGGACGGTCATGTTTTTGTTGGAGGTTCTTAGTCACGAACCACCGGATCGTACGATCCAGATCGGGAATTCGTGCTGCTCCAGGGCGAGGGACGTGCCGGCGCCGTCGCAGCGCCGATCAATGGACGCCGGTTCCAGTCCGTCACGGCGTCGCTATGCACCTGCCTGACGATCCACAGGAAGTAGATCGAGGCGGGAATGCCGATCAGGTCGAAGACCAGGGTGGCCCAGGATGAACAGGCCCTGGCATCGATCAGATGCATCAGAGCGCAGGTCATGAAAATGCCGGTCAGGGCGATGCCCGCCAGGGACCAGGAGCCATCAGAAAGATAGCGGCGCACCTGACGATCGGCGAGATACCAGCCGACCATGCCATAGGTGGCGGTCACGAACGCGTTGGCGAAGAACGAGGCGGAGGCAAAGGCGTAACCGGTTTCCGGCGCGCTCGCCGCGCTCGCTGGCGAAATGCAGAGGATCAGGAAAGATAGTTCTGCGGCCGGCTGCTGAACGAGATTCCAGGAGGCCAGGCCGCCGGCGAGGAGAGCCGCGACGAAGCCGAGCAGGATCAGACGCTGCGGCGATGCGGCGATGCCGCGGTCGCCCTGGCCGTTCCACATGGTTTCGAAGCGAAGCCACACGAATACGAGACCGGGCGGCAAGCCGATGATCGTGGCGGCGAGCGTCGGCCAGGAAACGGTCTCGCCCTGGAGCAGTTGCCAGCCATGCATCAGGTGATGCGGGCCGCAGCTTGCCGCCATCAGCGCGAAGCCGATGCCGAACCGGGACCAGCCTCGATAATGATGAAGGCTGATCGTTTCCCAGATCGAGAGCAGGCCGAGCCCCAGATAGGCCGATCCGATCATCAGGGTCGTGATGCCGACCACGGTTGCGATCATGGCGACCTCGCGGCCTTGATCCCCATCGGCGCGCCGATGTGGTCGAGGAACTCGTCGATGAAATAGCGATGGCCTTGCCGAACCGGCCCGCTCGTGAAACGCGTGCCGTGGAGCTTCCGGATCGAACGCGGCTCCCAGATCGGCTTGATCAGCATGGGCGCGATGCGCTCGGCCGCGACGGGCCGCGAGAAGAAGAAGCCTTGTGCGACCTCGCAACCCATGCGGAGCAACATCGCCGCCTGTTCATGCTTTTCGACGCCCTCGGCGATGGTGTGCTTGCCCATCGCGAAAGCCAGACTCAGGATCGATGAAACGATCGCGGTATCGCCGGGTTCGCTGCTGAGGCCGTCGATGAAGCTGCGATCGATCTTCAGGACCTCTGCCGGCATGTCCCGAAGACGAGACAGCGACGAGTGCTCGGTGCCGAAATCGTCGATCGCGATGTAGACGCCGAGTTCCTTGATGCGGTTGAGCAGTCCGACGACCTCGTCCGTCGCGCTCATCATCGCGCTTTCGGTGATTTCCAGGCACAGCGCCGTCGGATCGATCTGCGTATCCCCGATCACCTGGCGCAGCTCTGCGAAAAAGGTCGGTTCCGCGATCTGGCGGGGAGAAACATTGACCGTCATGGTCAAGGAACGGCCGGGCATCGCCCGTGTCCAGGCCGCAAGCTGGCGGCAGGATTGCAGCAGCACCTCTTGCCCGATCTTGACGATCAACCCGCAATCCTCAGCCACGGGGATGAAGTCGCCGGGCGGCACGATGCCTTGCTCGGGATGGCGCCAGCGGACAAGCGCCTCGACCCCCACGACATATCCGTCGGTCAGTCGCACCTGGGGCTGGTACTCCACGAAGAGCTGCGCTTCCCGCAAGGCCGCTCGCAAATCCGATTCGATCTGCACGCGCTTCTCGGCGCGCCTGTGCAGCTCGTCGTCGAATTGCTCGAGCCGCGCACGTCCACGAGCCTTGGCGGCGTAGAGAGCGGTATCGGCCTCCCGCAGCAATTGCTCGCCGGATTTCATCCCGGGGGCGCATTGCGCGATCCCGACGCTGGCCGTGACCACCACCTCGCGGCCGGCGATGAAGATCGGCTCGGCCAGGGCATCGAGAATCCGCCGGCCAAGCGACGTGCCGGAGCGAGTGGTCGCCTGCGGGTGCAGAATGACGATCTCGTCGCCACCGAACCGGCTCGCCAGATCATCCGGTCCGGTGCAGGTGCTGATGCGCCTGGCCATCTCGGACAGCACCTGGTCGCCACTGCTGTGCCCGAAGGAATCGTTGACGAGCTTGAAATTGTCGAGGTCGATGAAGAGGATCGCGATATCCGCGCCATCGGCGTCGCCGCGCAAGAGCTCGCGTTCAAGCCGTTCCAGCAACAGGCTGCGCGTGAGCAGGCCGGTCAATGGATCGTGGGCCGCGCTGTGCATCAATCGCGCAACCATATCCCGCAGTTGCTCGGTCTCTGAGTTACTTGCAGCGGGGGAGTTATGCCGGGTTCCCAATTCGATCGACAGGGCAGGCCCCGGAAGATCGATTGCTGGTAGCGAATTCTGTCGCTCTCGAAGCATTTCTGGCTTCACGTCCGATTGGAATAATCGCGACGATAGAGGTCCGGAGTTTTCGAGACGTTGCCGATACGGCAGGCGTGCGATTCATTCAATGCGATGGTTAATTGTTTAATGCACGCTCAGGTTGATGAAGCTGCAATGCCCGAGACATTGAAGGGGCTATGTGTCGGCAACGATACGATTGCCATAACCTCCTCGAAAAGCTTGACCTGGGCCGTTGCTGAGGTGCCGAGCGGTACCACCGCAAGAGCAACACCGATGAAAGCCCGCATTTCGACCTCCCTGGCCGACTCGAGGCCGGGTGGATTTATTGAGCAGCCGTCAAAGTCGGGTTTTCGTTCCGCCGGCTCTGAATGAACCGGAGCAACGGAATCAGCAACAGCAGGGCCGCGACGATCAGCAGGCCCGCTGCGATCGGGGAGGAAACCAGCGTCATCGGGTCGCCCTGACCGATTGCCAGGGCACGACGAAGCTGAAGCTCGGCCATAGGGCCGAGAATGAGGCCGATGAGCGCGGGCGCGATCGGCACTGAACAGCAGCGGAAGCCGTATCCGATCACGCCCAGGACGGCGAGGGCCAGCAACTCGACCCAGGACTGCGACAGACCCCAGACGCCGACCAGCGAGAAGATCAGGATGCCCGCGTAGAGATGCGGTTTCGGGATCGCCAGCAGCTTCACCCAGACCCGCGCCATCGGCAGGTTGAGCACCAGCAGCATGAGATTGCCGATATAGAGCGAGGCGATCACGCCCCAGACCAGTTCGGGATTGCTGGTGAACAGCGTCGGGCCGGGCTGGAGGCCGTAGTTCTGGAAGGCTGCCAGCATCACCGCGGCGGTGGCCGATGTCGGCAGGCCGAGCGTAAGCAATGGTACCATGACGCCTGCGACGGCGGCGTTGTTCGCCGCTTCGGGGCCGGCAACGCCCTCGATCGCGCCGTGACCGAACTCTTCCGGATTCTTCGAGAGGCGCCGCTCCAGCGTGTAGGACAGCAGCGTGGGAATTTCCGAGCCGCCGGCCGGCATGACTCCGATCGGGAAACCGAGCGCCGCGCCGCGCAGCCAGGGCTTCCACGATCTCCGCCAGTCCTCGCGCGACATCGCGATCGGCCCGTTGACCTCGATGACCTTTTGCGGCTCGCGGCTGAGGCGGCTGGCGACGAACAGGATCTCGCCCACCGCGAACATCGCGACCAGGACGATGGTGATGCCGATACCGTCCGACAGCTCCGGCACGCCGAAAGTCAGGCGCGGCAGGCCGGCCTGGTAGTCGGTCCCCATCACGGCGAGCGCCAGCCCGAAGAACAGCGAGACGAGGCCGCGCAGGATCGAGGTGCCGAGCACGACCGAGACGGAGGTTAGGCCAGAGCGCCCGCGACAGCCGCGAGCATCGACGGCCCGAAACCGAAGAAAATGGCGGCGATGATGACAGGAAGAACGAAGACCAGGGAAAGGTTGGGGATCGACGCCGCGCTTTCGAGAGCGAAAGCGAGCAGCGTCGCGAAGCCCGTCATGACGAGTGCCGCGAGATAGCCCAGCGCGCTCGGCAGGGCCGGCTCCTGAGGCAGAACTCCCGGCGGCCTGCCGTCCGGAACGAGGTCGGTGTCTTCGATGCTTCCCGAGTTCGTCATGGTCAGCCTCCTGCGGTCGAAAGCTGTTCAGCGCCACTGCCCAAGATGGTGCGTGTCTCAGCAACTAGGGCGCGGCGCATAAGCGTTCCATGCAGGAAAGCGTTCCTCCGCATTGGAAAGTCATAGTGGCGGCAGAGCCGGGAGCCGGGTGAAGACGCCCTGAGCAGGATCGAGCCTTAGCCACGCCCCTTCTCGACGCAGCTCACCAACGGTACGGGAAGCGACCAGGCGATCGCTGCCCGATGGCGTCCGTCGCGGTCAGCGCGATGCGAAGACGCCGAGCTGGCTCGCGGTGGTGTCGAAGGACAGCGTCGCGATGAAGGCCGCCCCGCACCAGTTCGAACGGGCCGAGCCCGTGGCGAGGCCTCTTGGATCCGTGGTCAGGCTGAAGCATTCACGCCTGCTCAGATCGGTGTCGTGATAGCGCAGATCGAGCGTGGTGTTGGCGTAGGTATAGGATACGCCTGCGTTCCAGTAGCTGTAATCCGGCAGGCGGACGGAGCCGTAGACGGCCGCCGTGGTGCCGAGGCTGTAGCGCCCGAGCTCAACCGACACGGCCAGGCCAGCGGGCAGGACGCCGAGGAACCTGTCGGGCAGCGCATATTTCGCCGTCACATTGGCATAGGTGCCGGGCGCCCCGGAGCCCAGCCAGTCCCCGGCGTGGAAGATGCCGGCGCCGAGTGTCCATTGCTCGTCGACGGCCCAGGACACCTTGCCTGCCAATTCGAGGAAGTCGGTGTTCTTCGGTGTCAGGATCGCGCCGGCGGCGTCGACCAGGCGCCGCTCGCCCGGGTAATAGTAATAGATGACGCCGAGATCGAAGGTCAGCGGCCCCAATTTCGGGCGAAAGCCGGCGGTCAGGTCGATTTCCGCTGCCGGGCGCGTCGGCAGATCGACCCGATAGCCTGCGACACCGGCGTAAAGCAGGTTGTCGAAAAGCTGGAGCTCGCCATAGGCCTGCGGGCTCGGCTCGTGGTTCGACTGCGTGATGCCGCGGAAGTTGTAGTCCGAGGCCAGCTTGAAGCCGAAGGCAAAGTCGATCGGCTTCTCGGGAGCGGTTGCGGCGGCGGGCAGCGTCTTCGGGGCCGGTTCGGCAGCCTGGACGGCGACGGCGCCGAGAAGCGATGCCCCGAGCGCGCCGATCAGCGGGCGGGTGAAGCTTGATGGGAACGCTGGCACGGAAAGCATGTCGCTGGTCTCGGATGACTTTGGAAGCCTCCTTAGATCGCGCTCAGCCGTTGAACTCAAATAAAAATCTCATAGTATTATTCGCTGGGATTGTGTTCGTAATATATATTCGTCAGTTCATGATATGATTCTGAAACTAAACTTCTCCTCTTGTATCCAGGCTGATTGCCGCGGGCCTTGCCGGGGGCCTCGCTCGCAGCGAGATCGGCGGCGATCAGCCGATCCGGCGAGGCAGGCTGAGGCCGCGGCCCAGGCCGTTCGCGCAGGCTTGCTGTCAGCGCCGCCGCGTGCCCTACTTCCGAGATAATGGGGAGGGCAGCGCATGGCGCATGAGGTTCCGTCACCGGGCGGCAGGCCGTCTTCCCACGATCACAACGGCTCCGTTCCCGCCCTGACTCTGGGGGCGCTCGGCGTTGTCTACGGCGATATCGGCACCAGCCCGCTCTATGCGCTCAAGGAGGCCGTTCGGGCTGCGGCCGCTGGCGGCGTCTTGCGGCCGGAGGCAGTGGTCGGCTGCGTCTCGATGATCCTCTGGGCTTTGATCCTGATCATCTCGATCAAGTATTCGCTGCTGATCATGCGGGCCGACAATCGTGGCGAAGGCGGCATCATGGCGATGCTGGCCCTGCTCAAGGCGCGTCATGCCAAGCCGGGCTCGGCACGGGCCTATGTCCTCGTCGTCGGCCTCGTCGGTGCCGCTTTGCTCTATGGCGACGGCGCCATCACGCCGGCGATCTCCGTGCTGAGCGCCATCGAAGGCCTCAAGGTCGACGCGCCGTTCCTGGCGCCGGCCGTGGTTCCGTTGACCGCGGCGATCCTGATGGGCCTCTTCCTGGTTCAGAGCAAGGGTACAGGTTTCATCGGCCGGCTGTTCGGGCCGGTCATGCTGCTCTGGTTCCTGATCCTCGCGCTTCTCGGCATCCGGGGCATCCTGATGGCGCCGGGCATCCTGGCTGCGATCAATCCGTTCAACGCGCTGTACTTCATCACCCACACCTCTCCGCTCGTCGGCTTCGCCGTTCTCGGGGCGACTTTCCTGGCTGTGACCGGCGGCGAGGCAATGTATGCGGATATGGGCCATTTCGGCCCGAAGACGATCCGCCTGGCCTGGTTTACCGTCGTGCTGCCGGCACTGATGCTGAATTATTTCGGCCAGGGCGGGCTGCTGCTGATCCATCCGGAGGCGATCGAGAATCCGTTTTATCAGCTCGCCCCGAACTGGGCGCATTATCCCCTGATTGCCTTCGCGACGGCGGCGGCCGTCATCGCCTCGCAGTCGATCCTCACTGGCGCCTTTTCGCTGACCCGCCAAGCCGTGCAACTCGGCCTCTTCCCGGCCGTCCGCATCAAGCACACGGCTCATGACCAGCGGGGTCAGATCTACATCCCGATCGTGAACTGGCTCATCTGCCTGGCGACCTTGACGTCGGTCTTTGCATTCCGCTCGTCCGAGGCCCTTGCCGGCGCCTACGGTATCGCGGTCTCCCTGCTGATGGCCATCACCACCGGGCTGGCGGCGCTGATCGCTCTGAAATGGGGTTTCAGCCCGATCCTCGTCGTCGCGGTCAACGGCTTCTTTCTGTTGATCGACCTCGTGTTTTTCTCCGCCAACCTGCCGAAACTGCATGAGGGCGGCTGGTATCCACTGGTCCTGGCGCTCGTGCTGGTGGTGGTCATGCTGACCTGGCGGCGCGGGCTCGCTTTGGTCGAGGCGGCGCGCAGCCGCCAGCGCGAACCGGAGAAGGCGTTTCTCGAGATGCTGTCGGCGAAGCCGCCGGTGCGCCTGCCGGGCGCGGCGGCATTCCTCGCCTCGGCCGCCCGCGGCGTTCCGCTTTCGCTCTCGCATTTCGTTCGCCACAACCATGCCCTGCACGAGCGGATTTTGCTCGTCACCGGCAAGCTGGAGGAAATCCCGCGCGTAGCCGATGAAAACCGCATGGAAACGATCGAGCTCGCGCCCGGCGTCACGCGCGTGATCGTGCATTTCGGCTTCATGGAGACGCCGCGCATTCCGGACGGCCTGCGCTGCGGCGTCGAGCACGGCCTGCTGCCCGGCATCGATCTCGCCGACCTCTCCTATTACATCGGCCGCGAAACCGTTATTCCGCGCGAGGACATCGCGGGAATGGCCGTGTGGCGCGAATCTCTGTTCGCCTTCATGCAGCGCAATGCCGAGCGCTCCGCCGCCCATTTCCACATTCCGGCCAAGCAGGTGGTCGAGGTGGGCGTGGAGATCGAGATCTAGAGCCTTTTCAAGCGAAGCGGGTACCGGCTCGCGTGAAGAAAATGCGTTAAAACAAAGGCTTGGAGAAATTCCGCGATTCGGAGGATCGCGGAACTGCTCTTGCCGCTACCACCGAACCACGGCAGCGAGCCCGCAGGCTTCATCGGTCGGCGACCCGAGCCGCAGCGCAGGGGAGCCTGATGCAAGTCGGCATTGCCGCCCCTATCAGTAGAAAGAGGTCTACCTCCGTTGGGCCGCGATAGGCCAAAGCCATTGGCGCGGCGGCAGTCCCTTGCCCCTCCTGATCACTCAGAAGGGGCTGCAATTCCCTGCGCGCGGTCGGTATCATTGTGGCGGTTACGTATCCGGAAGGTACGCGCGCAGGATCTGCCCGCTTTCGGATTCAGTCAGAAGCAATGTCGCTCCATCGGGCAGAAGCGCCGCATTCGTCACCGTCCGGCCGGCGCAGGAAAGGATGCGGTAGAGCGGTACGCCGAGCGGCGAGAGCACCCAGGCGCAGCCATGGCCGGGATCGCAGACGACCAGGCGACCATGTCGATCCACCACCAGCCCGTCCGGTCCGGACTGGCCGCCGGGCAACTGGGCGAAGACCTGGGTCTTTCCAGCCTGGGCGCTGGGGTCGAGCGGCACCCGCCAGATCTGGGCGGCGCGGGTTAGCGCCAGGAAGGCATGGGTTCCCTCGCGCGAGACGGCGACACCATTCGGGCTCGCCGCGTTGCAGATGATCCGGTCGAGGCGTCCATCCGGCCAGAGCCGGTAGAGCCGGCCGCTCGGGTCCTGCATGCCGGTCTGGCCCTGGTCGGTGAACAGGATCGAGCCGTCGGGCAGGAGCTGGAGATCGTTCAGCCCCTTGAAACCCTCGCTGTTGACGGCCCCGAGAATGATCTCGATCGCCCCGCTTCCGGGATCGATCGAGAGCAGGCCGAGGCGGTAGTCGGCCACGATCAGCCGGCCGTCCGACGCGACCTTCATACCGTTCGGCCAGCCGTCATAGGCGGTGACCAACCGCCATTGCCCGGCGGAATCGATCGCGAAGATTCGCCCGAACGGGATGTCGACGACATAAAGCGTGCCGTCAGGCCCGAGGCAGGGGCCTTCCAGGAACGAGTCGACCGCCTGCCCGCCCTTGTTGGCATCGCCCCAAGCGCTTGGACGCCGCTCCCGAAAATCGTCGGGCAGGCGGGCATGGACCGTCGTCTCGATCGGCTGCGGCGGTGCGAACCAGCTCATTGTTCGGATCTCCGGCGTGAGATTTGCCGCATGACTCGGCTAGGCCTGCGAGGCGCGAACGACGTCGCCCCAGGTCTTGATTTCGCTCGCGATGAACTTGGCGAAATCCTCCGGCGCGCCCGGCTGCGGGAATCCGCCTTGGTCGGTGATGCGCTTGGCGACGCTCGGATTGCGGGTCGCCTGGACGGCGAGTTCGTTGAGGCGTGCGACGACCGGCTCCGGCGTTCCGGCCGGGGCGAGCAGGCCGAACCATTGCGAGGAGACGAAGTCCTTCACGCCGGCTTCGACCAGGGTCGGCACCTGCGCGGCGATCGGCAGCCGTTCTGCTCCTGTCGTCGCGATCAGCCTGAGCTGGCCGCCCTCGATGAAGGAGAGCGCGGTCGGCGCCGCGGTGAACAGCATCTGGATCTGCCCGGCGACGACATCCTGAAGGGCCGCCGCCGCGCCGCGGTACGGCACATGCTGCAGGCTCGCGCCGGTCTTCAGCTTGAACTGCTCGCCCTGGAGATGCGGCACGGTGCCGACGCCACCCGAGCCGAAATTCAGCTTGCCCGGATTCGCCTTCGCATAGGCGACAAGCTCGGCGACGGTCTTGGCCGGCACGCTCGGATGCACGACGAGCACCGAAGGGAACGTCGCGATCAGGCAGACCGGCCTGAACATCTTGAGCGGATCGATCCCGGCCGCCGGGGTCAGGGTCGGCGTCACCGCCATGGTGGAATCGCCGAGCAGGACGGTGTAGCCGTCGGGCTTGGAACCGGCGACGTCCTTCATGCCGATGGCGCCGGCCGCGCCGGTCTTGTTCTCGACAAAGAAGCGGTGGCCGTTGAGCTGCTCGCTTATCGCCTCTGCGATCAGCCGCCCGACGAAATCGGTGGTGCCGCCAGCGGCATAGGGGACGACCATCCTGATATTGGCCGATGGATACGCCTGCGCGAACGCCGGGCTGGCCAATCGGCTGAGTCCGAGCGCGGTGACGGAGGTCCCGAGCGAAGCATGCAGGAACGAGCGGCGAGAAAGTTGCGTCATGATGGTCTCCCCCGAGATGGCTCTTGGTTATGGGTCTGATGGTGATGGCTGCGCGGCTTAAGCCTCTGGTAGCCGGCGTTCCGGCGCGCCCTGATAGGCCCAGAGCCATTCGCGCGGCAGCGGCCCCTTGTTGCGGTCGGGCTTCTGGGATTGCTCCCAGGCATGGGCGAGGATGCCGACCGAGCGGGAGAGCACGAAGAGACCGCGCGTCAGCGGCGGCGGGAAGCCGAGCTCGCCATAGATGACGGCCGTAGCGCCATCGATATTGAGCGGGATGCGCTTGCCTTTCCGGTGCGAGACGGCGGCCTCGACCGCCTCCGCGATATCGGCGAACCGCCCCGTGACGGTGCCGGCGGCGGCCGCTTCGCGCGTCAGGGCCAGCAGCCGCGGCGCCCGCGGGTCGACCGGATGGAAGCGATGGCCGAGGCCGGGCACATAGCCGCTTTCGGAGAGAAAGCGCGCGACGTGATCCGTGGCGGCGCGCTCCAGCGGCTCACCCGCATCCATCGCTGCGGCGATGGCGCCGAAGAACTCCAGCGCCTGCTCACCGGCGCCGCCATGCACATCGCCGAGCACGTTGATGGCCGAGGCCATCGCGCTGTTGATGCCGACGCCGCAGGTCGCGGCCATTCGGGCGATCGCGATCGAAGGCGCCTGCGGGCCGTGATCGACCGCCGCGCCAAGAGCCGTGCCGAGCAGCGCTGCCTGCGCCTCGCTCGGCAGTTCGCCGCGCAGCATCAGCCAGATCATCGCGGGGAAGCTGACGCGGCCGATCAGGTCCTCGATCGGATAGCCGCGCAGGCGGATCAATCCGGGCCGCATCTCGATGATCTCGGTCGCCCACCATTCCTCGCCGCGCTCGCGGCCTTCCTTGCGGGTGCCGTCGCTCATGCCTGCCTCCTCGTCTCACGCTGCCGGCGGGCCTCCGCCAGGATCTGGTCGCTATGCTCGCCGAGCTTCGGCGGCGGCTGCATGGGCCGGGGCGCTTCGCCATCGACCAGGAAGCCACCGCGGATCACCGTCAGCGGGCCGTCGCCGGCGCCCGCCTCGAAGCGGGTCGTCATGCTGCGCGAGGTGACCTGCTCCTCCTGCAGGACCTGCGGGATCGTCAGCACGCGTCCGGCCGGCACGCCGGCCCGGTTGAGCCTCGCTTCCCATTCCGCGGCAGGCGCGGCGGCGAGGGCGGCCTCGATCTCCTGCTTGAGCTCGCCGCGATGGCGCTTGCGGGCCTCGCGCTCGCCGAAGCGCGGATCGCTCGCGAGTTCGGGCCGCCCGATCACGCCGCAGAGCGTGACGAACTGCTCCTGCTTGTTGGCAGCGATGTTGAGCAACCCGTCGCCGGTCTCGAACGCGCCGGAGGGCGCTGCCGTCATGTTCTCGTTGCCCATCGCCCGGGGCTCGACGCCGGCCGTCAGATAGTTCGACACGGGCCAGCCGAGTGCGCTGAGCGTGCATTCCAGCATGGAGACGTCGAGGAAGGCGCCTTCGCCGGTGCTGGCGCGGCGCAGCAGCGCGGAGACCATCGCGAAAGCGCCGAACAGGCCGCCCAGCGTGTCGCAGACGGGGTAGCCGACCCGCAAGGGCGCGGTCTCCGGCGTACCGGTGATGCTCATCACCCCGGAGAGGCCCTGGATGATCTGGTCATAGGCGGGGTTGTCCCGCATCGGCCCGGTCTGGCCGAAGCCGGAGATCGCGCAATAGACGAGGTTCGGGCGGATGGCGCGCAGGCTCTCGTAGCCGAGCCCGAGGCGATCCATCACGCCCGGCCGGAAGTTCTCGACGAGAGCATCCGCCGTGGCGACGAGGTCGCGGAACTGCTCGCGGCCGTCCTCGCTCTTGAGATCGACGACGACGGAGCGCTTGCCGGCGTTCTGGGCCAGGAAGGAGGTGCCCATCGCCGCCCTGTTGAGCGCGGGCGAGGCGCCGAGCTGGCGGGCAAGGTCGCCGCCATGGGGCGCCTCGACCTTGATGACATCCGCCCCGAGCAGGGCGAGTTGATAGCCGCAATAGGGGCCGGCCAGCACATTGGTGAGGTCGAGGACGCGAAGGCCGTGGAGGAGCTTTGTCATCTTGTGTCTCGCTTCTCAGGCGTCGCCGGGGACGTGGTCCGGGCGCGGACCGCGCCAGGCAATGATCAGGCGATAGAGGCGCGGGCCGAACAGCGCCGTGAAGGCAAGCGCCAGCAGTGCGGCGGAGAGCGGCTGGGTAAACAGCACCGTCCAGTCGCCGTTCGAGATCGTCATCGCCCGGCGGAACTCGGTCTCGGCCATCGGCCCGAGGATCATCCCGATGACGACCGGCGCGGTCGGGAAGTCGAAGCGACGCATCAGGAAGCCGACGCCGCCGAGGATGTAGAGCAGGATCAAGTCGATCGGTGATTGCGAGATGCCGTAGGTGCCGACCGTCGCGAAGACCAGGATGCCGGCATAGAGCTGCGGCGCCGGGATCTTCAGGATGCGCACCCAGAGCCCAACCAGCGGCAGGTTGAGGACGACGAGCAGGACATTGGCGACATAGAGGCTGGCGATCAGGCCCCAGACCAGCGCTGGCTGGGTGTCGAGCAGCAGCGGCCCGGGCTGGATGCCGTAGCTCTGGAAGGCCGAGAGCATGATCGCTGCCGTCGCCGAGGTCGGCAGGCCGAGTGTCAGCATCGGCACCAGCACGCCGGCGGCCGAGGCGTTGTTGGCGGCTTCCGGGCCGGCCACGCCTTCGATCGCGCCGACCGTGCCGAACTCCTCGGGCTTCTTCGACAGGCGCTTCTCGAGGACATAGGAGAGGAAGGTCGGGATCTCCGCTCCGCCCGCCGGCATGGCGCCGATCGGAAAGCCGATCGCCGTGCCGCGCAGCCAGGGCTTCCAGGAGCGCGACCATTCCTCGCGCGTCATGTAGAGCGAGCCGCGCAGGGGCACGATCTCGTCCTTGCCGGCATAGCGGCGGGCAGCGACATAGAGCGTCTCGCCGACCGCGAACAGACCGACCGCGACGACGATGACGTTGGTGCCGTCGAGCAGTTCGGTCAGGCCGAAGGTGAGGCGCGGCTGCCCGGTCTGAAGGTCGATGCCGATCATGCCGAGATAGAAGCCGAGAAACAGGGCGGCGAGGCCGCGCACCGCGGACGAGCCGAGCACGGCCGAGACCGTGACGAAGGCGAGCACCATCAGCGAGAAATACTCGGCCGGGCCGAACAGCAGAGCGAGGCCGACGACGACCGGCGCCAGGAAGGTGACGCCCATGGTGCCGATCGTGCCAGCGACGAACGAGCCGATCGCCGAGGTCGCGAGCGCCGCGCCGGCACGGCCCGAGCGGGCCATCTTGTTGCCCTCGAGCGCGGTGACGATGGTCGCGCTCTCGCCCGGCGTGTTGAGCAGGATCGAGGTGGTCGAGCCGCCATACATCGCGCCGTAATAGATGCCGGCGAAGAGGATGAAGGCGGCTTCCGGGGCGACCTGGAAGGTAATCGGCAGCAGCAGCGCGATGGTCAGCGCCGGCCCCAATCCCGGCAGCACGCCGATGGCGGTGCCGAGCGTGGTGCCGACGAGGCACCAGAGCAGGTTGGTCGGCGAGAAGGCGACCGCAAAGCCGTTAGCCAGCTGAGAGAGCGTGTCCATGACCTCAGCCTCCCAGCAGGTTTTCGATGAGGCCGGCGCCGATATTGACGCCGAGCGCCCTCGCGAAACCGAAATAGGCGGCGAGCGCGAGGGTGAGCCCGATCGCGGCATCCCGCAGCGGTCGCCGGCTGCCGAAGCCGTGGGCGACCAGCACGAACATCGCGGTCGATGCGGCCGAGAAGCCGAGCGGGCCGATCAGTGCGACATTGGCGACGAGGCCGGCAGTGACGAAGACCACGGCGCGCCAGTCCAGCACGACCTCCTTCTCCTCCTCGGGCTGCCAGCCACCGCGCGCGGCCTGCACGAGGAGGAGCACGGCGAACAGGGCCAGGCCTGCCGTCGTGATGTACGGAAAGACCCGCGGGCCGACCTGGGCATACATCGGCGAGACCGGGATCGAGAGCGTCTGCCAGAGCGTGAGCCCAGCGAAAAGCAGAAGCCCGAGCCCGATCAGGGCTTCTGCCGGCGCCAGGCGCGCATGCGTCCGCTGCCGCGGATGAACATCGGTCATCACGGGTGTCCTTGAGCGAATTGTAGGGTGCAGTCTCCGGTGGCGATCAGGCCGCCAGGCCGAGATCCCTGAGGATTGCCTCGATGCGCGCGGTTTCCTCCTGCAGGAAGCCGGCATAGGCGTCGCCGGTCAGCAGGATCGGCGTCCAGTCGCGCTTCTTCACCTCGTCGAGCCAGGCGGGGCTGCCGGCCATCTTCTCCATCAGGGTGATCATTGCGGCGCGCTGGTCGTTGCTGACGCCAGGCGGGGCGAAGACACCGCGCCAGTTGAACAGCTCGACATCGATGCCTTGCTCCTTCAGCGTCGGCGCGTCGATGCCGGGCTGGCGCTTGTCGGCGGAGATCGCGAGCAGGCGCAGCTTGCCGGCCTTCACCTGCTCCGAGAATTCGCCATAGCCGGAGATGCCGGCCGCGACCTGGTTGCCCAGCAGCGAGGCCACGGCCTGGCCGCCGCCGGCATAGGGGACGTAGGAGAGCTTGGCCGGCGCGACGCCGACCGACTTCGCCATCAGCCCGAGCAGGATATGGTCGGACCCGCCGGCCGAGCCGCCGCAGACCGGGACCTTTGCCGGATCGGCCTTGAGTGCGGCGATGAAATCCTTCGCCGTCCTGAAGGGAGAGGCCGCCGGCACGACGAGCGCAAGGAACTCGCCGGTCAGGCGGGCGATCGGCGTCGTCTGCGTCAGCTTGACCGGCGCCTTGTTGGCGATGATCGCACCGACCATCACCATGCCAGAGATCATCAGCGCGTTCGGGCGACCCTTCCACTGATTGATGAACTGCGGCAGGCCGACCGTGCCGCCGGCGCCGCCGACATTGGTGATCTGGGCGCCGCTGATCAGTTTCTCCGCGCGCAGCACCTGCTCCATCGTGCGGGCGGTCTGGTCCCAGCCGCCGCCGGGCGCCGCGGGCACGAACATCTGAAGCTGGGCCGGCGTCTGCGCGAAAGCGGCGCCGATCGGCCCTTGCACCTGGATGGCGGCTCCAGTGGCGAGCGAGCCCAGCAGAACATGACGGCGAGACAGCATCGATTTCCTCCAAGGTTCTGGGCCGGGAATTCCGGCTTCCTCCGGGACAGGGTCGCGTCGGCCTGATGGCGCTTCTTCATCTGGAGCCTGCCCGGCGACGCTTTTGTCATTCCATTATCGTTCTGTCAATCAGAATTGAATTCTATCAGACAGAACGATCTAGACGAAGCTGACCTGATCCGATAACGCTCGCGCATGACCGGAAAGACCGAAGCGGCAAGCAAGACCAGCCGGGCGGGCGATGCATCGCTGCCGGCCTCCTCGGACGGCGTTGCGGCGCTGGATCGCGCCATCGCGATCCTCAATGCCTTCACGCCGCAGGAGCGGGCGCTGACGCTGGCCGAGATCGCGGCCCGGACGGGTCTCTACAAGAGCACGATCCTGCGGCTGGCAGGCTCGCTGATCCGGGGACATCTGCTCGAACGGCTACCCGATGGCCTCTACCGCATTGGATCGGGAGCGTTCAGGCTCGGGGCGATCTACCAGCGTTCTGTCGCGGCCGCCGACATCTTGCTGCCGATCATGCGCGACCTCGCCGAGGAGAGCGGCGAGAGCGTCGCCTTCTATGCACCGGCTGGAAACCTGCGGACCTGCCTTTACCGCATCGAATCCAGGCACCCCATCCGCTACCATGTGCGCGAGGGCGACGTGCTGCCGCTGTCTTCGGGGTCAGGCGGACGAATTCTTGCGGCGTTTTCCGGGGAAGCGGGCGAGCCCTATGAAACGATCCGGCGAAGCTTCCACTATGTGTCGCTCGGCGATCGCGACCCGGATACGGCCGGGTTATCGGCCCCGGTCTTCGGACCTGCCGCCGCCCTGGTCGGCGCAATCACGCTGGCCGGCCCGCGCACACGCATCAGCGAGGCCTTTATCGCCGAGATGAAGCGGCCGCTGCTCGCCGCGGCGGCGCGGGCGACGCGCGCTTTCGGCGGAGAGGCGTCCGGCCTGGAGCGGGCCGCGAGCCAAACCTGAGGGTCGAGTGTCTCACCGCGCAATTCGGCGGCTCATTCAGGGGCAGAGCTTAAGCAGCGGTGTTATCGATCAAAGGATGATGGCGAGCCAGCCGGAGCAGCCTTCGACATGATCAGCGCCTTCGAGGTCGCCGTGCGACGCTTCCTCGGCAGGTGATGACGGAGAGTTTGGCGAGGACTGGCCGCTCAGGCCTGAAGGGCGGCCGGTGAGACGGCGTCCGATCTGCTCTTTCGCAGACAGAATTCTCTGAATGGTGGACCCCGCCGCCGGTCAGCGGCGGGGCATTTTCATCAGTGCGGCATGCTTCCGATCACATCGAGGCGCGCTTTGGAGAAAAACGGCCGTCTTTCGGGAGCGTCTACAACAATGAAGAGAGAGGCATAGTGTTTCCGCAACAGAAACCCTAAGTTATTGAAATCATTTGATTGGGATTATTGGATTCCAGGATTAAAGTTCCGCAATCAGAGGGATAGTACTTCCGCAAACTTAGCCGATCGCTTAGCCCAAAACACAAAAAACCCGGCCGTTGAGGCCGGGTTGAAATCCTAGCGAACCTGGATTCGATTAGATGCCGGGCGGAATAGCGGCTCGCTCGTAGAACGACGCACCAACCTGATTTGGCGGCCAAGCTGGCTCAACACCGCGCATTGCCAATTCCCGCTTCAACGCGGGCATATGCTTTCCGCGACTCCGGGCGAGCTCATGGAGCGATGCATATTGAGCTTTGAACCCTTCGATGGATTTGCGGGGAACGGCGATATAGGGACATCGATTGATCGGGTTGATCCGGCTCTCACTCGCGAGCAGCTGGCTGTTTGCGAGCGCGCTGACAACCCGCTCGGTGGATCGAAGTAAGTCTGCAGCCTGACGCATTGTAAGATTGTCACCGTAGTCACCGTGCGTAAGCCGTTTTATCTCGGCGACATCGACCAAAATGGAATGGTATCCAGTTGTCGCGGTCCACGAGCCCACCCAGCGCAGCTGGTGATCGAGTATCAGTTTTACAATCTCCATGGCCGAGCAGCAGGCACGCTTCGCCGCCGCTGCGATGGTCAACTGGGGCCCCTCAGGTTCTTTAACCCATACAGCGTTGGCGGACAGGCGCCTTATGAATTCGTCAAGCTCGCGGCGGTGGTAGCGCTGATCGCCTAGCTCGAGGCGGTCATGCCCTTCCACCGGCTGAATGAAGCCATGATCTGCCAGGAGTTTGGTGTGCACGCGCCCGGCATTGATGTAGGTCTCGGCCTGCTTCAGCGTGATGACGTTCTGGAGCATCTCGATGATCGGCTCACCTGCTGACAGGCGGAAGGTCACCAAGTTGTCGCTGAGGTGGTCGCTATCGGGCGGCAACACGCCTGACGCGCGGAGCACCCTCCTGAGGCGCTTGTGATGGATTCCACTTGCGCGGGTCGCCGTGAAGACCGAGTGCAGCCATCGTTCCTGAACAATTTGCTTGCCGAAGAGCCTGTCGTCCGGGCTGACAGGGGCCACGTCAGCGACGAAGTCGATGACGATGGCTTGAACCGGGTCGTAGTTCGGATCGCCCTTCATCGCGTACAGCCATTTGAAGAATTGCCCAAACCAGGCCTGAGGGCCGGAGGCGCCTTGCCTGGCGCAACTGCTTGTCGACCAGAGATCGTGCAAGAACGCTCGAACATCGGCAGGACCGCCGGCGGCAATGGCGTACCCGCGGCTGCCGGCATGTCGCCAGTCCTCTTCGCTCAGATCGCGAATGGGCGCATCGCGCCCGTTGCGGTCTACGGCACCGATCACTTCGCAGGTTCTCCAGGCAACATAGAATGGCAGGCTGTCGAGCCAGCGGGGGCCGGCGCCGCCAGTCAGACGCGCTTCAAGATATTGCTCCAACTCCGTTGGATCGCCCGGCTTTGCCTCTTGAGCGAGTGTCGGAATATCGACGACGAGCGGTGCCATTCTCCGGGCAAAGTCATGAGTGGTCTGGTCGTTGCTGACCTCGCCGAACTCCACCAGCCGCACATGGTGCTTCAGACAAACACGGTAATGTTGAAACAGCCAATCGCTGCGGCCGCTCGCTTGCCATGGACTGGCGCCATCGCCGAGATCCTCCGCCAGGCAGCGGGGGCAGGCCGCGACTCGCGCTCGTCGAAGGGAGGATCTGACGAAGGTCTGCCCGCGATAGAGATAATGGTCATGCTCACGGACAATGGCCCGATCGAAGAGCCGCTCGGCCGGAGCACCGGAGACGGTGGCAAGTCGGCTCAACGCGGCCCGATCTCCGTCTACGATGTGCTGGTGCTGGAAACCCATATCGAGCGCGAACACGCTGAGGCTCTGGGCGCGGTGCAGAAGTGCCAGCCGTGACAGGAAGCTCGCCGGTGACTCACCGGTCCGCAGTTCGAGCGAAGGATAGAGGCCGCTCATGAGCGACCTCCTTTCTTGCGACCGCGACCACTACGACGCGGCGGGTCAATCGGTAGGACGGGCTCGATTGGCGGCTCATCAACCAGGACCTGTGAGCAATCGAGATCAGCCCAGTTTGGAGCCACGAATGGGTTCATCAGCGCGCCGCAGCCGGTTCGGTCTGTGTAGGCAGTGGCGAAGTGCTCGATCGAAAGCGCCTTCTCGTCCAACAGGGCCAGCTCGACGGCCTCGTGAATAAGCTCAATCACAAGCCCGAAGCGGTGCAAGGCGCCGTGGATCAGCCGAGGCGCGATCTGCTCGACCGCGTCTTCGCCAATGGCGACGCCAACCACCTCCGCAAGGCCGCAGATGATGCCTCCGACCATCTCATTGTCGTCGGGCAGCCTTAGCAGCGGAACCGACACAAACTGGCCACGACGGCGAATCTCGTCGATTTTGCGCATCTCAGGGGTCAGGCTGGGCAAGCCCGAAATGATCAGGCCAACTGGCCAGGACGAGACCATCAGCGTCTTGAAGGTCTTCCTGATGTTGTCCATTTGGACCACGTTGGCGTTGTCCGTGAGATTGTGCGTCTCGTCGAAATGGATGATCAGCACACCGGCAACGGGTAGAAGCTCCAGGATGCGGGCCCAGATGATGTGATCCGCCAATTCCCGAGCCAGAGGGTAGCCCAGTGCTCTGAGCACCTCTCGCCCGAGCGTTTTTAAGGTGCAAGGAGCTGGCACGATCACCCTGAGCAAGGGAGAGCGATGCTCTCCCCGAGGCTGAAGGATGGGGTGTGTTCGAAAAAGCCGCTCGAGAGATGCGGTTTTTCCGGTTCCGGCCTCCCCGCTCACGAAGAGGCAGCGCCCCTCATGCCGAGCGTGCGCTGGCTCGCTGCCAGACTGCCGCTGGCTCAGAACGGAACGCATCAGCGTATCGAACTTGCGCCTGAGCTCAGGATCCCATTCCGTCTCGATATGCTTGTTTTTCAGCTTTTCACGCGCCGCCAAAACGATTTTCTGCTGCTCTGAAAGCGAAACGCGGAATACCTCAATGAGGTCAGAGTTATAGGTCATGGAAATATCAATCCGTAATCTTAAATGAACGGGTCTTGGCTTTGGGTGCGACAGCTGAAGGCACAGCGAGTTCGCTGGTCCCGGTCGGAATCGCCCCCGCGAGCAGATTGCCGACGAGTGGCGCGGCGCCGTCAGGCAGCTGCGCAGGTCGACCAAAGCCGTACCCGAGCTCCTTTTGTGCGTAGTCCAGCTCTTCGGTGCTTGGCCGAGTGGAGAAGATACTCACGCGGGCAGCGGCCGCCCTGCCAAGCTCCCAGGCATCCTTGATCGCCTTGGCGACGATCCCATCCGCAACCGCCGCCTCAGCCTTGAATCGCCGCCGAAGATCCGCCTCCGCCGCGCGCCAAATTTTCAATGGGACGTCGTCGAAGCCTGGCCGTACGTTCGGAACCGCGAGCCAACCGCCATCTTCGAGGCGGACGGAGACGTGACCGAGGTCCATATGGTCCATGCGGGCCTCGAGGGTGACATCACCTCGCTGGCGGCGAAATTCCTGCAACTCACGGCTATTGAAGTGGAGGCCGAACAAGTTGACGCCCTTGGGCGTCAAGCAGCAATCGCGCTTGACACCGAAGACGGCACGACGACGGTGGCGATCAGGCGATGGAATGATCCCATAGGCCTTGACCAACCGCTTCCAGCAGTTGGCGGGTGTTTCTCCTTTCAAACCGGCGTGCGGAGTGTTGTGGTAGATGTCGAGCACCCACCGGGTGATGACATCGCAGAGCTCATGCAAGGTCAGGCTGACTCGGGCGACCGGGTCGTAATCACCCTTCGCCGCGATCGATTCAAAAGTCCGGCCGGTGTACGGGCAAAGCGCTTGCGTACCTGCTGTTCTGAAGAACCGCTCGATGCGCCCCCGAAGTGACGGAATTCCGGCTGGCGGAGCTTCCGCGTCGGCTTCGAGATCGATGATCGCGCGGCGAAATCGCAGGGACAGAAAAGCGGCCCCCTGATCATGAACAATGCGCTCGGGCGAGCCATAGAAGTCGTCTCGGCACATCGCGCCGGCGGCCAAGGCGTACGGCGCCTTCGGTGTCACCACCATCTCGAGAGTGTCCAACGCAAGCTCGGCCGTCGGTGTGAGGCCGAGCTTGAATCCAACACAGACGGATGTCGCGCTATCCAGGGCAGCGCATAGCCACGGACGAGCGGTTGCGATCTCTGACTGCAGCTTGTCTGAAAGCTTATCGAGGATCCCGAGATCTGCGCAGAGGGTTTGCAGGTTCACGCGCCATTCATCGATTTCAACGCGCTGAAGTGGCCGCTCGACGTCGACGCCGTTTTGGACCATCGCGAAGCGCTTTCTTGCGGCGTCGAGACCATAGCGGCATGCATGAACATCGAATTCGTGGATGGAGTTAATCTCCGCCACCAAGCGCTCATAGCTTGGGACCCGAAGCGGCTTTTCACCCGCCGCCTCCCGCTTTGGGTTTTCCTC